>NZ_JBSVRO010000003.1:0-399119 GCF_054072655.1 Luteimonas sp. A482
CGGACTGCGGTCGCCTTGAAGGTCGTGCTGTAACGCGGGGTCGTACGTGGGCCTGGTTTCGGCATGGGAGCATCTCCTGATTCGTTAGGTCAGGGTGTCCACTAAAGCGAAGGAAGTGCCGGTTCGGCTTGAATGAATTGTTAGGCCGCGCTACCGACCCGCCCACGTGAGGAATTGCTGTAATAGCTCAGCTAAGTTGCCCGCGCCGCCAGAACCAAAAAATTTCTCTGACTCCACTTTGCAGTGAATCCAATCTGCATCGTCCTCAGAGTCTCCCCGACTGATCGCACTGAACTCCTTGCCGCTCAACTCAGTCTCGCGAAGATCAACTTCTAGCGTCCAGCCAGGATTGTCGAGCGTTTCGATCTTGACGCCGAACGAATGCTCCCAGTCCTCGTTGCATTGGGACGTGTACCAATCTTGCAGTCCCTGAAGTTCTTTCATAGCGGCCTAACGCTTGAGTTAAGCCGAACCGCGAAGCGGTTTCGGCTTGAATGAACTGTTAGGCCTACGCGCTGAGGAGGTCATGAAGGTGAGGGCAGCATTCGTTGCAGTAGTGCAGGAATGCAGAGGTCTCCTCATCTTCGAGTTCATCATATGTCATTAGATCCTGCTTCTCCGGCAAACTCACGCCCGCATTTCGGGCGCGGTCCCAGCTGTCCTTAGGCATTGGGGCATAGGACAGAGCGAACATCCCTCGAACAATTGCGGGGTGACAGATGCCGACCGCTGCACCATCTAGAGTGTCAGTCCAAAGATCAGACATGACAGTTTTAGAATCCACCTTGCTCAATGCGGATTTACTCATGAAACTTGCTAAGTCGTGGGTCCCATTCAACCCCATCAGATCAGTGAGCACGTAATCCGAGAATTTCATGTTTTCGTTCACATGAGTTGGAACGAGATTCTCAGATGCTAGTTTTGCGACTTGTCCGCCGCTCTCCGCGAGTCCGAACATTGCGTGATAGAAGGTGTCAACGCGGTCACGGTAGCGAGAGCCGAGAATACAACCCAATTGAAAGAAGTAGCTTCGAAGCGCGTAGCTTTGAGCCAACTTCATGTAGGGCCCTCCAAAAATTCTGGAGCTTTGTTCATGCTTGACGCGGGCGCCAATCAACATCCGGGCATAGCCTGCAATGTCGCCGGTGCGTTCGATCATCTTTCGGGCTCCAGAAGTAGGCCTAACGCCTGAATTAAGCCGAGCCGCGAAGCGGCTTCGGCTTGAATGAATTGTTAGCCCTCTGCTGCGCCACGCTCAACGAGCTTGATCTTGTTGTCCTCAATGGCCCAGAGGGTTCCATTTGGCGGCGTGGAAACATACATGGTTTTCTTGGCCCAAAGGCTCCAAAACACGTGTGCCTCTGTGGGAACAGGGTCGAGCAAGTGCGTGATCATTAGCCCTACTGAACGAGGATTAGTTTGCAAGGCGATACAAGTGCGGGTAAATCCGCGCCGCGAAATCACCTTGGAGCCATCAGTCTCGACGCGGTAGGTGCCCCCTATCGGGACGACGTTGCTCTTTGTGGTTCCAGGAAGCAGGTACACAACCCAGCTCTGAGTGGGGGCGCCATTGCCCGGCAACACAACGGAGTTGTAGTCGTTGGAGCACGGCTGAAAGTTTGAAGCTAATGCTGTGACGCGAGCCGCAGCAGCGCCAGACTCAAACTCGGTCAGAGGGGTGGGCGCGTCAAGCACAGCGATAGGGCCAACGAGCCTGCCGGTGTTTGAAACTATGGCGCGGTACAGCGCTGCAGGAGCTTGATCGATGAACGTAACGGTGATCTCGCCTTGTCGCTCCTCAGTGATCCAACCCTTTACGCGCTTGTCTTTCTTGAATGCACGAATCTCAAGAGCCGCATCCGTAGCAACTGCAGCAGCCCGATCATGGCGATAGATGGCCGATCCCGTAGCTTCAGCCGCTTGTAGTGCGACAGCTTCTTGGTCAGCTGGCAATTCAACGGGTAGTGGTTCCTGTGCAGCAGCCGATTGGCAGGCAAAGGCGAGGGCAAGCGCTAGAAAGTAACGGGTCATATGGATCTCGGTTAAGAGGGCTAACTACGATTAGACCGACAGTATCGGCATAATCCCGATTCTCCGCTTCAGATCTCTGCCACGTCAACGGGAACTTTCCGTTCCCAGTCAGGCGCTTGGGACCCCGGATGGACATGGGCGCCGTCCGATGCGGCAATGTTTATCCGGTGTGCCCGCGGTCATATCGCATATGACGGCCATGTCACCGCATATCGGGGCGCAGGGGACGTACGGTTGCGGGAGTGCCCACCGCTTGATTCGCATGGAGGCGGGCCGTCTCTCGCCGAGCGCGGGACCGTCTATCCAGTCGTCCGTTGCCACCAGATGGGCGGGATATGCGGCGAGAATCCTTCGGAAGCTGCGTGCATTGACTGGCCCGCTGCGGCGCAATTCTCGTAGGCGTGTGCACGCACACGCCATGCATGGCTCGCGCCAGCGCCTGAGGGGCCGCGATCCCTTAGCGCGCTTTCCGGCGTTAGTGGTACCGGGCCGCATCCGGCTCTAACGCAAAGCCACCGCGCGGCTGGGCCGCGCGGTGGCATTTGCTCGTCGGCTTACCAGCTTGCGCGCAGCACCGCCGAGTAGCGGCGGTCATTCTCGAACCAGGCGCGGTTGTAGAGCGTCTCGTCCACGAAACCATCGCGGCGGTAGCCGCGCGGGCCCATCAGCAGCTTGGTGGTGCTGTTGGTGATGTTGTTCACCTGCAGGCCCAGCTGGATGTTGTCGGTGAGGTTGTAGAAGAACGAGCCGTCGAGCTGGCCGTAATCGTCATTCCACACCGGCTGGCGCATCGCCGGCATCACGTCGCTGCTGGTCAGCAGGTATTGCGAACGCCAGTTGTACGCCAGGCGGAACGACACCGGACCGCGTTCGAAGATGCCGATCACGTTGTAGCTGCGGCGGGACAGTCCTTCCAGCGGCAACTCGAGGGCGACCTCAGGGACCACGGGCGCGCCGGTGGGAATGCCCACGTCGACGTTGGTGCCGCCGGAGCTGTCCACGAAGGTGTAGTTCGCCTGCACACCCAGGCCGGGCAGGAAATCGAAGAACTGCGAATAGCCGAGCTCGAAGCCCTTGATCTTGCCTTCGTCCAGATTACGCGTGCGGTTCATCTGGTAACTGCGCCCATCGATGATGTCGGTGCCCAGGGACGTGGCGAAGTAATCCTTCACGTCCTTCTTGAACACCGTGATGTACGCGCTGTTGGCAGGACCGAAGTACCACTCGAGTGCGGTGTCGAACTGGTTGGCGCGCATCGGCTTCAGCTCGGGATTGCCGCCGCTGCCGCTGTAGGCCAGGTCATCGGGCCCGCACAACTCGGTGCGCAGTCCATCGCGCCGGGCCTGGGAACAGCCTGCCGCATTGGCCGACAGGGTGATCCAGTTTTGCATCAACCGAAATTCCGGCCGGGCAATGGCCTTGGACGCCGCAAAACGCCACTGCAACCCATGGTCGAAGCGCACGCGCAGGTTCAGGCTGGGCAGGACGTCGGTGTAGGAGGTGCTCACCTGGCTGGTGAACGCCTGTCCATAGAACATATCTGCCAGTTCCGGCACCACGTCTTCCACGTAGGAGCCGACCATGTTCGGCATCAGGCCACCACCCAGGCTCTTGACGCTGGTCTTGACCACGCGCACGCCGACGTTGCCGTCGACCGGATTGGCCAGCTCGTCGTTGCCGAAGTACAGGATGCCGTAGCCGGCCTGGGTGCGCTCGCGCTGCTGGTTGATGGCGTCAGGCGTGAAGCTGATCGGGCTCCACTGGGCACCCGTGATCGTCCCCAGGGTCCCGTCGACCCTGTCAATGTCCACGAAGCCGTCCTGCGCCGCCCAGAACTGGGTCGGGACATTGGCGTCGCCGCCGAAGAAATCGTTCATCGTGTACAGCGACGACTCGGTGGGGTAGAACTGGTCCAACCACGCCACCGGCGGCCGGGTCGGATCCGGGTTCTCGATCCTGTTCCAGTCGTCGCTGATGGGCTGCCAGTTGTAGCCGGTGGACTGGCTGGTGTACTCGCGATCGGCGACGCGCACACCGAATCGCGCCATTTGCAACCAGCTGCTGTCGACGAAGTTGTACTCGAAGTCCATGCGACCGGCACGCTCGTGGCCTTCGTTGTCGGCCAGGTGGTCCATTGCCGAGCGCCAGAAGTAGCTGTCCTGCTGCAGGACCCTGCTCGAATCATCGAGCGTCACCGACGGGTACTTGCCGGTCAGGTCCAGATGGATGCCTTCCAGCAAGGTCGACGTATGGACGGAGAAGTCGACCTGGTCACTGGTGGCCTTCACGTACTGGAAGTCACCCCGCACGAGGAAGTTGTCGGTAATGAAGTGCCTGAAGCCGGCCGACCAGTCAGTGGTCTTGGAGGACTGCACGTTGTAGCGATTGCCGGCCGCGAACTGGATGCCGGGACCCTGGTACATGCCGTTGGAATCGTCCCCCGGCTGCCCGCGCCAGCCACCCAGGCGAATGTTGCCCCGGAGGAACCGGCCGTTGTCGTCATACTCGAACTGCGTACCAGGCATCGGGATGATCCTGTTGGTGCGGTCCGCCAGGCCATCGCCACCATCGTAGGCGTTCCCGAAATAGTTGGGGTCACCGGTCCAGTTGTCGGTGTTGTTGGCTTCGCCCGCTCCGGCGTACTCCATGAAGTGCTCGCGCCACGTCATGTCGTACTTGGACGTGATGAACTGGGTGTAGATCTCGGTGTCGTCATTGGGACGCCACTGGAACGCAAAGGCGCCGCCCTGGCGCTTGCGATCGAAATCGGTGCGGCGCCAGTTCACGCCGCCCGGCACGAACACGTGGTCGCGGTCGGTGCCTTCCAGCAGGAGATCGCGCTGGCTGTCGGACGACACCCAATTCTCCTCCTCCCAGTCGTACACATAACCTTCCCCGTTTGGCAGGCCTTCCGGCTGCTCGGCCGGCGTGCGGCCGCGACGCGAATAGGGCTGGATCTGGATGCCGTCGGACTGCGTGGCCAGTTCGGAGTAAGAGACGTTGGCCAGGAAGCCCATCTCACCCACGCCGGTCTGCCAGCGGTCGCTGAACAGGAACGAGGCGGACGGGCGGGCGTCCTTGGCCTTGTCGCCGTAGTTGTAGTCGACGCTGCCGGCGATCTTGCGGCCCTGCTCGTCAAACGGCATGCGGGTACGCAGGTTGATGGTGCCGCCCAGCCCGCCTTCGATGATCTCGGCCGACGGGTTCTTGTACACGTCCACGCCGGCCATCAGCTCGGCCGACACTTCCTCGAAGCTGATGCCACGGCCACCGTTGGCGGTGAACACGTCGCGGCCGTTGAGCTCGCCGCGCACGAAGGTCAAGCCGCGGATCATCACGCCGCTGCCCTCGGCCGAAAAATGGTCGGTATCGTCGCGCGCAGCGAAGCCGGTGACGGTCAGGCCACTGATGCGCTTGAGGGTCTCGGTGACGCTGCGGTCGGGCAGCGCGCCGATGTCCTCGGCGGTCACCGAATCGACGATCTGCGTGGCTTCCTGCTTGATCTCCTGGGCGCGCATGACGCTGCCGCGGATGCCGGTGACCACGACCGTATCGAGGTCGACGGCCGCGTCATCGGCGACCGGCGCGGCCTCCTGGGCGAGAGCCGGGCCGGCGAGCAGGGCCGAGACCGCGAGGGCGATGGCGCTGCGCCGCAGCGTGCGTGAAGTGGCCTGGCGGCCGCCTGGATGACGGTTGTTTCGAAGTGTTTGCATGTTCCCCTCCCAAGGAATACGAGCAGACATGTACGGCAGCACGGACCCGCGTCCCGGCAGTCTGCCGAGCCGCTACGCCTGCAGTGGTATCGCGTTTATTGCCCCCTTGCTGCAATCGCGGCGCCGCCCTCGGGCACGACACGTGCAGCAACCTGAAACGGCGGGAATCCGATTCCCGTTATTCTCGTGGCGGTCTGTGCCGCAGGGCGAAGTTACCGCTAACACCGCGAAGCCGTCAATGCATCGGTGCGCCCGAAACCATCACGCGACGGGCGGGGGCTGCATCGGGTTTTGCCGGGTGATGCCGCCGCAAGCGCCGGCAACGGTGTGCGCAGCCGCGGAGGGGTGCGGCCGGCCCGATGGAACCAGGCCGCCCTCCCGGCCTGGTCCGCTGGTGGTGAGGTCCCAGCGGATCCGCGGAATGGCCGCGGCCAGGTCGGGATTGCGGTCGTCGACGCCCGCCCGGGCGGGCGGGCGCTGGCGATCAGAACGACAGGCGCACGGTCGCGGCGTAGCGACGGTCGTTGACGTACCAGGAGGTGATGCGGCTGCCGGCGCCGTTCTGATCCATGATCGTGCGCTGCTCGGCGTTGTTGAGGTTGTTCATCTCCAGCCCGACCTGCACGTGGTCGGAGAACCGGTAGAAGATCGAGCCGTCGAGCTGGCCGAAGCTGTCGCTGTAGACCGGCAGCTTCCAGGCGATGGTCTGCTGGGTGTCGGGCGTCGTGTACTCTCCGTTGTAGCCATTCGGCCCCACCGCCAGCAGGTACTTGCTGCGCCAGTTGTAGGCCAGGCGCACCTGCCACGGGCCCTTCTCGTAGAAGACCGCCGCGTTGTAGGAGTTCTTCGAAAGACCGTCGGCCGGCAGGTTGTCGAATGTGCTGCCGTCGGTATCGACCGGCACCGCGTTCGATCCGCTCGGGATCCGCGTCGAACTGTCGATATAGGTGTAGTTGGCCGACATGCCCAGGCCATCGAACGGCGCGGGCAGGAAGTCGAAGAACTGGTTCCAGCCGAGTTCCGCGCCCTGGATCTTCGCGGTACCGATGTTGACCAGCCGCGAAACCAGGTAGTTGTACTCGTTGCCGTCCGTGCCCGGGTACGGCACCAGCTCGGTCTGCTGGCGGAAGTAGTCTTCGACATCCTTGTAGAAGAAGTTCACCCAGGCCATGCCGCCGTGGTCGGGCGCGAAGTACCACTCCAGCGACAGGTCGAACTGGTTGGCCTTCATCGGCTCCAGGTAGGGGTTGTCGTTGGAACTGCCGGTGAGCTCGAGGTCGCTGACGGGCGGCAGGCTGCCATCGGTCGGCGGATCGATGCCGGACCGCATGCTCGCATTCAACAGCTGATAGGCCTGCATGTCGCTGAAGTTGGGGCGGGCGATGGCCTTGGACGCGGCGAAGCGCGCGATCAGGTCCGGCGCGAACTCCCATCGCAGATTCAGGCTCGGCAATACGTCGGTGTAGGAGTTCTCCGCGGTGATCGGCGTTGATTCGCCGGCACCCAGATATGGCGCGTAGACCAGGTTCGGGTAGACGGTGAATCCATTCGCTGAATTTCGGGTACGGACCACGCGCACGCCTACGTTGCCGTCGAATGCAGCGTCGACGGGACCGAAGCTGAGCATCAGGTAGGCGCCATCGGTCGACTCTTCCTGCTCGTTCAGGTGTTGCGGGCCCGGGAGCATCGGGACATAGGGCGCAATTGTGGGCGAGCCGTCTGCGTTCCTCAGGTAATAGGGGTCGGCGGCATCGTGAATCGCCTGATAGCTGTTCGGGTATCCCAGCGCGGTCGAGAGAATGGGTGCGTAGAGTCCACCGGGAGCGCCGACATCACCGCGATAGAAGTTCTGGAACTGGTTGAGATGGACCAGGCTGGAGTTGACCTCGCCGTTCAGATCGAGGCCGGGCAATGGCTGGTCGCCCGGCAGTGCCCACCACTGCATCCATGGCTGGATGACCGCCACCCAGTTGTAGCCAGTGTCGATGCTGGTGGCGTCGCGCCGGGTCATGCGCACGCCACCTTCGATCGACCTGAAGAACCCCGCATCGAAGCTGTGCTTGAGGTCCGCACGCCAACTCACCTGCTCGGCTTCATTGTCGTCCTGGTGGTCCATGGTGAACCCCCAGTAGTAATTCGCCGGGTTTGTCGTGAACTGGCCATCGACGTTGATGGAGGGCAAGCCTCCACCCAGAGACACGTCGATGTATGGCACCCGCAAACCCAGGGCCACGGTGGAGTCCAGACTCTTCGTGGTCGACTTGATGTACTGGATGTCGGTGGACAGTTCGTTCCTGTCGCCGATCAACCATTTCAGGCCCGCCGAGAAGTCGTTGGTCTTGGATGCGCGGTGTGATGCACGGATGTCAGTCCCCATTGGCACGCCGCCAGGCTGGGTGATCCGCCCGGAACGGAACACGCTTCCGTCCAGTTCGTACGGTTGGCTGGCGTCGAGCGCGACCTGCGTCGGATCGTTGTCGACGAAGATCGCATCTTCATACCAGAGTTCGTCGTACTTGCTCTGGAAAGCCGTCGCGAAGACTTCGACACGATCGTTCGGTCGCCACTGCAGGGCGACGTAGGCACCTTGCCGTTCGCGTTCGTACTCGAGCGTGCGCCAGTCGGCGCCACGCGGCAGCCAGAGGTCATCGGCGATCCCGTCGCCACCAAGATCGGTATTGCCGTTGTTGAAGAACGGCCGCACGAACATGCCGTCGGTGCGGGTGGCCAGTTCGGAGTGGGCCAGGTCGACCAGGATGCCGAACTCGCCGGCGTCGGTTTCCCAGCGGTTGCTGTAGAGGATCGACCCGGAGGGTTTGACGTGTTCGGCAAAATCGCCGCGGTTGACGCTGAAGGACGCGCTCAACCTGCTGCCGTCAAAGTCGAGCGGCATGAAGGTACGCAGGTCGACGCTGCCACCAAGGCCACCCTCGATCATCTCGGCGGTCTGGTTCTTGTACACGTCCACGCCGGCCATCAGTTCGGACGGGACGTCCTGGAAGCTCAGCGCGCGACCGCCAGAGGCGGAGAAGCTGTCGCGCCCGTTGAGCTCCGAGCGCACCTGGGTCAGGCCGCGCACCTGCACGCCGCCACCCTCGGCGGAGAAGTGCTCGGGATCGCCGACGGAGAGGAAGCGGTCGATGGTCACGCCCGGAATGCGCGAGAGCGTTTCGGTGACGCTGCGGTCGGGCAGCGCGCCGATGTCGAGCGCGGTGACCGAATCGACGAAGGTGGCGGCCTCGCGCTTGATGTCCTGCGCGCGATAGACCGAGCCGCGGATGCCCGACACCACCACAGCATCGAGAGTCTTGGCTTCTTCCTGCGCGGCGGCGGGCGGATCGGCCTGCTGCGCATGCAGCGGGGCGGCGAATACGGCAGCCACGCCCAGGGCGATGGCGCTGCGGCGGAGACTGCGGACGGCGTGGTGTCCCGCGGACCGGCTTGCAGCCGGGCGGCGCTGGTCGAGCGTTGACATGATGTTCCCCTCCCAAGGGCACATGACAAGCGGTTCGGATGTCTTTGCTGGCCTGGTGGCGGCCTCTTCGCGGTACGCGGCAATCCGGCATGACAACGCCAGACACTGCGCTCAGGGCGAGCATAGGAGCGCCGATCCATGCGCTACCAATGAATTTTTAGGCTCGAGCTAGTCCGGCCCGGAATATCTCGCTCACCGGCGCGCCAAGTGGGAGGCCCGCGCGAGGCCAAGGATGACACCGCTGGACAGCCAAGGCAGCGCATGAGATGGCGCTGCCACAACGGCGGCTCAGGCAGCCGGTCCCAGCTCCGGCAGCGGCGGATAGATCCGCCGCGCGGTCGCGCGCAGGGTTTCGAGCATGTGCGCCACGCCGGGGGCCGGCGCCTTGTCGCGTCGGCGGATGATGCCGAAGTACTCCATGCGCACGTCCAGCTCGATCGGCAGCACCTGCATCTGCGCGGTCTGCAGGTAGGGGGCGACGCATTCCGGCGGCAGTGCGGCCAGCAGGTCACTGTGGCGCAGCAGGTGGATGATCACCGGCAGCGAGGCGGTCTCGACCAGGTTCTGCGGCGAGCGCAGGCCGTGCTGGTGGAATACCGCGTCCAGCCGCGTACGCAGCACGCTTGCCGCCGGCGGCATGATCCAGCCGTAGTCCTGCAGGTCGGCGTGCCGCACCTGATCGCGCATCGCCAGCGGATGCCCTGCCCGCACGATCACAGAATGCGGCTCGTCGGCCAGCGGTTCGAATTCAAGTTCGGCCGCGCCTTCTGGCCCCATGATGCGGCCGATCACGACGTCGAGGTGTCCGTCGAGCAGGCGCGCGACCAGCGGCCGGCTGTAATCCATCTCCACTTCGACCAGGATGCCCGGGTAGTCGCGCTTCATCGCCGCCACCGCCTGCGGCACCAGGGTGGTGCCGGGGTTGACCACGGTGCCGATCGCGACCTTGCCCAGTCGGCCTTCGCGCAGGGCGGCGATCTCCTCGCCGCCGCGCTCGATCTCCGACAGCGCCGAACGCGCGCGCCGCACCATCGCCAGGCCGTACGCAGTCGGCTCCACCCCGCGCGCATGGCGGTCGAACAGCTGCACGCCCAGCAACGACTCCATTTCGGCCAGCAGCTTGGACGCCGCCGGCTGGGTCATGTTGGCCGCCTCGGCTGCACGCAGCACCGAGCGCTGGTCGTGCAGGTGCAGCAGCAGCGCCAGGTGGCGCGTCTTCAGACGGCTTGCGCTGGTCCAGCCACCGGCGGCTTGCGCCATGCCCTGTCTCCCTGCACGCTATTCGGTCGTGGAATAGCGTACGCCGAATATTTCATTTGTCGTACATACCCCACCACGCCAGCCTAGTCCCGCCGCGACGGGCAGGCAGCCCCTCAGGCGACCTGTCGCACTAACAACCTCTGCCTCATCCCCAACGGATGCGCCGCAGATCCACCGGAGCCCCACCGCAAGCCCATGGACGACCCGCACCCGCCCTTCGCTCCCCCGCTGATCGCGATCCTGCGCGGCATCACGCCGACCGAGGTAGCCGCACACGTCGAGGTGCTTCTGGAAGCAGGCTTCGGCGCGATCGAGATCCCGACCAATTCGCCGGAGTGGGCACGCAGCGTGGCGATCGCGGTCGCGGCCTGCGGTGACCGGGCCGCGGTTGGCGCCGGCACCGTGCTCGAGCCGTCCCATCTGGACGCACTGCAGGCGTCCGGGGGGCGCCTGGTGGTGACGCCCAACGTGCGTCCGGCGCTGATCCGGCAGGCGCGCGAGCGCGGATTCACCATCGCCGCCGGCTGCGCCACCGCCAGCGAGGCCTTCGACGCGCTCGAGGCCGGCGCACACATGCTCAAGCTGTTCCCGGCATCGGTGTATGGCCCGGCGCTGGCGCGGGCGCTGCGCAGCGTGTTGCCGCCGGTGCCGCTGCTGGCCGTGGGCGGCATCACCCCGGACAACCTCGGCGAGTACCTGTCGGCCGGGTGCAGCGGCGCGGCCATCGGTGGCGAGCTGTATCGCCCGGGCCAGGCGCCGGCGCAGACGGGGGCAAACGCGCGCCGCTTCCTCGATGCGTGGCGGGAGCACGCCGCATGAAGATCACCCGCCTGACCACCTGGCACGCGCCGCCGCGCTGGCTGTTCTTGAAGATCGAGACCGACGAGGGCATCAGCGGCTGGGGCGAGCCGGTGATCGAGGGCCGTGCGGCCACGGTCGAGACGGCCGTGCACGAGCTGGGCGAACTGCTGGTCGGCCGCGACCCGGCGAACATCAACGACCTGTGGCAGCTGATGTACCGCGGCGGCTTCTATCGCGGTGGCGCGATCCTGATGAGCGCGATCGCCGGCATCGACCAGGCGCTGTGGGACATCAAGGGCAAGGCGCTGGGTGTTCCGGTGTACCAGCTGCTGGGTGGCCTGGTGCGCGAGCGGATGAAGACCTATCGCTGGGTCGGCGGCGACCGCCCGGCCGACATCGTCGCGCAGATGCAGGCGCACCGTGCGCTCGGCTTCGACACCTTCAAGTTCAACGGCACCGAGGAGCTCAAGCTGATCGACAGCCCGCGCGCGATCGACGCGGCGGTGGCGAAGGTGGCGGCGGTGCGCGAGGCGGTGGGCGACACGATCGATTTCGGCATCGATTTCCACGGTCGCGTCAGCGCGCCGATGGCGCGGGTGCTGCTGCGCGAGCTGGTGCCGTTCAAACCGCTGTTCGTCGAGGAGCCGGTGCTGCCCGAGCAGTGGGAGTACTACCGGCCGCTGTCGGACGCGACGTCGATCCCGCTGGCCGCGGGCGAGCGCATGTACTCGCGCGCCGAGTTCAAGCCGGTGCTGGCCGCGGGCGGGCTGGCGCTGCTGCAGCCGGACCTCTCGCACGCCGGCGGCATCACCGAATGCATCAAGATTGCGGCGATGGCCGAGGCCCACGACGTCGGCCTGGCGCCGCATTGCCCGCTCGGCCCGATCGCGCTGGCCGCCTGCCTGCAGGTGGATTTCGTGTGCTGGAATGCGATGCTGCAGGAGCAGAGCATCGGCATCCACTACAACCAGGGGGCGGATCTGCTCGACTACGTGCTCAACAAGGACGATTTCCGCTGCGACGCAGACGGCTGCATCGCCGCACTGCCAGGTCCCGGCCTGGGCGTGGAGATCGACGAGGAACTGCTGGCGCGCGTGAGCCGCGAGCCGCCGCAGTGGCGCAATCCACTGTGGCGCCACGCCGACGGCAGCATGGCCGAGTGGTGAGGCGATGAGCCGCGTGCACGCTGCCGATTCCGTCGCGACGCTGGCGGTCGACAGCCGCTGCCAGCTGGGCGAAGGCATCGTCTGGGACGAGCGCACGCAGCGCCTGTACTGGACCGACATTCTTTCATCGCGGCTGTGGATGCACGCACCCACAACGGGCGAGACGCATCGCTGGGACTTGCCTGAGCCCCTGGGCTGCCTGGCGCTGTGCGAGGACGGTCGCTTGCTGCTTGTCCTGGCCAAGTCGATCCGCATCGCCGATGCGCCGGTGCCGGATGCCCCGCTCGTGCTCGACACCCTGTGCGCGCTGGAGCCGGAGCTGGGCGCATCCACGCGCAGCAATGACGGCCGCTGCGACCGACACGGCAACTTCGTGTTCGGCACCAAGGACGAAACCGGCGCCGATCCGCCGCTGGGACGCTACTACCAGTTCTCCATCGCACACGGCCTGCGCCCGCTTCCATTGCCGAGTGCCGCGATCCCCAACTCGATCTGCTTCTCGCCCGACGGCGCGACAATGTACTTCTGCGATTCGGTGGTCCCGCGGATCCTGCGCTGCAGCTACGACCCGGCGGCGGCCACGGTGTCCACGCCGGAACTGTTCGCACAGGTCGAAGGCGGCGGCGCACCCGATGGGTCGACCGTCGATGCCGAAGGCCATCTGTGGAACGCGCAGTGGGGCGCGGGCCGCGCGGTGCGCTACGCGCCCGATGGCCGCATCGAGCGCATCGTCGCCATTCCCGCAGGCATGCCGTCTTGCTGCGCCATCGGCGGCGAGCGCCTGGACACGCTGTACGTCACCACCGCGCGCGAGGACATGGACGCGGCCGCACTGGCGATCGCGCCCACCGCCGGCAGCGTGTTCGCACTGGCGCTCGGCGCGCCGCTGGGCCTGCCCGAAGCGCGGCTGCGCAGCGCATGATCGCGGTCGACTGGGGCAGCACACACCTGCGCATGTACCGGCGCGGCGGCGACGGCACGCTGCACAAGCGCGTGCGCAGCGGCCAGGGCACGCTGGCCAGCAACGGCCGCTACGGCGAGGTGCTCAGCCGCGAACTCGCCGACTGGGACGAAGGCCCGGTGCTGCTGTGCGGGATGGTCGGCGCCCGCGGCGCCTGGCATGAGATGCCCTACCTGGACTGCCCCGCCGGCATCGACTCGCTGGCAGCCGGCATGCGGCGCGTGCAGCTGCCCGACTTCGCCGATCGCGAGCTGTGGTTCGTGCCCGGCCTGCGCGACGCCGGCGCGGACGCGGTGCCGGACGTGATGCGCGGCGAGGAAACCCAGGTCGCCGCCCTGCTCGATACGCTGCCCGACGGCGTGCATCACGTCTGCCTGCCCGGCACGCACAGCAAATGGGTGGGCATCCGCGATCGCCGCGTGCAGCGCATCCGCACCTTCATGACCGGCGAGCTGTACTCGGTGCTGCGCGGCCACAGCATCCTCGGCGCGCTGATGGACGGCGACGACAGCCGCTTCGACGCCGAGGCGTTCGATGCCGGGCTGCGCCGCAGCGGTGAGCCCGGCGGCCTGACCCACCATCTGTTTGGCGTGCGCACGACCGGCCTGTCGGGCCAGTTCCGCGGCGAGGCCCTGTCCTCGTATCTGTCGGGGCTGCTGATTGGCCATGAATTGCACGGCGGACTGGCCGAAAACGGGGCGCGGCCGGGGCTGGTGCATCTGGTCGGCAGTGAGCGCCTGCTCAACGTGTATGCCCGCGCGCTGACCGCATTCGGCATCGGCGTCCAACGCCACCCCGAAGACCTGGCCGCGCATGGCCTGCATGTGCTGTGGCAGCGGCGCATGGCGGCCGCGGCCTGAGCCTTGCTCCACACGAGGAGCACGCCGATGCGCGCGTACCTGATGCACGGATTGACCGGGCTGCTCGCCAGCCTGCTGGCCGCCGGTGTCTGCGCCGGCGAGGCGCGCTTCACCGCGATCGACTACCGCGGTGACGATGGCGGTCCGCCGCCCCTGGCATCGCAGTTCCGCAATCCGGTGGTCGCGGGTTTCCATCCCGATCCCTCGGCGATCCGGGTCGGGGACGATTTCTACCTGGTCACCTCGAGCTTCGGCTACTACCCGGGGCTGCCGCTGTTCCACAGCACCGACCTGGTGTCGTGGCGGCAGATCGGCAACGCGATCGATCGTCCGCAGCAGATGCCCTATGGCGATGGCGAGGAGCTGACCCGCGGCCTGTTCGCAGCGACGCTCAGCCATGACGGGCGCCGCTTCTACATCGCCAACACCTGCTTCTACTGCCCGGGCCGCGGCATGGGCAATTTCATCATCACCGCCGACGATCCGGCCGGGCCCTGGTCGGATCCGGCATGGCTGGACATCGACGGCATCGATCCTTCGCTGTTCTTCGACCGCGACGGCCGCGCCTGGCTGGTCAACAACGGTGTGCCCGAAGGGCCGATGCGCTACGACGGACATCGCGCGATCTGGATCCAGCAGTTCGACCCCGGCACGCTGTCGCTGACCGGACCGCACATCCAGCTGGTGGACGCGGGCGTGGATCCGGCCAGCAATCCCGAACACGTCGAAGGCCCGCACGTGTTCCGCCGCGGCGACTGGTACTACCTCACCGCGGCCGAGGGCGGCACCGGCGAGCAACACGCGCAGATGATCTGGCGCAGTCGCAGCGTCACCGGCCCTTACGAGGCATGGCAAGGCAACCCGACGCTCACCCAGCGCGACCTGGATCCAGCGCGCGAAGTACCGGTCACTTCCACCGGCCATGCGCAGTTCGTCGAGCTCGCCGATGGCTCGTGGTGGTCGGCGTTCCTCGCCACGCGCCCGTATCGCGGCAACCAGTACAACCTCGGGCGCGAGACCTTCCTGCTGCCGGTGGAATGGCGCGACGACTGGCCGCAGATCCTGCCGCGCGGCGCGCGCGTGCCGATGGCGCTGGAACGCCCGGCGCTGCCGCGCAGCGAGCAGCCACTTCCCAGCAGCGGGCCGATGGCGTGGACGGAAAGCTTCAGCGGCGATGCGTTGCCGCATGCATGGGTGATGCTCGATCCGCCGGCGAGTTCGTGGTTCTCCACGGGCGCCGATGGGCTGCGCATGACGCCCTCGGCGACGCCGCTGGGCAGCCACGGCACGGGACACGGCCAGGCCTCGTACCTCGGCCACAGGCTGCAGCACCATCGCGCGAGCATTGCCACCACCATCGATGCGTCCGCGCTCGATGCCGGCGAACTCGCCGGCCTGGCGCTGCTGCAGGACGAGCGTCATCACTACGTCGCGGCGATCGAGCGGGACGGAGATGGTGCTTGGCTGGTGCTGCTGCGACGTGCCGGCGAGGCTGATCCCCTGCACGGACATGAACTCGCACGCGTCGCCCTGCCATCGCTGCCTGCGCAGGCCTGGCTGCGGATGCGCCTGGATGCGCCACGCCTGGACGTGGACTACGCGCTTGCGCCCGGCGACTGGCAGCCGCTGGCCGAGGACCTCGACGCCAGCGTGCTCAGCGTCGACACCGCTGGTGGCTTCATCGGCAACACCTTCGGGCCATATGCGGTGAAGCGCGAAGGCCAGCCGTAGGGATCTGTCAAGGCGGCTTCGATTGACGCCGACGTTTCGACCGACGTTGTCATTTCGAACCGAAGGGAGAGGCGCTCTTCAACGGCGAAGCCGGTAGATCTTCGTTCCAATGCGACGGAAACGGATTTCTCCCTCCGGTCGAAATGACAGGCGCAGTGGAATGCCGATGTCCGCCACAACCGGCGCCAGTCGCTACATTCCTGCGTAGTTCGGCCCGCCGCCACCCTGCGGCGCCACCCACACGATGTTCTGGGTCGGGTCCTTGATATCGCATGTCTTGCAGTGCACGCAGTTGGCGAAGTTGATCTGCAGCCGTTCGTTGCCAGGCTCCCCCACGAACTCGTACACCGCCGCCGGGCAGTAGCGCGCCTCGGGGCCGGCGTATTCCTTCAGGTTCACCTCCACCGGCACCGACGCGTCCTTCAGCGTCAGGTGGCTGGGCTGGTTCTCGTCATGGATCGTGCTTGACAGGAACACCGAGCTGAGCCGATCGAAGGTCAACACGCCGTCGGGCTTTGGATACTGGATGCGCGCGTGCTGCGCCGCCGGCTCCATGCAGGCGTGATCGGGCCTGTCGCGATGGATCGTCCACGGCGGGTTGCGGATGCCGAGCTTCGGCAGCAGCCACTGTTCGATGCCGGTCATCAGGGTGGCGAACGTGCGCCCCTTCTTGAACCACTGCTTGAAATTCTTCGATTGCAGCAGCTCGGCGTGCAGCCAGCTGCCCTCGAACGCCTGCGGATACGCAGTAAGTTCGTCATGCGCGCGGCCTTCGCCCAGTGCCGCGAACGCGGCCTCGGCGGCGAGCATGCCGGTCTTGATCGCGGCATGGCTGCCCTTGATCCGGCTGGCGTTGAGGAAGCCAGCCTCGCAGCCCACCATCGCCCCGCCCGGGAACACGAGCTTCGGCAGCGACAGCAGGCCGCCCGCGGTGATCGTGCGCGCGCCGTAGCCGATGCGCTTGCCGCCCTCCAGATGCTTGCGGATCGCAGGATGCGTCTTCCAGCGCTGGAATTCCTCGAACGGGCTCAGCCACGGATTCGCATAGTCCAGGCCAAGCACGAAGCCGACCGCGATCTTGCCGTCCTCGGCGTGGTACAGGAACGAGCCGCCGTAGGTATCGTCGGCCAGCGGCCAGCCGGCGGTGTGCACCACCAGGCCCGGCTGGTGTGTCGCCGGATCGGCCTGCCACAGCTCCTTGATGCCGATGCCGTAGCTCTGCGGGTCGCGGCCCTCGTCGAGCCGGAACTTCGCGATCAGCTGGCGGCCGAGATGGCCGCGCGAGCCTTCGGCGAAGATCGTGTACTTCGCGTGCAGCTCCATGCCCAGCTGGAATTCAGCGGTCGGCTCGCCGTCCTTGCCGAGGCCGAGGTTGCCGGTGGCCACGCCGCGCACCGCGCCGGCCTCGTCGTAGAGCACCTCGTCGGCGGCGAAGCCGGGGAAGATCTCCACGCCCAGCGCTTCTGCCTGTGCGCTGAGCCAGCGCGCGACCGCGCCCAGCGAGACGATGTAGTTGCCGTGGTTGTTGAAGCAGTCGGGCAGGAAGAATGCCGGGGTGGACTTCGCGCCGGATTCGTCCAGGAACAGGAACTCGTCGCGCGCGACCGCCTGCTTCAACGGCGCGCCGCGCGCTTCCCAGTCGGGGAACAGCTCGGCCAGTGCGCGCGGATCGATGATCGCGCCCGAGAGGATGTGCGCGCCCGGCTCCGAGCCCTTTTCCAGCACGCAGACCGAAACTTCGCGCCCGCCCTCGGCGACCAGCTGCCTGAGCCGGATTGCGGTCGCCAGCCCGGCTGGGCCGGCGCCCACCACGACCACGTCGTATTCCATGGCCTCGCGCGGGCCGTAGGTGGACAGAAGTTGTTCGGGCGTCATCGGCTTTGCTCCTTGCGGGGCATGGCGGGGGTGGGAACTGCACGCGGCGGTCGTCGGCACAAACCGCGGGCGGCGCTACCGGAGGTGCCGTACGCTACCGCATCGCCCCCGCAAACCCCAAGCGCGATTGCCGCCCAGCGGCCGCGCGCGGACAATGCGGCATGGAAATCTTCAAGAGCTTCACCCTCGAGGCCGCGCACCGCCTGCCCAACGTGCCGCCGGGCCACAAGTGTGCGCGCCTGCACGGGCATTCGTTCGGGGTGGAACTGCACGTGGCCGGCGAGCCCGGTCCCGATACCGGCTGGGTGATGGACTTCGCCGACATCAAGGCCGCCTTCAAGCCGCTGTACGAGCAGCTCGATCATCACTACCTCAACGACATCCCCGGCCTGGAGAACCCGACCAGCGAGCGCCTCGCGGCCTGGATCTGGGAGCGGCTCAAGCCCGCGCTGCCGCAGCTGAGCGCAGTCGTGATCCGGGAAACCTGCACGTCGGGCTGTCGCTACAGCGGCTGACACACGCAAGCCATTGATTCTCTTGGTAGATGAATCCTTGCTGTGCCGTTCGTCGGGAAATGTTGCATCGCAACAATAGGGCGGATATGCTGCATCGCACAAACCGGCAATCCGTGCCGGCACCTGTCCGCCAAGGAGATTCCCATGAACTACCAGTACAACGAGCAGTTCGCCGCCGCGTCGCGTCAGTTCGCCGACACCGCCGCGCGCATCAACCAGCTCACCCTCGAGAACGCGCAGAAGGCGTTCGGCCTGCAGCTGGCCACGCTGGAAGAGAACGCGCAGGCCGCCTTCTCGTTCTTCGGCGAGGCTGCCGAGGTGCGTGACTTCGACGGCTTCAAGACCCTGCTGCCCAAGGGTGTGCAGATCGCCCGCGAGAACGTCGAGCGCAGCATCGGCGCCGGCCAGGAAGTCTTCGGCAGCACCGTGAAGACCAACGAAGCCATCGCCCAGATCGCCAAGTCGCAGCTCGAGACCGCCACGGCGAAGGCCCAGGCTGCCGCCGAGACCGCGACCGCCCAGGTCACCAAGTCGGCCAAGCGTCGCTGATCCAAGCGGGTCCCCAAGCCGACGCGATCCCTCCCCTCTCGCGTCGACGCAACCCGGCAGCTACGGCTGCCGGGTTTTTTTATGGGCGCTCCTCCCGTTCGAGTCCTGTTCGAGGGGAGTCGGCTGCTGTGCAAGCGATTGGATCAGGCCTGCGGTCGGAGTCGTCCCGGCCCGGGGGTTGCTCCCCGGCTCGGTCAGCCATCCATGGCTGACTCGCCGCCGCAGCGCATCCATGCGCTGCTTTCCGCAACCCCCGGCCCGGGACGACCATCGGCGAGTCGCTGTCGCGGCTTCGAAAAAAGCTCCCACCGAAGCATCGCAGCACCAGTCGCAGTGAGCCGCGTCCTGGCGACCGGGGATCGCGGAAAGCAAAACATGGATGTTTTGCGCGCGAGTCAGGACAGGATGTCCTGACCGAGCGAGAAGCGATCCCCGGTCGACAGGGCGCGGCGTCCATTCGAAGCCCGCGCCGGACTTCCGGCAACCGGGGCCGCTCTCTCCCTTGGCTGGGAAAGAACCATGAAAAAAGCCCGCCCCTGCAACAGGGGCGGGCTTGATCAATCGCGTCGCCGACCGGTCAGTCCTGCGGCTGCGCCGGCTGCTTCTGCGGCAATGGCTCGTCCATCTTGTCGCCGAGCATCCTGCGCACCGCGACGAAGAACACCGGGATCAGCAGCAGGCCCAGGAAGGTGGCGAACAGCATGCCGCCGATCACGCCGGTGCCGATCGCGTGGCGCGCGTTGGCGCCAGCGCCGGTCGAGATCGCCATCGGCACCACGCCCATGATGAAGGCCAGCGAGGTCATCAGGATCGGGCGGAAGCGCAGGCGCGCGGCCTCGATCGTCGCATCGCGCAGGGTCTTGCCCGCCGCGCGCTCGAGTACCGCGAACTCCACGATCAGGATCGCGTTCTTCGCAGCCAGGCCGATCACCGTCACCAGGCCGATCATGAAGAAGATGTCGTTCGACAACCCGCGCAGCATCGTGAACACCACCGCGCCGAGGATGCCCAGCGGCACCACCAGCAGCACCGACACCGGGATCGACCAGCTCTCGTACAGCGCCGCCAGGCACAGGAACACCACCAGCACCGACAACACCAGCAGCAGGGTCGCGGTATTGCCGGCGATGATTTCCTGATAGGACATGCCGGTCCAGTCGGAGCCGATGCCTGCCGGCAACTGCTCGGCAACGATGCTCTCCATCGCCGCCATCGCCTCGCCCGAGCTGCGGCCCGGCGCCGGCGAGCCGTTGATGTTGACCGCCGAGTAGCCGTTGTAGCGCGTCAGCGAGGGCGTGTTCATGCCCCACTCCGAACGCACCACGTTGCTCAGCGGGATCATCGCCGGCGTGCCGTCTGCAGTCAGCTGGCTCGAGGGCGAATAAAAGCGCGAGAACGAATCCTGGCCGGTGCGGAAGGGCGCATCGGCGCGCATGACCACGCGCTTGATGCGGCCGTCGGCGAAGTAGTCATTGACGTAAACCGGCGCCAGCATCAGCTGGATCGCGTTGTACACGTCGCCGGTCGACAGGCCCATGGCCTCGGCCTGCGCGCGGTCGACATCGAGCTGCAGCTGCGGCGCATCGGCCAGCGTGTTCGGACGCACCCCTGCCAGCAGGTCGGGCTGCTGCGCCGCGGCCCCGAGCAGGGTGCCCTGCGCCTGGGCCAGCGCCTGCCGGCCGAGGCCGGCGCGATCCTGCAGGTACATGTCGAAGCCGCCGAACTGGCCCAGGCCCTGGATCGTGGGCAGGTTGACCACGAAGATCGACGCGTCGCGGATGCCGTACAGCGCGCCATTGGCCTGCTGGATGAACTCGGGCACGGTGACGTCGCGGTCGTCCCAGTCCGTGAGCTTGATGAAGGCCATGCCGACGTTCTCGCCCTGGCCGACGAAGCTGAAGCCGGCGATCTGCATCATGCCCTCGTAGCCGTCCAGCCCCTCCAGCGTGCCGCGCACCTGTTCGAACACCTTCTGCGTGCGCTGCAGGGTGGCACCCGGCGGCAGCTGCACGATCGCCATCGCGTAGCCCTGGTCCTCTTCCGGCACGAAGCTGCCCGGCAGGCGCGTGAGCAGCACGCCGCAGGCCACCGTCAGCACCGCGAACACCACCATCCAGCGCGGCGTGTGCCGCACGGCGCTGCCGATGTGGCCGACGTAGGTGCCCGCCACCCGGTCATAGACGCGGTTGAAGCCGCGCACGAAGCGGTTCTCCTTCTTCTCGCCAGGGGCCGCATGCTGCTTGAGGAAGGTTGCGCACAGCGCGGGAGTGAAGCCCAGCGCGAGGAACGCGGAGAAGCCCATCGCCACCGCGATTGTGATCGCGAACTGCTTGTAGATCTCACCCGAGGCGCCGCCCTGCAGCGCGCTGGGGATGAACACCGCCGCCAGCACAACGGTGATCGCGACCACCGCGCCGGTGATCTGGTCCATCGCCTTCTCGGTGGCCTCCAGCGGTGGCAGGTGCTCCTCGGCCATGATCCGCTCGACGTTCTCGATCACCACGATCGCATCGTCGACCACGATGCCGATCGCAAGCACCATCGCGAACATGGTCAGCTGGTTGACGGTGAAGCCGATCAGGCTCAGGACCAGGAAGGTGCCCAACAGGGCGACCGGAATCACGAGGGTCGGGATGATGGTGGCGCGCAGGTTCTGCAGGAACAGCAGCATCACCAGGAACACCAGGATCATGGCCTCGATCAGGGTCATGATCACGTTGTTGATCGACAGCCGCACGAAGGTCGTGCTGTCGAACGGCGAGAACCACTCCACGCCGGGCGGGAACGACGCCTGCAGCTCGTCCATCCGCGCGGTGACCGCCTCGGCCACGCCCAGCGCGTTGGCGCCGGGCTGCAGCATGATCGCGACCGCGCCGGTGGGCTGGCCGTTGAACTGCGCGTCGAAGCCGTAGCCCTGGGCCCCGACCTCGATCCGCGCCACGTCGCCCAGGCGCACGATCGCGCCGCCCTCGTCCGAGCGCAGGATGATGTTGCGGAACTCTTCGGGCGAGCTGAACCGCCCTTCGGCCGAGACTGTGGCGGTGAAGCCCTGTCCCTCGGGCGCCGGGTCGGCGCCGATCGAGCCGGCCGCGAACTGCGCGTTCTGCGCGCGCACTGCCGACAGCACCTGGGTGGCCGACATGCCGAAGCCCTGCAGCCTGGTCGGGTCCAGCCAGATGTTCATGGCGTACTCGGAGCCGAAGTGCTGGGTGTTGCCGACGCCGGGCACGCGCGCCAGCGGCTCGAGGATGCGCGAGGCGATCAGGTCGTTGAGCGCGTTGCGGTCCATGTCCGGATCGCTGGAACGCAGGCCCACCACCATCAGGAAGCCGCTGTTGGCCTTGGCCACCACCACGCCCTGCTGCACCACCTCGGTGGGCAGGCGCGGCGTGGCCAGCGAGACCTTGTTCTGCACCTGCACCTGGGCGATGTCCGGGTCGGTGCCCGTTTCGAAGGTGAGCGTGATCGAGGCCCGCCCCGACGAGCTCGAGGTCGAGTTGAAATACAGCAGGTTGTCGATGCCGGTGAGCTGCTGCTCGATGACCTGGGTGACCGCCTGCTCGGCGGTCTGCGCATCGGCGCCGGGATAGGTGGCGCCGACGGTCACCTGCGGCGGGGCGACGTTGGGATACGACTCCACGCCCATGTTGAGCACGGCGATCACGCCCGACAGCGAGATCAGGATCGCGATGACCCACGCGAAGATCGGGTGGTGGATGAAGAACCTGGACATGGCGGATCAGCCTTCGGCGGAGTCGGTGGCCGCAGGCGCATCTGCAGCAGGGGGCTGCGATGACGGAGCTTCGTCGGCAGCGGGCGCGTCGCCATCGCTGGCGGGTGCGGCGTCTGCCGGCGCCTGGCCAGCCGCGCCGGCCGGCGTCCATGGCACGGCCTTGGCGGGCGCGCCTTCGCTGATCTTCTGCAGGCCCGAGACGATGACCTGGTCGCCGTCCTGCAGGCCGGCGGTGACGATCCAGCTGCCGCCGTCGGCGCGGTCGAGGGTGATGTCCTGGCGCGCCACATTGCCGTCCGCGCCCACCACCATCACGTAGGCGCTTCTTGCATCACGCTGCACCGCGGCCTGCGGGATCGAGTACACGCCCTGCATCTGGCCCAGGCGCGCGCGCAGGGTGACGTAGGTGCCCGGCAGCAGGCGACCGTTGGGATTGGGGATCAGCGCGCGCATGGAGATCGCACCGGTGGCCGGGTCGACGATGTCGCCGGAGAAATCGAGCGTGCCGGCGTGCTCGTAGGCGCTGCCGTCGGCCAGGACCACCTCGACCGTCGATTCGGCGCCCTGCGCGGCTTCGCGCGCGCGCCGGATCTGCTCCAGTTCGCCCACGCCGATGGAGAAGTTGGCGTACAGCGGGTCGACCTGGTCGATCGTCGTCAACAGCGTCACCGTGCCCTGCCCGACCAGCGCGCCTTCGGTGACCTGCTGCTTGCCGGCACGGCCGCTGATCGGCGCGCGCACGGTGGCGTAGCCGAGGTTGATGCGCGCGGCGTCCACCGCGGCCCGGCCGGCCTGCACGGCGGCGGCGGCGCTGCGTTCGGCGGCCAGCGCGTTGTCCAGGTCGGAGCGTGAGATGAATTCGGTGGGCGCCAGCTGGCGCGCGCGGTCGGCGTTGGCCTTGGCGTTGGCGAAGTTCGCCTGCGCCTGCGCCAGCGAGGCCTGCGCGGTGCCGAGCGCGGCCTGCAGGGGGGCCGGATCGATCAGGAACAGCACGTCGCCTTCCTTCACGTCGCTGCCTTCCTCGTACACGCGCTTCTGCAGCACGCCCGGGACGCGCGCGCGCACGTCGGCGCTGCGGAAGCCGGCCAGGCGGCCGCCGATCTCGCGGGTCAGCGGCAGGTTGGTGGCGCTGGCCTCGACGACGCCCACTTCGGGCGGCGGCGGCTGGGCGGGCGCCTCTTCTCCACCGCAGGCGGCGAGCAGGCACACGGAAAGGACGAGCGGCAGGGCGGCGGCGGTACGGAGCATCGGGGAGGACCTGTCTGGGCCTGCACGCGGCAGGTGGCGGCGAGGTAATTTCTGAACCGGGCAGTATACTTGCTCGCTGGATGAACGGAACCCTGCCACAGGTCAGGTTTGCTGGCGGTGTTTGCAACGTTCCGGCGGTGCTCCGCTTCCGCCCTGCGTGATGGGTCACCGGATGTGTCAGTCAGGCCCGGTCCATGGCGGACGAGGGACTGACGATCGGCCCATGGATCCTGTGTCTGGGCATGCATACTCTGGCGCAGCAGCGGGGCCTGCTGGATCCGGCCATCGGCGAGCCCTACCGGCTGCTGTTCCAGCACCCGCACTACTGCTCAACGGCCATGGCTGGCAGCCGCTGTTTGGCCCCGGCGACGACGATGCGCTCGACCGGTCGGTCGAACGCCTGTGCCGAGACGTGTTCGACGCCCACTGTCCGTACCCGCCCACTGACGTTCACGGAAGACTCCCATGTCCACCGCCCCCACGAAGCGCAAGCCGCGGTTCGCGCTACGCCTGATCCTGATGCTGGTGCTGACGCTGCTGGTGTTCGGCGGCGTGTTCGCCGTCAAGGCGATGATCGGCGCGCAGACCAACAAGTTCTTCGACAACATGCCGCAGCCGGCGGCCGCGGTGAGCGCGGCCACCGCGACCACCGAGCGCTGGAGCGACGACGGCGAGGCGGTCGGCACCCTGGTCGCGGTCAACGGCACCGACGTCACCACCGAGGCCGGCGGCGTGGTGCGCGCAATCGAGTTCGAGGCCGGGCAGCCGGTCAAGGCGGGCGAGGTGCTGGTGCGCCTGAATACCGACAACGAGCTGGCCACGCTCAAGTCGCTGGAAACCGCGGCCAAACTGGCCGACGTCCAGGCCGAACGCTGGCAGCAGCTGGGGCGCGACCAGCTGGTCTCGCTCGACGAGATGCAGCAGCGCGTCGCCGCGGCCGCCAGTTCGCGCGCGCAGGCCGACGCGCAGCGCGCGCTGATCGCGCAGAAGACCATCCGCGCGCCCTTCAGCGGCGAGCTCGGCATCCGCCGGGCCAATCTCGGCCAGTTCCTTTCGCCGGGCGATCCGATCGTGAGCCTGCAGCAGCTCGACCCGATCTACCTGGACTTCAGCCTGCCCGAACAGCGCATGGATACGCTCGCACCCGGCACGCGCATCCGCGCCACCGTCGACGCGCTGCCGGGCAAGGTGTTCGAAGGCGAAGTGACGGCGGTCGAGCCGCGGGTCGATCCGAACACCCGCAACTTCACCGCGCAGGCCACGCTGGACAACCCCGACGGCGTGCTGCGCCCGGGTGCGTTCGCGCGCGTGGGCTTCTCGCTCGGCGGCGAGCGCGAGGTGGTGGTGATCCCGCAGACCGCGGTCAGCTTCAATCCCTACGGCAACGCGGTGTTCGTGATCGGCAAGGTGCCCCGCAGGGAAGGCGAAACCGACATGCAGGGCAATGCGCTGACCGGCGACAAGCTCGTCGTGACCCAGCGCTTCATCCGCACCGGCCCGACCCGCGGCGACCTGGTGACGGTGACCGAAGGCCTCAAGCCCGGCGAGCAGGTCGCCACCAGCGGCCTGCTCAAGCTGCGCAACGAGGCCGAGGTGACGATCAACAACAAGGTGCAACCAACGGCTGAGGCGGCGCCGGAGGCGCAGAACCGCTGAGCGATCGCCTTGCTCCCGCGCTGCGCGCGGGCCCCCACCCCGTCCCTCCCCCGCAAGCGGGGGAGGGGGAGTTGCCGCCATGAAGTTCACCGACATCTTCATCAACAAGCCGGTGCTGGCGCTGGTCGTCAGCCTGTTCATCCTGATCTTCGGGCTGCGCGCGTTCACCGAGCTCAACGTGCGTCAGTACCCGGAGCTGCGCAACGCGGTGGTGAACGTCAGCACGGTGTACTACGGCGCCGATGCCGACCTGATCCAGGGCTTCATCACCACGCCGCTGGAGCGCGAGATCGCCAGCGCCGAAGGCATCGACTACCTCAGCTCCACCAGCTCGGCCGGGGTGAGCACGATCCAGGCCTACATCCGCCTGGACCACGATCCCAACGAGGCGCTCACCCAGATCGCGGCCAAGGTCAACAAGATGCGCGGCCAACTGCCGCCCGAGTCGGAGGACCCGGTGATCGACCTGCAGCAGGGCCAGCAGATCGCGGCGATGTACGTGTCCTTCGCCAGCGAGACGCTCGACAACAACCAGATCACCGACTACCTCACCCGCGTGGTCCAGCCCAAGCTGGTCACCGTGGACGGCGTGCAGCGCGCCGACATCCTCGGCGCCGGCACCTTCGCCATGCGCGTGTGGCTCAAGCCCGACCGCATGGCCGCGCTGCAGGTGACCGCGAGCGACGTGTCCAACGCGCTGCAGTCCAACAACGTGCTCTCGGCGGTGGGTTCGACCAAGGGCCAGATGGTCGCGATCGACATGACCGCGCGCACCGACCTGCGCAACGCCGATGAGTTCCGCCAGCTGGTGATCCGCGAGGAAGGCGGCGCGATCGTGCGCCTGGGCGACGTGGCCGACGTGGCGCTGGGCTCGGAGAACTACGGCACCTCGGTGCGCATCAACGGCGAAGCGGCCACCTTCATGGGCATCTTCGTCTCGCCCGACGCCAACTCGCTGGACGTGATCGGCGAGGTCCGCGAGCTGTGGCACGGCGAGATCGTGCCGCAGCTGCCCGAGGGCGTCGTCGCCACGATTCCCTACGACAGCACCGAGGCGATCCAGGACGCGATCAACGAGGTGGTCAGCACCATCATCGAGGCGGTGATCATCGTGATCGTGGTGATCTACCTGTTCCTGGGGTCGCTGCGCAGCGTGCTGATCCCGGCGGTGACCGTGCCGCTGTCGCTGGTGGGCGCGCTGTTCCTGATGCTGCTGATGGGCTTCACCATCAACCTGCTGACGTTGTTGGCGATGGTGCTTGCGATCGGGATAGTGGTAGACGACGCGATCATCGTGCTGGAGAACATCCACCGCCACATCGAGGACGGCCTGTCGCCCTTTGACGCGGCGATCAAGGGCGCGCGCGAGCTGGCCTGGCCGGTGGTGGCAATGACCACCACGCTGATCGCGGTGTACCTGCCGATCGGCTTCCAGGGCGGCCTGACCGGCGTCCTGTTCACCGAGTTCGCCTTCACCCTGGCCGGAAGCGTGCTGCTGTCGGGCGTGATCGCGCTGACGCTCACGCCGATGATGAGTTCGAGGATCCTCAAGCCGCACGGCGAGGGCAGCAAGGGCCGGCTGGAGGCGTGGCTGGACGCGCGCTTCGACAAGATCCAGCGCGGCTACCAGCGACGCCTGCATGGCGCGCTGGAGACCAAGGCGATCATCGCCCTGTTCGGCGGGATCGTGCTGGTGTCGTGCGTGTTCCTGTACATGACCGCGCCCAAGGAGCCCGCGCCGCTGGAGGACGAGGGCTTCGTGTTCGCGATCTCGCAGGCCGACCCGACCGCGACGCTCGACTACGTCGAGAGCTATACCGAAGAGATGTCCGCGATCGCGCAGGGCATACCGGAGGTACAGGACTACTTCCTGTTCAACGGCGGCTTCGGCGGCAGCGGCGGCGGCGCGAGCCCGATGGCGATGGCCGGCTTCGTGCTCAAGCCCTGGAGCGAACGCAGCCGCTCGACCAAGCAGGTGCTCGAGCAGGATCTGCAGCCGAAGTTCAGCGACGTCACCGGCCTCAACACCTTCGCCCTGGTGCCACCCTCGCTGCCCAGCGCCGGCGGCGACGGCGGCGGCGAGTTCATCATCGGCGGCGTGGGCGAGCTGGCCCAGCTCGCCGAACTGGCCGACGCGATCCTGGCGCGGGCGATGGAGAGCAAGCGCTTCATCTTCCTCGACAAGGACCTGAAGATCGACAAGCCGCGCATCGAGGTGCACATCGACCGCGACAAGGCGGCGTCGCTGGGCATCGACATGCGCACGCTCGCGGCCGACATGGCGGCGATGCTCTCGGGCGGCTACACCAACCGCTTCGCGATGCAGAACCGCTCCTACCTGGTGATCCCGCAGGTGCAGCGCAGCGACCGCCTCAACGCCTCCGACCTGCAGAACTACTACACCCGCACCCGCAACGGCGACCTGATCCCGCTGTCGACCCTGGTCACGCTGCAGGAAAGCGCGCAGCCGCAGTCGCTAAAGCGCTTCCAGCAGCTCAATGCGGTGTCGATCACCTTCGCCCCGCGCCCCGGCGTGAGCAAGGGCGAGGCGCTGGCGATCCTGGACGAGGCCGCGCGCGACGTGCTGCCGCAGGGCTACACCGTCGACTACGCCGGCGAGTCGCGACAGTTCAAGCAGGAGGGCTCGGCGATGCTGATGACCCTCGGACTGGCGCTGATCGTCATCTTCCTGGTGCTGTCGGCGCAGTTCGAGAGCTTCCGCGATGCCACGATCATGCTGCTGACCGTGCCGATGGCGATCTGCGGCGCGCTGCTGACGCTCAACGTGCTGGCGATCGCCAGCGGCGTCCTTGGTTTCGCCGGGATCGAGGCGTTCCCGGGGATGAGCATCAACATCTACACCCAGGTCGGCCTGGTGACCCTGGTGGGCGTGATCTCCAAGCACGGCATCCTGATCGTGGAGTTCGCCAACAAGCTGCAGGAGCAGGGCCTGTCCAAGCGCGAGGCGATCGAGCAGGCCACCGCGATCCGCCTGCGCCCGGTGCTGATGACCACCGCCGCACTGGTGTTCGCGATGATTCCGCTGCTGATCGCCAAGGGGCCGGGCGCGGCTTCGCGCTTCTCGATGGGCACGGTGATCGCCTCGGGCATGACCATCGGCACGATGTTCACCCTGTTCGTACTGCCGGCGTACTACCTGTACCTGGCGCGCGACCATGCGCGCGACCGGGGCCGTGAGGACGCGGCCGAAGCGGATGACGCACCGGAGGCGCCACAGCCGCAGCACGGTTGAGGGGACGCGCTCGCGCCTGAACCGAGCTGCCGACTGCCCCAACCCTCCCCCGCGTGCGGGGTGGGGGCAGGCCGCAGCCGCTCACTCCGGCAGCACCAGCTCCTTCGCCGCAACAGCACCGTCGCCACCCACCGCATGCCGCAGCACGCCCATGCACGGCGCGGGCAGCGCCTCGCGCAACAGCGCCAGGTAATCGTCGACGCGATCGAATGCCGGATCGACGCGGTTGCCGATCCACCCCGCCAGCCGGCAACCGTCTGCTTCGATCGCCTTCGCAGTCAGACGTGCATGGCTGAGGCAGCCCAGCCGCAGCCCCACCACCAGCATCACCTGCCCGCCCACCGCGCGCGCCATCGCCGATTGCTCCAGGCCATCGCCCATCGGCGCCAGCCAGCCGCCGGCACCCTCGACCACCACTGCATCGGCGCTGGCCGACAAGCGCGCGAACGCATCCAGCAGCGGCGGCAGCGTCACCACGATGCCCGCATCGCGCGCGGCAAGCTGCGGCGCGGTGGCAACCGGCAGTGCGAACGGATTCACGTCGGCGTAGTCCGGCACTGGATCACTCGCGGCCCGCAGCGCGAGCGCATCTTCGTTCTGCCAGCCATCGGCGCCATGTTCGCAGCCGCTGGCCACCGGCTTCATCCCGACCGCACGCAGCCCGCGCGCGCGCAACGCATGCAGCAGCGCCACCGACGCGAAGGTCTTGCCCACGCCGGTGTCGGTGCCGGTGACGAACCATGCCTGGCTCACCGCGCGCCCCCGTCCTTCCGTTCCGACGTCCGCAGCGCGCGTATGCACAGGCAGGCCGCGGCGCGTTCTGGACCGTGTTTCATCCGTCCTCCGGAGGGGTCGTGCACGCGCTGCTACACTGCCCGCATGTTCACTGCAGCAAGTCTAAGCGGCGACAAGCCGCAGCAGTACGCCCAGCTCGCACAACAGGCACGCGCGCTGCTGCATGGCGAACACGACCGCATCGCCAACGCCGCCAACCTGTCCGCGCTGGTCTACCACGCGCTGCCCGGGCTGAACTGGGTCGGCTTCTATTTCCATGACGGCACCGAGCTGGTGGTCGGCCCGTTCCAGGGCTTGCCCGCCTGCGTGCGCATCCCGCTCGACAAGGGCGTGTGCGGCGCGGCCGCAAGCAGCCGCCAGACCCAGCGGATCGACGACGTGCACGCCTTCCCCGGCCACATCGCCTGCGACTCCGCGTCGCGATCGGAGCTGGTGGTGCCGCTGCTGCACGGAGACACGCTGGTTGGCGTGTTCGACATCGACAGTCCGGAGCCGGCCCGTTTCGACGTTGAAGATCAGGAAGGGCTGGAAGCCATCGCCCGCATCTGGGTCGAGTCCCTGTCATGAATGCACCGCTGAAGATGCGCAACATCGGTCCGAAATCCGCCGCCTGGCTGCGCCAGGTGGGCCTGCGCACCGAGCAGGACCTGGTTGGCGCCGGCCCGGTGGACGCCTTCATGCGCGTGCGCCGCGCCGGCTTCAAGCCCAGCCTCAACCTGCTCTATGCACTCGAAGGCGCGCTGCGCGATTGCCACTGGCAGGAAGTGCCGGAGCAACGCCGCGTGGAGCTGGTGGCCGCAGTCGAGGCCGCGACGGCCGAGCTGCCGCTGCCGCGCGGGCGTCCCGCCGCCGCGCCGGTCACCACCACCCACCATCAGGAAGAAACCCCGTCCGCCTCGTTCGGCTTCCTCGATGAGCCCGACCGCGGCGGCGACCGCGACTGAGCCACCTGCGCGCGTCGCAGCACGCGCCGCCGCACGCACCCTTCCCGTACAATGCCGCCAGCTCCAGGGTGGCCCGCGGATCTTCGTCCAAGGGCTGAAACGGGAAGCCGGTGACGCCGGCGTCGCAACGCGCGACGCGGTCATCCCGGCACTGCCCCCGCAACGGTAAGCGAGTACGGCCGCCGCATCCGCCACTGTGCACACGCATGGGAAGGCGCGGCGACCGGGGCACACCTGCCCCAACCCGCGAGTCCGGAGACCGGCCCTGGAGTCCACTGGTTGCGATGCGGAGGGCGTCGCGGCGTGCCGTGCGCCGTCGTGTGCCCGTCCGCCATCTCTCCGCGCGCAACTCCATGCCATGCAAGGCGCGCGGGGCGCGCGATGGAGCCGATGCGATGTTGAACCGTTGTTCCCTTTCCCTGATCTCCGCGGCGGTGGCCGCGGCCCTGCCCATCGTGGCACTGGCCCAGTCGGCCACCGACCTCGACGAGGTGGTGGTCACCGGCACACGCACCGAGGTGGCCCTGGCCGAAAGCCTGGTGCCCGCCCAGGTGATCGACCGCGCGCAGATCGAGCGCAGCCAGGCGCGCGACCTGATCGGCCTGTTGCGCGGGCGCGCCGGCATCGACGTCGGCAACACCGGCGGCCGCGGCAAGCTCAGCAGCCTGTACCTGCGCGGCGCCGAGTCCGACCACGTGCTGGTGCTGGTCGACGGCATCAAGATGAACTCGGCCACCGCCGGCATGCCCGCGATCCAGGACCTGCCGCTGGCGCAGATCGAGCGCATCGAGATCATCCGCGGCCCGCGCTCGAGCCTGTACGGCTCCGAGGCGATCGGCGGCGTGATCCAGATCTTCACCCGGCGCGCGCAAACGCAGGGTCTGGCGCCAAGCCTCGCCCTCGGAATGGGCAGCCACGGCAGCCGCGAGCTGGGGGGCGGCTTCGACCTGCGCGGCGCGCGCGGCTGGCTCGGCGTGCACGGCGCCTACGATTCCACCGACGGCTTCAACGCCTGCCGCGGCTCGGGCGCGCTGTTCCAGGGTTGCTTCGCCGACGAGCCCGACGACGACGGCTATCGCAACGTCTCGCTGGGCCTGCGCGGTGGAGTGCAGATGGGCGAGGCGTTCGAGCTGGAGGGCAGCTTCCTGCAGGCCGATGGCGACACCGAGTTCGACGGCTCCTGGACCAACCGCTCCGAGGTGCGCCAGCAGGTCAGTGCGCTGCAGCTGCGGCATGCGCCGCAGGGCGGACGACTGGAACTCACTGCGGCCCTGGGGCGCAGCCAGGATCGCTCCGACGATTACCAGGGCGAGGAACTCCGCAGCGCCTTCGTCACCCGCCGCGACAGCGCTTCGCTCCAAGGCGACCTGGAGCTGCGTCCCGGCCATCTGCTGACCGCAGGCATCGACCATCTGGACGACCAGGTCGACAGCTTGGTCCCCTATACCGTCGATGCCCGCGACAACACCGGCGTGTTCCTCGCCTACGACGGTCGCATCGGCAGGCAACGGCTGCAGGCCAGCGTGCGCAACGACGACAACGCGCAGTTCGGCAACCATCTCACCGGCAGCCTCGGCTGGGGCACCGCGCTGGGCAACGGCCTGCGGTTGTCTGCCAATGCCGCGACCGGCTTCAAGGCGCCGACCTTCAACGACCTCTACTACCCCGGCTCCGAAAGCCCTTGGCTGCAGCCGGAAACCTCGCGCAGCCTCAACCTCGGCCTCTCGCGCACCGCGGCGGGCCACCGCTGGTCGCTGGACGTGTACGAAAGCCGCATCGACGACCTGATCGTGTTCGTGTACCCGCCGCCGGACTTCCTCGGCGTGGGCAGCAACATCGACCAGGCGCGCATCCGCGGCGCCGAATTCACCGTCGACACCGCGTGGGCAGGCTTCGACCTGTCGGCCCAGCTCAGCCACACCGACCCGCGCGACCGCAGCGGCGGTGCCAACCACAACCGGCTGCTTGCGCGGCGCGCGCGCACCACCGCCCGCATCGACATCGACCGCGACTTCGGCCCCCTGCGCGCGGGCCTGAGCGTGCAGGGCGCCGGCGCGCGCTACGACGATGCCGCCAACCGCGTGCGCCTGGGCGGCCACGCGACCACCGACCTGCGCCTGGAGTACGACCTCGGTCGCGACTGGAGCCTCGCCGCGCGCGCCAGCAACCTGTTCGACCGCCAGTACGAGTCGGTGGCCTGGTACTACCAGCCCGGGCGCGAGTACCAGCTCACCCTGCGCTGGCGGCCCGCGCCGCGCTGAGCCCTTGCACTGGCCCCGCCCATCGCGCGCCTGGTGCCCGCGGTGGGCGCGGTCAGTGCAGCACGGTCCCGCCGGGGGCGGAGAGCATGCGCGGGTCGCGCAGCGCGCGTACGCCCTGCAGCACCGCGACCAGCTCGCGGTAGCTGGCGGCCAGGCGCGCGAACAGCTCGGCATAGGCGTCGCGCCCTGCTTCGGCCACGCCCTGGTAGGCGCCGCGCCCCAGGTCGACGAAATAGTCCACGCTCACCCGGCGCCGCTTCGCCAGCGCCGGGAACAGCCCGGCCACCAGCAGGCAGCGGTCGCCCACGTCGCGCAGCGCATCCGCGCGCGCGCTGCCCGTCTGCTGCTGGGCGTCCAGCCATTCCAGCGCCTGGATCCGCGCCAGCAGCCGCTCGTCTCGCTGGTGGCGCAGCAGCACGAACACCAGATAGCTTTCCTGCGACTCGTCGAGTGCGCGACCGCCGCCCTCGCAGGCCTCACGGATCGCCGATTGCCACAGTTCGGCCGCGGCCCCCTGTCGGATATCGCCCACGCCAGTCCTCCGGTTGCACGCGCCGAGACTAGCGCCGGCGCGCGCGGAGGTGTTGTCAGCAGTCGGGTCGCGCTGCTGCCAGCACGAACGCCTCGCCGGGCTGCAGCAGCGCGCGCAGGTCGCCGACCACGCGCCAGGCGCCGGCGCCATCGAGGTCGAAGTCGCGCCGGTAGCCATAGTCGACCAGGGCCAGCGGCATCGCCGCGGCCGCGGCAGCGTCTGCGTCGGTGCGCGAATCGCCGACCATCAGGCACTGCTCCGCTGCCAGGCCAAAGCCCTCGGCGATGTGCAGCAGCGGGCGCGCATCGGGCTTGCGCTCGGGCAGGGTGTCGCCGCCGACGATGGCCTGGAAACAGTCTTCCCAGCCGAGCGCCTCGAGCAATGGCGCGATGAAGCGCGCCGGCTTGTTGGTGCAAAGGGCGATGGGCACGCCCCGTGCCTGCAGCGCCTGCAGCGCTTCGGCGGCGCCCGGATAGGCCACGGCCTGGCGCGGCAGCGATTCCCCGTAATGCCGCATCAGCAGCGCATACGCCGCCTCGAAGCCGTCGCCGTCCGGCAGCGTCGCACCGGCGTGGTCGAGCGCGCGGCGCAGCAGCAGGCGCGCGCCATCGCCGATCCAGCTGCGCACGGTGGACTCGTCCTGCGCGGCGTGGCCCAGCGCCAGCAGCGTGCGGTTGACCGCCTCGGCAATGCCGACGGCGCTGTCGATCAGGGTGCCGTCCAGGTCGAACAGCACGGCGCGGAACGGAAATGTCATCGGTCGACCATCGGCAGGGGGCCGGCCAGTGTATCGGCCTCGCGCAACCGGCTCAGGCGCAGGTCGCGGCCTCGAACAACTGCGCCTGCACCGCGCGCTCTTCCGGATCGTGGAAATTCGACAGGCCCACGCCCACCAGCCGGTAGCGGGTGGCCTGCGGCAGCGCCACCCGCGCCAGCAGCGACAGCGCGATCGCGCTGAACGCATCCAGCGTCGCCGGTGGCGTGTCGGGCGTCAGGCTGCGGGTGAGGATGCGGAACTGCGCGGTCTTGAGCTTGAGCACCACGGTGCGGCCGACGCGCGGCGTCTTGCGGGTGGAATGCCAGGCCTTCTCCGCGATGCGCCGCACGTGCGGCGCCAGCTCGTCCAGCGGCAGGTCCTGGGCGAAGGTGTCCTCGGCCGAGATCGACTGCACCGGCTGGTCGGGTTCGACCGGCCGCTCGTCGATGCCGCGCGCGCGCCGGTACAGCGACGCGCCGTAGCTGCCAAAGCGTGCCTGCAGCGCCTCCAGCGGCAGCCCGCGCAGCTCTCCCACCGTGCGCACGCCCAGTTCCTCCAGCTTGCCCTGCATCACCTTGCCCACTCCCGGAATGCGTCCCACCGGCAGCGGGGTGAGGAAGGCATCGACCTGTGTTGGCCGGACCACGAACACGCCGTCGGGCTTGTTCCAGTCCGAGGCGATCTTGGCGATGAACTTGTTGGGCGCGACGCCCGCGGATGCCGTGAGCCGCGTTTCCTCGCGGATGCGCGCGCGAATCGCCTGCGCGGTGGCGGTGGCGCTGGGCGATGCGATCTTGGGCGCGGTGACGTCGAGGTAGGCCTCGTCCAGCGACAGCGGTTCGACCAGGTCGGTGTGCTCCAGGAAGATCTCGCGGATCTGCCGCGACGCCGCCTTGTAGCGCGGGAAGTCCGGCGGCACGAACACCGCGTCCGGGCACAGCCGCTCGGCGCGCATGGCCGGCATCGCCGAGCGCACGCCGTAGCGCCGCGCTTCGTAGGAAGCCGCGCACACCACCGAACGCGCGCCGCGCCAGGCCACGACCACGGGGCGGCCGCGCAGCGACGGATCGTCGCGCTGTTCCACGGATGCGTAGAACGCGTCCATGTCGATGTGGATGATCTTGCGCACGGCTGCGCCATTCTAGTGCGCCGCCGCGAGGCGGCCGCTGCCCTGCATCCGGGTCCGGCCTTCGGACGGACGCCACGCCCTGTCGGCCGGGGATCGCTTTTCGCTCGGTCAGGGCCGCTGCGCGGTCCGGCCCGGCAAAGCATACCGGGCGCTCGCGTGGATGCGCGGCATGCCGCGCAAGCCATCCACGCTTTCCCTGCCCTGACTCGCGCGCAAAACATCCATGTTTTGCTTTCCGCGACCCCCGGCCGCCAGGACGCGGCTCGCTGCTGCTCCTGCTGTGATGCTTCGGCGGGAGCTTCTTTCGAAGCCGCGACAGCAACTGGGCGATGGTCGTTCCGGGCTGGGGGTTGCGCAAAGCAGCGCATGGATGCGCTGCGGCGGCGAGTCAGCCATGGATGGCTGACCGAGCCGAAGAGCAACCCCCAGCTCGGAACGACCCCAACCGGAGGCCCGGATCCACCGTCGTCAATCCTTTCGCAATGCGGAGAACACCCACAAAAAAGCCCCGCAGGCAGGGGGGGCCGGCGGGGCTCGGGGAACGGGACTCGGGGAGAAGTCTTACGTTCCGGATCTTCCCCAGGGGAATGGGAGGAGATCAGCGACAGACCTTGCATCTGTCGCGACCTATATGACCACTTCCAACATTGAGACTTCGTGAAGAAGACGCTATGCCGTCCGAATAATTCAGCCACCGTTTACCCGGTGGATTCCCGGACAATATCCGTGCCGAAAGTCATGATTTATGCCGAGATACGCGCAAAGCGTGATCGGGTCCGCATCAATGGGCCTGATCCCAGTTGGTGCCCACGCCAGAGTCCACCACCAGCGGAACACGCAGTTCCGCTGCTGCCGCCATTCGCGCCGAAGCCTCGCCCACGAGCACGTCGACAAAGGCCTCGTCGACCTCGAATACCAGTTCGTCGTGCACCTGCAGGATCATCTGTGCCGCGCCGCCCTGGGCCGCCAGCCAGCCGTCGATGTCGATCATCGCGCGCTTGATGATGTCGGCCGCCGTTCCCTGCATCGGCGCGTTGATCGCGGCGCGCTCGGCGCCGGCGCGCTGGGCCTGGTTGCCGCGCTGGATGTATTCCAGGTAAAGACGCCGGCCGAACACGGTTTCGACGTAGCCCTGCTCGCGCGCCTGCTGGCGGGTGCGCTCCATGAAATCGCGCACGCCCGGATAACGCGAGAAATAGGTGGCGATGTATTCCTGCGCCTCGCCGCGGCCGATGCCCAGGTTGCGCGCCAGCCCGAACGCGCCCATGCCGTACATCAGGCCGAAGTTGATGGCCTTGGCCGCGCGCCGCTCGCTGGTCGTCACCTCCTCCAGCCGGCGGCCGAAGACCTCGGCGGCCGTGGCGCGGTGGATGTCGGCGCCGGCCGCGAAGGCCTCGAGCAGGCCGGCGTCCTCCGACAGGTGGGCCATGATCCGCAGTTCGATCTGCGAATAGTCGCAGGCGACCAGGCGCCGTCCCGGCGGGGCGATGAAGGCCTTGCGGATGCGGCGGCCGTCCTCGGTGCGGATCGGGATGTTCTGCAGGTTGGGATCGCTGGAGGCCAGGCGGCCGGTGGCCGCGCCTGCCTGGTGGTAGCTGGTGTGCAGGCGGCCGGTCCCGGGATTGATCATCTCCGGCAGCTTTTCGGTGTAGGTGCTGCGCAGTTTCGCCAGGCCGCGGTATTCGAGGATCACGCGCGGCAGCTCGTGCTGGTCGGCGATCGCCTCCAGCGCCTCCTCGTTGGTGCTGGGCTGGCCCTTGGGCGTCTTCACCAGCGCCGGCAGTCCGAGTTCGTCGAACAGCAATGCCTGCAGCTGCTTGGGCGAGTCGAGGTTGAAGCTGCGCCCGGCCATCTGGGTGGCAGCCTGCTGGGCGGTGAGCATCCGCCGCGAGAGGTCGGCGGTCTGCCGGCGCAGCTCATCCGCGTCGATCATCACGCCATTGGCCTCGATGCGCGCCAGCACCTGCACCAGCGGCATCTCGATGTCGCGGTAGACCGACTGCAACGAAGGCACCTGCGCCAGGCGCGAGGACAGCTCACCGTGCAGGCGCAGGGTGATGTCGGCGTCCTCGGCGGCATAGCCGGTGGCGTCGTCGATCGCGACCGCATTGAACGGGATCTGTTTCGCGCCCTTGCCGGCCACCGCTTCGTAGGGGACGGTCTCGTAGCCGAGCAGGCGTCGCGCCAGCGAATCCATGTCGTGGCGCTGGCTGGAGTTGAGCACGAAGCTCTGCAGCATCGTGTCCTCGGCGTAGCCGTGCACCTCGATGCCGTGGCGCCGGAACACGTGCAGGTCGTACTTGCCGTGCTGCCCGATCTTGCGCACCTGCGCGTCCTCGAGCAGCGGGCGCAGCGCCTCGAGCGCGGCCCCGCGATCAAGCTGCGCCGGCACGCCGGGATAGTCGTGTCCCAGCGGCAGGTAGGCCGCGCGCCCGGACTCGGCAGCGAAGCTGATGCCGATCAGGTTGGCCCGCAACGGATCGAGCGAATCGGTTTCGGTGTCGAGCGCGAAACAGCCGGCCTGGCGCAGTTCGTCGATCCAGGTCGCCAGCTGCCCGGCATCGAAGATCGTCTCGTAGCTGCCCGGTGCCGCCAGCGCCGGATCGGGCAGCGGCTCGTCCGGCGAGGCCGGCGCGGCATAGCGGCCGCTGCCGCGCGCCCGTCCCGGCTCCTTCTCGGCGGCGTCGGCGACGCTGCCGCCGTCGAGTTCCCTGAGCGCCTGGTTGAAGCCGTAGCGCGCGTACAGCTCGCGCAGCGCCTCGACGTCGCGCTCGCGCAGGGCCAGCGTCTGCGGCGTGGCATCCAGCGCGACGTCGAGCTTGATCGTGGCCAGCTGCCGGCTCAGCGGCAGCTGCCCCAGCGCCTCGCGCAGGCTCTCGCCGATCTTGCCCTTGACGCCATCGGCGCCGGCGATCACCGCGTCGAGGGTGCCGTGCTCGGCCAGCCACTTGGCGGCGGTCTTGGGCCCGCACTTGGGCACGCCGGGAATGTTGTCGACGCTGTCGCCCATCAGCGCGAGCATGTCGACGATCTGGTCCGGGCGCACGCCGAACTTCGCCATCACCGCCTCGACGCTGTCCAGGCGACTGCCGGTCATGGTGTTGACCAGTTCGACCAGGCCCTGGCCGGGCGCCGGCTCGCGCACCAGCTGCGCGAAATCCTTGTCGCTGGTGGAGATGGTGACGTCGATGCCGTCCGCCGCGCCCTGCACGGCCAGGGTGCCGATCACGTCGTCGGCTTCCACGCCCGGCTCGCGCAGGATCGGGAATCCCAGCGCCTCGACGATCCTGCACATCGGCTCGACCTGGGTGCGCAGGTCGTCGGGCATCGGCGGACGGTTGGCCTTGTAAAGCGGGTACAGCGCCTCGCGGAAGGTCGGACCGCTGGCGTCGACCACGAAGGCGACGTAGTCCGGCTTCTCCTTGAGCGTGGCGCGCAGCATGTTGACCACGCCGAACAGCGCGCCGGTCGGCTCACCGTCGCCATTGGTCAGCGGCGGCAGCGCGTGGAAGGCGCGGAACAGATAGGAGGAACCGTCGATCAGTACGAGTCTGGGCATGGACTGATTCTACGCGCGGCATGGGCCGGGCCCGGTCGACCGGATCCCACGCGGCGCGCCCGGGCCGGCGCTGTCTTCACGCTCGCCCCGCCTTGATCGGGCATGCGCATAATGAACGTCCAGCCACGCCGGATGATCTCCATGCACGCCAGTCGCCTGCTCCTGCCCCTCGCCCTGTCTGCGCTGCTGACCCTGGGCGCCTGCGCCACGACTGCGCCTGCGACGGTCGAGATCCCGCCGGGCGCCGAAGAGAACGTGCGCACCGAGGCCAACGGCGACGTGATCACCGAATACCGCGTCAACGGCGATCTGCGCGTGGTCCAGGTGCAGCCTTCGCGCGGGCCCACCTACCTGCTGTACGTCCGCGACGGACGCGTGCTGTCCACGCGCGAAGGCGACGATTCGCCGCAGACCTATTTCAAGCTGTTCGGCTGGTGAGCTGGGCGCGCCTGGGCAGTCGGCCACCAGGCCTGCACGCATGAACCCGCCGTTGAACGTCGCATTGGTCGGCTACGGCTACGCCGGGCGGGTGTTCCACGCACCGCTGGTCGCGCATACGCCAGGGCTGCGGCTGCACACCGTGGTGTCGAGCGATGCTGCGCGCGTACAGGCGGATTTCCCGCAGGCCGACGTGGTCGCGGATCCGGCAGCAGCGTTCGCGCGGCCCGACATCGATCTGGTGGTCATCGCCGCGCCCAATGCGGTGCATGCGCCGCTGGCGATCGCGGCGCTGCAGGCCGGTCGCCACGTGCTGGTCGACAAGCCCTTCGCCACGACCCTGGAGGAAGCGCGACAGATTGCTGCCGCGGCGCGGGCCGCCGGGCGCATCGCCAGCGTGTTCCAGAACCGGCGCTGGGACGCGGATTTCCTCGCCCTGCGCGGACTGCTGGACTCCGGCGCGCTGGGCGAAGTGGCCGAGCTGCATTCGCACTTCGACCGGTTCCGGCCGCAGGTGCCCGACCGCTGGCGTGAGCGCGCCGGTCCCGGCGCCGGACTGTGGTTCGACCTGGGGCCGCACCTGGTCGACCAGGTGCTGCAGCTGTTTGGCCCGCCGCTGTCGGTGCAGGCGGATATCGCCGTGCAGCGCGAGGGCGCGGTGGTCGACGATTTCTTCCATGTTGTGTTGCGCTACCCGCGCTTGCGCGCGGTCCTGCATGCGGGCGTGCTGGTGCCGGCAAGCGGCCTGCGCCTGGCTGTGCACGGCACGCGCGGCAGTTTCATCAAGCACGGGCTCGACCCGCAGGAAGCCGCGCTGCGCGATGGCATCGCACCCGACGGCCCGGACTGGGGCCTCGATGAACAGCCCGGCCTGCTGACCACGATCGACGGGGATGGTCGCGCGCTGGAGCGCGTGTTTCACGGACCGCCCGGCGACTATCGCGCCTGCTACGCCGCTATGCGCGATGCCGTGCTCGGGCGTGGCCCGCCGCCGGTGGCGATCGAACAGGCGCTGGCGGTGATGCGCGTGCTCGAGGCCGGATGCGAAAGCGCTGCCGGTGGCCGCGCGATCGCATTCAATTGAGCGACGCGCTCAGCGCACCACGAGCACCGGCAGGTGCCCGCGGCTGACGACCGACTGGGTCTGGCTGCCCAGCAGCAGTTTGCGCAGCCCACGGTGGCCGTGCGAAGCCATCACGATCAGGTCCGCGCCACAGCTGGCGGCGGTTTCCAGGATGGCCTCGTCGGCCAGGCGTTCGGGCACGTAGACGGTGTCCAGGGCCACGCCGCTGTGCGTCGCCCGCGCCCGTGCGTCATCGATGACCGACTGCGCCTGCGCCTGCTTTTCCCGGCGCCGTTCCTCGCGCAGCTCGGCGCCCAGCGCCATTCCCGATGGCTCGGCTGCCATCATCGCCTGCCAGGGATCGGACACCGTCACCAGGGTCGCCCGGGCCTGCAGCGCCGCGGCCAGCGCGAGGCCGGCGTCGAGGCCCTTGCCGGCCAGCTCAGAGCCATCGCTCGCGATCAGGATATGCCTGTACATCGAAGAACACCTCCGCTGTCGTGGACGCTGCATGGAACCACGCCCGGCCCCTGCATGCATTGATCCGGAGCAAGCCCGGCTTGCCGGCCGCACTCAGCCCGGCTTTACGCCATGTCCGCCAAAGCCCGCGCGCATCGCCGCCAGCATCCGGTCGGCGTAGGCATTGTCCTGGCGCGAGCGCAGGCGTTCGATCAGCGACTGGGTGATGACCGGAGCGGCCACATCCAGTTCGATCGCCTCGGCGACCGTCCAGCGTCCCTCGCCCGAATCGGGCACCCAGGGCGCGATGCCTTCCAGCGTCGGATTGTCCGCCAGCGCCGCCGCGGTGATGTCGAGCAGCCACGAGCGCACCACGCTGCCGTGCCGCCACAATTCGGCCAGGCCGGCGATGTCGGGGATCAGATCGGGCCGACGCTCCAGGATCGCGAAGCCCTCGGCATAGGCCTGCATCATTCCGTACTCGATGCCGTTGTGGATCATCTTCGCGTAGTGGCCGGCGCCGTCCGGGCCGACGTGGGCCCAGCCGCGCTCGGGCGCGGGCGCCAGCGAGCGGAACAAGGGCGTGAGCGCGGCGGCGGCATCGGCGTCGCCGCCGACCATCAGGCTGTAGCCCTCGTCTAGCCCCCACACGCCGCCGCTGGTGCCGACGTCGACATAGGCGATGCCCGCCTCGCGCAGGGCCTGCGCGCGGCGCTGGCTGTCGCGGTAGAAGGAATTGCCGCCGTCGACCAGCACATCGCCCGGCGACAGCAGCGGACGCAGCGCCTCGATCGTGGCGTCGACCACCGCGCCGGCGGGCACCATCATCCACAGCGCGCGCGGGGTGCCGCTGCGCTCGGCCAGTCCGTCGAGCGTCGTTTCGGTGGCGATGCCATCCGCCGCCAGCGCTGCGCGCGCGTCCGCCGATGGATCGAATCCAGCGACCTCATGCCCATCGCGCTGCAGGCGCCGCGCCATGTTCGCGCCCATCCGGCCCAGTCCGATCATGCCCAGCTGCATCGAATGCTCCTTGCCTCGTGGTCAGGCCATGATGATGCATCACGCCGCGTAAGCGCTGCATGCCCGCGCCGCGACAGCTGCCCAACCAGCCCGGGATGCAGGTTTTCACATGTCGTGCAGGGCTGCGCCGCAACACTTGTCGACATGTACGGACGTGAGCGACGCCAGCGGCAGGAAGATGCGCGCGCGCTGCGCGAGGGCCTGACGGCTGCACAGCTGCAGGCGCTGGAGACCCTCGAGCACTTTCACTGGACGCTGGAGTTCGTGCGTCGGCCGATGTTCGAGGACCCGATCCCGGTGGTCATCGACCGTTACGGCGAGCGTTACGCGGTGCTGCGCGCGGACGGCAGCCTGGATGAATCGCCGGGCTTCCCGATCCGCAAGTAAGGGCATCGCCGCTGCGCCGCTACCCCGGCGTCAGGTTGGCGTACGCCAGCACCAGCCACTTCGATCCGGCGTCATCGAAGTTCACCTGCACGCGCGCATGCGCGCCGCCTCCTTCGAGGTCGGTGACCACGCCACTGCCGAATTTGGCGTGCACCACGTTCTGGCCAAGTCGCAGTCCCGGTGACTGGTCGAGCGAGGCATGGCCCCAGTCGCGGCGCGGCTGCGGCGTGAACGCCGGGCGCGAGACCTGCACGCGCGGACGCACCTCGTGCAGCAGCGTTGCGGGAATCTCGCGCAGGAAGCGCGAAGGCATGCCGTACATGTCCTGGCCGTGCAGGCGTCGCGACTCGGCGTAGCTGAGCACCAGCTTCTGGCGCGCGCGGGTGATGCCCACGTAGGCCAGCCGGCGCTCCTCCTCCAGGCGCCCGCTCTCCTCGATCGAGCGCGCGTTCGGAAACAGGCCTTCCTCCATTCCGGCCAGGAACACCAGCGGGAACTCCAGACCCTTGGCGCTGTGCAGGGTCATCAGCTGCACCCCGTCCTCGCCCGCCTGGGCCTGGCCTTCGCCGGCCTCGAGCGAGGCGTAGGCGAGGAAGGCCACCAGTTCGCTGAGCTGCGCCGCATCGTCCTCGTCGCCCCTGACAAAGCGCGAGGCCACCGACACCAGCTCGTCGAGGTTGTCCACGCGCGAATCGGCCGCGCCCTTGGATTCGTTGGTGTAGTGCACGCGCAGGCCCGAGCGCAGCAGCACGTGGTCGATCTTGTCCTTGAGCGGCAGTTCCGCCGCTTCGCCCTCAAGCGCGTCGACCAGCGTGTGGAAGCCGGCCAGCGCGTTGCGCGCGCGCGCCTGCAGCGCGGCGCCCTGCTGCACGCGCAGCGATGCCTCCCACAGCGTGATGCCGCCGGCGCGCGCCTGCCGCCGCACTTCGTCCAGGGTGCGCTCGCCGATGCCACGCGTGGGCGTGTTCACCGCGCGCTCGAACGCCGCGTCATCGGCGCGATTGGCGACCAGCCGCAGGTAGGCCAGCGTGTCCTTGACCTCGGCGCGCTCGAAGAAGCGCACGCCGCCGTACACGCGGTAGGGCACCTGTTCGGCGAGCAGCGTTTCCTCGAACGCGCGCGACTGCGCGTTGCTGCGGTAGAGGATCGCGCAGTCGCCGTGGCTGCCGCCGCCCTGCACCCACTGGCCGATGCGCTCGACCACGAAGCGCGCCTCGTCGATCTCGTTGTAGGCCGAGTACAGGTCGATCGGCTCGCCTTCGCCGCTGTCGGTCCACAGCTGCTTGCCCAACCGCTCGGGGTTGTGCGCGATCACCGCGTTGGCCGCGCCCAGGATGTTGGCGCTGGAGCGATAGTTCTGCTCAAGGCGGATGGTCTGCGCGCCGGGATAATCGCGCAGGAAGCGCTGCATGTTCTCGACCTTGGCGCCGCGCCAGCCGTAGATCGACTGGTCGTCGTCGCCGACCACGAACACCTGTCCCTGCTCGCCGGCCAGCAGCCGCACGAAGCCGTACTGGATGGCGTTGGTGTCCTGGAACTCGTCCACCAGCAGTTGCCCGAAGCGCTGCCGGTAGTGCGCCAGCAGCGCCGGCGTATCGCGCAGCAGCTCGTGCGCGCGCAGCAGGATCTCGGCGAAATCCAGCAGCCCGGCGCGGTCGCAGCGCTCCTGGTAGAGCGCGTAGCTCTTGAGCATCACCTCCGACCACTCGTCGCCGCCCGACTGGATGTTCTGCGGCCGGCGGCCCTCGTCCTTCTGCGCGTTGATCCACCACGCGATCTGCCGCGGCGGGAAGCGCGCCTCGTCGAACTCCAGCTGCTGCACAACCCGCTTGACCAGGCGCAGCTGGTCGTCCGAATCCAGGATCTGGAAGCCTTCGGGCAGCCTGGCGTCCTGCCAGTGCAGCCGCAGCAGGCGATGGGCGAGGCCGTGGAAGGTGCCGATCCACAGGCCGCGCGCGCCGTTGCGCAGCTGCGCGTCGATGCGGTGGCGCATTTCGGCCGCGGCCTTGTTGGTGAAGGTGACCGAGAAGATGCCGTGCAGCGGCACCCCGACCACCTCGTGCAGCCAGGCGATGCGGTGGGTCAGCACACGGGTCTTGCCGCTGCCGGCGCCGGCCAGGACCAGGTAATGGCCGGCCGGTGCGGACACGGCTTCGCGCTGGGCCGGGTTCAGCCCATCAAGCAGGTGGGAAACATCCATGCGCCCATTCTAGGCGACCGCTGTCGCAGCCCCGGGAACCCCGGCCGGCCGTGCGTATCTCAGGAGGCCCGTTCGGCCCCCGCATCGGCCGCCTCCGCGTGCTGGCCGCGGTAGAGCAGACGCACCAGCGGCGAGGCCATCACCGTGGTCACCAGGGTGACGGCGAACAGCATGGTGAACAGCGCCGGCCCGATCAGGCCGGCGTCGTAGCCGATCTTGATCACGATCAGCTCCATCAGGCCGCGCGCGTTCATCAGCGACCCGACCGCCAGGCTGTCGCGCCAGCCGTAGCCGTTCAGCCGCGCGCCCGCCGCGCAGCCCACGACCTTGCCGGCGATGGCCACCAGCAGGATCAGGCCGAACGCGCCGATGCCGGCGCTGCCAAACGCATCGGGCGTCGCGCCCTGCCCGGCCACCACGAACATCACCGGCATCAGCAGCCCGATCGCCAGCGGCTCGATGCGCCTGGCGAACCAGTGCAGCAGGCGGTCGTCGCGCGGCAGGCAGGTGCCGAACAGGAAGGCGCCGAAGATGGCGTGCAGGCCGATCCATTCGGCGAACGCGGCGCAGGCCAGCAGCCCCAGCAGCACCGGCGTGAGCGCGGATGCGCGCGGCTCGCCGTCGAGCGTGGCCGGGCGCAGGAGGCGGGCATACACCGGCTTGAGCAGCCCGAAGGTCACCACTACCAGGGCGACCGCGCCTGCGACCGTCAACGCGACCCCGCCTGCCGAGCCGCCGCCGGCCAGGGCCAGCACCGCGGCCAGGAAGATCCACACGACGCCGTCGTTGACCAGTCCAGCGGCCAGCGCGAGCCGGCCCGGCGTGGAGCGGGTCAGGCCGCGGTCCTTGAGGATGCGCGCCAGCACCGGGAATGCGGTGACCGAGATCGCTGCAGCGATGAACATCGCGAACGGCCAGTAGCCGACGCCATCGGGTGCGAACGCGCGATACAGCGACGGCGCGATCGCCAGCCCAAGCGCGAACGGGAGCACGATGCCGAACCCGCCGATCGAGATCGCGGCACGCACCTGCCTGGCGCTGCCCTCGGGCGCGCGCAGCTCGGCGCCGACGATGAACATGAACAGGCTCACGCCCAGCGTGCCCAGGCCCGCGAGCATCGGCAGAGACGCGGCCGGGAATACGGCCGCATGCACCTGCGGTGCCCACGCCCCGAACACCAGCGGCCCCAGCACCAGGCCCGCGGCCATCTCGCCGATCACCGGCGGCTGGCCGAAATGGCGCAGCACGGCGCCGCAGAGCTTGGCTGCGGCGAGCACCAGCACCAGTTGCAGCAGGAGCAGCAGCATCGGGCTCACGCCGACACCTGCGCGCGGCAGGCGACGATTCGGCAGGACCGGCCCGGACCCACGTCGGCAGCAGCCCGGCTCACTGCGACGGCTCCAGGACGTCGATGAAGCTGTTGATCGACAGGCGTCCGGCATGGACGTCCGCCGGCGGAACGCGGGTGCTGTCGATGTTGCCCGAATGCAGCACGTTGCGCCGGTAGACCACGATGCGGTTGTAGACGCCCTCGACGCTGCCGATCTGTTCGAACAAGGTGGAATCCCCGTTGATATACCCCATGCCGGTCGCGTCTTCGCGCCGGCTCTCTTCCTGCAGGGTCTGGTAGTAGGCCTGATGCCGCGAGGCGTCCACGGACTCGAAGCCGGTGGCGCGGTGACGGTAGAAGGCGGTGCCTCCCCAGTCGCCGCGGAACAGATAGTGGACCGTGGCCAGGCCATTGGCCTGCACCGAATCGATGTGCGGGATCTGCTGCAGGAAGCTCAGCCGCTGCGGCGGCAGCGTCACCAGCGAATAATGGCAGGTCGGAAACGCGAACCGTCCCTGCGCCGGCAGCCCGAAGTGTTCGGCCAACAGCGGCCGGATCAGCTGCTCCAGGAACACTTCATAGGAAATCGGCGCGCGGATCCGCACGCCGGGAAACATCGCCCCGTGCGGCGCGAAATGCCCGCGCGCCGCCTTGCGCACCAGGCGATCGGGGTCGGCCACCGCCTGGTCGATGACCAGCAGCGGCGCCTCTTCCGCGCCGATCCGCCGTACCTGAAGGCGCAGTCCGGGGTGCGCCTGGATCAGCACCTGCGCGTCACCTGGTCAGGTCTCCGCCGACGCCCGCGACCTTGCCGGTCACCCGCTCATGCTGCCGGGCGCGTGCGTACATCTGTTCCCAGGCCGAGGCCGGCGCCTTGCAGTAGCTGTCGAGAAACTGCTGGTGGCTGGGCATGGCTGCTACCGCGCCATCGATCGGCTTGCGCACGCCCTCGAGCAGGCGCTTGAGATCGGCATCCGACAGCGCGCGGGTCAGCGGGTGGTGGTTCTGGGGCACCACGCCCTGGCCGAGCATGCAGTGGGTCCAGGAATCGAGGCGGAACAGCTCGTCCTCCCCCTGCCACGCGTAGCCGGTCTCGCGGAACACCTGGATGCGCTCGGCCAAGCCCGGCGGCAGCTCCATTTCGCGGCACTGCTTCCACAGGGGCTCGTCGCGCTGGTTGAGGTGGTAATGCAGCACGACGAAGTCGCGAACGTGCTCCAGCTCCTGGCGGCTGACCTGGTTGTAGCGGTCCACCGCCGCCTGGCTGATCCCCTCGAACGGGAAGAACTGCACCAGCCGGGTCACCGCGCTCAGGGTCAGGTGGATGCTGGTGGACTCCAGCGGCTCGATGAAGCCGCTCGCCAGTCCGAGCGCGATCACGTTCTTGTTCCAAGCCTTGCGCCGGCGTCCGGTGCGGAACGGGATGATCCACGGGTCGCGCAGCGGCTTGGCCGGGTTCTCGGCAAGCAGCTTGGCGGTCGCCTCGTCGTCGGACATGTGCGCATCGGAAAACACGATGCCACACCCGATCCGGTGCTGGAGCGAGATCTTCCAGTGCCAGCCGGCCTCGTGCGCGATCGCGCGCGTGTACGGCACCGCCGGTCCATCGGCTTCGGTCTGCAGCGCCACCGCGCGGTTGCTTGGCAGCCAGTGGTTCCAGTCCTCGTAGCCGGTGTGCAGCGCCTGCTCGCTCAGCACCGCGCGCGCGCCGGTGCAGTCGATGAACAGGTCGCCTTCGATGACCTGCCCGTCCTCCAGCACCAGCGCCTGCACGAAGCCGCTGTCCGGGTCCTGGCGCACCTGGGCGATCCTGCCCTCGACCCGCTTGAGCCCGCTGCCCTCGCACTTGATGCGCATGAACGCGGCATACAGCCCGGCGTCGAAGTGGTAGGCATAGCTCACATCTTTACGCTCCATCGCGGCCGCCTGGGTCCAGCGCATCGACCACTGCTGGGTGCTCTGGCCGGTATTGAACAGGGCGAAGCGGTCCTGGCGTGCGGCGGCGGTCTCCAGGCAGTAGTCGCCCAGATCGCTCTGCATGCCGCGGCGGCGACTTTCCAGCCAGAACTGGTGGAAGTCGCAAGACCAGGTGTTCACACCGGTGGTGCCGAACGGATGGAAGTAGTGCGAACCCGGACGGATCCAGTTCTCGAACGAGATCGACAGCTTGAAGCTGCCGGCCACGGCGGTGAGGAATTCGCGCTCGTCGATCTGCAGCAGCTTGTGGAAGGTGCGGATGGTCGGGATCGTGGACTCGCCCACGCCGACGGTGCCGATCTCCTCGGACTCGACCAGGGTGACGTCAAGCAGGTCGCGGAACTGGTGGGTCAGTGCGCACGCCGTCACCCAGCCCGCGGTGCCGCCACCGGCGATGACCACCTTGCGGATCCGGTTCTTTTCCAAGGTATCCCCTCCATTCAAGGGCCCGCCGCGAAGGCGGCTGGCGAAGTAACGACGTCGCACCAGCGCGGCGCCGGAATCCGCTGCCCGCAGGCGGTCAGCGGTTGAGTCTGGACAGCAACGCCGCGCGCATGCGCCGGGCGGCGGTTTCGTCGAACGGGCCCAGCTCGCCGCGGCCCTGCTCGGGCAGGTGCGCGCCGGCCAGCCCGGCCGGGCCGAACACGTAGTACTCGAACAGTTCCCGCCAAGCGCGCTTCTCGTGCTCGGGGCGGTCGCGGATGGACCACAGCGCCATGTTGAGCGCATGCATCGGCGTGGGGATCCACTCCGGCATGCTGCTCCACCAGTAGTTGACCAGCACGGTGAACGGATCCAGCCCCTTCACGTGGTGCCACCACAGGCTGGGAATGAAGATCGCGTCACCAGGCTGCAGCACGACGGTCTGGCCGGCCTCCATCGCCGCGGCGAAGCGCGGGAAGCGCTCCAGGTCCGGGGCATCGAAATCCACCACGCTCACTGCCTGGCCGCCGGGCGTGGGCTGCAGCGGGCCCGGGTACAGGTTGTGCACCTGCTCGGGAGGGAACACGGTGAAGCGGCGACGGCCGACAGCACAACAGGCGATGTTGTTCGGCGCGTCGTAATGGCAGGACGCGGTCACCCGGTTGCCGATCCAGATGCTGGGCGGCGCCTGAACCCCCTGCTGCTCCAGACCCAGGTCGTTGTGCTGGCGCAGGGTCGGCAAGGAGGAGTCGACCAGCAGCGAGGCCACGTAGTAGGTGGGCGGCGCCGGGTCGTCCAGATGCGAGGCCAGCTCGTCCAGCACCTGGTCCAGGGTGCCACGACGCACCTGGCAGTTCAGTGCGGTGAAATCATCGTTGTAGAACGGTCGGCCGCTGGTGGCCGGCTCGCCCCAGCTGTACTGCACCGGGCACCCGTTGTAGCTGGCACGCAGCTGTTCCATCGCCGTGCGCGGCGACTCCAGCCCGGCCTGCACCAGGCTCCACTGGCGAGCCACGCCCGGAAGCACGGTGGGCAGATTCTCGGCAATGAGGCGATCGACCGGCAAGGTCCCGGCGCTGAAACCCTCCAGGACACGCACCTTTGGCAGCCGGTCAAACATGCTCAGGCCGCCCGGCCCGCTGCCTGTGCGTGCAGCCTGCTCTGCTTCTCGGCGACCAGCCGTTGCATGTTGTGCAGCGAGGACACCAGCAGGTAGACGCCTTCCAGCCAGCCGGCGCTGTGCAGCTGGTGCAGCTGGGTGGCGTCCAGCGCGGCCAGGCGCTCGCGGTCGATGCCGTACAGGCCTTCGAGGTTGATCTGGCTGTCGTCGTCGAAACGCACGTCCAGCTGCACCGGCTGGATCAGCTCCAGGCGCTCCAGCTCTGCGTACATGGTCTTGGCCGCGCCGGCGCCGGCATGCAGCCCGCGCAGCACCCGCATCACCTTCTCAAGGTACGGGCTATGGCCGCCTTGCGGCGCGAACACCGGGTGGCCGTGGCCATCGCGCACGCGCGGATGTTCCAGGTCGACGTGCAGCACCGGCTCGTTGCGCAGTTCGCCGTCGACCATCTGCTCCTGGAAGCCGATCAGGAACGGACCACGCGCGATCACCGCCGGCAGGTAGTTGGCCTGCCATGCGTCATCACGTAGGTACAGGTTCTCGTTCGGCCCGAAGCCGAGCAGTGCAACGGCATGGAACGAACCGTCGGAATCCTTGCGGAAGAAAATCGGGTATTCGCGCTGAATCTCGGCGAACTCGGTCGGGAATGCCTCGACCATGCCGACGTCATCGCCGTAATCGGCGCTGAAACGCGCTGACACGCGCAGGTGGCTGTGCGCGACGTTGTTGAGCAGTTCGTAACGGGCCATTTAGGCTCCAACTTGTCCTTCGGACCGCAGGGGTCCCTTCCCGGAAGCAGTGCTTCCCCCCGAGGACCATATCGGCAACCGGGTATCGCCCGCAAGCGGCGCGCGGCCTGCAGCAGGGCAGAGAAAAAAGGGACCGTCGCCGAAGCGACGGTCCCTGCCTTTCCATGGAACTTGCTACATCACTGTTGCGGTCAGAACACGTAACGCAGACCCACCATGTAACGCGGGGACTGGTCGACCACGCGCACGAACTGGTTATGCGAACGCGCGCTCCAGCGGGTGTCTTCGCCGGTAACGTTGATCGCTTCAGCCGCAACCGTCAGTTGGTCGGTCAGCTGGTAGCTCACGCTCAGGTCGATCTGCTCGTACTCCTCGACGAAGTACGGGTTGCGGTTGTTGCCGTTCTGGTTGGCAGCCAGCAGGTACTCGTCACGCCAGTTCCAGGCCACACGCGCCGACCAGCCGTACTTCTCGTACATCAGCACGGCGTTGGCGGTGTCGCTCAGACCGGTCAGGGCAAACACGTCCGTACCCGGATCAGCGGCACGGTCCACGCCCACGTCACCCTTCACAACGGTGTAGTTGGCCTGCATGCCGAAGCCAGTGTCACCGAAGAAGTACTGGCCGCCAATTTCCCAGCCGCGCAGCTTGGCCGCACGCTGGTTGACAGGGCGATTGACGTCGAACATGTACAGCGGGTCGCCAAGGGCGGCATCGCCGATGATGTCGTACTGGGCCTCAAGCGCGAGCGACTGCGGGCCGGAACCGTCGTACGCCGCCAGGCCGCCGGTCTCGCCGGCGTAACGGAGCAGCGCGGTGGCAGCGAACAGGGTGGTGTAATTCTGGTTGCAGCCCTCGGCAGGGTCGCCACCCGCCGCAGTCACCTGCGCAGCACATGCCGGGCTGGCCAGGAACGCATTGGCCGCCTGCGCGTCCGCGCCGGTGGTCGGGTCGAGCAGGTCGTACAGGTTCTCGCGTACCACGGTGTTGCCGATGAAGTTGGTGACGCGCTTGTTCCAGTACGTCACGCCGATGAAGCTGGACGGAGCGAAGTACCACTCCACGCCGAGGTCGAGGTTGTCGGACTCGAGCGGCAGCAGCGACGGGTTCTGGGCGTTGCCCGTGGCACGGAACTGCTCGCCGAAGAGGGTCGAACCGCTCGGGCCACCTGCGGTCGGGCCGGCATACAGGTTGCCGTACGGGGCGCGGGCGATCGTCTTGCTGAACGACGCACGGCCCTTGAGGTCGGAAGTGAAGTCGATGCTGAAGTCGAGGTTCGGCAACAGGTAGCTGTAGCTGTTGGTCTCGCTGAACGGCTGGGATTCAGGCGAGGTCCGCACCTGGAAGTCGTTGTTCGACAGCCACGCCATGCTCCCCGGCACCTGGATGACCGAAGTCGATGTCAGGTCGGTCTTCTCGTAACGCAGGCCGGCAACCGTGTAGGTCGGGAAGTCGCCAAGCATGCCGTCCTGCTCCCACTGGACGTACACCGACTGAGTCTTCTCCCGGACCTGGTTGTCAGCGTCATACCTGTCACGGACCTGGGATGAGATGTTGTCGCAACGGTTGTTCGCCGCCCACGCCGCGGGCGCGGTACCGGCGGCGCAAAGGCCTTCGGCCCACTGGGCCATCTCGCTGGCGTTGCCGATCCACACGTTCGAGTCAGCTTGGCCGACGTTGAAGTCGTTGAACTGGTCGGTGATGCTGAACGGGTTCAGCAGCGAAGCGATGTCGGCGATCTGGCCGCGGTCGGTCGAGCCCCAGTCACCCAGGGTCATCAGGTGCGTATGGCCGTCGACGTTCAGGCGCCGCATCTTGGTATCGCTGGTGTCGACGCCGAACAGGAAGCGACCGTTGTCGAACGCGAACTCACCGTCGACGCGGCCCTGCATGACCTCGCTGTCCTGCCGGGTCGACCAGATGCGCATGATCTGGCTGCCGAACTGCTCCGGGGGGAAGTCCGGGTTGACCACGCCATTGGTGTCGGCCAGCGCGTCCGCGGTGGTCGGATACAGCGTGTTCCACGCGATCGGCAGGCCGCTGCCGAACTCGTATTCCTGGGTCCAGTTGTTGGTGCTCGGATCCGGGGCGAAGCCGCCGAAGCTGAACGCCGTGGAGCTGCCCCCGGTGATCGGGTCGTTCGGACGGCTGCTGTTCTTGGTGTTGTGGGCGTCGACGCTCAGCGTGAAGCTATCGGTGAGGGCCCACTTCATGTTCAGGCCGATCGAGTCGAGCTCGGACTTCTGCTCGTCGCGCTGCTGCTCGAAGCCGAAGTCCTTGCCGCCGCCCGCCAGGTCGCGGATGTAGGACGGGGTGGCCACATCCGGGTTGCCGTCGAAGGTCACGTGGGTCAGGTTGTTCTGCAGCCACAGGGTCTGCTCGCCACGATTCTGGGCGATCTCGTTGCTCGAGTGGGTGTAGTCCAGGGTGAAGACCACCGCGTCGGTCGGGGCGAACTGCAGCACCGCCTGCGCGTTGAGGCGCTCGCGCTCGAAGTCCTGGTACGCGTAACGCACGTCGTTCGGCATGGAGTACAGCTGGCCGATCGCCGGCGCGTTCTCGACCACCGCGTCCGGGCGGAAGCGGCTGTCCGAACCGGTCCAGCGGGCCACGTTCCAAGTGTTCTGGGTGGCCTGGACCGAGCCGCCGTGACGCTTCTGGTGGCTGGCATTCACGCTCACGCCCCAGGTCTTGTCCGGGTTGGCGTAGCTGAAGATACCCGAGACTTCCGGGGTGATGTCGCTGTCGAGGATCTGCGACTCGTCGGACATCGCCTTGATTCCGCCGCTGGCGATGATTTCGCCACCGGGGTGGTTGAACGGACGCGAGGTCAGGATGTCGATCGTGGCGCCGATGCCGCCGCTGGGCTGGGAAGCACGGCCAGTCTTGTACACGGTCACGCCGCTGACGGCCTCGGAGGCCAGCTGGGCGAAGTTGAAGCCACGGGAACCGGAACCGACGCCGCCGATCTCAAGGCCGCCGCTGCCGAAACCGTCGGCACCCGGGATCTGGCGACCGTTGAGGGTGACCAGGTTGTAACCCGGGCCGAAGCCACGCGCGGTGACCTGGGCGCCTTCGCCGTCGCGGCGCTCGATCGAGATGCCGGTGATGCGCTGCAGCGACTCGGCGAGGTTGGTGTCGGGGAACTTGCCGATGTCCTCGGCGCTGATCGCGTCGACGATACCGCTGTTGTCGCGCTTGATGTTCATCGAGTTTTCGAGGCTGTTGCGCAGCCCCGTGACCACGACTGTATCGAGCGTCGACGCGTCCTGGGCCGCGGCCTGGGTCTGCTGCGCGACGGGTTCGGGCTGTGCCGGATCCTGCGCGAATACCGGGTTGATGATCAGCACGCCACCGACGAAGGTGAACATTGCCTTTGACTTCAACCCTTTCAACTTCTTGTTGCTCATGGAATATGTCCTCAGCACTGGATTAGAGCGAAGAAAAGCGCGTCGCTGCACACGGCGGCCTGTTGGCCGCGCCAGTGCGGAACTTCCAGGATCCTGTTCACCCTCATTCGACTGCCCTCCCCGTAGATTCATGACTTCAGTAGGTGTTTCGGCGTTGCGCCCTTCCTCCGGGCTGCACGGGACCTGGGGCCCACGCGCTTTTCAACAGACCTCGATCGACTCCTATCCCGCCCGCCGTCCCCCTGTCGGACTACCGGCCGTGTTGCGCGGGAGGTGGCGCTTCCCTGCATGTTTTCCCGTTCTTATTCTTGTTAGCGCTAACACACGCGCGCCGACTTGATAACATATCGTTACGCGGGGTGTCACCGTGCGGTGCAGCAAGCCGCCACGGGCCGCATGACAGCGCAGTCGTTGCCCGCGCAACCACCGCCTGCAGTGCCGGGATGCGCGGAGATGATGCGGTTTTTCGCCGCATCGCGGCTGGCTGCAGGCCTTGGTGCGGCGGTGGCGGCGTGGAGACGCGGCCTCGGGGTCGGTCCCTACCTATCGCGGCTGAAGCCGCTCCTACACGAGAGCGGGGTGTATCGGGATCAGTGTCCGGTCGCGTGTTCGCGCTTGGCGGTGCTGCCGGTCATCAGCTTGTCGGTGTAGGCGATGCCGATGGCCGACAGGATGAAGGCGCCGTGGATGATCGACTGCCACATCACCCCGGCCGTGGTGACCTTGGTGCATGCGGGCGCCGCCAGGACAAGGCCGTTGGCGACCGCCTGCGCATGCGCACCGAGTGCGGTGATGTACTCGAGCGATCCGCACAGCGGCGCGCCCACTTCGCCGGCGGCGATGAAGGTCTTGAGCAGGTGGATCGAGGAGATGCCGATGATCGCCATCGCCAGCTTCACCTTGAGTACGCTGGCGTTGACGTGGCTCAACCACTCCGGCTGGTCGGGGTGGTTGTGCAGGCCCAGGCGCGACACGAAGGTCTCGTAGCCGCCGACGATCACCATCACCAGCAGGTTGGAGATCATCACCACGTCGATCAGCCCCAGCACCAGCAGCATGATGCCCTGCTCGGTCAGGGCATTGGCGTCCTGCACCAGATGCAGCAGTTCCTTGACGAACAGGAACACGTACACGCACTGCGCCACGATCAGGCCGAGATACAGCGGCAGCTGCAGCCAGCGCGATCCGAAGATCACCCAGGCGAGCGGGGACAGGCGCGGGGTGGGGCTGGCAGTGGACGACATCGGCGCTCTGGCGGGGGAGGGAGCGCGGAGATTAAAGGTGTCGCGGGAGGCTGCCAAGCGCGCTGCGCGATCGACTTCAGGCAGTCACTGTAGCCGCTGCACGGTGTCATGCTGCAGCGCATCCAAATGCTCGCGGAATCAAAACGTTGCGATGGATCCCTGGTCGATCCGGCGGAAACATTTGACAACGTTGTCACGAGTCCGTACAAGCGTTGCGTCGCCTGTGTCAGGCGCGGCGGTGCGAGGAGAGGCGCACCGCGGCGACGGCATTTGGGGACATGGCGGCGGCCGGATGGGGAAATTCGGCCGCCGCCCTTTTACTTTCCCGACCTCAACTCGCAACGGCAGGACCCATGGCCACCCAACAGACCCGCTGGTCGCAGTTCGGCGTGCTCGTCACCGTGTTCTTCTTCTGGGGCTTCGTTGCCGCCAGCAACGACATCCTGATCCCGGTCTTCAAGAACGCGTTTCATCTCACGCAGCTGCAGAGCATGTACGTGGCGTTCGCGTTCTATGTCGCGTATACGGTCGGCTCGATCATCTACTTCGCCACATCGTGGGCCACCGGCGGCGATCTGCTCAACCGGATCGGCTACAAGAACGGAATCTGCCTGGGCCTGCTGATCTCGGCCGCAGGCTCGCTGCTGTTCTATCCGGCGGCCAATGCAGCCTCGTTCGGGCTGATGCTGTCGGGCCTGTTCATCGTGGGGCTGGGCTTCTCGCTGCAGCAGATCGCCGCCAACCCCTTGGCGATCGTGATGGGCAACCCGGCCACCGGCGCGCAGCGACTGACCCTGGCCGGCGGCGTCAACAACTTCGGCACCACGATCGGGCCGCTGCTGGTGAGTTTCGCGATCTTCGGCGGCGTGCTCAGCGGCGGCACCGAGGCCAGCATCGAGAGCGTCAAGATTCCCTATCTGGTGCTGGGCGCCGCCTTCGTGCTGGTCGCGGTCTTCCTCAAGTTCTCATCCGTGCCCAACCGCATCGACCTGGATGAGGTCGCGCGCGACGAGGCCGAAGACCCGAGCCATCTGGTGCACAAGAAGTCCGCCTTCGCCTACCCGCAGCTGGTGCTGGGCATGATCGCGATCTTCGTCTACGTCGGCGTCGAGGTCTCGACCATCGCCAACCTGCCCGCCTACCTGGAAGAGGATCTCGGCATCCCGACCTCACAGCTTGCGCCCTACGTGTCGCTGTACTGGGCCAGCCTGATGATCGGGCGCTGGGCCGGCGCCGCTGGCGCGTTCGAGGTTGGCCTGACCGCACGCCGCATGCTGACCGTGTTGCTGCCATACCTGGCCTTTGTCGTCTTCCTCGCGGTCAACGCCATCGCCCGCCACGAGGTCACGCAGTTCTTCGGCTATGCGGTGGTGATCGTGCTGATGATCGCGGCCACCTTCGCCAGCCGCGGCAATCCGGCGCGCATGCTGCTGATCTTCTCGCTGTGCGGCATCGCCGCGCTGCTGCTGGGCATGGCCACCACGGGCAGGGCCAGCATCGTTGCCTTCGTCAGCGTCGGCCTGTTCTGCAGCACGATGTGGCCGTGCATCTTCGCCCTGGCCATCACCGGCCTGGGCCGCAACACCAACCAGGGCAGCAGCCTGCTGATCATGATGATCATGGGCGGCGGCGTGGTGAGCTTGTTCCAGGGCTGGCTGGCCGATGTCACCAGCATCCACATGAGCTTCATCGTGGGCGTCGCCTGCTTCGCCTACCTGGCGTTCTATGCAGCGCGCGCACCGGCAATCCTCAGGAAGCAGGGGATCGACCTGGACAAGCTGGCCGCTGGCGGCGGGCACTGATTCCCGACGGCTTGCGCTGACGGCACGGCGCGAGCCCAGCCGCCGCGAGGCGACAGCCGTTCAGCGCTGCAGGCGTTGCACCAGGTGCGCCCTGAGATTGGTCGCCCTGGCTTCATCCAGCGGCGCCAGCACGCCACGCGCCGGTTCCGGGATATGCCCCGCCACGGCTGCCTCGTCGAACTCGAATACGTGGTGGCGGAACACGTCCTGCCAGATCGCGCGTTCGTGCGCGGGCAGCTGGCGGATGCACAGGATCGCCGCCATCAGGGCGGTGATCGGCGCGTCCATGTACGCCGGCACCCGACGCCACCAGTAGTTGACCAGCACGTTGAACGGATCCAGCGCCTCGATGTGGTGCCACCACATGCCGGGGATGAAGATCGCATCGCCCGGCCCGAGATCGGCCACCACGGCATGGTCCCAGGCCTCGGCAAACTTCGGATAGCGGGCCAGGTCTGGCGCCAATGGATCGACCAGGCTCACCGGCTGGCCTGCGGGGGTCACGTCCAGCGGCCCGATGTACAGGTTGGCCAGCTGGCTCGGCGGAAACAACAGGAAGCGACGGTGCCCGGCGGCGACGCAGGCCAGGTTGTCGGGCAGGTCCTGGTGGACCGGTACGCGCGAGCGGTTGCCGATCCAGATGCTGGCCAGCGCCTCGCGTGCGCCCAGGTCCACGCCGTTGGCCGCGTCCAGGTCGGGCAGGTAGGTCTCGAGCGTGGTCGCGCCAAGGTAGATCAGCGGCGGATCAGGCTCGTCGCGGTACTTGAGCAGCGTGTCCAGCGCCACGCCGAGCGGAATCTTTTCGCGGCGGAAGTCGAAGCCGCGCATCGTCGCGTCGTAGAAGATGCGTCCGCCCGCCTGCGGCGGGGCGATGGTGGCGATCGCTGGCAACGCCGGATTGGCGAACTGCCTGAGGTATGACACCGCATCGGCGTCCGAGCGTCCGGCGGCCTGCACCAGCGGCCAGCGCTCGACAAGCCCACGGATGACGCGCGGCTGCTGCGACGCCAGCACGTCGTGCAGCGCCGACACCGGCGCCTCGGGAATGCGCGGGAGCGCATCGATGGCTTGCAGCATTGGATGGCCTCCGGCATCGAACCCTGCCCTGCCCGGGAGGCGTTCCTCCGGGCAGGGTAGCGGATCGGATGCCGTCGCTGCGGCGCGATGCCGGCCGCAGCGACGGGCGCGACTTCAGAAGCGGTAGCGCAGTCCGAGCATGTAGCGCGGTCCGGTCTGGGTGGCATAGAACACCTGCCGCTCATGTCGTCCGTGCGATCGCATCGTCTCGTCGGTCAGGTTGATCGCCTCGGCGTGGAGCGAGAGGTTCTCGTTGACCCGGTAGCTCACGTTGACGTCCACCTGACCGTAGGCTTCGACGTAGACCGGGTTCGGCCGCCAGCTGTCGAAGGTGCTCGACAGGAACTCGTCGCGCCAGTTGTAGGCCGCACGCACCTGCCAGGGCCCCTGGTCATAGAACGCCACGAAGTTGGCCGAGTCGCTCAGCCCCACCAGCGCGAACTGGTCGCCGAGGTTGTAGTCGTCGTAGGTGAGGTCGGATTCGACGATGGTGTAGTTGGCCGACATGCCGAAGCCACTGCCGCCGAACATGTGCTGGACGTTGAGCTCCCAGCCGTCGAGCTGCGAGGATTCCTTGTTCACCGGCACGCTGACGCGGAACACCGCCAGCGGATCGCCGGGCAGGCCGGCAATGGTGCCCAGCGGCTGCCCGTCCTGGCCGATGCCGGTCTGGACCACGCCCGGCGCGCCTGCGTAGTTGTCGAAGATGTAGCTGCGCACGCAGCCGCGGAAGTCGATCGCGCCCTGCACGCAGCCATCGGCGATGGCCTCGTTGAAGTAGGCGCCGCCCACCGGCGTGCGCAGGTCGAATGGCGAGATCTCGACGACCGACGTGCCGATGTAGTTGTCGATGTCCTTGCGGAAGTAGCCGACGGACAGGTAGCTGCCCTCGCCGTAATACCACTCGAACGAGAGATCGAAGTTCTTCGATTCCAGCGGCTTCAGGCCCGGGTCGCCCTGCGAGCCGGTGCCGCCCTCGTAGCCGGCGAACGAATCGAGCGTCTGCCCGCCCTGGATATGGTTCCACTGCGGCCGGCCGATGCTGTGGCCGTAGCTGCCGCGCAGGACCATGCTGTCGGTGATCTCGAGGCCCAGATCCACGCTGGGCAGCCAGTAGTCGTACTTGCCGCGCAGGGTGGTGAAGTCGGGATCACCGAACTGCACGGAGAACTCGTTGTTGCCCGTCCACAGCAGCCCGGTCGCGATCGGCACCAGCGCGCTCGAGGTCACCTCGGTTTCTTCGTAGCGCACGCCGACGGCCACGTTGAGCGGCATGCTCAGGTCGAAGGTGTTGCTCCATTGCACGAATGCGCTCTGGGACTTTTCCGTGGTGCGGCGGTCGGTCGAGAAGTAGTCCGGCGGCAGGTAGGCCGCCTCGTCCCCGCCACGCGCGGCGATCGCGGCCTCGCGCAGGCGCGCGAAGTCGAACAGGTAGAACTGGCCGAAGGCATCGCCGCTGCCCGGGAACTGGTCGAAATAGCGGCTGATGTCGTCGGCGATCCACAGATCGTCCGCATAGTCGCCCGCGCCGCCGCCGAAGCCGCCCCAGTCGTCGCGCTGGGTGAAGTGGTAGGCGGTGCGGTTCTGCACCTCGGTGTACGCGACGCCAAAGTCCAGGCGCGAGTAGTTGTCGAAATCGAAGCGGCCGCGCACCTGGCCCTGGTCGACTTCCGACTTCATGTGGCTGTTGCGGAAGGACGAGCCGGTCACCATCATCTCGTCGGCGCCCACCGTGGACACGCCGGGCGGCAGCAGCACCGACAGCACCGGGAAGTCGCCGCTGAAATCCACGTTGGTCACGCCGCGCGCGAAGGCCGCGGTGCCGATCACATTGTTGGAGCCGAACGGGCTGTTCGCGCCCGACTCGGCGCTCGAGCGGTGGTAGTCGAACTCGAGGTCGAACGCGTCGGTCACTTCCCAGGCCACGTTGAAGCCGAGCGACTTGTTCTCGTTCTTCGTGGAGTTGAGCGATCCAGCCATCGCCAGGTCGCCCCATCGCGGCTCGAAGCCGGCCGGACAGACGTTGGCCACGTCGCTGGCGGTCCACTGATCGGTGGCCGGGTTGAAGCAGCCGGCGTACTCGGTGTAGCTGGTCGGTGCCGCGATCGGGCCGTCGGTCCACGCGGTTTCGGAGGCCGCCTGGTTGAACCAGGTGGACAGCTCGTGCCGGCGCGCCTGGATCCTGTTCTCGGCGTAGGTGTAGTCAAGCGTGGCGGTGATGCTGTCGGTCGGCGCCCACTGCAGGGTGGCCTGGCCGTTGGTGCGCTGGCGCTGCACGCCGTTGACCGCGTAGATCAGGTTCTGCGGGATCGAGTAGATGTCGCCTGCGCCGGGCGGATTGGCTGCGTTGGCGGCCGGATCCGCGTTCGCCAGCGGGCCCTCACCACCCGGGAAGGCGTACCAGCCGCCGCCCACCGCCGCCTCGTTGTAGCCGAAGTCGCGGTCCTGGTAGCTGCCGCTCAGCGCGATGCCGACGCGACCGTCGGCGAAGGTGTCGCTGAAGATGCCGGACATCTCGCCGGTCCACTTGTCGCCGCGCATCGCGCCGGGCAGGTTGTCGACGGATGAGTCATTCACCGCCTTCAGGCCCACGCTGGCCAGCGGGCCGCTGTCCAGCGGACGTGCTGTCTTGATGTTGATCGTGGCACCGATGCCGCCGGTGGGCGTCGACGCGCGGCTGGTCTTGTACACCTCGACACCGGAGATCGATTCCGAGGCCAGGTTGGCGAAGTCGAAGGCGCGCGAGTTCGATGCGTTGGTGGCCTCGATGCTGGACGCGGGCATCTGGCGCCCGTTGAGCAGCACCAGGTTGAAGTCCGGACCCACGCCGCGGACGGTGACGCGCGAGCCTTCACCCATCGACCGGTCGATCGACACGCCGCTGATGCGCTGCAGCGATTCGGCCAGGTTGGTGTCGGGGAACTTGCCGATGTCCTCGGCGACGATGCCGTCGACGATGCCCTGCGCGTCGCGCTTGAGGTTCATCGACGATTCCAGGCTGGCCCGGATGCCGGTGACGACAATGGTGTCGAGTTCCGAGGGTTCGCCGGTCGCCTGTTCGGCGGCCGGCGTCGGCGCGGTGTCCTGCGCCAGGGTTTGCGCCGCGAGCGGCGTGCTCAGCGCGAGCAGCAGCGCCGAGGTCAACAGGCGCCGCCGGGGCGCTGCTTTGTTGGTTGTCATGAACCTTCCTCTCCCAAGGTCGTCACGAATCAGGTTGAGATGCCGCATCCGGCATGCCGGCGGCGGGCTGGATTAGGAAGGTGCCTGACAGCGTTGTCAACCCTTGAATTCAAGGCTCCGCGACTGTTAGCGCTATCTTTTTGCAACGCGCCTTGTCGCGCCGCAGGACAGCCCTGTCCCATGCCAGACACGCGTCATCGGGGACGTCAAATGCTGCGTGACAGGTCAGCAGATGACCTGGCGCTGTCCGTGCCTACCATGGGCAAGACACGGCGCGACGCGGCGCTGCCACGCCCGGAAAGGGGCGCAGCGGACGCGGCAGACAAAGCGATGGATTGTGCTCAGACCCTTCGCGGGCCGGTCGATCGGCGCAGCTGCAGCGCGTACGGCACGGTCACCATGCCGCCGCTTTCGCGGTCGCGGATTGCCTTGAGCAGTTCCACGCCGGCAAGCCGGCCCATCTCCCGCGTGGGTTGGCGCACGGTGGTGAGCGAGGGATAGATGTGGCGCGCGATCGGCGTGTCGTCGAAGCCGCAGACCGAGATGTCGCGCGGCACCGACAGGCCGCGTTCGCAGATCGCGCCGATCGCGCCGGCGGCCATGTCGTCGTTGGCGGCGAAGATGGCGGTGGGCGGGTCGGCCAGGTCGAGCAGATGGTTGGTCGCGTCGAAACCCGAGTCGTAGGAGAACTCGCCGTCGGCGATCAGCGTTTCGTCGAGCTCGAGGCCGGCGCGCTCCATGCCTGCGCGAAAGCCGGCCAGCCGCCACTTGCTCGCGCCGTGCGCGGGGTGGCCCTTGATGTGGGCAATGCGGCGATGGCCGAGCGAGGCGAGGTGGTCGATCATCTCGGCGACTGCGCTGGGTTCGTCCACGACCACGCCGATGCGGCGGTTGCGCTCGGTCGGCGAGATGCTTGCCCAGGGGATGTCGAGTTCGTCCAGGCGCGCCAGCAGCGCGGCGTCGTCGGTGATCGGCGGCGTCAGCACCACACCGTCCAGGCGCGACTGCAGCACCAGCGATTCGACCTTGGAGACGATGTCCTTGGCGTCGTACACCAGCGGCGCCAGCATCAGGTTGTAATGCTGGGCCTGGCAGGCGTCGAGCACGCCCTGCTCGACTTCCATCAGGTAGTTGCTCGACGGGTTGTCGTAGAGCATCGCCACCAGGTAGGACTTGCGCCCGGCCAGCACGCGCGCCGACGGATGCGGCCGGTACTGCAGGCGCTCGACGACCTCGCGGACGCGTTCGCGCGTTTGTTCAGAGACATTGGGTTCTTCGTTGAGCACGCGCGAAACGGTCTTCATCGACACGCCCGCTTCCGCCGCCACATCTTCGATCCGTACGCGCACCATCGGTTTGCAGATCCCCTTCACAAAGCCAGCGGATTCTGCCAGACCCTCGCCGCTGGCGGCGGATTGTGCGCTCGTGTCCGGACGATCCCTGTCGCCAGTGCCCATTGATTTCCCCGGTCGCGCCCGCTTGTGCTGTGCAGCAAGCATCGTTGGCGCAGAGCGGGTATGGTGCGCGATCTGACAACGCTGTCATGTCGCGGCGCAGCATCGCGGGCGTGCAGCGCGGGACATCAGCCCGGATCAGATCCGCTTACGAAGCCCTGGGGACGTCCGCACATGAGTACACCTTGCACCTCCTTGTCCGTCGCACGTCTGGGCGCCGCCCTGGCCGCCGCGCTGCTGCTTGCCGCCTGCGGCGGCGAGCGCGCAGGCCAAGCCAATGCCGCCAACGCACAGCCGGCCGAAGCCTCCGCGGCGACGTCGGACGCAGGCGCGGTTGACGCGTCCAACTGGCCGCAGCCCGAATGGCCGTTCGCCGATGATCCGGCGCTGGAAAAGAAGGTCGACGACCTGCTGGCGACGATGACGGTCGAGGAAAAGGTCGGCCAGATCGTGCAGGGCGACATCGGCAGCATCACGCCGGACGACGTGCGCAAGTATCGGCTCGGATCGATCCTCGCCGGCGGCGGTTCGGATCCGGGCGGCAAGTACAACGCCAAGCCTAGTGAGTGGCTGGCGTTGGCCGACGCGTTCTGGGAAGCGTCGATGGACACCAGCGACGGCGGCAAGCCGATCCCGGTGATCTGGGGCATCGACGCGATGCACGGCCAGAGCAACATCGTCGGCGCGACGCTGTTCCCGCACAACATCGGCCTGGGCGCGACGCGCAACCCCGAGCTGCTGCGCGAGATCGCGCGCATCACCGCGATCGAGACGCGCACCACCGGCATGGAGTGGACCTTTGCGCCCACCGTGGCGGTGCCGCAGGACGACCGCTGGGGCCGCGCCTACGAAGGTTATTCGGAAGATCCGGCGCTGGTCGCCAGCTACGCCGGCGTGTTCGTCGAAGGCCTGCAGGGCAAGCCCGGCACGCCGGAGTTCCTCGACGACCATCACGTGATGAGTTCGGTCAAGCACTTCCTCGGCGACGGCGGCACCGCCAACGGCAAGGACCAGGGCGACACCGTCATCAGCGAGGCGAAGCTGCGCGACATCCACGCGGCCGGTTACGTGCCATCGATCGCGGCCGGCGCGCAGGCGGTGATGGCCTCGTTCAACAGCTTCCACGGCGAGAAGATGCACGGCCACAAGCCGCTGCTGACCGACGTGCTCAAGGAGCGCATGAACTTCGGCGGCTTCATCGTCGGCGACTGGAACGGCCACGGCCAGGTGCGCGGCTGCACCAACACCGACTGCGCGCAAACCTATATCGCCGGGCTCGACATGGCGATGGCGTCCGACAGCTGGAAGGGCATGTACGAATCCACCCTGCGCCACGTCAAGGACGGCACCCTGCCGATGGCGCGGCTGGACGATGCGGTGCGCCGCATCCTGCGGGTGAAGTTCCGCGCCAACCTGTTCGAGAAGCCGAAGCCTTCCGAGCGCGCGCTTGGCGGGAAGTTCGAACTGCTCGGCGCGCCCGACCACCGCGAGGTCGCACGACGTGCCGTGCGCGAATCGCTGGTGCTGCTCAAGAACCAGAACGGCATCCTGCCGCTGTCGCCCAAGGCCAGCGTGCTGGTCGCCGGCGACGGCGCCGACAACCTCGCCAAGCAGTCGGGCGGCTGGACGCTGACCTGGCAGGGCGACGGCACCACGCGCAAGGACTTCCCCAACTCCGATTCGATCTGGGACGGGCTGAAGGCGCAGATCGACGCGGCCGGCGGCCACGCCGAGTTCGTCGAGGACGGCGCTTACACCCGCAAGCCGGACGTGGCGGTGGTGGTGTTCGGCGAGGAGCCGTATGCCGAATTCCAGGGCGACCTGTCGAACCTGATGTTCAAGTCGGGCACGTCGGGCGACCTGGAGCTGATGCAGAAGCTCAAGGCCGACGGCATCCCGGTGGTCGCGGTGTTCCTGAGCGGACGCCCGCTGTGGCTCAACCGCGAGATCAATGCCGCCGATGCCTTCGTCGCCGCGTGGCTGCCGGGCTCGGAGGGCGCCGGCATCGCCGACGTCCTGCTGCAGGGCGCCGACGGCAAGCCGCAGCACGACTTCAAGGGCAAGCTCAGCTTCTCGTGGCCGCGCCGCGCCGATCAATACGACAACAACGTCGGCCAGGACGGCTACGACCCGCTGTTCGCCTTCGGCCACGGCCTGACCTACGCCGACAAGGGCGACCTGGCCGCGCTGCCGGAGGATCCGGGCATCGATCCGGACGCGGCATCGGCCAATACCTGGTTCGTGCGGGGCGCACCGACCACCGGACTGACCCTGCGCCTGGTGGGCGCCGACGGCGCCGCGATGGACGTGGTGCACCCGGCGGCGAAGACCGCGGACGGTTCGCTGGACATGACCGCGATCAACACCGAGGTGCAGGAAGGCGCGCGCCTGTTCGCCTGGACCGGCGAGGGCGTGATCCAGCTGCTGTCCTACCAGCCGGTGGACGTGTCGCGCGAGACCAACGGCGACGTGCCGGTGGTGCTGGAACTGCGCGTCGACGCATTGCCGGCCAAGCCCAACGCCACGCTGGCGGCCAGCTGCGGCGAGGGCTGCAGCGGCGAGGTGGCGATCGGCGACGCGCTGGCCAAGCTGCCGCGCGGTGAGTGGACGCGCCTGGCCGTGCCGCTGAAGTGCCTGCGCCAGGGTGGCGCCGATACCGCGAAGCTCGTCGTGCCGTTCGCGCTGCGCGCCGCCGCGGGCACCACGCTCGCGCTGACCGGCGTTTCGGTGAGCACCGAGTTCGACCATATCGTCGAGTGCCCGACGGGCTGAAGCTTCCTCCGCCGGGACGCGCCGATCGGTGATCGGCCGTCCCGGTCTTTTTGGGACAGAGTCCGTCGATGTCGTCAGGGGGCTCATCGGGACGCGGCTGACGCCGATCCCGCAGGAGTCCGGCGTGATCCGGCGCGAACATGACAGCGGATAGACTCGTCGGTCCTCCCGAGCGAGCACGCCGATGATCGACCTCCACTACTGGCCCACGCCGAACGGCCACAAGATCACCTTGCTGCTCGAGGAGCTGGCCGAAGCCGGCGCCGGCCTCGAGTACGCCATCCGCCCGGTCAACATCGGACAGGGCGACCAGTTCAAGCCGGACTTCCTCGAGATCTCGCCGAACAACAAGATGCCGGCGATCGTCGACCACGCGCCGGCAGACGGCGGCGCGCCGCTGAGCGTGTTCGAATCGGGCGCGATCCTGCTGTACCTGGCGGAGAAGACCGGGCGCTTCCTGCCGGCCGACCCGCGCGGACGCACGGCTGCGCTGGAATGGCTGTTCTGGCAGATGGGCGGCCTCGGCCCCATGACCGGGCAGTACGGCCACTTCCACGTCTACGCGCCCGAGTCGATCGACTACGCGAAGCAGCGTTATGCGAGCGAGGTCAAGCGCCTGCTTGGCGTGCTCGACCGGCGGCTCGAAGATTGCAGCTTCATCGCCGGCGACGAGTACAGCATTGCCGACATGGCCACATACCCGTGGATCGGCGTGTACGACAATGCGCCAATCGACCTGGCGCCGTATCCACAGCTGCAGCGCTGGCAGGCGGCGATCGCCGCGCGTCCGGCCACGCAGCGCGCGTATGCACTGGCCCGCGAGGTCAACCCCGATCTCGGCAAGCCGATGAGCGAGGAGCAGAAGAAGGTGCTGTTCGGGCAGTCCCCGCGCTGACCAACGCCAAACGCGCCCGTCGCGGCCTCCTACAATGGGGCCGATGTTCGCCGGATACCGCCCATGCGCCTCGCCGCCCTGCTCGCCATGACCCTGATCGCCGCCACGACCGCGCACGCCGCGGCCGACACCAGCCCGCGCAAGCTCAGCCTCGAGGCCATCACCGGCGACGCGCCGCTGTCCGGGCCGACGCTGATGAAGCCGCAGGTCGCGCCTGACGGCTCGCGCGTGACCTTCCTGCGCGGCACGGACCAGGACCGCAACCGGCTCGACCTGTGGGAATACGACGTCGCCAGCGGACAGACCCGGATGCTGGTCGATTCGCGGGTGGTGCTACCCGGCGAGGAAACGCTGAGCGACGAGGAGAAGGCCCGACGCGAGCGCCAGCGCATCGCCGGGCTGTCGGGCATCGTCGACTACCAGTGGGCGCCGGATTCGAAGCGGCTGCTGTTCCCGCTTGGCGGCGAGCTGTACCTGTACGACCTGGAGCGCAGCGGCGGCGCCGCGGTGCGCAAGCTGACCGATGGCGAAGGTTTCGCCACCGATCCGCGCATCTCGCCGGCCGGCGGCTACGTCAGCTTCGTGCGCGCGCGCGACCTGTGGGTGATCGACCTGCGCAACGGCAAGTCGCTGCGCCTGACGTCTGACGGCAGCGACACCATCGGCAACGGCGTGGCCGAGTTTGTCGCCGACGAGGAGATGGACCGCCACACCGGCTACTGGTGGGCGCCGGACGATTCGGCCATCGCCTTTGCCCGCATCGACGAGTCGCCGGTGCCGCTGGTGCGCCGCTACGAGATGTACGCCGATCGCACCGAGGTGGTCGAACAACGCTATCCGGCCGCCGGCGAGCACAACGTGCTGGTGCAGCTGGGCGTGATCGCGCCGAAGGCCGGTGCGAAGCCGCAGTGGATCGACCTCGGCAAAGAGCGCGACATCTACCTCGCGCGCGTGGACTGGCGTGACCCGCAGCGATTGACCTACCAGCGCCAGTCGCGCGACCAGAAGCGTCTGGACCTGGTCGAGACGGTGCTTGCCACCGGCGCCCAGCGCACGCTGGTCACCGAAACCTCGAAGACCTGGGTGCCGCTGCACAACAGCCTGCGCTTCCTGCCCGACGGCCGCTTCCTGTGGTCGTCCGAGCGGGACGGCCATGAGCACCTGTACCTCGCGTCCGAGGATGGCAGCCAACTTACCCAGCTGACCCGCGGCGACTGGCCGGTCGACGCGCTGCTGGCGGTGGACCAGGCGCGCGGGCTGGTCTACTTCAGTGCAGGCATGCGCACAGCGCGTGCCGGGCTGGCCAGCGATGCAGCGTTGCCCTCGCCAGTCGCTGCGCCGACCGAGCGCCACGTGCACGTGGTGCCGCTGGAAGGCGGGCCGATCGGCACGCTGTCGCGCGAATCGGGCCTGCACAACGCCAGCTTCGCGCGCAATGCCAGCGTCTATGTCGACAGCTGGTCGAACACGGCCACGCCGCCTCAGATCGAACTGTTCGGCGCCGACGGCGCGCGCATCGCCACGCTGCTGCCCAACGTACTGGATGATCCCGACCATCCCTACGCGCCCTATCGCGACGCGCATCGCCCCACCCGCTTCGGCACGCTGACCGCGGCCGACGGCAGCACCCCGCTGCACTACAGCCTGATCACCCCGCCCGGTTTCGATCCGGCGAAAAAGTATCCCGTCGTTGCCTACGTCTACGGCGGCCCCGCCGCGCAGACCGTGCTGGACAGCTGGCCCGGGCGCGCCGACGCGTTCTTCAACCAGTACCTGGCGCAGCGGGGTTACGTCGTGTTCTCGCTCGACAACCGCGGCACGCCGCGGCGCGGGCGCGACTTCGGCGGCGCGCTGTACGGGGTGCAGGGCACGGTCGAAGTCGACGACCAGCGCAAGGGCGTGGAGTGGCTGCGCGCCCAGCCCTGGGTCGACGGCGAACGCATCGGCGTGCACGGCTGGTCGAACGGCGGCTACATGACCCTGATGCTGCTCGGGCGCGCGCCGGGCGACTACGCCTGCGGCGTGGCCGGGGCGCCGGTCACCGACTGGGCGCTGTACGACACCCACTACACCGAGCGCTACATGGACCTGCCCGACGCCAACCCAGACGGCTACGCGGCCGCACGCGTGCTTGCGCATTCGGCCGGCATCCGCCCGGGCGCGCTGCTGCTGGTGCACGGCATGGCCGACGACAACGTGCTGTTCGGCAACTCGACCGCGCTGATGAGCGACCTGCAGTCGCGCGGCACGCCGTTCGAACTGATGACCTATCCCGGCGCCAAGCACGGCCTGCGCGGCCAGGATGCGCTGCACCGCTACCGGCTTGCCGAATCCTTCCTCGGCCGCTGCCTGCGACCGTAGGCGAGGCCGGGGATGCAGCCGGGTGCGCATCCAGTGACGCGCAGGCGGATGCGCGGCGATGTGGGACGCCGATCGCGGCTGAAGCCGCTCCTACAGTGTGTTGCATGCGCTGATGCGCGGCTGAGGCCGCTCGTGTAGGAGCGGCTTCAGCCGCGATGGCCGGCAGCCATCCCGATCTTCCAGCGCCAGAGCGCCTCGACCCGGCGCTCCGGGGCAAGCGATGCAACCGAAAAGCCGCGCCCACCCACGCCCGGGCAGCTCAGCTCAACCTCGCCAGCATGCGCTGGTGGCCGATCAGCCGCGCCCAGCGCGTGGCCAGGTCCATCCAGCACACGTAGGCCGCCTCGCCGGCCAGGCGCCACAGCTCCGACGGTCGCCATGTGAACGTGGGCTCGGCCGCACACAGTTCCCAGCGCATGCCCAGTTGCCCGGCCAGCAGCGCACAGCGCGCCAGGTGGTAGCGGCTGCTGAGCAGGGTCACCGTCTCCGCCGCTGCGTCCACCTGCCACAGCGCGCGCGCGTTGCGCAGGTTCTGCAGGGTGTCGCGCGAACGATCTTCCAGCACCAGCGGCGCGTCGGCGGGCACCCCCAGTTCAAGCAGGCGCGCATGCGCCAGCGCGGCTTCGCTGGGCGCGCCGGCCGGCCCCCCGCCCAGCAGCATCATGCTGCGCGGCGGACGCTGCCGCCACAGCGTGGCGGCACGCTGCAGACGCGCCTGGAAGTCCGGGTCGGGGCGGCCGCGTGGCGCATGCTTGCCGAACAGCAGCACGGTCTGGCCGCGCACCGGTTCGCAGGGCGCGCTGCGCGCGATGCGGACCACGTGCACGAGGTAGCCCACGTAGACCACGCCCAGGCTGGCCGCGCATGCGAGCGCAGCCACCGCAAGCGAGTGCAGCGCGTCGCGATCGGTCAGCAGGGCCAGCCTATGGGCAAGGCGAGTGCGGGGCATCCGCAGCGTCCGTGATCGGTGGAAACTGAAGTCTATCCTCACCGCGCGCTGGCTATACTTTGGCGCCTTTCGCCAGGACACGCCGTGCCCGCAACGCTCCTGCCCCGTCCCATGCCGCCCATCGCCATCCGCGCATTCAGCGCGACCACGGCCCTGGGCCGCGGCGTGGCGGCGCAGTCGGCGGCACTGCAGGCGCGTCGCGGCGGGCTGCGTCGCAACGATTTCGGCCCCGATCCGCTGCCCACGTGGATCGGACGCGTGGACGGGATCGAGGATGCGCCGCTTCCGGCATCGCTCGCCGGCTGGGAGTGCCGCAACAATCGCCTGGCGTGGCTGTCGCTGCAGGCCGATGGGCTATTGCCCGCGCTGGAAGGGCTGGTTGCACGCCATGGCGCGGAGCGCGTCGCGCTGGTGGTCGGTACTTCGACCTCGAGCATCGGCGCCAGCGAGGAGGGCTACGCGCGCGCGCAGGTCGACGCGGACGGCAACGCCTGTTTTCCCGAAGACCTGCAGCGCCCGATCGTGCACACGCCGCATTCGCTGGGCGATTTCGTGCAGCACGCCACCGGCCTGCGCGGCCCCTGCGTGACCGTGGCCACGGCCTGTTCGTCCAGCGCCAAGGTGTTCGCGCAGGCCGCGCGCCTGATCCATGCCGGCGTGGTCGACGCGGCCCTGGTCGGCGGCGTCGATACGCTGTGCGGCAGCGTTCTGTTCGGCTTCAACGCGCTCGGGCTGGTGTCGGCGCAGCCATGTCGACCGTTCGACGCGGCGCGCGATGGCCTGTCGCTGGGCGAGGCCGGCGGCTTCGCCCTGCTCGAGCGCGCGGCGCCCGGCGATGGCGGCCTGCAGTTGCGCGGCTATGGCGAATCCAGCGACGCCCACCACATGTCGGCGCCGCATCCCGAAGGCCTCGGCGCCACGCTGGCGATGCGCGATGCACTGGCGCGGGCCGGCATCGAAGCCGGTGAGGTCGGCTACCTCAACCTGCACGGCACATCGACCCCAGCGAACGATGCGATCGAAGCAGGCGCGGTGGCTGCGCTGTTTCCGGAGTCGCTGCACGCCAGCTCCAGCAAGGGCTGGACCGGGCATACGCTGGGCGCGGCGGGCATCGTCGAATCGGTGTTCGCGCTGATCGCCCTGCGCGACGGCCTGCTGCCGGGCACGCTCAACAGCGATACGCCCGATCCGGAGTGCGGTCCGCAGATCCGTTTCGACAATACGCAGCGCGACATCGATTACGCGATGAACAATTCCTTCGGCTTCGGCGGCAACAACTGCTCGCTGGTGTTCGGCCGTGGAACCGCGGCATGAGCGCGCTCACCGCGCGCATCGCCGGGATCGGCTACTGGAGTGAGGGCCTGCCGGACTGGGTCGCCGCACGCGCGTTTGCATCGTCCGGCGCACTGCCCGCCGAGGCGGTTGCGAAACCCGCGCCGCAGCTGCTGGCGCCCAACGAACGCCGCCGCGCGCCGCCCTCGGTGCTGGTCGCGCTCGAGGTTGCGCTCGCCGCCTGCCGCGATGCCGGCATCGCGCCCGACACGATGCCGTCGGTGTTCACCTCGACCCACGGCGACCTGGGCATCACCGACTACATGTGCGCCACGCTGGCGCAGGCGCCCACCGAACTCTCGCCAACAAAGTTCCACAACTCCGTGCACAACGCTGCCGCGGGCTACTGGACCATCGGTGCCGGCTGCATGCACACGGCTACCGCGATCAGCGCGCACCGGGCCAGCTTCGCCCAGGGCCTGGTCGAGGCGATGGTGCAGCTGGCCACCGATGGCGATGCGGTGCTGCTGGTGGGCTACGACACCAGCGCCAGCGGCCTGCTGGGTACGGTGACCCGCAGCGAGGGCCTGCTTGGCGCGGCGCTGGTGCTGGTGCGCGACGGCAGCGGCCCGCGCCTGTCGGCCCGCTTCGATGACGGCGACGCGGCCGGCGGCACCGGGCCGCTGTCCATGCGCATGCCGGGCAACGCGATGGCGCCGATGCTGCCGCTGTTCGACGCGCTGGCCGCGGGTGACACCGCCGTGGCCCTGCACGCCGGCCCGCATCGTCGCCTGCTGCTGGACATCGCGCATGCCTGAGCAGCCGCTTCTGCATCGCGGCAATGTCGCGGTGGTGATCCCGGCGCTCAACGAGGCGCTGCGCATTGCCGACGTCGTCGCTGGTGCGCTGGCGCAGTCCGACCTGGTGATCGTGGTCGACGACGGCTCGGACGACGACACCGCCGCGATCGTGGGCGCCACGCCGGCGGTGCTGCTGCGCCATCCGCAGCGCATGGGCAAGGGTCGTGCGCTGCGCGACGGCTTCGCCGAGGCCCTGCATCGCGGCATGGCCGCGGTGGTGACCATGGATGGCGACGGCCAGCACGACGCACGCGACATCCCGCGCCTGGTCGCGGCGGCCAACGCGCACCCGCGCAACATCGTCAACGGCGCGCGCCTGCGCAAGCGCAGCAGCCAGCCCTGGTACCGCCGCCTCGGCAACGATTTCGGCGACTGGGGCATTGCCTGGGGCTGCGGCTTCCGCCTGCTCGACAGCCAGAGCGGCCAGCGCCTGTATCCCGCGCCCGTGCTTGCATTGCGCGACGTGCCCGGCGAGGGCTTCGTGTTCGAGGCGCAGATCCTGATTTCGGCCGCGCGCGAACTCGGCTTTGGCGTGGTGTCGGTGCCGGTGGAAACGCGCTATGCGGTGGCTGGCGGCAGCGAACAATTCCGCAGCAGCCACTTCCGCCTGTTCCGTGACCTGTCGCGCATCACCACGCATGTCCTCGGCCAGGTCCTTGGCCACGGCCAGCTGCTGCGCGCCTACCGGGGCACGCGCAGCCGCGCGCCGGTGATCTTCGATCCGGACGCCGCCGGCGATACCCGCCAACCGTGAACAGGACGCGCGCCAGCTGCTGCTAGGCTCCGCCTGCCCTCCCCTTTCCCAGAGACGATACGGCCCGATGCCCCAGTCCAGCGCAGCCACAAGCCCCGATACCGACGTCGACATCCTCATCCTCGGCGGCGGCCTGGCCGGCCTGACCCTGGCGATGCAGCTGCGCCTGCAGCAGCCCGAACGCACGGTGACGGTGCTCGAGCGGCGCGCGCATCCGGTGCGCGAAGCCGCGCACAAGGTCGGCGAATCCACGGTCGAGGTCGGCGCGCACTATTTCGCCGAGGTGCTGGGCCTGCGCGAACACATGGAGAGCCAGCAGGTCCGCAAGTACGGGCTGCGCTACTTCTTCAGCGATCGCATGGAGCAGGTGCAGGACTGCAACGAGATGGGCGTGAGCCAGCTGCTGCCCACGCCCTCGTGGCAGCTCGACCGCGGCCGCTTCGAGAACCACCTGGGCGATCGCGCACGTGAGCTCGGCGCGGACTTCCGCCACGGCGCGGTGGTACGCGGCATCGAACTGTCCGACGACGGTGGCGTGCATACGGTCAGCTTCGAACACGAAGGCGCCAGCCACGTGCTGCGCGCACGCTGGGTGGTGGATGCCGCCGGCCGCGCCGGCCTGATCAAGCGCAAGCTCGGGTTGGCACAGGCCAACGACCACGACGTCAACGCGGTGTGGTGGCGCGTGGACGGTCATATCGACCTCGATGCGTGGTCAGGCGAGGGCAACTGGCCGACGCGCTTCCTGCCCGCCGAGCGCTGGAAGTCGACCAATCACATGTGCGGTCCCGGTTACTGGTTCTGGCTGATCCCGCTGGCCTCGGACTCGCACTCGCTGGGCATCGTCTGCGACGCGAAGATGCATCCGCTGGACACGATGAATACCCACGACAAGGCGATGGACTGGGTGCGCCGCCACCAGCCGCGCGCGGCGCGCGCGCTGGAGCAGCCGCAGCACCGGCTGCAGGACTTCCTGTTCCTGCGCCACTTCTCGTACGGCTGCAAGCAGGTGTATTCCGGCCAGCGCTGGGCGCTGACTGGCGAGGCCGGCGTGTTCCTGGACCCGTTCTACTCGCCGGGCAGCGACTTCATCGCGATCAGCAACACCTATGTCGCCGAACTGGTGCGGCTGGATTTCGCCGGCGAGCCGGTCGGGCCCTATGCCGACATCTTCCAGCAGCTGTACTTCTCGTTCTACGAGAACACGCTGACGCTCTACCAGGACCAGTACCCGATCTTCGGCCATCCGGTGGTGATGCCGATCAAGGTGCTGTGGGACTACGCCTACTACTGGTCGCTGCTGGCGCCGCTGTTCTTCAGCGGCCGCCAGGCGAAGCTGTCGGTGTTGTCGAAGCTGCGGCCGCACTTCGACGCCGGGCGCCAGCTCAACCTCGGCATGCAGGCGCTGATGCGCGACTGGGGGCTGCGCGACGCGGCGCCTGCGCTCGATGGCGCGCGCGCCTACGACCAGCACGCGGTGGACTGGTGCCGACGCATGAACGGCGCGCTCACCGACGTGGTCGACGACGAGGCCTACCTTGCACGCACCCGCGATGACATCGCCGGCATGCGCCAGCTGGCGGCGGAGGTGCTGGCGCTGGCGCGTGCGGCCTTCCCCGATATCGACAGCCACGGGCTCGATGCGCTGCTCGCGAACCATGATGCGGACGCGTGCGAACCCATGCTTCCTGCGCAGTGGTTCGCGCCGGTGACCGCGCAGACGCCCGGGATCGCGATCGCCTGAGCGGCATCCGCCATCAGGGCGTGGCGGGCTCCAACGGCGGCGGATTCGCGACCCAGACCGCGATGCCGCTGGCATAGGTCTGGGTGGGCGAGATGTTCACGCCCACGCCCACGCCCACGCTCGATGCGCTGCGTCCGCCGAACCTGCCGACGCCGCCACCGACGCTGACCGCAGTGTTGTCCGGGCCCTGGCCGGTGCCCTGCAGCAGCACCCCGTTGGCACCGAGGCGCGCGGCCTCCTTGCGCAGGTTGCGGATGACGGCGTTGGACTTGTTCGTGGAGCCATAGGTGAACGCACCGCTGCCCACGTCCAGGCGCGCGATCTCTTCATAGCCACCCGGCGGCGGCCCGTAATAGATGCGTACCTGCGACGGGTCGATGGCGGGACGCGGCGTGCCGGTCAGGACGTGCGAGCTGGCGCAGGCGGCGAGCAGCGCGACGACGGCGCAGAGCAGGACAAGTGCGGCGGGACGGGCCATGGTGGCGATTCCGGAAGGACCGCGGCAAGTGTCCGCCGAGCGGCGTGAACGCAACGCGACCCATGTGCCGACGTACTCGGATCTGGCCGATTCGGCAGACGGCGCCGCGAAGCGCGGCCGCGTCATCAAACCCGCGCCTGCCGGCGGCGTCAACTCATGCCGCCGTCGATGCCGATCACCTGGCCGTTGATGTAGCCGGCCTCGTCCGAGCACAGGAAGGCCACCAGCGCAGCGACCTCATCCGGCGTGCCGGCGCGTGCGGCCGGCACCATCTGCCGGATCGTGGCCGGATCGAACGCGGCCTCGCTCATGCGTCCGGCGACCACGCCTGGCGCCACCACGTTGGCGGTGATGCCGCGCGAGCCCATCTCGCGCGCCAGCGATTTGCTCGCACCGTGCAGCGCCGCCTTGGCCGCGGCGTAGTTGGCCTGGCCGCGGTTGCCCAGCACCGCCGCCACGCTCGACATGCTCACGATCCGGCCCCAGCGCGTGCGTGCCATCGGCAGCAGCAGCGGCTGGGTGACGTGGAAGAAGCCGTGCAGCGACACGTCGATCACGCGCTTCCACTGCAGGTCCGACATCCCCGCCATCGGCGCATCGTCATGGATGCCGGCGTTGTTGACGACGATCTGGATGGGACCGGCCTCGAGCAGCGCCTCGACCGCGGCGCGTGCCGCGTCGCCGTCGGCCACGTCGAATGCAATGGCCTCGGCGCTGCCGCCGGCCGCGATGATGTCGTCGGCCACCGCCTGCGCACGCGTGCGGTTGCTGTTCGCATGCACGATGACGTGCATGCCTGCCGCGGCAAGCCGCGCGCAGATCGCACCGCCAAGATCGCCGCTGCCGCCGGTGACGAGTGCCCGTTTCATCGCGTGTCCCGTGGTGTGGATGGTCGATTATGCGGGGTTCGTGCGCGCGGCACGCGTCATCCGCTTCGCGCAACATGTCTGGGCCTGCGCGGCGACAGCCTCGAACTCAGAGTCCGCCACCCTCATCGGGCGCACCCAGCATCACCGTTGCACGTCCTTCCGCAAGCAGCTGTTCCTGGTGCAGGATGCGGAAGGCGTACAGCTGGCTGGCCTCGCTTGCAGCGAGCTGTTGCGCCTCGCATTCCAGCGCGCCGGGAAGCTCGTCGATGCGACCCACGTGCAGGACGACATCACGCAGCGCAACCAGCATTCCGGGCCTGGGCACGGTGCCAGGCGCCTGCGCCAACAGCCCGCCGTGCACCGCCATCGCCTGGGCGCCGTATTCGCACAGGTGCAGCGCGCGCAGCTGGCCTTCGCTGCGCAGCGGGTGTGCCGGATCACGATGACCGCTGGAGCGCAGCACGATGCGCTGCGCATCCCATTCCAGCACTTCGTCCCACAGGCACATGGCGTGCTTGTGCGGGATGAGCGCTTCGATGGCGGCGCGCGACAGCGTCATGCGCGGGTTCCGGGCATGCCTGGAGCCGACTGCGGTGCGTTTGCATGCGCGTCGGCAGATATCTCCGTGGACACACCCTGTACTGCCGCGGCACCACCTGCCCCACCACCGCCCGGAGCGCGTGACACCAGCAGCGACAGCACGAAATTGAACAGCACGCCCAGCGCGACCGTGCTGCCGATCGCGCGCAGCACCGGGATGCTCGACAGTGCCAGCAGGCTGAACACCAGCATGGTCATCAGGCTGCACACGATGACCGCGTGCAGGGTGCGCAGCTGGTCTTCGCGCGAATCGCCGGCGTGCTCGAAGAACAGCGCGTAGTCCAGGCCCAGGCCCGCGGCCAGGATCAGCGAGATCAGGTGGAACAGGGTCAGCTCGACGCCGATCGCGCGCAGCAGCGCCAGCACCAGCAGGGTGGTCAGCGCCATCGGCAGCAGCACGCGCAGGGTCCGGCGCGGACTGCGCAGCGCGATCCACACCGTGGCCACCAGCAGCAGCGCCGCCAGCGCCAGCGCGCCGAGGATGCGCGCGCGGTAGTCGGCCACCAGCGACTCCGACGCCTGCTTCATGTCGAGCAGGCGCGCGCCGTTGGCTGCGGCCACGCGCGCAACGGCCTCCACGTCGTGCAGTCCGCTGAGCGAGACCAGTGCGGTCGCGCGATCCTCGCCTCCCACCAGCAGGCCCTCGACCGTCGAGGCCAGCGGCGTGCCGTCGAGATCGCCCGGCTGCAGTGGCGGCGCGGCGCGCGCGGTGGCGACGTCGGCGAGGAAGTCCTCGAAGGCATCGCTGCGGAACGGCGAGTCCACCAGTGCGGCATCGAGCGAGCCGCGCAGCACCGCGGGCGACGGCAGCGCCTGCTGGCGCGCGTGCTGTGTCGCGACGCTGGGCAGGTAGCGCGCGGCCATGTCGTATGCATCGAGCGCGCCGGCTTCGACCAGGGCATCGAGCGCCGGCCGCAGCCGCTCGCTGGCCTGCAGCGCGGCCTGCGCGTCGCCTGCCTGCACTGTCAGCACGTAGCGCACGTCCGGCGCGCCGAGCTCATCGCGCAACTGCGCGTCGCGCTCCAGCAGCGGCGCGGGCACCGGCGTCAGTTTCGCCAGGTCGTTCTGCCAGAACGCGCCCGGCCGCCAGGCGATCACCGCCAGCGCCAGCAGCGCGATCACCAGCAGCGACCAGCGCGGCCGCGGCAGTCGTTCGATTCCATGCCACAGCGCCTGCAGCCGCGCCGATCCGGCAACGTCGCGCTGCTCGGGATCGATCAGCCCGGGCAGCACGAAGCGCGTGCACAGCGCCGCGGTGGCCATCGCGACGATGGTGAACACCGCCAGCTGGCGCAGCCCGTCGACGCCGGAGAACAGGAAGGTGAGATAGGCGATGCAGGTCGCCGCCACGCCGGTGGCCAGGGTCGGCCACAGCGCGCGCACGCTGCGCCACGGCGACAGCCCGGCGCGCTGCTGGCTGAAGAAGTGGATCGGGTAGTCCTGCACCACGCCGATCAGGGTGAAGCCGAAGGCGATGGTGATGCCGTGCACGCGATCGCCGAACAGCAGCACCAGCGAGGCCATTCCGGCGAGCCCGGCGCTGGCCAGCGGCAGCGCGCCGAGCAGCGGGATCTTCCAGCTGCGGTAGGCGATCAACAGCAGCAGCACCAGGCCGATGCTGTCGATGGCGCCGATCCAGCCGGCCTCGCGCGCGGTGCGCGTGCCGATCTCGTCGGCGAACGCGCCGGGGCCACTGAGCTCGACCGTGCCGCCGCCTTCGCCGCGCGCTTCAGCATGGGCGGCGTGGATCGCTTCGACCGCCTCGCGCTGGCCGTCCGGATCGAAGCCGGCCGCGCGCGTTTCCAGCAGCAGCAGCGCCTGCGCGCCGGCGCGGTCGAACCACACCTCGTGCAGGGTCTGCGGCGCGCGCGCCGGCAGCCAGGCCTCGGCCAGGCGCAGCGTTTCCAGGGTGGGATCGGACGGCAGCAGCGGCTCGATCAGCTCGCCCGCGGGCGAGCCCAGGTCCTGCACGCGCTGCTCGATCTCCGCGCGCAGGAAGTCAGCATCCAGCGCCTGCGCATCGAGCGTCGGCGAGAGCAGGTAGCGGTACGGGCGCAAGCCTTCGGGTATGGCGTCGAGGCCGCCGCCGGCGCCGTTGGCGACGAAGCCGAAGCGCGCATCGCCCGCCAGCGTCGCGGCCATGGCCTGCGATTGCGCTGCGAGCTCTTCCGCATCCGCGTTTGCAAGCGCGACCAGCAGCAGGCGCGATCCCGGGCCTTCGCCCAGCTCGTCGATCAGCAGCGTCTGCTCGGGCGTGCGCGGATCAGGCAGGAAGCGGCGCAGGTCGCCGCTGAACGACAGCGTCTGCGACAGCCACGCGCCCACGGCGAGCAGCAGCACCATCCAGCCCAGCGCACAGGCCAGGCGCGCGCGGGCACTCATCCGGCGTCGTGGTCGCCGCGGCACAGGGCCGCGATGTCGGCGTCGTCGCCTGCGCGCAGCGCTGCCTGCGCGGCGCCTGCCATCAGCGTGCGCTGGGCCGGCCCCTTGGCCGGCGTGGTCTCGATGCAGCGCAGTTCGTCGTCGCCGCCGTGCAGGACGATATCCTGCAGCCGCTGCGCGAGCTTTGCATCACGCGGCAGCAGGCGCAGCGACCAGCGCGCGGCCGTGCCCTGCACGTCGACCGTGTAGTGCGCGCGCAACGCCTCGACATCGCCCGACAGCAGCGCACCGAAGCTGGTCTGCAGCGCCGCCAGCTCGGGCGCGCGCGACAGCGCGAAGCGGCGCTCGGGCTTGCCGGCGCGCGCGAGGATGGCGTGGCCGTCGCGGATGGTGGTGGTCTCGCTGTAGGGCGCGCGCACTTCGCGCACCAGGGTGGCGGCATCCGGGCGCCGGTATTCGCCCGACAGGCGCAGCGGCGCCTTCAGCATCGGTGATTCGCGCACCTCGACGAAAGCCGTGGCGGCCGGCACCGGGCGCGCAAGTCCGCGCAGGATCGCCGCGCTATCCGGGCCTGCCTGCGCCCACGCCAGCGGCGTGGTCGCCAGCAGGCACAGGCAGGCCGCCAGCCGTCGCGTCCGGCTGGGTGGGGTCCTGCGCAATCCCGCTTGGCGGTTGCTCTTGTTCATCGACATGCCAGAAATCGTAGAAGTTGAACCAGTTGTAGGGCGCTTGCCGGGCGTGATATTCCAGCCTGGCCGCGTAACCTTCGATGAGCGCGGCCAGCGCCTCGTCGCGACGCCCGCGCGGCAGGTCGATGCCGTCACTGCAGGGTTCGAACGCCAGCGTGTAGCGGTTGCCGCCACGATACAGGCCAAAGCCCAGCACCACCGGCAGCCGCAGCACCGCCGCCATCTGCCACGGCGCCAGCGGGAACCGCGCCGGCGCGCCGAAGAACGGCACCTGCACCGCGCGCTGCCCCGGCAAGGTGCGATCGACCAGCAGCGCCACCAGCGCGCCCTCGCTCGCCGCCTGCTGGATCTGCAGCATCAGCGCCGGGCCGGGCTGGCCGGCGTCGATCACGCCGGCGGCGATTTCCGGCGCCAGCGCGTCGAGCATCTGGGTGATGGCCTGGCTGTGCGCCTTGTCCAGCACCACCCGCAGCTTCAGACCGGGGCGCTGGCGCGAGAGCGCGCGCATGACCTCGAAGCTGCCCAGGTGCGAACCGAACAGCAGCACGCCGCGGCCCTCGTCGACCTTGCTCGACAGCGCCTCCAGCCCGGTCACGTTGATGCGGAACCGGCTTTCCTTGCCGTCGAGCAGGAACAATCGGTCGAGCGTGGCCGATGCGAAGCTGTGCACGTGGCGGGCGCAGTCGCGCAGCCGCGCCGGCCGGCCCAGGGCGCGGTCGAGGAAGGCGATCGAAGCGCGCCGCTCCGGCCCGCGCCGCAGCAGGAAGTACAGGCTCACCGGGTACAGCAGCAGGCGCGCCAGCGGACGTCCGCCGTGGCGGCCCACCGCGCGCATCACCCACACCGCCAGGCGTCCACCGCCTTCGGGCCGTTGCTTCCAGTCCACGCTCATGGCTGCGGTCGCGCGCCCCCTGCGCCGACGTCTCCACTGGCGATTGTCGCCTGCGCGCGCAGCACGCGGAACCGCCAGCGCGCATCCGGCAATGGCGCCAGCTGCTCGAGTTCGATCCGCGCGCGCTCGCCGGGCAACAGCGGCTGCAGGAACTTCACCCGCGGCAGCCGCAGCGACGGCAGCGGGCCATGCATGGCTTCGATCGCGGCCACGACCCGGTCCAGCACCACCACGCCCGGCACCACCGGCCGGCCGGGAAAGTGGCCCGGCAGGCACGGATGCACGGGCTCGATCACGAACTCCAGCACCGCCTACTCCCAGCCGTCGAGGATCGCCTGGACCCGCGCCTGGGCGCGCTCGGCCAGTTCCTGGCGCGCGACCGGGCGTCCGTCCACGCGCGTGGGCAGTGGTGCGCCGAAGCCGACCCGGATGGTGCCGGGACGTGCCCGGAACAGGCCCTCCACCGGCAGCACCTGGCCGGTGCCGTACAGGGCCACCGGCACCACGTCCACGCCGGCGTCGATCGCCGGCTGCAGCGAGCCGGCCTTGAACGGCGCCATCTCCCCGCTGCGGCTGCGCGTGCCCTCGGGAAACAGGCACAGGCTCTGGCCGTCGGCCAGCAGGGCCGCGGCCTGGCGCCGGAACAGGGCGCCGGCACGCACGCTGTCGCGCACGATGAACAGCATGCCCGTGGCGCAGGCGTACCAGCCCACGAACGGCGCCCGCCGCATTTCCTCCTTCAGCAGGAAGCGCAGCGGCACCGGGATCGCGCTGAACAGCGCGCAGATATCGATGATCGATTGATGATTGGCCACGAACAGGCAGGGGCGCGAAAAGTCGATCCGCTCCCGGCCCTCGATCTGCAGCCGGACAGGCCCGGCCAACAGCAGTCCCGGCGCCCAGCAGCGGGCGGCCATGCGCAGCGGCAGCCGCGCGCGCGGACCCGACCAGGGCCGCACCAGCAGCGCCAGCATGATCCAGCCCGCCGTCCAGACCAGGGCGTAGACGAACTGAAGCGCGTTGCAGATCCGCCAGGCCACGGCCGCGATTCCCGCGTGCCACGCCTGCGCGGCCGGCAGCTCACGCCCGATCGCGGGCGCGGACAGGGTCGCGTCGTGCGCGTCGGTGCGGAGCCCGGGGCCGCCCATGCCGTCCATCAGCGCAGGAAATCACGCCAGAAGGCGGGGCCAAGCCCGCCCAGGCGACGCAGGAAACCGACGAAACCCTGCTCGCGGTCGGGGAAGCGGCGCCGCCGCCACTGGAACTCCAGCGCAAAGAAGCCGCCGACCAGGCCGTAGTTGAGCAGGTTGGCAAACCACGACCACTGCTCGTGCGTGATCGGATATGGCGATGCCAGCCCCGCCTGCGCCAGCAGGCCGGCCGGCTCGGCCAGCAGCGCCAACACCAGGTTGGCCAGGCCCAGCAGCAGCAGCACGCCGGTCCACATCCCGGTCAGGGTGCGCGCATAGGCGGCGACGTCAGGCGGCAGGCGCTCCGGCGGCACCCCGTCCAGGCCCGACACGATGCGGGTGATCAGCGGCACCCGGCCGGCCATCAGGCTGCGCCCGAACACCCAGGCCACCAGCGCCACGAAGGCCACCGGCGCCACCAGCAGCGGCAGCGTCACCAGCCCGGCCCGGTACAGCCACCAGCTCCCGGCCAGCAGCAGGGCCGTGACCGGGAACGCCCACGCCCGCAGCCGCAGCAGCGGCAGGGCCATCATCAGCGCGACCAGGACCAGCACCGCGGCCAGGGCCAGGCGCTCGTCGCCGCCGGCGCTGGCGCCATGCGCCAGCAGCGCGTAAGCCACCGCCAGGACGATCTGGAATACAAGAATCAAGTCGTTCGATGCTGCTGGACGTGTTCGGACAGGGCGCGCAGGGACGCGAAGATGCGCCGGTTCTCGTCAGCATCCGTGCGTAGCTGGAAGCCGTAGCGCTTGCTGATCGCCAGCGCCAGCTCCAGCGCGTCGATCGAATCCAGGCCCAGCCCGGCATTGAACAGCGGCGCTTCCGGGTCGATTTCGGCCGCCACCACGCCGTCCAGGTTCAGGCTGTCGACCAGCAGGTCGGCGAGTTCGCGTTCGGCATCGGTTTGCACAGGCATGGCACGGAAGTTGTGTGACAGGGCCGCAACGATCCTGCATCGGGCCGCCCGGCGCAAGCGCGAACGCGCCCGCAGCAGGCTCCGGCCGGCGGCCGCTGCAGGCCCCGCGCCTTCAGGAAGCGTCCGGGGCGTCCGCTATCATGCGCACCCGTTCAGCCAACATGCGCCCGCCCAATCCCGGATGGCCAGCCCAGAAACGCCCGCCGCCCCTGCAGTTCCCGTGGACTGCGATGTCCTGGTGATCGGCGGCGGTCCCGCCGGCAGCACCGCGGCCACCCTGCTGGCCCGCCGCGGCTGGCGCGTGGTCATGCTGGAGAAGGATGCGCATCCGCGCTTCCACATCGGCGAATCGCTGCTGCCGATGAACCTGCCGATCCTCGAGCGCCTGGGGGTGCTGGACCAGGTCCGCGCCATCGGCGTGTACAAGGCCGGCGCCGATTTCCCGGTGCACATGCCCGGCCAGCCCTGGGACGGGACCACGCACGTGTTCCGCTTCGACCGGGCGCTCTCGCCGAAATTCGGCCACGCCTACCAGATCCGCCGCTCCGAGTTCGACCAGCTGCTGTTCGAACACGCCCGCGCCAACGGCGTCGACGCGCGCGAGCGCACCCGGGTGCAGCGCGTGGACACCGGCGACGACGGGCGTCCGGCGCAGGTCCATGCGACCGGCGCGGACGGGCAGGCGCTGGCGTTCCACCCGCGCTACCTGGTCGACGCCAGCGGCCGCGACACCTTCCTGGGCGGCAGGTTCAAGCTCAAGCAGAAGAGCGCCAGGCACCAGTCGGCGGCGATCTTCAGCCACTTCCGCGGCGTGCGCCGGCGCGAAGGCGAGGACACCGGCAACATCACCATCGACCGCTTCGAGTACGGCTGGTACTGGCTTATCCCGCTGCGCGAGGACGTGATGAGCGTCGGCGCGGTGTGCTTCCCCGAATACCTCAAGCAGCGCCGCGGCGACAACGAGGCGTTCTTGCTGCAGACCCTGCAGCGCACGTCCAGCGTGTGGGAGCGCATGCAGGACGCCGAACGCGTGGCGCCGGTGCACGCCACCGGCAACTACTCGTATCAATGCAGCCGCATGCACGGTCCGGGATGGGTAATGGCGGGCGATGCCTTCGCCTTCATCGACCCGGTGTTTTCCTCGGGCGTCTACCTGGCCATGAACAGCGCCGAGCACGCGGTCGACGTGGTCGATGGCGCGCTGCGCGAACCTTCGCGCGAGGCGGCGCTGCAGCAGGCGATGGACCGGCGCCTGCGCCGCGGGCTGAAGCATTTTTCCTGGTTCATCCACCGCTTCACCACGCCGGTCATGCAGCGCCTGTTCTCGGCGCCGCGCAACGACTGGAAGCTGGAGCAGGCGGTGGTCTCGATGCTGGCCGGCGACGTGTTCGACAACCGCGAGGTGCGCTGGCGCCTGTACCTGTTCCGCATGATCTACATGCTCAATGCCGTGGCGATCGCGCCGCAGGCGCTGCGCGGCTGGCTCACCCGCCGCCGCCAGGTCGGCGCCAGCTTCAGCGGCGACACGCTGCACGAGGGCAACCCGTGAGCCGGCCCGCGCCCGTGCCGCCGCCCGCGCCACGCCTGCGCGTGGAATACGTCGACGACGCAGGCCCCGCCGAACTGCTGACGCGCAGCGACGTGCTGGCCGTGCTCGGCTTTGGCGATGGCGCGCCGCGGCTGGACGATCCGCGCTACCTGCGCGTGCCGCTGCAGCCATACGGGCCCGCGCCGCTGGAGGTCTGGCACGCACAGGCGCCGGTGCGCAGCGGGCACGAGGGCGAGATCGCCTGGTCCTGCGACGGCCAGCTGCTGTTTGGCGCGATCGAGGTCGATGAACCCGCCGGGCACACCGGCGATGGCGACAACAGCGGCATCCTGCTGGCCGCCGACCACGCCTACCGCCAGCTCACGCGCTTCATCGGCGGCAGCGAGTACCCGCATCTGCTGCGGATCTGGAACTACCTGGACGCGATCACCCTGGGCGAGGGCGACGCAGAGCGCTACCGGCAGTTCTGCGTCGGGCGCGCGCGCGGGCTCGGCGATTTCGACGCCACGTCGCTGCCGGCCGCCACCGCCATCGGCCGCTGCGACGACGCACGCACGGTGCAGGTCTACTGGCTGGCCGCGCGTGCGCCGGGCGCGCCGGTGGAAAATCCGCGCCAGGTCAGCGCCTACCGCTACCCGCGCCAGTACGGCCCGCAGCCGCCGAGCTTCGCGCGCGCGATGCTGCCGCCGCCCGGCGGCACGATGCCGCTGCTGCTGTCGGGCACCGCGGCGGTGGTCGGGCACGCCTCGTGCCATGCCGCCGACGAGCTGCTGGCCCAGCTGGACGAAACCTTCGCCAACTTCGACGCGCTGCTGGGCGCCGCCCGCGAGCGCCAGCCGGGGCTGCCCGACCGCTTCGGCGCCGGTACCCGGCTCAAGGTCTATGTGCGCGATCGCGCCGACCTGGCCGTGGTCGAACGCGCCCTCGACGCGCGCTTCGGCGACCGCGTGCCGCGGATCCTGCTGCACGCGGCGATCTGCCGCCGCGAACTGGCGGTGGAGATCGACGGGGTGCACGACGCGGGTTGAGCGTCTGTTCCCGCGCCCGCCACGCGACATTGTCATCTCGACCGCAGGGAGAGATCTCCGTCACCACGGCCCGGACAGATCCGGGATCTTTCGGACCACGACGAAGAAGCGCTCGCTTCGGACGGGCCGCAGCGCCCCGGGCGGGGATGGCGCCCCGCTCGGGCAGACGTCCCTGTCCGCACTCGCGGCCGCGGCACATCCATGTGCCGCTGGCCCCATCCCCGCCCGCGTCACTGCGGCTTCGCGACGTTGACGTCATCGCTTCGGTTTGCGCATTCCAGTGCTCCTGAAACCCGGCACGCAAAGCGCACCCGAAGAGCTTCAAGACGCGCCACCCCGGTTGCCCTGCTTTTGAGGAAGGCCGCCACCGAAGCGTCGCAACAGCAGGAGCGATGAGCCGCGTCCTGGCGGCCGGGGATCGCGACAAGCAAAACATGGATGTTTTGCGCACGAGTCAGGGCACGGATGCCCTGACCGAGTGAAAAGCGATCCCCGGCCGACAGGGCGCGGCGTCTACCCGAAAGCCTGGCCGAGCTGGGCGGCCCGGAAGCTCCCATCTCACGAAGCAGCGTCCACAGGCCCGCCGCCGCCCGTTGGGTCACAATCGGCCCGCACCTGCCGTCCCGTCAGCGGGCATCACGCCTGCACTTCTGGAGAACACACATGGGAATGATCAGCCTGGTCTGGGGCATCCTTGCGATGGTCTGGATGGTCTTCGCCCTGATTCCGCTGGTTGGCATCACCAACTGGCTGCTGATTCCGTTCGCAGCGGTCGGCGCGATCATCGCCGCGGCCGGGCTGTTGTTCACCCGCAGCGGACGACGCGGCCGCGCCAAGGCCGGACTGGTGCTCAACGGCATCGTGATCTTCGTGGCGATCTGGCGCCTGGGGTTGGGCGGCGGCCTGATCTGACGGCGCTGGCGGGACATTCCGTCGCCGCCCTGGGCATGGGGCGGCGCGTAGAATGTCCGTCATGGCCTATCCCGACACACGACTGCGGCGGATGCGCCGCGACGAGTTCTCGCGCCGGCTGATGCGCGAGACCGTGCTCACCGCCAACGACCTGATCTACCCGGTGTTCGTGCACGAATCGGCCGGCCGCGCGCCGGTGTCCTCGATGCCGGGCGTGGAGCGCCTGTCGATCGATGAGCTGCTGCGCGTGGCCGAAACCGCCAGCGAACTGCGGATTCCCGCGCTGGCGCTGTTCCCGGTGACCGCGCCGGAGGCCAAATCGCTCGACGCCGCCGCGGCCTGGGACGACGACGGCCTGTGCCAGCGCGCGGTGCGCGCACTGAAGGCGCGCTTTCCGCAGCTGGGCGTGATCACCGACGTCGCGCTCGACCCCTACACCGCGCACGGCCAGGACGGCCTGCTCGATGACGGCGGCTACGTGATGAACGACGCCACGGTCGACGCGCTGGTGCAACAGGCGCTGTCGCACGCGCGCGCCGGCGCCGACGTGGTCGCGCCCAGCGACATGATGGACGGGCGCATCGGCGCGATCCGCGTCGCGCTGGAGGAAGCCGGATTCGTCGACACCCGCATCCTGGCCTACGCCGCCAAGTACGCCTCGGCCTTCTACGGCCCGTTCCGCGATGCGGTCGGGTCGGCCTCCGCACTTGGCAAGGCCGACAAGACCACCTACCAGATGGACCCGGCCAACAGCGACGAGGCCCTGCGCGAGGTCGCGCTCGACCTCGAAGAGGGCGCCGACATGGTGATGGTCAAGCCGGCCCTGCCCTATCTGGACATCGTGCGCCGGGTGAAGGACGAGTTCGGCGTGCCGACCTTCGCCTACCAGGTCAGCGGCGAGTACGCGATGCTCAAGGCCGCCGCAGCCAATGGCTGGCTGGACGAGCGCGCCTGCGCGCTGGAGGCGCTGCTGTCGATCCGCCGCGCCGGCGCCGACGGTGTGCTGACCTACTACGCGCTGGACGCGGCGCGCTGGCTGCGCGAGGGCTGAGCTGGCGAGCCACGTCCGCAAGCTTGCAGCGATAGGGCCGTCCGGGGCGCGGTGCGGGGACGCCGCAGATCCCGACTGCCGCCGGCGGCAGTGACCCTTCGCGAGGCGCCGGCTGCCGCGCTGCGCCGTGCAAAGGCCCGCACCGACGTTCTATGCTGCGTCTGGCCAGCGCGCTGCGCCCCGGCCCATGCCGGGCCGACACCTCGAGGAGACTGCATGAGCAAGTTCGCCGTGTTCGGCCATCCGGTCTCGCATTCGCTTTCGCCGCAGATCCATGCCGCGTTCGGCCGCCAGGTCGGCATCGCGCTGCAGTACCAGGCGATCGATGCCACGCCCGAACGCTTCTTCGAGATGCTGGAGACCTTCGCCGCGGCCGGCGGCGCAGGCGCCAACGTCACCCTGCCGCTGAAGGAATCGGCCTTCGCACTCAGCGCGACGACAACCGCGCGCGCGCGCCGGGCCGGCGCGGTCAACACCCTGGCCCGGCTCGACGGCCAGTGGCACGGCGACAACACCGATGGGGCGGGCCTGGTGCGCGACCTCACCGGCCGCCACCAGTTGGACCTGCGCGGGCGGCGGACCCTGCTGATCGGTGCGGGCGGCGCGGCCCGCGGCATCGCGCCGTCGCTGCTGGACGCGGGCATCGCCAGCCTGTTCCTGGTCAACCGCACCCCGCAGCGCGCCGACGCGCTGGCCGACGCCCTGGGCGATCCGGCGCGGGTGCATCCGCGGCACATGGCCGACCTGCGCGAGCTGGGCGAATTCGATCTGGTGGTCCACGCCACCTCGGCCGGGCGCGGCAGCGAACTGCCGCACCTGCCCCGGTCGCTGCTGGGCATGCGCAGCGTGGCCGTGGACCTGAGCTACGGCGAGGCCGCCATCCCCTTCCTGGCCTGGGCCCGCGCCCACGGCGCCCACCGCGCCATCGACGGCCTGGGCATGCTGGTCGAACAGGCCGCCGAGAGCTTCGCCCTCTGGCACGGCGTGCGCCCGCACACCGACGAGGTCTTTGCCGAGCTGCATGCGCGGCATGCGGCGCTGGTGACGGCGGATTGAGGCTACGGCGTCGACCGTGATGGTGGCAGGAAGCGCTGGTTGCGGCGGATTGATTGCGCCTTCGAGGGTCAGGAAGTAGCGTGCGGCGCGGGCTTCGGAGAGCAGATTTCTCCCTTCGGTCGAAATGACAGCGCAGAGGTTGTGGACAGCGCAGGTGTTGGGGACAGCGCAGAGGTTGAGGACAGCGCAGAGGTTGAGGACAGCGCAGAGGTTGAGGACAGCGCAGAGGTTGGGGGCAGCGCAGAGGTTGGGGGCAGCGCAGGTGTTCCACTTCGACAACGCCGGTGTTGTCATTTCGACCGAAGGGAGAAATCCACTCCAAGGTCGCGCCACTGCGGGTTCATCGACGCCACCAGCGCGTTCTTCTTCTCCCGCCGCCATTTCTTGAGTTGCTTCTCGCGCTCCAGCGCGGCAAGCACATCGAAGGTTTCCTCGAAGGAGACCAGCGTCTCCACGCGATATTTCGCGGTGAATCCGGCGACCGCATGCGTGCGGTGCTCATGCAGCCGCCGGCCGAGATCGTTGGTCATGCCGATGTACATGACCTTGCGACTGCGATTGGTCAGGATGTAGACGAAGTAGCGGTGTTCTTTCGGCACGGGTTCTTCCTTGAACCTTGCATCGATCCGGACGATAGCGGGCTGCTGTGGAGATTTCTCCCTGCGGTCGAAATGACAGGATTTGGCTTTCCCTCGCCTGTTTGCCATTTCGACCGCAGCCCCGCTTGTCATTTCGACCGCAGGGAGAAGCGTTCTTTCAACGGCGAAGCCGGTCAATCTTGCTTGCGCCCTGCCCGCCCTACAACAACCCCTCCCGCTTGATCGCCAGGTAGCGCTCCACCAGCGCCGCCGGCAGCTGTTCGGCGGTGACGTCGAGGACCTGCACGCGGTGGCGGCGCAGGGCGTCGTGGGCGGCGGCGCGCTGGGCCAGGTAGCGAGCGGTGGCGCCTGCGCGCACCGCGGCCTGCAGGTCGTGCACGTCTTGGTCAAGCACCTCGTCGAGCGCGCGTTCGCGCAGCGAGGCCACCACCACGAGATGCCGCTTCTGCAGCATGCGCACCGCGGCCAGCACGTCCTCGATGTCCTCGTCGCGCAGGTTGGTCACCAGCATCAGCAGGGCGCGGCGGCGCTGGCGCAGCGAGAGTTCGGTGGCGGCGGCGAGGTAGTCGGTGGCGACCGGCTCGGGCTCGAGGTCGTAGCTGGCGCGCAGCAGGGTGTCGATGGCGGCCATGCCGCGCCGCGGCGGCACCCAGCGGCGCTCACCGCCGATGGCCAGCAGGCCGACCGCATCGCCCTGGCGCAGCGCCAGGTAGGCGACCAGCAGCGAGGCGTCGAGCGCGTGATCGAAGTGCGCCAGCGCGCCGCCAGCCTTCTCGAGGGCAGGATCGCGCGCCAGCATGCGGCGGCCGGTGTCGAGCACGACCACCAGCTGCTGGTTCTTCTCGTCCTGGTACTCGCGCGAGATGAGCTTGCGCGCGCGCGAAGTGGCCTTCCAGTCGATCTGGCGCAGGCTGTCGCCAACGCGGTACTCGCGCATCTGGTGGAAGTCGGTGCCTTCGCCGCGGCGACGCTTGACGTGCGCGCCCATCAGCCGCGAGGCCTGCTCGGCGCTGACCAGGGCGAACTTCGTCAGCGGCGCGAAGTTGGGGAATACGCGCACCCGCTGCGACGCGCCGGCCAGGCACAGCTGGCGCCACAGCCGCAGCGGCGAATGCATCAGCACGTGCACGCCGTCGAAGGCGAAGCTGCCGCGCGCATCGGGGCGCAGCCGGTAGTCGAAACCCGACACGCTGCCCGGCGACAGCTTCAGCCGGCGCGGCAGTCCTTCGACCTGCCAACCACCCGGATGCAGGTCGTGCACGTCCACGCGCACGCCGCGCGCACCGGGTTCGAGCTCCAGACGGACCTCGCGCTCCACGCCCAGCGCCAGCGCCTCGGGGACCTGTCGCGCCACGTCCGGCAGCGGCGTGCGCAGCAGCGCGATGAGGTCGAGCGCAACCAACAGCGCCAGCGTGGCGCCGGCCAGCGTCCAGGCGGCGGCGGCCAACCAGCCAATGCTGGCGGCCACGCCCAGCAGCCCCCAGGCCACGGCGGCCACGACCAGGGGCGACGCGGGCCGCGGCAGGAAACGGCGGCGGACGGGCCCCGCGTTGGCAGGTACGGAGCTCACTTGCGCGGCGCATCCACCCTGGCCAGCAGCGCGCGCAGCACCTGGTCAGCGTCCTGGCCCTCGATCTGCAGCTCCGGCGCCAGCGCGATGCGGTGGCGCAGCGCCGGCAGCGCGATCTCGCGCACGTCGTCGGGGGTGACGAAATCGCGGCCCGACAGCACCGCCTGCGCGCGCGCAGTGCGCACCAGCGCCAGGCTGCCGCGCGGGCCGGCGCCGAGCGCGATGCCCGGCCAGTTGCGCGTGGCTGCGGCGATGCGCACCGCGTAGTCGATCACCGCCGGATCGAGCGTGGTCGCAGCGGTGCCCTGCTGCAGCGCGACGATGCCATCGGCGTCGAGCACCTGCGCCACCTGATCGAGGTCGAAACCTGCGGCGACGCGGTCGTGGCTGATCGCGGTCACCATCGCCACCTCGTCGGCGTGCGCGGGATAGTCGATCAGCACCTTGAGCAGGAAGCGGTCGAGCTGCGCCTCGGGCAGCGGATAGGTGCCCTCCTGCTCGACCGGGTTCTGCGTGGCGAGCGTCATGAACGGCGGCGGCAGCGCGAAGCTCTGGCCCTCGATCGTGACCTGCTGCTCCTGCATCGCCTCCAGCAGCGCCGACTGGGTCTTGGCCGGCGCGCGGTTGATCTCGTCGGCCAGCAGCAGGTTGGTGAAGATCGGGCCGCGGCGCATGCTGAAGGTCTCGCTGCGCGCGTCCCACACCGCGTGCCCGCTGACGTCGCTGGGCATCAGGTCGGGGGTGAACTGGACGCGCGCATGGCCGCAGCCGAGCGCGCGCGCCAGCGCCCGCACCAGCAGCGTCTTGCCCAGGCCGGGCACGCCCTCGATCAGCACGTGGCCACCGGCCAGCAGCGCGACCAGGATCTGGTCGAGCACCTCGGCCTGGCCGATGAAGGCTTTCGATACCTCGTCGCGCACGCGCGCGACGCGCTCGACCAGGGCATCGCCGGTGATCGGCGCGGGCGGGAAGTGGGTTTCGGTCATAGTCGTTTTCTCATTTCGACGAGTCGGGCCACGCGCAGGCGGAAGTCGCCGGCATCGCGCGGACGCGGGGAACGCAGGGCGTGTTCGATGTCCGGCGCGGGCAGGCCGGTGCGCGCGGCGATGGCCTCGGCCTGGGCCACGCCTTCGAGCGCGGCGGCGAGCGGGTCGCGGCGCCGCAGCCGCGCCAGGAAGGCGTCGCGCATGGCGCCATGCAGCAGCGAGGACAGGCCGTGGCGACGCAGGTGCTCGCCGCTGGCCTGCACGTGTTCGAGCAGCGAACGCCGTTCCGCCGGTGGCGGCGGCAGCGCCGGGCCAACGCGCTGCACGCGCATCCACAGCCAGGCCAGCAGCGCCAGCAGCAGCGGCAGCCACGCCATCCACGCGCGTTCCAGCAACAGCCGCCACAGCGGCGGCACGTCGGCCGCATACACCAGGTGGATGCGGCCATGGCCGTAGTTGGGCGCCAGCAGCTGCCGGGTCAGGGCCAGGTGCGGCACTTCGCGCAGGCCCTGGTTTTCCATGAAGTCGGCCTGCGCGAGCACGTCGACCAGCCCTTCGCCGCGTGCCAGCCGCGCATGCACGAAGCCGGCCTCGAAATCGCCCCAGGAAGCTTGTGGATCCACGCGCGGGGTGAAGCGGGTGCCGTTGCAGAACTCGATGTGCCGTTCCTGCCCAGGCACGTGCAGCGCCTCGCAGCGGCTGCGTCCGGCCTGCAGCTCCAGCCCGAGCCGCTCCAGCAGCTCGGGCGCGCGCATCGCCGACCCGCGCGCGGCGCGCGGCGTGGTGACCAGCAGGTGGCCGCCGGCGTCCACCCAGTCGAGCAATGCGTCGATGTCGCGCGTCGCCAGCGTGCGTGGATCGCCCAGCAGGACCACGGTGTCGCGTCGGCCGGGGCGATGGTTGGCCAGGTCCAGCCGCTGCCGCGACTGCGCATCGACACCGTCCGCGCGCAGCGCCAGCTTCAGCGCGTACAGCGGGTTGTACGCGGCCTCGCCCGCGGGCGGCAGCGCGCGCGTTTCCGGCACCCGGTGGTAGCTGTGGTTCCACCACGCCGCCAGCAGCGCCATGGCCGCAACGGCGAGCGCCAGCAGCCCGAACGGGCGCAGCCGGCTCATGGGGCCCACCCGAAGCGCAGTGACAGCTCGCCCAGCAGCGACTCGAACTCTTCATCGCGCGGCAGCCGCTGCGCGTAGGCCGCCAGCTGCCAGACCCGCACGATGCGCGCAAACGCTTCGCGATCGGCCGGCTCGGGCATGCCGCGCGAGGCGCGCAGGCACTGGGCCTCGGTCGCGCCCGGCACCAGCGCGCTGCCGATGCGCGCGGCCATCGCCTCGACGCTGCCGCGGTAGAGCAGCGCCAGCGCGCGTCGCGGCCGGCCTTCGCGCCACAGGCGGCGGGCCTGCCCGGCGAGGTCGTCGGGCAGCAGATCAGGTTCGGGCGCGGCGCTGACGGTGACGTCGCTGTCCGGCGTCCGCGTCGCGCCAAAGCCGCGCATCCACGGCAGCCAGCGCCGCGCGGTCAGCGCCAGGGTGAGCACCACCAGGCCCAGCACGATCCACAGGCCGAACTCGGCGGCCACGGCGAGCAGTTGCCCCGCCTTGCGCAGCCAGGGCGGCATCGGACGCTGTGGTGGGGGCGTGTCCTCCTGCCGCTTCTGCCAGACCAGCCGGGTGCGGCTGCGGTCCAGCAGTGGATCCTCGTAGGCGCGCTTGACCGCCTGCCGGAACGGCGCATGGTCGACCACCGCGTCCTCGCCAAACACGCGCGCCAGCGTCGCCGCGGGCGTGCGCTGTTCCTCATCCGCGTCCGCCCTGGCGCTGGCGCGCTGCCTGGCCAGCTCGCGCTGCTCCTGCAGGCCGTGCCCGACCTGCGCCTGCGCCTGCGGCGCCAGCAGCGGCAGCGCCGCCACCGCCAGCAGGAGCAGCGCGGCCTGGGCCAGGCGCGCGCGCATCCGGCGCAGCACGATCTCGATGTCCCAGGCCTCGATCCGCACCCGGCGGTTGAGGTACAGGCCGAAGCCGGCGCCGATGTGGAAGGGCTCCACCGCCGAGATCGCGATCCACAGCGCGGCGTTGAACGCCAGCTGCGCGGCGCGCGGCGGATCCCGGGTAACCAGCGTCCACATGGCGCGCGCAGATTCGGACAGCAGTTGTTCGGGCACGAACATCAGCACCAGCGACAGCAGCGAGAACACCAGCACGGCGACGAACAGCAGGCAGGCGCCGGCCAGCAGCAATCCATGGCCCTGGATGCCGTCGACGATCACCGCGCGCCGGCCTGCCAGCACCTGTCCGGGGCCGCCCTCCAGCAGTTCCACCGGCATCGCGATCGAGCGCCACGGGCTGGGCCGGCGCCAGCCCAGGCGCGCGCCGATGCCGCGCCAGCTGCCGCTGCGCTGCGCGGCCAGGGTCTGGCGCGTCGTGGGCGCATCGCCAAACACCGCGCGCGACAGCACGAACAGCACGATGCGGTCGAACAGCGGCAGCAGCCACCACATCGCCAGCGCCGCCAGCCACAGCACATCCATCGCCCAGGCTGCCGCGTTGAGCAGGGCGAACACCGGCAGGGTCGCGATCGCCCACGGCCGCCAGATCGCCCGTGCGTGGCGTCGCACCAGCGCATTGCCCAGCTCCATCGCCTCCCAGGGCGAGCGCGGGCGCAGTTCGACGCGGACCTGGTCAAGGCGCACGGTGTGGTTCCTTGCCGTCCCGCCGCTGCAATCCATGGCGGGACACCGGCATCCCCTGATCGCTCGGCATGACGGCGCGGCCGTGTCGCGCCAGCGCGTCATTGCCGCGCCCACCCAGCGCCAGCCAGCCCAGCACCAGCGCCCACAGCAGCGCGCCCACGCCAAACTTCAGCGGCGCCGGGATTGATCCGGTCGACGACCAGAACGCCTCGACGAAGGCCGCGAACACCAGCATCGCCAGGATCCCCAGGCACAGCCGCGCGCCGACCCGCCCCGCCTCGGCCAGCGCGTCGACGCGGCGCAGCCGTCCCGGCGCCAGCAGGGCCAGGCCCAGGCGCAGGCCGCCTGCGCCCGCGATCACGATCGCGCTCAACTCCGGCGCCGAATGCCCGGCCACGAAGCGCCAGAACGGATCGCCGTGCCCGATCGCCTGCAGGTGGCCGGCGACCACGCCCAGCACCACGCCGTTGAACACCAGCACGAACGCGGTGCCCACGCCCGCCAGCAGGCCCGTGGCGAAGGTGCGGAAGCCGATGCTGACGTTGTTGTAGATGTAGTAGCCGAACATGGCCATGTCGCTGCCGCTCTCGCGGCCAATCCGGTGGCGGCTGTCGGCCGGGTCGTACATCGCCTCGAACCTGGCCAGCTGCTGCGGATCGAACACGCTGTGGGCCAGCTCCGGCCACTGCTGTACCGCGAGGAACAGCGCCACGCCCGGCACCACGAACAGCACCGCCGCCAGCCACAGGCAGCCGCGCTGGGCGCGGACCAGGCGCGGAAAGTCTGCGACCAGGAAGCGCAGCGCGCGCCGCCAGGCCGGTGGCGGTGCGCGGTAGAGCACGTCGTGGCCGCGCTGCATCAGCGCCTGCAGGTGCTCGGTCACCTGCGGGCTGTAGCCGCGCCTGCGCGCCAGCGCCAGCTGCTGGCACAGGCGCCGGTAGCGCGTGGGCACTTCCTCGTCGCGCGGCACGCCGTCCACGCGCCGCGCCGCGCCGCGCGTGTCCAGCCAGCGTTCGAATCCGCGCCACTCCTGCTCGTGGCGGGCGACGAAGGCTTCCTGCCTCATGCGCGCCGCCCCAGCAGCCACTGCGCGATGGCCGACAGTCGCCACACGCCGGCCTCGCCAGCCATGCCCGTGAGCGGCGCGGCGATGCCCGCAAGCTCTTCCTGCCGCTGCGGGGTGAGCGTATGCGCACGCTCGGCGAACGCGATCAGCGCGGCCTGCTCGTCGGGCAGCAGCGGCACGGCGGGGGCAACAGCATTTGCGGGCGGCAGGGCGGCGCTGGCACCGCGGCGCGGCGCATGCACCACCATCGTGCGCGCCACGATGTCGCCCAGGCGCCGGCTCCAGGGATCGACCAGGCTGGAGGCCAGGCCGAACGCATAGCCCAGCGGCAGCATGTCGACGGTGCGCATCAGGTTGCGCACGAACGAGGCCATCCAGCCCACCGGCGCGCCATCGGCCGACACCACGCGCAGGCCCATCGCGCGCTTGCCCGGCGTCTGCCCGTGCCACATCGCCTCGAACACGACCGGGTAGGCCCAGACCACCAGGAACAGCAGCACCAGGTAGACGCCGGTGCCGAAGCGCCCGAGCATCACGAACACCGTCGCGGACAGCAGCACCAGGCAGAAGCGGATCACCAGGTCGATCAGCCAGGCGAATGCGCGCGGCACCGGGCCGGCGGCAGGCAGGCGCAGCGCGACGCCCTCGGGCGTGTGGATTTCGCGGACCGTATCGAGCATCAGCCGGTCGACACCGCGCACGCGGCCGGGCCCGGCACGCGCTTCCCTGCGTCCAGCCCCATGGGCCCCTGTTTGCGCTGCTCCCCGTGCACGGGGCTACTGTACGCGAGCGCCCCGCTCAGAGGGAGGCGGCGTCAAGCAGGTAGTCGTCCTTGAGCCGCACGTAGTGCTGCGCGCTGTAGTACAGGCCTTCGATCTGCGCGTCGTCGAGCTTGCGCACCAGCCGCGCCGGATTGCCCAGCCACAGCTCGCCCTCGCCGACCACCTTGCCCGGCGAGACCAGGGCGTTGGCACCGACGAAACCGTGCTTCTTCACCACCGCCCCGTCCATCACCACCGCGCCCATGCCGATCAGGCAGGCGTCCTCGATGCGGCAGGCGTGGATGATCGCCCGGTGGCCGATGGTGACGTCCTCGCCGATCACGGTGGCGAAGCCGCCGTCCTTCAGGTGCGGGCCGTCGTGGCTGACGTGCACCACCACCCCGTCCTGCAGGTTGCTGCGCGCGCCGATGCGGATGAAGTTGACGTCGCCGCGGACCACGGCCATCGGCCAGATCGAGACGTCGTCGCCCAGCACCACGTCGCCGATGACCTGGGCGGAGGGGTCGACGAAAACGCGCTCGCCCAACTGGGGCAGGCGGCCGCGGTAGGGGCGCAGGCGGGATGTCATGGGCGCCATTGTAGGGCAGGGCGCGCGCGCCGCCGCGACTACACTGCCGCGCATGGAAGCCGACACCGACACGCCGCTCGCCGAGCTGGCCCCGACCCTCGCGCGACTGCGCAGCGCCTGGCAGGACGCGAAGCCGGACCTGGACCAGCGTCGCGGCGACCTCTCGCGCCTGCGCGCCGCGCTGCGGGCGCGGCTGCCGGAAATGGCCGATGCGATCGCCGCCGACTTCGGCCACCGCTCGCGGCATGAGTCGCTGGTGGCCGACGGCGCGACCGTGCTGGCCGGGATCGACCACCTGCGCCGCCACCTGCGTGGCTGGATGCGCCCGCGCCGGGTGGCCGTGGGCTGGCGCTTCTGGCCGGCGCGCGCGCAGCTGCGCAGCGAGCCGGTGGGCGTGGTCGGCGTGATCTCGCCCTGGAACTACCCGGTCAACCTGGCCCTGATCCCGCTCGCCACCGCGATCGCCGCCGGCAACCACGTCTTCCTCAAGCCCTCCGAACACACCCCGCGCAGCGCGGCCTTCCTGCGTTCGCTGCTGGCCGACGTGTTCCCGGCCGACCGCGTCGCCGTGGCCACCGGCAATGCCGACCTCGCCGCCGCCTTCGCCGCGCTGCCGCTGGACCACCTGGTGTTCACCGGCTCGACCGCGGTCGGGCGCAAGGTGATGGCGGCCGCCGCGCCCAACCTGACGCCGCTGACGCTGGAACTGGGCGGCAAGTCGCCGGCGATCGTGTGCGCCGACATCTCCATCGAGCGCGTGGCCGCGCGGCTGGCCACCGGCAAGTGGTTCAACGCCGGCCAGACCTGCATCGCGCCCGACTACGTGCTGCTGGTGGGCAATGCCGCGCGACGCGACACGCTGGTGCAGGCGCTGCGCGTGGAAGTGGCTGCGCGCTACGGCGACTTCCGTGACACCGACGACTACAGCCGCATCATCAACGACGCCCAGTTCGCGCGCCTGCAGGCCTACCTCGACGACGCCCGCGCGCGGGGCCTGCAGGTGCTGGCGCTGGCCGATGCACACGACGCTTCGCAGCGCCTGTTCGCGCCGACCCTGGTGCTGGATCCGGATGCGGACGCGCCGCTGATGCGCGAGGAGATCTTCGGCCCGATCCTGCCGATCGTGCGCGTGGATTCGCTCGATGCCGCCATCGCCTTCGTCAACGCGCGCGAACGGCCACTGGCGCTGTATCTCTTCAGCGAAGAGCGCACCAGCGTCGAGAAGATCCTGCGCGCCACCCTGGCCGGCGGCGTCACCGTCAACGACACCCTGGTCCATTTCGGCATCGACGCCCTGCCCTTTGGCGGCATCGGCGCCAGCGGCATGGGCGCCTACCACGGCCGCGCCGGTTTCGACGCGATGGGCAAGCAGCTGCCGGTGCTGTGGCAGCCGCGCCGCGCCGGCAGCGACCTGCTCAGGCCGCCGTATGCACGGGTGGCCCGGCTCATCGATTTCCTGGTGCGTTGAGCCATGGACGCGCCGCTCCCGCGTGAGCTGGACGATGCAGAGATCGAACTGCGCGACAGCCTGCCGCGGCCGCCGCCGCTGCAGCCGCTCGCAACGACCGGGGTCTGGATCGTGGAGTGGCGCAGCGACGACGGGCCCAGGCCCGGGACGGCGCTGCGGCAGTGGCTGCAGGCGCGCTATCCGGGCTGGTCACGCCTGGTCGCGTGTCGCGGCAGGAACGACCTGGTCGCCGCGATCAAGGCCGCCACCTGGTTCGCGCGCGACGCCAGGGCCAGCCCGATCCTGCACCTGGACGCCCGCTGCGACGCGGACGGCGTGGAAGGTCCGAGCCACGACGGCCAGACCGAGCGGATCACCTGGCGTGAGCTGGCCCCGCACCTGGCCGCCCTCAACATCGCCACGCGCTGCAACCTGATGCTGGTCTGCGGGGCGGGCGAGGGCGTCGCCGCGCAGCTGGCCATGACCGGACAGCGCCTGCCCTGCATCGCGGTCGTGGCGCCAACGGCTGCGGTCGCGCCCGCGCCCTGGCTGATCGGCATGCGAAGGCTGTACCGGTGCTGGCACGACGGCCTGCCGGGCGTGGAGGATGCGTCGGCGGCGCTGGCGCCAGCCAGCCTCGAGGCCACCTCGGTGCCGGGACTGGCCTATGAAGGCCTGGTGGCGCGCCTGCTGCACGCCACGCGCCCCGAACAGCGGGCAGCGGGTGGCAATGCGGCTGCGGTCGTAGCGTGGCTGCGCGGCATCACGCCCGACGCCGTCGCGCCGGCAGAGGCACGCTGGCCGGCGCTGCCACGACAGGTACAGCGCTACTGGCGCTCGCTGCTGCTGACCGACCTGCACCCGCTCAACCTGCCCCGGTTCGACTTCGACGCCAGGACCGCGGTGTGGCGGATCCTGCAGGCGCGCGGGCTCGCCTGAGCCGTCAGGGCGCGGCAGGACCGGGACTGCAAACGTCCGCCGGCAGCGCGCGCCCTTCAGGAACAACGCACACCGCCGTTACAGAAGCGAGACACCCCGCCCGCCAACATCGCGATTCCATGAGCATGGCCATGCGCCGCCAGTCCCGGATGCCTGCAGTCCACGGATACCCGCCGCCGGACCAGTTGCGGTATGCGTTCGCCAAGTCGCGGCCGTGCGCTCCTGGCCGGCGGGCGGCGCGACTGGTCCCCGCGGGGCACCCACAACGGCAGCCGGGACGATGAGCCCGCACGACCTCCCCGGCCCGCCACCGCCGTTTCCACCTGCGCCCGATGGGCAGCCGATGGACCAGGTCTGGATCAGCAACCTGCTCGATGCAGGTGACGAGGTCATCTATTTCAAGGACCTGCAGAGCCGCTTCATCCGGGTCAGCCTGGGCATGGCCGAACTGCACGGCTACACGCAGGCACAGATATACCTGCTCACCGACTTCGACCTGTTCGACGAAGTGCACGCCGCCGCCGCGCTTGCCGACGAGCAGCGCATCATCCGCACCGGCGTGCCGATGGTGAACCAGGAAGAGCGCGAGAGCTTCGTCGACAGGCCCACGCGCTGGGTGGCTACCAGCAAGTTCCCGCTGCGCGACCTCGACGGCACGATCATCGGCACCTTCGGCATCTCGCGCGACATCACCCGGCGGGTCGTCGCCGAACAGGCGATGGAGCGGCTGGCCGAGCGGTCGGCTGCCGCCAATGCCGGGCTCGCACGCGTCGAGGCGCAGCTGCGCTCGGTGCTCAATGGATCCTCCGACGCGATCGCCCAGTACGCACCGGACCTTCGCTACCGCTACATCAACCCCGCCGGCGAGCGCCTGCGCGGCAGGCCACTCGCGGAACTGGTCGGCCGCACCGACCGCGAAATCGGGCCCGACACGGAGGCGACCGCGGGCTGGGAAGCGGCACTGCGCCAGGTGCTGAACACGGGAACGCCGGGCGAATTCGAGTTTTCGATGATCATGCCCGACGGCGGGGAGGGCTGGTTCCACAGCACCCTGTCGCCCGAGACGGATCTGTCCGGCGCCGTCATCGGCGTGCTCAGCTCCACCCGCGACGTCACCGTGGGCAAGCTGGCCGAGCGGGCGCTCGCCCACCAGGCCCTGCACGACCCGGTGACGGGCCTGGCCAACCGCTACCTGCTGATGGACCGGCTGGGCCAGTCGCTGCTGCGCATCTCCCGGGTGCCGGGGCATGTTGCCCTCATCTTCGTCGACATCGACCACTTCAAGGCGGTCAACGATTCCTACGGGCACGAGGTGGGCGACGAGGTCCTGGTCGAACTGGGGCGGCGGCTGTACAAGCTGGCGCGCCGCGAGGACACCGTGGCCCGGCTGGGCGGCGACGAGTTCGTGGTGCTGTGCGAGAACGTGAACACCGACCGCAACGTGCGCGCGATCGCCGGCAGGATCGTACGCGCCCTGGCGGAACCGTTCGACCTGGCCTCGGGACTGCAGGTGCGCCTGTCGGCCAGCGTTGGCGTAGCCGCCACCCGTGACGCGACGACGCGGGCGAGCGACCTGCTGCGTGACGCCGATACCGCCATGTACCGGGTCAAGCAGCAGGGTCGCAACGGCTTCTACATGTTCGACCCCAGCGCCGACGGCGAGGTCGGCGACCAGCTGCGCTTCGAGACCAACCTGCAGCACGCGCTCGGCCGCGGCCAGCTCGCCCTCGCCTACCAGCCGCTGCTCTCGCTCGCGGACCAGCGCGTGCTCGGCTTCGAGGCGCTGCTGCGCTGGCGGCACCCGACCCGCGGCACCCTGCTGCCGGGCGACTTCCTCGCCACCGCCGAGCGCATGGGGCTGATGGGGCTGATCGGCGCCTGGGTGCTCGACACCGCATGCAGCCGCCTGGCGGCCTGGTCGCAGGGTCCTGGCCTGCGCGCCGACCCGGCGCCGCTGAAAATGGCGGTCAATGTCTCCGGCAGCCAGCTGCGGGCGGCGGGGTTCGCCAATCAGGTCCGCGCCGCGCTGAAGGCGCATGGCGTCGCGCCATCATCGCTGCGCCTGGAGATCAGCGAGCGCGAGCTGATCCACGACGACGCCCGGGTCGCGGCAGCGCTGGACGAGCTCGGTCGCGTCGGCGTCGAACTGGCGGTGGACGATTTCGGCGCCTCGGTGACCTCGCTGGCGCGGCTGCCCAGGATCCCGGTCAGCGTGGTCAAGCTCGGGCGCTTCACCGACCTGCGCCAGCGTGAAGTCGTGGCCGCCGTGATCGCCACCGCCCACGGCCTGGGCATGAGCGTGGTCGGCGCCGGGATCGAAGACGCCGGGCAGCTCGCCGAACTGAGCGCGCTGGCCTGCGACGACGGCCAGGGCTTCCTGCTGGGCCCGCCGCTGGAGGAATCCGATGTCGAGCAACTGCTGCGCGACGGGGCAGCGGTCGCGGGAATCCAGTAGCCAGCGCGCGAACCGGCATAATCAGCGGTGGTCGGACGGATATCGTCGAAATGCGCATCGCCAGCTGGAACGTCAATTCGCTCAACGTGCGCCTGCCGCACCTCACGCAGTGGCTGAAGTCGTTCGCGCCGGACGTGGTGGGCCTGCAGGAAACCAAGATCGACGATGCGCGCTTTCCCGATGATGCGCTGGCCGCGCTGGGCTACCGCAGCGTGTTCTGCGGGCAGAAGACCTACAACGGCGTGGCGATCCTGGCCCGCGAGCGCACGCTCGGCGAGGTGCAGTACGGTATCCCCGGCTTCGAGGACGAGCAGCAGCGGGTGATCGCGGCAACCGTGGGCGACGTGCGCATCGTCAACCTGTACGTGGTCAACGGCCAGGACGTGGGCACGGACAAGTACGCCTACAAGCTGCGCTGGCTGGACGCGGTGCACGGATGGCTGGCCGACGAGCTGCAGCGACATCCGCGGATGGTGGTGCTGGGCGATTTCAACATCGCGCCGGATGCGCGCGACGTGCATGACCCCGCCGTCTGGAACGAGCACCACATCCTGACTTCGACCGCCGAGCGCGCGGCGCTGGCGCGGCTGCAGGCGCTGGGGCTGCACGATGCCTTCCGCCTGCACAGCGACGAGGCCGGCATCTTCAGCTGGTGGGACTACCGGCAGGCGGCGTTCCGCCGCAACCTCGGCCTGCGCATCGACCTGACCCTGGTCTCGGACGCGCTGCGTGCGCAAGCGGTGGAGTCGGGCGTCGACCGCGAGCCGCGCACCTGGGAACGGCCCAGCGACCACGCGCCGGCGTGGGTCACGCTCGCCGGCTGAGTGCGGCGCAAGTTCGCTCAGCGCGCGTCGGCAGCTGGCGACCGTGCGGCCAGACGCCGCTGGAAGCAGTGCGGGCCCGCGGGGTGTTGCCAGCCTTCGGCAACCTGATCGCCACGTCCGTGGCGCCCGCCGCGGCTGTCGGTGATGAACACCGCGCAGAGGCGGTAGCGTTCGGCCCCTTCGATTCCATAGCCGTAACCGGTTCCCGTGTCCGGCTCGACCAGCGACAGGCTGTGGTCGGTCGCCTGATCGAGTCCATCCAAGGCGTCGGGCAACGCGTCGTGCTGGCGCGCGTAGGCCTGCACTGCCGCCTCGATGCGCTGCAGGTCCTGCACGCGCCGCGCGTCCATCCGCGCATCGCGCTGCTGCGCGGGCGATCCGCCCACCATCAGCGCAGCCGCCACGGTGGCGACGATCACCACCGCGGCAACGGCGACCAGGGCACGTCCATCGGCCCGGATCATGCGTCGCGCTCCTCACGACGCAGGTCGCCCAGATACCACGCGAAGATCGCGCCGGCGATCAGCGCGGCGACCAGCACCTTGAGTCCGAAGCGCAGGCTCAGCTCTCCGCCAAGCACGTTGTAGACCAGGGTGATCAGGTCGCCGATCAGCACCGCGGCGGCGATGAACAAGGTCAGATACGTCAGCCAGCGGCGCACCGCCGACAGGCGCCTGGACGCGTCGCGCCCGAGCTCTCGGCCAATGCGATGCGCGGTGAATGCGAACACCGGGAACGCCACCACGAGCGTGGCCACCGACCAGCGCATCGAGCGTTGCAGACCCTGCACGCGGTAGGCAGGGTCGGCAGAATCGGGCAGCAGGATCTCGATCAGGTCGAACAGCAGGCTGCCCAGGTGCCAGGCCGACAGGTACAGCGTGGTGAACAGCACCAGGTACTGGAAGGCATCGCGCGCGGACAGGTACGGGCGCGGCCTGGGCACGGGCACGGCAAAAGGGACATCGGCCCAAGCCGCAAGCGGGGCACGGATCTGCTCGGCCGGCCAGCCGGCAGAGATGAGCGTGGCTTCGACCTCCTGGCGCGAGGCGCCTGCGGCCAGCGCGTCATGGACGAAGCGTTCGAGTTCCTGCGTGGCCGATGCCATGGGTTCTGCCGTTGCGCGTTGGGGTGTCGACGCTGCACCGGCCGGGCGCGCCGGTCAAGGCCGGCAACGCGGGTAGAGGATCCGTCGACCTCGCGGTGCATGGAACCACCCGGCCGCGCGCGAGGTGCAACTGGCCGGTTCGATAACGCCAACGGCACGCCCGCGGGCGTGCCGTCGCCATTGCATCAGGCTCAGTCGCGCACCTTGCCGATCACCTTGCCCGTGTCCGGGTCGAGGCGCAGCTCCACATCCTTGCCCTGCGCATCCTCGGCCTCGGCCTTCCAGACGCCGTCGTCGAACTTGATGTCATGCACATTGGCGTAGCCGGCGGCCGTGAGCTTGGCCTCGATGTCGGCCTCACCCTGGGTTGCCACCTGCTCGTCGGGATAGACCTCGCCGGTCTTCGGATCGATCGACAGGTCGACGCGGTTGCCGTCGGCGCTGCGCGCGTCGGCGGTCCAGACACCGTCCTCGAACTCCACGTCATTGACATTGGTATAGCCCTGCACCTCGAGCTTGGCGCGCACTTCGGCGGCCGTCAGCGCGTCCTGCGCCATCGCCGGCAGGCCCGCAACAAGCATCGTGGCCGCCATGGCAAGGGCGGTGGGACGGAAAACGGCTCGCTTGGACATGTTGGATTCCTGACATTTGCGTAGGAGTGCGCATGCTGGATGGTCGGACTGCAAACCCCGGTGAAGGCGGCCGGGACGGGTCGGCGGCAGTTCAGCGATGCGGTCGTGACGCGAAGACGAGTGCGGCCAGGGAGCGGCGACACGGGCCGGGTTGGAACCGGAACGCGGACAAAAAGAAGGCCCGGCGATAGCCGGGCCTTCAGTGCGTCCGTGCGTGACGTGGTCGCGTCAGCGGACGCTACCTCGGCGGAACAGGTTGATGATCGCGAGCAGGATCACCGCGCCGATCAGCGAGACGACGAAGCTCATAACCGTGATGCCGGCGTTGATCGAACCGGCGCCGAGCCACGGGCCGATCAACCAGCCACCGATCAGGGCGCCGACGATGCCGACGACGATGTTGAGCAGGATGCCCTGCTGGCCATCGCGCTTCATGATGATGCTCGCCAGCCAGCCGACGATGCCGCCGACGATCAGCCAGATGATGATGTTCATACCTGTCTCCCGGTAAAGGTGTGGGACTCCTGTTCGGAGTGCGAGCCATGCTGGCAGCGGGATCGTGAGGGCCATGTCAGTGGATGCGCGCCGCGCGGGCGGCGATATCTCGCGGATGCCGCCGCCCCCAGCGGCATGACGCACGAATCCAGCGGCGGATGATCGCGGTGCATTCCGCGCAGCGCGACCGTGCTGCGCGAGCAAGGCCGCAGTCAATGCATGTCAACGCGGTGAATACGCCCTGCACCGGGACAGCGGGATCAACCAGTCCCGCTGCTGCGGGATTTCCCGCCGCACGCGAGTGGCGCGCGGCTTGCCGGCCTTTCGCCGGACTAGGCTTCGCCGCAGTGCAGCAACGCCAGCAGCGCCGCGCGCGGCAGCTTGCCGGTCTCGTTGCGCGGCAGGGTGGCGACGCGGCGCAGTGGCCGCGGCAGGAAGACCGGATCGATGCCGTGCCGCAGCGCCTCGCGCACCGCGGCCTCGTCAAGCGTCTCGCTGACGAAGACCGCAGCGATGCGGCGCACGCCGCCGGCACCGGCCTCGAGCTGGAACATCGCGCCATCCCGCACGCCCGGCACGGCCAGCAGGCGCCGGGTGAGGTCGGCCAGCGACGCACGCTTGCCGGCGATCTCGAGCAGGTCGGCCTGGCGGCCACGCAGCACGAAGCCGCCGTCCGCCTGCAGTTCGACCAGGTCGGCCAACAGTACCGGCTGCGCAAGATGCGCCGCCGACACCAGGGTGCCGTCCGGGCACGGCTGCAGCCGCACGCCGGGATACGGCGTCCAGGCCACGTCGCGGGCCGTGCGGCGGAAGGCGAAGATGCAGGTCTCGGTGGAACCGAAGGTCTCGCGCACCTCGCAGCCGAAGCGCGCCTCGGCCTCGGCCGCCAGTTCCTGGCCCAGCGGCGCAGTCGCGGTGACGATGCCGGCCAGCGGCGGCAGCGACACGCCGGACTCGAGCAGCGCACGCAGGTGCACCGGCGTGCTCACCAGCAGGCGCGGCGCCTCCGCCTCGGCCAGCGCACGGGCGATGTCGTCGGGGAAGAACGGACGGCCGCGATGCACGGCGGCAGCGCTGAGCAGCGGCAGCATCACCGACAGCTCCACGCCGTACATGTGCTGCGGCGGCACGGTCGCCACCACGCTGGGCGCTGCGCCCGGCGGCCACAGGCTGGCCAGCGCGGCGAGGTTCTGCGCGGTGCTGGTGCGAAACGAGCCCATCGTCTTGGCGTTGGGCGTGGGCCGGCCGGTGCTGCCGGAAGTGAAGCCGATCGCGACGACGGCCGCGTCATCGACCTGCAGCGGCGCGCCGTCGAGCGCGGGCAGTTCGAGCGGCAAGGTCACGAAGTGCGCGTCCGGCTGCAGCCCCACCACGCAGCCGCAGGCATCGCCGTCGCCGATGCAGTAGCTGTCGGGATACTGCGCGCGCACCTCGTCGATCGCCGCAGGTGTGCGGCTGGATGGCAGCAGGTTGACCTGGCCGCGCACGGCGACCGCGCAGAATGCGACCAGGAAACGGTAGCGGTCCTCGCACAGGTTCACCGCATGCCCGGCATCGGGCAGGCGCGCGGCCAGCGCGCGCACATGGGCTGCGAACCGCGCCCGCGTGGTGGCGCCAGCCGCATCGAAGGCAAAGCACTGCGCGTCCGCGCCTGCCGGCAGCGGAGCGCCCGTCGAAACCGGCTGTGTGCTGTGCTGGATGACTGCCGCCATGCGCCTGGACCGGCGGTTCCGTTCACGCCGCCACGCCGCCTAGCTTACGCTGGCGCGTCGTTTCGACGAAGAACCCGCGCCTTTCCGCATGTCCAGCATCGAACACAGCCTCGCCATCGGCCCGGTCCGCTGCGCCTGGTTCCCCTATCGCCGCGGCACGCCGGCCGAGCCGCAGGCGCGGCGCTGGCTGGCGCAGGCGCTTGCGACGCCCGAAGCCACGCTGGGCCTGCACCGCGACGCGCACGGCCGGCCGCAGCTGGCGCCGTCGGCGCTCGACCATGACGCCAACTGGAGCCACAGCGGCGAGCGCCTGCTGGTGGCGCTGGCCCAGGGCGCGCGCGTGGGCGCCGACATCGAATGGCTGCGACCGCGCCCGAACGCGATGACCCTGGCGCGGCGTTTCTTCACCGCCGGCGAGGCCGACGCGCTGGCCGCCCTGCCGCACGACCAGGCCGAGCGCTGGTTCGTGCGCCTGTGGTGCGCCAAGGAGGCGGTGCTCAAGGCCCATGGCCGCGGCATCGCCTTCGGTCTGGAGCGGCTGGAGTTCAGCCGCGACGGCGAGGGCTGGCGGTTGAGCGCCTGCGATCCGGCCCTGGGCGCGCCGGACGACTGGCGCCTGCACGCGTTCAGCCCCGTCCCCGACTACCTGGCCACCCTGGCCTGGCGCCCACAATTGTAGGAGCGGCTTCAGCCGCGAAAGCCTTGGCTGTGGATCCGGAATCGGGAATCGGGAATCGGGAGGCAAGGGCATCGCGACTGAAGCCGCTCCTACAATGGCGGCATGACCGATCCCAACGCCCCGGCGCTGCGCGCCGAACTCGAAGCCGGGCTCGCCACGCTCGGCCTGGACCAGGCGCTGGCCGCGCCGCTGCTCGACTACCTGACCCTGCTGCAGCGCTGGAACGCGACCTACAACCTCACCGCGATCCGCGAGCCGCGGCAGATGGTCACCCTGCACCTGCTCGATTCGCTGGCGATGCACCAGCACGTGGCCGGCATCGACACCCTGGCCGACCTCGGCACGGGGCCCGGCCTGCCCGGCATCCCGCTGGCGCTCGCGTTTCCGGCCCTGCAGGTGACCCTGGTCGAGTCCAGCGGCAAGAAGGCGCGCTTCCTGCGCGAAGCGGTGCGGACGCTGCGACTGGGCAATGCGCGGGTGGCCGAGAGCCGCGCCGAGGCGCTGGACGAAGCCGGCGGGTATGCCGCGATCACTGCGCGCGCGCTGGCCACGCTGGCCGACATCCTCGCCGTGGGCGGCCACCTGCTGGCCCCCGGCGGCCGCCTGCTGGCGATGAAGGGCGTACGCCCGGACGCGGAGATCGCCGCCCTGCCCGCCGGCTGGCGGGCGCAGGCGGTCCATCCGCTGCAGGTGCCGGGGCTGGCGGCCGAACGCCACCTGGTGGTGGTCGAACGGCAGGACTGAGGCCGGCGGCTGCCCGTGGCGCCTGTCGGAACGGAAAAGCGCGCGGTACGTCCGGGAACGGCGCCCGCGGCGGCGGGTTTGGCATCGACGCGCCGCATTGGGCCGCGGCGCGGCATAATCCCCCGTCCGGGCCGCGCCCTGCGGCCAACTCCCCGCCGCAACCAAAGGCACCCGGACCCATGGCCCGCATCATCGCCATCGCCAACCAGAAGGGCGGCGTCGGCAAGACCACCACCGCGGTCAACCTGGCGGCCGCACTCGCGGCCACGCCCAGGCGGGTGCTGCTGATCGACCTCGACGCCCAGGGCAACGCGACCATGGGCAGCGGCATCGACAAGCGCGACCTGCACGCGTCCACCTGCGACGTGCTGCTCGAGGAGTTGCACGCCGAGGATGCGATCGTCGAGACCGCCGAAGGCTACGACCTGCTGCCGGGCAACAGCGACCTGACCGCGGCCGAGATCGAGCTGATGGACGAGGACGGCCGCGAGCAGCGCCTCAAGCGCGCGCTCGAACCGCTGCGCCCGCGCTACGACTACATCATCGTCGACTGCCCGCCGGCGCTGTCGCTGCTCACCCTCAACGCGCTGACCGCGGCCGACTCGGTGCTGGTGCCGATGCAGTGCGAGTACTACGCGCTGGAAGGATTGAGCGCGCTGCTGGAGACGATCGACGCGCTCAAGGCGCGGCTCAACCCGCAGCTCGAGATCGAAGGCGTGCTGCGCACCATGTTCGACGTGCGCAACAACCTGGCCAACGCGGTGTCGGCCGAACTGGTCCAGCATTTCGGCGACAAGGTGTTCCGCACCATCGTGCCGCGCAACGTGCGCCTGGCCGAAGCGCCGAGCCACGGCCAGAGCATCATCGGCTACGACCGCAGCTCGCGCGGCGGTATCGCCTACCTTGGCCTGGCCGGCGAGGTGGAGCGTCGCCGGCGCGAACGCGAGCAGGCCGCCCGCCAGACCCCGCAGAAGGAACCGGATGTGACGGAGACCCCGGCATGAGCACCGCCAAGCCAGCGCCCGCCAAGAAACGCGGCCTCGGCCGGGGCCTGGAAGCCCTGCTCGGCCCCAAGGGCGCGGCCGAGGCGCCGAAGCTCGAGGCCACCGAGAACGACACGCTGCGCACGCTGCCGGTCGACGCGCTGCGTGCCGGCAAGTACCAGCCACGCCGACAGTGGGATGCGGGCAAGCTCACCGAGCTGGCCGAGTCGATCAAGGCCCAGGGCGTGATCCAGCCGATCGTGGTGCGCGCCCTGCCCGATCGCACCTACGAGATCATCGCCGGCGAACGCCGCTGGCGCGCCGCCAAGGAAGCGGGCCTGGCCGAGATCCCGGCGGTGGTGCGCGAGGTCGACGACCGCACCGTCATCGCGATGGCGCTGATCGAGAACATCCAGCGCGAGGACCTCAACCCGCTGGAAGAGGCGCAGGCGCTGCAGCGGCTGATCGACGAGTTCGACCTCACCCACGCCGCCGCCGCCGGCGCCGTCGGCCGCTCGCGCGCGGCGGTGTCCAACCTGCTGCGCCTGCTGGAACTGCCCGCAGCGATCCGCGTCCTGGTGGAGGCGCGGCGGCTGGAGATGGGCCATGCGCGCGCGCTGCTGACGCTGGCGCCGGAGCTGGCGGTGAAGCTGGCCAACGAGGCCGCCGAACACGGCTGGTCGGTGCGCGAGGTGGAGCACCGCGCGGCGCAGTTCGCCGCCGGCAAGCTGCCCGGTTCGTCGAAGAAGAAGTCCACCGGCAAGGCCGCTGCCCCCGACATCTCCACCCTGGAGAACGAACTGTCCGAGGCGCTCGGCGCCAAGGTCAGCATCCACAACGGCCGCGCCAACAAGGGCAAGCTGGTGATCCACTACGCCAACCTGGACGCGCTGGACGGCGTGCTGGAGCGGCTGCGCAGCCGGTAGTGCGTGGGCGCGCATGCGACCCCGTTCGCCGCGGCCAGGCGGATGCGCGAGGCCGGCTTGTCATTTCGACCGAAGTGAGAAATCCGGCGGCGGGGACAGCAGATTTCTCCCTCCGGTCGAAATGACAGGTGCTTGTCGCGATCTCCTTTTGGGAGGACACCGCCCGACCGACGTGCGCCGGGATGGCGTGCGAGAGGTCCAGCGCTTCGGCTGTCCCGACGCGCCGTCATGCCCGGGCAATGGGCTGGGCGATACTGTCGATCCATGAGTACCTGGCGCCTGGATTCGGTGTTTGCCCCGGCCTCGGTCGCGGTCGTCGGCGGAAGTCCGCGCGATCGCTCGGCCGGGCGCGCGGTGGTGCGCAACCTCGCCGCATCCGGCTATGCGGGCAGGATCGGCTGGGTCACGCCGCGCCACCGCGAGATCGACGGCATCGCCACCGTGCGCCGCCTGCGCGACCTGGGCTGGGTGCCCGACCTGGCCATCATCACCGCGCCGCCCGCGGTGGTGCCGGAGCTGGTCGAGGAGGCCGCAGCGCTCGGCGTCGGCGCGGCCGTGCTGCTCACCGCCGAACTCGGCCCCGGCCGCGAGGCCTTCCACGCGCGCATCGATCGCGCCGCGCGCCCGCGCGGCATGCGCATCCTCGGGCCGCACTGCCTGGGCATCGTCTCCACCCACGCCGGACTCAACGCCAGCATCGCCGCCAGCACGCCGCAGCCGGGCGAACTGGCGCTGGTGTCCGAGTCCAGCGCGATCGCTGCGGCGCTGATCGAATGGGGCACGGCGCGCTCGGTGGGTTTTTCGAAAGTGGTGTCGCTGGGCGACGCGCTGGACGTGGACTTCGCCGACCTGCTCGACTACCTCGCCACCGATCCGCACACGCGCTCGATCCTGCTCTACGTCGAGCACGTTGGCGATGCCCGCAAGTTCATGTCGGCCGCGCGCGCGGCGGCACGCGCCAAGCCGGTCGTGGTGGTGAAGTCGGCGCGGCCGCAGCCGCCGCAGAGCATTGCCGAGATCGGGATGCGCGCGCTGGCGCCGTCGGCGGCGGTGCACGCGGCCGCGTTCCGCCGTGCCGGCCTGCTCCAGGTCGACGCGCTCGACGACCTGTTCGCCGCCGCCGAGACGCTCGGCACGCTGCGCACCTTCCCCGGCCGGCGCCTCGCGATCCTGGGCAACGGCGGCGGCGTGGGCGTGCTGGCCGCGCAGCAGCTGCAGCAGATGGGCGGCACCCTGGCGACGCTGGCCGACGATACGGTGCAGACCCTGGAGGGTCTGCTGCCGGGCGGCTGGTCGGGGGAGAACCCGGTCGACATCGTGGTCGACGCCGACGGCGCGCGCTATGCAGCCGCGGTCGAAGCGCTGCTGGCTGACCCCGGCAACGACGCGCTGCTGGTGGTGAACGTGCCGACCGCGTTTTCCGCGCCCACCGAATCGGCGCAGGCACTGGCTGGCGTGCTGGCGCAGCGCCGTGGCGCGGCCGCGCGCAAGCCGGTGTTCGCGGTATGGCTGTCCAACGATCCGGCCGCGCGCGCGGTATTGCACGCCGCGCACGTGCCCAGCTACGCCACCGAAACCGAGGCCGTGCACGGCTTCATGCACCTGGTGCACTACCGCGAGGCGCAGCAGGCGCTGATGGAAACCCCGCCCAGCCTGCCGGCCGGTTTCACCGTCGATGCGACGACCGCACGCGCACTGGTGCAGGCCGCGGTGGCTCGCGGGGAGGTCCAACTCGATCCCCAGGCGACCGCGCACATCCTCGCCGCCTACGGCCTGTCATACGAGGCGCCGCTGGCCGCCTCCGATCCCGAAGGCGCGGTCGAGGCCGCCATGCCGCTGCTCGCAGCCGGCCGCGCGGTCGCGGTGAAGATCGATTCGCCCGACATCCCCCACAAGACCGTGGTCGATGGCGTGCGCCTGAACCGGGGCAGCGCCCAGTCCGTGCGCGACGCCGCCGCCGACGTGCTGCGGCTGGCGCGCGAACGCCGGCCCGATGCGCGCATCCGCGGCGTCACCGTGCAGGCGATGGTCGATCGGCCGCAGGCGCGCGAACTCATCGCCGCGATCGCGGACGACCCGGTGTTCGGCCCGGTGATCGTGTTCGGCCGCGGCGGCACCGCGGTGCGCGTGGTCGACGACCTGGCGCTGGCGCTGCCGCCGCTGGACCTGCGCCTGGCCCACGAGCTGATCGGGCGCACCCGCGTGGCGCGACGGCTCAAGGCGCACCGCAACCAGCCCGCCGCCGACGAGCGCGCGGTCGCGCTGGCGCTGGTGAAGCTGGCGCAGCTGGCCGCCGACGTGCCGGAGATCCGGCAGATGAGCCTGAACCCGCTGCTGGCCGATGCCGACGGCGCGGTCGCAGTCGATGCGCGGATCCTGGTCGGCCCGGTGCAGGCGCTGCACCGGGGCCGCGGCCATCCGCGCTTCGCGATCTTCCCCTACCCCAGCGAGTGGGAGCGCACGATCACCCTGGACAGCGGCCAGCCCGCCTTCGTGCGCCCGGTGCGGCCCGAGGACGATGAGCTGTTCCGCGAGTTCTTCACCCACGTCACCGACGAGGACCTGCGGCTGCGCTTCTTCCAGTCGGTGAAGCATTTCAGCCACGAGTTCATCGCCCGGCTCACCCAGATGGACTACGCGCGTTCGATCGCGCTGCTGGCGCTGGACCAGTCCGGCGCGATGCTGGGCGCGGTGCGCCTGCACGCCGACGCCAACTACCGGGCCGGCGAGTACGGGATCCTGGTGCGCTCCGACCTCAAGGGCCAGGGCCTGGGCCGCCAGCTGATGACGATCATGATCGAGGTCGCCGGCTGGCTGGGGCTGGAGGAGGTCGAAGGCCAGGTGCTGCGGCAGAACCGCGGCATGCTGGCGATGTGCACGCAGCTGGGCTTCGCCATGCAGTCCGATCCGGACGATCCGGGGCTGGTCGTCGTGCGCCTGCCGGTCGCGGCCGGCGCCGCGCCGGGCCCCTGAGCCAGCCAGTCCAGCCCGGTCCGCGAGCGGGCGCCACGCACGCCTTGTCCACAGCCCCGGCAGCGGGCATAATGCCCGGCTCGCTGCGCCCGGACCCTTCGTGTTCCGGGCCCGGAGCGGCCGGACACGCGACCTTCCGCCCGCCTCCGCACCAGCGAGCCTGACCCGCAACGCGTGGCAGGCATGGCCTTGCGCCGTGCCCGCCGGGGCCGCCGCCTTCCTGGCCAAGGGGGGCACCATGACAATCCGAGGTGTGCAATGTCCCGAGTCTGCCAAGTCACTGGCAAGCGTACGACGACCGGCAACAACGTGTCGCACGCGATGAACAAAACCCGCCGCCGCTTCATGCCCAACCTGCACGAACGCCGGTTCTGGGTCGCCAGCGAAAACCGCTGGGTGAAGTTGCGCGTTTCCGCGGCTGCCTTGCGCACCATCGACAAGAACGGCATCGACGCCGTGCTCGCCGACCTGCGCAAGCGCGGCGAGAAGGTCTAAGGAGTAGAACATGGCAAGCAAGCGCGACAAGATCCGTCTGATTTCGTCGGCCAACACCGGCCACTTCTACACCACGGACAAGAACAAGAAGAACACCCCCGGCAAGATGGAGATCAAGAAGTACGATCCCGTCGTCCGCAAGCACGTGATCTACAAGGAAGGCAAGATCAAGTGACGCAGTTGTCCGCGCCTCCGGCGCGGCAACAATTGCGTCATCCCCGCGAAAGCGGGGGTCCACGGAAACCCGCCGCAAGGCGGGTTTCTGCTTTCCAGACCCGGAGAGGCCCGCCGCAAGGCGGGCTTTTTCGTTGCCGGCGCAGTACATCGTCGGGATTTCGCGCGGGGACCGCAGCGGCATGCCTTGGGCTCCTTCCCCCGCTTGCGGGGGAAGGTCGGGATGGGGGCCGGGTCCGCCGTGACGTGCTCCGGGCTCCCCCACCCCAACCCTCCCCCGCAGGCGGGGAAGGGAGCGGGAGCGGTGCCCCAACCAGCCCGCGCTACACTCCCCGCGCGCATCAATCGGGGGAGGGTGGATGCTGCCAGGCTGGGTTCTGCTGCTGGTATCGGTCGGCTACGCGGCACTGCTGTTCGCGGTGGCGTGGATCGGTGACCGCTATCCGCTGTATCCGCAGCGCCCCTGGCTGCGCCCGCTGGTCTACAGCCTGGCGCTGGCGGTGTACTGCTCGTCCTGGACCTTCTACGGCGCGGTCGGCACCGCGGTGCGCTCGGGCATCGGCTACGTGCCGATCTACCTGGGCCCGCTGCTGCTGCTGCTGTTCGGCTGGCGCATCCTCGAGCGCATGGCCAAGGTGGCACAGAGCCAGAACACGGTCTCGATCGCCGACTTCATCGCCTCGCGCTTCGGCCGCTCGCAGCCGCTGGCCGCGCTGGTGGCGACCATCGCGCTGATCGCCGCGGTGCCCTACCTGGCACTGCAGTACAAGGCGGTGGCGATCAGCGTCGTCGTGCTGGCCGGACAGGACCCCAACGGCCCGGCGCTGGGCGACCCTGGGCTGTACGTGGCGGCGCTGATGGCGCTGTTCGCGATCCTGTTCGGCACCCGCCAGGTCGATGCCACCGAACACCGGCCGGGCATGATGCTCGCGGTCGCGCTCGAATCGCTGGTCAAGCTGGTGGCGCTGGTCGCGGTCGGCCTCTTCGCGACCAACTGGCTGGGCGCGCGCGACATCAACTACGTGGCCGCCACCCGCGCCCTGATCGACGTGGCCCCGCCGGTCGGCTTCGCCGCGCAAAGCCTGCTCGCGTTTGCCGCGATCTTCTGCCTGCCGCGGCAGTTCCACGTGGCCATCGTCGAATGTGGCAACGTGGCCGACATCCGTCTCGCGCGCTGGATGTTCGGCGCCTACCTAGTGATCGTCACGCTGATGGTGGTGCCGATCGCCAGCGCCGGCATGGTGCTGTTCGGCAACGCCGGCGACGTCGCACCGGACAGCTTCGTGCTCGCCCTGCCACTGGCGGAAAAGCGCGACACGCTGGCGCTGCTGGCTTACGTGGGCGGCTTCTCGGCCGCCACCGGCATGGTGATCGTGGCCAGCGTGGCGCTGGCGACCATGGTCAGCAACGACCTGGTGATGCCGCTGCTGCTGCGCCGCGGCTGGGCCGAACGCCACGGCGGCGACGTCGCCGCGACCGTGCTGTGGATCCGCCGCATCGCCATCATCTGCATCGCCGGCATGGCATGGGGCTACTACCGGGCGAGCGGCAGCGACGCGTCGCTGGCCTCGTTCGGGCTGATGTCCTTCGCCGCGGTTGCCCAGTTCGCGCCGGCATTGATCGGTGGGCTGTACTGGCACGGCGCCAGCCGCCGCGGCGCCGAGGTCGGGCTGCTGCTCGGATTCGCGGTGTGGCTGTACACGCTGCTGCTGCCGACGCTCACCGATGCCGGCTGGTTCGATCCGACCTGGGTGCGCGACGGGCCGTTCGGCATCCACTGGCTGCGGCCGCGCCAGCTGTTCGGGCTGTGGGGCTGGGACCCGCTGACCCACGGCACCTTCTGGTCGTTGCTGTGCAACATCGGCGCGCTGCTGCTGGTGTCGGCGCGCTGGCGCCCCAACCTCGACGAGCGCCTGCGCGCCGCGCCCTTCCTCGACCCCTATGCCGAACGCAGTGCGCTGTCGGGCGGCGAATGGAAGGGCAACGTCACCCTCGGCGACCTGCTGGTGCTGGCCAGCCGCATCGTCGGCGAGCGCACCGCGCAGCGCGCGTTCGAGCAGCACGCGCACGAACTGGCGCAGGAACTGCAGCCGCAGTCACGCGCCGACCGCAACTGGGTGCAGTTCACCGAACGCCTGCTGGCGGCGGCCGTGGGCGCGGCCTCGGCGCGGCTGGTGGTGACCAGCGTGCTCAAGGGCTCGGGCATGGAGGTCGGCGAGGTCGTGGCCGTGCTCGACGAAGCCGGGCAGGAGCTGCGCTTCAACCGGGAGATCCTGTCCAACACCCTGGAAAACATCGACCAGGGCGTGAGCGTGGTCGACAGCAACATGTGCCTGGTGGCCTGGAACCGCCGCTACCAGCAGCTGTTCGGCTATCCCGACGGCATGCTCTACATCGGCCGCCCGGTCGCCGACCTGATCCGCTACAACGCCGAGCGCGGCGAACTCGGCGCGCTCGGCCCGCCCGAGATCGAGGCCGAGGTGGACAAGCGCATCGGCTACATGCGCGCCGGCTCGGCGCACGTGAGCGAGCGCGTGCGCGGCAGCGGCCAGGTGCTGGAGCTGCGCGGTCAGCCGTTGCCCGGCGGCGGCTATGCCACCAGCTACAGCGACGTCACCGACTACAAGCGCGTGGAGCGCGAGCTGCGCGAGATCAACGAGCACCTCGAGCAGCGCGTGGCCGAACGCACCCGCGAAGCGGAGATCGCACAGGAATCGCGTTCGCGCTTCCTCACCGCAGTCAGCCACGACGTGCTGCAGCCACTCAATGCCGCGCGCCTGTTCACCTCGGCGCTGCGCGAGAGCACGCGGCCACAGGAGCAGGCGCACCTGGCCGAGCGCGTGGATACCGCGCTGCGGGCGGCCGAAGACCTGCTCGACGGCCTGCTCGACGTCTCGCGCCTGGACGCCGGCAAGCTCAAGCCCGAGATCGTCGATTTCGACGCAGGCGCGCTGCTGCGCGAGCTGGCCGCCCAGTACGCGCCGATGGCGGCGGCGCGCTCGATCAGCATGCGCGTGCATGCGCCGCTGCAGTCGGTGCGCAGCGACCGCAGGCTGCTGCGCCGGGTGCTGCAGAACTTCATCGCCAATGCGCTGCGCTACACCCCGCGCGGCCGGGTGGTGCTGGCGGTGCGCCCGCGTGGCGACCAGGTCGCGCTGCAGATCTGGGATTCGGGTCCCGGCATTCCCGAGCACCACATGCGCCAGATCTACGACGAGTTCCACCGCTACGAGCAGCCGTTCGACTGGGACGGGCGCGGCCTGGGCCTGGGCCTGTCGATCTGCCAGCGCATTTCGCGCCTGCTCGGGCACGCGCTGGACGCGCGCTCGGTGGTCGGGCGCGGCAGCATGTTCTCGATCGTGGTGCCGCGCGGCGCGGCGCTGGCGGAGCGTCCCATCGGCGCGGCCCGCGTCGAGATCGGCCAGTCCCTGGACGGGCTGAGCGTGCTGTGCGTGGACAACGACCGCGACATCCTGGCCGGCATGGAGGCGCTGCTCTCGCGCTGGCAGGTCGCCACCGTGCTGGCGACCACCGTCGACGAGGCGCTTGAGAAGGTCGTGCAGTCACCGCCGGACGTGCTGCTGGTGGACTACCACCTGCACGACCGGCTCGACGGACTGGACACGCTGGACGCATTGCGCGTGACCGCCGGCCGCCAGATCCCCGGCGCGCTGCTCACCGCCGACGGCAGCGATGCGCTCAAGCAGGCCGCGCGCCTGCGCGGCTACCGGGTGCTGACCAAGCCGGTGAAGCCGGCCTCGCTGCGTGCTTTCCTGACCGCCATGCGCCGCGTTGAGACGCACGCGGATTCCGGCCCGCTGTAGGAGCGGCTTCAGCCGCGATTGATCCATCCGATTCCTCGCAGGCCTGACCGGAATCGCGGCTGAAGCCGCTCCTACATGGGACAAGGCCGCTCGATGAATCCCCAGCCGCGTCCGGCTTACTCGCCCTCGTCGTCCAGCGGCACCAGCGGCTCGGGATCGACCGAAAGCCGTCCCGCCATCAGCACCGCCTGGGTCCGGTTGGACGCACCCAGCTTGCGCAGGATCGCGCTCATGTGCGCCTTGATCGTGGCCTCCGATACGCCCAGCTCGTAGCCGATCTGCTTGTTGAGCCTGCCCGAGCCGAGCATCTGCAGTACGCGGAACTGCTGCGGCGTGAGCTCGCGGATGCGTGCGGCGACATCGCGTTCGTCCGGCGCCGTTTCAGGCGCCGAGCCGGCGATCTCGGGGACCCAGCGATCGCCGTCCAGCACCTGCCGCAGCGCCGCGCCCAGCGCCTCGGCGTTGGACGACTTGGGGATGAAGCCCATCGCGCCGTGGTCGAGCGCGCGACGGATCACCGCCGGCTCCTCGCGCGCCGACACCATCACCACCGGCAGCTGCGGGTGCAGGCCGCGCAGGTGCACCAGCGCGCTGAAGCCCTGCGCGCCGGGCATGTTGAGGTCGAGCAGGAGCAGGTCGGCGTCGGGATGGGCGTCGGCCATGGCGTACAGCCCCTGGGCATTCTCGGCCTCATGCAGATCGACGTCGGGAATGCTGCGGCCCACCACGCCACGCAGCGCTTCGCGGAACAGCGGATGGTCGTCGGCGACAAGGATCGTGGTCATGCGGCGAAGCCCCGCCTCCTGCAGGACAGATCACGGCGCCGGCGAAGCACCGGCGCGGATACGACAGATGCAGCCACGGGCAACGGGTCAGGCGCCGTGGCGGTTCTTCACCAGCGAATCGACCACCGACGGATCGGCCAGCGTGCTGGTGTCGCCCAGCTGGTCCGGCGCGTTCTCGGCGATCTTGCGCAGGATGCGGCGCATGATCTTGCCCGAGCGCGTCTTCGGCAGCGCCGGCGCCCACTGCAGGAAGTCAGGCGAGGCGATCGGTCCGATCTCCTTGCGCACGTGCGCGACCAGTTCCTTGAGCAACTCGTCGCTTTCGACCTCGCCCGCCACCAGGGTCACGTAGGCGTAGATGCCCTGGCCCTTGATGTCGTGCGGGAAACCCACGACCGCGGCCTCGGCGACCTTCGGGTGCAGCACCAACGCGCTCTCGACTTCGGCGGTACCGATGCGGTGGCCGCTGACGTTGATCACGTCGTCGACGCGGCCGGTGATCCAGTAGTAGCCGTCGGCGTCGCGGCGGCAGCCGTCGCCGGTGAAGTAGGTGCCCGGGTACGCGGCGAAATAGGTGTCGAAGAAGCGCTCATGGTCACCGTAGACGGTGCGCATCATGCCCGGCCAGGCGTCGAGGATGACCAGGTTGCCCTCGGCCTCACCCTCGAGGAAGTTGCCGGCCGGGTCCACGATCGCGGGCTGCACGCCATAGAACGGCCGCGTGGCCGAGCCCGGCTTGGTCGGCCAGGCGCCGGGCAGCGGCGAGATCAGGATGCCGCCGTTCTCGGTCTGCCACCAGGTGTCGACGATCGGGCAGCGGCCGTCGCCGACCACGTCGTGGTACCAGCGCCAGGCTTCGGGGTTGATCGGCTCGCCGACGCTGCCGAGCAGGCGCAGCGACTTGCGCGAGGTGCGCTTCACCGGCTCGTCGCCCTCGCGCATCAGTGCGCGGATCGCGGTGGGCGCGGTGTAGAAGATGGTGACCTGGTGCTTGTCCACCACCTGCCAGAAGCGCGAGGCGTCCGGATAGCTCGGCACGCCCTCGAAAATCAGCGAGGTGGCGCCGTTGGCCAGCGGGCCGTAGACGATGTAGCTGTGGCCGGTGACCCAGCCGACGTCGGCGGTGCACCAGTAGACGTCGTCGTCCTTGAGGTCGAACACGCATTCGTGGGTGAAGGATGCGAACAGCAGGTAGCCGCCGGTGGTGTGCAGCACGCCCTTGGGCTTGCCGGTGGAACCGGAGGTGTAGAGGATGAACAGCGGGTCTTCCGCGTTCATGCGCTCGGGCTCGCAGGTGTCGGGCTGGCTGTCGACCACGGCGTCGTACCAGCGGTCGCGCGGCATCTGCATGTCGACCGCGCCGCCGGTGTGGCGCACCACCAGCACGGTTTCGACGGTGGTGGTGCCGGGCAGCTTGAGCGCGGCGTCGACGTTGGCCTTCAGCGGCACCTTCTTGGTGCCGCGCAGGCCTTCGTCGGCGGTGATGATCAGCTTGGCCTTGCAGTCGCCGACGCGGTCGGCGATGGAATTGGCGGAGAAGCCGCCGAACACCACGTTGTGCACCGCGCCGATGCGGGCGCAGGCCAGCATCGCCACCGCGGCCTCGACGATCATCGGCAGGTAGATGGTGACGCGGTCGCCCTTGCCGATGCCGAGGCTGCGCAGCGCGTTGGCCAGCCGGCAGACGCGGGCATGCAGGTCGCGGTAGCTGACGCGCAGTGCCTCGCCGTCGGGGCTGTCGGGTTCGAAGATGAGCGCGGTCTTGTCGCCGCGGGCGGCAAGGTGGCGGTCGAGACAGTTGACGCTGACGTTGAGCTCGCCGTCGGCGAACCATTGGATCCGGAAATCCTTGCGGTCGAAGCTGACGTCGCGGATGCGGGTGGGCGGCGTCATCCACTCCAGGCGCTGCGCGATGCGGCCCCAGAACGCATCCGGATCGCGGATGGACTCGGCGTAGTCGCGCTCGTAGTCGGCCGGCTTGACGTTGGCCTGTGCGGCGAAGGCCTCGGGAACGGGATAGATATCGGACATGGCGGATCATCCTCTGGAACGTGGCCGCTGCAGTTTGCCGCATTGCAGCGCGACGCGTTTTAGACCTTCGTCTATTCCGCGCCCGGCGCGGGCGACGCACAATGCGCCATGGACCCCGTTCCCGGCCTGGACCTGAGCCTGCCGCCCTTCGACCTGCTCGATGACGCGAGTCGCCGGCGCCTGGAGGCCAGCGTCGACATCGGTTTCCACCCCGGCGGCACCACCCTGATCGAGGCGGGCAAACCCTCGGCCCACGTCTTCATCATCCTCAAGGGCCTGGTCCACGCCTTCCAGGTGGACGACCGCGGCCGCGAGGAGCGCTTCGCCGACTACGGGCCGGGCGACGTCATCGGCGCATGGGCGGTCATGGCCGGACGCGCGCGCCTGAGCTACCGCAGCGAAGGCGACTGCCTCAGCCATCTGGTCCCGGCCGACACCTTCCGCCAGCTGCTGGCCGACAACCCGGGCGTCGCGGCGTATTTCAACGAGGGACTGGCCACCAAGGGCCGGCTCTCCAACGGCAGTGAACGACGCGAAGCCGCCGAACTGATGGTGATCCGGGTCGGGGAAGCCGACCTCGCTCCCCCGGAGCGCGTCGACGCGACGACCACCATCGCCGAGGCCAGCGCGCGCCTGCGCGAGCGGCGCGTCGACTGCCTGCTGGTCTACGACCGTGCGCACGACACCCCCGGCATCGTCACCCGCACCGACCTGCTGGAAGCGCTGACGCAGCTGCGCCTGCCGCTGGACACGCCGATCGGTCCGCTGGCCAGCCGCCCGCTGGCCACGATCGGCACCGGCGAAGTGCTGTTCCAGGCGCTGATCGACATGACCGAGCGCCAGATCGAGCGCGTGGTGGTCACCGAAGGCAGCCGGATCGCCGGCACGCTCGGCATGGCCGAAGTGCTGGCGCACTTCGCCAGCCACTCGCACCTGATCAGCCTGGGCCTGGCCCGCGCCCGCGATATCGACGCCATCGCCAGGGCTGCCTCCGGCATGACGCACCTCGTGCGCAGCCTGAACGTCAACGGCACCCGCATCCCCTACATGATGGAGCTGGTGAGCGCGCTCAACAGCCGCATCATGGGCCGCATCTTCGAGCTGGTGATCCCGGTCGAGCTGCGCGACCGCATCTGCCTGCTGGTCATGGGCAGCGAAGGGCGCCGCGAGCAGCTGCTCAAGACCGACCAGGACAATGCGCTGGTGCTGGCCGACGACCTGGACTGGCCGGGGCTTGCGGAGGCGATGGACCGTTTCAGCGCAGCGCTGGCGAAGGTCGGCTATCCGCCCTGCCCCGGCCGGGTGATGGTCGACAATCCGCACTGGCGCATGCGCGCGGCCGAGTGGCGCCAGCGCATCGGGCAGTGGAAGCACGTGCATGGCGGCCATGGCGCGCTGGACCTGTCGATCGCGCTCGATGCGCGCCCCATCGCCGGCAACGCGGCGCTGTTCGGGCCGGTCAAGGATGCGCTGATGGCGCTGGGCGGGGACGACATCCTGCTCCATCACCTGGCCGCGGCCACGCTCGAGTTCGATACGCCGCTGACCTTCTTCGGCCGGGTCAGGAGCGGCGGCAGCGGCACCGACATCAAGAAGGGCGGCATCTTCCCGGTGGTGCACGGCCTGCGCTGCCTCGCGCTGCGCCATGGCATCGCCGCCACCGCCAGCCGCGAGCGTTGCGCCGCGCTGGTCGAATGCGGCGAACTGTCGCCCGCGCTGGGCCGCGACCTGCCGCAGGCGCTCAACGTGTTCCAGCACATGCGCCTGGACGCACAGTTCGCCGCACTGGCCGACGGCCGCGAACCCGGCAACCACATCGATCCCGCGCGCCTGCGCCGGCTCGATCGCGAACTGATGCGCGACGCGCTGCACGTGGTCAAGGATTTCCGCGCCCGCGTCCGCCAAAGCTTCCACCTGCGGGACTGAAGGCCCATGTTCCGGCGCTGGTGGCTGCGGCGAACGGCCGGTGGCGGCGAATGGGCAGGCCTGCTGCGGCCCGCGCCGCCCGGCGAATGGGTCAGCCTGGACATGGAAACCACGGGCCTGGACCCGAAGCAGGACCACATCCTCAGCCTTGCCGCGGTCCCCGTACGCGACGGGCGGGTGCTCACCTCCCAGCGCTTCGAGCGCCGGATCCGCGCCGACCGCGCCTTCGGCATCGAGTCGATCCGCCATCACCGCATCACCCCCGACGAAGCGGCCGAAGGCGTCGCGGTCACCGGCGCGGTGCGCGATTTCCTGCACTGGCTGGAGGGGCGCACCCTGCTCGGCTATCACCTCGGCTTCGACCTGGCGATGCTGTCGCCGCACGTGCGCGCGCTCACCGGCTTCGCGCTGCCCAATCCGCGCGTGGACCTGGCCGATGCCTTCGCCGCGCGCGCCCGCCGCGCCCAGCCCAACGCGCCGCCCAACCTCGACTTCCAGCACATCGCCGACAGCCTCGGGGTGCCGGTGCTCGGCCGTCACAGCGCACTCGGCGACGCGGCCACCGTCGGCCTGTGCTGGCTGGCATTGCAGGCCGCGCGCAGCCCCGCCTCGGGCGAGCGCGATCGCTAGCACGGCGCGTGCCGGTTGCCGGCCTATTCGACCAAAGGCGAATAGGCGGGCGCGCCCCCCGCGGTCAGGCTCCGGGACACCGCGCGCTGCGCGGACGTCCTGTGGGAGGGAGCGATGATGACGAAACGACGCTATTCACGGCGGTTGCTGGCAACCGCGGTCCTGGTGGCGCTTGCAGCCCCCGGCATGGCCTTCGCCCAGAGCGCGAAGGAAGTGGAGCTCGAGGCCCGCGTGGCCCAGCTCGAGGCACAGATCCAGACCCTGCTGCAGGGCCAGCAACAGCAGCAGGACAGCATCACCCGGACCCAGGCACAGCTCGACCAGGTCCAGGTCGCGCAGCCGGCGGTCAAGCCGGTCCAGTCCAAACCGATCCTGGCCAACCCGGATGCGGTGTTCACCTACGGCGGCTTCATCAAGTTCGACGCCATGGTCACCGACACCAGCGACGGCGCGATCGCCGAGGGCTCCGCGGGACGCATGTTCTACGTGCCCAGCACGATCCCGGTGACCGCCAACGGCGCCGAGCCCGAAACCGATCCCTACACCGACATGCACGCCGCGTTCTCGCGGTTCTGGTTCGCGGCCGACCACACCACCGAAGGCGGCGACAAGTTCCGTGGCTACATCGAGGCCGACATGTACGGCGGCGGCAGCGCCAACCTCGGCAACGAGGTGAACACCAACACCCACGGCGTTACCCTGCGCCAGGCCTTCGTGACCTGGAACAGCTGGCTGGCCGGCCAGACCTGGTCCAACTTCCAGGACGTGGCGGCGCTGCCCGAGGCCGTGGACTTCGTCGGCGTCACCGAAGGCACCACCTTCGTGCGCCAGGCGCAGGTCCGCTACACCAGTGGCCCGTTCTCGGTGGCACTGGAGAACCCGCACACCACGGTCAGCAGCATCACCAATGCCGCGCGCAACAACGCCGGTGGCAGCGACAGCCTGCCCGACGTGACCGCGCGTTACGTGATGAAAGGCGACTGGGGCCACTTCAGCGCCGCCGGCCTGCTGCGCCAGCTCAAGTCAGGGGACGAGAGCGACACCGGCGCGGCGGTCAGCCTGTCGGGCCGCTTCAACATCGGCGCCAGCGACGACATCCGCTGGATGGCCAACTACGGCAGCGGCATCGGGCGCTACCTTGGCTTCGGCCTGGGGGCCGACTCGGTGGTCGACGCCAACGGCAACCTGCACGCGCAGGATGGTGCCGGCGGCTTCGTTGCATGGCGCCATGCCTTCAACGGCAAGCTGCGCAGCAACCTGATGTATTCAGTGGCCGAGTTCGACAACGATCGCAGCCTGGTGGGCTGGGGGCCGGCCAGCTTCGCCGCCACCGAGCGCGCCCAGTCCTTCCACGCCAACCTGATCTATTCACCGTTCCCCAAGCTCGACATCGGCGCGGAGATCGGCTGGGGCCAGCGTGAGCTCGAGGACGACCGCAAGGGCGACCTCTCGCGCGTCCAGACCACCGTCAAGTACACCTTCTGATCGACCTGCCTGAGGAGCAAAGACAGCCATGTCCGAGAAATCACCACAAAACTACTGGAAGGCCAATCTCCGGATCATCTTCATCTGCATGGGGATCTGGGCGCTGGTGTCGTACGGGTTCGGCATCATCCTGCGCCCGCTGCTCGCGGGCATCCGCGTCGGCGGCACCGACCTGGGCTTCTGGTTCGCGCAGCAGGGTTCGATCCTGACCTTCATCGCGCTCATCGTTTTCTACACCTGGTACATGAACCGGCTCGATCGCGAGTACGACGTGGACGAGCAATAAGGGGCCGACCATGGATCAATTCACTCTCAACCTCATCTTCGTCGGCGGCTCGTTCCTGCTCTACATCGCGATCGCGATCTGGGCGCGTGCCGCTTCCACCTCCGAGTTCTACGCCGCGGGCCGCAGTGTCCATCCGGTGATGAACGGCATGGCGATCGCCGCGGACTGGATGTCGGCAGCCTCGTTCATTTCGATGGCAGGCCTGATCGCCTTCGTCGGTTACGGCAACTCCGCCTACCTGATGGGCTGGACCGGCGGCTACGTGCTGCTGGCGATGCTGCTGGCGCCCTACCTGCGCAAGTTCGGCCGCTTCACCGTGCCCGAATTCATCGGCGACCGGTACTACAGCCGGACCGCGCGCCTGGTGGCGGTGGCGGCGCTGCTGATGATCTCGATCACCTACGTGATCGGGCAGATGACCGGCGCCGGCGTGGCGTTCTCGCGCTTCCTGGAGGTCGACACCAACACCGGCCTGCTGATCGCCTCGGCGGTGGTGTTCGTGTATGCGGTGCTGGGCGGCATGAAGGGCATCACCTACACCCAGGTGGCGCAGTACATCGTGCTCATCATCGCCTACACCATCCCGGCGGTGTTCATCTCGCTGCAGCTGACCGACAACCCGATCCCGCAGCTGGGCCTGTTCTCCACCCATGTCGACAGTGGCATGCCGCTGCTGGCCAGGCTTGACCAGATCCTCGTGGACCTGGGCTTCAACGACTACACCGGCCTGCATGATTCCACGCTCAACATGACGCTGTTCACGCTGTCGCTGATGGTCGGCACCGCGGGCCTGCCACACGTGATCGTCCGCTTCTTCACCGTGCCCAAGGTGTCCGACGCCCGCAAGTCGGCGGGCTGGGCACTGGTGTTCATCGCCCTGCTCTACACCGTGGCCCCGGCGGTGGGCGCAATGGCACGCCTGAACATCCTGACCACGATCTACCCCCAGGGCACCCAGGCCCCGTCGCTCACCTATGAGGCGCGCCCGGACTGGATGCACAACTGGGAGCAGACCGGCCTGCTGGCGTTCGAGGACAAGAACGGCGACGGCATGATCCAGTCCTACAACGAGGCCAGCACCGAGTTCGCCGCGGTCGCGGCCGAGCGCGGCTGGCAGGGCAACGAGATGGTCACCTTCAACCAGGACATCCTGGTGCTGGCGAACCCGGAAATCGCGGGCCTGCCCGGCTGGGTGATCGCCCTGATCGCGGCCGGTGGCCTGGCGGCGGCGTTGTCGACGGCGGCGGGCCTGCTGCTGGCGATCTCCTCGGCGGTGAGCCATGACCTGATCAAGCGCACGTTCAAGCCCGACATCAGCGAAAAGGGGGAACTGCTGGCAGCACGCGTGTCGATGGCGGCGGCAATCGTGGTGGCCACATGGCTGGGCATGAATCCACCAGGATTCGCGGCCCAGACCGTGGCCTTCGCCTTCGGGCTGGCGGCAAGCTCGCTGTTCCCGGCGATCATGATGGGCATCTTCTCCACGAAGATGAACTCGGCCGGCGCGGTGGTGGGCATGCTGGTGGGCCTGATCTCCACCAGCGTGTACCTGTTCACGTACAAGGGCTGGTTCTTCATCCCGGGCACGAACATGCTGGCCGATACTCCGGAGAACTGGCTGTTCGGCATCTCGCCGCTCGGCTTCGGCGCGATCGGCGCGCTGCTCAACTTCATCGCCGCCTACATCACGATGAAGATGACCAAGCCGGTGCCGGAGCACATCCAGCACCTGGTCGAGGACATCCGCGTCCCGCGCGGCGCGGGCGCGGCCACCGCGCACCACTGATCCACCTGCTGTCGTGACACGGCGGCCCGCTCCCGGCGACGGGGGCGGGCCGCACTGCTTTCCGGGCCACGAAACCGGGCGTTCCGGGGTCCGACTACAATCCGCTTCCACCTGTCACCACCGCATCGGGAGCATCCATGCTGCTGGAGTTCATCGCCATCATCGCCGCCGGTTTCGGCCTGGCCGGCATCGCGCTCTCGGTCAACATCGCGCTGCGCAGGCGCCTTCCGCAATGGGTCGTGCCGGCCGCGGCTGGCGCCGGGATGCTGCTGATGGCGATCTGGCTGGAGTACTCGTGGTTCGAGCGCACCGCCGGGACCTTCCCGGACGGCGTGGAAATCGCCTCCACCAACCAGGTGCGCTCCTGGTACCGACCCTGGACCTACGTGGTGCCGCTGACCAACCGCCTGATCGCCGTCGACCGCCGCTTCGACCGGCGCCATTCCGACATTCCGGGCCAGGTGCTGACGCGGGTCATCCTCGCCGGCCGCTGGGAGCCCACGCGGCAGTTCGGCGTGGTCTACGACTGCAATGCGCACCGCCGCGCCGACCTGCTAGACCAGGTCGAGCTGCAGGACAGCGGGCAACTGAAGAACGCGAACTGGGTGCAGCTGTCCCCGGACGATGCGGTGCTGCGCACGGCCTGCCAACGCTGACCGCTGGCAACAGCCGCTACAGCCAGCGCAGCGCCACGATCGCCACCAGGGTGGGGGGCAGGGCCGCGAGCAGCAGGCCCAGCGGATGCACCGACTCGTCGTTGAAGTGGCGCCGCACGATGGACATGCCGGCGGGGTTGGGCGCGTTGGCGATCACCGTCAGGCCACCGCCGGCCACCGCACCGGCCACCAGCATGTACTTGAACTCGTCGCTCAGGCCCTCGACCAGCGATCCGAGATAGGTCAGCGCAGCGTTGTCGGTAATTGCGGTCAGCGCGGCTGCGCCGAAGAACACCGCATCGCTGCTCATGCTCATCAGCAGCGGCTCCAGCCACCACTGCTGCTTGCCGCCCAGCACCACCAGGCCGGCGAGGAAGAAGGCGACCAGCAGGCCCTCGCGCAGGATCAGGCGGTCCTGGTACTGGCGGTAGGCGGTGGCGACGCCGAGGAACAGCAGGAAGATGCCCATGAACACCGCCGGATGGTGCGCGAACACCACCAGCCCGAGCAGGAACAGCAGGTGCACGATCACCAGCGGGATCGACATCGGCGCCGTGGTGCCCTGCTCCGACGAGGGCAGTTTTCCGAGCTCCTTGCGGAACACGAACACCACCAGGGCAGCATTGACCACTACCGCGATCATCGCCTTCCAGCCGAAGTTCGACATCATGAAGACGAAGTCCCAGTTCCACTTGGCCGCGACCATCAACACCGGCGGCGCCGCAAACGGCGTCAGCACGCCACCGATCGAGACATTGACGAACAAGGTGCCGAGCAGCGCGTACTTGACCTTGTTGGACACGTTCACCGCATAGACGCGGCGGGCCAGCATCATCGCCGCCAGCGTCATCGCGGCGGGCTCGGTGATGAACGAGCCCAGCAGCGGCACCAGTGCCAGCACGCTGAAGCAGAATTCCAGGCCATTGCGCCAGGGCAGGAGCCTGGCGAGCCCGTCCACGAGATGCGTCGCCGCCCACAGGATGGGCCGGGTACCGGCGATCACCATGATCGCGAACACGAACATGGGCTCGGTGTAGTTGCGCGAGTCCACGTAGGCGGTGGCATCGCCCACGCCGTCGACGAGTGCGATTGCCATCACCAGCAGCATCGCCCAGAAGCCGAACACCACTTCCACTTCGCCCAGCAGGTGCCAGCTACCGGCGTGCGCCGGTTGCCGGTTCGCCAGGCGCAGGAAGTACTTGGTGCTGAAGGTGTGCACGATCGCGAGGGCGAACAGTACGGAGGCGACGATTTCGATCGTTGCCGGATTCATGGACGAACTCCCCTGCATCCCCGCAGGCGATCGATGTTAGCAGCCCGGGGCACCACGAGTGGCCGCCCCTACCAAAGACGAATATGCAGCGCCGGCAGAGACGCGCAGCCTCGCCGGGCCGGTGTGCACACGTGTTCCTTTGGGGGGAGTACAGATGACAAGACACAGGACACTGCAGCCGCTGGCGCCCGGGGTGGCGCTTGGTCAGACGGCGAAGGAAGTCGAGATCCCAGCCTCGCCGGCCTGCTGCGCCAGCCCAAGTCAAGAGCCTTGCAGGCTGGGGCCGGGCTAGCTACGCGGCCGTCGAACGCGTCCGGTCTTTCCACGCCAACTTGATCTATTCACCGCTCCCGAAGCTCGATATCGGGGCGGAGCTCAGCTGTTGCGAACGCGCGCTTGAGGACGACCGCGAGGGCGATCCCAGGCGCATCCATACGACCGTCAAGTACAGCTTCCAAGGGAAAGCACCGATGTCAACTGCAGCAACCACTCCAGCGGTCCAGACCGGCCGCATGAGCAAGGAACACCGCAAGGTCATCATCGCCTCGAGCCTGGGCACCGTGTTCGAGTGGTACGACTTCTACCTGTACGGCTCACTTGCGGCGGTCATCGCGGTGCACTTCTTCTCGTCCCTGGCACCGGGGCCGGCATTCATCATGGCGCTGCTCACCTTCGCCGCGGGCTTCGCGGTGCGGCCCTTCGGCGCGATCGTGTTCGGCCGGCTGGGCGACCTGATCGGACGCAAGTACACCTTCCTCATCACGATCGTGATCATGGGCGTGTCGACCTTCCTGGTCGGCGTGTTGCCCACCTACAACACGATCGGCATCGCGGCCCCGATCCTGCTGGTGATCCTGCGATGCCTGCAGGGCCTGGCGCTGGGTGGCGAGTACGGTGGCGCGGCGACCTACGTCGCCGAGCACGCGCCGATGGGCAAGCGTGGCCTGTACACCAGCTTCATCCAGACCACCGCCACCGTCGGGCTGTTCCTGTCGCTGCTGGTGATCCTGGGCTGCCGCCTCGCGCTGGGCAACGAAGCCTTCGCCGAGTGGGGCTGGCGCATTCCGTTCCTGATTTCGTTCGTGCTGCTGATCATCTCGATCTGGATCCGCATGCAGCTCAACGAGTCGCCGATGTTCCAGAAGATGAAGGAAGAGGGCACGCGCTCCAAGGCGCCACTGACCGAGAGCTTCGGCACCTGGAGCAACGGCAAGATCGTGCTGCTGGCCCTGTTCGGCGCGACCGCCGGCCAGGCTGTGGTGTGGTACGCAGGCCAGTTCTACGCGCTGTTCTTCATGACCCAGACGCTGAAGGTCGATCCGATCACCGCCAACCTGTTCATCGCGGCGGCGCTGGCGATCGCCACCGGCGGCTTCGTGTTCTTCGGCTGGCTGTCGGACAAGATCGGCCGCAAGCCGATCATCATGGCCGGCTGCCTGCTGGCCGCGCTGACCTACTTCCCGCTGTTCAAGGGCCTGATGTACTTCGGCAACCCGGCGCTGTACGCCGCTGCGCAGGAGAGTCCGGCGGTCGTGATCGCCGATCCCAGGGACTGCTCGTTCCAGTTCGTCCCCGGTGAGCTGAAGAGCCACGTCAAGTTCAGCAGCTCCTGCGACATCGTAAAGAACCTGCTCAACTCGCGCAGCGTGACCTACACCAACGAAAGGGCACCGGCCGGCAGCCTCGCGACCGTGCGCATCGGCGACACGGTGATCGAGAGCGTCAACCTGCGCGCGCTCAGCGGTGACGAGGCCGCGGCCGCCCAGGCCAAGCTGCAGGCCGACCTGACCGCGGCGATCGATGCCGCCGGTTATCCGATGGCTGCCGACAACAGCCAGATGAACAAGCCGATGATGCTGTTGATCCTGACCATCCTGGTGCTGTACGTGACCATGGTGTACGGGCCGATCGCGGCGTGGCTGGTCGAACTGTTCCCGACGCGCATCCGCTACACCTCGATGTCCTTGCCCTACCACATCGGCAACGGCTGGTTCGGCGGCTTCCTGCCCACCACGGCCTTCGCCCTGGTGCTGCTGACCGGCAACATCTACGCCGGCCTGTGGTATCCGATCGTGATCGCGGTGATGACCTTCATCATCGGCACCTTCTTCCTGAAGGAAACCAAGGACGTCGACATCAGCAAGTAGCATCGCTGCACGATGCGAGACACGCCGCCGGCCCCAGGGCCGGCGTTTTTTTTGGCTCTTCTCTTGTTCCATGGGAGTCGGCCGGGTGGGCGGGATCAAGCCTGCGGCCGGGAGTCGTCCCGGCCCGGGGGTTGCTCTTCGGCTCGGTCAGCCATCCATGGCTGACTCGCCGCCGCAGCGCATCCATGCGCTGCTCTTCGCAACCCCCGGCCCGGAACGACCATCGCCCGTCGCTGTCGTGGCTTCGGAACCGCTGGCGATCGAGACATCTCAGGAAGAGCAGCGGAGAGCCGCGTCCTGGCGGTCGGGGATCGCGAAAAGCAAAACATGGATGTTTTGCGCGCGAGTCAGGGCAGGGAGAGCGTGGATGGCTTGCGCGGCATGCCGCGCCATCCACGCGAGCGCCCGGCACCCTGTGCCGGGCCGGACCGCGCAGCGGCCCTGACCGAGCGGAAAGCGATCCCCGGCCGACAGGGCGTGGCGTCGGTCCGAAGCCCGGACGTAAGGCTTCTTCCCTGTTGCATGCGGCTTCCCCTCGAATGGGAGAAGAACTTTTCTTGATGGTCGCAGCGGAAGCGGGCTGGCCGAAGGATACGCCCGGTGACCATCCCGGCACCGTGCTAGGGTTTGCCGCCATGCCGCAGCCCCTGTCTTCCATCGCCGCCGCCCGTCATGCGCAGGACGGTCCCGACAGCGCCGGCGTCAACAGCATGCGCCAGCTGGTGCAGCTGCGCTGGATCGCGGTGGCCGGGCAACTGCTGACCATCTCGCTGGTGCACGCGGGCCTGCGCATCGAACTGCCGCTGCTGCCGATGTTCGCGGTGCTGGCCGCGCTGGCGGCGTTCAACCTGGCCGCGATGCTGCGCTGGCGCGGCCGCGAGCGCGTGACCAATGCCGCGCTGTTGCTCGGGCTGCTGGTCGATGTCGCCGCGTTGACCGTGCAGCTGTACCTCAGCGGCGGCATCACCAACCCCTTCGCCTTCCTCTACCTGCTGCAGGTGGGCGTGGCCGCTGTGTTGCTCAGGGCGTGGTCAAGCTGGGTGGTGGCGGCCCTGGCCAGCCTGTGCATTGTCGGCCTGGCGCTGTTTCCCGGGCCCGTGCACCTGCCGGCGAACCCGGGCGGCGGACTGTCCGATCATTACGTGCAGGGCCTGCTGCTGTGCTTCGCGCTGATCGCGACCCTGCTGGTGGCGTTCGTGATTCGCATCGAGCGCATCGTGCGGGCGCGCGATGCGCGGGTCGCGGCGCTGCGCCAGCGCGCGGTCGAGGAGGAACACATCGTGCGCATGGGCCTGCTGGCGTCGGGCGCGGCGCATGAGCTGGGCACGCCGCTGGCCACGATGGCCGTGATCCTGGGCGACTGGCGGCACCTGCCGCAGTTCCGGTCCGACCCGGAGCTGCTGGAGGACGTGGCCGAAATGCAGGCGCAGGTGCTTCGCTGCAAGTCCATCGTCTCGGGCATCCTCGCCACGGCTGGCGAGACCCGCGCCGAGGCGCCGCGCGGTACCACACTGCGCGCCTTCCTCGACGGCCTGGTGGAGGAGTGGGAGCGCAGCCGCAGCGTGCGCGGCTTCGATTATCGCGACGAGGTGGAGGGCGAGTACGCCATCGTCTCCGATACCGGGCTGCAGCAGATGCTGTGGAACGTGCTCGACAATGCGCTCGAGGCCTCGCACTCGCGCGTGGCGATGGAGGCCAATGTCGACGCGGGAATGCTGGTGCTGCGGGTCGACGATGACGGCCCGGGCTTCGCGCCGGACATCCTCGAGCGCCTCGGCAAACCCTACAACTCGAGCAAGGACGCGCCCGGCCGCGGCCTGGGCCTGTTTCTTGCATTGAACGTGGCACGCACCCTGGGCGGTACCATTGACGCACGCAACTGGCCGGCCGGCGGTGCCACGGTGACGATCACCCTGCCGCTGGCCGCACTGTCGCTGGAACAGGAAGACGATGAACAATGAAACCCGCCGCCTGCTGATCGTCGAGGACGATGCCGCGTTCGCGCGTACGCTGATGCGCTCGTTCGAGCGCCGCGGCTACGAGGTGCGCGGTGCGACCAGCGTCGACGGCCTGCCCGCGGTGCTGGAGGGCTTTGCGCCCACCCATGCCGTGGTCGATCTCAAGCTTGCCGGCGGCAGTTCGGGGCTGACCTGCGTCAAGGCGCTGCACGCACACGATCCGGACATGCTGATCGTGGTGCTGACCGGTTACGCCAGCATCGCCACCGCGGTGGAGGCGATCAAACTGGGCGCGCACCACTACCTGGCCAAGCCGTCCAACACCGACGACATCGAGGCCGCGTTCAACCGCGAGGGCGGCGATGCCGAGGTCGAACTGACCCGCCGCCAGACCTCGATCAAGACCTTGGAGTGGGAGCACATCCACGAGGCGCTGGCCGCGGCCGACTTCAACATCTCCGAAGCCGCCCGCCAGCTCGGCATGCACCGGCGCACGCTGGCGCGGAAGCTGGAGAAGCGGCGGGTGAAGTAGCCCGCGGTTGACGGTGTGGCTGCATCAGCGGAGGAGTAAAGGCAACTCCGCCATGTCATCGACCGCATGTTCTTGTCATTTCGACCGCATGTTCTTGTCATTTCGACGGCAGGTTCTTGTCATTTCGACCGGAGGGAGAAATCTGCTTCCGGCGTCGGGTAGCAGATTTCTCCCTTCGGTCGAAATGACAGGTTTTGTTGTTGACGGCCGCCGCCTCTCCCAGCAGGCAGCTTCAGCTGGCCGGCCTTCCCAACAACCCCGGGCTCATTCCGCGTCCGGCTCCCGGTACACCGTCTCGATGTCGTCGCCGCGCTGGCGGCGCATGTTCTCGGCCCAGTGCAGCACCTCGGCCACGGCATCGAAGAACTCGCCGGAGATGTAGTCGTCCAGCGCGACCTGCTCGTTGAGGCCGCGCGCCAGCGGCACGTTCTGCAGGATCGGAATGCCTTCCTCTTCCGCGGTCTTCTTGATCAGCTCGGCGAACGCCCCCTCGCCCTTGGCCACGACCACCGGCAGCTCGGTCTCGCCGGGCTCGTACTGCAGGGCGATGGCGATGTGGGTGGGATTGGTCACGACGACGTTGGACTTGCGCACCGAGGTCAGCATGTTCTGCTGCGACCACTCCTGGTGCAACTGCCGGCGGCGCTGCTTGACGTAGGGGTCGCCCTCGTTTTCCTTGAGCTCCTGGCGGATGTCGCGCCGGCTCATGCGCAGCTTCTTGGTATACGAGAACTTCTGGTACCACACGTCCAGCGCGGAGACGAAGAAGAACACCGCGATCGTCCACACCGCGATCCACTTCACGCCGTGCCAGAACGCCGCGGCCATCGCCGAAGGCGGCGCGTAGGGCAGCTTGAGCAGCCACTCCATCATCCCGCGCAGCACGATGTAGCCGATGCCGATCAGCGCCACGCACTTGAGCACCGACTTCACCAGCTCGACCAAGTTGTCCATCGAGAACATCCGCTTGATGCCCTCAACCGGATTCATCTTGTCCATGTTCGGGGTGATCTTCTTGATCGAGATCACCGGCCCAACCTGCAGGAACTCGATCACCACTCCCAGCGCCAGCGCCATCCCCATCAGCGGCAGGCAGATCCACAGCAGGGTCTCGACCGCGAGCTGGCCCAGCTGCGGCAGTACATCGTGGAACGGCTCGCTCACCGCCTGCAGGCTCTGGTTGAACAGCCCGGCAATGCGGCCATAGATGTGCGAGGCCAGCATGCCGCCCAGCGCAATCCAGCCCAGCAGCAGCACCGTGCCGGTCAGCTCCTTGCTGCGCGCGACATTGCCTTCCTTGCGCGCGTCGCGGATCTTTTTCGGGGTCGGCTTTTCGGTCTTGTCGGCGCCCTGGTCCTGCTCGGCCATGCGATGGTCCCGTGGCTGTCGTAGACGCGGCCCGAGGCTAGCATGGGACGGATCCCGGCCCGTCGAGGTCGCCGCCGTCGCAGGTGAACGGGCCGCAGCCCCGCGAGCGTTCCTAGGGTCGGCCCGAGGGTGTTCGCAGATGACAGCTTCGCTACAGTGTGCCTGTCGCCGCCACTGCGGCCCCTGCGGATCGCCCCCAGACCACCATGAGCAGCATCGGCTCCACGCCTCCCGGCTTCGGCCCGACCGGCTTCGGTTCGGCCGGGCAGGTCTCGCTCGACGAGGCCCGCCAGCAGGGCCTGCTGCGTGCCGATGCGGAGCTGGCGGTCGCCGAGGCCACGCCGACTGCGCTGCTGGACCCGGGCGAGTCGGTGCTGCAGCTCTCGGCCTGGGACGGCGCCGACGCGCCGCATACCCTGCCGCGCGACGCTGCGTTTTCAGCGCGACTGGGGACAATGGACCGGGCCGAAGCGGCCAATGCCGGCGTGGACGACATCCTGTCCGCGCTCTGACCGCCTCCCCAGCTGTTCGCGCTGGCCGATAATGGCGCGGTGAACCTCGACACCCCCTCTCCTGCGCAACTGCGCGCGGCCGCCGCGCGCCTGGTCTCGGCGCTGGCCGCGCACGATGACGCCGAATATCGGCTGGCGGTGCTCAAGCGCCTGTCGCGGCGCCTGGGCGAGGACCACTATCCGATGTTCCTGCGCCTGCTCGCCGTGGTCGCCGAGAGCGACGATGTCGAGGCCAAGCGCCTGCTCGCCGACACTGTCGCCACCGCCCTTCGACGCTCGGACCTGCCCGGCGGCGCGCTCAGTTCCTGGGGCGCGACGCGGCTGCCGGACAACGTGACCGGGATGAGCGCCGGCGCTCTGTCGGGCGGATTCTTCGGCAGCTCGCCGCGGCGGATGCTGGGGCCGGTCGAATACCTGGTGGTCTGGCACCTGCAGCGCACCCAGCGCACCTCCTTGGGCGCCGACACCTTCCGTCGCCACCTTGCGCTGCTGGTCGACCTGCTCAACCACAGCGGCGAGGCCGCGACGCTGTATCCGCAGAAGCTGGCCGCCGACGCGCAGAACGAACTGGAGGGCGCCTACACCCGCGCCACCCGCGACCGGCTGGCCGCCATCGCCCGCGCCTGGCAGTCCGGGCTGCCGCCTGACGCGGTCGCGCAGGCGGCGATCGACGCCGGCCATGTCGACATGCCGGCCGGCTGGGTGGTGCGCGACCTGTAGTACGAGGGGCCATCCCACGACGGAGCCTGTCATTGGAATGCCAGGTCCGAAACCGCCTACGCCACCCCATTCCCGCACCAGCGTTGTTGCCCCCACCCCCCGCAGCCGCCAAGATGCGGCGCACCCAGGGGAAAGGTCTGCGATGGGGAACCGCACGATCACAGCGCTGCTTGTGCTGCTGGCCATGGCGCTGGCCGTGCTGGCCGGCTGTCGGCGCGAGCCGCCCGCCGAGGCCACGCCTGCCGAAGCGGCAACGCCCGGCGAAGCGGTGCGTCGCCTCACCACCCACCTGCAGGCCGGCGACCTCGAGGCGTTCGCGCGCGATGCGGTCACGCCCGCGGTGCACGCACGCCTGCAGACAGCATGGAGCGAAGGCCGCACCCGCTGGCCGCTCGACCAGCTGCCGTTCGCGCAGCACATCCCGCGCGGCATGGCCGCGCTGTCGGCGCCTGAAGCGCCGCAGACCCTGCAGCGCGGATTCGAGCGCCAGCTGGCCGGCGCCAGCCTGCAGGCGGCAGCCGAATTCCTGACCCTGTTCACCGTGCAGTACATCCTGCAGCAGGGCGAGTTCAGCGTGTCCGAGCGCGAGCACTACCCGCAGCTGGTGCAGGCCTTCGGTGCCTGGGTCGGCGGCGCGCCCATCGGCGACCGCGACCGCGCCCGCGCCGCGATCGCGGCCATGACCGCGGCCGCGCGCGAGGCCGGGCTCGACAGCGATGAGGCCTTCGCGCAGGCCGGGATGACCGGGTCGCTGCGACGCATGTCGCAGGTGCTCGCCACCGGCAAGCGGGTGCTCGCCTCCTACGGCTTCGACCTCGACGCCGATCTCGCCGCGATGGACGTGCAGCTGCAGTCGCAGACCGGCGACGTGGCCCGCGTGCGCATGCAGTACGCGCTCGCAGGCACGCCTATCGACACGATCGTCAACCTCGAGCGCCGCGATGGCGTCTGGTACGTGAGCGATTTCCTGCGCCACGCCGAGGATGCGGTGGCCAGCGCCGACTGACGCGCCCGATCACAGCAGCACGCTGATCCCCACCAGCACCATGAACACCGCGAATACCCGCTTGAGCGCGGCGCCGCTGATCGCGTGCGCCAGGCGCGTGCCCAGCGGCGCGGCCAGCACCGACGCCAGCGCAATGCCGATCGCGGCCGGCAGGTAGACATAGCCCAGCGCGTGCGCCGGCAGTACCCCGGCCGGCGCGTGCAGCGCGTAGCCCGTGGCGCTGGCCAGGCCGATGAAGATGCCGCAGGCCGAGGACGTGCCCACCGCGCGCACCGGCACCACGCCACGCCAGACCAGCAGGGGCACGGTCATGCTGCCGCCGCCGATGCCGACGACCGCCGAAACCGCGCCGATGCCGCCGCCGGCCGCGGCCATCGGCAGGCCGGTCGGCACCACGTCCGCATCCGACGTGCCGCCACGGCGGCCGCCGAAGGCCATCTGCGCCGCCATCAGAAAGCAGTACAGCGCCACGCACCAGCGCAGCACCTCGCCCTGCAGCCCGACCGCCACGAAGCTGCCCAGCCAGCCGCCGAGCAGCAGGCCCGGTACCATCCACCACACCGTCGGCCACAGCACGCTGCCGCGGCGATGGTGCGCGCGCGCCGACGAGGACGCGGTGAGCACGATGCTCGCCAGCGAGCTGGCCAGGGCGGTGTGCATCGCCGCTTCCTGCGGAATGCCGTAGGCCGGCAGCAGCCACACAAGCGCGCCGATCAGCACCAGCCCGCCGCCGATGCCCAGCAGCCCGGCCAGCACGCCCGCGGCCACGCCCAGCAGCGGAAACACCCACCAGCCTTCGATCATGCGGCGCCCCCGGCGCGCGGCGCGGGCTCTGAAAGGATGTTCATGCGCATCTGGCTATAGTCGGCGGATGTCGAAACGGCTGCCCATCCTACTCGCCACGCTCGCGCTGCTGGCCCTGCCGGCCGCGCAGGCGCAGGACGATCCCGCGCCCCTGCGTGCTGCCCTCGAAGCCGCCGAAGGCGGCCTGGCCGCGCCGGCGCTGGCGCCCACGCACCCGGCGCGGCGCTGGGTCGAGATGGCCACGCTGCGGCGGAATATCGACACCCTGCCCAACGCGCAGGCGCAGGACTTCCTGTCGCGTTACCAGGGCGAAGCGGTGGCGGAAGTGTTCCGCGAGTCCTGGCTGCGCGCCCTGCTCAAGCGCCGGGACTGGAGCGGCTTTCGCGCGGCATGGTCGCCGTCGGTGCGCAGCGGCGCGCTGCGCTGCGCCGAACTCGACGCGCGCCAGCGCACGGGCGCGATGGATGCCCAGTGGACGCGCGACGCCCAGGCGATGTGGCGCAGCAGCGGCAAGTCGCTGCCCAATGAATGCGATGCGGTGTTCGCCGCGCTGGCCGCCAGCGGTGGGCTGGGCGACGCGCTGCGCTGGGAGCGCATCGATCTTGCCGCCGCGGAGTGGGAGCCGGGCGTGATGCACTCGGCCGCGCGGGGCCTGCCCGCCGACCAGTTGGCCTTGGCCCGCGACTACGCCGCCTTCATGACGACGCCGCACGCACGCGCCGCAGGCTGGCCGAAGACCGCGCGCAGCCGCCTGGTCGCTTCGCACGGGCTGGCGAAGTTCGCCAAGGACGACCCGCTGGGCGCGGAAGCGCGGCTGCCGGCGATCGCCGCGGCACTGGAGTTCGGCGAAACCGAGCGCGGCCGCGTGCTCTATCAGGCCGCGCTGTGGACCGTGGCCTCGTACCTGCCCGATTCGGCGCGCCTGCTCAACCTGGTGCCCGAGTCGGCCTATGACGAGCGCCTGCACGAGTGGCGCGTCCGCGAAGCGCTGGCGCGCGCGGACTGGAAGGCGGCGCTGGCGGCACTGCAGAAGATGGGTCCGGCGCAGCGCGGCAACTCGCGCTGGCAATGGTTCGAGGCGCGGATGCGCCAGCTGACCGGCGACCGCAGCGGCGCGCAGGCGCTGTTTGCGCAGGTGGCCACGCAGCCGGACTTCCATGGCTTCCTCGCCGCCGATCGCCTCGACCAGCCCTACGCGTTGTGCCCGTGGATGCCCGAGCGCAGCGCGGCGGAGAAGAGCGCCGTGGCTGCGGATCCCGCGCTCGTGCGTGCGATGGCGCTGTACCGCGCCGATCGCAGCGGCTGGGCCACGCGCGAATGGCAGGATGCACTGTCGCGCTTCGACGATGCGCAGCGGCGCATCGCGGTGGAGGTCGCGCAGGAGCACGGCTGGTTCGACCGCGCCGTGTTCGACCTGGGCAAGACGCCGGACGAGACGCGGCTGTACACGCTGCGCTTTCCCATCCACCACGCCGACATCATCCAGCGCGAGGCCCGGAAGAACGGGCTCGACCCGGCCTGGGTGGCCGCCGAGATCCGCGCCGAGAGCACCTTCAACCCGAACGCGCGTTCACCCGCCGACGCGCGCGGGCTGATGCAGGTGCTGCCGTCCACCGGTGCGGCGGTCGCGCGCCGGCTGGGCATGCCATGGAACGGTGCACAAGGCCTGTACGACCCTGAAACCAACATCGCCATCGGCACCGCCTACCTGCGCGAGAAGGAGGCGATGTACGGCAAGCCCTACGTCGCAATCGCCGCCTACAACGCCGGACCCACGCCGACCTCTCGCTGGCTGTCGCAACGGCCGCAAATGGATCCGGACCTGTGGATCGAGACGATCAGCTATCGCGAGACGCGCGAGTACGTTGCCCGCATCCTCGCCTTCAGCGTGCTCTACGACTGGCGCATGTTCGGCGCGGCCACGCCAGTGACCGATCGCATGCGCGGCGTGGCGTCCGCTGCACGCAAGAAGTTTGCCTGCCCGGCGCCCGTCGCGACACGCTGATCTGCAGCCGCTAAGCTGGCGGCGCATCCGCCGCGAGACCGCCATGGGCCTGCCTGACGCACTGACGCGAAACATCACTGAAGCACCGGCCGACAAGGTCGCGGCCGAGTGTGCCGGTCGCCAGAACGTTCGGCCGCAGGGTCTGCGTCATGCTTGGCCTGCTCAGTGCGCGGGTGCTGCGCTGACGTGATGCAGACCTATCTCGTCGGCGGCGCGGTGCGCGACCGGCTGCTGGGCCTGGCGCCCGGCGATCGCGACTGGGTGGTGGTCGGCGAGTCGCCCGAGTCGATGCTGGCCGCGGGTTTCCGGCCGGTCGGGCGCGATTTCCCGGTATTCCTGCACCCGCACACCGGCGAGGAGCATGCGCTGGCGCGCACCGAACGCAAGAGCGCACCCGGGCACCGCGGCTTCGTGGTCCACGCCGATCCGTCGGTGACGCTGGAGCAGGACCTGGAGCGGCGTGACTTCACCATCAATGCGATCGCGCAGGACGCAGCCGGCAACCTGGTCGATCCGTTCGGCGGCGTGCGCGACATCGAGGCGCGCCTGCTGCGCCACGTTGGCCCGGCCTTCGTCGAGGACCCGCTGCGGGTGCTGCGTGCGGCGCGCTTCATGGCGCGGCTGGCGCCGCTGGGCTTCCGCGTGGCGCCCGACACGATGGCGTTGATGCAGCGCATGGCCGCGGGCGGCGAACTCGCCAGCCTGGTGGCCGAGCGCGTCTGGCAGGAGCTGTGCAAGGCCCTGGCCGCGGCGCAGCCGGCGGCCTTCCTGCGCACCCTGCGCGAAGCCGACGCGCTGGCGGTGGTGCTGCCCGAGGTCGACGCGCTGTACGGCGTACCGCAGCGCGCCGAATACCATCCGGAAGTCGATACCGGACGTCACCAGGAGCTGGTCAGCGACATGGCCGCAGCGCTCGCGGCGGGCGATACCGTGATCGGCTTCGCCGCGCTGACCCATGACCTCGGCAAGGCCCTCACGCCCGCGCACGCGCTGCCGCGCCACATCGGCCACGAGCAGGCCGGCCTGGCGCCGCTGCGCGCCCTGTGCGAGCGGCTCAAGGTGCCGCTGGAGCATCGCGACCTGGCCCTGATCGCCTGCCGCGAACACCTCAACGTGCACCGCCTGCGCGAACTGCGCGATGCGACCGTGCACGACCTGCTGCAGCGCTGCGACGCGTTCCGCAAGCCGGCGCGCATCGCGGCACTGGCGCTGGTCTGCGAGGCCGACAAGCGCGGCCGCCTGGGCCTGCAGGACGAGCCGTACCCGCAGGGCGCGGAGCTACGGCGCCTGCATGCAGCGGCGCTGGCGGTGAATGCGCGCGACATCGTTCGCGAGGGCATGGACGGCCCGCAGATCGGACAGGCGCTGCGCAAGGCGCGCGTGCAGGCCATCGGCGCTGCGCGGGCGTCGGCCGAAGCCAACGACGCGAGCGATCCTGCACAACCCCCCCTGTAGGAGCGGCTTCAGCCGCGATGGTTGCATGCAGGTATCACGCGTGCGGGGACGCCGGATACGACGATCGCGGCTGAAGCCGCTCCTACGAGGGGCGTTTCGGCGCGCGGGCGCCGCGCGACAGGAAACCGAGCAGCGCCGCCTCCCACTGCCTCGGTCCACGGGCATGCCGGGCCTTTCGATGCAGCGTTCCGTCGCGCCAGCCATCGAACACGCGCGGGTCGACATAGCTCTTGCGGCACACGGTGGGCGTGTTGCCCAGCATCGCCGCGACCGACGTCACCACCTCGCGGCACACGCCGGCGGCTGCGGTGTCCGAGGTCGCCGCGTCGGCGGGAATCTCCGCCAGCTGCCGGAACGCGGCCTCGGTCGCGCCCCAGGTGCGAAAGTCCTTGGCGGTGAACGCATCGCCCATGCACTCGCGCAGGTAGGCATTGACGTCGTTCGATTCCACCGGCACCAGCTCGCCGCCTTCGTCGCGGTACTGGAACAGGCGCTGTCCCGGCAGCTCATGCATGGCGCGCACCAGCCGCAGCAGGCGCGGATCCTGGATGCCGGCCTCGTGCGCGCGCCCGCCCTTGCCGTTGAACTGCAGCCGCAGTTCCTTGCCAAGGAAGCGCGCGTGCCGGGTGCGCAGCGTGGTCAGGCCGAACGATCCGTTCTCGCGCGCGTAGCAGTCGTTGCCCACGCGGATCAGGGTGTTGGCCATGATCGCGACCACGCCGGCAAGCACCTTCTCGCGCGGCAACCCGGGCAGCGCGAGGTCGGCGCGCACGCGCCGCCGCAGCTTCGGCAGCGCGCGACCGAAGGCGACGATGCGGTCGAACTTGTTGGCATCGCGCAACGGGCGCCAGTCCGGGTGGTAGCGATACTGTTTGCGGCCGCGTGCGTCGCGTCCGGTCGCCTGCAGGTGGGCGCGCGCCGAGCGGCAGATCCACACCTCGCGATAGGCCGGCGGAATGGCCAGGGAGCGGATACGCGCCAGCGTGTCCGCATCGCGCAGGCTGCCGCCGTCGGGATCCAGATAGCGGAAGCCGCGGCCGCAGCGCTGGCGTTGGATGCCCGGCGCGGTGTCGCTGACGTAGTGGAGCCCCGCCTCAACGGCATCGCGTTCGGCCGGCGTCAGCGGCCGGCGCGGTGTGCGGCGGCTTCGGCCGGTTGTGGTTACGCGCATGCGGCAAGCGTAGCGACGCGCCGTGATCCGGCGGTGAACCGCGCCGCGTCAGATCTTCAGGATCCAGCCGCGCCGGTCCATCCCGCGCACGATGGCCCACCACAGTGCGACGAGGGCCAGCGCGAAGGCCAGTGACGGCAACCACGGGCCGGTATGGGGTGTCATCCACGCAAAGCCGTGGCGGTAGATCGCGCTCCACGCGCCGATGCCCGCCAGCCCGTAGACCATCAGCGCCGACCCGGCGTAGGCGGCGATCGCATTGACACCAAAACTGCGGCCGATCGCCGGCCAGCCGCGGCGATCGATGAGCAGGTGCGCCAGCGCCAGTGCCAGTGCCGCCCAGCCGGCGCTCCACAACACGTAGGACGAAGTCCACAGCGCCTTGTTGATCGGCATCGCCAGCGACCACAGCCAGCCCAGCGCCAGCATCGCCAGTCCCGCGCACACCAGCGCGCGCAGCTGTCCGCCGCGCAGCCACGCGCCTGCGCGCACGCCAAGCAGGACGGTCGCAATCGCAGGCAGGGTCGCCGGCAGTCCTTCGGGATCGTGGCCGCGCCCGCTTGCGGCCTCGAAGTCGTAGAGCCAGGGCGCCAGCAGCGCGGTATCGATGCGGTCGGCGAGATTGGCGTAGCGCTCGTAGCTGTCGCCCGCGGCGAGCAGCAGCCACCAGCCCAGCAGCAGCGCCGCGATCAGCAGCCATTGCGCGCGCGGGCGCAGGTGCAGGGCCAGCGGCGCGGCGACCAGGAAGCACAGCCCGATCCGCTGCAGCACGCCCGAAATGCGGTAGTGCGCCATGTCGAACGCCCACCACGCCGCCAGGTGCAGCAGCAGTCCCAGCGCGATGATGCGCAGCCCGCGCGAGAGGATCGAGCGGTGCAGCGTGCGCGCATCGACGCCGCGCTCCAGCTGCGGCACCAGGCCAAGCGCGATCGACACGCCGACCACGAACAGGAAAAACGGAAATATCAGGTCGGTCGGCGTGCAGCCGTGCCAGGGCGCATGCAGCAGCGGGGCGTAGACGTGGCCCCAATCGCCGGGATTGTTGACCAGCAGCATCGCCGCCACCGTCAGGCCGCGCAGCGCATCGACCGAGGCAAAACGTCGCGCGGCGGTGTTCAAGCGGCGTGGCGCTCCATGGCGCCGGCAATCCAGGTCGCGCGCACCTGCAGCGCTTCATCGAGCAACACGAAGTCGGCCGCATATCCCGGCGCGACAGAGCCGTAGCGATCGCCCAGGCCAAGGAACTGCGCGGGATAGCGCGAAGCCATGCGCGCGGCTTCCTCCAGCGGCAGGCCGAGCAGGCGCACCGTGTTGCGCACCGCACTGGCCATGTCGAGTGCAGAACCCGCCAGCGCGCCGGCGGCGTTGCGCACCACGCCATCGACGGCGCTGATGGTTTCGCCATAAAGCGAGAATGAAGGATCGTCCGCGCCGACCATCGGCATCGCGTCGCTTACCAGGAACAGCTTGCCGCGCGGCTTGGCCGCCAGCGCCACGCGCAGGCTGGCCGCGTGCACGTGCACGCCGTCGACGATGATGCCGCACCAGCTGTCGCGGTCCTCGAGCGCGGCGCCAACCGTGCCGGGATCGCGCCCGAGCAGCGGCGACATCGCGTTGTAGAGATGGGTGAAGCCGCGGATGCCGGCGTCCAGCGCCGCGCGCGCTTGATCGTAGCTGGCGGCGGTGTGGCCGGCCGCGACGATCGCGCCGCGCGCGAGCAGGGCCGCGAGCGTCTCCGGCGGCACCTGCTCGGGCGCGAGCGTGAGCAGGGTCACGCCGTTGTCGAGCGAGGTCGCCAGCGCGATTTCGTCCGCATCCGGCACGCGGAACATGCCGGCGTCGTGCGTGCCCCTGCGCGCGGGGGCGAGGTAGGGGCCTTCAAGATGGATGCCGAGTACGCCGGGCACCCGCTGCGCGATGGCGTCGCGCACGGCGCCAACGGCTTCACGCATGACCTGCGCGCGATCGCTGATCAGGGTCGGCAGCAGGCCGGTGGTGCCGAAACGGCGGTGCGCGCGCGCGATCGCGCGAATGCCCTCGACGCTGGGCGTGTTGTTGAACAGCACGCCGCCGCCACCGTTGACCTGCACGTCGATGAAGCCGGGCACCAGCGTGCCGCCCTGCAGGTCGATGCGCTCGGCATCGCGCACGCGCCGGTCATCCGCCTGCGTCACCGCGACGACGCGGCCGTCCTCGTGCAGGACGGCGATCCCATCGCCGAACCCGTCGTCGAGCAGCACGCGCCCGTTGACCAGCGCCGTCATCGGCATCGTCCCGCTCCCGGAAATGCTGCCGCGCCGCGTGCACGCATGCATGCACGCTTGCGAGACCTGGCGAGGCCCCCACCCCTACCGGGATGTCCACGCAATGCCGCACTGTAGGAAAGGCCAGGCACTAGACCGTCTCGGTGACCTTGTTGAGGTGCGGCGGCGTGTCCGGATCGAAGCCGCGCGCCAGCGACAGCGCGTTCGCCATCCGGTAGAAGGCCTGCACCTGCAGCAACGGCGTGCACGCCGGGTGCGGCGCGGCGGGCACGGGCAGCTCCGCGCTATCGCCGTCGTCGGCCAGCCAAACGCTGGCGCCGCGCGCGCGCAGTTCGTCCGCCAGCGCGCAGGTGCCCGGACCGGTGCCATCGGGCTGCACCAGCATCAGCACCGGGAAGCCGGCGCCCACCAGGGCCATCGGCCCATGCCTGACCTCGGCCGAGCTGTAGGCCTCGGCGTGCAGGCCGCAGGTTTCCTTGAACTTCAGCGCCACTTCCTGGGCCGCGCCCAGGCCCAGGCCGCGGCCCAGCACGAACAGGTTGCGCGCAGCGAGCAGGCCTTCGTGCGCCGGAGACCAATCGCAGTCCCAGGCCTGGCGCATCGCCGCGGGCAACGCGTCCAGCGAGGCCGTCAGTGCCTCGTCGCCGCGCCACAGCGCCACCAGCTGCAGCAGCGCCGAGAGCGATGCGAGATAGCTCTTGGTCGCCGCCACGCTGTGCTCGGGACCGGCGTGCAGCGGCACCACCACGTCGGCCAGCGCCGCCAGCGGCGAATCGGCCACGTTGACCAGCGCGACCACGCGCGCACCGGCCTCGCGCGCGGCCTCGGCGTTGCGCAGCAGGTCCGGGCTGCGGCCCGACTGCGAGATCGCGATGAACAGCGCATCGCCCAGCCGCTGGCGCACGCCGTAGACCGAGCCCACCGACGGCGATACCGACGCGGTGACCAGGCCCAGCCGGGTCTCGATCAGCGCCTTGCCGAAGGTCGCGGCGTGATCGGAGCTGCCGCGCGCGCAGGTGGCGACGAATGCCGGCGGCCTGCGCCGCAGATCGGCCCCGAGCGCGGCGAGCAGGTCGCGGTTGGCGGCGAACTGCGCCTCCACCACCGCTGCAGCCTGCGCCGCCTCGCGGAACATCGAGGTGGTACTGGCGCACGCAGGCGCGGAATCTGCGGTCATGGTGTTCATTGGTCTCCAGCGGGAGCGGGGGCCGGCGCGTGCGCGTGCGCCGGCGCACGCGGCCGCACCGGTGCGGTCGAGCCGCGCACCACCAGCTGCGGCACGAAGGCCTGGTTGGGCTGCGCGGCCGCATCCTGGCGCAAGCCCGCGATCAGCATGCGCGCAGCGTGGCGCGCGATCTCCTCGGTGGCCTGCTTGGCCGTGGTCAGCGCCGGCCACGACTGGCGCGAGAACGGGCTGTCCTCGAAGCCGGCGATCGACAGATCAAAGGGCACGTTCATGCCCGCCGACTTGGCCGCGGCCAGCACGCCGGCGGCGATCTCGTCGTTGGATCCGAAGATCGCGGTGGGCGGATCGCGCAGCGCCAGCAGCCGGCGCGCGCCGCGGAAGCCGTCGTCGAAGGTGTAGTCGCCAGGGATCACCAGGTGCTTGTCCAGGGTGATGCCGTAATCCTTGAGCGCCTGTTCGTAGCCCAGGTAGCGCTCGGAGCTGGACAGGTGCTCCTGCCCGCCCCACAGGAAGCCGATGCGCTGGTGGCCAAGCTGGACCAGGTGCTCGGTGATCTCGTAGGCGGCGTCGCGGTCGTCGACATAGACGCAGGGGTAGCCATCGCGCGGGTCTTCGGCCGCGGCGATGATGCGGGTGGCGCGCACGCCGGCCTTCGCCAGCGCCTCGATCAGTTCCATCCGCTCCGAAATCGGCGCAGTCAGCACCAGCCCGGCCAGGCGCGAGCGCTGCACCAGCTCCAGCAGTTCCTCGGCCAGCAGCGGCGAGCTGGCGTCGCAGGGGTGGATCTGCAGTCCGAATCCGGTTTCGCGGCAGGCCGAGAGCACGCCGTTCTGCAGCCCGATGATGTGGTACGGGTTGGGGTTGTCGTAGACCAGGCCGATCACGTAGGCGCTGGCACTGCGCAGGTTGCGCGCAGACGGGTCGGGCTCGTAGTCGAGCTCGGCGATCGCCTGCAGCACGCGCGCCCGGGTCGCCGGCAGCACCGCCGGCTCGTTGTTGATCACCCGCGAGACGGTCTTGAGCGACACCCCGGCGCGTTCGGCCACGGTGCGGATCGTCGGTTTGCGCGGGCTGCCCTGCTCCTCGTTGATACGCATGTCGTCGTCGCTTGTCCTGCCCCCGGGGTGCGTGACTAACGTTGTCATACTTCCCACAGGAATTCCAGCCACAGGCCCAGCCGGGCGCCCCTGGGGCCTGCGCAATCGGGTGCTGTCCTGCAGCACGGGACATTCCGACAGCGCGGAGCCATCCCGGGACATCAGGCGGGTTTTACCGACAAATGTGCAACGACCAACATCTGTGACGGCTTATTTTCGCGTCCGTATCGCTAATGCCGGATGCCCAGGGGGCGCTCGGTAGCGCCTGCTTGACATCGTTGTCACCACGTCAGCACTCTGCGGCCACACCGCTGCAACCCGTAGCGGTGGTTTGCAGGAGTCCTCGTGGGAGCAACGACCCGCCACTTGCCCGCCAGCCCTGGCCCGCTGCCAGCGCCGGCGCCATTCCTGGCCGCCGATGTCGGCGGCACGCATGTGCGCGTCGGACTGGTGGACAGCCGTGCGCCGGACCGCCTGCTGCACTACCGCAAGTACCCCTGCGCCGGCTTCGCCGGCCTGGCCGAGCTGCTGCAGGCCTTCCTGTCGACCCTCCCCGACGCGGCCACGGTGCGGCGCGGCGTGATCGCCTGCGCCGGACACGCGCGCGAGGATGGCACCGTGCTGTCGGTCAACCTGCCCTGGCCGGTGGCGCCGCAGCGCATCCGCGACCAGCTCGGTTTCGAGGAGCTGCTGCTGGTCAACGACTTCGAGGCGGTCGCGCACGCGGTGGCCGCCACCGATGCGCATACGCTGCTGCGTCTGTCGGGGCCCGATGTCGCGCCCTCCGGGCCGACGCTCGTGGTCGGACCCGGCACCGGACTGGGCGCGGCGGTGCGCATTCCCGGTCGCGACGGCCGCGCGCAGGTGCTCGCCACCGAAGCCGGCCAGGCGGCACTGACGGTATCGACCGAACTGGAGATGGCGGTGCTGCGCGAGTTCCTGCGCGAGCGCCGCCATGTGCCGATCGAACACGCGCTGTCGGGGCCGGGGCTGTTGCGCCTGCATGTGGCGCTGGCGCAGGTGCGCGGCCTGGCGCCCTCGCAGGCGACGCCCGATGCGATCAGCGGCGCCGCCATCGCCGGCGACGACGCCCTGGCACGCGAAACCCTGGAGCTGTTCTGCGGCCTGCTCGGCAGCGCGGTCGGCGACATGGCGCTTCTCTACGGCGCCCGCGGCGGCGTCTACCTGGCCGGCGGAATCCTGCCGCAGATCCGCGGCTTCCTTGCCGGCAGCAGCTTCGTGCAGCGCTTCCTCGACAAGGGGCCGATGCGCGAATCGCTGCTGCGCATTCCCGTGACCCTGGTCGAGCACGGGCAGCTGGGCGCGATCGGCGCCGCCGGCTGGTACCTCGACCAGCGACGAAACGACAACCAACGCACGGATGCGCACCTGACCTGACCCCGGCCCGCGCGCCGCCACCAGGGCGGACGCAAGGGCCAGCCACGGGCCACCGGACCCCCGGCCGGCGGCCACAGCCACACCCATTTTCGAAGGGAGAGAACCGTCATGAAGCACCGCACATCCATGCTGTCGGCCGCGATCGCCGTGTGCCTCGGGGTTGCCGCGCAGGCGCAGGCACAGGACGCCGCCGCCGGGACCACGTCCGACGAGGCCACCAGCCTCGACCGCGTGGTCGTCACCGGCATCCGCGCCAGCCTGCAGCAGGCGCTGGACACCAAGCGCAACTCCGACGCGATCATCGATGTGATCACCGCCGAGGACGTGGGCAAGTTCCCGTCGACCAACGTGGCCGAGGCGATGACCATGATCCCGGGCGTCACCATCGACCGCCTGTTTGGCCAGGGCGAACGCGTCAGCATCCTCGGCACCGATCCGGCGCTCAATCGCACCCTGCTCAATGGCCAGTCGGTGGCCTCGGCAGACTGGTTCATCCTCGACCACCCCAGCCGCACCTTCAACTACTCGCTGCTCGCGCCGCAGATCGTCGGCAAGGTGACGGTGTACAAGTCGCCCGAGGCGCACATCGACGAGGGCTCGATCGGCGGCACCGTGATCGTGGAGACGCGCAAGCCGCTCGACCTGGACGATAGTTTCATGGTCAGCGGCCAGCTCGGCTACCTGTACAACGACCGCGACGAGGACGGCAAGCCGCAGGGCTCGCTGATGCTGGGCTGGAAAAACCAGGCCGAGAACTTCGGCGTCGTGTTCTCCGCACAGCGCCTGGACGAAACGATCCGACGCGATGGCATCGAAGCCTATGGCAGCGTGTCGGCGCGCGACTATCGCGATGGCCAGGGCGGGGGTGGTTCGGTCAACAACCTGCCGGCGGACTGGTCGCAGCCGCCGAACCCCGACGGCTCGCAGCCCACCCTGCCGGCCTCCTGCGTGGGAGCCTGCGCCGACACGCTGGAGGCGAACCTCGACGCGCGCGGCCCCAACTCGCTCAGCGCCTCGTTCTTCGAGCAGCAGCGCGAACGCAACAGCTACTCGCTGGCGCTGCAGTTCCGCCCCGTCGAAGAACTCGACATCGAGTTCAACGCGCTCAAGATCGACGCCAGCTACGACAACATCAACCAGTCGATGTTTGCCTTCATGGGCAACGCGTGGAACAGCCTGATGCGGCTGACCGACGTCACCGTCGAGGACGACATCATCACCCGCGGCACGTTCCGCAACGCGCTGTCGGTGTTCGACGTGCAGAACCGCAAGTCCACGGTCGAGACCGAGTCCTACGACCTGAAGGCCAAATGGGACGGCGAGCGCTGGTTCGCATCGGCGCACGTGGGCAACACCAAGGCCACCGGCGGCACCGACCAACAAGTGTTCGGCGAATTCCTCAACCGGTCCGACTACAGCTACGACATCAGCCAGGCGCCTTCGCACCCGGGCAGCCTGAGCTACCAAGGCCTGAATCCGTTCACCGATCCGTCCGCGTTCCGCATGGACGGTGGCTGGGGCGCCGACCCGACGCAGCCGCCGCCTTCCTGGAACACGGGCTGGGGCGGCAACATCGTGTTCAAGCCGACCTGGGATGAGGAGACCTACGGCCAGGTCGACTTCGGCTTGAAGCTCGACTCGCCGGTGTATCTGCTCCGCTTTGGCGCGAAGCGGCGTGAGCATGAAACCGAGCAGAAGATGGGCGGCGTTTCGCTGGCCTCGGTCGCCGGTTACGGCGACGCGACCGCCGACATGTTCAATCCGCAGCCGGTGCCGGGCAACTATCTCACCGGCTTTTCGGGCTACGGGGACCTGGGCGACCGGTTCACCATCGATGGCTGGGCCCTGGCCGACTACATCCTCAGCGGCGACTGGCTCGCACCGTGGCAGACCATGCCCGAACCGAGCACATTCAACGACCCGTCGTTTGCCGCCAATACCTGGCGCATCGTCGAAGACATCAACGCGGCGTACGTGCAGGCGGACTTCAGCCTGAACGGCCTGCGTGGCAACTTCGGCCTGCGCTACGTGCAGACCGAGACCGAGAGCCACAGCTGGCAGTGCGTGCGTACCGATGCGCCTCCGCCCTGCCCGGCGAACGGCTACGCGCCGAACGTGGTCGGCAAGAAATACAACAACGTGCTGCCGAACGTGAACCTGGCCTACGACCTGGCCGACGACGTGGTGCTGCGCTTCTCCGGCGCCAAGGTCATCGCCCGTCCGAACTACAGCGACATGTCCAGCTACCTGTGGCTGGGCGACCAGACCCTCACCGGCGGCGGCGGCAATCCGGAACTCGACCCGTATGAATCGACCAATTTCGACCTCTCGGCCGAATGGTACTTCGCCGAGGACGCCATCCTGGCCGCCTCGCTGTTCTACAAGGACGTGGACAACTACATCCTGACCACGACCCGACCCGAACAGCACTTCAACCAGTCGCAGGATGAGGTGAGTACCTACCAGGTGGGCCGCCCGGACAACGCCGGAACCGCGAAGATCCAGGGTGTCGCGCTGGCCTGGCAGCAGCAGATCGCGGCCGGCTTTGGGCTCGTGGCCAACTACACCTACGCCGATGCCGAGGCGAGCTCCGGCGATCCGATGCCGTACAACTCGAAGTACCAGCTCAACATCAGCCCCTACTTCGAGAACGATCATTTCACCGCGCGGCTGAGCGCCTCCTGGCGTTCGGAGTACTTCACCAACGTGGACCGCGGCGACAACCTGTGGGTGCGCCCGTACACCTCCATGGACCTGTCGCTGGGTTACCGGTTCAACGACAACGTCAGCCTCAATTTCGATGCGATGAACCTGCTCGACGAGGCCTACCACAGCTATGCGGACACAGCGCAGCTGACCCGCGGCGTCTATCGCTCCGGCCGACGTTACCTGACCACACTGCGCGTGCAGTTCTGAGACCTGACGGCATCCCCTCCCGATCGATGCCGTAGTTCGCGCGGGTCCGGACTGTCTGGACCCGCGCATTTTTTTTGCTCACCGAGGAGTCGCGATGAGCCTGATGCCTCGCGCCTGGCGGCCTTTTGCCGCCTTGGGCTGTTTGATCCTGCTGGCCGCATGCAGCAGCCACGCGGACACGGCGGTCGATGCCGTCGCCGAGACCGTGGCCACACCGGCGCTGATCCCGGCACCGGCCTCGCTGGTGCCGGCGGAAGGGAGCTTCCGCTTCGATGCCACGACCCGCCTCCGTGCCGAGGGTGACATTGCGCGGCGCGTGGCCGGCGAGTTCGCCCGCATGGTCAAGGCAACCAACGGCGTCGAGCCGGCGCTGGCCGACGACGGCGATGCTGGCGGAAGCCGCATCGTGTTCGCGATCGATCCCACCGCCTCGCCCGATGCACCCGAAGGCTACGTGCTCGAGGCCAATCGTGACGGCGTGCGCGTCGCCGCGAGCGACGAGCGCGGCCTGTTCTATGGCGCGGTCACGCTCTGGCAGCTGCTGTCCTCGGCGCAGGGCGAAGCCGTGCGCATCCCGGCGCTGCGCATCGAGGACGCGCCGCGCTTCGCCTGGCGCGGGCTGATGCTCGATTCGGCACGCCATTTCCAGTCGGTCGACCAGATCAAGCAGCTGCTCGACACGATGGCGCGGCACAAGCTCAACACCTTCCACTGGCATCTCACCGATGACCAGGGCTGGCGCATCGAGATCCCCAGATATCCGCGGCTGACCGAAGTGGCCGCCTGCCGCATCCCGGCTGGCGAGGCCGGCACCGATCCGGCCACCGGGCAGACTCGGCCCTACTGCGGCTACTACACGCAGGCGCAGATCCGCGACATCGTCGCCCATGCCGCGCGGCGGCACATCACCATCGTGCCGGAGTTCGACATGCCCGGCCACGTGCAGGCCGTGGTGGCGGCCTATCCGCAGTACGGCTCGCTCGGCGACACCCCGGCCGTGTCCAACGAATGGGGCGTGCACCAGTACCTGTTCAACGTGGACGAGGACACCTTCGGCTTCATCGAGCACGTACTCGACGAGATCATCGAACTGTTTCCCTCGCCGTACATCCACATCGGCGGCGACGAGGCGGTCAAGACCCAGTGGCAGGCCTCGGCCAGCGTGCAGGCGCGGATGAAGGAACTCGGCATCGCCGACGAGACCGCGCTGCAGAGCTGGTTCATCAAGCGCATCGGCACCTATCTGGAAGGCAAGGACCGGCGTCTGCTGGGCTGGGACGAGATTCTCGACGGCGGCATCGCGCCGCAGGCCACGGTGATGTCATGGCGTGGCACCGAAGGCGGTATCGCCGCCGCACGCGCCGGCCACGACGTGGTGATGACACCAAAGGAAAAGCTGTACCTGGACTACCAGCAGACGCTGTCGCCGAACGAACCACCGGGCCGCCCAACCCAGGTCACCCTGCGCGACGTGTACGACTTCGATCCGGTGCCCGGTGTGCTCACGCCGGCGCAGCGCGCGCATGTCCTGGGCGTGCAGGCCAACGTGTGGACCGAGCACCTGCGCTCCTGGGACCGGGTGCAGCATGCCTGGTTCCCGCGCGTCGCGGCGCTGGCGGAATCGGCGTGGTCGCCGCTCGAACACAAGGACTACGCCGGTTTCCTGACACGCCTGCCCGCGCAGCTGGCGCGCTATCGCGCCTTCGACATCGCCTACGCGCAGACGCCCTTCGAGGTGATGGCAAGCGCCGAAGGCGACCGCGCGGCCGGCAGCGTGCGCGTGACGCTGGACAACGCCCTCGACTACGCGGTGCGCTACACCACCGACGGCAGCGAACCGGACGCCGATTCGCCGCTGTACGAAGCGCCGATCGACGCGCCGCTGCCGCTCGACATCCGCGCCGCGGCATTCCACGGCACCACCGCGCTCGGCCCGGCCACGCATCACGCCTACAGCGCCGCAAGCCTGCTGGTGCGCAGCGACGAGCAGCTGGCGAGCTGCCCGGACAGCGGGCGTCTGCTGCTGCGACTGGAAGACGACGGCCCCGTGGATGGCGAGCGCGCGCTCTACAACGTGACGATCTTCTACCCGTGCTGGCTGTGGGCCGGCGCCGATCTGGACGGCATCGGATCGCTGAAGGTGCGCCTGGGGCGGCTGCCGTACTACTTCCAGCTTGCCGGTGACGAGCCGGGACGCAGGTTCATGGCCGCCGAAACGGAGCACGGCGAGCTGCTGGTGCAGTCGGGCGGCTGCAGTGGCGACACGGTAGCAAGGCTGCCGCTGCCGGCGCACACCGGTGAGGATGGCTTCGTCGAGCTCGAGCTGCCGCTGGCGGCTGGCGAAGGCCGCAGCGACCTGTGCTTCACCGCCACCGGCGATACGCGGCCGATGATGTGGGTGCTGGATCGGGTGCAGCTGGTGCCGCGCTGAGGGCTGTCGGCATCGGCTGTGATCGTCACGGGGGCGGGTGACGTCGCTTCGTCTCGCCCCCACCCCAGCCCTCCCCCGCAGGCGGGGGAGGGTGAACACGCCTTGTGCTTCTGCTCCCTCTTCCGCTTGCGGGGGAGGGTGAGCGCGCTTCGTGCTTCTGCTCCCTCCTCCGCTTGGGCTGGGGTGGGGGCGAAGCGCCGCGGATCCGCACCGAAGCGCAGCGCTCAGCTCGCGGCGTCGCGCCTGCCGTCGATCCGCAGCAGCAGGTCATGCAGCGGCGTCAGGCGCGTCGCCAGTCCGGCGATGACGCCCAGCGTGTTGGCCAGCGCGTCCTGGGCGTCGGCCATGCGGGTGACGGTCAGGCTGCCCTGCGCCTGCTCGATCCCGATGCCCAGCAGCACCAGGCCCAGCCCCGCACCCAGCAGCGCGGGCCAGTTGCGGAACAGCTGCACCGCACTCGCGGACAGCGCGAAATAGGCGATGAAATGCGACCACTTGTCGCTGTTGTCGAAGTCCGGCATCGGCGGCGGCGGCAACAGCGAAAACACCACCACCCCCGCGATCGCCAGGCACCACAGCGCGACCCACGGCCACGGATGCCGCAGCGGCTTGAGCGAGCGGCCAAGCCTGGACGCCAAGCGCGGTGGCCGGCTCACAGGCGGAAGCACAGGTCGCCGACAAGGAAGGCCGCGTCCAGCGGCGCGTCACGCGCGAAGCCCATCACCTGGAAGCGCTCGCCCATGCCGCCGGGAATCGTGAGCGCCTTGGCCTGCTGGCGCAGCCCGTAGCGCGCGGCCTCGTCAGCGGCGTGCGCCTCGTGCGCAAGCAGGCGCTGCTCAAGGCCGTTGCCGATCAGGAAGCTGGCCTGCGAACAATAGCCGGCCAGCTCGAAGCCGGCGCCGGTGCCGGCCTCGGCCAGCGCGGTGAAATCGACCGAAGCGGTGATGTCCTGCAGCCCGAGGCGCGCGAACACGTCCTCCACCATGCGGTGGCGATGGAACGCACGCAGGGTGCCGTCGCGCCGGCGCGGGTCGTAGTACTCGCGGCGCGGATAGCCGTAGTCGACGAACAGCATCGCGCCGGACTGCATGCCGCCCGCCACCGCCTGCAGCCAGTACGGCAGCTGCGGCAGCAGCTCGGCGCGGTGGCCGTCGGCAAAGGGCGCATCTAGCTGGCGTTCGACGTGGCGCACCGCGGCCGACAGCATCGCGTCGGCGGGACGGTCGGTCCGGCAGAAGCGGTCGCCATCCAGCGCGACATGCTCCTCGAAGACCTCGCCGCCCTGCAGCGAGAAGCGCGGCGTCGGCAGCGCGTCGAGGACCTCGTTGGCGAACAGCACGCCGCTCCAGTCGTCGGGCAGCGGCCCGTCCAGCCACTCGACGCGGGCGAAGGCCTCCGCGGGCAGCGTCTGCGCCAGATGCGCCCGCTGGCGCTCGCGCAGGTCGGCGCTGGGTTCGAGGATGGCGTAGCGCGCCGGCATCGCCTCGAGTTCGAGCAGCTGCGCGATCGCATCGCCGGCAAAGCGGCCGCTGCCTGCGCCGATCTCGAGAAAACACGCGGCCTCGCCGCAGTAGCGCAGCGCCGGCGCGAGCGCAGTGGCCACGCACTCGGCGAACAGCGGGCCCAGCTCCGGCGCGGTGACGAAATCACCGGCGGCGCCGAACTTGGTGGCACCGGCGCTGTAGTAGCCCAACCCGGGCGCGTACAGCGCCAGCTCCATGAAGCGCCAGAACGGGATCGCACCGCCGGCCGCGGCGATCTGCTCGCGGATCAGCGCCTGCAGGCGCGCGCTGTGGGCAAGCGCGTCGTCGGAAAGTGGGGAGTCGGACATCAGCGGTGTCTGCGGCGACAATGCGTCAGGATAACGGTAATCCGGAGCACGTCATGCCAGCCTCGTCCCCCGTGGCCCTGGTCACCGGCGGCGCACGCCGCCTCGGCGCGGCGATCGTGCGCCGGCTGCATGCGGCCGGATATTCCGTTGCCGTGCATTGCCGCGCCTCCGCTGCGGACGCCCACACGCTGGCGGCGGAACTGGAGGCCGTGCGGCTGGGCAGCACCCTGGTGCAGGAAGCGGACCTGGCGCGATTCGACGCCTTACCCGAACTGGTCGCCCACACCGTCGGCCGCTTCGGCCGGCTCGACGCGCTGGTCAACAATGCCGCCGCCTTTTTCCCCACGCCCGCGGGCACAGTGACCCCGGCGCAATGGGACACGCTGCTGGCGACCAACCTGCGCGCGCCGTTCTTCCTGTCCCAGGCCGCGGCCCCGCACCTGAAGGCCACGCGTGGCGCCATCCTCAACATCAGCGACGTGTATGCGCGCCAGCCGCGCGCCGACCTGTCGGCCTATGCGATCAGCAAGGGGGCACTGGAGGCGATGACCCGCGCCCTGGCCGTGGCGCTGGCGCCGGAGGTCCGGGTCAACGCGCTCGCGCCGGGGGCGATCCTGTGGCCGACGGAGGCACCCGATCCGGCGCTGCAGGAACGCATCCTGGCCCACACCGCGCTCGGCCGGACCGGCAGCGTGGTGGAGATCGCGGCGACGGCGCTATGGCTGCTGCGCGATGCGACATACACGACCGGCTCGGTGGTGTCGGTCGACGGGGGCCGCAACCCGCTTGGCGATTGAGCAGGATCCGAGATCCCTCACTTCGTTCGCGATGACACCTTCCCGGTTGTCATCTCGACCGCAGGGCACCTGTCATCTCGACCGCAGGGAGAGATCTGCGGGAGCAGCCGTCCTGGCCGCTCCCAAACGCCTCACTGCCCCTTCGGCAGGAATGCCTGCCCCAGCCCGGCTTCGCGGAACGCGGGCGGCGTTTCATGCGAGACCGCATAGCGATACAGCGCCGCCGAATAGATTGCGCTCAGCGCCGCCTGGTAGATCCCCACCAGCAGCACCACCAGCAGGAACAGCGCGCCCACCACGATCGCCAGCGCAAACGAAGCCTGTGCCGCGAGCAGGGTCAGCGCCGCGCCCACCAGCACCACGGCGAAGGTGACCAGGCCAAACGCGGCGCCGATGCCAACCTGGCCAACCGCGTTCTCGCCCCAGGTGCTCTTGAGCAGGGACACGCTCTGCTTGAGCGCATCGACCGGGCCGATGTTGCGCGACACCAGCACCGGCACCACCAGGAACGCCGCCAGCGTCCAGGCCGCACCCAGCGCGCTGCCCATCAGGCGCACGAGAAAGTTGTCCTTCTGCTTCAGGCCCTGCAGCAGCACGCCAACCGTGGCCGCGATCGCCGCGTAGCCGAGGATCGCCGGGATTTTCGCCCTGGCGGCATTGAAGCCGTCGGCCAGCGTCGGGTTGCCCCCGTCCAGGCGGATCATCGCCGCGCCGACCAGCGCGCAGTTGAAGAAGATCATCACGCTGTACTGGACGAAGTAGAACGCAAAGCCGAACACCACGCCGCCCAGGCCGATCCCGTCGGCGAAGATCCGCAGCGCGAACATCGGCAGCAGGAAGGTCGCCAGCACCAGCAGGGTGGCGATGCCGGAGATCACCGGGAACAGCATCAGTTCCTTGTCCGAGCGCAGCACCGACGCGCTGGCCTTGACCAGGTCCCAACTGCGGGAGAATTTCTCGAACATGGCGTCGCCTCAGGTGGATGGTCCGCATCCTGTCCGGGCGCCTCGGCGCCCGCAATGCGCGGATATGGTCTGGAAGACGCGGCAAGCGGCGACGATGTGACAGCCGGCGTCAGCCCAGCTCCACCAGCTCGAAGGCCACGCCGTGGTCCGGATGCGCCGCCCACAGCGCGGCAATGCTGTCCCGTGACACCGGATGTCGCGCGTCCGGCGCGATGTCGGCCAGCGGCTTGAGCACGAACGCGTGGCGCAGCTCGTCGCGCGGGACGCGCAGCACCGGCGTCGTGCCGGCGGCGGTGGCAGGACCGGGGCCTTCGGCGATCAGTTCGTCGAACAGCACGATGTCGATGTCCAGGGTGCGGTCGCTGTAGCGCGGGCCGCTGCGGTCGCGCCCGTGCGCGTCCTCCAGCGCATGCAGCCAGGCGTTGAGCGCGTGCGCATCCAGCTCGGTGCGGAGCATGGCGGCGGCGTTGAGGAAGTCCGGGCCGTCATAGCCCACCGCCGGGAAGCGGTAGAACGGCGACACCTGCAGCCCGTCGAAGCGCTCGCCCAGCCCCTGCACGGCGACGCGCAGGTGCCGCTCGGGCTCGAGGTTGCTGCCGAGGCTCAGGTAGGCGGTGTGCATGGGGCGCTCCGGAAGGGCGCACATGATCGCGCATCCGCCGCGGCCGCGGCGAGCACCACGCGCGCGCCGGCGCTCAGTCGGCGGGGTCGGGCGCGGCCGCCGGGCGATGCAGGGTGACGTCGAGGGGCGCGTCGCCCATCGTCTGGTACACGCGCAGACCGAATTCCGGCAGGATCGCCAGCAGGTGGTCGAAGATGTCGGATTGCGCGGTCTCGTAGAAGGCCCAGCGCACGTCGCTGGTGAAGCAGTAGATCTCCAGCGGCAGGCCTTCCGCCGTCGGCTGCAGCTGCCGCACCAGCAGGGTCATGTCCTGGTTGATCCGCGAATGGTGGCGCAGGTACTGCTCGACGTAGGCGCGGAACGTGCCGAGGTTGGTGACGCGGCGCTGGTTGACCGGCTCGGCGCCGCGTCCGGCCAGGGTCGCGTTCCATTCGCTGATCTCGGATGCCTTGGCATCGAGGTAGCTGTCGATCAGCACGAAGCGGTGCATCCTCGCCACCTCGCCCTCGTCCAGGAAGCGCACCGAGCGCTGGTCCAGGTACAGCGCGCGCTTGATCCGGCGGCCGCCCGATTCGCTCATGCCGCGCCAGTTCTTGAACGAATCGCTGATCAGCTTCTTGGTCGGGACGGTGGTGATCGTCTTGTCCCAGTTCTGCACCGTCACCGTGTGCAGGGCGATGTCGATGACGTCGCCATCGGCGTTCTGCGAGGGCATCTCGATCCAGTCGCCGATGCGCACGCGGCCGTCGTTGCTGATCTGCACGCTGGCCACCAGCGACAGGATCGTGTCCTGGAAGATCAGCATCAGCACCGCTGTCATCGCACCGAGGCCGGTGAGGATGTGCAGGAACTGCGCACCGATCAGGGTGGCCACGATCGAGATCGCCACCAGTGCGAACATCACGATCTTGGCCACCTGCAGGTAGCCCTTGATCGGCTTGTTGCGCGCGTCCGGGCGGCGCTCGTAGACCTGGTTGACCAGGTCGAGCGCGCGCGAAAGCGCCAGCGCCACGGTGAGCACGATGAAGGCCTGGCACAGCGCGCGCACCACGGCCACCACCTGCGGAGGGAGATCCGGCACCACCGAGATGCCGGCGGCGATCACCATCGCCGGCACCACGTTGGCCAGCCGCGGGATCACCCGCATCCGCACCTCGCCCCCGTGCGCCTCGTGGCGCGCGGCAGTCGCCGCCAGCGCGCGCTGGATGCCGCGCAGCAGCACCCGCTTGGTCAGCCAGTTGGCCAGCCACGCCGCCAGCAGGAGCGCCACGACCACCAGCCCGGTATAGGTCGATGGATACGGCGCCAACGCCGCCTGCAGACTCTCCAGCTGCTCCTGCAATTCGCCTTCCTCTTCAGCTTGAACGCGTGCGTTCGATGATGACGCCGACCGCGCGCGCACCGCGCACCGCACCCGGCTTGCTCAGCTTCAAGCGTAGCCAGTCGATGTTGAACTCGCCCATCACGATCTCCGCGCAGCGCTCGGCCAGCGTTTCCACCAGGCCGAAGTCCGATTGCGACACGTAGTCGACCAGGCGCTTGCTGACCGCCTTGTAGTTGAGCGTATCGGCGATGTCGTCGCTCGCGGCCGGCACGCGGTTGTCGAAGCCCATTTCCAGGTCGAACACCAGCGTCTGCCGGATCCGTCGCTCCCAATCGTAGATGCCGATCAGGGCGTCGATCTCGAGGGCTTCGATGAAGACTTTGTCCATGGGCTGTAATCGGGGATCAGGGTTGGGGCTGGAATTGCCAATCACGAATCAAGGACTGCCTCCACCGGCAGCAACGACGCCATGTCCCAGCGCGGCGTCACGTGCACCGCAAGGCCGTCGTGCTGGCCGGCCTGCAGGCGCAGCGCGCCGGCGAAGGCGATCATCGCGCCGTTGTCGGTGCACAGCGACGGCCGCGGGAAGCAGGCGCGGCCACCGCGCTGTTGCGCCATCTCGTGCAGCCTGGCGCGCAGGCGGCGGTTGGCGCCGACGCCGCCGGACACCACGATCACGTCGCTGCCGGCCGCGTCCAGCGCGCGCCCGCACTTGATCGCCAGCGTGTCGACCACCGCATCCTCGAAGCCGCGGGCGATGTCGGCGCGGGTCTGTGCGGACTGGTCGCTGTCCCGCCAGGCCAGCAGCACCTGGGTCTTGAGCCCGCTGAAGCTGAAGTCCAGCCCGGGACGATTGGTCATCGGCCGCGCGAAGCGGAACCGCCCCGGCGTGCCCTGTTCGGCCAGCGCGGCCAGCTGTGGCCCGCCTGGATAGGGCAGGCCCATCAGTTTGGCGGTCTTGTCGAAGGCCTCGCCGGCGGCGTCGTCCAGGGTCTCGCCCAGCAGCCGGTAGTCGCCGATGCCGTCCACCGCGATCAGCTGGGTGTGTCCGCCCGACACCAGCAGGGCCACGAACGGGGGCTGCGGCGGGTCGTCCTCCATCAGCGGGGCCAGCAGGTGGCCCTCCATGTGGTGCACGCCCACCGCCGGCACATCCAGCGCCCAGGCCAGCGACCGGGCCACGCCCGCCCCCACCAGCAGCGCACCGACCAGGCCGGGACCGGCGGTATAGGCCACACCGTCGATCTCACGGACGCCGAGACCGGCCTCGGCCAGGGTCTGGCGGATCAGCGGCAGCAGCTTGCGCACGTGGTCGCGGCTGGCCAGCTCCGGCACAACACCGCCGTACTCGGCGTGCAGCGCGATCTGGCTGTAGACCGCGTGGGCGCGCAGGCCGGCCTGGCCCTGGCCCGAGCCGGGGGCGGCGGGACGGCCGGTGTCGTAGACGGCGACGCCGGTCTCGTCGCAGCTGGATTCGATGCCGAGGACCTTCATGCGGGGGGAAATGGGCGCCGGTTGCGCCGTTGCAAGGCGAGCGGCTATCATACGCGGCTCCCCCGGCCTGCCAGGTCGGGACGTGCGAGTCCCTTCGCAGAGACCGGCCATCCGGGCCGGACTTTCCAGAGAGCCAGAGATCCCTATGCCAAGCGTCAAAGTCCGCGAAAACGAGCCGTTCGAGTTTGCCCTGCGTCGCTTCAAGCGCACCTGCGAGAAGGCCGGCGTGTTGGCCGAGACCCGCAAGCGCGAGTTCTACGAGAAGCCGACCCAGGAGCGCAAGCGCAAGGCGGCCGCCGCGGTGAAGCGCCAGGTACGCCGCGTGTCGCGCGACGTCACCAAGCGCCAGCGCCTGTACTGAGCCGCGTCGCTTTGCAGGAAGCCGGCACGCGCGAGCGTCGCCGGCTTTTTGTGTTTGGCGCGGGCGGCGTGGACGCAGTATCCGGAACGGTCATCGCCCGACCCCACCCGGATCGACGCCCGGCGCCCTTCCTTCCCACCACCCATTGCGGCCACCCGACATGACCCTCAAGCAGCAGCTCACCAACGACATGAAGACCGCGATGAAGTCCGGCGAGAAGCACCGCCTGGGCGTGATCCGGCTGGTCAATGCCGGGATCAAGCAGCGCGAGGTCGACGAGCGTATCGAGCTCGACGACGCCGCGGTGCTGACGGTGCTGGAGAAGATGCTCAAGCAGCGCAAGGACTCGGTGAGCCAGTTCGAAGGCGCCGGCCGCGAGGACCTGGCGGCAATCGAGCGCGCCGAGATCGAGGTCATCCAGACCTACCTGCCGGCGCAGCTGGACGAGGGGCAGATCCAGGCGGCGATCGACGATGCGGTTGCCAAGACCGGCGCCAGCGGCCCGGCCGACATGGGCAAGCTGATGGGCGTGCTCAAGCCGGCGCTGGCCGGGCAGGCCGACATGGGCCTGGTCTCGAAGCTGGTGAAGCAGAAGCTGGCAGGCTGAGGGCGCGACGGCGCGAGCCGTCGGCGCGCGCTGACGCGGGGTCGACGCCGGGTCGGACATCATCCCGCCCATGCAAGCCACCGACCGCCTCCGCCAGCTCAACGAACGCTTCCAGGCCAGTCTGCCCGGCGCGTTGCTGCAACGCTTCGTCGAGGCCGGGTTGATGACCCAGGCCGCCTCGCTGGCCTTCTACGCGCTGCTGTCGCTGGCGCCGCTGCTTCTGCTGTTGCTGTGGATCACCGCGTCGCTGTACCCGCCCGCGCAGCAGTCGCTGATCGACCAGCTTGGCGAGCTCGCCGGCCCGGGCGCGGCCACAGTGGCCGAAACCGTGATCCGCAACGCCACCGAGCAGCCCGACGTGGGATCTCTGGCCGGGCTCTGGAGCACGATTCTGCTGTTCGTCGGCGCCACGGTGGTGTTCGCCCAGCTGCAGGGCGCGCTCAACCTGATCTTCCGCAGCGAGGCGGAACGCTTCACCGGCCTCGTGGCGTGGCTGCGCAAGCGCGTGTTCTCGCTGGGCGTGGTGTTGGCGATCGGCTTCCTGCTCATCATCTCGATGGTCGCCACCACGGCGCTGCAGATCGCCTTCGCGCGCATGCCCTCGTTGCTGCCCGCGGTGGGCTATGCGGTCACCTTCCTGATCTACGTGGTCACCTTCGCCTTCCTCTACCACTACCTGCCCGACCGCCGCGTGGCCTGGCCGCAGGCCTTCCTGGGTGGCGCGATCACCGCCGCCCTGTTTGCGGCCGGACGCTGGGCAATCGGCCTGTACCTGGCCCAGGCCGCGCCCGGCAGCGCCTATGGCTCGATGGGCGCGCTGGTGCTGCTGCTGATATGGATCTATTACGGCGGCGTGGTGTTCTTCATCGGCGCACTGCTGACCGCGGTGATCGACGAACGCGCCAACAACCGGCCCGAGGCGCACAAGCCAAGGCCGGCGGCGGCGGGAACGCTGTAGGGGATCGCCTGCGGCCCGGGGCAGCTGCGGCATACACTAGCCGCATGGCCCGCATCCCCGACGCATTCATCGATGACCTGCTTGCCAGGACCGACATCGTGGAGGTGGTCAATGCGCGCGTGCCGCTCAAGCGGCAGGGCAAGGAGTACTCCGCGCGCTGCCCGTTCCACGACGAGCGCTCGCCCTCGTTCACCGTCTCGCCGACCAAGCAGTTCTACCACTGCTTCGGCTGCGCTGCGCACGGCACGGCGATCTCGTTCCTCATGCAGTACGACCGCCTCGAGTTCCTCGACGCGGTTGACGAGCTGGCGCGCCAGGCCGGCATGGAAGTGCCGCGCGAGACCCAGCAGCGCAATGCCAATCCCGACATCCAGGAGTTGTTCAACGCGCTGGAAGCGGCCTCGCGCTACTACCAGCGCCAGCTGTCCACGAGCGACAAGACGCGCGCCTACCTGGACGCGCGCGGCGTGGGCGAGGCGGTGTGCACGCAGTTCGCGATCGGATATGCGCCCGACGGCTTCTCCGCGCTGAAGGACGCGCTGGGCACCGACCCACGCCGGCTGCAGCTGCTCGAGCGCGGCGGGATGTTGTCGAAGAACGATCGCGGCCACGTCTACGACAAGTTCCGCGACCGGGTGATGTTTCCGATCCTCGACCGCCGTGGCCGCGTGATCGCCTTTGGCGGCCGCGTGCTCAGTGCACCGTCCGACGGCAAGGACGCGGGCCCCAAGTACCTCAACTCGCCCGAGACCCCGCTGTTCCACAAGGGTCGCGAACTGTACGGCCTGTGGCAGGTGCGGCAGGCGAACGCGAAGATCGAGCGGCTGATCGTGGTCGAAGGCTACATGGACGTGATCGCGCTGTTCGAGCACGGCGTCACCCAGGCCGTGGCCACGCTCGGTACCGCGACCACGCCCGACCATGCCGAGCTGCTGTTCCGCAACGCGCCCGACGTGTACTTCTGCTTCGACGGCGACCGCGCCGGGCGTGGCGCGGCGTGGAAGGCGCTGGAATCGGTGCTGCCGCGCATGCGCGACGGCCGCCAGGCGTTCTTCCTGTTCCTGCCTGACGGCGAAGACCCCGACAGCATCGTGCGCAAGGAAGGCGCGCTGGGCTTCGACGCGCGGTTGCGCGAGGGCACGCCACTGTCGCAGTTCTTTTTCGACACGCTGTCGGAGGGCGTCTCGCTGTCCACGCTCGACGGCAAGGCGCGGCTGGCCGAGCGCGTCAAGCCGCTGCTGGCACAGATCCCCGACGGTGCGTTCGGCGACCTGATGCAGCAGCGCCTGACCGAACTCACCGGCGTCGGCGCGCGCCAGCCGCCCGCGCAGGCCCCGATCCGCCGCCAGGGCAGCCAGCCGCTGGCGCCGCCCCGGCGCAGTCTGGTGCGGGGTGCCATCGCCCTGCTGCTGCAGCAGCCTTCGCTGGCGCTGGATCTGGCACCGCCGTTCCACTTCGTCGCGCTGCGCCAGCCCGGCGTCGAGCTGCTCACCGAACTGATCGCCCTGGTCAGCGCGCGCCCGGACATCACCACCGGCGCGCTGCTCGAACACTTCGCCGACCGCGAAGATGGCGCCGCCCTGCAGAAGCTCGCCAGCCAGAACCTGCCCGGCGACGCGCCCAAGTGGCGCGAGGAGTTCCAGGACGTCATCGCCCAACTGGACCGGCAGACGCAGCAGCAGCGCATCGACGAACTGCAGGCGCGCATGGGCCAGCTCGACGGCACCGAGAAGCAGGAACTGCGGCAGCTGCTCAGCGGGCTCGCGGGCTGAGCCACCCTCGGGTCAACCCCAGCTGGGGTCGGCACGGATGTTGCCGGCGGCACCCGCGGCGCTAGCCTGCCGGCAGCCCCCACTTCCTCCCGAAGGTGCCCCATGAGCGACATCAGCAGCGCGGTCGATACCGTCAAGGATCGACTCGACCAGGGCATCTTTGACTGGGACGTGACCCATGGCGACCTCACCGACATCAGCAAGGCGGTCGCCGACCTGTCGCCCGACGAGCGCAACGGGCTGATCAGCGAGCTCAGCGACGACGATCTGAAGAACTGGACGCAGGAAATCGACGGCCTCAACGGCTCGCTCAGCGCGCAGGAGCGGCAGGACCTGTTCAACCAGCTGGCCGAGGGCCTGGATGGCGAACAGATCACGCGCCTGGTCGAGGCCTTCGACGGCAGCCCGGGCGGGCGCGACGCGCTGGGCGCGGCGGTCGCCGATCACGCCTCGCCGGAGGCCAAGGTCGTCTTCGTCGAAGCCATGGCCGGCAGCATCCACGCCGACTATTCCGCATCGCAGGGGCGCTGGGGCAATGCCGAGACCGCGGTGGTCGGCAACGTGCTGGCCAGCCTGTCGAGCGACCCGGAGGCGCTGTCGCAGGCGCTGGAGACGCTCACCGATTCGCAGCTGCGCGACGTGATGGAGGTCGGCCTGGGCCGCACCTACATCGCCAGTGCCTACAGTGCCTCGACCAGCGTCAATCCATCGGTCACCGCCGCCATCATCAGCGGCGCCGCCGCGGTCGACGACCCGGCGCTGAAGGCGCGCGTGTTCGAGATCGGCTCGCAGCAGATCGGCGAGATCCGCGACAAGACCATCAACCCCATGGGCGGCGACGACGCGCCCGCCGCCGCGATCACCGAAGCGCTGACCACCCTGCTCGACAGCGACACCACCGGCATCGTGCGTGGCCTGGAGACCAGCTATCGCGACGGCAAGGGCCTGACCAGCTATCTCACCGAGCAACTGGAGAACGGCGGCGAATCCGGCCAGGAGCAGGTCGGCGAATTCATCGCCAAGCTGCAGCGCGGCAACGACCTGGGCGAGGATCCGGCCACGCGTTTCCAGGCCACCGACAGCAGCGGCAACTACCGCAACGCGCAGACGCTCGGCTACTTCATGGGCGGCGTCGAGGCCTCGATCAACCAGGTCACCGACAACCGCACCGACCAGGCCAACCTCGTGGCCAACGTGTTCAAAGGCGTGGTCGGCGCGATGGGCGCGATCAATCCCGCCACCGGCGTGGCCGCCAGCGGCGTGTCCACGCTCACCGACCTGGCCGTGACCCAGGCCGCCGACAACTACAAGAACGAAGCCTCGGCGCTGCGCGACACGCTGACCTCGCTGGCCTATCCGCGCGACGCCAACGGCCAGCCCTTCGAGGGCGAACGCGCCGAGACCCCGTACGACACCGCCCTGCTGCGCGTGGTCAACGCCAACCGCTTCGAGTGATCCGCGCCTGCCTGGTGATTCGCGCTGCGCCGTCGCCACCACCACGTGGCGCCGCGCGCGCGCGTATGCTGAGCCCATGAGCGCACACGTCTTCCGCCTTGCCCGGGCCGCGGCAATCGCCTGCCTGCTGGCAACCGCCCTCGTCGCGGCCGGTTGCTCACGGAGTCACGTCACCATGCCCGCCACGCCCGCAAGCGCCCGCCCGTTGCCCGCCACCGGCTCGCACGAGGTGCGCACCGACCTGATGGTCGCCGACATGTACGCGCGCTACGGCGCCGCGTTCCGCGGCTTCAACGTGCAGTCCTACCTGCTCGACGGCGCCGACTGGTCCAGCGTCGAAGCCCATTACGCCGCCGCACTGCGGGACTGGAGCGCCGACGAGCGCTTCGGCCCGCGCAGCGGCAGGACACAGGGCCGGACCTGGGTCGACGGAGATCGCGTGCTGGTGGCCGAGATGTTCGACGCGGACGGCACGCCGGTTCTGCTGGTGGGCAGCAACGCCAGCGACGCAGGGCAGAGGTAGCAGCGCAGGGCGCGGGCCGCGAGCAGCCGGCCCATGGATCCTGCCGATGCTGCGATCGGCGACGTCTCTCTTGCAGCTTTTGGCGTCTTGCCCTGCTGCGGCATTGGCTCGTTCCCGGCGGTGCTTTGGCTCCTTCCCCCGCCTGCGGGGGAAGGCTGGGATGGGGGCGCTCGACGCAAGCGACGCCTCCGGAAGACCGCGCCGCCGGTCGCCCCACCCCGGCCCTCCCCCGCAGGCGGAGGGTGAGATATGAGGCCGACACGCGGCGCGACCTGCGGCGTCGGGTTAGGCCCCAGGTCAGGGAGCCACCGCACTTCGACTTCGGCTCGGATAAACAAGGCGGCACCATCGGCAACGCAGCCCCACGACCGCGTCGCGCGCATCCCCGTATGCTTGTCCGCCACCTGGATGGGACCGGCAGGAGGTGCAGCGATGGACTATCAACTCGTGGTCAAGTTCTGGCGCAAGTCGCTGGAGAGCGAGGATTTCCTGGCGACGATCGAGAACCAACTGAGGGCGGCGCTGGGCGAGTCGGTGGAGCTGGACGGGTATGACGTCAGTCCGAAGGAGATCAACCTGTTCATGATGACGGCTGATCCGCGCCACTCGTTCCGCCGCGTCAGGGATGTGCTGGAGGGCCTGGGCATCCAGCATGGTGTCTCGGCGGCGTTCCGGCTGGTGGGCGGCGCGCAGTTCACGTCGATCTGGCCGGCGCGGCCGATGCGGAAGTTTTCTTTGCCGTAGGGGTCGGCGGATGCGCATGGAAGGACGGATTCGGATGGATCTGGCGGTGGTCGCGGCTGAAGCCGCTCCTACAGGTTGCGGGTGCAGGGCCGACCACGGGTTTTCCCCAATGTCGTGGCGCCGCGCGGCCGCGTAGCCTCATCGTCGGAAGGTGCCATACGGCGCCGCATGCATCCGACCCGCCATGTCGTTCGAGACGTTCCGGTTTCCGCCGTCGCTGCCACCGCCGGGTTTGCAGGGGCCGATCCTCGGGCCGCGCCCGGTCGATCCGGCAGATGTGCGCTTCGATGAGGCGCTGCTGTCGGCAGACCCGGCGGACGTGGAGTTCGCGCTGGACCGCGGCTCGGTGCGCATCCAGGACGAACGCGAGGGCCAGGGGAGCACCACGTGGTCAGCTTCGGGGGAGATGTTTGTCTCCGCGCCGGGCGCCGAGGCGCAGATGGTGCCGGTGCGCTTCGAGGCGACGATGCGCAACGAGGACGCCACTCCGGCCGGGATGCGCGCGCTCAATCCCTTCGACCCGGCCACGATCCCGCCGCGCACGCGCATCGAGGTGCATGGCCGCGACTACGCGGGCACGCCGATGGAGGCAAGCTTTCGCGCGCTGGCCGCGGCCAACGGACTGGCCTCGATCGAGGACCTGCGCCTGTCGCTGGAGATGACCGCCGACGGCGAGCTGCGGGTGATGACCGGCGCCCACCGGCTGTTCGATGCACCGCGCGATGGCGGGCCGGCCTCGTACCCGGCCGAACGCGAGGATTTCATCCGCCACACCGCGCTGCTCGACGATGCCGCGGGCATGGATCGCGCCGCCTACAGCCGCATGCTGCTCGACGGCACGCCGCCCGCGCAGACGGTGCGCATCGGCGAGGACGTGCAGGGTGGCACGATCACAGGCGTGGTGACCGAGACCGGCAGCGGCGAGTCCAACGAGGTGGTGTGGACACTCGACGACGCGGGCCGCCCGGCATCGGCGGACGCGGTGCTGACTTGGGAACCGGGCAGCGGCGGGCGCGATTCGGACCGCATCGAAGCCAATGCGCAGAGCCGCTTCCGCAGCGACAACGAGATGAAGGGCAGCGGTGACGACGTCGGCCACATGGTCGCCTACCGCTTCGCCAACGGGCACGGGCCGGTGAACATGTTCCCGCAGGAAAGCCACTTCAACCAGCGCGTGTTCGCGGGCATGGAGCAGGAGTGGTCGGACTGGCTGGCCACGGGCATGGAGGTGCACGTGGAGATGCGGCTGGAGGCGGGCAAGAGTGACAGCGCGCGGCCGGACCAGGTGCGCGTGGATTACGCGGTGATCGATCCGGCCAGCGGGAAGGCGGTCTATGATCCGCAGCTCATCGTCTTCGACAACGAGGCCGGCCAGGTGTTCGACCGCATCGCGCGCAGCGACATGGACGACATGATCGGAATGCGCTCTTGAACCGCCCCGATCGCGACACGCTGGTGCGTGGCATCGGCGAGCTGCTGCTGCGCGACATTGCCACCGCCGGACATGACCTGGACGGCTACGCGTTGATTGCCGACTACGCCGATGGCGCGCGCAGGCTCAGCGGATTCGGCTATCGCGACGGGCACGCGCCGGTAGCGGCGACGCCGAAGACCGAGGCCGACACGATCGGCGCGCGACTGGATGAACTGCGCGAGGCGACGCAGCTGGAAGGCCAGGCGCCATGGACGGTGTGCGTGGTGCAGCTGCAGCGCGCGGGTGGTCGCCTGCATGCTGACTTCGTGTACGAGGATGCGGAGCGCTGGCGGATTACGCCGGAAACGCTGGACGAGGTGGCGGAGCGCGCGCGGCCCGCGTGATGCGGTGGGGCGGAGGCGGGGCCCCTGACGCGCATCGTCGCTTCGTCCATCGCGGCTGAAGCCGCTCCTACAACGGCAAGCGCATCGTGATCTTCTGCGGGAGCGGTTTTGGGCGGCGATGGGTGCCGGCGGTCAACCCACCCGCTGCAGGTCGAACGCCTGCAGCGGTGCCGGGTCCAGCCACGGCAGCAGCCAGTGGTCGACCAGCAGGAAGGCGAACAGCGCCATCAGGTAGACCACCGAATAGTTGAAGACCTTCATCGCGAACAGTTCGTCCGGCGGGTCGAGCAGGCGCCAGGCATACCAGAGGAAGGCCAGGCCCAGCACCACCGCGCCGCCGAGGTAGAACAGGCCGCTCATGCCGATCGCCACCGGCAGCACGGTCACCACGCACAGCAGCACGGTGTAGAGCAGGATCTGCCAGCGCGTGTATTCCACGCCGTGGGTGACCGGCAGCATCGGCACCAGCGCGCGCGCGTAGTCGTCGCGGCGGAAGATCGCCAGCGCCCAGAAGTGCGGCGGCGTCCACACGAAGATGATCAGCACCAGCAGCAGCGCGTGCGCCCAGTCCCACTGGCCCTGCATGTTGGTCACCGCGGCCCAGCCCAGCAGCGGCGGCGCGGCGCCGGCGATGCCGCCGATCACGATGTTCTGCGGCGTGGCGCGCTTGAGGAAGCCGGTGTAGACGACGGCGTAGCCGATCAGCGAGGCGAAGGTGAGCGCGGCGGTGAGCGGATTGACCAGCGCGATCAGGAGCGTCATCGACAGCGCGCCCAGGCATACCGCGAACACCAGCACCTGCGATGGAGTGAGCGCGCCGGTGGCGAGCGGGCGGTCGGCGGTGCGCACCATCACCTTGTCGATGCGCTGGTCGATCAGGTGGTTGATCGCGGCGGCGGATGCCGCCGCCAGCCAGATGCCGAGCAGGCCGAACACGCTTTCGCGCAGCGGCGGCAGCCCGGGCACGGCCAGGAACATGCCCACCAGCGCGGTGAACACGATCAGTGCGACCACGCGCGGCTTGGTCAGCGCCCAGTACTCGCGGTAGATCGAACGCGCGCGGCTCATCGTGGTTCCGGGCGGGTGCGGGCGATGGCCCGCGTGGCGTGTGGATGCATCGGTGTGCTCATGCCGTGGAGCCTAGCCCGGACGCCGCAGGCGCGCGAGCAGGGACACCAGCAGGAACAGCAGCAGCGCCGCGCCGCCGTTGTGCAGCACCGCCACCGGCAGCGGCAGCGACAGCTTGACGTTGAGCACGCCCAGCAGCACCTGCGCGATCGTCAGCAGCGCGAGTACCAGCGCCCAGGCGCGCAAGCCCGGCGTACGCATCGTCCGCCACGACAGCAGCAGCAACGTAGCCGCGGCCACCACCGCGAACAGGCGGTGCGCCATCTGGATGGCGATGCGCGAGGCACCGTCGAGCACGCCGCCCTCGTAGTCGGCGCCGACGCCGCGCCACAGCACGAAGCCTTCGCTGAAATCCGACGGCGGCCACCACTGGCCGACGCAGCGCGGGAAGTCCAGGTAGTGGTGCTGCTCCGTGGTCCAGCCACCGGCGCCGCAGGCCAGCGCGGCGTAGTTGGCGCTCACCCAGCCGCCGAGCGCGATCTGCACGCCCAGCACTGCGATCGCGGCCAGCAGCCAGCGCCGCAGCACTGTGGCATCGACCAGCACGACCGGCAGGTGGGTGGCGCGCCACGCCATCCAGGTCAGCAGCGAGAAGGTGAGCATGCCGCCAAGCAGGTGGCCCATCACGATGACCGGCTTGAGCAGCATGGTCACCGTCCATTTGCCCAGCAGCGCCTGGAAGATCACCACCGCCAGGGTGAGCGCACCGACGCGCGCCATGTCCACGTTCGACCAGCGCAGCGCGGCGACCAGCAGCAGGCCTTCGCCCAGCGCGGCCACGGCCAGCGCAGGCACGATGTGGCCCTGCATGTAGAGCGGGATCGCCGCGGCCACCAGCAGCGATGCACCCAGCACCAGCGCCAGGCCGTGTCGGCGGCGGCGCACGGCCAGCAGCGCAAGGGCCAGCACCAGCACGCCCAGCGTGGCGGCCAGGTGGCGGTGGACCTGCTCGCGCCAGGCCTTGTGGGTCTCGAACGGGCGGATCGCGCTGGCGGCGTGGTCGCTCACGTCCTGCGCGGCCTGCGGCCAGGCGGCGCGGCCATAGCAGGTCGGCCAGTCCGGGCAACTCAGGCCCGCATCGGACAGGCGCACGAAGGCACCGAACACGATCACGCCAAGCGTGAGCGCGACGGCGAGCCAGGCGATCCGGTGGAAGTGCCGGTGGACCTGCGGACGCGAAGGAGTGGAGGCAGGAGGCTTCATCGCAGCTTGAGCAGGCGAGCCACGTCCGCGCGCAGGTGGCCCGGATCGAAGCCGGGAGCGTAGCGCAGGATCACGAAGCCGTTCGGGTCGATCACGTAGACGGGGGTGCCCGCGGGATCCTGGTGGCGCGGCAGCGCGTCGAGCAGGGCGGGTGCGGGCGCGAGCTCGTGCCAGGCCGCGTTGCGCTGCACGCCGGCCGGCGGCGTGCCGATCCAGAGGATGTGCACGTGGTCGGCGCGATGGGTGAACAGCTGCCACACCGTGTCCAGCTGCTGCGAGAGCTGCACGCACTCGCTGGCACAGCCGGCGGCCGGCGCAAGCGCGATGCGCCAGGTGCGCTCGGTCGGGTTCCACACATAGTCGCCGCCTTCGCGCAGGGCGGGCACGACCTGGCGCAGGTCGCCCGGCGGGTCGAGCAGTTCGCCGTGGTTCTTCATGCCGTGCGGACGCCAGCCCGAGAAGCGCAGCGCGCCGGCAACGATCGCGCTGCCCAGGAACAGGACCACCACCAGGATCAGCATGCCGCGGTTGCGGCCGCGCTGCTGCGGGGAAACGGGAGCATTCATCGGCGGAACCGGAAGGTCAGGACAAGGGCGGTGACAAGCACGGCCACGGCCAGCCCGAACCACTGCACGGCGTAGCCCAGGTGCTTCCGCGGCGGCAGGGTGTTGGGCAGCACGTCGAGGTCGCGCGCATGGCCGAGCGGGAGGTCGGGATCGAGCTTGAGTACGCGCGGCGGCAAGGCATCCAGGCCCAGCAGGGCGGGCAGGCCGGGCGCGTCCAGGCGCACCGCCAGCACGTCGCCAGCAGCGGTGGCCGCGGACAGGCCCTTGGCCAGGCCAGCCGATGGCGGCGGTGCCAGCAGGCCGCGGATGCGCTGCCGGCCCTCGATCGGCTCGGGCTGCGGCATCGCGCGGTCACCGGGCAGCGGCAGCCAGCCCAGTTCGACCAGCAGCGGGGCGCCGCCGGTGGGCGCGAAGGCGCGGTAGACGCGCACGCCCGGACGTCCCTCACGCTGCTGGTTGTCGAGCAGGACGGCGGGCGCGGCGAGGAAACTGCCTTCGCCCTGGGCCCAGTCGAAATCGCGCGCACGGGCGGGATCGGCGGCGGCGGCCAGCGGCAGCGGCTGGCGCTGCTCGAGCGTCGCCGCCACCTGGTCGAGCATCGCCTGCTTCTGGTCCATGCGCCCCAGCTGCCAGCGCCCCAGCGCGGCGAACAGCGCCATCACCAGCAGCGCCAGCGTCCAGCCCAGCAGCCGCGTGTAGCTTGCGCTCACTCGCGCCACGACAGGGCCTGCGATAATGGCGGCGACCGGCGCGCGTTGCGCCGTGGAACACGGCAATGAACGATTCGCTCAAGATCCTGGTGGTGGTCGGCTTCCTGGCCCTGATCCTGTGGAACCTCGGCGCCGGGCTGTACTACATGCTGACCGACAAGGGCCAGAGCAAGCGCACCGTCAACGCGCTGACCAAGCGCATCGCGCTGTCGATCGCGCTGATCCTGCTGGTGGTGCTGGCCAACTACATGGGCTGGATCGAGTTCCACGGCGTGGGACGGAATCCGAACTCCTGAAGATCCCGGACGGCGGGCGCGCCCGGCCGGCAGGTTTGCGCGGTTCGAAAAAGCGGAAAGCGCCGGCATGCCGGCGCCCTGCCCTGTCGGATCCGGTGGTGAGTGCCTTGCCGAATTCCCGATCCCGATACGCCTCATGACAGCCGCAGGCTGGTCATTGCGCAGCCTGTCGTCAAAGCACGTAGATGAACAGGAACAGGCCCAGCCACACCACGTCGACGAAGTGCCAGTACCAGGCCACCGCTTCGAAGGCGAAGTGGTTTTCCTTGCTGAAGTGGCCCTTGGCGCAGCGCAGCCACATGATCGCCAGCATGATCGTGCCCAGGGTGACGTGGGCGCCGTGGAAGCCGGTAAGCATGAAGAAGGTCGAGCCGTAGATGCCCGAACCCATCGTCAGGTTGAGATCGCGGTAGGCGTGGACGTATTCCTCGATCTGGAAGAACAGGAACAGGCAGCCCAGCAGCACGGTCAGGCCCAGGAACACCAGCAGCTTGGTCCGCTGCCCGGCACGCAGGGCGTGGTGGGCAATGGTCACGGTGACGCCGGAGGTCAGCAGGATCAGCGTGTTGAGCAGCGGCAGGCCCCAGGCCGGGATGGTCTGGAACTGTCCGCCCACGCCGGCCGGGCCGCTGCTCGGCCAGGCCGAGCTGAAGCCTTCCCACAGCAGGTAGTTGGTCGCCACGCCCTGGCCGGAGCCGCCCAGCCACGGCAGCGCGAACTGGCGGGCATAGAACAGCGCGCCGAAGAAGGCGGCGAAGAACATCACTTCCGAGAAGATGAACCACACCATCCCCAGCCGGAACGAAACGTCGACCTGCTTGTTGTAGTAGCCCGACACCGATTCGAGGATCACGTCGGCGAACCACTTGAACAGGATGAAGGCCAGGCTGGACACGCCTACGAAGAACACCGCGCGGCCCCCGCTGATCTCGCTGAACCAGCTGGCCAGTCCGATCATGGTCAGGAACAGCGCCATCGAGGCGAACAGCGGCCACTTGCTGTGGTGCGGCACGAAGTACGCGATCGGGTCGCTGCCGTGATCGGCTGTGGTGTCAGCGGGGGCCTGGGCCATGGCGAAAAGTCCGGATAGCGGTGGGTCAGGGTGCCGAATGCGGCACGGTGGACGATGGCGCGGCCGCAAGGCGGTCGGTGAGCACATCGTTCTTGAAGAAGGTGTAGGACAGGGTGATCGTGTGGACGTCGCGCGGCAGCGCCGGGTCGATGATGAAGCGCACCGGCAGGTCGCGCGTCTCGCCCGCCTGCAGGGTCTGCGCGGTGAAGCAGAAGCACTCGGTCTTGCTGAAGTAGCCCGACGCCCGCGCCGGCGCCACCGACGGCGTCGCGCTGCCGACGACGGCGCTCTGGCTGGCGTTGTGGGCGGCGTAGGTGGCCTCGTACTGCTCGCCCACGCGCACGCGCATGCGCGCGGCGTTCGGGCGGAAGCCCCAGGGCAGCTTCGAGTTGACCGAGCCGTCGAACTCGACCGTTACCCAGCGGTCGACCGGCACCGCCGAGGTGATCGCCGAAGCGTCGGCGGCGCTGTTGTCCAGGCGGATGCCGAACACCTTCTCGCAGGCGAGGCGGTACAGCGGCACCAGCGAAAAGGTGAAGGCGAATGCGCCCAGCGAGATCCCCAGCAGCTTGAGGATGCCCTTGTTGGACACGTTGCCGCGCGGCGCGCTCATCGTCCGATCACTCCCGAGGCGATGAAGGCGGCGTAGATCGCGAACGCGATGGCGCCAAACAGCAGCGCCGTGCGCACGACGCGGCGGCGGCGCGCGGCTTCATCGGTGGGTCGTTCGGGGCCGTTCATCACCAGCATCTCAATGGCTGATGTCGCCGTGCGCCAGGTCGCCGTCGCGGATCACCGGCGGCGTGGCGAAGGTGTGGTGCGGGGCCGGCGAGGGCACCGTCCACTCCAGGCCGCGCGCCGACTCCCACGGGCGCGCCGGGGCAATCGCGCCCTTCTTCAGCGAGTGGAACAGGATGCCGAACATCAGGAACGGCGTGACGAACATGCCGAATGCGCCGATCGAGCTGACCAGGTTCCAGTCCGCGAACACCACGTTGTAGTCCGGGATGCGGCGCGGCATGCCGGCCAGGCCCAGGAAGTGCTGCGGGAAGAACAGCAGGTTGACGAACACCATCGTCCACCAGAAGTGGAACTTGCCCCAGGCTTCGTTGTACATGCGCCCGCTCCACTTCGGCCACCAGTAGTAGGCCGCGGCGATGATGCCGAACAGCGCGCCGGTCACCAGCACGTAGTGGAAGTGCGCGACCACGAAGTAGGTGTCGTGGTACTGGAAGTCGGCAGGCACGATCGCCAGCATCAGGCCGGAGAAGCCGCCGATGGAGAACAGGACCACGAACGCGATCGACCACAGCATCGGGGTCTCGAAGCTGATCGAGCCGCGCCACATCGTCGACGCCCAGTTGAAGATCTTCACCCCGGTCGGGATCGCGATCAGCATGGTCGCGAACATGAAGTAGATTTCGCCGCCCAGCGGCATGCCCACCGTGAACATGTGGTGCGCCCACACGATGAACGACAGGAACGCGATCGCGGCGGTGGCGTAGACCATCGCCTGGTAGCCGAACAGCGGCTTGCGGCTGAAGGTCGGGATGATCTCGCTGACGATGCCGAACGCCGGCAGGATCATGATGTAGACCTCGGGATGCCCGAAGAACCAGAAGATGTGCTGGTACATCACCGGGTCGCCGCCGCCGGCCGCGTTGAAGAACGAGGTGGCGAAGAACTTGTCGGTCAGCAGCATCGTCACCGCGCCGGCCAGCACCGGCATCACCGCGATCAGCAGGAACGCGGTGATCAGCCAGGTCCAGCAGAAGATCGGCATCTTCAGCAGGTCGATCCCGGGGGCGCGCATGTTGAGGATGGTGGCGATCACGTTGATCGCGCCCATGATCGAGCTGATGCCCATCATGTGGATGGCGAAGATGGTGAACGCCACGTTGTGGCCGCCCTGCAGCGACAGCGGCGGATACAGCGTCCAGCCGCCCGCCGGACCGCCGCCGGGCAGGAACAGGGTCATCAGCAGCATCGCGAAGGCGAACGGCAGGATCCAGAACGACCAGTTGTTCAGCCGCGGCAGCGCCATGTCCGGCGCGCCGATCTGCAGCGGGATCATCCAGTTGGCCAGGCCGACGAAGGCCGGCATCACGCCGCCGAAGATCATCACCAGCGCGTGCATCGACGTCATCTGGTTGAAGAAGTGCGGGCTGACGTGCTGCAGGCCCGGCACCGCCAGCTCGGCGCGGATCACCACGCTCATCGCCGCGCCGATGATGAACATCGTGAAGGAGAACAGCAGGTAGAGCGTGCCGATGTCCTTGTGGTTCGTGGAGAAGAACCAGCGGTCGACGAAGGACTGCTTGTGGCCGTGGTCGTCGTGGTCGACGTGCCCGTGGGGCGCGGCGGCGGGGATCGTGTGCGTGGACATAGGGCGGTCTTGCCTTCGGTATTCGATCAGCCGGCGCTGGCGGCGTCGGCGGGAGCGGCGGCGGGCGCCTGCGGGGCGGCGGGCTCTTCGCCCTGCTGCACGTCATCGACCATGTCGGGATCGACCGAGCGCGGCGCGGTGCCGTCGCCGCCCTCGGGCACCTGCGAGGGTTCGGCCGGGGCCTGGCCCGCGGCCTTCTGCGCGGCCAGCCACTGCGCGAACTCTTCCTTCGGCACGGCCTTGACCACGATCGGCATGAAGCCATGGTCCTTGCCGCACAGCTCGGCGCACTGGCCGCGGTAGATGCCTGGCTCGAAGATTTCGGTCCAGGCCTCGTTGATGATCCCGGGGATGGCGTCCTGCTTCCAACCCAGCGCCGGCACCCACCAGGAGTGGATCACGTCGTCGGCGGTGATCACGAAGCGGATCTTGGTGTCGACCGGGACGACGAGCGGGTTGTCGACGTCCAGCAGGTAGGCCGGATGCGCGTCGAGCTCGGCGCGGGTGGTGTTGCGGTTCTGGCGCAGGCGGTCGCTCTCGCGATCGAGGCGACTGGTGATCTCCACATCCTCGCCCAGGTACTCGTACTTCCACAGCCACTGGACGCCGGTGACCTTGACGGTCATCTCCGACTCGCGGGTGTCGTACATCGCGATCAGCTTGGCGGTGGCCGGTACGGCCATGATCACCAGCAGGATCACCGGGATCACGGTCCACAGGACTTCGAGCTTGGTGCTGTGGGTAAAGCTGGTGTCCGGCACCGCGCCCTTGGAATGGCGGAACTTGAACATCGCGTAGCCCATGGCGATGAACACCACGGCGCCGATGGCCAGGCAGACCCAGAACGCCAGCATGTGCGCCTCGTAGGCGTTTTGCGCCGACGCGGTCACGCCGCGACCCATGTTCAGCTGCCAGCGCTTCGGGTCCGCCGCCATCGCCGCAAGCGGCAACGACGCCAGAACTGCCAATCCCCACCGCGAAAAACGCGCCTGCCTCATGCCTGGACCCCAAATGTCATCGATCGCGGCCTCCCGGCCGCCAGCGAACTGGTAATGAATCGCCGCGGTCGGCCTCGTATCCGGACGGGCGCGCCACGCGATACCGCGTTGCAACGACGCGCATCCGCCTGTGCGAACGCGCGATAACTGCCGAATGGTAGCGGCCGCAGCGCTAGAGGGGCAAGCCGACCGTGCGCAGATGTGCGGAAAATGGCCCGGCCTCGGGGCGCCGACGGCCGACCGCGCGGCGGCGCGGACCCCGGATCATCGTCGGCTTCACGCGACATCGCGCCGCAGCCCGCGCCACGTCGTGCCCTGCGTCCCCGCCTGCGCGCGTGCATGTCGCGGGGCCGCCCGCGCAGGGTGGTTCGACGTCCCCGCACCGCCTTGCCGGCCCCAGCCGGGGCGGTCCACGCCCTCACGCGCCGATTTGCGCAGGTTTGTGCCGGCGCAGGCGCGTGGGCCGCGGGAAACGTTCAATCCGCGCCGGCATGACGGGGCGAGAATGGCGTTCTTCCCGCGCATCGTGCCCGCTCCCGGGCCGCGGCGCCCTGCCTTGGCCCTGCCGATGAATACACCGCCTGTCCCCTCCGCCTCCCCGGCCGCCGCCGATGTTCCGGCGCTGCGCGCCGCGATCACCGCCGCCTGGGCGCTCGACGAGGCCAGCCACGTTGGCGGCATGCTCGCCGTCGCCCGCCAGCCCGCTGCCGGCTGGAGCGAGGCCGATCGCGCCGCGGTGCGCGCCACCGCCACCGACCTGGTGCAGCGGGTGCGCAAGCGCGCCACCGACCAGGGCGCGATCGAGGCCTTCATGCGGCAGTACGATCTGGGCAGCGAGGAAGGCGTGCTGCTGATGTGCGTGGCCGAGGCACTGCTGCGCATTCCAGACGAGGACACCGCCGACCGCCTGATCCGCGACAAGCTCGGCGATGCGGACTGGAAGCGGCATATGGGCCGCTCCGACTCCGTGCTGGTCAACGCCTCGACCTGGGGACTGATGCTGACCGGCCACCTGGTCGACCTGGCCGACGACACCAAGCGCGACGTGCACGGCGCCTTCAAGCGCCTGGTCGGACGCGTCGGCGAGCCGGTGATCCGGCTGGCGGTGCGCCAGGCGATGCGGATCATGGGCCACCAGTTCGTGATGGGGCGCAGCATCGGCGAGGCGCTGGCGCGCTCGCGCAAGGGCGCCAATGCCGCCTACCGCTACTCGTTCGACATGCTGGGCGAGGCGGCGCTGACCGCGCGCGATGCTGACCGCTATCTCAAGGCCTATGGCGACGCGATCGACGCGATCGGCAGCACCGGGCCATTCGTCGACGCCATCACCGCACCCTCGATCTCGGTCAAGCTCTCGGCCCTGCATCCGCGCTACGAGCACGCCAAGCGTGAGCGCGTGCTGGCCGAGCTGGCGCCGCGGCTGCTGCAGCTGGCGCGCCAGGCCCGTGGCCACAACATCGGCCTGACCGTGGATGCGGAAGAAGCCGACCGCCTGGAGCTGTCGCTGGACGTGATCGAAGCGGCGTGGACCGACGTCTCGCTCGAGGGCTGGGACGGCTTCGGCATCGTGGTCCAGGCCTACCAGAAGCGCGCGCCGTTCGTGATCGACTGGGTCGCCGCGCTGGCCCGTCGCCATGGCCGCCGCATCCCGGTGCGGCTGGTCAAGGGCGCGTACTGGGACAGCGAGGTCAAGCGCGCACAGGTCGACGGCCATGCGAGCTACCCGGTGTTCACCCGCAAGCCCAACACCGACGTCAGCTACCTGGCCACCGCGGCGCGGCTGCTGTCGGGCACCGACGCGATCTATCCGATGTTCGCCACGCACAACGCGCAGACGATCGCGGCGATCCATCGCATGGCGCAGGCGCTGCTGCCTGCTTCGCTGCCCTCCTCCGCCTTGCTCCCTTCCCCCGCTCGCGGGGGAAGGGTTGGGGGTGGGGGCGTGTCGGGTGCGTCGCGACCTGAAGTGCCCCCATCCGCCCCTTCGGGGCGACTTCCCCCGCAGGCGGGGGAAGTGCCGACACATCGTTTTGAATTCCAGAAGCTGCACGGCATGGGCGACGACCTCTACGCCGAGGTGATCCCGGCCGACCGGCTCGACGTGCCCTGCCGCGTGTACGCGCCGGTGGGCTCGCACGAGGACCTGCTGCCCTACCTGGTGCGGCGCCTGCTGGAGAACGGCGCCAACTCCAGCTTCGTCAACCGGATCAGCGACGAAGATGTTTCGATCGACGATCTGGTGCGCGATCCGGTCGAGGTCGTGTCCGGCTTCGACGTCATCCCGCATCCCCGCATCCCGCTGCCGGTCGATCTGTATCGCAGCTTCGGCATTGAAAGGAGCAACTCCATGGGCGTGAACCTCGCCGACGACGACCAGCTGCGCAGCCTGGCCGCGCAGATCGATGCCGCGGCCGCCGACTGGCGCGCCGGCCCGCTGGTGCCGGGCGCGCAGGTGTCCGGCCCCGAAATCACGGTGACCAATCCGGCCGACCGGCGCCAGCGCGTGGGCCAGTGGCAGGCCGCCGATGCCGCCACCGTCGAGCGCGCGCTGGCCAATGCAGTGGCCGCGCAGCCGGGCTGGGACGCCACGCCGGCCGCCTCGCGCGCGACGATCCTGGAACACGCGGCCGACCTGCTCGAGCAGCGCATGCCGCAGTACATCGCGCTGTGCACCAGGGAAGCGGGCAAGACCATTCCCGACGGCGTGGCCGAGGTGCGCGAGGCGGTCGACTTCCTGCGCTACTACGCCGCCCAGGCGCGTCAGCTGTTCACGCCCGAGGCGCTGCCCGGCCCGACCGGCGAATCCAACACCCTGCAGCTGGGCGGGCGCGGCGTGTTCGTCTGCATCAGCCCCTGGAACTTCCCGCTGGCGATCTTCGCCGGCCAGGTCGCCGCGGCGCTGGCCGCCGGCAACGCGGTGATCGCCAAGCCGGCCGAGCAGACCAACCTGGTCGGCTGGCACGCGGTGACATTGCTACACGAGGCCGGGATTCCGGCGCAGGTGCTGCAGTTCGTGCCCGGCGACGGCGCCACCGTGGGCGCGGCGCTGACCTCCGATCCGCGCGTGGCCGGCGTGGCCTTCACCGGCTCGACCGACACCGCGCGCGCGATCAACCGCGCCATGGCCGCGCGCGATGCCGCGATCGGCGTGCTGATCGCGGAAACCGGCGGCCAGAACGCGCTGATCGCCGACTCGTCCGCGCTGCCCGAGCAACTGGTCAAGGACGCGCTGGCCTCGGCCTTCACCTCGGCCGGCCAGCGCTGCTCGGCCGCACGCGTGCTGTTCGTGCAGGCCGATATCGCCGACAAGGTGATCGAGATGATCGGCGGCGCGATGGCCGAGCTCAGCGTCGGCGACCCGGCGCTGCTGTCGACCGACGTCGGCCCGGTGATCGACACCGATGCCAAGTGCCAGCTCGACGAGCACGCCGGCCGCATGCAGGCCCAGGCGCGCCTGATCGCCGAGGCGCCGCTGGGCGCCGGCACCGGACACGGCACCTTCTTTGCGCCGCGCGCCTGGGAGCTGGACTCGCTCTCGCAGCTGACCCGCGAGAACTTCGGCCCGGCCCTGCACGTGATCCGCTGGAAGGCCAGCGAGCTCGACGCGGTGGTCGACGCGATCAACGCAACCGGCTTCGGCCTGACCCTGGGCATCCACTCGCGCATCGACCAGACGGTAGAGCGCATCGTGCAGCGCGCGAAGGTGGGCAATGTCTACGTCAACCGCAACCAGATCGGCGCGGTGGTCGGCGTGCAGCCCTTCGGCGGCCAGAACCAGTCCGGCACCGGCCCCAAGGCCGGCGGCCCCCACTACCTGCCGCGCTTCGCCACCGAGAAGACCGTGACCATCAACACCACCGCCGCCGGCGGCAACGCCTCGTTGCTGACGTTGGGTGAGTAGCTGCCGCTTGCGCGGCACTGCCGCGCGCAGCTACGAACGCCCGCTGCGCTGCAGCGGGCCGGACGCTTGGCGCGTTCAAGGAGCACGGCTGCGTACGCCTACGAACGCCCGCCGTGCTTCGGCGGGCCGGACGCTTGGCGCGTTCACCAGGCACTGCCGCGCGAACGTCCGTCACGGCTGACTGCGCGCCACACCGCAAAAAAAGGTTCTTCTCCCATTCGAGGGGACTCGGCCGGATTGCAACCTCTAGATCAGGCCTGCGGCCGGGGTCGTCCCAGGCCGGGGGTTGCTCCTCGGCTCGGTCAGCCATCCATGGCTGACTCGCCGCCGCAGCGCATCCATGCGCTGCTTTCCGCAACCCCCGCCCCGGGACGACCATCGCCCAATCACTGGCGTGGCTTCGAAAAGATCCCACCGAAGCATCGCAGCTCCAGTCGCAGTGAGTCGTGCCCTGGCGACCGGGGGTCGCGGGAAGCAAAACATGGATGTTTTGCGCGCGAGTCAGGACAGGATGTCCTGACCGAGGGAAAAGCGATCCCCGGTCGACAGGGCGCGGCGTCGATCCGAAACCCCGACGTGGCGCTTCCTCCCCTGTTGCCTCCAGCTTCCTCTCGAATAGGAGAAGAACCATAAAAAAAGCCCCGCCGAAGCGGGGCTTTTCCATGCAGCAGTTTGTCGCGGAAAATCAGAAGCGATACTGCGCCGAAACACCGAACAGATTGGCGCTGCCGTCGAACGGGCCGACGATGCGGGCGCCGTTGTTGGCCACGGTCGCGTCGATCTTCGGGTCGTCCGGCTTGATGTGCGTGAACGCGAAGTTGACGTCCAGCGCATCGCTGAATGCCCAGGTGGCGCCGATCGAGTACCAGCGGCGATCGTCGTCGGGCAGGCGCGGGGTGCGGTGCACGAGGCTGGTCGGGGTCTGGTCGTCGGCGATGCCGCCGCGCAGGGTCCAGCTGTCGTTGAGCTTGTACTCGGCGCCGATCGAGGCGAAGGTCGAATCGCTCCACTCGAAGGGCTCGACCGCGTCCGGATCGGGGTTGTCGAACTGGACGCGGACCTCTTGCAGCGACGACCAGCCGGTCTCGGCAAAGGTGGCCGACAGCGCGAGGCGATCGTTGACCTGCCAGTTGGCGCCGATGGTCAGCACCGACGGCGTGGTCAGGGCAGCGCCGCCGGGGCCGGTGCGGTACAGCGGCTGGGTCAGCGGATTGCCGTCAAGCGCACCACGCACGTTGCCCGGCACGTCCCACTGGGCGGTGCCATTGAGTTCGTAGTCGATCTCCGAACGGTAGCTCACGCCGAAGGCGACGCTGTCGGTCGGACGGAAGTGCGCACCGACCAGCCAGCCGAAGCTGTTGTCGTCGCCCTGGATCTCGACGAAGCCGTCGGCTGCCTGCGGCGCGCCGAGCGCGGCGCCGAAATCGACCGACTTGGACAGGGTCACGTCCGCGCGCGAGACGATCGCGCCGATGCCGACCGAGAAACGGTCGGTGATGTCGATCGCGCCCGACATGGTCAGGTCGACGATGCGCATGTCGGAGGTGTGGGCGAAGTAGCGGCCCACCCAGTTGTCTTCGTATTCGGTCTTCAGGCCGAACGGTGCGCTGATCATCGCGCCCACGGCGGCGCCGTTGTCGAGCTTGCGGATGTAGGACATCGCCGGGACCGGGGTCACGGCGCCGGCGTTGCCGCCGTTGCTGCCGGTCATCGGGCGGCCCAGGGCGTCGGTGGCGGTGCCTTCGAACTCGTAGTTGAGGTCGATCGCGGTCAGGTCGGCCTGGAAGGTGTTGCCCTCGAACTGGGTCATCACCGCCGGGTTGTTGACCACCACCGAGGAGTCGCCGGTCTTGGCGGCGGTGCCGGCGAAGGCGCTGCCCATCGACTTGACGCTGTTTTCCTTGAGCTGGAAGCCGGCGGCCTGGACGTTGGAAGCGAAGGCCATGGCGCCGGCGATGCCGAGTGCCAGGACGGTGACGTGGGGAATCTTGCGCATTGCGGGGGTCTCTCCGGTGACGGGATGTGCTGCGTCGCAGTGCTGGCGGGCTGTGTTGCCCGTCTTGCCTCCCGGAACTCGCCCTCCCGGACCCACGACGCGGCGCGCACTATACCGTACTGCAGCGTGTGGTGAATGTGCGTTCCGGCACGCGACACGGGGACGCTGCGTTGCGCCTGGCGCGGCGCGAGCGGGTAATCTGCCCCCATGTTCGTGTCCGTCCCCACCCGTACCCGTGCCCAGTTGCGCTGGGCCACGCCGCTGCTGGCTGCGGCCCTGTGGGCGGCCTTCGTGTGGGCGATCTCGCGCTCGGACGCCTCCCAGCGCGCGCTGATGCTCGAGTGGGGGGCGCTGACCGGGGGTCCGGCCGGCGCCGACCTCTGGCAGCCGTGGATGGACGGCGGCCACTGGCTGCGCCTGCTCAGCGCGCTGTTCCTGCACGCGGACTGGGCCCACCTGCTCGGCAACCTGGTGTTCCTGCTGATCTTCGGCCTGCCCGCCGAGCGGGTGATGGGCCCCTGGCGCTTCCTGGCGCTGTTCTTCGTGGGCGGCGCGCTGGCCAACCTGTTCGCGGTGCTGGTGATCGGCGCGCCCGACCGCCTGATCATTGGCGCCAGCGGCGCGGTCTCGGCCCTGATCGGGGCCTACCTGGCGCTGTTCCCGCAGGCGCGGCTGGGCGTGGTGGTGCCGCTGGGACTGTTTCTGGAGTTCGTGCGCGCTCCGGCTTCTCTGCTGATCGGGGTCTGGGCGGCGCTGCAGATCGTGTTTGCCTACATCGGCCCGGCCTTCGGCGCGGTCGCCTGGGCGGCGCATGCGGCCGGCTTCCTGTTCGGGATCGTGTTCGCGATCGCCTCGCGCGGCGCCATCGCAAAGCGGCTGCGGCGGTTGAAGGGATATTGATGGCGTCGGGATGAGGGCGGCCGTTGCCGGCATGGACTTGCCAAGTGCCCGAGGCACCCTCACCTTCAGGTCGGATCCGCTCCAAACACCAACCCACCGCTTATTCACCCTTGACCCGCTTCCCGCCCCCGAATCCCATGTCCAAACCGCTCTACAAGGTCAGCTTCCTCAACCTCGGCAAGGTCTACGAGCTGTACGCGCGGCGCGTGGACAGCGGCCGGCTGTGGGGCTTCGTCGAGGTCGCCGACCTGGTGTTCGACGTGCACGCCGGGCTGGTGGTCGACCCGACCGAAGAGCGCCTGCGCGACGAGTTCGGCAATACCCGCGCCCTGCACCTGCCGATGCAGGCGATCGTGCGCGTCGAGGAAGTGGAGAAGAAGGGCCAGTCGGCGATCCGCGACGCCCAATCGGGCGAGAAGGTCGTCACCCCGTTCCCGCTGCCTGCGAAGCCGCGCTAGCCGATGGGGCTGCAGGCGATCGCGCTGGTTGGCCTGGGCGGCGCTGTCGGTTCGATCGCGCGCCATCTGCTGGCGACATGGACGATGCAGGCGACCGCGCCACAGAAATTCCCGCTCGGCACCTTCGCCGTGAACCTGCTCGGCTGCCTGGCCGCCGGCCTGCTGGCCGGATGGGCCGAGCGCCATCCCGGCTGGCTGTCGCCCGAGCTGCGCCTGCTGTTGCTGGTCGGGGTGCTGGGCGGCTTCACCACGTTCTCCGCCTTCGGGCTGGAAACCGCGCAGTTGCTGCGCCGCGGCGACTGGCTGGTTGCCGGCGGCTACGTCTGCGGCAGCGTGCTGCTGGGCCTGGCCCTGGTGCTGCTGGGCTTCCGCCTGGCGGGCCCCGCGGGCTGAGCGCTGGCGGCTACGGGGTGGTGGCGCCGCGCATGCCGCGCATGCCGCCTCACGCCTCACGCCTCACGCCTCACGCCTGCAGCGCTAACACGCCTGCGCACCACAGCCTGTCATTTCGACCGCAGGGAGAAATCCCTGCAGATGGCAGTGTCCCACCTCACGCGCTGATGCCTCTCGCAGCGGAAGGCTGACCGGGAACCGCGGACGCGCCGGCGGGAGATTTCTCCCTGCGGTCGAAATGACAGTGAAATTCGTGTTCGAGAGAACTTGCTTGTGAGACTTCGCCATCGAAATGACAGTGGAACTTGCGTCCGACAGGACAGTGGGACGCTGCCGTCGAAGTGACAGCGGGCTGGGCCCTGGCGCAGCGGCCGGGTCTAGTCGCGCGTGGCTGCCGGCGCCGCCGGTGCGGTGGCTGCACCGGCCCGCATCTTCTTCAGCTCCGCGAGCGCGGCCTGGATCGGGGCTTCGCCGGGCAGCACGTCACCGGCGGTCGCGCCTTCCTCTTCGTCGCCGCGCAGGTGGCCGGGCAGGGTCGCCTCGGTGTGCCTCGGCACCGCGGCGCCTTCCGCATCGGTCTTCTCGGGCGTAAGCACGACGTCCGGATCGATGCCGCGGGCCTGGATCGAGCGGCCGCTGGGCGTGTAGTAGCGCGCGGTGGTGAGCTTGACCGCGTCGCCGTTGCCCAGCGGCAGCAGGGTCTGCACCGAGCCCTTGCCGAAGCTGCGGCTGCCGACGATGCGCGCGCGGCCGTTGTCGTGCAGGGCGCCAGCCAGCACCTCCGAGGCGCTGGCCGAACCGACGTCGATCAGCACCACCACCGGCGCGCCCTGCAGCAGGTCGCCCGGGGTGGCGTTGAACTCGGTGTCGTTGGCGTCGATGCGGCCGCGGGTGCTGACGATGCCGCCCTTCTCCAGCAGGTCGTCGGCCACGCGCACGGCCGCGGTGAGCAGCCCGCCAGGATTGCTGCGCAGGTCGAGCACCAGCCCCTGGAGGCGGCCACCAGCCTCGTCGCGCAGACGCGCAACGGTGCGCGAGAAGTCCTCGCCGGTTTCGACCTGGAAGGCGCTGAGGCGCACGTAACCGTAGCCCGGCTCGAGCATGTGCCCGCGCACGCTGGCCACGCGGATGGTTTCGCGTCGCACGGTGATGTCCAGCGGCCGCGGTTCGCCTTCGCGCAGCACGCCCAGCACCAGGCTGGTGCCCGGCGGCCCGCGCAACGGGCCGCCACCTTCGGCGTCGGATGACGTCAGCGGCCGGCCATCGACCGAGACGATGGTGTCGCCGGCGCGGATGCCGGCCTTGGCCGCGGGGGTGTCGTCGATCGGTGCGATCACCCGAACCTTGCCGTCGGGCAGCTGCATCACCTCCACGCCGATGCCGTCGTAGGCGCCGGTGGTGCCCTCGTTGAAGGCCTCGGCGGCGCTCTTTTCCAGATAGGCGCTGTGCGGGTCGAGGTCGAGCAGCAGCCCGCGGATGGCGGAGTCCATCAGCTTGCGGTCGTCGACCGGATCGACGTAGCCGCCGCGGATCGCGTTGAACAGGCCCACGTAGCGGCGGATCTCCTCCAGCGGCACGCGGGTGGTGGCGCTTTCGACGGCGTCGGGATCGTCGCTGGGGCCGGAGACGCCTTCATCGGGTGTCTGCGCGTCGGGAGCGGGAGCGGGCTCCTGCAGGTCCTGCGGGTCTTGGGCCTCCTGCGGGTCCTGCGGGTCCTGCGGGTCTTGGGCCTCCTGCGGGTCCTGAGCCTCCTGGGCCTCTTGGGCCTCCTGCGGGCCTTGCGCTTCCTGCGCTTCCTGTTCCTTCTGGACCTGGGGTTCGGGCTCCTGCGCCTGTGGCGCCGGTGCTTCGGGAGCGGCCTGCGCCCCGGCGTCCGCCGGATCGACAGCGGCCGGCGCGTTTGGCGCGCCAACCTGCGTGGCGGCCTCCGCTTCCTGCGCCAGGGCGGGCGACACGGCCAGCGCCAGCGGCAGCAGGACAAGGAGCAGCGGCGAGGTGCGGACGGGCATGCAGGAACTCCGGAAGGGAACGGCTCGGCCCGGCGGGGCGGCCGCCCGATTATGCGGGCGCGTCAGAGGTTTTCGTGAAGCGGGACTGGCTGCGTGCGCGGGCAGTCGCTCCCATCTCTGCCCGGGCACGGCGAACGACTCAGCGACGCTGCAGGAAGCTCGATGGATTCACCGGCTGGCCGTTGCGGCGCAGCTCGAAGTACAGCGCCGGCTGGCCCTGGCCGCCGGAGTTGCCGACGGTGGCGACCGCATCGCCACGTTTGACCGGGGTGCCGGCCTCCTTGAGCAGCGTCTCGCAGTGTGCGTACAGGCTCATCGCGCCGTTGCCGTGGTCGACGATCAGGATCATGCCGTAGCCGGTCATCCATTCGGCGAAGACCACCGTGCCGTCGGCGACGGCCTGCACCCGGGTACCGGTCGGGGCGCCGATCAGCACGCCGCTGCTGCTGCGCCCGTCGGGCATGCGCCCGCCATAGTTGGCCAGCAGTGCGCCCGACAGCGGCCAGCCCAGGCCACCCACCTGGATCGGCGGCGTGCGCGCGACTGCGGGTGCGGGGCTGCGCGTCGCGCGCGGAGCGGTGCCGGCCGATTGGCGCCGCGCCGCGCGCTCGGCCGCAGCGCGGCGCTCGGCTTCGGCCTTGGCCGCAGCCGCCCGCAGTCTTGCCAGCAGGCGTTCGAGCGATTTCGCATCGCGTCCCAGCGCCTGCTCACGCGAGCTGCGGTCGCGGTAGCGGCGGTCGAGCTGGGCCACCGCCTGCGCGTGCTTGCGGCGGTCGCCATCGAGCGCGGCCACCTGCGCGCGCTGCTGCTCGCGGGACTGCTCCAGCGCCGCCCGCCGGTCGGCGATGTCGCGCTCGAGCGCGTCGAGTTCGGCCAGCTCCTGGCGCAGCGCATCGATGCGTTCGGCGCGCTGGCGCTGCAGGTAGCGGTGATAGGTCAGCGCGCGGCTGGCGTCGGCCACCTGGTCCTGCGCCAGCAGCAGCTTCAGCGGCGCCGCGCTGCCGGTGGCGTAGACCGAGCGCAGCAGCGCGTGCAATTCGTCACGCTGCGCGTCGGCGCGCGCCTGCAGCGCATCGCGCCTGCCGGCCAGCTCCGCGAGCGTCGCCTGCTGCCGCGCCAGCTCGGCCTCGGTGTCGCGCAGCGTGCGCGCCGAGCGTGCGACCTGCTCATCGGCCGTGCGCAGCTGCCGGGCGGCGTTACCGCGCTCGCCTTCGAGCCGGCGGCGCTCGCTGGCGACAGCGCCAAGCTCCTTGCGCACGCGCTCGAGCCGGCGCTCGGCCTCGCGGCTGCCCTGCTGTGCCAGGGCGACGGGCGCCGGGGCGAGCGCGGCGGCGAGCAGCGCCAGCGCCGCGCACGCCAGCCGCACGCGCGCCGCATGGATCATCCCTTGCCGGCCAGCAGGGTCGATCCGGTCATCTCGGCAGGCTGGTCGACGCCGAGCAGGTCGAGGATCGTCGGCGCCAGGTCGCGCAATGCACCGCCGCTGCGCAAGCCCGCGGCACGGCTGCCGACGTAGACCAGGTCGACCGGCCCGACCGTATGCGAGGTGTGCGGCTCGCCCGTCACCGGGTCGCGCATCATTTCGCAGTTGCCGTGGTCGGCGGTGACCAGCAGTTCGCCGCCCTTGGCGCGCACCGCGGCGATGATCTCGCCCACCGCGCGGTCGACGGTTTCCACCGCCGTGATCGCCGCCGACAGCACGCCGGTATGGCCAACCATGTCGGGATTGGCGAAGTTGCACAGGATGACGTCGAAGCGCTCTGCCTCGACCGCCTCGACGAGTCTTGCGCAGACTTCCGGCGCGCTCATTTCGGGCTGCAGGTCATAGGTGGCGACCCTGGGACTGGGCACCAGGATGCGTTCCTCGCCCGGATACGGCTGCTCGCGACCACCGCTGAGGAAGAAGGTGACGTGCGCGTACTTCTCGGTCTCGGCGATGCGCAGCTGGGTCAGGCCGCGCGCGCCCAGCACTTCGCCCAGGGTGTTGGCGAGGTTGTCGGGGGCGAAGGCAAGCGGCGCCGGCAGGCTGGCGTCGTATTCGGTCAGGCAGGTGTAGCGCGCGAGCGCCGGGCGCCGCACGCCCGCGCCGAAGCCCTTGAAATCCGGCGCCACGAATGCCGCGCTGAGCTGGCGCGCGCGGTCGGCGCGGAAGTTCATGAACACGATCGCGTCGCCGTCGCAGATCGGCTGCGCGCCGGCCAGCGCGGTCGGGGCGACGAACTCGTCGTTCTCGCCGCGCGCGTAGGCGGCCTGCAGCGCCGACAGTGCGTCGGGCGCGTCGCCCTGCGCTTCGACGACCGCATCCCAGGCCAGGCGCACGCGCTCCCAGCGCTGGTCGCGGTCCATGGCGTAGTAGCGGCCGGACACGCTGGCGATGCGCGCGTTGCCGAGCGCGTCGCACTTGTCCTGCAGCGCGCGCAAGCTGGGCTGCGCCGAGCGCGGCGGCATGTCGCGGCCGTCGAGGAAGGCGTGCACCGCCACCCGCGGCACGCCGCGGCGCGCGGCCAGCTCGAGCATCGCGAAGACGTGCCGTTCGTGGCTGTGCACGCCGCCCGGCGAGAGCAGGCCCATCACGTGCAGGGTGCCGCCGCTGGCCAGCACCGTGTCGCAGGCCGTCTGGAGTTCGGCATTGGCGAAGAAGCTGCCGTCCTCGATCGCCGCGTCGATGCGCGTCAGGTCCTGGTAGACGATGCGGCCGGCGCCGATGTTCATGTGGCCGACTTCGGAATTGCCCATCTGCCCGTCCGGCAGACCGACGTGGCGGCCCTCGGTGTGGATCAGCGTGGTCGGGTGCTCGGCCAGCAGGCGTCGCCAGTTGGGCACATTGGCCAGCGCGATGGCGTTGTCGTGCGGATCGTCGCGGTGTCCCCAGCCATCGAGGATCAGCAGCACGACGGGCCTGGGGCGCGGAGCGGGCGTAGCGGAAGCGGCTGGCACGGACGGGAGTCCCGGTGACTTTCGACCGGTGCGATTGTAGCCAAGCGGGCGCAAGCTGTCGGGGACGCAAACAGCCAACGCAACCGTTGCAGCGGCAACCGCGCCCGGAGGATCCCCCCATGTCACGCACCCGCCTGTCCCTTTCCCTGGCCCTGCTCGCCCTGCTGTGCGCGCCGCCGGTGCTGGCGCAGCAGGACATCAGCAAGGTCAACGGCGGCATCACTGCCCAGGCGGGCCGCCCCTATGGCGACGTGGACACGGTGAACGGCAGCATCACCATCGAAAGCGGCGCCATCGTGAAGGACGCCGAGACCGTGAACGGCAGCATCCGCGCCGCCGACGACATCCACGCAGACAGCCTGTCCACCGTCAATGGCAGCATCCGCGTCGGCGAGCGCGCAACGGTGCGCGACAGCGTGGAAACGGTGAACGGCAGCATCTTCGTCGGTGCGGGCGGCCGCATCGGCGGCAACGTCGAGACCGTGAACGGCGCGATCGGGCTGGTCGATGTCGACCTGGCCGGCGGCATCGAGACGGTGAGCGGCGATATCACCGTCGGGGTCGGTTCGCACGTGGCCGGCGGGCTCAGGATCGACAAGCCGTCGGCGAACTGGTTTCCGGTGCAGGTCAGCAAGCGCAAGCCGAAGATCGTGGTCGGCCCCGGCGCCGTGGTCGAGGGCGAGCTGAAGTTCGAGCGCGAGGTCACGCTGTACGTGCACGACACTGCACGCATCGGCAAGGTCACCGGCGCCACGCCCGTGGCCTACAGCACGGCGCGCTCGCCCGCGGACTGAGAAGCGAGAGGCGAGGGGTCGGACTCGACTTTCCCCCGGGATGGGTCGGACGGCGAGCATAGGGTGGGAAAGTCGACTCTGACCCCGGTGCCGGGCAGCCGCCGGCGCCGGCCGCGTAGAATCAGCCGCACTGCTTTCCCTGGAGTTTCCCGAATGCGTTCAACCCTGATCCTCGCCTGCGTCGGCAGCCTGCTGCTGGCCGCCTGCAGCCGGGAGCCTGCAGCGCCAGCCGGCGATGCCGCGGCGCCCGCCGCCGCGCCGACGGCCGACCACGTCTTCAAGCCCGCGATCGACGCCGACGACCTGCAGACGCTGATTTCCACCCTCGCCTCCGACGAATTCGAGGGCCGCGCCCCCGGTTCGGCCGGCGAGGAGAAGACGGTCGAGTACATCAAGGCGCAGTACGAACGCATCGGCCTGCGGCCCGGCGGCGACAACGACAGCTTCTTCCAGACCGTGCCCATGGTCGAAACCACCGCCGACGAATCGACGGTGCTGCAGCTCGACAGCAACGGCACTGCGCGCGAACTGAAGTTCGGGCCGGAGATGGTGATCGGCACCCGCACCGGCCAGGCCGAGGTGTCGGTCAAGGACAGCGAGCTGGTGTTCGTCGGCTACGGCGTCAACGCGCCCGAGCAGGACTGGAACGACTACGCCGGCCTCGACGTCAAGGGCAAGACCGTGGTGATCCTTGTCAACGACCCGGGCTTCCATGCCAACGACGAGTCGCTGTTCGACGGCAACCGCATGACCTATTACGGGCGCTGGACCTACAAGTTCGAGGAGGCCGCCCGCCAGGGCGCCGCCGCGGCGCTGATCATCCATGACGAGGCCGGTGCGTCCTACGGCTGGGACGTGGTCAAGAACTCCTGGTCGGGCCCGCAGTTCGACCTGCGCGCCGAGGACGATCCGGACCCGCGCCTGCCCGCGCAGGGCTGGATCAGCGGCGACGTCGCGCGCCAGCTGTTCTCCGAGTCCGGGCTGGAGCTGCAGGACATGTACGCCGCCGCCAACCGCCGCGGCTTCACCTCGGTGCCGCTCAAGGCCAAGGTCTCGTTCGACCTGCGCAGCACGGTCAGCGAGAAGTCCTCGCGCAATGTGATCGGCTACATCCCCGGCACCGAGGCGCCTGAGGAAACCGTGATCTACCTCGCCCACTGGGACCACCTGGGCAAGCACGAGGGCGAAGGCGACACGATCTACAACGGTGCGGTCGACAACGCCACCGGCGTGGCCGGCATCATCGAGATCGCCGAGAAGTTCGTGACCGCGCCACCGCGGCGTTCGGTGGTGTTCCTGGCGGTGACGCTGGAGGAGTCGGGCCTGCTCGGCTCCAAGTACTACGTCGCGCAGCCCTCGTTCCCGCTGGAGAAGACGGTGGGCGTGGTCAACCTCGACGCGATGAGCGTCGGCGGCCGCGCGCGTGACGTTGTGGTCACCGGCAAGGGCAACTCCGAGCTGGAGGACATCCTGCTCACCCACGCCACCGGCCAGCAGCGCACGCTGGTGGAGGAAGGCAACCCGGCCGGCGGCTTCTACTTCCGCTCCGACCACTTCAACTTCGCCAAGGCCGGGGTGCCGGCGCTGTATGCCAAGGGCGGCAGCGACCTGCTCGAGGGTGGCGCGGATGCCGGCAAGCTGGTCGGCGAGGACTACGCGCGCCGCTACCACCAGCCCAGCGACGAGGTCCACGACGGCTGGCGCTTCGACGGCATCGCCGAGGACCTGGAACTGCTGCACGCGGTGGGCCAGGAACTGGCCGCCGGCGAGACCTGGCCGAACTGGTACGAAGGCAATCCGTTCAAGGCCGCACGCGACACCCAGCGGGCGGCGGTGGAGTAGGCGCTCGCGGGATGCATTGATTGCGTTTCACTGGAACGGCGCCGCGAGGCGCCGTTCCTGTTTTTGTCGAGTCGGTGGCCCCCACCCCGGCCCTCCCCCGCAGGCGGAGGAGGGGGAAAAGCCGATCCCACGCCGAGCCTGTACTTGCTCCCTCCCGCCTGCGGGGGAGGGTTGGGGTGGGGGCCGGGAGCACGTCGCGGCCGACCTGCCCTACCCTGCACTCCCCCACCCAGGAGACCGCCATGACCCTCGCCACCGCCTACTGGTGCGTGCTGATCGCCGCGCTGCTGCCCTACATCTGGATCGGCTTCGCCAAGACCGGCGCGCAGAAGTACAACAACCGCAATCCGCGCGCCTGGATGGCCAAGCAGGACGGCAACTACCGGGTGCAGCGCGCGAACGCCGCGCACCTGAATGCGTTCGAGGCCTTCGCGCCATTCGCGGCCGGCGTGGTCATGGCGCAGCTGGCCGGCGTGACCGCCGCCACCATCGCGATGCTCGCGCTCGCCTTCATCGTGCTGCGCGTGCTGCACGGCGTGTTCTACCTTGCCGACATCGCGCTGGCGCGCAGCCTGGTGTGGCTGGGCGGCTACGGCTGCGCGATTGCGCTGCTGGTGCTGGCGGCGATGCGGGTGGGCTGAGGCAGTCGCTTTCCGACGCTGCCAGTCGGCTATTCACTGGCGTCAGCCGTGGCGACGGCATCATCTGCCGGCCGTCGGCGCGTCGCTCGCAGCGCGGCGTCAGCCGGCGACCAGGCGGACCCGCGCGAAGTTGCGCTTGCCCACCTGCAGCACGCCTTCGAAGCCCGGGGCGAACTCCAGGGCGGCGTCCTCGACCACGGCGCCGTCCACCTTCACCGCGCGCTCCTTGAGCTTGCGGTTGGCCTCGGAGTTGCTGGGCGTGATCCCGGCGGCGGTGAGCAGGGCGGCGATGCGGATCCCGTCCGCCGGCACGGCCACGTCCTGCAGCGGCAGCAGCGAGGTGTCGCCCTGCCCGGTCACTGCGGCATGCCAGCCGCCGATCGCGGTCTCGGCCGCGGTGGCATCGTGGAAGCGCGTGGCCAGTTCGCGCGCCAGGCGCAGCTTGATGTCACGCGGATTGAGCCCGGCGGCCACCTCCGTCTTCAGCCCGGCGGCCTCGGCAATGGAGATCTCGAAGCTCAGCAGGTCGATCCACTTCCACATCAGCTCGTCGCCGATCTTCATGGTCTTGTTGACGATGTCGATCGGGGCTTCCGCAATGCCGATGTAGTTGCCGAGCGACTTGCTCATCTTGTTGACGCCGTCCAGGCCCTCGAGCAGCGGCATGGTCAGCACCACCTGCGGCGCCTGGCCGTGTGCTTCCTGCAGCCCGCGGCCCATCAGCAGGTTGAACTTCTGGTCGGTCCCGCCCAGCTCCACGTCGGCCTTGAGCGCGACCGAGTCATAGCCCTGCACCAGCGGATACAGGAACTCGTGGATCGCGATCGACTGCTGCGCCGCGTAGCGCTTGGCGAAGTCATCGCGCTCGAGCATGCGCGCCACCGTGTGCTGCCCGGCCAGCCGGATCATGTCGGCCGCCGACATCGCGCCGAACCACTCGCTGTTGAAACGCACCTCGGTGCGCTCTCGGTCGAGCACCTTGAACACCTGCGCCTCGTAGGTGCGCGCGTTGGCCAGCACGTCCTCGCGGGTGAGCGGCTTGCGGGTGGCGTTCTTGCCGGTGGGGTCGCCGATCATCCCGGTGAAATCGCCGATCAGGAAGATCACCTGGTGGCCGAGGTCCTGGAACTGACGCATCTTGTTGAGCAGGACGGTGTGCCCAAGGTGCAGGTCCGGCGCGGTCGGGTCGAAGCCGGCCTTGACCCGCAGCGGGCGGCCTGCGGACAGGCGCGCGGCCAGGTCCTCGCGCTTGAGGATCTCGTCGGCGCCGCGGGCCAGCAGGTCCAGGGCGGCGGGATCGGCGTCGGGAAGGTTCATCGGCGAATCGTCCAGGCACGGCGCAGTTGTGTGACGCCGGTCATAAGAAAACATTAAATAAGTGTAAAGCCGTGGACCGCCATGAAAACCCTTGACGGACAAGGGTTTGACGCTCCCACTTCATGTGCTTATCGTACCGCGCTGACGTGCCCGTCACGCCCTTTGGACAAGCCAATGACGCAGCTGCCCCAGACGTCACCGGATGACGCCCAGCACCAGTCCATCCGGGAACAGAACCTGCGGGCCGCCGCCGAGAACACCGCCAACGAGTCGCGCTATGCCGACCATGGCGATGCGGCCGCGCGGTTTTCCTTCAACGGCCGCTGGACCCGCCGCGACTGGGCGCACGCCAGCCTGTTCGCCACGCTGGGTGCGCTGGTCATCGGCCTGGTGCCCGGCTTTTCCAACGCCATGCGCCTCGATGGACACGCGCCGGAACTGACCACGCTGTCGCTGCCGCTGCCGCCGCTGCCGGCGTCGGTCGCGCGTGTCCCGGCGCAGCAGCAGCGCGCCTGGGACCTGGTGAAAGTCGAGAAGGGCCAGACGCTGGGCGCCATCTTCGAATCGCGCCAGATCCCGGCCACGCTCATGCACCAGTTGCTGGAGGCCTCCAGCGAGCGCCAGGCGCTGGCGCGCCTTCGCCCCGGTGCGGAGCTCGGCTTCGACCAGGCGCCCGACGGTACGCTGGTGGCGTTCCGCTACGACCGCAGCGACACCCAGCGGGTCGAGCTGTCGCTGGCTGGCGACAAGGTCGCGGAGAAGGTGATCGAGCGGCCGGTCGAGGTGCGCACCGCGGTGATCAGCGGCAAGGTCGGCAAGTCGCTGTTCCACTCCGCGCGCAAGCTCGGGCTGAGCCCTTCGGTGATCAACACCCTCACCGACGACGTCTTCAAGTACGACATCGATTTCGACCGCGACGTCACCTCCGGCGACCGCTTCAGCGTCGTCGTCGAGCAGACCTGGCGCGAAGGCGAGCTGATCCGCAGCGGTCCTGTGACCGCGGCGGTGTTCACCGCCAAGGGCAAGCCGTTCACCGCGGTGCGCTTCGAGCGCGACGGCAAGGGCGAGTACTTCACCGCCGAAGGCCGGCCGCTGAAGAAGAGCTTCATCCGCAGCCCGATCCAGTACGCGCGGCTGAGCTCGCGCTTCGGCAACCGCCGCCACCCGGTGCTGGGCACCTCGCGCATGCACAAGGGCGTGGACTACGCCGCGCGCAGCGGCACGCCGATCATGGCCGCGGGTGATGCGCGCGTGGTGTCGTCCGGTTGGCATGGCGGCTATGGCAACACGGTCGTGCTCGACCACGGCAAGGGTCACTCAACCCTGTACGCGCACATGTCGCGCACCGCCAGGCTCAAGCGCGGCGAGCGCGTATCGCAGGGCCAGGTGATCGGCTACGTCGGCTCGACCGGCATGTCCACCGGCCCGCACCTGCACTACGAATTCCGGATCAACGGCGTGCACCGCAACCCGCTGCAGCACACGATGCCGCCGCCGGAACCGCTGAGCGGCACCGCGCTGGCGCAGTTCCGCCAGCAGACCGCGCCGGCGCTGGAGCGCATCCGCGACGTCGAGGAAATCCTCTACGCCACCGTCCCGGCGCGACCGTCGCAGGACGATCCGCAGGTGGCGGCGGCGACGCTGCCCCGCGCCAGCAAGGGCTGAGGTACGCGGTTCCCGCCGGCAGGACTAGAACGCACGCCACGGATCACACGGATACCGCGGATCAGGCAGCGCATTCGCGTGGCTCAGGTGCGGCATGGCCCCCTCCTTTCCGCGCTTGATCCGCGTCATCCGCGTCATCCGTGGCAAGACCCTGCTTATCCGGAAGCGACAGCACGGGTCTCGGCCCACCACCGTAGATCGCTCACTGCCTCCGCGACCACATCCTGGCTGCGTCATCGCTGCTCGAGCGCCAGGGCGGGGCGACGCATGACCGATGCGAGCTCTCGCACGCGCGCGCCGTAGAATCCCGGCATGTCCGATCTTTACCTTGGCCTGATTTCCGGCACCAGCGCCGACGGCATCGATGCCGCGCTGGTGGACTTCGACGACGGCCACGCGCGCCTGCTGTTCGGCCGCACCTATCCCTGGGACCCGGCGCTGCGCGCGCAGCTGGTGGCGCTCGGCCAGCAGGGCGCCTCGCTGTCGCTGGATGCGATCGCCGAACTGGACGTGCGCGTGGCGCGCGCGTTCGCCGAGGCCGCCAACCTGGCGCTGGCCGACAGCGGGACTCCCGCATCGACCGTGCGCGCGATCGGCTCGCACGGACAGACCCTGCGCCACCGCCCGTGGGGCCCTTATCCATTCACGCTGCAACTCGGCGACCCATCGACCCTGGCCGAGCGCACCGGGATCACCGTGGTGGCCGACCTGCGCCGCCGCGACATTGCCGCCGGTGGCCACGGCGCGCCGCTGCTGCCGGGGCTGCACGCGGCCCTGCTGCGCGCGCCGGGCGAGGACCGCGCCGTGCTCAACCTCGGCGGCATCGCCAACCTGACCCTGCTTCCCGCGCAGGGCGAGGTGCGCGGCTTCGACACCGGCCCGGCCAACGCGCTGATGGACGCCTGGTGCCTGCGCCACCTGGCCGAGGACTTCGACCGCGGCGGCGCCTTCGCCGGCCGCGGCAGCGTCGATGCGTCCCTGCTCGAACGCCTGCTCGACGATTCCTGGTTCAGCCAGGCGCCACCCAAGTCCACCGGGCGCGATCATTTCCACCTCGGCTGGGTCGAGGCGCGGCTGCGCGGCGACGAAGCCCCCGCCGATGTGCAGGCCACGCTCAACGCGCTGACCGCGCGCACCGTGGCCAATGCGCTGCTGTCGACCCAGCCCACCACCGGCCGCGTCATCGCCTGCGGTGGCGGCGTGCACAACCCGCTGCTGATGGCCGCGCTGGCGGCCGCCCTGCCCGGTGTCACGGTCGAATCCACCGTCGGCCACGGCCTCGATCCGGACCACGTCGAGGCGATGGGATTCGCCTGGCTCGCGCGGCAGACCCTGCTGGGGCTGCCGGGCAACCTGCCCAGCGTCACCGGCGCGGCGGGACCGCGCGTGCTGGGCGGGATCTATCCGGCCTGATCCAGCGCGGGCGTGGCACGCGGGGGCGGGCGCGAGAGCAGATCTCTCTCTGCGTTCGAGATGACAAACGTGCCTGCTGCGTTCGCGATGACGGCCTTGCCTGTTGCGTTCGCGATGGCACGCGCTCGCACGACGTTCGGGCGCGGCTGCGCTACTCGCGCACCAGCGGCCGCACGATCTCGAGCAGCGCGACCAGCGTCTTTCCCGGCTCTTCCCAGGGGATCATGTGCGCGGAACGTTCGAACCACACGCCGCGCTTGAACGGCGCCTCCACCCGCGCGAGCCAGTCGGCGGTGGGCTGGGAAGGCGTGGTGTAGTCGTGGCGGCCCATCAGCATCACCACCGGGATCGGGAATTCGCGGACCGGGTTGAAATCGACCTGCACGAATTCGTCGAGCAGGCGTTCGAGCGTGAACAGGCTGCCTGCGTTGAGCGCGGCGCGATCGTCGGCATCGTAGTCGGGCGAGAGGCGCGCGGCGCCGAAGAACCACAGGTTGGTGGCGTCGCGATAGGCGGCCATGCCGCCGTAGTGCTGCGGCCACCTGCGCGCGGCGACGATGCGTTCGCGGGTGAGCGGCCCGGTGCCGGGATACGGCAGCAGCGCTTCGATCTCGCGCACCGCATCGGCGTCCCCGCGACGCTTCGCTTCGGCCAGCCCGTACTCGATGCTGATGCGCTCGTTCTCGCGCACGTTGATCACCTGGCCGATACCGACGTAGGCATGGAACAGGTCGGGCCGCGCCAGCGCCGCCCGCATCGCGGGGATCGTGCCCCAGCTGTGCGCCATCAGCACCAGACGCTGCTTGCCGAGCTTCGCGCGGACGTGCTCGGCGATCGCGACCAGGTCGTCGACATAGGTCTGGATGCGGATCGAGTCGGCGACCGCCTCGGAATGATCCTCGCGCCAGGTCTTGCCGGCGCCGCGCTGGTCGTAGTTGACCATCGTGAACCAGTCCTCGAGCGGGCGCTGGAACTGCCACAGGCTGGGGATCGTCGGCGTGGCCGGGCCGCCGTGCACGAACAGGATCACCGGATTGGCGCGGTCCTGGCCGCGGACGCTGATCCAGTGGTCGACGCCGTTGATGCGCTGGCGGTAGGTCTCCTGCACCCCGTCGGGATTGGGGATGCGCATCAGGTCCGCGACGACCGCGCGGGCGCGGGCGGCGTCATCGATGGGCGGTGTCTGTGCGCCGGCCGATGCGGCGAGCGCGCAGCAGGACAGGAGGATGGCGATCAGGAATCGGAGCATGGTCGATCCGTGGAGTGTTCGTCCACGTAGATACCGCCAGCGCCATGACGGTTGCAGCCGCGGCCACTGTAGGTGCGGCTTCAGCCGCGATGGATGCATCCAGATGCAGGGATGCCGGAGACAACGATCGCGGCTGAAGCCGCTCCTACAGATGTGCGTGGCGCTTGGGCAAGCTCAATCGATCGCGCGCATCGCCTTCGCGTGCGCCGACACGAGCTCCAGCGTGGAGGCATCGCTGTCAAACAGCGAGAACAGGCCCTGTGCTTCCTGCGGCGGATCGCCGGTGAACGGATCGCCCGCCTTCCACATCCAGTCGGCGTTGGTGGTGCGGCCACGGCCGCCCCAGGCCCAGAAGTTGGAGCCGGCGATGGCATCGCCCGCCTTCGCGCGCGCCAGCACGCGGTCGAAGATCGCGCTGTAGAAGCGGTCGCGCGCAGTGACGCCGGAGGCGGGATCGTACGAGCCGCCATCGCGGTTGAGCCCGAACTCCGACAGCACGATCGGCTTGCCGAGCTTGCCGGCGATGTCGATGTGGCGATCGATGTAGGCCAGCGAGGTCGCCAGGCCCGATTCCAGCCGCGCCGCCGGGTCGTGGTGGTCGATCCAGCTCCAGTTCGACGGCCACAGATGGAAGGTCAGGTAGTCCACGTTGGGCGAGGCGTGGGCGATGATGAAATAGTCCTCGTCGCCCAGCGATCCCTTGCTGCCTTCGCTGCCGGTGCTCACCAGCTGCTTCGGCGCGAGGCCGCGGATGTAGCCGGCGGTCTCGTGCACCCATTGCCGGTAGCCGGGGAAGTTGGGCGCGCCGCGGGCGTCGCTGCCGGGCCGCGGCTCGTTGGCCAGCTGCCAGGACATCACCGTCGGGTCATCGACATAGGCGATGCCGTTGACGCTGTTGGTGCGGCCGATGACGGTGCGGATCGCGTCGCGGTACAGCGCCTGCGCCTCGGGGATCGCGTAGAAGCGCGCGGAGTAATCCATGAACGCGTTCCAGTCGCCGCTGCGGTCCGGGTCCGACAGCGGCTCGCCGGTGAACCACGACACGTACTGCGCCATGCCGCCCGACCACTGCCAGAAGTTGTTGAGGTAGAGCACAGCCTTCATGTCGCGGCTGCCCATCTCGGCGAGCAGCACGTCCAGGCCCTGCAGCAGGCGCTGGTCGTACTCGCCAGGCGCGGTCATGAAGGCGGGGCGCACGCCGCGGCGAAAGCCGCTGGCCTCCGACATCGCCAGCACGCGCAGGTTGTCGATGCCGGCGGCCTTGAGCTGGTCGAGTTCGGCGCGCAGGCGCGCGCGGTCGCCCACGCCATCTTCCGCGCCCAGGTAGGCGCCGTACCAGAAGTTGGCGCCGGCGAAGCGGTAGGGCCTGCCGTCGAGCATGAAGCGCGAGCCTTCGACGCGGACGAAGCCGTCGCTTCCCGCCGCCACCGCCTGCGTCGCGCACAGCGCCAACAGCAGCGCCAACAGCATGGCGTCCCAGCGGCGCCGGATCGTCTGCCTCTTCATTGCATCCCTCCCCAGGGCGATCGTGTCGTCTGCAACGGTGTGGGCGAGGCGCCGCGTTCCGCTGCAGGGATCACAGGGTAGCGTTGTAGGGCGTGGTTTGCTCCGCTGTCGCAGTACTTCCCGCTGTCGCAGCCCCTACTGTCATTTCGACCGCAGGGAGAAATCTCCCGCAGGCCGCCGGGTCCTGGACGCAGGCAGCGCCGGAGGGTCGGGCGACCGGGTCGCAGATTTCTCCCTGCGGTCGAAATGACAACAGGGTTCGAAATGACAGAAGGAATGTCGGTCCGGCGAACTGACAGGCGCGAGCGCCTGTGCAGGCCCCAGCACCCTTCCGCTCAGCCCTCGTCCATCCGCCGCACCCGACCGATTGCCGCATAGCCCGGATCGTCGGGCACCTGCTCCAGCGCCCTGACCATCGCCTGCAGCGCGTCGGCTTCGTCGTTGTCGAAGCGCACCGACCCGTCGCCCTCGTACATGTGCAGGCCCTGCTCGAGCAGGTACTGCAGCGCATGCGGCAGGTCCCATCCGCGCGCATCTGCCACGCGGCGGATGCGGTCGAACAGGATCGGGTCGGCATCCTTGAGCACGATGTCGGTCATCCCGGCGCTTCCCGTGACGAGGTGGCCGCGCCATCGTCCGACAACAGCAGCCTGGGTTTCAACCAGAAGAACAGCGCCACCGCCGGCACCGCCACCAGGGTGGTGATCGTGAAGTAGACCCCGTAGCCGGTGACCTCGACAATCCCGCCGGACACCGCGCTCAGGACCTTGCCCGGCAGCATCACCAGCGATGAGAACAGCGCGTACTGGGTGGCGGTGAAGCGCTGGTTGACCAGAGCCGACAGGAAGGCCACCAGGGTGGTGCCCTGGAAGCCCTGGGCGAGGTTCTCGCCGGAGATCACGAAGGTCAGCTTCCACACATCCCCGTCGGCGCCGATCAGCCACAGATACAGCAGGTTGCTGGCGGCGCCGAGGATCACGCCGGCCAGCAGCGGCCACTTCACGCCCCAGCGCGCGACCGCGATGCCGCCGAGGAACACGCCGGCGATCCCGACCCAGATCCCGTACACCTTCGACACCGCCGCGATCTGGGTCTTGGTGAAACCCTGGTCGAGGTAGAACGGCGCCATGATGCCGCCGCCCAGCGACTGGTCGGAGATCTTGGCCAGCAGGATGAAGGCCAGCAGCCCCAGCGCCAGCGAGCCACCGAAGCGCCTGAAAAAATCGGCGAAGGGTTCGACCACGCCCTCGCGCAGGCCCTGCGCCCAGGTCTCGGCGCGCACCCGCAGCACGTCGGGTTCGCGCGCGATCAGCACCGCGACGATCGGGACCAGCATCACCAGCGCCATCACGCGGTACACCACCGGCCAGGCCACGTGGTCGGCCAGCACCAGCGCCAGCGCGCCGGTGACGATCAGGGCGATGCGATAGCCCAGCGAGTACGTTGCCACCAGCGCGCCCTGCGATTCCCTCGGCGCGATCTCCACGCGGTACGCGTCCACCGCGATGTCGAGCGTGGCGCCGGCAAAGGCGGTCATCAGCGTGATCCACACGAAGGCGGCGAGGCGATCGGGGGTGAGCTCGGCCATCATCAGCAGGCCGGCGGTCACCACCACCAGCGCCAGCAGCAGCCAGCCCCGGCGCTGGCCAAGCCGGCCCAGCAGCGGCAGGCGCCAGCGATCGACCAGCGGCGCCCACAGGAACTTGAGCGAGTAGGTCATGCCGGCGCTGGCGATCAGGGTGATGTTGCGCAGCTCGATGCCGTTTTCCTTGAGCCAGTACGCGAGCGTGCCGGCGACCAGCAGGAACGGCATGCCCGAGGCGAAGCCGAAGAAGAACATCGTCCACGCCGCGGGCTGCGTGAACGCCTTCCAGGTCGACGGCTTGGCGCCACTCACGCGTCGTAGTCCACGACGTAGGGCGCGTGGTCGGAGAAGCGCGGCTCGGGTGCCACAAAGCAGCCGGTGATCGATTCGGCGATGCCCGGCGTCGCCAGCTGGTAGTCGATGCGCCAACCGACGTCGTTGGCGCGCGCCGCGCCGCGGTTGCTCCACCAGGTGTATTCGACCGCATCGGGCTTGGCGACGCGGAAGCTGTCCTTCCAGCCGCGCGCGGGCGGCTCGACCAGGCCGTCGCCGTGCGCGTCGGCGATCATGCCGTTGAGCCAGGCGCGCTCGGGCGGCAGGCAGCCGGAGTTCTTCTGGTTCGACGTCCAGTTCTTGATGTCGTTACGCGCGCGCACGATGTTCCAGTCGCCGCAGAGCACGTACTCGCGCCCGCTGGCCAGCCACTCGTCCATGATCGGCTTGAGCCAGGCCATCACCTCGAACTTGAAGCCCTGGCGCAACTCGCCCGACGAACCCGACGGGATGTAGAACGAGACCACGCTGAGGTTGCCGTAGCGCGCTTCGATATAGCGGCCCTCGTCATCGAACGGCGCCCAGCCCAGCGAGGTACGCACTTCGTCGGGCTCGCGACGGCTGTAGATCGCCACGCCGCTGTAGCCCTTCTTGGTGATCGCGTCGCGGTAGTAGCAGTGGCCGAGCGGGCGGAAGCAGGGATCGGCGAGCTGGTGTTCCTGCGCCTTGGTTTCCTGCAGGCAGACGATGTCGGCCTGCTGGGCTTCCAGCCAGCCGAAAAAACCCTTGGTCGAAGCGGAGCGGATGCCGTTGGCGTTGAAGCTGATGATGCGCATGCGGGGGCCTGCGGAAAGCGTCGCGCAAGCCTAGCCGAAATCCCGGTGACCGCCCTCTGCCGGAGCCTCCGCAAGGTCAATGACGGAGAGGCCACGGATTCACGCGGATGACGCGGATGAACGTGGTGCCCGCCCAGATGAGGCCCGCGGCCCTGACCGGGCGATGGTGGTGCGAAGCAGCTCAGCCACGGATTTCGCGGATTTCACGGATCAGGGGCAAGAAGGGACAGAAGCGACCAACCCACATCGGCGTAATCCGCGTCATCCGTGGCAAACACGGCTTCGTGCAGGTATCGGGAGTTCAAGCCTTGCGCACGAACTCCGACTTCAGGCCCATCTGGCCGATGCCGTCGATCTTGCAATCGATGTCGTGGTCGCCCTCGACCAGGCGGATACTGCGGACCTTGGTGCCGACCTTGACCACCAGCGAGGAGCCCTTGACCTTCAGGTCCTTGATCACGACCACGCTGTCACCATCGGCCAGCGGCGTGCCGTTGGCATCGCGGACCTGGGCAGCGGCCTGCTCCGCGGCGGCCTGCTCGGCCTGTTCGGCCGGCGACCATTCGTGCGCGCATTCGGGACAGACCAGCAGCGCGCCGTCCTGGTAGGTGTAGGTCGATGCGCATTGCGGGCAGGCGGGCAAGCCGGACATCCGGGCTCCTTGGTTTCAGCAGGGAACCCGGGATTGTCGCATCCAGCCAGCCTGCGCCGGTTATTCCGGCCGCGGCGTGCGCGCGGTGCTCGGCGGCAGGATCGGGTATTGCACGGTCGGCTGGCGCCCGGTCAGGGTGCGCAGGAAGGCGGCGATGGCCCTGGCTTCCTCGTCGTTGAGCTCGCGGCCCAGCTGCGCCGTGCCCATGATCGCCACCGCCTGCTCGAGGTCCCAGACCTGGCCGCTGTGGAAGTAGGGCGCGGTCAGCTCGACGTTGCGCAGCGGCGCGGCGCGGAACACGTACTCGTCGCTGGCGGTGGCGGTGACCTCGAAGCGGCCCTTGTCGCCCAACGGCAGGATGTCCGCGCCGGGGCGCTCGATCACGCCGAACGGGAAGTAGGTCTGGCCACCGAAGTTGCGCCCGTTGTGGCACGAGGCGCAGCCGCTGGAGACGAACAGCTCCAGGCCGCGACGCTCGGTGGCGTCGATCGCGCCCTCGTCGCCCAGCACCCAGCGGTCGAAGCGCGAATCGGGCGTCACCAGGGTGGCCTCGAAGGCTTCCAGCGCCAGCGCCATGTTGTCGAAGCTCACCGGCGTCGCGCCCGGGAAGGCCTTGCCGAAGCGGTCGACGTATTCGGGGATGCTCTGCAGCGTCTGCACCACCAGGTCCGGCGTGCTGTTCATCTCGACGCTGGCCTGCACCGGGCCCTTGGCCTGCTCGGCGAGGTCGGCGGCGCGGCCGTCCCAGAACTGGGCGGCGTTGAACACCGCGTTGAACACGGTCGGCGAGTTGCGCGGGCCGCGCTGCCAGCCGTGGCCGATCGAGACCTGCACGTTGTCGGCGCCGCCGGTGCCGATGCTGTGGCAGGTGTTGCAGGTGATCAGCTGACTGGGCGCGACAGGCGCGGATCGAAGAACAGCATGTGGCCCAGCTCGACCTGTTCGGCCGACAACGGCTTGCCGCGCAGTTCCTCGACGCGCTCGGGAATGGTGCCGAACAGGGCCGCGGCGGCGGCGGCCGGATCAGCGGCCGCGGCGGTCGGCGCGGTGCCGGGGACGCCATCGGTCGTGACCGGTCCGCCGGCAGGAGTGGTCGCAGTCGCGGTCGCAGTCGACGTTGCCGCCGGTGCCGCAGTCGTCGCCGTGTCCGCGCTGCCATCGGCCGGCGCGGCGCGATCGTCGTCGGTCTGCCCGCAGGCCACCGCCACCAACAGGGTCGCCACGATCGCCAGCCCAAGCCTGGACCGATTCCGCATGTCACTCCTCCGCCACAGGGATTGCGTCCGCTTGACCATAGGCCATCCCACGTCAGCCTGGCGTTGATCCGGGTCAATGCCGTCCGGGTTGCTACCATGGCGACCCCGCGGCCGCCTTGCACACGCCATGCCCGACCATCGCACCCGGTTTCTGCGCCTGGCATTGCAGGCTGAGGCCCTGGGCTTCGGCGAGTTCACCCTCAAGTCCGGCCGCAGCAGCCCCTATTTCTTCAACGCAGGCCGCTTCGATTCGGGCGCGGCGCTGGCCGTGCTGGCCGGCTGCTATGCGGATGCCATCGACGCCGCGGGCCTGGACTTCGACCTGCTGTTCGGCCCGGCGTACAAAGGCATCCCGCTGGCCACCGCGCTCGCCTGCGAATACGCGCGCCGCGGCCGCGACCTGCCGCTGGCGTTCAACCGCAAGGAAGCCAAGGCACACGGCGAGGGCGGCAGCCTGATCGGCGCGCCGCTGGCCGGGCGCCGGGTGCTGATCGTGGACGACGTGATCACCGCCGGCACCGCGATCCGCGAGGCGCTGGCCATCATCGGCGACGGCGGCGGCACGCCGGTCGGGATCGTGATCGCGCTCGACCGGCAGGAAATCGCCGGCGAGCGCCAGTCGCAGTCGGCCGCGCAGGCGGTATCAGCGGAGACCGGGATCCCGGTGATCGCGGTGGCCACGCTGGACGACCTGCTGGCTTTTGCCGACGCAAGTGCATCGCTCGCCGACGAGCGTTCACGCCTGCTGGCCTATCGGGTGCAATATGGCGTCCGCGACATCCATCGCTGATTCGAGCCGCGGGGGGCGGAATTCGATGAAGATCCAGGCAATGCTGGCCATTGCGGCACTGTGCGTGCTGCCCACGGCCGTCCAGGCCCAGGCCCGCCCGGCGCAGGCCGAGAAGAAGCTCTACTGCTGGAACGAGAACGGCCGCAAGGTCTGCGGCGACGCGCTGCCGCCCGAGGCGGTGGACGCTGCGCGCACCGAACTGAGCGCCAGCAGCGGCCGCCCGCTGGCCCGGCTGGGCGAGCAGCTCACGCCCGAGCAGCGCGCCGTCGCCGAGGACGCCGCCCACCTGGACCGCATCGCCGCCAACGCGCAGGCCGCGCGCCTGCGCCGCGAGCGGGCGATGGCCGAGTCCTATGAAACCGAGGCCGACCTGCGCAGCGCATTCGGCGACCGCATCGTGCTGGTCGACGAGGGCCTGAAGACCTCGCGCATGGGCGTGGCCAACCTGCGCCAGAGCCTGGTCTCGCTGCTGCGCCAGGCCAACGACGTGGAGCTGCAGGGCAAGCCGGTGGCCCCGGCACTGGCCGGCAACATCCGGTCCCAGCACGCCGACCTGCGGCGCCAGCAGGCGATCATGCGCCAGCAGCTGGAGGAACGCGCCTCGCTCGACGCCGAACTCGAGCACGCCGTCGAGCGCTACCACGCGCTGCGGACGCCCAAGAGGGGTTAGGCGGGCTTCAAGGGCAGGCGCCCTGCGTCCGGCCCGGACGGAGGGATAAGGCCACCGGGCAGCCCATCGGGGACCCTGCGGTTTCGACCGGCGAACGCAGGCACGGCCCCGCCCGAACGCATCACCCGCCCCGTCATCCCTGCGCAAGCAGGGATCCATGGTGACTTCGTCCACGCCCATGCCCGCATCGCGCATCGGCCTGCCGCCAAGCCCGTCCCTGGCTTGCGAGGGATGACAAGTCAGCTGTCACCACACGTGTCCTCGGACTTGCTGCGCGGCGCGATCAGCTGGTTGCCGCTTGGCCCAGCCAGTCGATCACCCCGTCCGCCGCGACCAGGCCGCTGGCGAAGCTGGCGGTCAGCAGGTAGCCGCCGGTCGGCGCCTCCCAGTCCAGCATCTCGCCGGCGGCGAACACTCCCGGCAGCGCGCGCAGCATCAGCCGTTCGTCCAGGGCTTCCAGGCGCACGCCGCCGGCGCTGCTGATCGCCTCGGCGACCGGGCGCGGGCGCAGCAGGCGCAGCGGCAGGCGCTTGATCGTCGCGGCCAGGCGGCCGGCGTCCTGCATCGCTTCGGGGCCAAGCACCTCGCGCAGCAGCCCGGCCTTGGCGCCATGCAGCGCGGTGCTGCGGCGCAGGTGCTCGGACAGGCTGCGGCCGCCGCGCGGGCGCGCCAGCGCCTGCCGTAGCGCCGGTTCCTCGCGCCCGGGCGCCAGATCCAGGGCGAGATCGGCGTAACCGTCGCGCTCGATCAATGCGCGCAACGTCGCCGAAACGGCATAGATCACGCTGCCTTCGAGCCCTGTCTGGGTCACCACGCACTCGCCCTGCAGCGCATGCGCATGGCCCTGCGCATCGCACCAGTGCACGACCACCGGCTTGAGCGGCGCGCCGGCGTGGCGCTGCGCGAAATGCGCCGACCAGCCGACATCGAACCCGCAGTTGGCCGAACGCAGTGGCGCGACCTCCACGCCGCGCGCCACGAGTGCCGGCACCCAGCCGCCATCGCTGCCCAGCTGCGGCCAGCTGGCACCGCCCAGCGCCAGCACGGTGGCATCTGCGAACACCTGCCGCCCGCCGTCAGGCGTGCCGAAGCGCAGCGCGCCATCCTCGGCCCAGCCAAGCCAGCGGTGGTGCACATGGAACGCCACGCCCTGCTCCCGAAGACGCCGCACCCAGCCGCGCAGCAGCGGCGCGGCCTTGCGGTCGAGGGGAAACACCCGGCCCGAAGTGCCGACATAGGTCTCCACGCCAAGATCCCGCGCCCACTCGCGCAGCGCCTGCGCATCGAAACGCGCCAGCCAGCGCGCGACTTCGGCCTCGCGCTCGCGGTAGCGGCTGGCGAACAGGTCCGGCGGGTCGGAGTGGGTGAGGTTGAGCCCGCCCTTGCCGGCAATCAGGAACTTGCGCCCCACCGAACCCTTGCCCTCGTACAGGTCCACCGCCAGTCCAGCCGCACGCAGGCGCTCGGCGGCGATCAGCCCGGCCGGGCCGCCGCCGACCACCGCGACGCGTCGGGTGTGCAGGCCATGCATGTGCGCATTATCGCCGGCCGACGGCCCCGGCCGGTCCGGGTGAGCGCTAACATGCAGGCGACACCCGGGAGGAGGGAGTACACGATGGGCAAGCAAGGCAGCAACGGCTGGACCCGGCGCGCAGCGCTGCAGTCGATGGCGGCGGCGGGCGCGGCGGCGGCCTGGACGCCACGCGGACTGGCGCAGGACCGCAAGATCGGCGTGGCCCTGGTCGGCCTCGGCCACTACGCCGGACAGCTGCTCGCGCCGGCGCTGCAGCTGACCAGACATTGCCAGCTCACCGGCCTGGTCAGCGGCACCCCGCCCAAGCTCGATGAATGGCAGGGCAAGTACGACATCGCCGACGGCAGCGTCTACTCCTACGAGGATTTCCACCGCATCGCCGACAACCCGGCGGTCGACGTGGTCTACATCGCCACCCCCAACCACGTGCACAAGGACCTGGCCCTGGTCGCGGCCAAGGCAGGCAAGCATGTGTGGTGCGAGAAGCCGATGGCGATGAACGCGGCCGAAGGCGAGGCGATGATCAAGGCCTGCCGCGACAACCGCGTGCAGCTGGCCGTCGGCTATCGCATGCAGCACGAACCCAACACGCGCCGCTTCATGGCGATGGCGAAGGAGCGGCCGTTCGGCAGGATCATCAAGCTGCGCGCCGACGCCGGCTGGTTCGGCTGGCGCGACGGCGCCGACGAGGCCTGGCGCCTCGACCCGGTGCGCGGCGGCGGCGCGATGTACGACATGGGCGTGTACTGCATCAACGCCGCGCGCTACTCCACCGGGATGGAGCCGATCGCGGTCCAGGCCTGGGACGAGACCGCGCGCCGCGAGCTGTTCAAGGGCGTGGACGAGACGATGCGCTTCCGGCTGGAGTTCCCCGAGGACATCGTGGCCGAGTGCGTGACCAGCTTCGGCCACAACCTCAACACCCTGCAGGTCGACTGCGAGCGCGGCTGGTACACCATGACCCCGTTCCAGGGCTACGAAGGCAACGCCGGCCGCGCCAGCGACGGCACCGTGTTCGAGCCGCAGCTGGGCAAGACCCCGCGCATGCAGGCCGAGCAGATGGACCAGGACGCGCTGGCGATCATCGGCGGCACGCAGCCGCGCGCGCCGGGCGAGGAAGGCCTGCGCGACCTGCGCGTGCTGGATGCGGCGTTCGCCTCGGCCAAGGCCGACGGCAAGCGGGTGGAGATCGTGCAGGGCTGAGCGGCGAGGCGCCAATCGGCGGCGCCGCCAGTTGCGGCGTGACCCGGGTGCGCTGCGCTTGCCCCGGGCTACGTGGCCCGGACCAGGCGCCGCGCCGTGCGCGGCGCAACCCCCCAAGTCTGTCATTTCGACCGCAGCAAGTCTGTCATTTCGACCGCAGGGAGAAATCTCAACCCGGTCGCGCGGGCGGCGAGATTTCTCCCTGCGGTCGAAATGACAGCTGATACAACGGGTTGAAAGACGGTTGACGTCGCCCGGGCAAGACCGAAAGCCGCATCTGCGGGCACACGTCGACGATCGCCACCAGCGCGTCAGAACGGCAGCTGCAGCTCCGGATCGACCCGCGCGATCTGCGCGCGGAAGTCGGCCACGATGCGGTCCAGCGCGTCCTGGTCGTCGGCGTCGAAGCGCATCACCAGCACCGGGGTGGTGTTGGAGGCGCGCACCAGGCCCCAGCCGTCGTTCCAGTCCACGCGCAGGCCATCGATGGTGGACAGGCGCGCACCTTCGAACCTGGCCTGCTTCTGGAAGCGCTCGACGAAGCCATGCGGGTTGCCGTCGGCGACCTCGACCTTGATCTCCGGCGTCGATACGCCGCCCGGCAGCGCCTTGAGCGCCGCACTGGGTTCGCCCGGATCCAGCGCCAGGATCTCCAGCAGCCGCGCGGCGGCATAGATGCCGTCGTCGAAGCCGTACCAGCGCTCCTGGAAGAAGAAGTGGCCACTCATCTCGCCGGCCAGCTCGGCCTCGGTCTCGCGCATCTTGGCCTTGATCAGCGAGTGCCCGGTCTTCCACATCAGCGGGCTGCCGCCGTGGCGCAGGATGTGGCCCGGCAGGCGCCCGGTGCACTTGACGTCGTACACGATCACCGCGCCCGGGTTGCGATCGAGCACGTCGGCCGCGAACAGCATCAGCAGGCGGTCGGGATAGATGTTCTCGCCGTCCTTGGTCACCACGCCGAGGCGGTCGCCGTCGCCGTCGAAGGCGATGCCGAGGTCTGCGTCGAAACGCTTGACCGTGTCGATCAGGTCCACGAGGTTGTGTGGATCGCTGGGATCGGGATGGTGGTTGGGGAAGGTGCCGTCGATCTCGCAGAACAGCGGGATGACCTCGGCGCCGATCGCCTCCAGCACGCGCGGGCCGATCTCGCCGGCCGCGCCGTTGCCGGCGTCGACCACGACCTTGATCGGCCGCGCCAGCTGCACGTCGTTGCTGATCCGCTCGACGTAGGCATCGCCGATGTCGCGCTCGCTGGAATCGCCGGGCTCCGGTGCGTCATGCAGGCGGCCATCGGCGATGCGCGCATGCAGGTCGGTGATCGCGTCGCCCGACAGCGTGTGCCCGCCGACCACGATCTTGAAGCCGTTGTAGTCGGGCGGGTTGTGGCTGCCGGTGACCGAGATGCAGCAGCCGGTGCGCAGGTGGAAGGCGCCGAAGTAGATCACCGGGGTCGGCGCCAGGCCGATGTCGATGACGTTGCGCCCGGCCTTGCGCAGGCCGCGGATCAGGCCGGCGACCATGTCGGGTCCGGACAGGCGGCCGTCGCGGCCGACCACCATGTCGTCCAGGCCCTGCTCGTGCATCAGCGAGCCGACCGAATGGCCGATCAGCTCGGCCACGCCGGTATCCAGGGTCTGGCCGACGATGCCGCGGATGTCGTAGGCGCGGAAGATGCTGCGATCGATGTTCACTGGGGCAGGCCTTGGCGAGTCCTTCAGGACGATGGCGGGCACCGTCTCGGCGCCCGGTGAAGCGACATCGCCCGCGGGTGCGGCGATCAGCGTCTCGGCCAGCGTCGGCGTCGGGCCGTCCTCGGGCGCCTGCGCTTCCAGTGCGCGCCGCATCGGCGCGGGCAGGCGCCACAGCAGGTAGGCCAGCAGCAGCAGTCCACCCACGGCCACGAACAGCGGCGTGCCCTCCAGCCCCAACGGCGCGGTGACAGCGGGCGGCAGTGCGGCGGCCACGCGCAGCGAGGTCCCGGTCACCGGCACCGCCATGCGTTCAGCCGCCTCGGCCTGGGCCGCGTCGCCGCGCTCGAGCAGGGTGAACCCGCCCTGGCGCAGGGCGACATAGGTGGCCGGGTCCACGTCCACCGCCTCCAGCCCCAGGGTGGCGCGCGACAGCGGCAGTTGCACGAGCACCACGCCGACAAGCGTGTCGCCGACCCGGGCAGGCGCAGCCACGGCCACGCGCGCGCCTTCGCCGACGCGGATCACCGACACCACCGGCGCGTCCTCGACCAGCGCCGCCTCCAGCACCGACACCGGCCCGAACCCGCCCTCGGGCAGGGCCGCATAGCGTGCGGACAGGTCGGCCGGATGCATCTGCGCCTGCTCCAGGTGCGGCCAGTCCACGGCCAATGCCCGGGCCGCGGCTTCGAGATCGCCCGCCTGCAGTGCAGCCTGCACGTCGGAACGCGCCAGGTGTTCCTCCATGCGCTTGCGTTCGCCGCCCAGGTTGGACGAGGCCACGCTCGCGGCCGTGTCGCGCGCCAGGCTTGCGCTGTTGCGGCGCGACTCCTCCTGCAGCCCGCGCCAGCCGCTCCAGGCCAGCCATACGGCCAGCAGCGCCACGGCCAACGCCAGCCACGGCAGCAACGGCCGTGCCTGCGCGAACACACGTGCCCTGGATGATCCGCTCGTATCGCTCATGTCGTTGTCCCCTGTCCCCTGTCAGCGCACGCCGGTGTGGCCGAAGCCACCCGCGCCGCGCGCACTGTCGCTGAAAGTATCCACGACCTGCAGCTGCGCCCGCACCACCGGCAGGATCACCAGTTGCGCGATGCGGTCGCCCGGTTCGATGGTGAAGGTGTCACGCCCGCGGTTCCACACGCTGATCAGCAGCGGCCCCTGGTAGTCGGCGTCGATCAGGCCGGTGCCGTTGCCGAGCACGATGCCGTGTTTGTGGCCGAGGCCGGAGCGCGGCAGGATCACCGCGCACAGCGACGGATCGCCGATGTGGATCGACAGGCCCGACGGCACCAGTGCGGCATCGCCCGGCGCCAGCGCCAGCGAGGCGTCGAGCGCGGCACGCAGGTCGAGCCCGGCGCTGCCTTCGGTGGCGTGCGACGGCAGCGGCCATTGCCCGCCGAAGCGGGCGTCGAGCAGCTTCACCTGCAGCACGAAACCGGGATTGCCGGTCATGCCGGGAGTCGCTCCGCGATCAGGCGGACCAGCTGCGCGGCGACCTCGGTCTTGGGCGCGGGGCCGAGCCGGCGCTCGCCGCCCTGCCAGTAGACGACCAGCGCGTTGTCGTCGCGCTCGAAGCCGCCTTCGGCCGCGCCGACGAGGTTGGCGGCGATCAGGTCGAGCTTCTTCCTGTCGAGCTTGCCGCGCGCGTAGTGCTCGAGCTCGTGCGTTTCCGCAGCGAAGCCGGCCACCAGCGCAGGCCGCCGCGGATGCGCGGCGACCTCGGCCAGGATGTCGGGCGTGCGCACCAGCTCCAGCACCAGGGTGTCGCTGCCGGCGGTCTTCTTGATCTTGTGTTCGGACACGCTGCGCGGGCTGAAGTCGGCGACGGCGGCCGCACCGATGTAGACGTCGGCCGGCAGCGCGCCCAGCACCGCGGCATGCATCTGCGCGGCCGAGCGCACGTCGATGCGCTGCACGCCCTGGGGCGTGGGCAGGTGCACGGGACCGGCCACCAGCACCACTTCGGCGCCCAGCGCGCGCGCCGCGGCGGCCACGGCGAACCCCATCTTGCCGCTGCTGCGGTTGCCCACGAAGCGCACCGGATCGATGTCTTCAAAGGTCGGCCCGGCGCTCACCAGCACCCGCCTGCCCGACAGTGGCCCGTTCATGCGGCCTCCAGCGCGGCGACGATCGCGGCCGGTTCGCTGAGCCGGCCCGGCCCGGATTCGCCCTCGGCCAGCGGCCCGTCCTCCGGCCCGATCAGCATCGCGCCGCGCTCGCGCAGCAGGGCGATGTTGGCCCGGGTGGCCGGGTGCAGCCACATGCGGTGGTTCATTGCCGGGCACAGCACCAGCGGCGCGGTCGTGGCCAGGCACAGGGTGCTGACCAGGTCGTCGGCGAGCCCATGCGCCAGCTTCGCCAGCGTGTTGGCGGTGGCCGGCGCGACGACGATGCGGTCGGCCCAGCGCGCCAGTTCGATATGGCCCATCGCGGCTTCCGCCGCCGCATCCCACAGGCTGGTGCGCACCGGCCGCCCGCTCAGCGCCTGGAAGGCCTGCGCGCCGACGAAGCGCTGCGCGCTGTCGGTCATCGCCACCTGCACGGTGGCCCCGGCATCGCCGAGCCGGCGCACCAGTTCGGCCGCCTTGTACGCCGCGATGCCGCCGCAGACGCACAGCAGCAGGCGTTGTCCTCGCAGGCCGCGCTGCGCTGCCATCGTCAGGAAAGTCCTACGCCGGATCCGGCCGACAGCTTACCCGATGGCGGGTCGACGCCCGGCTGCGCCGTCGCGGCCGCTGCGCTCCAATCGTGGCCATGCTGGCGGCCGGGCCGATGCGGCGCCCGACGCGATTTCCCCTGTCCCGCCTGGCCCTCGCGCCGGCCGCCAGCGCCCGTTCTCCGAGCATCGATCATGCATATCCGCGACTGGCCCAGCCTCGAACGTCCCCGCGAAAAACTGCTGGCGCGCGGCGCCGGCGTGCTCTCGGACGCCGAGCTGCTGGCGATCTTCCTGGGCTCGGGCCTGCGCGGCCAGGACGCGGTGACCACCGCCCGCCAGTTGCTGGAGCGCCACGGCCCGCTGCGGCGTCTGCTGGAGCTGCCGGCGCCGGAGCTGGCGCGCCTGCCCGGCCTGGGGCCGGCGCGCGCCAGCCAGCTTTCGGCGGCGCTGGAGCTGTGCAACCGCTGGCTCGCCGCCGGACTCGAACGCGGCGAGGCGCTCACCGACCCGGCCTCGGCCGGCCGCTACTTCGCCCAGCGCCTGCGCGGCCAGGCGATCGAGGTCTTCGCCGTGCTGTTCCTGGACACGCGCCACCGCGCGCTGGGGTTCGAGGAACTGTTCCGCGGCACCATCGACGGCGCCGAGGTGCATCCGCGCGAGGTGGTGCGGCGCGCGCTGGCGCACAACGCCGCCGCGGTGATCGTCGGCCACAACCACCCCAGCGGCAATCCAGAACCCAGCGCCGCCGACCGCGCGGTGACCGCCCAGCTCAAGCAGTCGCTGGCGCTGGTGGACGTGCGCCTGCTGGATCACTTCGTGATCGGCGACGGCGCGCCGGTGTCGCTGGCCGCGCGCGGCTGGGTGTGAGGCCGGGGCGGGAGGTACGCTCGCGTACAATACCCGGCTGTCGAACCCTGACGCCGACCCCGTGAAATCCAAGCTCCGCGGCCTGATCGAACAGGCCATCGCCGACCTGCGCGACGCAGGTGCCCTGCCGGCCGACCTTGCCGTGCCCGACTTCGTCGTCGAGCGGCCGAAGGATCGTGCGCACGGCGATTTCTCGACCAACGCCGCGATGCTGCTGGCCCGACCGGCGAAATCCAACCCGCGCGCGCTGGCACAACAGCTGGTGGACGTGCTGCCGCAGGGTGGCGACATCGCCGCGGTGGAGATCGCCGGGCCGGGCTTCCTCAACTTCCGCGTCTCGGCCGAAGCCTGGCGCCAGCAGTTGGCCGACGTGCACGCGCAGGGCGCCAACTACGGGCGCAACGCCAGCGGTGCCGGACGCACCGCTGGCGTGGAATACGTCTCGGCCAATCCCACCGGCCCGCTGCACGTCGGCCATGGCCGCGCCGGGGTGATCGGCGACTGCATCGCGCGCGTGCTCGACGCCAACGGCTGGAACGTGCGCCGCGAGTTCTACTACAACGACGCCGGCGTGCAGATCAACAACCTGGCGCTGTCCACGCAGGCGCGCGCAAAGGGCCTCAAGCCCGGCGACGACGCCTGGCCGCCCGACGCGTACAACGGCGACTACATCGGCGACGTCGCGAGCGCCTACCTGCGCGGCGACAGCATCGAGATCGAGGGCCATCTGGTCACCGGCAAGGACGATGCCGACGACCTCGACGCGATCCGCACATTCGCCGTGGCCTGGCTGCGCCGCGAACAGAACGCCGACCTGGCCGCCTTCGGCGTGTCGTTCGACGTCTACTTCCTCGAGTCCTCGCTGTACACCGGCGGCAAGGTGGAAGAGACCGTGCGCGCGCTGACAGCCAACGGCCACACCTACGAAGAGGGCGGCGCGCTGTGGCTGAAGACCACGGACTTCGGTGACGACAAGGACCGCGTGATGCGCAAGTCCGACGGCACCTACACCTACTTCGTGCCGGACGTGGCCTATCACCTGTCCAAGTGGCAGCGCGGCTACGAGCGCGCGATCACCGAGCTGGGCGCCGACCACCACGGCTCGCTGGCGCGGGTGAAGGCCGGCCTGCAGGCGCTGGACAAGGGCATCCCGCAGGGCTATCCGGAATACGTGCTGCACCAGATGGTCACGGTGATGCGCGGCGGCGAGGAAGTGAAGCTGTCCAAGCGCGCCGGCAGCTACCTGACCCTGCGCGACCTGATCGACGAAGTCGGCATGGGCGCGGTGCGCTGGTTCCTGGTCGCGCGCCGGCCCGATTCGCAGTTGGTGTTCGACATCGACCTGGCGCGCAGCCAGTCGCTCGACAACCCGGTCTACTACGTGCAGCTTTCGCATGCGCGCATCTGCGGACTGCTGCGGCAGGTGGACGAGCGCGGCCTGGCCTTCGACCTCGGCAACGGCCTGGCGCAGCCGCTGGACCTGGGCGACGGCCCGCTTCGCGACCTGCTGATCGACCTCTCGCGCTGGCCGGAGATCGTGACCGCGGCCGGCGAGCAGCTTGAACCGCACCTGATCGCGGCCTACCTGCTCGAACTGGCGCAGGGGTTCCAGACGTATTACAACGACCATCAGTTCCTGGTCGACGATGCCAGCGTGCGCGACGCGCGCCTGGCGCTGGCGCTGGCGGTGCGGCAGGTGCTGGCCAACGGCATGCAGTTGCTGGGCGTCAACGCGCCCGAACGGATGTGAGGCAGTAGCACGATGGCGGCAAGACGCGGCAAATCGCAGGCAAGGCGCAACGACGGCAACGGGCTGCCGGGCTGGGCGTGGATGATCCTCGGCATCGTGATCGCGCTGGTCGCGGTGCTGGTGGTGCCGCGCTACCTCAAGTCCGACGGCAACGACGGCTTCTTTCGCCCGCAGCCCAACACGGCCGCGCAGCCGCCGGTCCGTGCGACCGACGATGACGAGGTGCCGGACCAGGCGCCGACGCCAGGGCGTCGTCCAGCCGCAGCGGCGACCCCGGCGCCCGAAGTCCCCGAATACGATTTCTACACCGTCCTGCCCGAGCAGGAAGTGGCGTTGACCGACGCCGAGCTGGCCGCCAGCGCACGCGAGGAAGCCGAGCGCCAGCGCCGCACCCTGGCCGCGCAACGCCAGCGCGAGCAGCAGGTGGCCGCGGCCGAACAGGCCACCACCCCGCCCGCGACGCCGCCGGCAGTTGCGGCCGCCGCGACCCCCGCGACGGCGGCTGCGACCCCATCCGACGGCGCCCGCTACATCCTCCAGGCCGGTTCGTTCAGTGCGTCGGACGATGCCGAAACGCTCAAGGCGCGCATCGCCCTGCTGGGCCTGAGCGCGCGGGTCGAATCGGGCACCGCCAACGGCAAGACCGTCTACCGCGTGCGAATGGGCCCCTACGGCACCGCCACCGCGCTGGCCGAGGCCAAGCAGAAACTGGGCAACGGCGGCCTGCCGGCGCTCGCGATCAAGGCGAACTGAGCGGCCCGTCGCAGGCCGGTCGCAGGCCTCGCGATGGCGCGGCCCGACACTGGCGGTGTTCGAGGAGACACCGCCATGGCGATCGAAGCCGCACTGATCAAACCCGTCGTCGACGCCCTGCTGGCGCTGTTCCGGGAAAGCAACGACCTGCAGCTCAAGCGCAGCGCCGACCGCGCGCTGCGCGAGGCGATCCGCGAGTTGCTGCAGGCCAATCCCGACGAAAACCGAGCGCAGGCGCGGATCGCGATCGCCAAGGCCGCGGGCATCCTGTCCGAGGACGTGGTGCTGGCCGAGGGCATGCTGGAAAAGCACCGCGCGACCAAGGCCAGGACCCGCGGCAAGTCGGCGACCGGGCGCAAGCGCGCGGCGGGCGCGGGACAGGACGAGGCGGGCGCGGGGAAGGCCGTGAAGGCGGCGCCGAAGCCTTCGGGCGGGAGCGGAGCGTCGTGACTGCCGTGGCTCCGTTCGCCCCCACCCCAACCCTCCCCCGCACGCGGGGGAGGGAGTCCATGCGTCCAGGGAAACCCCAAAGCGCCACGACCTGCAGGCTACTGCTCCCTCCCCCGCGTGCGGGGGAGGGTTGGGGTGGGGGCCCGTCCCCGGCATAGAATCCCCCCATGCCCAGGACCATCCTCATCACCGGCGCCACCGCCGGCTTCGGCGCCGCCGCGGTGCGGCGCTTCCTCGACGACGGCTGGCGCGTGGTCGCCACCGGGCGGCGCGCCGAGCGCCTGCAGGCGCTGGTGGACGCGCACGGCAGCGAGCGCCTGCACGTGGCCGCCTTCGACATCCGCGACCCCGTCGCGATGGACGCCGCGCTTGATGCGCTGCCTGCGGATTTCCGTGGCATCGACGTGCTGGTCAACAACGCAGGGCTGGCGCTCGGCACGGCGCCGGCGCAGCACGCCGACCTCGCGCAGTGGCGGCAGATGATCGACACCAACATCACCGCCCTGGTCACGCTTACCCACCGCCTGCTGCCGGCGCTGATCGAGCGTCGCGGCGCGATCATCAACATCAGTTCGATCGCCGGCAGCTATCCCTATCCCGGCGGCAACGCCTACGGCGGCACCAAGGCCTTCGTCACCCAGTTCTCGCTCGGCCTGCGCGCCGACCTGCACGGCACCGGCGTGCGCGTGACCTCGATCGAGCCGGGCATGGCCGAAACCGAGTTCACCCTGGTGCGCACCGGCGGTGACCAGGGCGCGTCAGACCGGCTCTACTCCGGCGCCCAGCCGATGACGGCCGAGGACATCGCCGACCAGATCCACTACGTCGCCACCCTGCCGCCGCACCTCAACATCAACCGGCTGGAGATCATGCCGGTGACGCAGTCGTTCGCCGGGTTCCAGGTGCATCGCGCCGGCTGATCACGGCGCCGGCACCCAGGCGAAGCCGTGGTCGCGACGTTCGATCCGGCCCACGCCCGGGAACGGGAAGTGCGGCGAGGACACCGGCAGCGCTTCGTCAGCGGCGCGCGCCAGCAGCGCCTCGCGGCTGTCCTCGGCAAGCGGTGCGTCGCCGTCGAACTGGATCGTCCAGCGCGGTCGCTGCACCGAGATCACGTGGTGGTGGGCGCTGTCGCCGATGTACAGCAGGCGCGCATCGCCCTCGCCGATCAGATAGGCGCTGTGCCCGGGCGTGTGCCCGTCCACCGGCACCGCGCTCACGCCCGGCACCACGTCCTGCACGCCGGGGGCGAAGGCCTGCACCTGCGGGGCGATCGCCTGCGCCAGCGCCGCCTGGCCCTCGTCTGCGCGCAGCGCGGCCCATTCGGGCTCCGACAGCCGGACGGTCGCATTGGGGAAGGCGGGCTGGCCGTCGCCATCGACCAGGCCACCGACATGATCCTGGTGCGCATGGCTGATGAACACATCGGTGACCTGCGCCGGCTCGAAGCCCGCTGCGCGCAGCGACGGCAGCAACCGCCCGCCGTCGGCCCACTCGGCGGCGCCGACGCCGGTGTCGAACAGGACCACCCGCTCGCCCGCCTCCACCAGCAATCCCTGGATCGCCAGGCGGAGCGGGTCGGTGGACTCGCCGGCAGCCGCCAGCAGCGCGTCGACCTCGGCCTTGGGCTCGCCCATGGCGACGATCGAACCGTCATTGGGCAGGGTGATGTCGCCGTCGCGCAGCACGGCTGCCTGCAGCGCGCCGATGGTGAACCGATGCACGTCGGGCGAAGGCACAGGCGCGGCATCCGTAACAGGCGGGTCGGCCTGTGCGCCGGTCTGCGGCGACGGCTGCGTGCAGGCCGCGCACGCGATCAAGATGGCGCCGGCGAGCGCCAGCAGGCTGCGTGGTGATGTCGTTCGGCTTGCCATTCCAATCCCCGGTTGCGTCCCTGTCGAGCGGCGAGGATAGCAAGCCTTGGACCTGCACCACGCCGCATGCGATAGCGGACCACGCGGCACATGCATCCCGTAGTTCCCGCACGTCGAGCACGCATCCACACACGCCGAGCGGGAGCATGGCGCTCGCGTCGCGCGATCCACGTGGCAGCCCTCGGCGATGGCGACGCGGCGTGTCGCGTCGCGTCGCCGCAACGACGCTCACTCCAGCGGCGAAGCGTCCAGATAGGTGTAGCCGGTGAGTCCGGCCTCCAGCGCCTCGTTGAGGCGTGCGGCTTCACCCTTGCCCAGGTCGACCGCGCCCACCCGCGCGCGGTAGATCCGGCGCAGGTCGTCGAGCTTGTAGCCGACGTAGTCGAGCATCACGTCGGTGGTGTCGCCGCGGCGCTGCTGGGTGATGGCATAGCCGTCGCCGGACAGCCTGACCTCGACCGCATCGGTGTCGCCGAACAGGTTGTGGATGTCGCCGAGGATCTCCTGGTAGGCACCGATCAGGAAGAACGCCAGCCGGTAGCTTTCGCCCGGCACCAGCGGGTGCAGCGGCAGCGAGCTGTCCAGGCCCTCGTTCTCGACGTAGATGTCGATCTTGCCGTCCGAGTCGCAGGTCATGTCGGCGATCATGCCGCGCCGCTCGGGCATCTCGTCGAGGCGCTCGATCGGCATGATCGGGAACACCTGGTCGATCGCCCACACGTCGGGCATGGATTCGAACACGCTGAAGTTGACGAAGTACTTGTCGACCAGGCGCTCGGCCAGCTCGTCGAGCACGACCCGATGGTTCTTCTCGTCGTAGCTCAGGCGCGCGCGTACGCCGTGGGCGATGGCGTAGAACAGGTCGTCGATGCGCGCGCGGTGCACCAGGTCGACCTGGCCCAGCGCATAGGCGGCCAGTCCCTCGGCGTGGAAATGCTGCGCCTCGTGGAACAGCTCCACCGGTGGACGTTCGTCGAGTTCGGCGTGGATCACGCGCAGGTGGCGGATCACGCCTGGCTCGTCGTCGTGTACGTCGGGCACGCGGCCTTCGGGCGCCTGCTCCACCTCGACCACGTTGGCCACCAGCATGGCGTGGTGGGCGGTCATGGCGCGGCCGCATTCGGTGACGATGCGCGGCTGCGCCAGGCCGTGTTCCTCGCAGGCCGCGGCCAGCGGCTGCACGATGTTGCCGGCGTAGGTGTCCAGGCCGTAGTTGATCGAGCAGAAGCTGCGCGAGCGCGTCCCCTCGTAGTCCACGCCCAGGCCGCCGCCGACGTCGACATGGCTGATCTTCGCGCCCAGCTTCGACAGCTCGACGAAGTAGCGCGTGGCCTCGCGCATGCCGTTGGCGATGTCGCGCACGTTGGAGATCTGCGAGCCCATGTGGAAGTGCAGCAGGCCCAGCCAGTCGCTCTTGCCGGCATCGCGCAGCGCCTTCCACAGGTCCAGCACCTGGCGCGGCGAAAGACCGAACTTGGCCTTGTCGCCGCCGCTGTTCTGCCACTTGCCGGCACCCAGCGAGGCCAGGCGCATGCGCACGCCAATGCCGGGCTCGACCCCGAGCGCCTGCGCCTCCTCCATGATCAGGCGCAGCTCCGACGGCTTTTCCACCACGATGAAGGTGTCCAGGCCGAGCTTGCGCCCGATCAGCGCCAGGCGGATGTACTCGCGGTCCTTGTAGCCGTTGCACACGATCAGTCCGCCCGGACGCGAGAGCGCCAGCACCGCCATCAGCTCGGGCTTGCTGCCCGCCTCCAGGCCGAAGCCCTCGCCGTGGTGCGAGGCGAGCGTGCCGGCGACCGCAGCGTGCTGGTTGACCTTGATCGGATAGACCGCGGTGTAGCCGCCGCTGTAGCCGTTGGCGGCCTGCGCCTGCTCGAACGCGGCCTGCAGCTTGCGCAGGCGGTCGCCGAGGATGTCGGGGAAGCGCACCAGCAGCGGCAGCTTGGCGCCGCGCTCCATGGCCTTGTCGACGATCTCCGGCAGCGGGACGGCGATGCCCGCCTCGCCCAGCGGGCGCACCAGGACGCGGCCGGCTGCGTCGACATCGACATAGCCTTCGGACCAGTGCGGGATCGAGTAGGTCTTGCGCGCGTGCTCGGGCGACCAGGCGGTCATCGCAGGCATCCGTGGATCAGGCCGGACATTCTAGGCCCTGCGGCGCCGCGGCCGTGCCAGGGCCAATTCCCGGGCGAAAAACCGCGCGCGCACGCATGGGCGCCGGAACTCGCCAGGGAGACGTGCCGGTTTCGCACTGTCGCGGGGCCGTCGTCAACGGTCCGCTACAATGCGCGCCCGCCGCGGCGCGCCAATGTCGCGCCCGGCTCGTTGCCGACTCCACCCGCACCACAGGACGCGCCCCATGACCGCCAGCAGCTGGCTGCACGAACAGTTCGAGCCGACCGGCTCGTCGATCGGTTTCCGCATCACGCGCAAGCTCGACGAGGTGCAGTCACCGTTCCAGAAGATCGAGATTTTCGAATCGACCGACTGGGGCAACGTCATGCTGATCGACGGCGCGATGATGGTCACCACGCGCGACAACTTCCTCTACCACGAAATGATGTCGCACCCGGCGCTGTTCACGCACCCGGATCCGAAGCATGTCGTGATCATCGGCGGCGGCGACTGCGGCACCCTGCGCGAGGTGCTGCGGCATCCGGGCGTGGCGAAGGCGGTGCAGTGCGACATCGACGAGCAGGTCACGCGCATGGCGGAGAAGTATTTCCCCGAACTTTGCGAATCCAATGACGACTCGCGCGCCGAGGTGTTGTTCGACGACGGCATCGCGTACATGCAGAACGCCGCGCCCGCCAGCCTGGACGTGGTGATCGTGGACTCCACCGATCCGGTCGGCCCGGCCGAAGGCCTGTTCAACCGAGCCTTCTACGAAAGCTGCTTTCGCGCGCTCAGGGACGACGGCATCCTGGTGCAGCAGTCCGAATCGCCGCTGGTGCTGCTGGACCTGATCCGCGAGATGCGCACGGAAATGGGCAAGGCCGGCTTCGCCACGTTCCAGACCCTGCCCTTCCCCCAGCCCTGCTATCCCTCGGGCTGGTGGAGCTGCACGCTGGCGCGCAAGGGCCAGGGCTTCGACTTCCGCGAGGCCGATGCGCGCGCCAAGACGTTCGCCACGAAGTACTACAGCGCCGACATCCACAAGGGCGCGCAGGTGTTGCCGCCGTTCGTGGCCGAGGCGCTGGGCGAAGCGCAGGGTTGAAGAAACCGCGCGGCGCGATCCGGGGCCGGCAGCGCCGTTCCCGGATCACGCACGCTGCCGGCAAGCACTCAGCCGGCAAGGATCTTGGCCTTCTCGGCCGCGAATTCCTCCTCGCTCAGCAGGCCGCCCTTCTGCAAATCGCCCAGCTTCTGCAGCAGGGCGATCTTGTCCTCGGTCATGCCCGCCGGCGCTGCAGCGGCGGCCGGCGCGGCCGGTGCTTTCGCCGAGGGTGCGTTGCCACCCCTGCCCATCACCGCCTTGGCTGTCCCGGTGATGACCGCAGTGCGCGCGGCCGTCCCAAGCAGGCTCCTGGTTCTCCTCATTGCCGTTCTCCGTCATGTCCCCGCGGCAGGGCGCGGTCCCATGCCGTCCACAGCCGGGCGGCCGATCCACTCTACGCCCGGGTCCGGGCGCGGACGGTAAGGAGGCGTGAAATCCGACCGGCGGCCGCATCGGGGCCGCCGCTTGCGCTAGAGCGCGTCGCCGTCCAGTTCGCCGGTACGGATCCGCACTGCGCGGCCGAGGTCGTAGACGAACACCTTGCCGTCGCCGATCTTGCCGGTGCCGGCGGCCTTGACGATGGCTTCGGTGACCGGCTCGACCTGGTCGTCGGTGACCGCGATCTCGAGCTTGACCTTGGGCAGGAAGTCGACCACGTACTCGGCGCCCCGGTAGAGCTCGGTGTGGCCCTTCTGGCGACCGAAGCCCTTGACCTCGGTGACGGTGATGCCGGCCACGCCGACCTCGGCCAGCGCCTCGCGCACGTCGTCGAGTTTGAACGGCTTGATGATCGCCATCACCATCTTCATCTGCGGGCTCCACGGATCCGGTTGGTCGCCACGGCAGTCGCGGCGCGGCGTTAGCATACCCTCGCCGGCGGTCGGAGTTTTCCTACAGCCGGCCGCGCCAGCTACCGACTGCATCCTCACGCGGCGCGGACGAAGCTGGACGCATCCACGCACCGGAGCAGCGGCATGATCGACCTCAACCACATCGACGACCTCGCCCGCCGCCTCAGCGGCCTGGTCCCGCCGGGACTGCGCGAGAGTCGCGAGGAGCTGCAGGAGAACTTCAAGGCGGTGCTGCAGTCGGGCCTGTCCAAGCTCGACCTGGTCACCCGCGAGGAGTTCGAGGTGCAGCGCGCGGTGCTGCTGCGCACCCGCGAGAAGCTGGAGCAGCTGCAAGCGGTCGTGGCGGACCTCGAAACGCGCCAGGCCGGGTCCGGCCCGGCTCCCCGCACGCCGGCCCACTAAGCCCGCCGCCGTGGGGCTTGCGCTCGTGCATGGACGCGCGCGTGCCGGCGTGCGCGCGCCCCCGGTCCAGATCGAGGTCCACCTCGGCGGCGGACTGCCGTCGATGTCGATCGTCGGGCTGCCGGAGGCGGCGGTGCGCGAGGCCAAGGACCGCGTGCGTGCGGCGATCCAGTGCGCCCAGTTCGAATTCCCGGCGCGCCGCATCACCGTCAACCTGGCCCCGGCCGACCTGCCCAAGTGCGGCGGCCGCTTCGACCTGCCGATCGCGCTGGGGATCCTCGCCGCCAGCGGCCAGATCCCGCGCGAGCCGCTGGCCGCCTATGAATTCATCGGCGAGCTGGGCCTGACCGGCGAGCTGCGCCCGGTCGACGGCATCCTGCCTGCGGCGCTGGCGGTGGCGCAGGCGGGACGGCGCCTGGTGGTGCCGGAAGCCAATGGTCCCGAGGCAGCGCTGGCCGCAGGACGCGTGGCAGTGACCGCCCGCACGCTGCTCGAGGTCTGCGCGCTGCTTGGCGGCAGCAAGATCCTGCCCGATGCCGTCGCGCCCCAGCAGCGCGCGCCGGAGCGGCCCGACATGCGCGACGTGCGCGGCCAGTCCCAGGCCCGTCGCGCGCTGGAGATTGCCGCCGCCGGCGGCCACCACCTGCTGCTGGTCGGTCCGCCGGGCTGCGGCAAGACCCTGCTGGCCTCGCGCCTGCCCGGGCTGTTGCCCGAGGCCAGCGAGGCGGAGGCACTGGAGACCGCGGCCATCGCCTCGGTCAGCGGCCGCGGGCTGGACCCGGCCTGCTGGCGCATCCGCCCGTTCCGCGCCCCGCACCACACCGCCAGCGCGGTCGCCCTGGTTGGCGGCGGCGGCGAGCCACGGCCCGGCGAGATCTCGCTGGCCCACAACGGCGTGCTGTTCCTGGATGAACTGCCCGAGTGGCAGCGACATGCGCTGGAAGTGCTGCGCGAACCGCTGGAGTCGGGCGTGGTGACGATCTCGCGCGCGGCGCGGCAGAGCGAGTTTCCCGCGCGCTTCCAGCTGGTGGCGGCGATGAACCCCTGCCCCTGCGGCTGGGCCGGCGACGGCTCCGGCCGCTGCCGCTGCTCGGGCGAGGCGATCGCGCGCTACCGCGGCCGCATTTCGGGGCCGCTGCTGGATCGCATCGACCTGCACGTCGATGTCCCGCGGCTGCCGCCGGCCGAACTCCGGCCCGATGCGCCGCAGGGCGAGTGCAGCGCCACGATCCGCGAACGCGTTGAAGCCGCACGGGCCATCCAGCAGCAGCGCGCCGGCTGCGTCAACGCGCAGCTGTCGCAGGCCGGCACCATGGCCTGGTGCCGGCTGCAGGCACATGACCAGGCGCTGCTCGAGCGCGCGATCGAAGCGCTGCACCTGTCGGCACGCTCGATGCACCGGATCCTGCGCGTGGCCCGCACCATCGCCGACCTGGCCGGCAGCCCCGCCATCGCCAGCTCGCATCTCACCGAGGCCCTGGGCTACCGCCCCGCCGATCGCGGCGCGGCGCGGCAGGCGGCCTGAGCGGGCAGGACGACCGGCGGGCGCAACCACCGCCGCCCGGGCCGTATCCTCTCCGGTTCAACCTGCCTGGAGTTGCCCATGCCGCGTCTTCTGCTTGCGTCCGCCATCACCCTTGCCCTGGCCGCGTGCGGCGGCGGCAAGGCCGATGAACCCAGTGCCGCGGCCAAGGCCGCGCCGACCTCGATCGACGGTGTCGAGCTGATCCCGCGCGAGGCGCTGTTCGGTAACCCCGAGCGCGCCAACGTGCAGCTCAGCCCCGACGGCAAGTACCTGAGCTGGGTTGCGCCGCTGGACGGCACGCTCAACGTCTGGATCGCCCCGGCCGACGACCTGTCCGCGGCCAAAGCGGTGACCCGCGACACCGCGCGCGGCATCCGCAACTACTTCTGGTCCTACCGGCCCGACACGCTGCTGTACCTGCGCGACAGCGGCGGCGACGAGGACTTCCACCTCTACGCGGTGGACCTGACGTCCGGCGAAAGCCGCGACCTCACCCCCCATGAGAAGACCACGGCGCAGGTGGTGGGCGTGAGCGACCGCCATCCGGACACCGTGCTGGTCGGCATGAACGACCGCGATCCGCAGTGGCATGACCTCTATCGCGTCGACCTGGCCAGCGGCGAGCGCAGCCTGGTGGAGAAGAACACCCACCAGATCGGCGAGTACGTCGCCGACGCCGACTACAGCCTCCGCTTCGCTACACGCTCGCGCCCCGACGGCGGGCTTGACCTGCTGCGCCGCGCCGGCGAGGCCTGGGACAAGTACGACGAGGTCCCGTTCGAGGACGGCATGACCACCGGCTATTCGGGCCTCAGCAAGGACGGCAGCACCCTGTACATGCGCGACTCGCGCGGTCGCAACACCAATGCCCTGTTCGCGGTCGACACCGCGAGCGGCACCAGGACCCTGGTCCACGAGGACCCGCGCGCCGACATCGGCGATGGGCTCGCCGACCCGGCCACCGGCGAGGTGCAGGCGGTCGCGGTCAACTACCTGCGCGAGCAGTGGGCGGTGCTCGACGATGCGATCAAGGCCGACCTGGAGCGGCTCGATGCGATCGGCCCGGGAGAGGCCTCGATCAACACCCGCACGCTCGACGACAAGACCTGGATCGTGGCCTATTCGGCGGCCGAGTCGCCGGTCGAGTACTACCGCTACGACCGCGACGGCAAGGGCGGCGGCGAGCTCACGCGCCTGTTCTCCGGCCGGCCCGCGCTCGAGGGCAAGCCGCTGGTGCCGATGTGGCCGCAGGAGCTGCAGTCGCGCGACGGCAAGACCCTGGTCAGCTACCTCACCCTGCCCGCGCACGCGGATGCCAACGGCGATGGCAAGGCCGATCGTCCCGTGCCGATGGTGCTGCTGGTCCACGGCGGCCCCTGGGCGCGCGACGCCTATGGCTACAGCAGCTACGACCAGTGGCTGGCCAACCGCGGCTACGCGGTGCTGAGCGTGAACTTCCGCGGCTCCACCGGCTTCGGCAAGGACTTCACCAACGCCGGCGACGGCGAGTGGGCCGGCAAGATGCACGACGACCTGGTGGACGCTGTGCAGTGGGCGGTCGAGAGCGGCGTGACCACGCAGGACAAGGTCGCGATCATGGGCGGCAGCTACGGCGGCTACGCCACCCTGGTCGGCCTGACCTTCACCCCCGACACCTTCGCCTGCGGCGTGGACATCGTCGGTCCGGCCAACCTCAACACCCTGCTCTCGACCGTGCCGCCGTACTGGGCCAGCTTCTACAAGCAGCTGGTGCGGCGCATGGGCGACCCCGAGACGGAAGCAGGCAAGGCCTGGCTGAGCGAGCGCTCGCCGCTCTCGCATGTCGACGCGATCAGCAAGCCCTTGCTGATCGGCCAGGGCGCCAACGACCCGCGCGTGAAGCAGGACGAGAGCGACCAGATCGTCGACGCCATGACCGCCAAGAACATCCCGGTGACCTACGTGCTGTTCCCCGACGAAGGCCACGGCTTCGCGCGGCCGGAGAACAACAAGGCCTTCAACGCGGTGGCCGAAGGCTTCCTGTCGCAGTGTCTGGGCGGCCGCGCGCAGCCGATCGGCGAGGAGTTCAAGGGTTCGAGCATCACGGTGCCGACCGGCGCCGACGGCGTGCCGGGCCTGGCCGAGGCGCTGCAGTCGCATACGCAGGAAGTGCGGAAGTAGCGCGGAAGGCAACGCGTCCTGCGGAGGTGGGTTGGCGTGTTGGCCCCCACCCCAGCCCTCCCCCGCGAGCGGGGGAGGGAGCAAAAGCGCGGCAGTTCCGGCTCCCCGCCCGGGGAAGGATTCAACTCCCTCCCCCGCCCGCGGGAAGGATTCAACTCCCTCCCCCGCCTGCGGGGGAGGCCTGGGGTGGGGGCAAGCCGAAGCCGCGGATGCCGGGCAGCGTGCTTGGATCCGGGCAAGCGGCCTATCCGCCGCGCCTGAATCCTTCGACCAGCTCCGCGTCCTCCACCGCCGCCGAGAACAGGTAGCCCTGCGCGCGCTCCACGCCGCATTCGCGCAGGGTGCGCGCCTGGGCCTCGGTTTCGACCCCTTCGGCCACCACGTCGATGCCGACCCGCCGCGCCAGCGTGGCCACCGCCTGCACGATCGCCAGGTCGTAGGGATCGTCCGGCAGGCCGCTGACGAAGCTGCGGTCGATCTTGATCACGTCGATCGGCAGGCGCTTGAGATAGGCCAGCGACGAGTAGCCGGTGCCGAAGTCGTCGAGTGCGATCGAGACGCCCAGCTCGCGCAGGCGGGTCAGGGTCTGCGCCGCCACGGCGAAATCGGGCAGCAGGATGCTTTCGGTCAGCTCCAGGCACAGCCGGCCGGGCTGCAGGCCGCTGCCGGCCAGCGCCGCGGCCACGTCGTCGACCAGGCTGGCCTGCTCGAACTGCCGCGTCGACAGGTTCACCCGCAGCTTCGGGCCAATCCCGCCATCGCGCGTTGGCCACTGCCGCGCCAGGCGGCAGGCTTCGTGCAGCATCCAGCGCCCGATCGGCACGATCAGGCCGCTGTTCTCGATCACGTCGATGAAATCCTGCGCCACCCGGCAGCGCCCTTCCTCGTCGCGCCAGCGCAGCAGCGCCTCGGCCGCAACCCAACGGCCGCTGGACAGTTCGACCTCGGGCTGGAACTGCACGCACAGCCGCCCGGCCTCGTAGGCCTCGCGCAGCGTGCGCTCCAGCCGCAGCCGCTCGACCAGGCCGCGGTGGTGCTCGGCATCGAAGATCTCGCAGCGGTTGTGGCGATGGCGGTTGCGATGCGCCTCGTGGCTGGCGGTCTCGGCGTTGCGCAGCAGGTTGTCGGCCGACGGCGCGGCGAGGTCGCGCGAGAACGCGATGCCGGCGGTGACGATCACCGCGATGCCCTGCTCGTCCAGGCAGGCCTGCACCAGATCCACGCAGCGCTCGGCGAGGATCAAGGCCTGGGTTTCGTGCAGGTGGCGGTGCGGCAGCACGGCGAAGGCGTTGCCGCGCACACGTGCCAGGGTGGCCTCGCCATCGAGTTCGCGGCGCAGGCGGGACGCAGCTTCGACCAGCAGCTCGTGCCCGGCGTCGCCCTCGTGCGGCGAGGCGTCGAAGTTGAGGTGGATCGCGACCAGGCCATTGTCGGCGCCATGCATCGGCCGCAGCGCCGCATGCACCACGCCCAGCAGGTGGTCGCGATTGGGCAGGTCGGTATGCGGGTCGTGCAGCTCGAGGTAGCGCACGCGCCCCTCGAGCCGGCGGCGGCGGTCGATCTCGAACGCCATCGCCACGTAGTCACCGATGCTGGCGGCAAAGGCCTGGTCCTCCGGCGACCACGCGCGCGGCGGCCCCACGTGCTCGTGGCAGATCACGCCCAGCAGTTCGCCGGCCGAGCGCACCGGCGCATCCAGCAGCGAGCCGATGCCGTGGCGGTGCAGGTACTCGCCCAGGTCATCGTCCGCGTCGCGCGCGGCGTTCTGGTTGATGACCCGTACCTCGTCCAGGGCCGCGCTGTAGTCGCGGCCCACGCTGAGCACGGTATCGGGGCGGTCGGCGCGACGATGGCCGCGGTTGCGCTGGAAGTGGTGCAGGCAGTGCAGGCTGCCGCTGCCCGCGTCCCAGCGCCAGATGTTGACGCGCTCGACCTCGAGCGTGCCGGAGGCGGTCTCGCAGATCAGGGCGAAGGCGCGTTCGAGGGTGCAGTCGTCCTGCCAGACGCGCCGCGCCAGCGACACCAGCGCGTGGTTGTGCCGCCTTGCCCAGGCACCGCGCTCCTGCGGCGTGTCAAGCTGACTGCCGGGTAACATCGTCCCCCCAATTTCCGGCCTATCCTGCGCGCCGGCGACCCCCGTCGCGCCTTTGTATACCCATGCCTGCAGCCACGCAAACGGGCCAGCGCAGGCACCGCCACTGTTACACTTGACACGTTTACCCGGACCCGCGGCGTCCGTGCTGCGTCCCCCGCCAGCGGCCGTGCGCCGCCCGCCAAGCCAAGACGCCAATGACCAGCACAGCCGAACTCTCCTCGCCCGCCTCCGCCCACACCGGCCTGACCCGGGGCGTCACCGACCCCGACTACACGCTGGAACACAAGTACAGCCGCACCGAAGGCCGCATCTACCTGTCCGGCGTGCAGGCGCTGGTGCGGCTGCCGCTGATGCAGCGGCTGCGCGACCAGGCGGCCGGCCTGAACACCGGCGGTTTCATTTCCGGCTACCGCGGCTCGCCGCTGGGCGGCTTCGACCTGGAGCTGTGGCGCGCGAAGAAATACCTCGCCGATGCCAACGTGAAGTTCCAGCCAGGCATCAACGAGGACCTGGGCGCGACCATGGTCTGGGGCACGCAGCAGACCAATCTGTTCCCGGGCGCCACGGTCGATGGCGTCTATGCCATGTGGTACGGCAAGGGTCCGGGCGTTGACCGCAGCGGTGACGTGTTCAAGCACGGCAACGCCGCAGGCACGTCCAGGCATGGCGGCGTGCTGGCGCTGGCCGCCGACGACCACGCCTGTCGTAGCTCCACGCTGCCGCACGGCAGCGAGGGCGAGTTCACCAGCGCGATGATGCCGATCCTCAACCCGGCCGGGGTGCAGGACATCCTCGACATGGGCCTGGTGGGCTGGGCGATGAGCCGCTTCACCGGGCGCTGGGTGGGCTTCAAGACCATCGCCGAAACGGTAGAGTCCTCGGCCTCGGTGGACGTCAATCCGCTGGCCCTGCACATCGCCACGCCCGAGGACTTCGAACTGCCGCCGGGCGGGCTCAACATCCGCTGGCCCGATCCGCCACTCGACCAGGAGATGCGCCTGCATCGCTACGCGGTCAAGGCCGCGCAGGCCTTCGCACGCGCCAACCGGATCGACCGCATGGTGCTCGATGCGCCGGACGCGCGCTTCGGCATCGTCACCACCGGCAAGAGCTACCTGGACGTGCTGCAGGCGCTGGAATACCTGGGCCTGGACGTCGAGCGCTGCCGCGAGCTCGGCATCCGCGTCTACAAGATCGGCATGACCTGGCCGCTGGAGCCGCTGGGCATCCGCGCCTTCGCGCGCGGCCTGCGCGACATCCTGGTGGTCGAGGAGAAGCACGCCTTCATCGAAAGCCAGATGAAGGAGTTGTTCTACAACTTCGATGGCGATCGCCCGTCGATCGTCGGCAAGTACGACGAGGAAGGCAACTGGATCCTGCCGTCCACCGGCGAACTCACGCCCGCGACCATCGCCGGCGTGATCGCGCGGCGCCTGCAGCAGTTCGTGCCCGAAGGCAGCCGCGACACCCAGCACATCCACGAAGTGCTGCACTGGATGGAGCAGAAGGAAGGCGAACTGGCGCTGCCGCGCGCGCAGTTCCCGCGGGTGCCGCACTACTGCTCGGGCTGCCCGCACAACACCTCGACGGTGGTACCGGACGGTTCGCGCGCGCTCGGCGGCATCGGCTGCCACTACATGGTCACCTGGATGGACCGCAGCACCGACACCTTCACCCAGATGGGCGGCGAAGGCGTCACCTGGTGCGGGCAGGCGGGCTTCACCGAAACCGCGCACGTGTTCCAGAACCTGGGCGACGGCACCTACTTCCACAGCGGCTCGCTGGCGATTCGCCAGTCGGTCGCGGCCGGCGTCAACATCACCTACAAGATCCTCTACAACGACGCAGTTGCCATGACCGGCGGCCAGCCGGTCGACGGCACCCTGAGCGTGCCGCAGATCGCGCACCAGGTGCGCAGCGAGGGCGTGTACACGATCGTGCTGGTCAGCGATGACCTGTCCAAGTGGCGCGACCGTTCGCAGTTCCCGGCCGGCACCGAGTTCGAGGACCGGCGCGAGCTCGACGCGGTGCAGAAGCGCATGCGCGAGGTGAAGGGCGTTTCGGTCCTGATCTACGACCAGACCTGCGCCACCGAGAAGCGCCGCCGCCGCAAGCGCGGCAAGATCCCCGATCCGCAGAAGCGCGTGTTCGTGAACACCCTGGTGTGCGAGGGCTGCGGCGACTGCGGCAAGAAGAGCTTCTGCGTCTCGGTGCTGCCCAAGGACACCGAGTTCGGGCGCAAGCGCGAGATCGACCAGAGCAACTGCAACAAGGACTATTCCTGCGTCGAGGGCTTCTGCCCGAGCTTCGTCACGGTGCACGGCGGCAAGCCGCGCAAGGGCAACAAGGCCGCGACCGCGGCGCGCCTGGCCAGCCTGCCGCCGCCGGCGTTCGCCAGCGACCTGTCGCAGCCCTGGAACATCCTGATCACCGGCGTCGGCGGCACCGGCGTGGTCACCATCGGCGCGCTGCTGGGCATGGCCGGGCACCTGGAGGGACGCGGTTCGACCGTGCTCGACCAGACCGGGCTTGCGCAGAAGGGCGGCGCGGTCACCACCCACATCCGCATCGCGAAGGCACCCGACGACATCCACGCCGTGCGCATCGCCGCCGGCGAGGCCGACCTGGTGCTGGGCTGCGACATGGTGGTGGTCAACGACTACTGGACACTGTCGAAGCTGCGCGCCGGCCGCTCGCAGGTGGTGCTCAACACCTGGGAAGCGATGCCGGGCACCTTCACCACGCGCCCGGACATGCAGTTCCCGGCCGCCGACATCGTCTCGGCCGTCACCCAGGCCACCGGCGGCCAGGCGCCGCTGCAGATCGACGCGACCGAGCTTGCGACCGCGCTGATGGGCGATGCGATCGCGTCCAACCTGTTCATGCTCGGCTACGCCTGGCAGCGCGGCCTGGTGCCGCTGTCGCTGGACTCGTTGATGCGCGCGGTCGAACTCAACGGCGCGGCAGTCGAGATGAACAAGACCGCGTTTGCCTGGGGCCGCCTGGCCGCGATCGATCCCGAATCGGTGTACGACGCTGCCGGGGTGGTGCGCAACGCGCCGACCACAGCCGAAGCCACGCCGCGCGCGCTGGCCTCGCTGCCGCCGGGCGAATGGGAAAGCACCGAATGGGGCGCCACCTCCGCGCCCCGTCCGCTGCGCGCCGAGGACGAGCTGCGCCACGTGCCCGCGCATGCCGGCACCGATGCGGTCGCGTTCCTGCCGATGGACGACCTGCGCCTGTCGCGCTCGCTGGACGAGCTGATCGCGCGCCGCATCGAGTTCCTCAGCGACTACCAGGACGCGAAGTACGCACGGCGCTATTCGGATTTCGTCGCGCGCGTGCGCGAGGCCGAACAGCTGAAGGCGCCGGGTTCGAACGACCTGTCAGAAGCGGTGGCGCGCTACTTCTTCAAGCTGATGGCCTACAAGGACGAGTACGAAGTGGCGCGGCTGTATACCGGCGGCGAGTTCCGGCGCCGCGTCGAGCAGCAGTTCGACGGCGATTACCGCCTGCACTTCCACCTCGCGCCGCCGCTGCTGTCCAAGCGCAACGGCAAGGGCGAGCTGGTCAAGCGCGAGTACGGGCCGTGGGTGTTCAAGGCCTTCGGCCTGCTGGCCAAGCTGCGCTTCCTGCGCGGCGGGCCACTGGACGTGTTCGGGCGCACGCAGGAGCGGCGCATGGAGCGCCAGCTGATCGAGGACTACGCGCGCACGGTCGGCGGCCTGCTGGAGAAGCTGGACGCAGGCAACGTCGACCTCGCCGCGGAAATCGCCGGCATTCCCGAGCAGATCCGCGGCTACGGCCACGTCAAGGAAGCGCACCTGCACGCCGCCAAGGCACGCGAGGCCGAGCTGCTGCGCGAATGGGACAACCCGCTGCGGATCGTGCAGGCGGCGTAGCAGTCGATCCGCTCAGTCGGCGGGCGGCGCCTGCCGCCTCGCCTGCCTCGCCTGCCGCGCCTCGCGCGCAGCGCGCGCCGCATCGTTGCGCGCACGCTGGCGCCTGCGCGCCAGCGCCAGTGCGCCTTCCAGCCACTGCCGCACCTGGGCGGCACCGCGGTTGCGGCACACGCCGCCAAGTCCGTACCAGCCGCCACGGATGTCGACCGCCTCGATTACCTCGCGGTTGATCAGCAGGCGCATGAACTCGGTCGCCAGGCCAAGCCGGCGCACGTGGTCCTGGACGCGCAGCAGGCGCAGCGTGCCTTCAGCCATGGCCGCGACGCCCAGCGTGGTGTCGGCAAGCCCGCCGCCAGCGCTCACCAGCGCGGCCGACCACTTCAGCCGCAGCAGGTACAGGTGGGTCGGCCGCACCGCATGCGCGCACAGGGGTTCGGCCAGCAGGATCGAATGCTCGACGTGGTTGATCGTGCCCTGCGCCATCAGCCGGTCGCACATGCCCTGCCAGCCCTCGTCCCCGACCGGCGCGTGCCGCTCCATGCGCAGCACGCGGTGGCGGTCTTCGGCATCGTTGTCCAGCCGCGGCAGGTCCAGGCGCTGCTGGCAAAAGGCGACGAAGCGTGCGCCGATCATCGGCGCGCCGATGATCCAGGCGATGCGGAACATCGGCGCCCAGCTCCAGTGGCGGAAGGCGTTGAGCCAGCCGCGGTTGTCGGGATGGTCCCAGGCGTGCTCCAGGTCGAGGTCGTGGTAGACCGCCTCCATCAGCCGGATCAGCGCCTGGCAGAAGTAGAAGCAGGCGCGGAAGTCCTCCGGCTGCGGGAGCTTCGTGCGCCGCTCCAGCGGTGATGGCGGCAGCAGCCCCTCGTATTCGGGCACGCCTGCGACCAGGTCGGTCCAGGCCGGATGGAACTGTGCATCGAGCACCGCCAGCGCAGGCGTGTCGCGCAGCTCGCCGAACAGCGCCGCCAGCGCCTTGCCGTGCAGCGCGAAGCGGTCGGGCACGCCCGGCACCGGCGCCACCCAGCGCTGGCGCAGCGCGATCAGCAGCTTCTCCTTCAGCGCCGAGTCGTGCACGGTCAGTTCGTCGTGGCGCGGCATGCCCGGCTCGGCGCCAATGCGTTCGAGCACCGGCGCCAGCGCGCGCGTGGCGATGTCCTGGCCGAGCCGGCGGTAGCTTTCGAACTGCGCCTCGTCGAAGAACTGGTCGGAGGTCGGCTCATGCGGGAAGCATGCGTGGCTGCGCGCGTAGTGCGCGATGTCGGCGGGCTCCTCGCCGGTGAGCGTGGGCTTGAGGTAGAGCAGGGTGCCGCTGCTGCCGTCGGCGTAGCGGATGCGGCCGACCGCGCAGCTGCGCTCGGCCAGGCCGTCCTGACCCGGGGCGAGCGCGGACACGTCGATGTCGATGTCGGCGCCGAAGTCGACCCGGCACTTGTGCACCGCGTTGCCGAGGTCGCCAAACGCGCGCTCGCCGTCGGCGGCCGCATCCACGCACAGCACGAAGCGGCAGCGGCGGCGCACCAGTTCGTACAGGCCCAGGTTCTCGAAGTGGCCACCGTCGGACAGCTGCACGAACTTGCCACCGGCGTGGGTGCGCCCGAGCAGCTCGGCCAGCAGCCAGCGGCCGAAGAACGGCGCACTGTCGGCGCGCGGGTGTTCGGGATGGCGCGGGTTGGGCAGCCACCAGCCCAGGCGCGCATCGAACAGGGTCAGCAGGAAGGTCACCGCCGGCGAGCTGTGGTAGCCCATGTTGGGATTGACCGCGGCGCCGGAGATCGCGATCGCGCTGCCCAGGGTGAGCGATGCGGCCAGCGGATCGTTGCGCCCCGCCGGCGCGCCAGCGGCGGTGCCGGCCGTGGCCGCGCACCGGTCGCCAATCGGCGGCTCGCCACGGCGCGAATCCGGCGGCAGGTGCCCGCACCAGCCGGGCGACAGGCAGAACGAGGCGGCCTTGCGATCCTGCCAGTCCAGCTGCTTGGCCGCGACCAGGTTGAGCGCGGTGCCGATCAGCGGATACAGCGGGCGCGCGCCGTCCAGGCGCTGCACCTCGACCAGGTCGGCCAGCACCAGGTCGTCCTGCAGGTCGAAGTTGGTGGTCGGCTCGGGATTGCGATGCTCGTTGCTGGCGCCGAGGTAGCAGCGCACCAGCCGGTTCCGGTAGAAGGCGTTGAGACTGAACTCGTTGACGTTGACCGCCCAGCCGAACAGCAGCCACACCGCCAGCGCCGCGGCCACCAGCAGCGCCAGCGCGCGTGGATACGCGGTCACGGTGGCATCCAGCGCGCGCAGGTATGCGGCCAGCCCGGTACCGTCGGCCGGCGCCGGAAGCACCGGGTTGCCACCGGCCAACCGCTCCAGCGCCGGCCCGGCCGCCTGCAGCAGCACGTGCCCGGCCAGGCTGAGCGCGACCAGCAGGCCCAGCACGAACACCCAGGGCGCGAGCCGTGCGACCAGGTCGAGCAGGCGCGAGCGCCGCGATCCCGCCTTGCCGGCGCGCACGCCGTGCGCGGCCAGCAGTCCGATCCCCGTGGTCGACAGCCACGCGAGCGCGCCGGCCCAACCGGCGCCGGACAGCGCCTGCACGCCCTGGCCCGCGCCCGTGCGCAGCAGCCAGGGGCCGTAGAGCGTCAGCGACAGCGCCAGGGTCATGCCCAGCGCCACCAGCGCGCAGGTCTTGCCGCCCACGCGCGCCCAGATCTCGCGCTGCAGGTCGCTCATCGCCGGCCCGGCCAGGCCCAGGTGCACGATCGCGGTCAGCACCACCGCCGACACCACCAGCAGCGGGCCGACCACCAGCACGTGCCACAGCCCGTCGGTCGCCGCCCAGCCCGCGAGCCAGCCGCGCAGCAGCACGATCGCCACGCCCGCGAACGCGGCCGCGCCCACCGTGCCCAGCACGAACCGCCAGGGATGCCGCTGCAGCGGTGGCGGCGGCGCATCGCCGGTCGCCACGCGCCGCGAATACCAGGGATCGAACACCAGCCAGGCGTGCCAGACCAGCAGATAGAGCGCGGCGGTGACGATGCCCAGGTCGGCGCCGCCGGCGCGCCAGCCGGTCGGCAGCCAGCCCAGCGCACTGCCGAACAGTCCCGGCAGGCGCTCGAAGCGCGCCAGCCCAAGCGCGCCGAGCATGCACGCCAGCGCCAGCCCCAGGATCGTCGCCAGCGCCGCCAGCACCAGGCGGCGCGGCGGCTGCGGCGGCTCGCCGTCGACCGGCACCGGGCGGCGGTTGGCGAAGGTGCTGACCCAGGCCAGCAGCGACACCGCGAGCATCCCGATCAGCCCCGCCAGCGACAACGGCAGGGTCGGGTTGCGCACGCTGAGCGTGTCGGCGCCGGCGTACAGCAGCAGCGGCAGCAGGCACAGCGCCAGGATCAGCGCGCACAGCTGCACCTGCACCAGCAGCACGTTGCGCACGTAGGTGCCGACCATGCCCAGCGTGTCGCCGGAGAACGGCGATTTGCGCGGCGCCAGGTAGTTGCTGTACTCGCGCAGGTGGCGGATCGGACGCGCGCCCGGCCCCTCGTCGTCAGCCGCGGCCGCGCCGCGCATGCCGGCAGCCAGGGTCGCGAACGCCTGCGTGAAACCGTGGCGCCGGATCAGCGCCTGCAGGAACGCGCCGATGTAGCCGCCGCCCGACACCGTCGACTGGTAGTGGAAGCAGCGCAGCAGCCCGAGTCGCGACAGTGCCTGCAGCACGCCCAGGCCGAAGGTGGCGCTGCGGATACCGCCGCCCGACAGGGCCAGCCCCCAGGTCTCGATCGCGGCCGGGTCCTCGCCCGCGTCCTTGCCGAGGATGGTCCGCAGCTCGGCGGCGCGCACCGATTCCAGGTCGGGCGTGGCCGGTGCAGCGCTCCAGCGCTCTTTCAGGGCAGTCGGCAGCAGGTTCTGCAGGCGCACCACATCCTCCATGTGCGTGGCGAATCCCCCGGCCGGCCACTGTAGTGCAAACGCGGCGCGGCAGAGCGGGCGGACGTGACCGCCGCAGACGGTGTCGCGCGTTGGTCGTTTGGGGCGGCAACGCCACCGCAGGCACGGTCGTGCCGACGCACGCATCCGCTCGCGTGCAATCTGTCTGCGTTTGTCGGCGGGCGTGCGGCGTCGCTGCCGTCCTGCACCCTCACTGCACCGCCGTGCCTTATCGCAGCAGACTTGCCCCAGGAGACCCCGGCATGGCGCTCAAGCGCATCTACGACAACTGGCAGCAGCTGCGCGGGGCCAGCGGCACGCCCTCGTCACGACAGCGGCGCGAATGGAACGCCTACCTGGAGAAGCGGCCGCTGATCGCCTACTGGGGCGATTCCTGGTTCAGCACGCCGCTGTACCGCAACCTGTGCTGGAACAGCTTCGCGCGCATCGACGGCATGTCGATCCGGCTCGGCGGCCCCGGCCTGGCCGCGGCGCAGATGCTGACCCCGGCCGCGTGCCGCGACAACGCCGAACGCTTTGCCTCGCGCGGCTTCGACCTGCTGTGCCTGAGCATCGGCGGCAACGACTGCCTGGGCGAGCGGCTGGCAGCCGTGTTCGCGGGCGCGCCGCGCATGGATGCCGATGCCGCGTTCGAAGCCCTGGTCGCGCATGGCGTGTTCGAGCGGCTGCGCGCGCGCTACGACCTGCTGCTGTCGGCAATGTCCGGCGTGGGTGGCCTGCGCGTGGTCGGCCACGGCTACGCGCCGCTGTCGCGCCACGCGATCGGCAAGGAGGGCGCGCTCACCGTGCGCAACCTGGGCCTGGCGGCGATGGTGATGGGCACGGTCGGGCCGTGGCTGTGGCCGGTGATGCGGCCGGTGCTGGGCAGCAAGGCCGAGGCCGAACGCTTCGCCTGGCGGCTGCTGGTGGACGGCTTTCGCGACCAGGTGCTGGCACCCAGCCGCGCGGCATATCCGGGGCTGTTTTCCTTTGCCGATTTCTCGGCGATCGGTTCGATCGCGGACAGCGGCTTCTGGTACGACGAGATCCACCCCACCGAGGCCGGCTTCGGCGTGCTCGCCGTCGGCTTCAACGCGATGGTCCGCAATGCGCTGCCCGCGGCCAAGCGCGGCGCGGTGGGCTGATCGCACGCTGGCCGCGATCCGGCCGGTCTTCACGGGCGCGGCGCTATCTTCGCCGTTCCCTCAGAGGAGACTCCGCCATGGCTGGTTCAACACCCCTGTCCGCGCTGCAAACCGCACTGCTGTCGAGCGCGCTGGTCGCGCTGCTCGGCGCCTGCTCGCCCAACCGCGATACCGCCGATGCTCCGGCGACGGTCGACCCGGCATCCGCGGCGGCACCCGCCGACCCGGCCGGCAGCGCGAACGCGCCGACGCAGCCCGTCGACGGCGCGATGTCCACGGCCCCGGCCACCGATGCCGCTGACCCCGAAGCGATCTGCAATGCCGACGGCCTGCAGGCCCTGGTGGGCCAGCAAGCCACCGAAACGGTCACCGCCAAGGCCACCGCCGACAGCGGCGCCACCAGCGTGCGCGTGCTCGGCCCGGACGATGCGGCCACGATGGATTTCCGCGAGGACCGTCTGAACATCCACACCGACGCCGCCGGCGTGATCCAGTCTCTCAACTGCGGTTGAGTCCACTGCCCGGCCCTGCGCGCAAACGTGCGCGGGGCCGGTGTTTCAGCCTGTCGCCTCTTCGGCCGGTGCTGCCGTGTTGCGCGGCGCATGCCGCCACGCGATCAGCGCGCCCGTGGCCAGCAGCATCGCGGCCAGCAGCCAGGGCGCGCCTGCGAACGCCACCGGCGCACGTTCGCCGATGAACAGGCCGAACACGCTGGCGAAGGAGATTGGCGCGATGATGCCGGCCACCGATACCAGGCTCATCAACGCGCCCTGGATGCGGCCCTGCATGTCCGCTTCGACCTGGCGCGTGATCAGCGCCTGGCTGGCCGGCGAGGCGATCGCCCACAGCGCGCTCACCGGCAACCCGAGCAGGAAGATCCAGCCCTGCCCCGCAAACGCATAGACCACGAAGCCCAAGGTGCCGCAGCACAGGCCGAGGATCAGCGCGCGCCGCTCGCCCAGCGCGCGCACCACGCGCCCGACCACCGCCACGTTGACGATCACGCTGCACACGCCGACCAGGAACAGCACCCAGCCCACCTGCCACGGCCCCCAGCCAAAGCGCACGTCGGCAAACAGCACGAACACGCTGGGATACACGTAGTGCGCGAGGTTGGCGATGAACACCACCGCCGCCAGTCCGATGATCGCCGGGTAGCGTCCGATCAGCAGGATCGCCGCATACGGATGAGTCGCGCGCCAGTCGAAGCGCTTGGCGTGCGATTGCGGCGGCAGCGACTCGGGCAGCACGAACAGGCCGTAGCAGAAGTTGAGCAGGGCCAGCCCCGCCGCGAACCAGAACGGCAGGCGCAGGTCGACCTCGCCCAGCCAGCCGCCGAGCACCGGGCCGATGGTGAAACCCACGCCGAACGCAGCGCCGATCATGCCGTAGCTCCTGGCCCGCGCGTCGGCCGGGACGATGTCGGCGACATAGGCGTTGGCGGTGCTGAAGCTGGCGGAAAACGCGCCCGAGAACACGCGCGCCAGCAGCAGCCACCACAGCGATGGCGCCAGCGCCATGATCACGAAGTCCAGGCCCAGGCCCAGGCACGAAAGCAGGATCACCGGGCGGCGTCCGTAGCGGTCCGACAGCGCGCCCTGGATCGGTGAGGAGATGAACTGGACTGCGGCGAACACCGTGCCGAACACACCGATCCACAGCGCCGCGCGCGCGGTGCTGCCGGTGAATTCCTCGACCAGGTGTGGCAGCACGGGGATGATCAGCCCGAACGCCAGCACGTCGATCAGCACGACCAGGAAGATGAAGACCAGCGCGGCCTTGCGCCGGACAATTGTCGGTTCGCTCACGCAGGCGGGCCGGGAATGGGGGCGCGCATTATCGGCCAATCAACCAGGAGGGGCGGGGTGATGGGCCCCGGATGAGTCCGCTCGCGACGTGCGGCAGGCGCTCTTCTCCTTCCCCCGCGTGCGGGGAAGGCCGGGATGAGGGGCGCGCGAAGCGCGCGTCAAGTGACGCGGCGATCGGCCTGCCCCCACCCCAACCCTCCCCCGCATGCGGGGGAGGGAGCAGAGCGCGCCGTCAGGGCCCCGCGCGCAGCGCCTTGAGGATGCGTAGGCCGGCGCGGCCGTCCGCAGGCTGCAGGCCCAGGCGCTGTTGCTCGTCGCGGATCGCGCGGCGCGTGGCGGTGCCGACCATGCCGTCGACCTCGCCGATGGCGTGGCCGCGCGCGAGCAGCAGGGTCTGCAGTTCCCGACGCTGCGCGCGCGACAGGCCCGGATCGTCGGTCGGCCAGGGCGTCGCCAGCCCGCTGCCGCCGCGCAGGCGGTCGGCCAGCGTGGCGATCGCCAGCGCGTAGCTTTCGGCGGCGTTGTAGGAATAGATCGCGTCGTAGTTGCGGAACACCAGGAACGCCGGTCCGCTGCGCCCGGCAGGCAGCACGATCGCGCTGCGCGCGTCGGAGGGCGCGATCGCGCTGCCGTCCACCCGGGTCACGCCGCGCGCGACCCAGTCCGACAGCGGGCGGCGGCTGGTGCGTCCGGCCAGCGCGGTATCGAAGCCACCCGGAAGCCTGACCTCGTAACCCCAGGGCCGTCCCGTCTGCCAGCCGCTGCGCTTGAGGTAGTTGGCGGTGGAGGCGAGCGCATCGGGAACGCTGGTGACCAGGTCGCGGCGCCCGTCGCCGTCGAAATCGACCGCGATCCGCGCGTAGGTGGTCGGCATGAACTGGGTGTGGCCGAACGCGCCGGCCCAGGACCCGGTGATGCCGGGATCGCGCAGGTCGCCATCGTGCAGCAGCTTGAGCGTGGCGAGGAACTCGCCGCGGAAGAACTCCTGGCGCCGGCCGAAGCACGACAGCACCGACAGCGACTGCAGCAGCGGCCGCTTGCCCGACACCCGGCCGTAGTCGCTCTCCACGCCCCACACCGCGACCACGGTTGCGGCGTCGACGCCGTATTCGGCCGCGACCCGCGCAAGCAGCTCCCGGTGCGTGTCGAGCATGGCCTTGCCGTCGGTCACGCGTTCCTCGTCGACTAGGCCGGCCAGATAGTCCCAGATCGCCGTGGTGAACTCGGGCTGCGCGTCGAGCAGGTCGAGCACGCTGCGGTCGGGCGTGATCCCCGCCATGTAGCGGTCGAAGGCCTCGCCCGGGATGCCGCGCGCGACGGCCTGCGGACGCAGGCGGTTGACGACGCAGGCGGTGTATTCGGGGTCGCTGGCGGGCGCGATTTGCTGCGCCGGAGTCGCCTGCTGCGGTGGGGCGGCTTCAGATGCCGGCGCGGCGCTCGGGGCGGGGACGGCCTGCGGTGCCGGAGCGGCTTGCGACGCCGGCACAGGCGTCGTCACTGGCACGGATACCGGAACCGGCGCTTGCGCCAGCGTCATCGCGGGCAGCGTGCAGCCCAGGGCGAAGGCGGCGACGCGGAGCGCCGCAGCGGGTCGACGGTCGGCAACGGATGTGCGGGACATGCGGGCACCTGCGCGGGTGGGCCGTGCAGGATATCGGCGCGCGTCCACTCCTTCATGCGCGGGCGCGGCGCGGTTGCTGCGCGTTCATGGCGATCGCCGGCGCGGCGCGCGCCGGGCTCAGTGCTCGACCGCATCCAGGTAGTACCAGTGCCCGTCCTCGCGCAGGAAACGGCTGTGCTCGCGCATGCGTACCGCGCTGCCGCCGCCGACGCGGTAGCGGGCGATGAACTCGACCTCGGCCGTGTCTTCGCCGGTCACGAGGTGGCGCAGCACTTCGAGCTTCAGCCAGGTCGGGCGCGGGTCGTCGAAGGCCAGCGCGTCCGGACGCGTCGATGGGTGCCATGTGCGCAGCAGGTAGGCGGCGTCCTCGCGCACGTAGGCGCTGTAGCGCGAGCGCATCAGCGCCTGCGCATCGGCCGCGGGTGCGGGTGCGCCTGCATGCAGCGGCCCGCAGCACCCGTCGTAATCATGGCCGCTGCCGCAGGGGCAGCCGGCCATCAGCGGCGGCCGCCGCCGGTTTCGATGAAGCGCAGGAATTCCGCACGCGTGCGCGCGTCCTCGCGGAAACTGCCGAGCATGGTCGAGGTGACCATGCTCACCCCGCGCTTGTGCACGCCGCGGGTGGTCATGCATTCGTGGCTGGCGTCGACCACCACGCCGACCCCGTGCGGCGCCAGCACGCGCTGGATGCAGCCGGCGATCTGCGCGGTCATCTTCTCCTGCACCTGGAAGCGCTTGGCGTAAGCATCGACCACGCGCGCCAGCTTGCTGATGCCTACCACCTTGCCGTCGGGCAGGTAGCCCACGTGCACGCGGCCGATGATCGGCGCCATGTGGTGCTCGCAGTGGCTTTCGAATTCGATGTCGCGCAGCACGATCATCTCGTCGTAGCCGGCCACTTCCTCGAAGGTGCGCCCCAGGTATTCGTCCGGATCGAGCGCGTAGCCGCTGAACCACTCGCCATAGGCCTTGACCACGCGCTTGGGCGTGTCGAGCAGGCCTTCGCGCTGCGGATTCTCGCCGGCCCAGCGCAGCAGGGTGCGCACCGCGTCCTCGGCATCCGCGCGCGATACGCCGTGGCGGGCGTCGTCGGATTCGTTCACGGGCGGGCTCCTCAGGGTCGTCGATCGGGCCGCACATGGTAGCGCGCCACCAGCCCGGGGCCTGGCGACAGCAGATCGTGCGGTGACCTGTGGCAGCGTCTGCAGGCGCGACCCGGCGACCAGGCCATAGCCCGGCGCTCAGCGCCGTCCGGCAATCCGCTCGCGCTCGGGCACCACCTGCGGCCAGCCTCCGGCCAGCGCGCGATACAGCGCCACCGCGCTGCTTGCACTGCGGGTGCGGCCATCGGCGAAGGCATCCTGCGCCTGCAGCTGCACGCGTTCGGCATCGAGCACTTCGAGCAGGCCGGACGCGCCGGCCTCGAAACGCACCCGGGCCAGCTGCGCGGCCTGCGCGGCGTCGATCGCGGCGCGCTCCAGGTGCGCGTCCTCGCTGCGCGCGCGAGCGTGGCGCACCAGTGCGTTCTCGGTGTCCTCCAGCGCCAGCAGCACCGATTGCTGGTAGCGCGCGAGTTCACCCTCGGCCTCGGCATTGGCCGCGGCAATGCGGGCGCGCACGCGGCCGATGTCGAGGAACGACCAGTCGATGCCCAGCGCGACGATGCGCGTTTCGCTGTCGCGTTCGAACAGCGCACTGCCGTCGATTGCCTGGCTGCCGATCAGCCCGCCCAGGGTGAAGCGCGGGAACAGGTCGGCGGTCGCCACGCCGATGCGCGCGGTGGCGGCGTGCAGGCGCGCCTCGGCGGCGGCCACGTCGGGGCGCACGCGCAGCAGTTCGCCGGGGGCACCGGCATCGATGCGCGGCGGCAGGGTCGGCAGCGGCCGCGGCGGCGCGAGGATGGCCACGAGCGCCCCCGGGTCGCGTCCGCTCAGCACCGCCAGCCGGTGCATCGCCACCTGCGCCTGCGCTTCCAGCGCCGGGATCCGGGCCGCGGTGGTTTCCAGCTGGGCGCTGGCCCTGGCGGTATCGAAGTCGGTGCCGGCGCCGGCGTCCAGCCGCGCCTGCACCAGGTCGAAGGTGCGCTGCTGGTTGTCGCGATTGGCGCGGGCGACGCGCAGCCGCTCCTGGGTGCCGCGCAGCTCGACCCAGGTGCGCGCGACCTCGCCGGCGACGGCCACCTGCAGCGCGCGCAGGTCGGCCGCGCTGGCGCCGGCTTCGGCGCTCCCGGCCTCGATGCCGCGGCGCACGCGGCCGAACAGGTCCAGCTCCCAGCCCGCGGCGATGCCGGCATTCCACTGCTCGCCGTCGCGCGCGGCGCGCGGCACGCCCGGCGCCTGGTCGGCGCTGCTGCGCACGTCGGCCGCCTCGCCCTGGGCGGTGATGGTGGGCAGGGCATCGAAGCGGGTCCTGCGCAGCAGGGCGTTGGCGCGGTCCAGGCGCGCCAGCGTGATGCGCAGGTCGTGGTTGGCGTGCAGCGCCTCGTCCACCAGTTGCGCCAGCAGCGGATCGCCCAGGCCCTGCAGGAAGGCATCGTCGAAGGCGGTCAGCGCAGCCGGCGCGGTGGCGGGGCTGTCCGCGGCGAGGTCGCCGGCGCCGAAACGTTCGGGTACGACCACATGCGGCCGCACGTGGTCCGGTCCAACCGCGCACGCAGAAAGCAGCGCGGCAGCCAGCGTGCCCATGACGAGGCGCCTTACCATGGCAGCGTCTCCCCGAGATGGCTGAAGGTGCCGCTCGGACCATCCGCAGCCAGCAGTGCCATCTGCACGCTGCTCTTCGCACCTTCGGTGACATCCAGTTCCGCGCCGGGGTTCATCTCGGTCTTCACGTTGCCCGGATGGATCGCATTGACCTTGATGCGGCTGTCGCGCAGTTCGTGCGCGAGCTGGGCCGTCCATGCGTTCACGGCGGTCTTGGACACGCTGTAGGCCGGCACCTTGATGGCGTAGTACACCGACTCCGGATCGGACTGCAGCGCAACCGAACCCAGCACGCTGGATACGTTGACGATGCGCGCCGCCGGCGATTGCTGCAGCAGCGGCAGGAAGGCCAGGGTGACCGCGACCAGGCCGAACAGGTTGGTCTCGAAGGTTTCGCGCCACACCCCGAGCGACTGCTGCGACGGCGACTTGTCCCAGTCGTCGAGCGCGATGCCGGCGTTGTTGACCAGGATGTCGAGCCGGCCGTGCCGGCGCTCCACCTCGGCCACGGCCGCCGCGATGCTGGCTTCGTCGCTGACGTCAAGCGCAATCGCCTCCACCGGCAGGCCCTGCGACTGCAGGGCCAAGGCGGCTTCGACGGCCCGCTCGCGATTGCGGCCGGCCAGCAGGGTGTGCACGCCGGACTGGGCAAGCTGGCGCACGGTCTCCAGGCCGATGCCGCGGGTGGCGCCGGTGACCAGGGCGATGCGGGAAGTGGTGTTCATCTGTGTTGTCCTTGGCTTGGGGAATGGCAGGCCGCGGCGGGCCGCGGCGTCGTATCAGTGTTGGACCCGGCCCGCGCATGGCGCACCGGATCCGGATATCAATGGCTCATGCGTCGATCCGCGCAGCCATCGGCGCGGCGTGCGCTGGCGCATGCGAGACCAGCGGCTTGTTGGCCAGCTTGCGCAGGGCGACATAGAACACCGGCGTCAGGAACAGGCCGAAGATGGTGACGCCGAGCATGCCTGCGAACACCGTGACGCCGGTGATCGAACGCACCTCCGCGCCCGCGCCGCTGGACAGCACCAGCGGCACCGTGCCGGCGATGAAGGCCACCGAGGTCATCACGATCGGGCGCAGGCGCAGGCGGCTGGCTTCCAGGGCGGATTCGACGATGCCCTTGCCCTGCATCTCCAGCTCGCGGGCGAACTCGACGATCAGGATCGCGTTCTTGCACGCCAGCCCCATCAGCACCACCAGGCCGACCTGCACGAAGACGTTGTTGTCGCCGCCGGCCAGCCACACGCCGAACAGTGCGGACAGGATGGTCATCGGCACGATCAGAATCACCGCCAGCGGCAGGGTCCAGCTTTCGTACAGCGCGGCCAGCACCAGGAAGGCCAGCAGCACCGCCAGCGGGAACACCACCAGCGCCGCGCCGCCCTGGCTGGCCTGCTGGTAGCTCAGGTCGCTCCAGCCGATGTCCATCCCGGTCGGCAGCGCCTGCTGCGCCAGTTCGGTCACCCTGGCCATCGCCTCGCCCGAGGACAGCACGCGGGGGTCGGCCTCGCCCATCAGGTCGGCGGCGGGATAGCCGTTGAAGCGGATCACAGGATCGGGGCCATAGGTCTGGTGCACGCTCACCATCGCGCCGATCGGCACCATGTCGCCGGCGGCATTGCGCGTGCGCAGGTTGCCGATGTCCTCGACCTGGTCGCGGAATTGCCCGTCGGCCTGCGCGATCACCTGCCAGGTGCGGCCGAACATGTTGAAGTCGTTGACGTAGGCCGAGCCGAGGTAGGTCTGCAGGGTGTCGAACAGCTCGGTCAGCGGCACGCCCTGGGCCTTGGCCTTGACCCGGTCGACCTCCGCATCGAGCTGCGGCACGTTGGCCTGGTAGCTGGTGATCGGATAGCCCAGCCCCGGCGTCTGCGCGGCCGCGCCCTGGAAGGCCTGCACCGCGTCCTGCAGCGCGCCGTATCCCAACCGGGTGCGGTCCTCGACGAACAGCGACCAGCCCGATCCGTTGCCCAGCCCCTGGATCGGCGGCGGCATGAAGGCGAAGGTGAAGCCTTCCTGGATCGCGCCAAGCTTCTGGTTGAGCTCGGCGGAGATCTCCTCGGCGCTGCGCGAGCGCTCCGAGAACGGCGCCAGGGTGAAGAACACCACGCCGTTGTTGGGGGTGTTGGTGAACTGCAGCGGGTTGAGGCCCGGGAACGCGATCTCGTGCTCGATGCCGTCGATCTCCATGGCGATCTGCGCCATCTTCTTCATCACCGTATCGGTGCGCTCGATCGAGGCGCCCTCCGGCATCTTGACCCCGGCGATCAGATACAGCTTGTCCTGCACCGGAATGAAGCCTGCCGGCACCACCTTGAACATCAGCGCCGCGCCCGCCAGCAGCACCAGGTAGACCACGAACACCGCGCCGCGCCGCCCCAGCGCACGCGCCACCGAGCTCTCGTAGCGCTGCGAGCTGCGGTTGAAGAAGCGGTTGAAGGGACGGAAGATCCAGCCGAACAGTCGGTCGATCACGCGCGAGGGCGCATCCTTTTCGGCGCCATGCGGCTTGAGCAGTTTGGCCGCCAGCGCCGGGGAGAGCGTCAGCGAGTTGATCGCCGAGATCACGGTCGAGATCGCGATGGTGACCGCGAACTGCTTGTAGAACTGGCCGGTCACGCCGTCCAGGAAGGCCATCGGCACGAATACCGCGCACAGCACCAGGGCGATGGCGATAATCGGCCCGGACACCTCTTTCATCGCCAGGTGCGCGGCTTCAAGCGGCGTCGCTCCGAGTTCGATGTGCCGTTCGACGTTCTCCACCACCACGATCGCGTCGTCGACCACGATGCCGATCGCCAGCACCAGCCCGAACAGGGTCAGCGTGTTGATCGAATAGCCCAGCAGGTGCAGCACCGCGAACGTGCCCACGATGGACACCGGCACCGCCAGCAGCGGGATGATCGAGGCACGCCAGGTCTGCAGGAACAGGATCACCACCAGCACCACCAGCGCGGTGGCCTCGAGCAGGGTGGTGATCACCGACCGGATCGAATCGCGCACGAACACCGTTGTGTCGTAGATCGACTGGATCTCCACGCCCGGCGGCAGGCTCGGACGCAGCTCGTCCATCTTCGCCACCACCGAATCGCGGATCTCCAGCGCGTTCGCGCCCGGTGCCTGGAAGATGCCGATCGCCGCGGCGTTCTTGCCGTCCAGGCGCGCGCGCAGGGTGTAGTCGCCGGCGGCCAGCTCGATGCGGGCGACGTCGCGCAGGCGCACGATCTCGCCGCCGGCGCCGGCCTCCAGCACGATGTCGCCGAATTCCTCGACGCTTTCCAGACGGCCGCGGGCATTGATCGGCAGCAGGAAATCACTGCCGTTGGCCATCGGCTCGGCGCCAAGCTGGCCGGCCGAGACCTGCACGTTCTGCTCGCGCACCGCGCGCAGCACGTCGCCGGCGGTGAGTCCGCGCGAGGCGACCTTGTCCGGATCCAGCCACAGCCGCATCGCGTAGTCGCCGCCGCCGAACAGCTGCGCGTCGCCGACACCGTCGATGCGCGAGAGTTCGTCGCGCACGTGCAGGCGCATGTAGTTGCGCAGGTACAGCGAGTCGTAGCGGCCATCCTCCGATGTCAGGTGCACCACCATCAGGAACACCGGCGACTGCTTCTGCGTGGTCACGCCCTGGCGGCGCACGTCTTCGGGCAGCCGCGCCAGCGCCTGCGAGACGCGGTTCTGCACCTTGACCGTGGCCTCGTCCGGATCGGTGCCGGGCTTGAAGGTGACGGTGAGCTGCAGCACGCCGTCGGAGCCGGCGACGGACTTCACGTACATCATGTCCTCGACGCCAGTGATGGCTTCCTCCAGCGGCGTGGCCACCGTTTCGGCGATCACCTTGGGGTTGGCGCCGGGATAGACCGTGCGCACCACCACCGAGGGCGGCACCACTTCGGGGTACTCGCCGATCGGCAGCAGCGGGATCGCGATCAGGCCAGCGGCGAAGATCACGATCGACAGCACGGCGGCGAAGATCGGGCGATCGATGAAGAATCTGGAGAAGTCCATGGGGCGTGTCCTTGCGGCGGGGCCGCGACCGCCGCGCGGAGCGCGGCCTTGGTTGGAAAAACCGGTCCGGCGGCCTTCCCTGGGGAGGGGATCGGGAAGACCGCCAGCCGGACGGGCCGAGGGGAACGGCCCGGGGAACGGGGTACTGCATGCGCAGTAGCGTCTGCTCCTCCCTCTGTCCGCACAGCGGACGGGGGAGGTTGGGAGGGGGGCGCTTTTGCCTTTCGTTGAAGCGCAGAGCACCCCCACCCCGGTCCGTCCGGTCCGGCGCAGCGCGCCGGTCGTTCGGGCAGCCTGCACGGCATGCCGTGCAAGCAGGCTTCCCTCACCCCCCGCTGCGCGGAGGAGGGAGTGAAAAGCAGTGACTAGCGGGTGCTTGCCACGCTTTCGGCGGCCGCCTTCGGCGCCTCCATCGCCACCTGCGTCGCTGCCACCGGCATGCCCGGCATGAACACCTTCTGCAGGCCGTTGACGATCACTTTGTCTTCCGGCTCCAGGCCCGACTGCACCACGCGCAGGCCGTCGACCACGCGACCGAGCACCACGTCGCGGCGCTGCGCGGTGTCGCCCTCGCCCAGCACGTAGACGTACTTGCGGTCCTGGTCGGTCATCACCGCCTTGTCGTCGACCAGCAGCGCGTCGAACCTGGCGCCGCCCTCGAGCTGGACGCGCGCAAACATCCCGGGCGTAAACAGCCCGTCGGGATTGCGCAGCACCGCGCGCGCGCGGATCGTGCCGGTGGCCGGATCGACGCGGTTGTCGACGAAGTCGACCGTGCCCGCATGCGGATAGCCATCCTCGCCGGCCAGGCCGACGCGGACCGCACTGTCCGAACCGGCGCGCTCACCGTCGCGCGCCGCGCGGCTGTAGCGCAGCCAGGTCTGCTCGTCGGCCTCGAAGTACACGTGCACCGGATCGTGCGAGACCACCGTGGTCAACAGGGTGGCGTCGGCCTGGGCGAGGTTGCCGACCGTCACCATCGCGCGACCGGCGCGGCCGTCGATCGGCGATCGCACCTGGGTGAACTGCAGGTCCAGCTGCGCCGCGGCGACCGCGGCCTCGGCGGCACGCACCGACGCATTGCCCTGGGCGGTGGCGGCATTGCGCGTCTCGAACTCTTCCCGCGAGATCGCACGCGCCTCCACCAGCGCCTGTGCGCGCACGTTCTGCGCGCTGGCCAGCTTGGCTTCGCTGCGCGCCCGCTCCAGCTCGGCCTGGGCGCGATCGAGCGCGGCGCGGTAGGGGCGCGGATCGATCTCGAACAGCAGGTCGCCCTTGCCCAGCACCTGCCCTTCGTCGTAGGCCACGCGATGCACGTAGCCGCTCACGCGCGGGCGCAATTCGACGGTCTCCACCGCGCTGAGGCGGCCGGTGAAGTCGTCCCATTGCTGCACCGGCCTGGCGATGACCTGGGCGACGCTGACCTCGGGCGCGGGCGGCGCGCCGTCGCCGGGCGAGGCGTTGCTGCTGCAGGCCACGGCAAGCGCGGCGGCAAGCAGGACGGGGACCAGGCGCATGCCGTGCAGGCGGCGGGCGGCGGCGATCATGTGGCGATCAGCGGTGTTCATCGTGGAAGCTTCCTGGAGACGTGGGGAATTCAATGGCGCCGAGCAGTGCGCGCGCGGCGCGCAGGTCGCGTGCGGGCAGCACGTCGGCGGGACTGGCCGCATGCGCGCGCTGGCGTCTTGCCGGCGACGATGCAGTGGATGCCGCTGCGCTGGCGATGACGCCGGAGGCAGGCGACGCGGCGTAGTCGACGATCGGCGCGGGGCAGCTGCGGCGCGCGGCCTCGAGCATGGCCAGCGCGCGATGCCCGAGTGCAACGGCTTCGGTCGCGGCCTTCGCGCCGAGCGGCGCGTCCATCGACAGCAGCTGTACGCGCTGTCCCTGGCGCCCGGCTTCGTCGTGCAGCACGCGCGCCATCATCCGCAGCGCGGCGGCCGCGATCGAACAGTGGCCGTAGCCGGCCCAGGGATAGCGCCCGCCGGGCCCGCCGACCAGCACGTAGCCGGCGCTGTCGTCAGCCAGCAGCGGCAGCAGGTGGCGGGCGGCGAACAGGTGCGGCAGCAGGTCCTGGTCGAGCGTGCGCTGCAGCACCTCGGCCGGCTCGTCCATCAGCCGGCCGCAGGGATGCACGCCGGCGAGGCTGGCGATCACCCCGTCGATCCGGATATGCAGCGCGCGCAACCGCAGCGCAAGCACGGCGGCATCGGCATCGCTGCCGATGGCCGCGTCGATCGCGATGAGCCGCGCCTGCGCCCGGCCAGCCAGCAACGCGTGGCGCGCGCCTTCGTCCATGCCGACCGCGACCACGGCGCGGCCCGAATCCAGCGCCGCCTCGACCACGCCGGCACCAACGGTACCGCCGGCGCCCAGCACGACCAGGGCGCGGGCCATTGTCCCGGAATCGATTATCCCGCTCACGGGAATGTTCCTCCCGCGATCGGGATATTCCTGGCCGTACGGGCCGCCACGAACACCCGGTCGACCAGCCCCAGCAGGGCCGGCAGCAGGACCAGGGTGAGCGCTGCACCGAGCACCCAACTCCAGCCACGACCAATCGCAAGCCATTGATCGATAACAAGAGAGCTCAATGCGAGCAGGTCGACGGCCAGCAGCATCAGGAGGCTGGCGTGGGACAGGTGGCGGCGCGGCGCGGCGTGCATGGCGGCGGTCCATCAGCGGGGATGGCGCACATCCTGCGCTTCGAATCAGGACTTGATTAGTCCGCAATTAAGGGAATAATTGTCCAGCAGGTGGGCCAATCAACCGATGTAACGCAGGAGACGGCAATGACGCACGATCTCAACGACACCCTGATCTTCGTCAAGGTGGTCGAGCACGGCAGTTTCGTGGGTGCGGCGAAATCGCTGCGTCTTCCCAAGACCACGGTCAGCCGCAAGGTGCAGGAGCTTGAATCGCGCCTGGGCGCGCAGCTGCTCCATCGCACCACGCGCAAGCTGGGGCTGACCGAGGCCGGCAACGTGTACTTCGAGCACTCGCAGCGGATCGCGCGCGACCTCAACGAGGCCGAGAGCGCGGTCAACCAGCTGCAGGCTGGCCCGCGCGGATGGCTGCGGTTCACCGCGCCGTACTCCATCGGGATCGACAAGATCGCGCCGCTGCTGGGCGAGTTCCACATGCGCCATCCGGAAGTGCGCGTGGAGATGATCCTGTCGAACGAACCGCTGGACATGATCGCCGGCGAGATCGACGTCGCGCTGCGGCTCGGCCCACTGCCCGATTCGAGCTTCGTCGCGCGCCGGCTCGGCACGCTGCACACGCAGGTCTACGCCGGCAACGCCTACATCGAGCGCTACGGCGAGCCGCTGCATCCGGACGAGCTGCAGTACCACCGCACGCTGGCGATGCCCAAGCATCGCCACGGCCAGGGCTATGCGTGGACGCTGGACGACGGCAACGGCCGCCAGCAGTTCCCGATCAACCCGATCCTGGTGGTCAACGACCCGGCCGCGCTCAAGGGCGCGCTGCTGTGCGGCGAAGGCCTGATCATCGGCGCCGACGTCATGGTCAAGCCGGCGGTCGAGCACGGTGCGGTCAAGCGCGTGCTGGCCGGCTGGACCGGCGGCGACTACGAGTTCAACGCGGTGTTCCCGCGCGGGCACGGCCAGTCACCCAAGGTGCGCGCCTTCGTCGATTTCCTGCTCGAGCGGCTCAACCTCGAGATCGACTACATGTCCGAACACTGCCCGCTGATGGCGGCGCGCTGCGGCAGCGTGCATGCGGCGGGCGCGGAAGCGGCAGAACAGGCCGAGAACATCGCCACCGGCAAGCGCATTCTCGAAACGGTGACCGCCGGATAGGCGGGCATCGCGCGACTCAACCGCGCAACAACACCTTGCCGGCCCGACCCGGGCGCTGGCTTGCGGCAGCGGCTTCGGCGGCCTGCCCCAGCCCGTAGATGCCGTCCACGGGCAGGCGCAGTTCGCCGCTGGCCGCGCGCTGCACCAGTTCGGCCAGCAGCGCCCGCTTGTGCGCGGCGGGCATCTCGCGGCTGGTCTTGCTGCCCCAGAAGCCCTTGACCACGAGGTGGCGAAAGATCATGTCGCCGGATGGAATGACCATCGGCTCGCCGCCCATCGAGCCGAACGACACCAGCACGCCCTCGTCGCCAAGCAGCGCAACCAGTTCGGCGCTGGCCTGGCCACCGATCGAATCCACCGCCGCACGCGCGCGGCCCTTGCCCAGCAGCGCCCTTGCCGCGTCACGCCAATCCCCGCTTGCGGTGCACACCACGTTGTCGATGCCCAGCGAGGCCATCTCCTCGACGCCGGTTTCGCGCCGCACCAGGCTCAACACGTGGACGCCGCGCGCGGCCCCCAGCATCGCCAGCGTCTTGCCGACCGCGCCGTTGGCCGCGTTCTGCACGATCCACTGGCCGGGCTCCACGACCAGGAACTCGAGCAGCATCAGCGCACTGAGCGGCATCGCCACCAGCTGCGCGGCCAGTTCGTCTTCGATCGCATCGGGGATCGGCACCAGCATGCGCGAGGAGGCCACGAAATACTCCGCCCACGTCCCGTGGCCGGAGGCGGCGGTCACGCGCTGGCCGACCGCGATGCCGTCGACACCTTCTCCCAGCGCATCGACCACGCCGAATCCTTCGCTGCCGCCGATGGCAGGCAGCTCCGGCTTCCAGCCGTACTGGCCGCGGACGGTGATCAGGTCGTGGTTGTGGATCGGCGCCAGGCGCATGCGCACGCGCACCTCGCCGGGTCCGGGCTCGGGCACGGGACTGTCGTTCGCGACGAGGACCTGGGCCGGATCGCCAAAGTCGTGGTGCATGACGCTGCGCATGGCGTCTGTCTCCTCGTGACGGTGCGTCACGCTAGCGCAGCGCGGCGCGCAATGCGAACGACGCGCGTTCGACGCCTTGTATACGGCACGTGTGCGAGCCTGCGCGATTGCCGTGACTGGAGGAGTGATGATGTCCGACTGGCAATTGGCCATCGCGGTTGTGTGGCCACTGCTGGTGGCGCTGCTGCTGGGCCTGGTGGTGCGCCTGGTGCTGCTTGGCATCGCGCGGCGCGCGCGCAGGCACGTCGATACGCACACATTCGCGCGCGTGGTACGGGTGATCGTCGTGCCCGCGGCTGTTGCGTTGCCGCTGCTGTTCCTGGCGATCGCGATCCGGTACACGCCGCTGCCGGGCGAGGCCATCGCGGGGCTGCAGCACTGGCTCGGCATCGGCGTGCTGCTGTGCGCGGTCTGGCTTGCGGTGCGCGCGGTCGATGCACTGCAGGCGCGGATCCTGCGCGAACACCCGGTCGACATCGAGGACAACCTCGCCGCGCGCCGCATCCAGACGCAGACGCGGGTGATCGCACGCGTGATCCAGGGCGCGATCATCCTGGTCGGCGTGGCGCTGGCGCTGATGACGTTCCCGGCGATCCGGCAGATCGGCGCCACCCTGCTGGCCTCGGCCGGCATCATCGGCCTGGTTGCCGGCATCGCCGCCAAACCGGTGTTCGGCAACCTCATCGCCGGCCTGCAGATCGCGCTGGCACAGCCAATCCGGCTCGACGACGTGGTGATCGTGGAAGGCGAGTGGGGCCGCATCGAGGAGATCACCAGCACCTACGTGGTGGTGCGGGTCTGGGACGAACGCCGCCTGGTGGTGCCGCTGCAGTGGTTCATCGAGAACCCGTTCCAGAACTGGACGCGCACCAGCGCGCAGCTGCTGGGCACCGCCTTCCTGTGGCTGGATTACCGCACGCCGATGGCGGACGTACGCGCCGAGCTACAGCGCATCTGCGAGGACGACGCGCGCTGGGACGGCCGCGTGTGCGTGGCCCAGGTCACCGAAACCAGCGAGCACACCATCCAGGTGCGCCTGCTGGTCAGCGCAGGCAACTCGGGCGAGCTGTTCGACCTGCGCTGCGTGGTGCGCGAGCGCATGATCGCCTACCTCGAGCGCTGTCATCCGCAGGCGCTGCCGCGCCTGCGCGCCGACCTGTCGCGCGAGGATCGCGCGGTACCGCAGCCGTCCGGTGCGCCGGGACCGGACGCCTCGGATACAACATCACCCGGCGCCGAGGCAGGGCTGGACGAGCTTGCTGCCGCGGAAGCGGCCGAAACCGCTGCAGGCACCGAAGCAGCGCGGTCACCGGCGGGCGACTGAACCCGCTCGGCGCGTGCCCGATCGGCGGCGCGACGGATGCTTCACCGCCCCGGGCCTATACCTGCCGCTGCCTGCCAACCGTCTCAACAAGGATCCCCCATGGCCGACCAAGCCGAACTGCGCACTGTCGCCAGCGTCGACATCGCCCGCTACATGGGCACCTGGTACGAGATCGCGCGCCTGCCCATGCGCCACGAACCGGAAGACGGCACCGACGTTTCGGCGACCTACACGCTCGAAGGGGATGGCTCGGTGGAGGTGCGCAACCGGATGCGCCGCGACGGCAAGGTGGAGGAGGCGGTGGGCCGCGCCACGGCCGTCGACGACACCGCCAGCAAGCTGGAGGTCACCTTCCTGCCGGAAGGGCTGCGCTGGATTCCCTTCACCAAGGGCGACTACTGGATCATCGCGCTTGATCCGGCCTACACCGTCGCGCTGGTCGGCAGCCCCGACCGCAAGTACCTGTGGCTGCTGGCGCGCGAACCCGCGCTCGACGAAGTGACGCGCAACCACTACTGCGCCATCGCACGCCAGCAGGGCTTCGACCTCGGCCCGCTGATCCACACCCCGCACACCGGCCAGCCGACGGCCTGAGCGCGCAGCGTCGCGTGCAGGCCCGCGCGGATCAGCCTGCGCGCGGCCTGCGCGCAAATCCCATCCACCCTGCATCCGCCACGCGTTCGGCCGCGTTCACCGCGCGATCCGCCTGTAGGAGCGGCTTCAGCCGCGAACAGTCGATCAGCATCGTGGATACCCGCCATACCTATGCCGCCACTTGCCCAGCGCGCGACAGCAGGACACCGGAAAGCCTCCGCATCGCTCGCGGCTGAAGCCGCTCCTACAGGAGTTGCGGGGCGTGTGCGCAGCCGCAAGCTCGCCAGGGCGCCGAAGGTGCGGGGGAAATGGATTCCCGCTTGCACGGGAACGGTGGAACAGAGGGACGTGTCGCGCTCGCGCTGGATTGACCGAACCCGGCTGCGCGCTTCGCCCGCACCGACATGAGGTCCGGCACGCGCGTATCGCGTACCGGCACCGACCAGGCCAGGGCCACTGCGGCCGGGCTTCAGGCGCCGCCGGCTGCCGACGCCTGCGGCGCCACGACATCATCGTCGGCCGGCGCCACCGGTCGTGGATCGGGCTCGGCCAGCAGCTCGTTGAGGATCGCGATCGTCTGCGCCGCGGACTCTTCCGAGTAGCCGCCGCGCACTGCGGCCAGATCACCGGCCTTGTCGAAGATGAGCATGTACGGCACGCCGTCCACGCCAAAGACGTCGGAGAGCGCGCCATCGCTGTCGTGGGTCCAGGTCACCGGCGATTTGCGCAGCGTGCGACGGATCCTGCGGTAGTCGGACGCGGGCTCCTGGTAGTTCACCACCACCACGCGCAGCCGCGCGGGGCCGACCGCGTCCTGGACATGCTCGAGCAGCGGGAACTGCCTGCGGCAGTAGCCGCACCATGACGCCCAGAAGCTCACCACCATCACCTTGCCGCGATGCTCGCTGATGCGGATCTGCTCGCCTTCCGGGGTCGTGCCGAGCAGGTCGACCGGCGACGGCTCGCCGATGACCGGCGCGGCCTGGACCAGGCTCGCGAAACACAGCACCAGCAAGGCCGCGGCCTTCCGGAGCATCCCGTATGTACGCATCCCCCTTCCCCCTGCGCGTCCCGCGCCGGCACAACATCCGCTGCAGGCGACGCGCCGTCAAGCGGGCGGCGGGGTCATTGTCATTGCGACCGCAGGAAGGGATCCGGCTCCGCGGCAAGGACCCTGTCATTTCGACGCAGGGAGAATTCTGCTGCCGATTGTCATTTCGACCGCAGGGAAGAAGCTGCTGTCAATTGTCATTTCGACCGCAGGGAGAAATCTGCTGCCGGTCGATGCGTTGCCGAGATTTCTCCCTGCGGTCGAAATGACAGGAGATGTTGGCGATGGCATGCGGCGGCCTGGCGACCGGCGGCCTGGCGACCGGCAACCTGCCACCGGCACACGCGGGCGTTGTGGGCTGCTACTCCGCCGCCACCGGCGCCGCCATCGACTTGCTGTACATGCCCGAACGATCGAAGCAGCAGGCGCGGCGCTGGCCGGAGGCGAGCTTGTCGCAGGCGGTGGCGATGCGCTTGATCCGGGTCTCGGCCTTCTTGCCCGAGCTGATCCAGTGGATCCAGTCGCGGCGCGCCACCGCGCTGATGTCGTCCCAGGTGGCGCGCGCGGCGGGGTGTCCAGCCAGCGCCTTGCGCAGGTCCGGCGGCAGCTTTGGTTCGGGTTCCTGCGCCACCGGCGTGAGTACCAGCGGCACCGTGTCGCCCGCCTCGACGCCGGCCGCCTCGCGCAGCTCGCGTTCGACCTTTAGCCAATGGCTGCCCTGCCCGTCGGGCTCCAGCGTGGCCTGGAACGGTTCTCCGGCCAGCTCGCCCTCGACGCTGACCATGCTGCGCGTAGGCAGTTTCGCGCTTGCCGCCGCCGGCAGCACCAGGAAGGTCCAGCTGGCGTTCGCCGGCGTGGCCGGGCGCAGCAGCCTGGCCTTGCAGCGCACAGTGGGCCTGGCGGTTGACTGGGGCATGCGCGGACGATAATCCCCTCCCCGCGGTTCGACAAGAGACCAGCCTGCGCTTGAATTCGCCGCCATCGCACGCATATCCCGCCCCTGCATGGCCAAGCGAGGGAGCCCTCCATGAACACCACCACTGAGACGCGCAAGTTCGAAGCCGAGGTTGCCCAGGTCCTGCACCTGGTGACGCACTCGCTGTATTCGCACAAGGAAATCTTCCTGCGCGAGCTGATCTCCAATGCTTCGGACGCCTGCGACAAGCTGCGCTTCGAGTCCATCGCCACGCCCGACCTGCTGGCCGGCGAAGCCGAGCTGCGCATCGACGTGAGCTGGGACAAGGACGCGCGCACGATCACCATCCACGACACCGGCATCGGCATGAGCCGCGACGAGGTGGTGGCCAACATCGGCAGCATCGCCAGCTCCGGGACGCGCCGCTTCCTGGAGGCCATGGGCAGCGAACAGAAGGCCGACGCGCGCATGATCGGCCAGTTCGGCGTGGGCTTCTACTCGGCCTTCGTGGTCGCCGACCGCGTCACCGTGCTTACCCGCCGCGCCGGCGATCCGGCCGAGGCGGGCGTGCGCTGGGAGAGCGACGGCCGCGGCGAGTACACGCTCGAAGCGGCGGCGCTCGCGCAGCGCGGCACGACCGTCACCCTGCATCTGAAGGAGGGCGAGGACGAGTTCCTCGACGGCTGGAAGCTGCGTTCGCTGGTGCGCAAGTATTCCGACCACGTCGCCTTCCCGATCCGCATGCCCAAGGATCCAGAGGCGTCGGGCGAGGACAACGACGACGCGCCCGGCTGGGAAACGTGCAATGACGCCTCGGCGCTGTGGACGCGCCCGAAGTCGGAGATCAGCGACGAGGAATACCAGAACTTCTATCGGGCGCTCGGCCACGACTTCAACGACGCCGCGGCCTGGTCGCACAACCGCGTCGAAGGCAGCCAGAGCTTCACCACCCTGCTCTACATCCCCTCGCAGGCGCCCTTCGACCAGATGATGGGCGGGCGCGACGAGCGCAAGGGGCTCAAGCTCTACATCAAGCGCGTCTTCATCATGGATGCCGCCGAGGAGCTGCTGCCCAACTACCTGCGCTTCGTGCGCGGCGTGGTCGATGCCGACGACCTGCCGCTCAACGTCAGCCGCGAGATCCTGCAGCACAATCGCCAGCTCGAGCGCATCAAGGGCGCCTGCGTGAAGCGCGTGCTGGACCTGATCGAGAAGCTCGCGCGCGACGAGCCCGAGAAGTTCGCCGCCTTCCTCAAGGCCTTCGGCAATACGCTCAAGGAAGGCATCGTCGAGGACCACGGCAACCGCGAGCGCATCGCCAAGCTGCTGCGGTTCGCCTCGACCAAGGGCGATGGCGAGGCGCGCAGCGTGTCGCTGGACGATTACGTCGCGCGCATGGGCGAGGGCCAGGACGCGATCTGGTACGTCACCGCGGACGGCTATCGCGCCGCCGTGGGCAGCCCGCAGCTGGAGGGCTTTCGCGCACGCGACATCGAAGTGCTGCTGATGTCGGACCGCATCGACGAGTGGATGCTCGGCCACCTGCGCGAGTACGACGGCAAGCCGCTCAAGCACATCGCAAAGGGCGAGCTGCCGCTGGACGAGGCGGAAAAGGCCCAGCAGGAGGAAGCCACGCAGGCCGCGGCGCCGCTGCTGGAGCGGATCAAGTCGCTGCTTGCTGACCAAGTGGACGCGGTGCGCGTGTCGGCGCGGCTGACCGATTCGCCTTCATGCCTGGCCCTGTCGGAATGGGAGATGGCGCCGCACCTGGCGCACCTGCTGCGCGAGGCCGGCCAGGACGTGCCCGAGCAGAAGCCGACGCTGGAGATCAACCCGCAGCACGCGCTGGTGCGCAGGCTGCTGGGCGAACACGACGACGCGCGCGCGGGAGATATGGCCAACCTGCTGCTGGAGCAGGCGCAGCTGGCCGCGGGTGCACCGCTGGCGGATCCGGCGGCATTCGTGCAGCGGATGAACCGGTTGCTGGCGGGCTGAGGCCAGGCAGGCAACCATTCTGCCCGGGGGCGCTGCGGTGGCCCGGGCTACGGGGCTTCGGCCTGCCCCCACCCCAACCCTCCCCCGCAGGCGGGGGAGGGAGCAAAGCCGGTGCGCTGTTGCTTCCGCTGCACGCGCGCCAACGCAGCAACGCCGATGACCGGGACTCCCTCCCGCCTCCGCCCCGTCCGGCTGCGCACCCGTTGCGCCAGCGTGGCCGGGCCGTTGAGCGTCCTGTCCAACTGCGTGGGTCCGGTCCACTGCGCGCGTTCAGTCCAGCCGCTCCGCGTAATCGTCACGGACGTGCTGGTTGATATAGGTGTTCAGCCCCTCCCCGGAATCGGCCAGGCGCTGCATCTCCATCACCTGCAGCGCCCCGGGGTGGCGATCGTCGTAGCGGTAGGTACCGCCGCGGTGGAAGCGGATGATGATCCAGCCCGGCCCGCACTCGTAGGCGGCCACTCCGGACTCGTCCGCCGACTTGTAGCGCTTCACGGCCTTTGCCCTCACTTGGGCTGCCGACGTTCGCAGCGGTGTGCGCACGACCACGTGAAGCCGAGCGGGGATGTACGACGTGAACGCGAAATGGCAGCCACGTTCAGATTGCACGCTCGCTTCATCGCGACACATGGAAAGTAGGTCCCACTTTCCAGGAGACAGCCGATGAACACCGACAAGAAGATCCAGCACAGCCTCAACGACCTGATCGAGATTGCGCGCGACGGCAGCGACTTCTATACCGAGGCCGCCGGCAAGGTCGACAACGCCGAACTCGCCGCCCTGTTCCAGCAGATGGCCGGGCACAAGCGCGACATCGTCGCGGGCCTGACCGCAGACGTGGCCGCGGTCGGCGGCGACCCGGCCGACCACGGCACGATGGTGGGCTCGATGCGGCAGGTGTACGCCAAGGCACGCGCCGCGATGGGCAATACCGACTACGCCTACGTCGCCGAACTCGAGGAACTCGAGGACCGCCTGATGCACGCGTTCCAGGACACCGTCAAGGACAGCGACACGCCGGCCGCGGCCAAGGCCGCCGCGCAGAAGTACATGCCGCGCGTGGTCGAGTGTCACGACATCATGCGCAACCGCAAGATGGCGCTGAAGAACGCCAGCTGACGCGCACCGCGGCATGACGCGGCACGCTCTGGGCCCCGGCAATGCCGGGGCCTTTTTTGTGCGGAAGCCCGGCGAGGTGAACCGACGAGCGACCGCAGCCGTGAAGCCGGTCGGCCTGACACTGCTGTAGGAGCGGCTTCAGCCGCGAACGGGCGCGCAGTATCGACGACTCTCCCGGCGCCTCCACCTGGACGTAAACCCGCCGGTGCTAGGCTCCGGGCCATGCCGATCCCACAGGCCAGCAGCGCGCCCGCGACGACCATGGCCGACGCCATGCCGGGCCTGCGCGCCCTGTATGCGGAGGTCCGCGATCGCACGCGCGCGCTGGCCGCGCCCCTGAGCGCGGAGGACGCGCAGCTGCAGTCCATGCCCGACGCCAGCCCGGCCAAGTGGCACCTGGCGCACACCACCTGGTTCTTCGCGCGCTTCGTGCTTGAAGACCAGTCAATCATTCCCGACGGCTGGGACGTGTTGTTCAACAGCTACTACGTCGGCGCCGGCGAACGGCGTCCACGCACGCAGCGCGGCCTGCTCTCGCGCCCGTCGCTGGACGGGGTACTGGCCTGGCGCGAGCAGGTGGATGCGCGCGTGCTGCGCAGCATCGATGACGCGCGGTTCGCCCCGGCGCAGCGCCAGGTGCTGCTGATGGGTCTGCACCACGAGCAGCAGCACCAGGAGCTGCTGTTGACCGATATCAAGCACGCGCTGTGGTGCAACCCGTTGGCGCCCGCCTACCGCGGCGATCTGCCGATCAGCCAGGGCGCGACCGCGACCGCGGATGCGTCAACGCACTGGCTGCGCTGCGACGAAGCCATCATCGAGATCGGCGCGCCACGCTGGCCCGACGCCGGCGCCGGCTTCGCCTACGACAACGAGACCCCGCGCCACCGCGTGCTGCTGCCCGCGCACGCGATCGCGCAGCGACCCGTGTCCAACGCCGACTACGCCGCCTTCATCGCCGACGGCGGCTACACCACGCCCACCCTGTGGCTCAGCGATGGCTGGGACCGGCTCGAACGCGAACGCTGGCGCCGCCCCCTGTACTGGCACGAGGACGGCGCGCGCGAGTTCACCCTCGCCGGCTGGCGCGAGCGCGAGCCGCACGCGCCCGTCTGCCACCTCAGCCACTACGAAGCCGACGCCTATGCGCGCTGGGCTGGCGCACGCTTGCCCACCGAAACCGAATGGGAAGCGGCCGCGGCCGCGTGCGCCGTCGATGGCAACTTCGCCGACGGCGCCGCGCCGCTGCATCCGGTCGCGCGCCGCCCCGCAGCCGCCGCAGCCGACGCGCCGCAGGACCTGTTCGGCAACGTCTGGGAATGGACCTCCAGCGCCTACGCGCCCTATCCGGGCTTCCGTCCGCTTTCCGGCACCCTGGGCGAGTACAACGGCAAGTTCATGAGCGGCCAGCTGGTCCTGCGCGGCGGCAGCTGCGCCACCCCGCGTGGCCACGCGCGCGCCAGCTACCGCAACTTCTTCCCGCCGCACGCGCGCTGGCAGTTCTCCGGGCTGCGCCTGGCCAGGGACCTCGATTGAACAGCCCCGAACTCACCGACCTGCATCCCAGCACCGACGACATCGCCGGCGACGTGCTGCGCGGGCTTGCGCTCGCGCCCAAGCGCCTGCCGTCGAAGTACTTCTACGACCAGCGCGGCTCGGAGCTGTTCGAGGCCATCACCCGCCAGCCCGAGTACTACCTCACCCGCGTCGAGCTGGCCCTGCTGTCCGACCGCGGCGCCGACATCGCTGCCGCCGTAGGCCCGCGCGTGCACGTGGTGGAACCGGGCAGCGGCAGCGGCCGCAAGACCCGCCTGCTGCTCGACGCGCTCGACGACCCGGTGGCCTACACGCCCATCGACATCTCGCGCAGCGCGCTCACCGCCAGCGCCGGGCGCCTGGACCGCGAGTTCGGCGACGTCGAGGTGCTGCCGGTGCTGGCCGACTTCACCCGGCCCGTGCCCTTGCCCACGCCCGCGCGCCCGGCCGACTCGGCGCTGGTGTTCTTCCCCGGCTCGACCCTGGGCAACTTCACCCGCGACGAATCGGTGCGCCTGCTGTCCGCGATGCGCGCCACCATGGGCGAGGGCGGCGCCGCCCTGCTGGGCTTGGACCTGGAGAAGGACCCGGCCATCGTCGAGGCCGCCTACAACGACGCCGCCGGCATCACCGCCGAGTTCACCCTCAACCTGCTGCGCCGCCTCAACCGCGACGTGGGCAGCGACTTCGACATCGACGCCTTTGCGCACCGCGCCCGCTATGTGGCCGACGAAGGCCGTATCGTCACCACGCTGATGAGCCTGCGCGACCAGGTGGTGACCGTCGAAGGCCACCGCTTCCACTTCGTGGCAGGCGAGCAGATGCACGTGGAGCAGAGCCAGAAGTACACCGACGCGCGCATCGCCTCGCTGGCCGCCGAAGCCGGGCTGCGGGTGGTGGACGGATGGAACGATGCGCGGGACTGGTTCGGGTTGCGATTGCTGCGGGTTGGGTAAGCGTGGCGCGCAGGCATTAGCATGCGCGCTGCGAGACCCGGCTCCTGCCGGATCCGACAGACTTTTCATCACCACAGACCACAGCGGATACGCACACAATGACCCTCCCCGACCATGAATTCGATCCGGACGACAACTACACAGGCGACGCCGAACGCGCCGAGATCGACGAAGACGCCAGCGCCGAGGCGCTGGTCTGGCAACTGCTGCTGATCATCAACCCCGGCGACGAGGACGCGGCGCTGCAGCAGTTCGGCGCGTTCCAGGAGGCGCTCGACGGCGGCGACGCCGAGGACATCGACGCGGTGTGGCTGCTCAAGGACGTGATCGACTGGAAGTCCGGCTTCTACATCGAAGAGACCGAGACCGGCGCCCTGATCGACTGCATCGTCGAGCTTGCCGCGCGCTTCAACCTCAGCATCGACTGGGGCGTGGAGGACCCGACGGACGAGTCCTTCCTGGCGCGCGTGTCGACCGACGGGATTCTCGAGACCGCGTACGACCAGCTGCGCCTCGACGGCTACACACTGTGGACCTGGGAGACCGGCACCGACGCGCGCGCGGGATGGATGACTCTGTCCAGCGATGACGAGGCGATGCGGGTGATCGCCCCCGCGCTGGGAATCGACGTGCGGCCTGCCGACGTGTGATCCGCCGGCGGGTGACGTCGCGCCAGCGTCGATCGATGACATGCGCCCCGGAGCGGGTGCCCCGCGCGTGCCGCCGGATCGCGGCCCTCAACGCGCCTGCAGACGCAGGCGCTCCAGCGCTTGCGTCGCCTTGCCCTCTCCCAGTTCCGCGGCCATCTCCAGCCACGAGATCGCTGCAGCGTGGTCGCCGTTCTCCACGTGCATGAGCCCGGCGTTGTAGGCGCCAGTGGCGCTGCCCATCGTGGCCGCGCGTTCGAACCAGCGCAGCGCCTCCGCCGGACACAGCAGCAGGACGTCATGGCTGATGCCCGCTTGCACCAGGCCCTCAACCATGCCCATGGCTGCGAACTGAGCCCCGAACTGCCCGAGCGCGCCAGGCACCAGCGCCATCATCACGTCCTCGCCCTTGGCCACGGTGTAGGGCCCGGTCTTCCAGATTGAAGCGGCCTGGTGCGTGGTCCGCATTCCGCCGGCAGGCGTCAGCCAGAGGAAGCCGTCGCTGCCGTCAACCGGAAGGCCATCCAGCGCCGCAGACAGCCTGCGCGCCAGCGTCTCCGCGCCGCCGTCCACGATCCCACCAGGTGCACGCGCCGGTCGCTGTCCGGGCGCGCGGCGCGGATCGCAGCAGCGAGTTCCTCCACGGTCAGGATCCGTCCCTCGGCGTCGTACATGCGCCACGGACTGGTCTGCAGCCCGACAGTGAAGACATCGGGGATGTCCAGCGCCTCGAGCGCCTCGAACACCGCCTGCGCGCCCGGCACGCATGCGTCATCTTCGTTAGCGGGATCGCACTGCGGGACCGACAGTGTCCCGGTCAGCGTCGGGGCATCGCCGCAGGCATGACCAAGGCCCGGCAGCAACGCCAGTGCCAAGGCCAGCGCGCGGTATCGGAATGGGTGTCTGCTCATCGCCTCGTTCTTCCTAACGATTACCGCGGAAAAGAAGGTTGTACTGGAATCGCCTGGTCGCGCGCGCCGTGATCCGGTGCGAGTCGGGATGTCGCGCATTGATCATGACGATCGGCTCCTCGGGCACGATGACCGACGGCAGCTCGATGATCGCGTGGCGGTTCGCCGTGTACCAGGCCGAACCAGCGTCGACCGAGACGATCCCGTGCGGGATGGCGTCCCAGCCGGCAGGAAGATCGTCTGCAGTGAGTGCCAGGCGCTTGAGCCAGACACCATCCGGCACCTCGATCTCGATAACGTACTTGTTGAGTGGCAGGCCACTGTCATCGATGTGCGCAGCGGTCTCGAGTGTGGCCATGGCGAGTGTGGGTGCCGCGTAGATCACCATCTCGCCGGGTTTGTTCCAGCGGCCGGGCGAGTGCGCGGCACCCGCACCAGTCATATCGTCCGGCCGCCAAGTGGGGCCGGTGGACGCGATGCGCGCCAGCTTCACTGATAGGCGCCGCTTTGGATCGCCCCCAGGACCCGCATCACCGATTCCCGGCCGGACGGGGTGTCCATCAGCTCGGCCGGGGTCATGCCGCCCAACGCGGGTTGAGGCCGCTGGATCCAGCCGCCTACCCACTTCTCCACGTCGAAATCTGCCGCTTCGGGGTTGTCCTGCTCGGCTGCGAGCATGTCTTCGACGCGGTTGAGCAGGTCCATGAAGCCGACCACTGATTGCCCGGTTGCACCAGCGAACTGCTGTTGCTCGCGCATCTTCTTGGTGAAGGTCGCTTTGGGGATTCCGACGTAGACCTGGAAATCGGTGCTGCTTACGCCGATCTGGTCGATGAGCGCTTTGACGACCTTGGATGGGACGCCTTCGCGCTCGATCCGGATACGTTCGGTCAGCGGCGCCGTGCGAAGCAGAGCACGGAACGCTTTGACTGGCGGGCGCTGCTTCGCGCTCTTCGCCGACGCCGCATCGCGCACCGAAAACGCCGCCTTCTTGCCTTGCCCGATGGTGGTCCCGGCCCGCTTGGGGGCTGGCCTCGGCGCTTGCTTGGGGATGGGCTCGCTCATGATCGACTCCGGCTGAGACTATATCTGCTCCCACTGTAGCGCATTTATGCCCTGCTTGGCGGGTGGCGATGTGCCTGCCGCGATCACCCGGGCTGATACGTCGCAGATCCGGGCGATGGACCACTTCAGCAGCAGCGCGCTCATGGCGCCTCGCCCTTGGCCTCGCCATGCTGTTGGTCCCGCCTTGCCATGGAGCCCGGTTCGATGGCCCTGCTGTTCGCGTCGCTGCTGATCGGTCTGGCCTGGGGACTCGGCGCGCTGCAGCTGTGGCCGCGCACGCGCTGGGTCGGCGACGTGCTGCCGTGGCTGGGGGGCGCGCTGGCGCTGGCGGTCGGGGCGTGGGTGGTGCTGGACATCGCCGGGATGCTGTTGCCGCTTGGGGACTGGCAGTCGCCATCGACCGGGCAGGCCGTGCACCGCCTGTTCGGCGAGGGCACGCTGGCGATGCGCCGCACGGACTGGGCGTGGCTCAACCGGGCCGCGAATGTCTATCTGAATCTCGACGTCGCCTGGACGCTGCTGGCACTGTGCCTGGCATTGCTGCACGGGTTGGTGTTCTGGGCCGGCGTGGCCGAGCGCGTGCGGCAGGCGCGGGTGCGTGGCACGCGATGAAGCCTTGGGCATGCCGGCGCAGTAGGCGGCGCGGCGCGCTGGCAACTGTGTCCCTCGAAGCTGCCCGGCACGCTGATAGCCGCGGGCACGGGCACGCGTAACGCGCGGCGACCCGCGCCGGCCCGCGACGACCGCGGCGGCGAAGAAATCACCGCCCTTGCCACCAAGTTCGGCCCCCTGCCAATCGGCACCTCCCGCAGCGGCCGCCGCGGGCGCATCCTGAGCGGCCACCCTTGTCCTGCCCCCACCGGAGCCCCCATCCATGTTGCGTACCCTGCTGCTGTCTTCCGCGATCGCGCTCGCCCTGGGCGCCTGCGACCGCACCCCCACCGAGTCGCCGATGCCGAACACCGCCACCGCACCCGCCGCGCCTACACAGGGCGAGAACCCGCTCCTCGCCGCCAGCACCCTGGCCTTCCAGGCGCCGGTGTTCGACCGCATCCAGGACGCCCACTACCAGCCGGCGATCGAGGAAGGCATGCGCCAGCACCTGGCCGAGGTGCGCAAGATCGCCGACAACACCGAGGCGCCGGACTTCGCCAACACGATCGAAGCGCTCGAGCGCAGCGGCGACCTTCTGACGCGTGCCGCCTCGATCTTCTTCGCCATGACCTCGGCGCACACCAATGAGGCCTTGCAGGCCGCCGAACAGGCGCTGGCGCCGAAGCTGGCCGAGCACACCGACGCCATCCACCTCGATCCCAAGCTGTTCGCGCGCGTGAAGAGCTTGCACGACCAGCGCGCGCAGCTCGGCCTCAACCCCGAGCAGCTCACCGTGCTTGAACACAGCTTCGACAACTTCGTCCGCGCCGGCGCCGAACTCGATGCCGAAAGCCAGGCCGAGCTGCGCAAGCTCAACAGCGAAGAGTCCTCGCTGACCACCACCTTCTCCAACAAGCTGCTGGCCGCGACCAAGGCCGGCGGCGTACTGGTGGACGATGTCGCCAAGCTCGATGGTCTCGACGATGCGGCGATCGCTGCCGCCGCCGAAGCCGCCAAGGCCGACGGCCACGAGGGCAAGTGGCTGCTGGTGCTGCAGAACACCACCCAGCAGCCGGTGCTCGCCTCGCTCAAGGACCGCGGCCTGCGCGAGCAGGTCATGGCCGCTTCGCTCGAGCGCGCGCAGAAGGGCGACGGCAACGACACCCGCGCCACCATCCAGCGCCTGGCCGAGCTGCGCGCGCGCAAGGCGCAGCTGCTGGGCTACGAGAACTACGCCGCCTACAGCATCGCCGACCAGATGGCCGGCACGCCCGAGGTGGCGCTGAAGTTGCTGACCGACACCGTGCCCGCCGCCACCGCACGCGCACGCGCCGAACTGGCGAAGATCCAGGCCGTGGTCGACACCCAGGGCGGCGGCTTCCAGGCTGGCGCGGCCGACTGGGACTTCTACGCCGAGCAGGTGCGCAAGGCCGAATACGATCTCGACGAAGCGCAGATCAAGCCCTACTTCGAACTCGACCGCGTGCTCAAGGACGGCGTGTTCTTCGCCGCCGAACAGCTCTACGGCATCACCGCGAAAGAACGCACCGACCTGCCGCTCTACCACCCCGACGTGCGCGTGTTCGACATCTTCGATGCCGACGGCACCCAGCTGGCGTTGTTCTACCTCGACCCGTTCCAGCGCGAGAGCAAGCAGGGCGGCGCCTGGATGGGCAACTTCGTCGAGCAGAACGGCCTGACCGGCGATATCCCGGTGATCTACAACGTCTCGAACTTCACCAAGCCCGCGGACGGCCAGCCGGCGCTGCTGAGCTGGGACGACACCACCACGCTGTTCCACGAGTACGGCCACGCACTGCACGGCATCTTCTCGAACACCACGTATCCGAGCGTGGCGGGCACCAACGTGCCGCGCGACTTCGTCGAGTTTCCCTCGCAGTTCAACGAACACTGGGCGCTCGACCCGAAGGTGTTTGCCAACTACGCCAAGCACTACCAGACCGGCGAGCCGATGCCGCAGGCGCTGGTGGAGAAGATCGTGCGCGCCCGCACCTTCAACCAGGGCTACGCGACCACCGAGTACCTGTCCGCTGCACTGCTGGACATGGCCTGGCACACGCTACCCGCGGGCGATGCGAAGAAGGACGTGGACGCGTTCGAGCGCGAGGCGCTGGCGAAGTACAAGGTCGACCTGGCGGCGGTACCGCCGCGCTACCGCACCAACTATTTCAGCCACATCTGGGGCGGCGGCTACGCGGCGGGCTACTACGCCTACTTCGGCGCGGAAGTGCTCGACCACGACGCGTTCCAGTGGTTCCGCGAGAACGGCGGACTGACGCGCGAGAACGGACAGGTGTTCCGCGACAAGATCCTCTCCATCGGCCACTCGCGCGACCTCGCGGCGGCGTATCGCGAGTTCCGGGGCAAGGAGCCGAGTGTGGAGCCGCTGCTGGAGCATCGCGGGCTGAAGTAAACCGAGACCCGCGCTCGGTTTGTTGCCGCGCCGTCGGAGACCAGTTGCGTCTCCGCCGGCGTTCTCTCAATGGCCGGCCCGGGCGCCCGCAAGCAGCTGGTCGATGACCGGATCCATCTTCTTCTTTGTCCCCGCAAACTTCGTCAGGGCGAAGCCTCCACGATGCCGGTAGTCGGCAGCGCCGATCTGACGTCCGTCACGCCAAAGCCTGAGTTCCGCTTCGTCGAGGTAGGGCACAAGATCCCAGCCGCGGGCGGCCGTATACGTCAGCGTGGTTTCGCATGCATCGGCTTGCGCAGGCTGGACCACGCTCGTGGCAATGCCGTGCCGCTCGAAGCCGTCCCTCAGTACCGAGAGGAAGTCGTCGACCAGGACTTCATCATTCTCAACGATGCAGGCCCGTTCGAGTTCTGCTCCCGCTGCGACGGGCCGCACGTCGATCGAAGTGCATCCGACCAACAAGACCAGCGAGAAGGCTGCTGCGATCAATTTCATAACCATCCACTCCCCAGAACACGTCCAGCGAACATGCATGATCCATGCCAATCGGGACGAAGTGCGCCGACATCGTGGGCTTGGAGACATCGAACTGGTCGCTCAGCTCCCCGGCGCTCAGTGGCCCGCTGCGCAGCAGCTGCAGCACGCGCCGGCGGGTGGGATCGGACAGGGCCGCGCCACCATTGGTCATGGCCACTCACGACACTTCTGCAACCGTGCGCGATCGCCAACCATCGGCATCGACACGACAACGCGGGTGCTCGCGCATGGCAAACGGCATTTCCACCCTGCGACTGTGGCTGCTGCGCGCGATGTACGCGCTCATCGCAGTGGGCCTGGGATTGACCATCTGGCCGCTGATCCTCGCCCCGCCGGCCACCGCGGACGAAGGATCGGTGATCCATGCCCTGCTGGGCGCGCTGGCGGTGATGGCGGCGCTGGGCGTGCGCTATCCGCTGAGGATGCTGCCGCTGCTGCTGTTCGAGCTGCTGTGGAAGCTGCTGTGGATCGCCGCGTCCGCGCTGCCGGTGTGGCTGGGTCCCGGCCTCGACGCCTATGGCACCGAGACCTTCTTCGCCTGCCTGATGGGCGTGGTGCTGGTGCCGCTGGTGGTGCCGTGGGGATACGTGCGCGCGCAGTACTTGCAGGCGCCGGCCGAGCCGTGGCGGCGTCCGGCGCAGCTGCCGGCGCGGGAGCAGGCGTAAGCGCCGCTACCGACGCAGCGCGGTCTTGAGCGGGCCACACCGCGACACGACAACGCGATGGATGGTCGCGCAACACGTGGGATACGGCTCGGCAAGCGCGTTCAGCGTAGCGTTCGGACGGCATGTCGGGATGGCGCCGGGGCGGTATGCGGCTTTGGCGCGGGTTTCCAGCTGACCGGACGCGGCCCGGGGCGGCGACCTCCCCTGTGCTAGAATCGCCGCAGTTTCGTGCATTTTGCCGCCAATCGCTTCGTTTTCAGCGAAGTTTCGGCCCGCTGCGGCCGTGCATTGGTGATGCCCCATCGCGCGAGCGCCATGCCCGGTATCGGCAGGAACGGAGCCAGGCTCCGGTCGGAGTTCCGACGTGCTCTTCCAGCGGTCCATCGGGTGCAGCCCTGCTGCCGCCGGGTGCCTGCCTGCCGGCGCGACACACCCAAGGAGATGACACCAGCATGACCCAACGAATCGCCGTCCTCGGCGCCGGCCCCAGTGGCCTGGCCCAGCTTCGCGCCTTCGATGCCGCCCGCCGCGCCGGCGCCGACGTCCCCGAGATCGTCTGCTTCGAGAAGCAGTCCGACCTGGGCGGGATGTGGAACTACACCTGGCGCACCGGCCTGGACCAGCACGGCGAGCCGGTGCACGCCAGCATGTACCGCTACCTGTGGTCGAACGGGCCCAAGGAGTGCCTGGAGTTCGCCGACTACAGCTTCGAGGAGCACTTCGGCCGCCCGATCGCTTCGTATCCGCCGCGTCCGGTGCTGCGCGACTACATCATGGGCAGGATCGAGCGCAGCGACCTGCGCCACCAGACCCGCTTCAACACCGCCGTGCACTCGGTCGAGTACAGCGAAGACACGGGCAAGTTCACCGTCACCGTGCGCGAGCTCAAGGACGACCGCATGGTGAGCGAGGAGTTCGACTGGGTGGTGGTGGCCACCGGCCACTTCTCCACGCCCAACGCGCCCGCGTTCGAAGGCCTGTCGCAGTTTCCCGGCCGCGTGCTGCACGCGCACGACTTCCGCGATGCCTGCGAGTTCACCGGCAAGGACCTGCTGCTGGTCGGCAGCAGCTATTCGGCCGAGGACATCGGCACGCAGTGCTACAAGTACGGCGCCAAGTCGGTGACCTTCAGCTACCGCAGCGCACCGATGAGCTACGACTGGCCGCAGTCCTTCAGCGAGCGCCCGCTGCTGGCGCGGGTGGAAGGCAATACCGCGCACTTCGTCGACGGCAGCAGCCAGGACGTGGACGCGATCATCCTGTGCACCGGCTACCAGCATCACTTTCCGTTCCTGCCCGACGAGTTGACCCTGCGCACCAGCAACCGCCTGTATCCGCAGGCGCTGTACAAGGGCGTGTTCTGGATCGACAACCCGAAGCTCATCTACCTCGGCATGCAGGACCAGTACTACACCTTCAACATGTTCGATGCGCAGGCATGGTTTGCGCGCGACGTGGTCCTGGGCCGCACCGCGCTGCCCGACACCGACGCCATGCGCGCCGACAGCGACGCCTGGTTCGCACGCGAGAACGCATGCGCCGGCAGCGATGACGACATCGATTTCCAGGCCGCCTACGTGCGCGACCTGGTCGACCGCACCGACTATCCCGAGTTCGCGATCGAGAAGATGGGCGAGATGTTCAAGGAGTGGATGCGCGACAAGCAGGCCGGCATCCTCGACTACCGCGACAGGAGCTACCGCTCCACGATCACCGGCACCCTGGCACCGCGGCACCACACGCGGTGGATGGAGGCGATGGATGATTCGCTGCAGGCGTTCCTCGAAGACTCGCGCGAGCTCGAAGACCAGCTCGAGGTGACGCGGTCAGCGGTATCGGCAGGGGCGGACCTCCGTGGTGCTGCGACCGAGCCGCTCCGGCGACGCGCCTGAGGCTATGGGTCGCCAGCCCTTTTCCAGAGCTGCCGGCCTGAAGGCCCGTCCGGTGCGACGGGTCCACCATGACGCGCTCCACAAGCGCCGCGTCCGGCGCGCCGACGATGCCCGATCGGCGCCCTCGCGAGGTCAGCCTTCCAGCCGCTGCAGCACGAAATTCCACGCCGGCAGCGTGACCATCGCCAGCACGATCCCGTAGCCGACCAGCGCCGCGGCCAGCCGTGGCGCCATGCGGTGCGAGATCGCCAGCGCGGCGGCAGTGACCATGGTCGGCATCGCCGACTCCAGCACCGCGACGTGCCGCATGTCGCCCTCCAGGCCGAAGGCCAGCGCCAGTGCCAGGGCCAGCGCCGGCAGCACCGCCAGCTTGAGCGCCAGCCCCAGCGCCAGCGGCCCGACCTCGTCGCGCGGCAGCCGCAGCTGCACCGTCAGGCCCACCGCCAACATCACCAGCATCAGCATCACCCCGGCCAGCTGGTCCAGCGCGGCCGCGATCCACGCCGGTGGGTGCTCCGGCATCAGGGTCAGGCCGAACACCAATGCCCACACCGGCGGAAAGCGCGCGATCCGCAGTGCGATCGCGCGCGCCGTCGGCGGCTCGTCGCCGCCGTAGCGCGCCAGTACCACCAGCCCCAGCGTGGACAGCATCACGAAGGTGCCGAACTGGTCGTAGACCACCGCGTAGGGCAGCGCCTGCGCGCCGAGCAGTGCCTCGATCATCGGATAACCGATGTAGCTGGTGTTGCCCAGCATCGTGCACAGCAGCAGCGCCCCCAGCTCGTCGCGACGCAACCGCATGCGCGGCGCCAGCAGGCGCAGCAGCAGCCAGCTCGCCGCGGCCAGCAGCCAGGGCACCGCTACCAGGCCCAGCAGGTCCGGTTCGAAGCGCAGCCTGGGCACGTAGACCAGAATCGCAGCCGGCAGGCAGACGTACAGCACCACCAGGTTGAGTGTGTCCGCGGCGCCCTCGGGAAACACCCGCAGGCGCGCGAACAGCATGCCCAGCGCCAGCATTGCCAACATCAGGGCGAAGGCGTCGAAGGCCATCGCGGGCTGTTACTCGTCGTGGGGAGCGGCCATGATAGGGACCGGGGCAGGACGCGCCATCCGCCGTTGGGCGAAGCCTCGCAAGCAACTTGCATCTGCAGAAAGCAAGCTATCTGTTGCCTTTTGTCAAAGCAAGCGATACCTTGCATGTTGGATATGCAAGTCGAAGGTTGCGCACATGGCCGGATTTCCTCCGCTGCACATCATCCGGACTCCGCAGCAACTCGGCCCGCTGCTGCGCGCCCTGCGGAAGCAGGCAGGCCTGACCCAGGCCGACGTCGCCGGCCAGCTGGGAGTCACCCGCCAGGCGGTCAGCGAGCTGGAGAACCGCCCCGAGGCGGCCACCTTCGAGCGCCTGATGAAGCTCTGCGGAGTGCTGGGCGTGGAGATCGCACTGCAACCCCGGGACATGTCGGGCCGTGCCCAGGCGCCGGAGTGGTAGGGCGATGAGCACCCTGCAGGTATGGATGAACGGCGAAATGGTCGCCGCCTGGGAGCGCGGTGATCGCGGCGGCGGCCTGACCTATGCGCCGCAGTGGCTGGAATCGTCCGCCAACCGGCCCCTGTCGCTGTCGCTGCCCCTGCTGCCGGCCGGCCAGGGCCACCGCGGCGAGGCAGTGGGCAACTGGTTCGAGAACCTGCTGCCAGACAGCAGCGACATCCGCACCCGCATCCGCGACCGCTTCGGACTGCGGTCGACGGCAACGTTCGAACTCCTGCAGGCCATCGGCCGCGACTGCGTTGGCGCGGTGCAACTGCTGCCGGAAGGCACCCGGCCGGACGGCCTGCACGACATCCACTTCCGGCCGCTGGACCAGGCGCAGGTGGCGACCCTGCTGCGCAGCGTCGTGGCGCCGTCCGGGCCGGGGCATCAGGCGGGCGACGATGATGCATTCCGCATCTCGATCGCTGGCGCACAGGAAAAAGCCGGCCTGCTGCGGCACCAGGGCCAGTGGTGCGTGCCGCTGGGCAGCACGCCCAGCACGCATATCTTCAAGCTGCCACTTGGGCTGGTGGGCAACGTGCGCGCAGACATGCACGACTCGGTGGAGAACGAGTGGCTGTGCCTGCGGCTGATGGCCGCCTTCGGCATCCCCGTGGCCGAGGCCGCGATGGACAGTTTCGACGGACAGCGGGTGCTGGTGGTCTCCCGTTTCGACCGCCGCCTGGCGGGCGACGGCAGCTGGTGGATACGACTGCCCCAGGAGGACATGTGCCAGGCGTTCGGCCTGCCGCCGTCGCGACGCTACGAAAGCGACGGCGGCCCCGGGATCAGCCGGACCATGGAGCTGCTGCGCCGGTCCGAAGAACCGGCAGACCGGGCCACCTTCTTCAAGAGCCAGATCCTGTTCTGGATGCTGGCAGCGACCGACGGACACGCCAAGAACTTCAGCCTGCGCATGGAGGCGGGTGGCCGGTTCCGCCTCACTCCGCTGTACGACGTGCTGTCCGTCTACCCGATCATGGGCCGGGGCCCGCGCCAGCTCGATCCGCACAGGGCAGAACTGGCGATGGCGGTCAGCGGCAGCAACCGCCACCGCCGCCTGGACACCATCCGTCGCCGCCACTGGAACGAGACCGCGCGGGCGTGCGGGATCCCCGACGGAGGGGAATCGTGGATCGCGGAGTTGCTGGACCGTGTAGAGCCCGCCATCGCAAGCGCCGAACGGCAATTGCCGGACGACTTCCCGGACCGGCTGGCAAGCAGCATTTTCGCGGGGCTGCGAGATGCGGCGCGACGGCTTGCGTCCCAGGGGCCCGAGGGCTGATCACCAGCCGGTTCAAGTGGTAAAGCAGGGCTGCCGTTCGCGTCCCTGCGCACGACTGGCAGAAGGCGCTGGGCGGCTCGACCTGACGCCGTCACGCGACCCGCAGGCACGGGCACGTCCGCTATTCGCGGCCGCGCAGGAACTCCAGCATCGAGCGGAGCGCGACCTGCCCTTCGTCGCTGTCGAGGTCGAATGGATACAGGTGCGGCAACCCCGGCACATGGTCGTCGGGCCAGAACAGCGAGGTCACCGGCACCGCGAGGGCCTCCAGCCGCGCGGCGAAGGCCACAGAGTGGCCGGCCGTGAGCGGATCGGCATTGCCACCGGTGATCCAGACCGGCGGGAAATCCGCGGTGAGATGCAGGATCGGCGACATCTGCGCCAGCACCGGGCTGTCCGGATCGCGCGTGCCGGCATAGGCCAGCACGGTGGTACCCGTGCCCCAGCCGAGCAGCCGCGAACCACCACGCTCGCGCCGCACCAGGGCCGGCAGGTCGAGCACGCCGCACTGCAGGACCACCCCGCGCACCACGTCGGGCGTAAACACGGCCGGAAGCCCGACCTCGGCCGCATAAGCCGGATTGCTGCCCATTGCCGCGAGCTGGGCGGCCAACTGCGCGCCGGCTGAATCACCGGCAAGGAACAGGCGCTCGGGATCGATCGGATAGTCGCCCGCATGGCGCTCCAGCCAGGCATGCAGTTCGGAGAGCTGCCGCAGCGGCTGCGGATAGACCGCCGCCGGCGCCAGCGAATAGTCCGGCGCCACCACCGCATAGCCCTCGGCGGCCAACAGGCGGAACAACGGCGCCGCATCCTGCCGGCTGCCCGACAACCAGGCACCACCGTGGATCCACACCAGCACCGGCAGGCGCGCGTCGGTCGATGCCGCGGACGCGGGATAGTGGATATCGAGCAGCGCGTCGGGATCACCGGCACGATAGGAGAGGCCTTCGACGGAGGTGACTGGAACGGCGGGCAGGTGCTCCGCCATCGCGCGGCGCGTGCGCGCGCCCTCCCGGTTGAACGCAGCACGGATCATGCCCACACCGATGCGCCGGTTCAGCGGCAGCCGTGCAGTGGCGGCGGCCGGCGGCGATGCGGCGGACTCATCCACACCGGGTACTGGTTCGTTCGCTGTCGCGAACCCGAGCGGCAGCACCAGCAGCAGTAGCAGAGCCAGGCACAGGATGCGCAATGCGCACGGGAGAGGTGTGTTCATGGACGTTCTTCGTCGAGCCCTCTTTGGCTTGTGTCGACCAGCGATCTGATCGTGCCATGCCGGCTTCCGGACTCAGCGCTTGAGGCCGGCCACAATCTCCGACACGTCGACGCCCATCTCGAGTTGCACGCGCACGTACTCGCGCTCCTTGCGCGACAGGACGCGGCCGGCTTCGATGCGCACGTCCTCTGCCTGCAGGATGCGCATGATGCGCGGCAACGCCGACCCGATGGCATCGGGCCCGTAACCTGCTTCACGAAGGGCTGCGAGGAGAAGAGCTTCAACGTCCATGCCAGGTCCTGGTCGTGCGGGGGGCTGTGCATTGTGCGTCATGGGGCAGTGCGCCATCTCGCGAGATAGGCCTCAATCCGCCCGGCAGGCATGCGGATCAGTTACACCACTGCTGCTCGCAGGGCTCACCATCGTTGTTGCCGTCCATCTTCGTATTTGGACAGTTGCGGAGGAAGTATTCCGCCTCCGCGCACGACGTCATCTGCGAGCAATGGGTGCGGCCGTCGCACTGGAACGTTGCGGCGGCGGCGACTGGTAAATTCGAGGTCCCAGGAGCCACTCTGGAAGCGCCCCAAGGGGGATCGCCTGCCGGCGCCCTGGCTTGCGGGGCCTGCACCACGGGTGCCTCGGGGCGGTCGGCCATACGGGTCCTGTACTGGTCGAAGCCAACCAGGGCGACGATGCCCAGCCCAATCAGTGCCAGGAAATGTGTGAGCTTCATTGAAGCCTCCGGATCTTCGATGACATCCCTGTACGGGCGCTCGGGTTCGACACGCGATTCATCCACCGGGCCCTTGTCGGATGCCATGGCCCGGATGTGACCCGACTCCGGGCCAGCGGCCGGTCCATCCAGCCGTTCGGCCATCGCTCGGGCGACCAGACCCGACCACCCTGCGACCGGTCCACCGAGGACACGGACCCAGTCGAGGCAACCGAGCGCGACGGTTGTGGTCGCTGAACCGGCTATCGCTGTAGCTCGCACACCGCTGGCGCCCTGATTCGCCTAGCAGCCCCGCCGACGGAAGCCTGTCAAGGCTAGAACGGGTAAGTGAACCTGACCAACGAGGGTGGTCATGGCGGGATTCCTTGCGCACGCGTCCGGCAGTGGACACGGCACCAGCGTGCGGGCCGCGCATCGCGCGTGGCAAGCACCGCGCGACCGGGCCAGGGATCGGCCGATGGAGCCCGGCCCGTGGCGATGAAACCCGCGGGCTGCACGCCGCGCCGGGATTGCAACACAATGGACGCCTTGCCGGTCCGGGAACCGGACCGGCAGGCCCGTTCCGCCGCACAGGCCGCATCCGCATGAACGAAAGATTCCGGGCGCTCGTGTACGCCACCGTGTTCGCGGTGCTGCTGGGCTGGGTGCTGTACATCGGCCGGGAGATCCTGGTGCCGATCGTCTTCAGCATCATGGTGATGTACGTGATCCTCGGCGCGGCGCGGCTGCTGTCGCGGGTGCCGGTGATCGGCCCGGCGCTGCCGGTGCAGGCGCACTACGCCCTGTCGACGCTGCTGATGCTCGGCGCGCTGCTGGTACTGGGCTGGCTGGCGATGGACAGCGTGGACCAGTTGCTCGCGCGGGTGCCCCATTACCAGTTGCAACTGGTGGCGCTGGTGCAGCGTGCCGCTGCGCTGGTCGGCATCGAGTCGGAACCGAGCTGGGATGGGATCCGCGCGGCCGTCCTCGCTCACGTCAACCTGCAGCGGCTGGCCGGTTCGACCCTGGGCTGGGCCGTCGGAATGATCGGCGGCCTGACCGTGGTCGGTCTGTACGTGGCGTTCCTGATGATCGAACGCCGCCACTTCGACGCCAAGATCGATCGCCTCTCGCCCGACCCGGCGCGCGGCACGCAGGTGCGCCGGATCATCGGCGACGTCAACCGCCGGATCGGCGCCTACCTGGCGCTCAAGACCCTGCTCAGCGTGCTGCTGGGCCTGGTCAGCTGGATCATCCTGGCCGCGATGGGCGTGGAGCTGGCGCCGTTCTGGGCGCTGGTGATCGGCCTGCTCAACTACGTGCCCTACATCGGCTCGGTGCTGGGCGTGGCCCTGCCGGTGCTGTTCGCGCTGCTGCAGTTCGGCGACATCAGGACGGCGCTGGTACTCACCGGCGCGCTGTCGCTGGTCCAGTTCCTCAATGGCAACCTGCTCGATCCCTGGCTGATGGGCAGCTCGCTCAACCTCAGTCCGTTCGTGATCCTGGTCTGCCTGACCGTGTGGACCGCGCTCTGGGGCATCCCCGGCGCGTTCCTGGCCGTGCCGGTCACCGCGAGCATCGTGATGGTCCTGGCCGAGTTCCAGGGCAGCCGGCCGATCGCGGTGCTGCTGTCGAAGAAGGGCGAGGTCTAAACCCTGCCCGTCGCTGCAAGCGCGCTAGTTCGCGATGCAGCGACGGACCGTGCCCAGGGTCCGGGTGGTGATGTTCTTGCCGAAGGTTTTTTTAAGCAGGACCATGAAAACCGGATCGTTCGGTCGCGGCTCGTAGGCTGAACCCCATGCCCGCGACAATTGTCCCTGGCACGATTGTTTGGAGTGGGCTGCGAGGCCACGGGCATCCCCCAATGGCTCTTGCCAATCGGGACCAAGCGCAAGCTGTACTTGACATTGCGTGTCGGCCGCGAGGCCCTGGTCAGACAATGGCCGATGGAGCCTGGCTCCCGATGGCTGGATCGACTGCGATCACTGGCGCGCGGTGCTCAGTCAGATGACTTGTCGGTTTGCGAACGTGGGGACACTTTAGAACCCGACGCTATTCGCGGGAAGATGATGTCCCGCATAGCTATTCACCTTTCGCCTTAGCAAGAATTTGCAATAACACTTCAGGCACCACTCCCTCTGCTTTGAGTGTTGCCGCGCGGTATGCGAGCTCGTTCTTTGCGAGGCAAATTCCGGTACTAGTCTCCAAGTCTTGGCAGGCTGCAATCCACGCCTCCCAGTTCCCAGCAAGGAATCCCTCAAAATGATCCTCCAGAATAGCTACATTCTCAGACGTCCTAGCGGCCGGGAAGTCTTCCGGGGTCAGACCAAAATACTGAAGCAACTTTCTGTTCTCTTTCGCATTCTGATTGCGTTCATCGTCGATGTTCTTTTGTGTCTTCCCAGCAGCCGTCGCTCGCGCCACACAACCAGCGTCGGCATCAAAGAGAGCATATGCGGGAATTCCTATCGAATCCAGAATTGCATGAGCGATTGGAATCGAGGTCTTTCCATTCACACAAACTATGGAAAGTCCTGCCGCCTCAAGTGAGCCCGGAGAAGATCTGTCGCCAACACCATAGAACACGGAGGCTTCCGTTCGGCCTTCCACCAAGAACGCACGATTGGCAAAGAGCGCAATTGCTAGCTGGTCGGCTACGTTATGATCGAGTCGACGATCTACTATCTCCTCGTCAACGATCCCTTGAAGCTTAAATTTCACATCGGCGACGGTTGCATAGTGAACAGAAACGACTGGGGCCTCATCAGCCGATCTCGTCAGCCGTCTGACCTGATCAAAATGGCGGTCCTCCAGAAAATACGGACTGTGCGTAGCGTAGGTTACCTGAATGCGTTTTTCTGCATCTTCAGCAAGCGACCTGAGTATCTTTGCGAATGCTTGCGCCTGAACAGGATGCTGAAAGAGCTCAGGCTCTTCAATTGCGAGGCAAATTACTCCTTCGGCCGACGCGGCTCCAGACTGTGCCAAGAGTTGTAGCGCGGAGATCAGAACCGTGCGCTGAAATCCATGCCCTTGGCGTTCCACTGCGGTCTCGGTTGTGCCATCAAGCACTGCTACCTCAAACGTAGTCCGTGGCGCTTTAAGCTCAACCTCCGCAGGTGCAACGGTGACAGATCTACCTGGTGAGTAAGAGGCGACAACTTCATTTAGTTGTGCTGTGATTGCATCCAGCTGACCTTTGAATTTTTCTTCATAAACTTTTTGCTGTTTAGTTCTCGCTTCCTCGACGATCTTCGCAATGTCCTCATCGGCTGCGGTGCGATCAACTGAACGTTCAAGGATTCTGCCAATGATGCTTGATTTACCATCGATAGACTCTTCGCTTGCGCGAAGATCGGCAGTAACCAAGACGAAGTCGAAGAGTCCACTCATCTTGCCGCCACTGTTGAAGCCGAAGAAGTTTGTCTGAAGCGCTTCGGGCGCATCGACCAACTCGTCCGTGTGAGCTGTTTCCCATTCGGTCATCGACTGGTCAACGGCTGCTCCACTACTTGCTGCTGGGAGATTCAGATCTGGGCGGCTGCGCCGAAGATCGGCATATAGAACTTTCTTCGCTGTAGCACCAGTCGCCGCTTTGATTGGGTTGAAATCCGGGAAACTTTTTGCATTTGCAGAGAGCACATCAGAGCCATCTGGAGATCGTCGCCTCCATGCGGTGAATGTGGTCGCCCCTTCCGGCGTGTACTTGCCAAGTGCGTCGCGATCCCTTCCTGTGAGTTCAGCGAACGTGATCTGGACCTCTATATCTTCATCAATCGCGCCAAAAGAGCAGTCTTTTTCTGTCAGAGACCCAGACCTACCATTGAAGAACCAGTCGAGCGCACGAAGTACAGTTGATTTTCCAGTTCCATTTGGTCCGATGAATGTGGTGACGGAGTCGAACGGTACAGACACGGACTTTAGGGCGCGAAAGTTTCTTATTTTGACTGATAGTATTTTCATGCGGCGCAACTCCTTGCTTAATCTTCCTTACAATTCAGGCATGAAGCTGAAACTAGGCGCTTAGGCCGCGGACACTAGGGCTGTCTTCGTCCGTTACAGCAATAGCCATTGATCCGATGCATTGGCCTACGTTATCTGGCCACACCGATTTCTGGCGGCATCCCCTACTATTAAGCTCGCACCTGTGCGTCAAGATTTTGAGGAATACATAGTCTTAACATCTTGGTTTTTATTGATGTACGCGTTTAGCCCATCGCCGGAGTCCGCCAATTGTTTCATTGCACTCAGATGGGCTAAGCCGATCTTTGAAGACCGATATTCATAGGTCCCTCCGTACTTGAATTGCACACGAATCCAGTCCTCACCGTAGTCGTACGCGATCGCGCCAGAGTCACCGTTGACGTCTTTATAGGGTTTCATTTTATGCCCTCAAAGTTAACTGTTGAATTGTGCACATGGCCTTGGAAATCCCGGGGTCAACGTGCGGCCAGAAAACTGGTTGGGTTCATTTTCGATGCCTCCGCAGCCGCTCAATCTAGGCCTAATCACTGATGACGGGAAAACGCAAAGCCAGTGCCTCGGCAATGGCTTTGCGCTTGTCGCCGGCGATGTTCTCAATGGGCTTGCCCATGAAGTTGGAACCACCTCCCATCGGTGAAAACACTTTGACCTTCGATGCCCGCCATGCTTCTTCGGATTGCTCCACGCGCCATCCAGGCAGCGCCAACGCGGGTACTACGGGAACGTCGAAACCGGCATCGCGCAATGTCCGAGCAAGCCAGCTTGCATAGCGCTCTGCCTGCGCAATCGCGTCGGCGTTCGACATATCGGGAAAGCGCAGCGTCTTGCCGTCGAAGGCGACCCGGTAGTTGTCTCCCTTAGGCACCTTCAACGGTTTGCGGAATGACTTCGTCTCCACGGCGTAGACGGCCCGTGGTGCTACCACGATGTGGTCGATATTGAACCCATCGGCAGGTAGGTCATGCAGCACCGTACAACTCTGGGCGACAAGGCGATTGAGCTGCATTCCGGTCACTTGCTCAGCGATCCATCCATCACGTGCATTCTCACGCGACCGATAGTTCCTGATGTAGTCACGCAGCCCCCATGCAAACATCGCTGCTGCGCCGACAACGAAGAACCAGTCGACCACTCCGATCCTGACGTTCGACCATGGCAGACGGAATGTCATCCAGATCATGAACATCAACGGAAGTGCCGTGAACATCGTCGAGATGGACGTAAGCACTTCCGTGTCGTGATGCTGGATGCGGACCAACAACTGCTGCCCTGGCAGATGTCCGACGCGTCGATCCTGCATCGGGCTGCGACGACGACTCCGCCTGTGCATGAGTTTGAAAGCCACGACGCTGATCAACATCAGGGCGAAGGACACCGCGATGACCAGATGTCCGATCCAATGGCCCCACTTCATGCCCATGCGTCCTCGGGTACGCGGTGCTTAGCGTGGGAATCGAGCACGCCCAGCTCAGCCGGCCAGGACAGCGGCTTACGATAATCGAGTACGCGGTGGCTTCCGCTTCCCATGCGGCACCCCAAATTCGTTTCCCCGCGCCGACCATAGCGCGAACGTCACGCCTGAGAAAGCCCGCCCGGCTCCGAAGATGTGCGCGGTAACCAGCTCAGTTCGTCAGAGCTTGGCTGCAGAGAGCCGCCAGCCCAACCTCGACCATCGACTTGCATGTCTCGACAGTGCTTCGCGAATCACGCTTTCGCCGCCAGCTACATGCAGCTCACTCCGCCCTCGGGTAAGCCCTGTGTAGACAAGTTCGCGTGAGAGCACGCGGTTGCTGCGCCCAGGCAGTACCAGCCAGACCTCGTGGAACTCCGAGCCCTGCGCCTTGTGCACCGTCATCGCGAATGCGCTGTCGTGCGCGGGCAGTGCGGCGGGATGGAACGGCCGTGGGTTGCGCGCGTGGTCGCCCGGGAACCACGCCATCAACATGCCGCTGTCGTCGCGTAGGCAGATGCCGATGTCGCCATTGAACAGGCGGTGGCGATAGCTGTTCTCGGTGATCAGCAGCAGGCGGCCGTGGAAGTAGCGGCTGGCGGTGGATGCGGGGCCGGCGCCGCGGCGGGTGCCGGCGAGCAGATCCTCGATGCGGGCGTTGAGGCCGCGGGCGCCCTGCGGGCCTTCGCGCACGGCGGTGAGGATGCGCAGGCGGCCGGCGCGTGCGAGGGCTTCGGCCGGGTTGCTGGCGTCGGCGAGTGAGGTCCAGTGTTCGAGGAGGTGGTCGCGGTGCGACTGCAGCGGGTCGGCGTTGCCTTCGTGGAAGTGCACGCTGGACAGCTGGCAGCTGCGCAGCAGTGACAGCGCGGTGGCGGTGTCGCCTTCGCGGACGGCGGCGGCGAGGGGGGCGAGGTCGAGGGAGGCGCTCTGGCGGTAGCCGCGGGTGAGGTGGATGTGGCGGACGGGGAAGCTCGAGATTCCTCGCTGCGCTCGGAATGACAGATCGGGGTTGTCCGCGGCTTCAATGGTGGCTGATGCGGAAGACTCGGCGGCGCGCGGGATGCCGGCAAGCACTTCGCCCACTTCGACCGATGACAGCTAGTCGGGCGCCGGGCAGGATCAGGCTCGCGCGAACGGGCGCGGCTTCGACCAGCTTGCCGTCCCACGCTGCGCGCCGCGCCTTTCGGTCGCGTTGATTGCAGTTACCTGCTGTTTGCGAAGGAGCAGTCTGTCCTGCTTACCAGGAAAGACGGGCGGTCACACGCGCCTCGTCCGCGTGCAGCGAGAATGCCCAGCCGTTGCGCTCACACAATCGTTGAACGATGCCAAGACCCAAGCCATGCCCGTTGGAAGAGGATGAGCCGGCCGCCGTGATGCGGCCAACTTCGTCACCGCTCAGCCGATTGGTGACCAGCAGCTCGTGCTCCTTGATGAGGACTGTGATCGGTCCCTGCCCGCCAGGCGTTTGCTCGAACGCATTCCGAACCAGATTGGTGACCGCGATCAGGAAGGCCTGTGGATGCCCGTGAACGACTGGTGTTGCGAGACTTTCGACGTCGACTTCGACGCACTTGCCGTTCAGCAGGTAGCGCTGCTGGTCGACCGCCCGGCTCACCAGTGGCGCCACCAGGAACTGTTCGCCGTACAGCCCGTCGTCGGCTTCGCGAGCGATGCACAGGAACATCTCGATCGTGGACTTCATCTCGAGCGTCGCACGCCGGATCCGATCCACCGCCCTCACGTCTTCGGCCGACAGATCACTTTGCTCCAACAGCTCGAGCGCGCCTGTTATCACCGTGATAGGCGTCCGCAGTTCATGACTGGCAGAACCGGTGAAGTCCCGCTCTCGCACGACGAACGCACTGATGCGCTCGAGCGTTTTTTCGATGGCCCCGGCGAGGACGCCGACCTCATCCCTTCCGAACCGGCTGGACTCGATGAGCTTGTGGTCCCCAGCCGACAGATGCTCCAAGTCGATGCCCGCGACCACTTCGGCGAGCTGCACCACCGGGGAGACCGCTCTGCGCATCACCAGGACGCCCAGCCCGAAACCCAAGGCACCGAGCAGTCCCACCACCCCAGTGATGACGAGGAGCCACCACCAGTCCTCGGAGGACGCAGCCTCGATCCCGGCGACATCGAACACCACGAATGCGCGCCCCCGTGCGTTGTCGGCGGGGACGACAGCGACATGCAGCTCTTCGGAGACGAACTCGTACAGACCCTCGGCAGGACCTGCCTGCGCCCACTCCCTCAGGGGTTCGGGCAAGCTCCCGGCGTCGTCGTAGCCGCGAAGGCTCATCGTGAGATCGGGGTAGTTCTCGGCGGCGCGCTGCAGCTGGTTGACCAGCACGCGGTCTTCGCTGAACCTGATGGCAGCGTAGAACGCGAGCCCCCAGGCCACGCTGAGTCCGACAACACACAGCGCGAACGCATACTCGACACGTTTGCGCAGACTGTGCCGCGACACTACTGGGCGTCCTCCGCGATTCGATATCCGATGCGATGCACCGTATGGATCAACAGCCGATCGAACGGCCTGTCGATTGCCTGGCGCAGCTTGTACATGTGCGAGCGAAGCGCATCGCCATCCGGCCTCTCGTCGGCCCACAGCAGCGTTTCAAGCTCGTCGCGATCCACGACCGACGGGGACTCTTCCATCAATCGTCGAAGCAACTTCATGCCGGCAGGGTTGATCTCGACACGCCGCCCCGCCCGGTGTACTTGCAGCGTGGACCGGTTCAACGTCAGATCGCCAACCGTCAGCAGGTTGTCGCCGTTCCGGCGACTCCGCTTGTAGAGAGCCCGGATGCGCGCATGCAGCTCCTGCAGTGCGAATGGCTTGACCAGGTAGTCGTCGGCCCCGGCGTCGAATCCCCTGAGCCTGTCGTCGAGCGTGTCCCTGGCCGTCAGCATGAGGACAGGCGTTTCGATTTCGGCATCGGCCCGCAGTCTCTGGCAGAAGGTAAGGCCGTCCATCCTCGGGATCATCAGGTCCAGAACGATGACGTCGAACGGATGTGTCAACGCCAGGTTCATTGCGGTGACGCCGTCGTGGGCGAAATCCAGAACGTAGCCGAGCTTTTCGAGGTACGCGGCAATGTTCGCGCAGATGTCGCGGTTGTCCTCGACGATCAACGCCCTGATCGGCGCCGCATCAAGAGCGCGTGCCATCTGCCGCCTCCCTTTTACCAAGCGTAGTCTAGCCGAAGTCCGATCAGCGGCTCGGCCTCGCTATCGTCCTTCACGTTGACACCCCTGCGGTAGTCGAACTCGGTGTCGTCGGTCGATGCGGCCGACGTGACGTTGATGACATCGAGAAAGGCCGTGACGTCGACCGGGCCGAATGCGCGCCGATAGTCGACACGCAGGTTGAGCACGCCGTAACTGGGCCGGCGGCCCACATTGCGCTCGATCGTCTCCCGCGAGTAGCGCAAGGGCTGTCCGGGCCCCAGCACGTCTTCGTGGATGATGTAGGCGTCCTCCGGCCTGCCGGACAGATACTTGTAACGCCCGGCCACTTTCCAGCGGTCCGTGATTTCCCAGGTCAGCCCGAGGGTCGCCACATGCTCGCGGCTGAACTCGTCGGTGACCGAGCCAAGGCCGTCCTTCCGGTCCACTTTCGCGTCGTTGTAGGAATAGGTCGCGGCTGCGTAGAGCCCTTCGCGGATCGTGCCCCTGACCACGACGTCGAAGCCGTATGAACTGCCATCGCCGATGTTGGCGAACGTCCCGCCCGCCCGATCCAGGTCGACCACGAGATTGGCCAGGTCCTGGTAATAGGCTTCCGTCAACACCGACCAGCTCTCGTTCGGGAAGTACTCCAGGCCGATACTCCCGTGCGTGATCTCCTCGTTTTCGAGCGTGTTCGCCGCATTGGCTGCGAGGTCCAGGAACCGTGGCGATTGATGGAAGAGCCCTGCAGTCGCGAAGTACCTGAAGCTTGTGTTCGGCTGCCAGTTCACCCGGAACCTGGGCGACACGAGGTTTTCGTCCGTCAGGCCGTCGCGCTCCAGGCGGACGCCCGTGCGGATATCCCAGGAGCCGATCTTGAAGGCCTGGTCCACGTAACCTGCGTAGCTCGTCGCTTTCCGGCTCAGCGAAGAGTCGATGTTCGCCGGGGTCAGCACGATGAAGCGCTGATCGGGGTCGGGCCTGGAGTCGTCGCCGTCGTAGACGTACCGGATCCAGTCGCCATCCAGCACGGTGCTGTAGTCCAGTTCGAGCTGCGTCACCTGCATGCCTGCATTGAACGCGCCCCAGCGATTCACCGTTTTGAAGTCGCTTCGCCAGCCGATCTCGGTCTCGTCTTCGGTCACGGTGATGATGTCTTCGCGCACCGGGAAACTGGAGGCGGGCGAGCCGTCGGGCACGAGATCGGGAAACGCCTCGCCCTCCGAGCTGATCTTGTTGCTGACCCGGTGGTAGACCTTGTTGGTCCAGACAGCGTCCTGACCGATCAACGACCGCAGCGTAAAGCCGTACAGGTCGCTGTCCTGTTCGAAATCAAGAAGCGCAGCATCTTCGAAGTTTGGCGACTCGAAGACGTGGGTGACGTCGCGCGTGTATGTCTCGCGCGTATCGATGAGCAGCACCTCGAGCGTGTTGGACGGATTGATCGGCACGGCCGACTTGACGATGATGTCCCTCAACACGGGGTTTCCGATGTCCAGTTCTTCGATATCTTCGAAAAAGGCACCGAAATCCAGTCGGCGGGCGGAAACGAGCACGGTGGAACCTTCAGTGATGCCGAGCGGCCCGTCGTAGCCGACCTCGGTGCCGGCAAGGTCGAGGCGCAGGCTGGCCGACGGGCTTGGACTGCCGTCGGCGACTTCGAGCTTGAGCAGCGACCCGGCCCGACCACCATACGCAGGGCCCCACCCGCCCGGTGAGAACTCGGCGCCGCTGATGACGTTCGGGGCGAAGATCGAGAAACGGCCGCCACCGCCGATGTCCTCGTCCTCACCCAGTGTCGCGTCGAAGTGTATCGCTTTGTCGAAGGGGAACTCGTCGACGAAGATCAGGTTATCCCGGGGGCCCCGGCCGCGTACGCTAAAGCTCGCGAACTCGCTGGCGGAGGCCAGGCTAGGCAGGCCGTCCAGCGAGAGGAGCGGATCTGCGCCACCGCCGACAGCACTTCGCAAGGCTTCCCGATCGAGATAGGTGCTGGAAGGCGATACGAGTGCATCGATTGGCCGCGCCTGGACCACCACTTCCTGCAACAGCGGAATTCCCAGTTCGAATTCGATCCTGGAGTTCTTCCGCGTGATCACGCGTACGCTTGGCTCGTATATTGAAGCGAACCCGACCTTGGTGATGTTGACCGTGTAGAGGCCGGGGTCGAGCTGTTCAACGAGGATGCGACCTTGTGCGTCGGTTTCCAGGGATCGCGCGGAGGCGGTTTCCCGTTCCGTGATCGTGACCTTCGCGTTTGAAAGTGGCCGGTCGGTATATTGATCCTTGACGATGATGGTCAGGGCACCGGGTGCTTCCGCTGCGTGCGCGTACAGTGGAAAGCCGATCAAGTGCGCCGAAAGGGCCAACCACAATGCGCGTCGGGCGTGCCTACTCATATCGCTCTGCCTCCGGGAATGGGCCGTCTCACTCCATGAACCGGTGCGAGATTAGCGAGGCAAATGTCGCCAAAAGGTCGCCGGCTTGGCGCAGCAGTGACTGTCGATGCCGGTGTGGGTGCGCTCGATACGCATCCGCGTGCGCTCCAGCTGCCACCCGACGACCGCAACAGCGTCGCCAGGGCCAACCGGGGTTCGGTCCTCGCATCGAACTCGCGGGTCCATTCGGAGCTGCGTTCGGCTATTACTCGACAGACTGCCTCGGGTCGAACGCGGGCACTCGGCTAGCTCCCGAGCCGACGTCCCAGGCCTGACCACCTTCCCGTATGTCGCGCAAGCGCGTTCGCAAGTACCTCAGCGCTCCCACCCATGTGCAGAACGCTCCGCGCCCGCGTCAGCCCCGTGTACACCAGCTCCCGCGACAGCACGCGGTTGAAGCGCTCCGGCAGTACCAGCCACACCTCGTCGAACTCGCTGCCCTGGGCCTTGTGCACCGTCATTGCGAAGGCGCTGTCGTGCGCGGGAAGCGCGGCGGGATGGAACGGGCGCGGGTTGCTTGGGTCATCACCAGGGAACCAGGCCATCAACGTGCCGCTGCCATCGCGCAGACAGATGCCGATGTCGCCGTTGAACAGGCGATGGCGGTAGCTGTTCTCGGTGACCAGCAGCAGGCGGCCGTGGAAGTAGCGGCTGGCAGTGGACGCGGGGCCGGCGCCGCGGCGGGTGCCGGCGAGCAGGTCCTCGATGCGGGCGTTGAGGCCGCGGGCGCCCTGCGGGCCTTCGCGCACGGCGGTGAGGATGCGCAGGCGGCCGGCGCGTGCGATGGCTTCGGCGGGGTCGCTGGCGTCGGCGAGCGAGGTCCAGTGTTCGAGCAGGTGGTCGCGGTGCGATTGCAGCGGATCGGCGTTGCCTTCGTGGAAGTGCACGCCGGACAGTGCGCCGCTGCGCAGCAGTGACAGGGCGGTGGCGGTGTCGCCTTCGCGCACGGCGGTGGCCAGGGGGGCGAGATCGAGCGAGGCGCTCTGGCGGTAGCCGCGGGTGAGGTGGATGTGGCGGGCGGGGAAGCTTGAGATTCCTCGCTGCGCTCGGAATGACAGGTGCGGGTTGTCCACGGCTTCATTGAGGGCTGATGCGGATGCTTCGGCGGCGCGCAGGATGCCGGCGAGCACGTCGCCCGCTTCCACCGAGGGCAGCTGGTCGGGGTCGCCGAGCAGGACCAGCCGCGCGCCATCGGGTACGGCTTCGACCAGCTTGGCCATCAGCGGCAGGTCGATCATCGAGGCTTCGTCCACCACCACCACGTCGAAGGGCAGCGGGTTGTCGGCGTGGTGCCGGAACCGTGGGCTGTCGGGGATGGAGCCGAGCAGGCGGTGCAGGGTGGTGCCGGTGGTGGGCAGCTGGGCGGCGAGCGCGGGGTCGATGCCGAGTGTGGGCAGGGCCTGGATGGCGTTGCGCACGCTTTCGGCCATGCGTTCGGCGGCGCGGCCGGTGGGCGCGGCCAGGGCGATGCGCGGCGGCGGGGCGCCGGCGTCGCGGGCCTGGGCGATGAGCGCGACGAGCATGCGGGTGATGGTGGTGGTCTTGCCGGTGCCGGGGCCGCCGGTGATGAGGAGGAGGGTGTGGTGGAGGGCGGCGGTGACGGCTTGGGATTGGGGGTCTTCGGGGGGTGGCGCGGGGGTGCCCCCATCTGCCCTGCGGGCCTCTTCCCCCGCAAGCGGGGGAAGAGGTAAGGCCGGGGCGGCGTTGCCGATGCGGCGCAGGCCTTCGGCCAAGCGGCGTTCGTATTCGCGGTAGCGGCGCAGGTAGATCAGGCCGTGCTCGAACACGAGCGGGGCGTCCGCGGCGGATTCGGCGTCGCCGGTGTCCGGGCGGGCGACCCAGGGCGAGGATTCCAGAGCTGCGCGCCAGGCCTCAATCGAGGGCCAATCAATCGGGGCGTCGACCAGGCGCTGCGGGTCGGCGGGGTCGAAGCCGGCGTGGCCGGAGGCGACGGCCAGCGAGGCGAGCGCGGCGGCGGCCAGCACGGCATCGGGCGTGTCGGGAGCCAGCCGACGCAGGCTTTGGGCCAGGGCGTGGTCGAGGGTGCGCAGGGCACCGGCCTTGGTCAGTTGCTGCAGCAGGCCGGTGGGGCGCGGTGCGTTCGGCGGCGAGACGTCGCGTGCGTTGGCGTTGCTGGCCGTGGCGTCAACAGGCTGGCCTTTGGGAAAGAGCGGGAGCGTGCTCATGCTGCAGCCTCCGTGGCCTGGCCTGCGAACAGCGCGTCGAGCGCTTCGACCAGCCCGGGTTCGAAGCGCCAGGCCTGCACGCCTTGCGCATCCGTGCGCGTCGCATCGAGGCCGCGGCAGAACACGTAGCGCACGCCGCCGAAGTCGCGGGCGTAGTCGTAGCTGTCGCCCATTCGGAAGCGCAGCCAGCGGTGCAGGGCCAGGGTGTAGATCAGCGCCTGCAGCTCGTACTCGCTATGCGCCATGGCCTCATCCAGCTGCGCGGGGCCATAGCCGGGCAGGCGGTTGGACTTGTAGTCGAGCACGTACCAGCGGCCCTCAAACACGTAGGTGAGGTCGATCAGGCCGGTCATCAGGCCTTCCAGCCTTCGGCGCGCGCCGAAGCCCTGGCGCGAGGTGACCAGGCCGTGGCGGTGCAGCAGCGCGAGCAGGGCGTCGATGCGGGTGGGCGCGAGCGCGAACTGGAACTCGATCTCCGGGCGACGCTGGCTAGCGGGCACGTCGGCCAGGCGCACGCCTTCGGGCAGGGGCACGGTGAGGGTGTGGCCGATGAGCGGGGTGAGCACCTTGATGCCGTCGTCGATGTCGTCGGCCGGGTAGCCGCCGGCACGCAGGCGTTCGGCGATCAGGTCGGTGTCGTCGGTGGTGGGCGCGGGGGCATCGGGCGTCCACGCAGACCAGCGTGCGAAGTCGGTGCGTTCCAGCACGTCGTGCAGCACGACGCCGAAGCGGGTGCCGGCGAAGCGCGGGTCGTAGATGTCGGCATCGGTGCTGGCATCGACATCGGCATCCGCCGCGGGTTCATCCTGGCCGCCGGGCGCGGGCTGGGTGGCGCTGGCCGACGCATCGCCCTGGCCTTCGGCGTTGGCGAGCTGGGTGAAGCTGTAGACCCACCAGTCGCTGGTCAGCGAGCGCGCGGCGATGCGCGCGGGCGGCACGGCTTCGGTAGTGGCCGGCGGCAGCCACGGCAATTTTTCCGGCGGCGTGCTGTCGTCGATGGTGCCTGCGGTGCCCAACGCCGCGGTGAGCGCATCGGGCGTCGCCACCATGTGCTGCAGCGGTGACTTGTCGTAATTGCAGAGCAGGCCGCTGGCCAGCCACAGCGCGTGCCGCGCGCGGGTGAGGCCGACGTACAGCAGGCGTGCGTCCTCGGCGCGCTGGGCGAGGGTCCAGGCGTCCTTCGCCGCTTCCCAGCCGGACTGCGAGGCCAGCAGCTTCCAGTGCAGCACGCGACCCTCGATGCCATTGACCACGGCGCGCTGGCCGGGATTGCGCGCATGCGCGCCGATGGCGGCGAAGGGCAGGAACACCAGCGGGTACTCCAGGCCCTTGCTCTTGTGCAGGGTCACCACCTGCACGCGGCGAGCGTCGGACTCCAGCCGCAGCAGCTGGCTCTCGTCGTTGGCATTGGCATCGGCGATGGCGTTGGCCAGCCAGTCGACCAGGCCGTGCAGGCCCAGCGCGCGCGCCTGCGCGTCCTGCAGCAGTTCGGCCAGCTGCAGGTAGTTGGTGAGGCGTCGCTCGCCGTCGAGCAGGCCGAGCAGGCGGCCGGCGTGTTCGGCACAGAGCGCGTTGACCAGGGCCAGCGCGCCGCCGCGCTGCAGGCGCTCGCGCCAGGCCAGCGCTTCGAGCTGCCAGTGGCGCAGCGCCTCGCCATCTTCGTCGAGCGCGGCGATGGTGGTGGCGTCCAGGCCGATCAGCACGGTCGACAGCGCCATGCGCAGGCGGCCGTCGTCGGCGCCGTGCAGCAGGGCGAGCAGCAGCGCGTGCAGATCGCGCGCCTCGGGCGTTGCGAACAGGCTTTGCCTGCCGGCCGCGACCGCCGGAATGCCGGCCATCGCCAACGCGTGGCGGATGCGCGTGGCCTCGTTGTGCGAGCGCACCAGCACGGCGATGTCGCCGGGCTGCACGGGGCGGCCTTCGATGCTGGCGTTGCCGTCGCGCGCATCGCACAGCACGCGATGGATGGCGGCGACGCAGGCCTGGGTTGCGAGTTCGCGCGAGCGGCCAGCCTTGTACGGCCTGGGCTTGCCCTTGCTGTCGACCTCGTCCGGTAGCGGTGCGCGCCACACGGTGAGCGCGGGCGCTGGCGTGCCGTGGCGGATGAAGTCGTCGTCGCGGCGCACGCCACCCGGCTGCACTTCGCGAAAGCCGATGCGCGGGTCGATGAAGGGTGGCGGCACCCTGTCGTCGGCATCGGCGGCCGCTTGAGCCTGCGCGTACAGCGTCGACACCGCGCGCAGCACGGATGGGCGCGAGCGGAAGTTGCTCGACAGCGGCGGCGCCTCGCGCGCCGTGTCGCGCGCGGCGAGGTAGGTCTCGACGTCGCCGCCGCGGAAGCCGTAGATCGCCTGCTTGGGATCGCCGATCACGAACAGCGCCGGCGCCTGGCCGTGCAGCGTGGCGCTGGCGGCACCGAACACGTGGTCGAAGATGCGCCACTGGCGGGCGTCGGTGTCCTGGAACTCGTCGACCAGCGCCACCGCGTACTGCGCGCGCAGGCGTTCGACCAGGTCGGCGGCGTGGGGGCCATCGATGGCGTCGGCGACGCGGTCGATCAGGTCGTCGTAGGTCTGCACGCGCTGCTGACGCTTGGCGCGGGCGACGCGCTGACGCGCATCGGTACGCAGGCGGTGCAGCAGTTCGACGCGGCGCGCGTCCTGCCATTCGGCCATCGCGGTAAGCGCATCGAGATAGGCGGGCACGGCGTCGCAGACCGGCGAGTCAGGGGTGCGGCCGGCGCCGGCCTTGCTGGTGCGCAGCTGCAGCGTCTCGCGCGTGAGTTGCGGCAGCTTGGGATGCTCGAACGGCACATTGCGTTCGCTGGCGTTGCACCACTGGTGCAACGAATCGAACAACGCGTTGATCCAGTCCAGCTTGTAGCTGCCGCCGTGCAGCACCTTGCCCTCCACTGCCGACACCAGCGAGGCGCGGAAATCGTCGCCATGTGCGCGGAAGGCTTCGGCCAGCGCTTCGCCAGTGGCGTGCAGGCGTGGCACGGGATCGTCGGGCAGCTCGGCCAGCGTGGGGCGCAGCGTGCGTTCGCGCACCAGCAGCGGCAGGTCGCAGGCCAGCGCCTGCGGGCCGCCCGGCCATAGCGCGAGCAGGTCGTCGGCGGACTCGGCATCGCGACCGTGCTTGCGCCACAGGTCGACGGCGATGGCCTCATGCAGCGGCGCGTCGCTGGTGAGCAGCTCGGGCGCATCGAAGGCCTGCCCCGCTTCCAGCGCATGCTCGCGCAGCACGCGCGCGCAGAAGCCGTGGATGGTGAAGATGGCGGCGAGGTCGATGTCGTTGGCGGCGGCGTGCAGTCGGCGGCGCAGCGCCTCGGCGGTTTCGGTGCCGCGCGCGAGGTGTGCGTCGAGCACGGCGCGGGTGAGCGCGGCTTCCGGCGCGACGTCGACGGCGATCGGCGTGCCGACAATTTCGCCGGCCAGCAGCAGGCGCGCGCGGATGCGGCTGCGCAGCTCCTGGGTGGCGGCTTCGGTGAAGGTGACCGCCAGCACCTGGCCCACGCGCAGGCCGCGTTCGACCACCAGGCGCACCACCAGCGTGGCGAGGGTGTAGGTCTTGCCGGTGCCGGCGGAGGCTTCGATGGCGTGGACGCCGTCGAGGTCGAGGTCCAGGTAGGGGTCGCTCGCGTGCGTGTGGATGGCGCTGGTGTCCGCGCTCATTCCGCTTCCTCCAGGTCGAGCGCGTCCGCGATCGCGTGCAGCGCGGCCGGATCGGTGCCTGCGTAGAACTCGCCCTTCACCACTGCCAGGTAGATGCCCATTGCCAGGTCGATGAAGGCGACCTGCGTGGCCTCGTCGCTGAAGGGGTCGCGCCCGCGCAGCGCCAGGCGCAGCGCTTCGCCGCTGCTTTCTGCCCAGCTGAAGTCGCTGCCGTGCCATTTCTTCGCGGCAGCCTCGAGCCCCTTGCGCATGTCGCCGGCGCGGAAGAACTCCCAGCCGCTGTAGGGCGCGAACGGCAGTGGGCTGCGCAGGCCCCGCTCCTGCAGATCGACCAGCGTGCGCAGCAGCGCGCGTGCCTGCACGGGATCGAGCGGGTCACGCACGTGCGGGCCCGCGCCAAGCTCGCGGTCCTCGTGGAATTCGACCAGCGGCCTCGCAAGACCGGCGGCGCTTGCCAGCAGCCAGTCGAGGCCGTTGCGGATCGCGGACTGGCCGGCTGGCGGATCGAAACGCACCCGCACGATGCCGTGGTCGTAGATGTCGGCGATGCGGCCCTGCAGGGTCAGCGCGTCGAGCGGCACTTCGAGGCGATGCGCCTCCGGCTGCGCATCGCCGCGCCAGCCGCCGAAGGCCAGCGCATACGGATCGACCTGTTCGCGCACCTGCTCCAGCGCACGCCGCCCCAGCGGCCCGGAGGGCAGCAGGCCGCGCGCGCGCAGCAGGGCTTGGGTGGTGGCATCGTCGTCGCCACGCAGCACGGCATCGAACACCGCCTTCTGCAGCGCGTGCCGGGCGAGGCCGCGGCCCGGCGCCAGCAAGGGTTCAACGTCCTCGTCGATCTCTTCGACCTCGGCCAGGCGCAGCCCCAGGCGCTGGCGCAGGAAGACCTCGGCCGGCGCCTGCAGGAAGCGGCGCAGTGCGTCGAGCGACAGCGTGGCGTCGCCGCTCGCGACATCGTCGGCATCGATTGGCGCCAGCGCTGCGCCACCGAACCATGCCGGCAGCGCCACGCGCCGCGCCGATGGCTGCGCGGCCGCCGGCCACCACTGCGCGCTGTACGAGAACCGCCGTGGCTCGTCGTCGCCGCCAAACGCGGTCGGCGCGAACGGCTGCAGCGGATGCCGCACCACCAGCGCGTCGCCCGCCTGCGCCTCCGCCGCGTGCTGCGCGTCGGCCGCGGCCAGCAGGTCGGCCACCAGCACCGAGGGTTCGCGCACGCTGCCGTCGCGCGGGTCGGCGCCCTGGTAGCTCACGTAGAACACGTCCTGCGCCGCGGCGAACAGCTGCAGGAACAGGAAGCGGTCGTCGTCGCGGGTGGAGCGGTCGCCGCGCAGGCGCCGGCCGCCGGCGAGGTCGGCGGCCAATCGGTCGAGGCCACCGGCAGGATCGCGACGGGGAAACGCGCCATCGTCCATGCCCAGCAGGCAGATCACGCGGAACGGCAGCAGGCGCATCGGCACCATCCGCGCGACGCTGACGCCGCCGGTGAGCAGCGGCGCGCGCGTGTCGGCCTCCGACAGCGCGGCGGCGAAGTGCGCGCGCACGATCTCGGCCGGCACCGGCGTGTTGACGCCGGCACGCCGCGCATCGGCGGCGAAGTCGTCGATCAGGCTGCGCAGGCGGTCGAGCGCGCGCTGCGTGGCCGCTGCCGACGGCGCGGGCGGCAGCAGCGCGTCGAGCAGGCCGAGCAGGCGCTCGCGCCAGCCGTCCGGGGTCAGCGCCTCGTCCAGCACGCGGGCGTGGCGCGCGAGCACGCGCAGCAGCCGCACCAGGGTGTCGAGCGCGTCGAGCGCGCTGCCTTCCAGCTCCGGCATCGGCGCGACCAGTTGGCCGCTGGCGCTGGTGATCGGCGCGTCGCTGCCGGTGGCGTGGCCGAGCAGCAGGCGGTCGAGCGCGAAGGCCCAGGTGTAGGCATCGTCGTCCGGCGCATCCAGGCGCGCGCGGTGTGCGGCATCCAGGCCCCAGCGCGCGCCGGCGGCGTGCAGCCAGGCGTGCAGGCGATCGAAGGCGGCGGCATCCAACGCCGCCGCTTCGGCCAGCGGCGGGCTGGCGAGCAGGTCCAGCGTTTCCACCAGACCAAAGCGCGCCACCGGCAGCGCCAGCAGGCGCAGGAACACATCGGCCAGCGGCTCGCCGGCCAGCGGGCTGGCATCGGCCACGGCATAGGGAATGGCATCGCTGCGGCCACGGCCGCCGAACACGGCGTCGAGGTAGGGCAGATAGGGATCGATATCCGGCGCCAGCACCGCGACCTCGCGCGGCTGCAGCGGCGGATCGAAGCGCTGGTCCTCGAACAGGCCGCGCAGCTGGTCGTGCAGCACCTGCAGCTCGCGCAGGCGGGTGTGGCAGGCGTGCACCTGCAGGCTGGGGTCGTCGCGGCGCAGCGCCGGCAGCCGGGTGCGGGCGTCGTCCGGCGTCGGCGCCAGCGGCGGCGACGGCCGGCGGTGGAACAGGTCGGACTGCAGGCGCCGCAGCAGGCTGCCCTGCAGCGCGCCGCCGCCCTCGCCGGGATCGGCGTCTCCGCGGACCTCGATGTCCGGGTGCACCACTTCATAGCTGCCCAGCACCGCCATGAAGTCGCGCCCGGCCGCGCCCCAGGCGCGCAGCAGCGGGTTTTCGCCTGCGGCCGCGTCGGGGTCACCGCCGCGCACGCGCTGCAGGTCCCCCCAGTAGTCGCGGCTGGGCGAGGGCACGTAGAGATGCAGGGTGCCGACGCGCGCCTGGGTGGCGATCACGCGCAGCACGTCGGGCGAGACGTTGAGGATGGCGAAGGCAAACAGGCGCTGCGGCAGGCCGGACGGCAACGACGCATCGGGCTCGGCGAAACCGCGCAGGTAGGCATCGATGCGGCGCGCGCGGTGCTGCGTGCCGCCGGCCACGCGCCGCCACAGCGCGGCCTGCGGGTCGCGCGGCGCCTCGCCGGCCTCCCAGGCCAGCAGCCATTCGCGGCGCCAGGCCTTGTACTTCTCGAAGGCCTGCGCGAGCTCGCCCGACAGCGACCAGCCCTTGAGCGGATCGGGCGCGTCCTCGAGGTAGGCACGCAGCGGCTGCTGCGCGCGCGCGCGCAGCAGCGCCGGATCGGCGAGCGCGGCGTGGATGCGCCAGCGCAGCGCGGCCGCGTCGAGGTCCTGGCCGCGCCCCGGCACATTGGCGTCCAGCGCGCGCTGCACGAATTCGCCCGGGGTCAGGAACTCGAGGTTGGCCGCCACCCCGTGCGCTTGCGCCAGGGTGGCCTGCAGCCAGCGCCGCAGCGCCACCTGCGGGATCAGGATCACGTCCGGTTCCAGCAGGCCCTGGCCCGGGGCCGGCGTGCGCAGTTCCCTGGCCAGCAGCCCGGCCAGCACGTCCAGCGCGTTGGAGTGGTAGAGGCGGAAGTCGGTCCGGGCGTCGGTATGCATGCGTCCGGGCATTGTGCAGGAACCGGTCTCAGCGCCCGATACGGGAGCGGCGGAGCCCGCTGCTGGCGCCGCGTGGATGGGGCGGGGTGGGTCCGGCGGTGTTTGGTGTTTATACTTCGCCGCTAGCTGCGGCTCCGTGTGCCGCGGGCCATATGGGTGTTCCGTGCGCAATTACGACCTCGAATTCCTCAAGCGCTTCTCGATGGTGCTCGGCTTCCTGACGTTGGTGACGTTGGGGCTGATCATCGCGGCCGTGTTCCTGCACCGGACGCTGCCCCTGGAAGTGGACCCGGCCGCGGCCAAGCGCACCGAGAACCGCATCGCGCCGGAAGGCGCAGTCTATGCCGGCAGCACCGGTGCCGCTGCCCAGGCCGCGGCTGCGGCTGCCGCCACCGCGCAGGCCGCTTCGCAGGTCGCCTATGGCGGCACGCTGGACGGCTCGGTGGTCTACCAGAACCTGTGCGCGGGCTGCCACGCCTCGGGCGTCGGCGGCGCGCCGACCCTGGCCCGCGCCCAGTGGACCGACCGCCTGGCCCAGGGCACCGAGACCCTCTACAGGCACTCGATCGAAGGCTTCACCGGCAACACCGGCCTGATGCCGGCCAAGGGCGGTAACCCCGCCCTGTCGGTCGAGCAGATGCACGCCACGGTCGACTGGATGGTCGCCAACCTGCAGTGACGCGACCGCCCGCAGCGGTCGCGATGACGCCGCCTCCGGGCGGCGTTTTCGTGTCCGCGCCCGAGGAATCCCGTATGGCCATGCCCCTCCCTCCCCTGTCTTTCGTGCTGGTCGGCCTGCTGGCCGGCTGCGGCATGCCTGCCGTCGAAGCCCCGGCCGCGGTGCCCCGGGCGGAGGGCGTGCTTGCGATCGGCCAGGTGCAGGGCGATGGCGCGGCCAGCCCGCTGCTCGACCGCAGCGTGACCGTCGAGGGCGTGGTCACCGGCAACTTCGGCCGCCACCTGGGCGGCTGGTTCGTGCAGGACGAAGGCGACGGCGATGCGGCCACCTCCGACGCCATCTTCGTGGTCGCCGACGCCGATCCCGGCCTGCGCGCCGGCGACCGGGTCCGCGTGCACGGCCGCGTGGTCGAACACGGCGAGCGCGGGCGCGGCACGCTCACCTCGCTGCAGGCCGCGTCGATCGAGGTGGTCGGGCGTGGCCAGATGGCGCCGCTGGTGCTCGACGCCGCGCCCGCCGACTGGGAGCCGCTGGAAGGCATGCACGTGCGCATCGACGCGCCGCTGACCATCGGCGGCCAGCACGAGCTTTCGCGCCGCGGGGTGCTGCACGCCAGCTTCGGCGAGCGGCTCTACACCCCGACCGAACTCGCGCCGCCGGGCCCGCAGGCCGCGCGCGTGGCCGCCGACAACGCGCGCCGGCGCCTGCTGCTGGACGATGCGAAGGCGCAGGAGCGCCCGAGCCGGGTCTGGTACCTGGAGGGCGGGCCGGCGCCGCGCTCGGGCAGCGTGATCACCCGCGCCGAGGGCATCGTCGACCAGCGCTGGGGCGACTGGCGGCTGCAGCTGACCGCCGCGCCGCGCATCGAGCCGGCCGCGCGCCCGCCGGCGCCGACCGTGCCAGGCAGCGTGCGGCTGGCCTCGTTCAACCTCGGCAACCTGTTCAACGGCAACGGCCGCGGCGGCGGCTTCCCGACCGCGCGCGGCGCCCGCACCCCGGCGCAGTGGCAGGCGCAGCTGGCCCGTGCCGCGGCCACGCTGCAGGCGCTGGACCCGCACGTGGCGGCGCTGATGGAGCTGGAGAACGACGGCTACGGCCCGGAATCCGCGCTGGCCCAGCTGGTGGACGCACTCAACGCCGGCGGCGGCGACTGGGCTTTTGTCGACGCTGGCCGGGGACCGGGCAGCGACGCGATCCGGGTCGGCATGGTGTACCGCAGCGGACGGCTGCGGCCGCTGGGCCGTCCCGTCACGCTTGAGGACGGCCCGCTCGGGCGCGGCAGCCGGGTGCCGCTGGCGCAGGCGTTCGTGCCGGTGGCGCAGGGTCGCGAGATCGGGCCGGCGTTCGTGGTCGTGGCCAACCACTTCAAGTCCAAGGGCTGCGGGGAGGCCAGCGGCGACGAGGCCGACCAGGGCGATGGCCAGGCCTGCTGGAACCCCAGGCGGGTGGAATCGGCGCGCCGGCTGGCGCGCTGGCTGGACACGGACCCGACGGGATCCGGTAGCAATCTGGTCGCGATCGTCGGCGATCTGAACGCTTACGCGCAGGAAGATCCGATTCGCCTGCTGCGCTCACAGGGCTGGAGCGATGCCCTGTCGGCTGATGCGCCGCGGCACAGCTTCGTGTTCGACGGCATGGCGGGACGGCTGGACCATGTGTTGCTCAGTCCGTCCCTGGCGAAGCGTCTGGCCGGTACGGCGACCTGGCACAGCAATGCCGATGAACCCGCCAACGCCCGCGATCGTGCAGGCAACGGCGGTGATCGTGAGACGCCTTGGCGCAGCTCGGACCATGACCCGCTGCTGGTGGGGTTGGACCTGTAGGAGCGCGCTCGCTGTCATTTCGACCGCCACCCTCGCTGTCATTTCGACCGCAGGGAGAAATCTCCGCAGGCGCCGCGGCCCGGGATTTCTCCCTGCGGTCGAAATGACAGTGTGTGGGCCTTTCCACGGCCCAAATGACAGCATCGGGGTCGGCAGCAAGGGGCGGCGGCGGCATGGGGCCGTCGGCGCCCGTGATTCCCTGCCGCAGCAGGTCACCGGCCCCTTGCAGGCGCCCGGGTATCATGCCGGGCATGGCCACCCTCCCCGACTTTCCCGCCGAATCCGGCACCCTGCTGCTGCCCGGACCCGCGGGCGCGCTGGAAGTCGCCGTCGACCCGCCCGATGGCGAGGTGCAGGCGCTACCGCTGGTCGCGATCGTCTGCCATCCGCTGCCCACCGAGGGCGGCACCATGCACAACAAGGTCGTGACCATGGCCGCGCGCGCGCTGCGCGAGTCGGGCGCGACCACGGTGCGCTTCAACTTCCGTGGCACCGGCGGCTCCGAAGGGGAGTTCGACGATGGCGAGGGCGAGCTCGACGACCTGCGCGCCGTCGCCGCCTGGGTGCGTGCACAACGGCCGGGCGACACGCTGTGGCTGGCCGGTTTCAGCTTCGGCGCCTATGTCTCGCTGCGCGCGGCGGCCGAGCTGCGGCCCGCGCTGCTGGTTTCGATCGCGCCGCCCGCCGGGCGCTGGGACTTCGACGCGATCACCCTGCCGACGATGCCGTGGCTGGTGATCCAGGGCGAGTCCGACGAGATCGTCGACCCGCAGGCGGTGTACGACTGGCTGGAGCAGACCGGCGCCCAGGCCGAACTGGTGCGCATGCCCGATACCAGCCACTTCTTCCACCGCAAGCTGATCGACCTGCGCGGCGCGATCAAGCACGGCGTGCGCGCCTACCTGCCCACCGCGGATGACTGAGCCGGACCTGGCGTCGCTGCCGTCGGCGCACTACCGCGCCGGCGTCGAACGCGGCGACTGGAGCGAAGACCCCGCACAGCTCGATGCGCTGCGGGCGCTCGACCGCATCCATGCCGCGCTGCTGCAGGCTGCGCCGCGGCGCAGCCTGCTCGACCGCCTGCGCGGCCAGAGCGTGCCCGACGCGCCGCAGGGCCTGTACCTGTGGGGCGGGGTCGGTCGCGGCAAGACTTTTTTGGTCGACCTGTTCTACGCCACCCTGCCGCTGCCCGAAGTGCGCGGCGCCGCCCTGGCCAGCGGCGCGCTGCCGCAGCCTGCGCCGGGGCGTGGCGCGGCCGGCAAGCGCCGCACCCACTTCCATCGCTTCATGCGCAGCGTGCACGCCCTGCTGCGCGCGCACGCCGGCGAGCGCGACCCGCTGGCGGCGATCGTGCGCGAGTGGCGGCGGCAGCTGCGCGTGCTGGTGCTCGACGAGTTCTTCGTCAACGACATCGGCGACGCGATGATCCTGGCGCGGCTGCTGGAGCGCATGTTTGCCGAGGGCATCGTGCTGGTGACCACGTCCAACGTCGATCCGCCGGACCTGTATCAGGGCGGCCTGCAGCGCGCGCGCTTCCTGCCGGCGATCGAGCTGATCCAGCGCCACTGCCAGGTGGTGCACCTGGACAGCGACACCGACTACCGGCTGCGCGCGCTGACCCGCTCGCCGGTGTACCGCACGCCGCTCGACGCCGGCGCCAATGCCTGGCTTGAGTCGCGCTGGCGCGAGCTGGGCGGCGACGAAGCGCACCGCGACGCCGGCATCGAGATCGACGGCCGCCGCATCGCCGTGCGCGCGCGCTGCAAGGACATGGCCTGGTTCGACTTCCAGGCGCTGTGCGAAGGCCCGCGCGGCAACGCCGACTACATCGAGATCGCGCGCGAGTTCCACACCGTGCTGCTGGGCGGGATCCCGGTGCTGGACGACCAGCGCAACGATGCCGCGCGCCGCTTCGTGCACCTGGTCGACGAGCTGTACGACAGCCAGGTCAACCTGGTCTGCACCGCCGCCGCGCCGCCGCATGCGCTGTATGCCGGCGAGCGGCTGTCGGGTGCATTCGAGCGCACCGCCTCACGGCTGATCGAGATGCAGGGCACGGACTACCTGGCGACCGAACACCGCGGCTGAGCGACCCAGCTGTCATTTCGACCGCAGGGAAAGGCGCCCCTCAACGGCGGAGCCGGTAAATCTCTGCGGGACCGCGAAACCGACACCCTGTCTCTGCCTGCCTGGAGAAGCAGATTTCTCCCTTCGGTCGAAATGACAAACCACGGGTCGAAATGACAAGCCTCGGGTTGAAACGGCAAGCCTCGGGTTGAAACGGCAAGCCTCGGGTTGAAACGGCAAGCCTCGGGTTGAGACTGCAAGCCTCGGGCTGAAATGACAAGCTCGGGTCGAGATGATGGAAGCCTCCGCCCCGCCGCTCAACGCCCCATGTACGCACTCGGCGGCTCGCCGAAGGCACGGTGGAACATCGCGGTGAACGCACTCGGGCTTTCGTAGCCGACGTCGAAGGCGACCGAGGTGATCGAGCGCCCGGCGGCGAGCAGCGACACCGCCTGCATCAGCCGCACCTGCTGGCGCCACAGCGCAAAGCCCATGCCCAGCTCCTGCTTGAAGGCGCGGGTGAAGGTGCGCCGGCTCATGCCGATCTGCGAGGACCAGGCATCGATGTCGCGCTGGTCGGCGGGGTTGGCGATGATCGCCTGGCACACGCGCGACAGCCGTGGCTCGGCGGGCATCGGCACGTGGTAGGGCGCGCCGGGCATGCGCCGGATCTCGTCGAGCAGCAGCCAGACGATGCGGCCCTCGCGTCCGTCCAGGTCGTATTCGGCGGGGAACTTCACCGCTTCCAGCACCAGCGCCTTGAGGAATTCGGAGACCTCGAGCACGCGGCAGGCGTGCGGGGCGGTGTCGTGCACCGGGTCGATGTACAGCGTGCGCAGCGACACCGCGCCGCGGCAGGACACCTCGTGCATCATCCCGGCCGGCAGCCACAGCGCGCGCTGCGGCGGGATCACGAAGCTGGTGGTGGGCGTGACCACCGACATCACGCCCGAGGACGCGTACAGGAACTGCGCGTGCGCGTGGCTGTGGCGCGGGTCGACGAAGCCGGGCAGGTACTCGTCCTGCAGCCCGATCATCGGCCGCGCCCTGAGCGGATAGTCCTGGCTGTGTTTCATCTCGGTGACATCGGCAGCGAACGTCCGATCACACCGCAATCACGCGCGCGGCGCAACCACGCCGACACGCGCCCGCGACGGCGTGGCCCGACCGCGGGAGTCTGCGACCTGTCCCCGTGGCACGGTCCGGGCGTGCGGCGCTAACGTAACGCCGCACAAGGAGAGCGCATGCACCCACAAGGTTCCAACCCGCCGCCGGCACAGGACGACGACGTCGACCCGCAGCTGCGCCAGTTCATGCTGCGCATGGCCGAAGGTTATGTCGGGCATCCGCCGCTGGACGGGCTGCCGCTGGACGATGTGCGCCGCATCACCGCCCGCGTGCGCGAGCAGTGGGGCAGCGGCGGCCCGGAGATGGCCACGCGCGAGGACGTCGATGCCGATGGCGTGCGCGTGCGCATCCTGCGCCCGACCATCGATGCGGCGCAGCCGGTGCTGGTGTACCTGCACGGCGGTGGCTGGACCCTGTTCAGCATCGACACCCACGACCGGCTGATGCGCGAGTACGCCGCGCGCGCCGGCGTGGCGATCGCTGCCGTCGACTACAGCCTGTCGCCGGAGGCGCGCTATCCGCGCGCGCAGGACGAAACGGTGGCGGCAATCGCCTGGCTGCGCGCGCACGGCGCCGCGTATGGGATCAATCCCTCGCGCATGGCCGTCGGCGGCGATTCGGCCGGCGCCAACCTGGCCATCACCAGCCAGCTGCGCCTGCGCGACGCAGGGCTGCCGACGGTCTCGGCGATGCTGCTCAACTACGGCGTCTTCAGCGACCAGGCCACGGCGTCCTGGTCGCGCTACGATGGCGCCCGCTACATGCTCGAGTGCGTGGAGATGCAGGCCTTCTGGCACAACTACCTGGCCAACCAGGCGCAGCGCACCGATCCGCTGGTGATGCCGCTGCTGGCCGACCTGCGCGGGATGCCGCCGGCGTTCATGGCGATCGCCGGATGCGACATCCTGGCCGACGGCAACCACGCGATGGCTGCGGCGCTGCGCGAAGCGGGCGTGGCGGTGGAGGCGCGCGAGTACGCGGGCGCCACCCACAGCTTCCTCGAGGCGATGTCGGTGTCCGACCTGGCCAATCGCGCGATCGACGAATCCTCGGCCTGGCTGCGGCAGGCGCTGTCGGCATGAGCGGATCGTTCGATCCGCGCGGGCCGGAGGACATCCTGGCGCTGGTGCAGGCGCATCCGCTGGCCTGGCTGGTGCCACGCGATGGCGACGCGGCGGCGACGCCGCTGCCGCTGCTCGCCGAATGCGATGGTGAGGGACGCATCATCGCGCTGTTCGGACACATGGCGCGGCGCAATCCGCTGTTTGCCGCGCTGCAGGCGCAGCCGCGCACGCTGGTGCTGTTCCAGGGTCCGCAGGCCTACGTGCCGCCGCGTCTGGTGTCCAAGCCGGACTGGGGTCCGACCTGGAACTACGCGGTGGCGCGCTTCGATACGCGGGTGGAATTCGTGCCCGACGAGACCGACGCTTCGCTGCGGCGGCTGGCCGCGCATCTGGAGCAGCACCGCGCCGAGCCCTGGACGGTGGAGCGCATGGGCCCGCGTTACGCGCAGTTGCGCGAACACGTGATCGCCTTCCGCGCGCATGTGCGCGATGTGCACGCCACCTTCAAGCTGGGCCAGGACGAGGCGCGCACCAGCTTCGACGAGATCGTCACCGGGCACGAGGATGCCGCGCTGCGCGAGTGGATGCTGCGCTTGCGGCAGGATTGAGCGCGGGTCCGAGGCGGGAGATCGCTGCAGCCATGGGGACGCGGATCGCCCAACCCGTTGCGAAATGTCCACACCTTTCCCGCCCGGAGCGGGACTTCGGATGGACGCCCGGTCCCGTCGGCGGGAAGTCGCTCTTCCCTCGGTCAGGGCTTCCTGCCCTGACTCGGGCGCGCGCCATCCATGGCGCGCTTGCCGCGACCTCCCGCCGCCGGGACCGCGCTAGTCGCGCATCTTTTCTCGCCCTTCGGCGAATCACCTTCAGTTGTCGCGGTTTCTGCCGTTTCGCATATGAGCGGGCAGCCCTGTCGGTGTCCTGATGGCAGAGCCTTCCTTGGGGCCGCAGGCACGCAGCACGGGCGGATGCCGTTGCGGTCAGGCCATCGCGCGCAGCGCGGTCATGCGCGCTGCGGCACGGCGCCCCATCGGTTGTCGGCGGCCCAGATGGCGAAGGCCAACAGTCGTGCTTCCTGCGCGCGCGTGGCGCTTGCGCCGCTGTCGCCGGCGTGGCCGGCGGCCATGGCGATGCGCACCATGATCGGACGCTGGCCGGTGGTGAGCGCGCGCGCCTTCGCCGCGAACTTCAACGGCTCGTAGAAGGCGACGCGTTCGTCAGCGACGGCGCCGGTGGCAAGCAGGGCAGGATAGTCGGCCGCAACGAGTTGCTCGTAGGGCGACCAGGCCTGCATCGCCGCGTGGTCTTCGGGGATGCGCGGATCGCCCCAGATCGGCAGCGCGCCCGCGCCCAGCGGATGCGCGTCGAAATGCTCCATGGTGTTGAGCGGATCGACGAAGGCGACCTCGGCAATCGCGCCAGCCCACAGTTCGGGCCGCATCGCATACACCGCGCCGGCCAGCAGCCCGCCGGCCGACATGCCGCGCGCGACGATGCGGCGCTTGGACGAGTAGCCGGCCGCGACGAGATGTTCGGCGCAGGCGATGAAGTCGGTGAACGTGGTCTTCTTGTTGCGGGTGAGCACAGAGCGCCACCAGTGGGTGCCCTTCTCGGCGCCGCCGCGCACGTGCGCGATCGCGTACACCCAGCCCTGGTCGACCAGCGCGATGTTGGACGGCTGGAACAGGGCCTCGACTGACGATCCGTAGGAGCCGTAGCCGTACAGCAGCAGCGGACTGCTGCCGTCGAGCGCGGCGCCGCGGCGCATCAGCACGGTGACGGGGATGTCGGCGCCATCAGGCGCGCGGGCGGACAGGCGCCGCACTTCGTAGCGCTGCGGGTCGTAGGCGGGCAGCGAGGGTGAAGACGCCGTTGCCACCGTGCCGTCGTCGAGATTTGCGCTGCAGGCGACCTCCGGCAGCCGCGGCGACTGCATGCCGAACACGATCTGTTTCGCGTGCCAGTCCTGCTGTGGCGGCATGCGCAGCGCGTAGGCCGGCTCGTCGAAGGCCAGCGTGTGTTCGCCGCCGTCGCGCCGCATCAGCACCAGTCGCGGCGCTGCGTCGCGCCACTCTTCGCGCACCAGCGCCTCGCCGAACGGATGCACGGCGGTGATCAGGCGACCGGCTTCGTGCTCGACCAGCGGCCGCCAGTGCGCCATGCCGGGCGTGGCCGGGTCGGCCTGCATCAGCTTGAAGTCGGCGGCGCCATCGGCGTCGGTGAGGATCAGCAGCTGGCCGTTCCAGTCGTCGACGTCGTAGTTCAGGCCCGGCGCGCGTGGTTCGACCAGGATCGGCATCGACTCCGGCGTGTCCATCGGCACCAGCCGCACCTCCGACTGCGCGCCGTCGTAGCTGCGCAGGACGACGTAGCGGCCCGACGCGGTGGTGCGCATCAGCAGGAACGGGCCGGGCTGCTCGACGCGGTACACCAGGGTGTCGCTGCCATCGCGCAGGTCGCGGCGATGCAGGCGGTCGGCGCGGCCCACCGCGTCGCGCCCGACCCAGTACAGCCAGCGCCCGTCAGGCGACAACGCAAAGGTGCCGTAGGCCTGCGCCACTTCGGTGACGATGCGACCGCTGTCGATCTCGCGCACGCGGATGGCGTACTGGCCGGAGCCGACGCGATCTTCCGACCAGGCGAACAGGCGCCCGTCGCCGCTGCGCACCGGTTCGCTCCAGTGCAGGGCGTAGTAGTCGCTGCCTGCGGCCTCGACATTGGGATCGAGCAGCACTTGCTCCGCACCGTTCGCGACGGGGCGGCGCAGCCAGGCGGCGTACTCCGCGCCTTCGGCCTGGCGCTTGAAGTACAGCCAGTCGCCGGCCTGCACCTCCAGCTGCGCGGCGCCCAGCGGTTCGAGCGCGGCGATGCGCGCGGCGAGTGCATCCTGCAGCTCGGCCGTGGGCGCGAGCATGGCCTCGACATAGTCATTCTCGGCCTCCACCGCGGCCTTGATCGGCGCGTCGAGCGAGGCCGGGTCGCGCAGCACCGCCAGCCAGTCCTTCGGCCGGAACCAGGCGAACTCGTCGATGCGGCTGTGGCCGAAGCGGCCGACCTCGGTCGGGATGCGCGGATGCTGCGGCGGCAGCGGCCAGCGCGCGGCGGCTGCGGCAGCGACCCCGGCGAGCGCGCGATGCGGATGCAGGACCAGTGCGCCGATGCCGGCGAGGCTGGTGGCCAGGAAGCTGCGGCGGCTGCTCAGTTGGGACTCCTTCGGGTGTTGCGGCCCTGCAGTTTGCGTTGTGCCGGGGAGTACTTGGACGGGAAGGCTCCGTTCGCCCTCAGTCGTCATCCCCCGCAAAAGCGGGGGATCCATTTTTGGCGACCTGCAGAATGGATGATCAGCCTTCGGCTGTTGAAAGGCGCTTCCAGCGTTCGCTGGCATGACGTCTGGGTTCGCTGGGATGACGGGAAGGTTGCTGGGATCCGAAGCCGGCGATTGCCAAAGGGGATCACCGGCTCTGGATAGGCAGCACCCGCCAGCTAGTACCGCCAGTGCACCGTCACCCCAAACGTGCGCGGCCGCAGGAAGCCCTGGCCCAGGCCGTAGGCCTCGGGCACGGTGCGGGTCACGCCGCGCTCGTCGGCCAGGTTGGTGCCGAACAGGGTCACGTCGGTGTTGCCGAAGCTCATGCGGAAACGCGCATCGAACTGGTGGTAGTCGCCCTGCTCGTTGGGTGCCACGCCGGGCACCGCCGAGTTGAGGTCGCTGATGCCTTCGGACAGGTAGGTGTGCGAAAGCATCAGGGCCGGCGCGTACGTGCCGTCGAAGCGCCAGGCCAGCTGGTTGGCAATGGACCAATCCGCCGAGCCGGGCAGGCGCGAGCCCTTCGGCGCGGTGCCGTACCAGAGGATGAACACGTCCTCGTCCAGCCGTGCCTGCTGCCAGGTCACGCTGCTGGTCCAGTCGAACGCCGCGGTCGGGCGCCACTGCGCCGACAGCTCCACGCCCCTGCTTGAGGCCTTGCCGCCGTTGCCGGCGTAGTTGACCACCGGTTCGGGCGTCTGCAGGCGCAGCTGGATGTCGCTCCAGTCGATGTGGAACACGGTGGCGTCGAGCAGCAGGCGGCCACCGGCGAGGTCGGTGCGGAAGCCGAGCTCGTGGTTGACCAGCGAGTCGCTGCGCGAGCCTTCCGGGATGTCGTGCTGGGTCACCGAGGAGTTGTTGGGCACGCCGAACCGGAAGCCCTCCGAACGCAGCGCATAGACCATGAAGCGGTCGCTGGGCCGGTAGCGCAGCGAGACCTTGGGCTGGAAGCCGCTCTCCTCGGTGTTGTCGTCGGCGGTCTGCGCCGACGGCAGCGGATATACGTCGACGCCCGAGGTGGTGTCGACCACCCGCACCTGGGTCTTGAAGGCACGTCCGCCCAGTCCCAGCGTCCACTGCGGATTGAGGTGGATCGAGGCTTCGCCGAACAGCGCCTGCTCCTTGCCGGTGACCTTCGAATAGAAGGCGTTGAACACATCGCCGTCGGGCGAGACCACCGCGCCGGTGCCCGGTCCGAAGCGCGGGTTGGTGGAGCCATCGAGCTGCGCGGCGAAGCCCGGCGCGCCCAGCTGCTCGTACAGGTGTTTCTCGGTGTCGAACACCATCGCGCCCAGCAGCCACTCGAAGCGGTCGTTGTCGGCCGAGGCCAGGCGCAGCTCGTAGCTGTTGCCGGTGCTTTCGCCGCCGCTGTTGACGAACAGCGGGCCGGCCGAATCGGTGCCCAGGTCGGCGTTGTAGAAGTCCAGGTAGGGCGTGAGGTCGAAACGCCAGTCCTGCGATTTCTGCTGGCGCGAGGCCAGCGCGGTCAGCGTGCCCCAGCCCAGGTCCTGGTCCCAGCGCAGGCTGTGCAATTCGATGTCGGTCTCGGTGAACTCGGGCGTGGAGGTGTAGCGCACCAGGTCACCGAGTTCCGGGATGCGGTAGGCGTTGTCGTCCGAATCGATGGTCTGCAGCAGGCTCAGCCAGGTCAGCGTGGTGGCCTCGCTCGGGGTCAGCACCATCGACAGGCGGCCGCCGGAGACGGACAGGTCGTTGGCGCCGTCCTCGCCGGTGCCGAGGTTGTCGATGTAGCCCGGCGCGCTGCGCTGCTGCGCCACGGCGCGGATCGCGAACACGTCCTGCTTCACCGGCACGTTGACCATGCCCTTGAGCGTGTAGCCGATATCGGCGTTGCGCGTCGACGACAGTCCGGCCTCGACCGCAGCATCGAAGCCGGAGGCATCGGCGGTGTTGGCGATGTAGTTGATCGCCCCGCCCATCGAGGCCGAGCCGAACAGCGAGCCCTGCGGGCCGCGCAGCACTTCCACCCGGTTGAGGTCGAAGGCGTCGATGTCGGGGATCGCGATGGTCCAGCCCGGCTCGATCAGCGGCACGTCGTTGAGGAAATAGCCGGTGGTCGGCTGGCCCTGCGGATTGCCGGCGCTGGTGGAGATGCCGCGCACCACCACGTGCGAGACGCCCGGCTGGTAGCTGTTGAAGACCACGCCCGGCGTCTTCTGCACGTAGTCGGCCAGCGACTGCGCGCCCAGGTCCTGCAGCTGCTGCTGGGTGACCGCCGACACCGACGCCGGCACTTCGCGCACCGACTGCTCGCGCTTGGCGGCGGTGACGATCACGCGGTCGAGTTCGATGGCGCCCTCTGCAGCCGCGGTGTCCTGCTGCTGCGTGTCCTGCGGTGCGGCAGCGGCCAGGCCGGCGCTGCTCGCCAGCGCGATGGCGACGGCCAGGCGCAGGCGCCGGCAGCCGTGCGCGACAACGTCGTATCCGAAACGGTTCTGCATGTCTGTCTCCCCATGTGTTCCGGCCAGCCCGGCCCTGCAGGTCGCAGGGGAGGCGCCGACACTTCGAATATGCGCGCGGCAATGGGAACCAGTTGCGTCGCGGGGGCCGGATGCCGTCGCATTCAGGCCAAGCGGGGTGAATGCAGGCACGGCGCGCACACAGACGCGCATCTGTCGGGAGTCGCCAGGCTTCGCGACGTTTCGGATTCGGTGCGCGAAGGGCGCGGCTGGCCGACGTGGAGGCCGACTGCGCATCTCACGCATTCGGTGGAGGGCGCACGGGTGGCCGTGTCGGGGCAGGCGTGGACGTTCGCGCGCGGCGGTCGTCGGTTCCACAGACCACAACATTTTCGGTTGACCGCAAAACCCGACCACACTATCTTGTGCCCTGTCGGTTCTCCGCACCTGGTGCGGGGATGAAAAGGGAAGCCGGTGACGCCAGCCCGCAAGGCTCGGCCAGTCCGGCACTGCCCCGCAGCGGTAATCGGGAACGAACCCGCCACCAGCACTGGAGCCTGCGCTCCGGGAAGCGGCGGGGGAGGTGGACGCCACGGCGTCCGGGCCCGTGAGTCCGAAGACCTGCCGACAGCCGCGCGCATGCACGCCGCGCGGTGCCGGCCGCGGAATCTCCGGGGGGAGATGGCTGGTGGAGCAGTTCGGGCCGCGCCATGCGCAGTCCCGGATTCTGCGACGCCGCCTGTCCACCCTGCCTCCAACGCCACGCTCGCCTGCGAGGGACAGGCCGGCCGTGCGCCACGCATGGAGGACGCATGAGCCAACACCACGACACCCGCGGCGACATCGCGGTCGCAACGCGCGCCGGCGCCACCGGCTCCGACGCGCCCTCGCCGGGCCGTGACCACGACATTGCGGACGCGCGCGACGACATCGTGCCCGCGCCCGGCGCCGATCCGGGCCGCGCCGACACCGCGGCCGTCGCCGTCGCGGCATCCACCTGGATCACCAAGGAAGCCGGCAACCGCCGCATCCCCTTCGACCGCGCCCGCCTGGAGCGCGCCATCGACCGCGTCCACGCCGAGTTCCCGCAGCTGGACATCGCCGACTACAAGCGCAGCGTGCTGGGCTTCGTCGAGCGCAAGGACGCGGTGAACGCCGACGATCTGGTCGACCACCTGATCCGCGAGGCCGAGGCACGCGTCGACGTGGCCGCACCGGAATGGGAGATGTTCGCCGCACGCCTGTACCTGCATCGCCTGTACAAGCGCGCCGGCCGCAACCGCTTCTACGACGTCGAACAGAAGTACGGCTCCTATGTCGGCCTGCAGGAATCGCTGGCCGACCGCAACATCTATTCCAACGACATCCTGCGCGCCTACTCCAAGGAAGAGTTGATCGAGGCCGGCAAGATGATCGATCCCGGGCGCGACAGGCTACTGGCCTACAACGGCCTGTACCTGCTGGCCACGCGCTACCTGGCCACCGATCACGCGCGCAACGTGTACGAACTGCCGCAGGAGCGCTGGCTGACCATCGCGCTGTACCTGATGCAGGACGAGCGGCCGCGCGGGCGGCGCATGCAGCTGGTGGGCGAGGCCTACTGGGCGCTGTCGAACCTGTACATGACCGTGGCCACGCCGACGCTGCAGAACGCGGGCAAGGTGGGCGGGCAGCTGTCGAGCTGCTTCATCGACACGGTGGACGATTCGCTGCAGGGCATCTTCGATTCCAATACCGACATCGCGCGCGTGTCCAAGGGCGGTGGTGGCGTCGGCGCCTACATGGGCTTCGTGCGCTCGTCGGGATCGGCGATCCGCGGCGTGCCCAATTCGTCCGGCGGCGTGGTGCCGTGGATCAAGCAGCTCAACAACACCGCCGTATCGGTGGACCAGCTGGGCCAGCGCAAGGGCGCGGTCGCGGTGTACCTCGACATCTGGCACCGCGATATCGAGGCCTTCCTCGACCTGCGCCTCAACAACGGCGACCAGCGCCTGCGCGCGCACGACGTGTTCACCTCGGTCTGCATCCCCGACCTGTTCATGGAGGCGGTGGAACGCCGCGGCGACTGGTACCTGTTCGACCCGCACGAGGTGAAGCGGCTCAGGGGCTGGTACCTGCAGGACTTCTACGACGAATCGAGGGGCGAGGGCAGCTTCCGGCAGAAGTACGAGGAGGTGGTCAACGACGAGCGCATCGGCCGCAGGACGGTCAAGGCGATCGACCTGTTCAAGCGGATCATGGTGTCGCAGCTGGAGACCGGCAACCCGTTCATGTTCTACCGCGACGAGGTCAACCGGAAGAACCCGAACAAGCATGCGGGCATGGTGTACTCGTCCAACCTGTGCACCGAGATCCTGCAGAACATGAGCGCGACCCGGCTCATGCAGGAGATCATTTCCGGCAACCAGATCGTGACCACGCGTCAGGCCGGCGACTTCGTGGTCTGCAACCTGTCCTCGATCAACCTCGGGCGCGCCGTGCTGCCGGCCGAAGACCAGGGCGACCTGATCACCGACGTGCTCGAACGCCTGGTCCCGATCCAGGTGCGCATGCTCGACAACGTGATCGACCTCAACGCGTTGCCGGTGCCGCAGGCCACGATCACCAACCGCAAGTACCGCGCGATCGGCCTGGGCACCTTCGGCTGGCACCACCTGCTGGCGCGCAAGGGCATCCACTGGAACGAACCCGCGGCCGAGGACTTCAGCGACACGCTCTACGAGCGGATCAACTACCTGACCATCCAGGCCAGCATGGCGCTGGCGAAGGAGAAGGGCACCTACCCGGTGTTCACCGGCAGCGACTGGCACACCGGCGCCTACTTCCGCGACCGCGGCTACCACAGTCCGCAGTGGCTGGACCTGGCCGCGCAGGTCGGCGTGAACGGGCTGCGCAACGGCTGGCTGCTGGCGGTCGCGCCGAACATGTCGACCGCGCAGATCGCCGGCTCCACCGCCTCGATCGACCCGATCTACTCCGCGTTCTACTACGAGGAGAAGAAGGACTACCGGCGTCCGGTCGCCGCACCGGGCCTGTCGCTGGAGACCTGGCCGTACTACGAGAAGGGCGCGTACAAGCTCGACCAGTTCGCCAGCGTGCGCCAGAACGCGCGCCGCCAGCGGCATGTCGACCAGGCGATCAGCTTCAACCTGTACGTGCCCTCGACCATCCGCGCCAGCACCCTGCTCGAGCTGCACATGAGCGCCTGGCGCGAAGGGCTGAAAACCACCTACTACGTGCGTTCGAACGATATCGACATTACCGAATGCGAATGGTGTTCGAGCTGACGCGCTGATCTCCCTTCCCCCGCTTGCGGGGGAAGGTGCCGAAGGCGGATTGGGGGCATTCGAAGCGACCGGCTCGCCCCCACCCCAACCCTCCCCCGCAAGCGGGGGAGGGAGCAACAACAACCGACGAGATAGCACCATGTCCACAGCAGCCCCCCGCACCTCCACGCCACTCGAGCGCATCCGCATCCTCGAGCCACGCCATCCCAACCGTTCCACCGGGATCATCAACGGCAAGACCTCCGGCATCCTCAATTGGAACGACATTCCTTATCCGTCGTTCTACCGCGCCTACAAGGAGCTCTCGACCAACTTCTGGATTCCGGACGAGGTCGACATGAAGAGCGACGCGCGCCAGTACGGGGAGCTGTCGGCGCGCGAGAAGAACGCTTACGACTCGATCATCGGCCTGCTGGCCACGCTCGACTCGCCGCAGACACGCTTCATCTACAACGTCGCCGAGTACATCACCGACCCGGCCGCGCACGCCAACGCCGCGATCATCGGCCAGCAGGAAGTGATCCACAACGAAAGCTACAGCTACGTGCTGGCCTCGATCACCGACCTGGCCAACCAGAACCGGGTGTTCGAGCTCGCACGGACGCATCCGACAATCATCGCGCGCAACGCGCCGATCATGGCCTCGTACGACGACTTCATGCGGGAAAAGACCGCCGAGACCCTGCTGCGCGCGCTGGTCCAGTCCTCGATCCTGGAGGGCATCAACTTCTATTCCGGCTTCGCCTATTTCTACAACCTGGTGCGCCAGAACCGGATGGCCGGCACCGGCAAGATCATCAGCTTCATCAACCGCGACGAGCTGGCCCACACCAAGTTCATCAGCGAGGTGATCCGCGCCATCGTCGGCGAGAACCCGCAGCTGCAGACCCACGAGCTGACCGACTACGTGCACACCGCCTTCGCCCACGCGATCGAGCTGGAGACGCAGTGGACCGGCGAGGTGCTCGACGGCATCGACGGCATCGACGTGGACGAGATGATCCGCTACGTGAAGTACCGCGCCAACAAGATGGCCGGCATGCTCGGCATCGAGTCGATGTACCCGGACACCACCGACAACGTGATGCCGTGGATCAAGGCCTACGCCGACAATTTCACCGAGACCAAGACCGACTTCTTCGAGATGCGCAATGCGTCGTACAAGAAGACCAACGTGGACAACGGATTTGACGATCTGTGAGGCCGGTCGTGGTGCTCCCGTCGCGCGACTGGACGACCCGTGATGCCATCTTGCCCTGTAGGAGCGGCTTCAGCCGCGATCTCCCGATCCGGCGCCGCGCCTCCCTGATGCTCGCGGCTGAAGCCGCTCCTACAGGGGGCGGGGCAGCCGCCTTTACGCCATGCGCATCCTGATCGCCTTCACCTCGCTCAGCGGCAACACGCGCGACGTCGCGCGCATGGTGCGCGCGCGCTGCGAGCAGCGCGGGCATGCGGTGAGCTGGGTCGAGACCGATATCGCCGGGCTGGCCGCGGCCGGTCCCGACCCGCACCACGACCTCTACCTGCTCGGCGCCTGGTCCGACAACGCGGGCCGCACGCCGGCGGCGATGAAGCGCTTCATCGCCGCACTGGTGGAGGCGGTGGGCAAGCCGGCGCAACTGGCGGTATTCGGTACCGGCGAGACGCAGTGGGGCGAGGAGTATTACTGCGGCGCGGTGCGGCGCATCGCCCACTTCTTCGATTCGTCGTTCCCGCGTCTGGAGATCGAGCAGATGCCACATGGCGAACGCGACGCGACCCGGATCCGGCGATGGGCCGATCACATCCTAAATTGCATCGAGAACCCACGACATGCGGACCCTGCACGCGCCATCGCCTGACGACTACCACGCCGCCATCAAGGCGCATCCACGCCTGCTTGTGGACTACGGCAAGCACGACTGCCCCGGCTGCAGGATGCTGGACATGTCGCTGCGCAAGTTCGCCGACCAGGCCGCGGCCAGCGATCTGGTCCTGCTCAAGGTGAAACTGGAAGACGTGGGCGAGGAATTCTTCCGCGGGCTGGGCCTGCGGCAGACGCCGACGCTCTCGCTGTTCCGCGATGGCGCCGAAGTGGCGCGGCTGGCTGGCTTCCGGTCGCCGGCGCAGCTGGAAGAGGCGGTGGATTCGTGCCTGTAGCGAGCGCGCCTGCCGGTTCCGGGTGCACTGCGCGTACCCGGGCTGCGTGGCCGTGGTCGTTGCGGGGGAAACGGTGTTTCGTGCGACGCCACGGCGTGTGACATAGTCGCGCGCCTGTCCTGCCGTGCCGGCAATCCCATGCCCCGCGACCACGTCCTCGTCCTGTCCTGTCCCGACCGCACCGGCATCGTCCATCGCGTGTCGGGGCTGCTGTTCGAGCACGGCTGCAACATCCTCGACGCACAGCAGTACGGTGACGCCGAGTCGGGGCGGTTCTTCCTGCGCGTGCACTTCGACGTGCCGGCCGCCAGCGACATCGATATCGTGCGCGCGGCCTTCGAACCGCTGGCCGCCGCCCATGCGATGGCCTGGGACATGCACGACGTGCGCCGCCGCGCGCGCCTGCTGGTGCTGGTGAGCCGGCAGGGCCACTGCCTCAACGACCTGCTGTTCCGCACCCACAGCCGGCAGCTGCGCGCGGACATCGTCGCAGTGGCCTCCAACCATCCGGACTATGCACAGCTGGCCGGGTCCTACGGCGTGCCCTTCCACCACTTCCCGGTCGACGCGGCGACGCGCGAGGCGCAGGAACAGCAGGTCCTGGAGCTGGTGGAGCGCGAGCGCATCGACCTGGTGGTGCTGGCGCGCTACATGCAGATCCTCTCGCCGGCGCTGTGCGCGGCACTGGCCGGGCGCGCGATCAACATCCACCACAGCTTCCTGCCCAGCTTCAAGGGCGCGCAACCCTACCACCAGGCGCACGCGCGCGGGGTCAAGATCATCGGCGCGACCGCGCACTACGTGACGCCGGACCTCGACGAGGGCCCGATCGTCGATCAGGACGTGGCGCACGTGGACCACGCGATGACCCCGGCCGCGCTGATCCGCATCGGCAGCGACGTCGAGTCGCGGGTGCTGGCGCGCGCGGTGCGGCTGCACGTGGAGCACCGGATCCTGCTCAACGGGCACCGGACGGTGGTGTTCCGCTGAGGCGCCGGCAGGCGCCTCCGCAGGGCCCACCGGATACGCAACGACTGTCATCCCGAGCGCAGCGAGGGATCTCTTCTTCAGCGAGTCGGATGGAAGATCCCTCGCTGCGCTCGGGATGACAGTCCGGGGACAGGGCGCATCGATCCACATCACCTGCGGGTCAGACCCGTCGCTCTCGCCTGCCCGGGAACCTCACGCCTCCAGCGCCACTCCCGCTGCCTGCAGCGCCGCGCGCGTGGGCGCGTCGCTGTCCGGGGTCACCGGCCGGGTGAGATTCCACAGCACGCAGGCGCGCAAGCCCGCGGCCACCGCGTCCTGCGCCGACCACAGCACGCAGTAGTCACGCGCCAGGCCGCACAGGTGCACTTCGGCGATGCCGCGCTCGCGCAGCCAGCCGGCCAGGCCGGTCAGCGGGCGCATGCCGTCGGGGCCGATGTTCTCGCGGAAGGCACTGTAGGAATCGACCTGCCCCCGGGTGCCCTTGCGCAGGATCAGGTCGGCCAGGTGCCAATCCACGCGAGGGTCGAGCGCGGCGCCCGGCGTGCCCTGCACGCAGTGGTCGGGCCACAGCATCTGCGGGTGGCCGTGCAGTTCGATCGTCTCGAACGGGTCGCGGCCGGCGTGGCTGGAGGCAAACGAGGCGTGGCCGGGCGGGTGCCAGTCCTGGGTCGCGACCACGGTGCGGTAGGCGCGCGAGGCAACCAGGGCGGCGACGCCCGGCACCACCGCGTCGCCTTCGTGGCACGGCAGCGCGCCGCCGGGCATGAAGTCCGGCTGCAGGTCGATGACGAGCAGGGCGGTGGTATCGGGGTGGATGGGCATCGGTGCGTCCCCGCGAAGAGGCTGGAGCCCGGCGCGGCGCATGGCGCCGGGCCGGACCTAGATCCCCTCAGGCGATCGACGCGCGGTAGATCGACCCGATCGAGGCATCAAGCGCCTGGTTGTACGCGCCATCATCCTGCTGCGCGCTCAGGCCTTCGGTCAGGGCGCGGCTGAAGCTGGCGATCACGCCCGGGTTCCTGGCCAGCCTGGCGTTGGCGTCGTCGCGGCTGTAGCCGCCCGACAGCGCCACCACCTTGAGCACCGCCGGATGCTCGACCAGCGCCTGGAAGTAGCCGTCCACGTCGGGCAGGGTCAGCTTGAGCATCACCGGCGACGATGGATCGAGCTTGTCCAGGCGCGCGAGCAGGCCCTGCCTGAGCTCGACCTCGATCGCCTGCTTGTCGGCGGCGTTGATGTCGACCTCCGGCTCGATGATCGGCACCAGGCCCGCGTCCAGCACCTGACGGCCCAGCTCGAACTGCTGGTCGAGCACCTCGGCGATGCCCTTGGCGTTGTTGGCCTTGATCACCGAGCGCTCCTTGGTGCCGAACACGCCGCGCGCCTTCGCGCGCGCCAGCAGGTCGTCCAGGCCCGGGATCGGCTTCATCTTCTGCACGCCGTCGGCCTCGTCGGCCAGGCCCTTGTCGATCTTCAGGAACGGCACCACGCCCTTGTCTTCCCACAGGTAGGCGACCGCGTTCTTGCCGCCGAAATCATCGTCCATGGTGCGCTCGAACAGGATCGCACCGAGTACGCGTTCGCCGCTGAAGGCCGGGCTGGTGACGATGCGCGCGCGCATCGCGTGCACCTGCTCGAACATCTCCTGCTCGTTGGAATAGGCCGATTCCTCGACGCCGTAGAGCTTGAGCGCCTTGGGCGTGCTGCCCCCGCTCTGGTCGAGCGCGGCGATGAAACCCTTGCCGGAAGCGATGCGGTCACGTTGCTGCGGATTGATGGTCACAATCGATGTGTTCCTGTGCGATGGGCGGGACATGCGCCGGAGCCGGGGATGATAGCGCCGCCCGCAGGCAACTGCCGGCAGGCAAGGCAGCGGCCGCGCATGGTGCGCTGCGGTGCGAGCCGGCGGCAGGGTCCGGCGCGCCGCTCCAGCTCAGGTGTCGCTGTCGCCGCCCTCGCCGGCCGCGGCCGCGATCTCGCCGGTGTGCTGGCCCAGGGTAGGCGCGGCGAACGGCTCGGGGCCCGGCGTGCGGCCGAAGCGGATCGGCTGCGCCACGCCGCGGTAGCTGCCCAGGACCGGATGCGGGATCTCCGCGATCATGCCTTCGGCCAGCACTTGCGGATGGTCGAACATGTCTTCGACCTGGCGCGCCGCCGCACACGGCACCTCCTCGCCGAAGATCTCCTCCCATTGCAGCGCCGTGTGCGCCTGCAGCGCCTGGTGCAGCTGCGGCAGGATCTCGTCCGCATGCCGGGCGCGCTTGCGCACGCTGTCCAGGCGCGGGTCGTCGGCCAGCGCGTCCAGGCCGGTCTTCGCGCACAGCGCGCGCCAGAAGCGCGGCGTGTTGGCCGAAATGTAGAGGAAGCCATCGCGGGTGGGATGGATGCCGGTCACGCCGCCCGAGCGCATGTCGCGGCTGATGTCGTGGTCCTCGCCCTGCGCCCAGACCATGCGCGCGGACTGCATGGTCAGTGCGCTGCGCAACAGCGACACGCCCACGTACTGGCCCTGCCCGCTGCGCTCGCGCTCGTACAGCGCCGAGGACACGCCGGCGGCCAGCAGCGCGGCCGCGTAGTAGTCCACCACCGAGCCGTAGATCAGCTCCGGCGGGCCACCGCGCTTGCCCTGCATGGCGCACATGCCGGTCATGGTCTGCAGCACCTGGTCGTAGCCGGCCTTGTCCTTCAGCGGCCCGCTCTCGCCGTAGCCGGTGACCGCGCAGTACACCAGCCGCGGGTGCAGTGCCGACAGCGTTGCGTAGCCGATGCCCAGCCGCTCGGGCACGCCCGGGCGGAAGTTGTGCACCAGCACGTCGGCCTCGCGCAGCAGGCGGTAGAGCACGGCGCGCTCGTCGTCGCGCTTGAGGTCCAGCAATGCGCCGCGCTTGCTGCGGTTGACGCCGAGGAAGGCGCGGCTCTCGGCATCAAGCGTGGACGGGTAGTTGCGCAGGTTGTCGCCGCCGGGCGGCTCGATCTTGATCACGTCCGCGCCCTGGTCGGCCAGCAGCGTGCAGCCGTAGGGGCCGGCGATGTAGGCGCTCAGGTCGAGTACGCGCACGCCGGCCAGCGGGCCGGCATCGCCCTGGCGGTCGGGGTGGAAGACAGGACTCAACGGGGCCTCCAGCGGGTCGTCCATGGTCGGGGGTTCGCAAGTCTTGCCGATGGTCCGGCAACGGGACAGCGCGGGCGCCTATCTTCAGCGCACAGGGAATCTTGCTTGAGCGCGGGCGCCATGTTCACAGCGCGCCGCAATCGTCCTCGGCGCGCCCCTCGGGCGACGGCGCCAGGTGCAGCCAGGTCAGGCGCCAGCTGCGGTCGCGGCGCTCGTCGACGGCGTACCAGGGCTCGAAGTCGAGCGGCGCGCGGTCGTCGAAAAGCAGGCGCAGGCGGGTGCCCGGTGCACCTTCGGCTGGCGCCAGTTCCTCGATGCGCAGCGCGGCGTCGTCATCGGGCAGGCGCACGGTCTCGCGCGGCTTGTAGCCGTCGATCAGCCCGGTGGCATAGGCCAGCGGACCGCGCGACAGCGCCAGCCAGGCGTTGTGCACCACCTGCTGGCGCACCAGCGAGCCGTCGGGCGCGCGCGATTCCTGCACGTTGCGGTGCACGCGCCGGTGCACGCGCGGACGCATCGGCAGCTTGAGCACGAGCGCATCACCGGGCGACCACTCGCGCTCGACGTCGGCGTACTCGCCAGCGGCCACGACGACGGCCAGCTCGCCGCCGACTGCCAGGGTCGCGCCGTCGGCCCACGCCGGTACCCGCAGGCGCAGGCGGAAGCGCGTCGGTGCGTCGGGTTCGACTTCGATGCGGACCGTGCCGGCGAAGGGATAACCGGTGCGCTGGTGCAGCCTGGCGCTGCCGCCGCCGGGCAGCGCCAGCTGCGCCTCGCCCGGTCCCAGCAGGTTGACCACCACGCCTTGGGCATCCACGGCCCAAGCGATCGCCGGCAGTTCCTCCAGCGCCATCGCGCCGCTGGACTTGCAGCAGCGCCAGTAGTTGGTGTGGATGCGGCGGCCGTTGGCGAACGAGTAGTAGACCCAGTCCTCGCCGTCGGGCGCCTGCGCGCCGATCAGATCGTTGTAGGCGCTGCGCTCGATCTCCTCGGCGTAGCGCGCCTGGCCGGTGATCGCCAGCAGCTCGCGGTTGAGCTGGATCCAGGCCAGCACCGAGCAGGTCTCGACGTAGGCCTCCGGGTCGAACACGCCGGCCGGGTTGAACACCTCGCGCGAGCGGTGGCCGATGCCGCCGAACGGCCCGCCGCCCAGGCTGAGGTGGTGGTCGCGGATCGCCTGCCACTGGCGGTCGACCGCCTCGCGGTAGTCGGCGCGGCCGGTGGCACGGTGCAGCCGCGCCAGGCCGACCAGGTTCCAGCACAGCTGGTAGGCCTTGCCGGTGGCGATCTCGGAGGGATCGGCGCCCGACTGCGCGCGCTCCAGCAGGGCCAGCCGGGGGTTGGCATTGGCCTGCGCCAGCACCCGCTCGGCGAGCTCCAGGTAGCGCTGCTCGCCGGTCAGCAGGTGCAGCTCGGCGGCCGGGTCGAGCAGCACCGTGGCCGACATGCCGTGGTGGTTGCCGACGCTGGTGATGTCCAGTCCGCCTTCGCAGAAGCTGCGCCAGCACAGGTCGGCGATGCGCTGCGCGGCCTCGAGGTGGCGCGCCTGTCCGAAGCAGCGATACACCTCCACCAGGCCCAGCAGCAGGTAGCTGTGGGTCCAGATGTCCCAGGTGCGCAGCGCCGGCTCGCCGTTCCAGCTTTCCGGCTTGGGCGGTTGCGGCACCATGAAGCGGCGCTGCGGCGCGTAGTTGCCGAGGTAGCCATCGTCGGCCTGCACGTCGGCCAGATGGTCGGCCACCGCCAGCACGCGCTCGCGCAGCGCGGCATCGTCGCTGCGCGCGGCGGCCTTGGCCGCGGCCGCCAGCCACTTGCCGGCGTGCTCGCCGTACCAGTCGCCTTCCTCGTTGTGCTCGCGCTGCGGCGGATCGAAGATCGCGATCGCCGGGCTGTCCGGGCCGGTGATGAAGTGCGACAGCCGGCCGCGCCGGTTGGCGTCCAGCGCCTCGCCCAGCACGCCCTCAAGCTGCACCTGCCCGGGCCGCGCGAAGTGCTGCGCCTGCGCGCCGCGCTCAGTCACGGGCCGGCTCCGCGTCGACCACGCAGCGGAAGCCGACCGTGCCGGAGCGATCCTTGCACGGCGCCATCAGCAGGTACTTGCCGTGCTGGTCGAGCCGGTAGGCCTGCGGGAAGTACCAGTGCGAGGTCTGCGGCTGGTAGCTGCTGCCGCCGCGCAGGATCGCCGCGCGGGTGTGCTCGTCGACGAACTCGTCGGTCCACTGCCAGACATGGCCGACCAGGTCCTCGACGCCAAACGGCGAGGCGCCCTGCGGGTTCTGCCCCACCTTGTCGGGCGGCAGCAGGCGACGCCCGCGGTTGACCCGCGGCACGTAGGCCTCGTTCCAGTCATTACCCCAGGGGTAGAGGCGGCCGTCGCCGCCCTGCGCGGCGTACTGCCATTCCCATTCGCGCGGCAGGCGCTTGCCCGCCCAGGCCGCGTAGGCGCGCGCGTCCTCCAGCGAGACCCAGGTCACCGGCCTGTCCTCCCAGCCCGGGCGCGGCGCGCCGTCGACCCAGTGACGCAGGAAGTTGGCCGCATCGCGCGGCACGTAGCCGCTGCCCTGCACGAAGCGCTGGAACTGCGCGTTGGTCACCGGATGGCGGTCGATGTGGAACGCGGCCAGCTGCATGCGCCGGTGGTGGTGGCGGCGCGGCGTGGGCTCCCAGGGGTATTGCACGTCCACCCCGGCCCAGTTGAAACCTTCGATCTCGATGCCGTCGACCTTGAACAGGAACTCGCCCGCCGGCACGGTGACCATGCCTTCGGGCTTGGCGGCCTGCGGCGCGGTCGGCGCCACGTCCACGATGGCCTGCGGCAGGTGGCGCCAGGCGGCCGAATGGGCGTTGAGCGGCGTGTGCGCCTGCGCGGCGATTGTGGCGAGGAAGGCCTCGAGCCCCGCCTCATCGGCGTCGGGCGCCAGCGCCAGCACCGCGCCGAATCCGCGCGCTTCCAGCGACAGCTCGACCAGCGCCTGGCCGTCGATCACGCGCGGCGACAGCGCGCGGCCGTGCCAGGCGTCGTAGTAGCGCGTGCCTTCGACGTGTTCGATGGCGAACTGTTCGCCGTCCACGTCGTACTCGTTGCGGTTGGCCAAGGTCCACAGCACGCGGCCGTCGCCCGGGAAGCGGCTGATGAACACGTTGCGTTGTGCGGTGAGCTGGTACGGCGCCCAGTCCATGCTGACCACCAGCGACGGGAACTGCCGGTAGATGGTGGCGATGCGGCGCAGCGCCTCGGCGTTGCGCGGCGTGAACTGGTTCCAGATGCCCCAGATGTTTTCCCAGGCGTTGTAGCCGATGCCGTTGAGGAAGCAGTACTGCAGGTCGTGGGTGCGGTCGCGGCCCCAGCGGTTCTCGTAGTTGACCATGTGGCGCGGCTCGAGCCACTTCCACTTCGATACCGGCGGCACCGGGCCGTCGGGCGCCTTCTTGCCCCAGCTCTGCACGTTCCAGATCAGCTGCTCCTCGGCGCTGATCGTCGACTCGGGCTGCACCACCACCGGATGGTCGAGCCGCTCGCAGGCGTCGAAGAACGCGCGCGGCACGCCGTTGAAGGTGTCGCCGTTGATGCCGTCCGCGCCGACCGCCTTCACGATCGCCGCCAGCCCGTCCCAGTGCGTGCAGTCCGGGTCGCGGGTGCCGTGGTCCCAGGGCTTGGCCGGCAGGAACACCTTGACCCCGCGCCGGTGGAAGTCATCGACCGCGCGCTTGAGCCCATCGAGGCCGCCGGGCAGGTCGTGCGCCAGGTCGAACTGGTTGCGGTCGTCGACGCCGATGTTGGGATAGATGTACCAGATCAGCACCGAGTCCAGGCCGCCGAAACGCTGCTCGAGATCGTCGAGGTAGCGGTCGACCGTGTACTGCCCGGTCTCGACGTCGAAGAAATGGCGGTCCTCGACCATCATCTGCGCGTGCACGAAGTTGCGCTGCGCCCACTGCAGCTCCGGGCGGCGGTAGTTGGCATCGTCGTAGCCGATGCGCACCAGGTGTTCGCGACGCCAGTCGCGCAGTTCGACCAGCCAGTCGGCGCCGCCTTCGTTGGCGTCGATCATCCAGTGGCCGATGTCGGCGAACGGCCAGGCCGGCGCCTTGCCCGGGGTGGGCAGGTAGCGCCCGGTGGTGACGTGCGAGAACTTGTGTTCGGTGCGCAGCGGCGCCGGGCCGTGGTCGGCGCTGGCGGGATCGTGTTCGGGGATGTCGTAGGGAGAGGTCATGGTGTGCCCGGTGATCGTAGGGGAATGCGGGCCAGCCCGCAGGCATCGCGCCATGGCGGCGCGCTCGTCGCATCGGTGCGGCGCACAGGTCGCCGGCACCTGCGGCGCTCAACCAGGCGCCATGTCATCGAGCGATGCCGCGCCAGGCGCGCGCCGCGTGGCGTGATCGGCCAGCACCGCGAATGTCCCGTCGGCCCGGTGTGCGCACTCGGCCGCATCGAGCAGCGCGAGCACCGCCGCCCTGGTGGGGATGCTCGACTGCGCGCCGGCCGTGATGCAGGCCAGCGCCGAAGCCGCGCTGGCCTCGCGCAACGCGTGCGCCAGCGCATCGCCACGCGCCAGTGCGGCCACCAGCGCGCCACAGAATGTATCGCCGGCCGCGGTGGTATCCACCACGTCCACGGCGAACGCGTGCTGGCGCAGGATCGCCGCGCCCGCGCGCGCCACGCAGCCAGCGCTGCCCAGGGTCACGATGGCGCAGGGCACCGGCAGGCGCCGCAGCGCAGCCTCCAGGTCGGCGGTGTCGCCGGCCAGCATCGCCAGCTCGCCCTCGTTGACCACGAGGATGTCGATGGCCGCCAGCAGTCGCGGCGACAGCACCCGCGCCGGCGCGGCGTTGAGCACCACCGTGACCCCGGCCGCGCGCGCGCATTCGGCGTAGGCGGTCACGCTCGCCAGCGGCGTTTCCAGCTGCAGCAGCAGGTGGCTGATGCCATCAAGCGGCGGCAGGTCTTCGGCGGCCAGCAGGTCGTTGGCGCCGGGCGCGACCACGATCGAGTTCTCGCCCGAATCGGCGATGCAGATGAAGGCCACGCCGCTGGCGGCGCCGACGGCGCGCTTTTCCACCAGCGCCACGCCGGCATCGCGCAGCGACTCGCGCAGGCGCGCGCCGGGCGCATCGTCGCCGAGCGCGACCAGCATCGTGGTCGGCGCATCGCCGGCACGCGCACAGGCCACAGCCTGGTTGGCGCCCTTGCCGCCGGGAAAGGTCTGCAGTCCGCCGCCGAGCACGGTTTCGCCGGGGGCTGGCGCGCGCGGCGCGCGCACCACGAAGTCGAGATTGGCCGAGCCGGCCACCAGCACCCGGGTCCTGGGCATTGCGTTCATCGCGCCAGCACCTGCTGCACGTGGTTGTAGAAGGGCAGCGCCACGCGCGGCAACTCGCTGTCCGACTCGCCGGGCAGGTGCTGCAGCATCAGCAGGCCGATGCCGCCGGTCGCCGGGTCGATGACGAAATAGGTCGAGGCCGCGCCGCTCCACCCGGCCTGCCCGGGCGCGCCATCGCGGCTGGCCGCCGCCGGGTCGAGCAGGACCGACATTCCCAGCCCGAAGCCGCGGTCGCGTGTGTCGCCGGTCCAGGGATGGGCCAGGCCCATCGGCGCGAGCTGGTCGCGGAACATCGCCTCGACCAGCGCCGGGGGTACCAGCACGTCATCGCCGTGGCGGCCACGCGCGAGCAGCATGCGCGCGAACGCGAGGTAGTCGTGGGCGCTCGCGTACAGCCCGCCGGCTGCACTTGAATACGGGCGCAGCGGCGCGCCGGGCACACGGCCACGCGCCCTGTCGTCGGACTGCAGCCGGCCATCTGCACCGGTGCGGCTGATCTCGACCACGCGGTGACGCTGGCCGGCCGGCACCGAGAACGCGGTGTCGTGCATGCCCAGCGGGGAGAAGAATGCCGCCTGCAGATAGGCTTCCAGCGGCTGGCCGCTCCAGACCTCCACCAGCCGGCCCAGCACATCGGTGGCCAGCCCGTCGTAGACGAAGCGCGTGCCCGGATCGCGCTCCAGCGGCACCCGCGCAGCGCGTTCCACCAGATCGGCCAGGCCGGCGCTCTCCTCCAGCCGTTGCGCCTCGCGCAAGCGCAGTGCCTGCGCCCCGGTCACCGCGAAACCGGCGGTGTGCGTGAGCAGGTGGCGGATCGTCGGCACGCGCACCGGCGCCCGCAGACGTCCCTCTTCAAGCACCTGCAGTCCTTCGAAGGCGGGCAGGTGCAATGCCAGCGAATCATCCAGCCCCGCATGGCCTTCGCCCACCAGTCGCAGCACGGCGGCCGAGACCACGGGCTTGGTCATCGAATAGATCCGGTAGATCGCGTCTTCGCGCAACGGGCGTTGGCGCGCGATGTCCGCATGTCCGGCCGCGAGGTCCACCAGCACCTCGTCGCCGCGGGCCACCAGCAGGTGAGCACCGGGATAGCCGGCGCCGAGCACCGTCGCGCGCAGCCAGGCGTCGGAGGCGTCCGGCACTGGCGTCGCGCTGGCGACGAGGGGACATCCGGGCCAGAGCGCGACCAGGAGGAGAAGACGAAGGAGCGTCTGGCGCATTGCGTGATGTAAAAGGCGCGTGCCGCACCACGACCTGCAGGGGAGGGCAAGACGATGTGGTGCAGCACCGCCGAAACGGAGCGTCGGGCCGACGGCTGCGGCCCGGCGCGGTGGCAACGGGAACATGGTCCGCCGCCGGCTTGCGATCAGAACGTGATCGTGTGGGTCAGCGAGTACATGCGGCCACGACCGGCCATCCAGTCGTCGTTGCTGTTGCTCGCCTCGGATCCGAACAGGATGTACTGGCGGTCGAGGAGATTCTCGATGCCCAGGGACAGGCGCCCGAAGCGGCGGGTGTCATAGCCGACGGTCAGGTCGAGCAGCGCCCGCCCCGAGGTGTGTTCACCGGTGTTGAGCGAGCGGCCACGGTAGGTGGTCGAGGACAGCACCGCCTCGGCGTTGGGCGCGAAGCCCCATTGCACGTTGAGGCCGAACTTGTCCGGGCTGATGTCGTCGGCACCCATGTGTTGGGTCAGTGGTCCGCCCGCCGTCCACCACGTCCTGCCGAGGATGCGCGAGTACATGGCATTGACCTTCAGATCATTGGTGAAGGCGTAGCTGCCCAGCAGTTCGATGCCGTCGATCTCGACCGGTCCACGCCTCATGATGAAGTCGCCGGTGACCGGGTCCGTGCTCAGCGACACCCCGAACTCGGAGAAGCTGCGGTAGGCCGACATGCCCGCGGTCAGCCGGTCGCCGCGGTAGTTGAGGCCCACTTCCTTGTTCTCGACGACGATCGCCTGCAGATCGAGGATGCCAGCGACGCTCTGCCCGGGCGTGTTGATGTTGCGCAGCGGGATGCCCACGTTCGGAAGGCTGAAGCCCTCGCTGTAGGACGCATAGGCCGACAGCTGGTCGGAGAACCGCCACACCATGCCGACGTTGGGCAGCACGGCGCTGTAGTCCAGCGTCCCGCCTTGCACGAACACGCGGTTGTTGTAGTAGGTCGTGGTGTAGTCGTCGATCGACAGCTCGCCGCTCTCGCGGCGCACGCCGCCGCTCAGGGTCAGCTTGTCGGTGTCGTAGGACACCTGCGCGTACGGCGCGGTGCTGTTGTATTCCATCGGCGGCACCCACACGCGCTGGGTCAGGGCCAGGCGCTGGTCGGTCGTGTCCTCGACACGGTCCACGCCGCCGCGCACTTCCAGCCCCTCGACGCCGAACGCATCGGGACGGGCGTAGGAGGCGCGCACGCCGCGCTTGGCGGAGTTGACCTCAGACTGGTCCCACAACTCGCCGAGCGGTGCGATCAGCGGATCCTGGCGGTCGCTGCCGTCTTCTGCCGGATAGCGCATCGCCTGGTCGGCGCGGTAGGCGTCGACCAGCAGGCTGCCGCCGAGCAGATCGTCGTGACGGTACTGCAGGTGGAACTGGTCGAAGTCGTTGAACTCTGGACGCGCGCCCACCGGGATACCGCCGATCACCGAGTTGGTGATGTCGTTGGCGCGGTCGCCGTCGGTGCCGGTGTAGTTGCCCTTGCCCACCAGATTGAAGCGGCTGATCGTGGCCTGCAGGCGCTGCATATCGTCTTCACCGAAGTTCATGCCGAACTTCAGGAACAGGTTCTTTGACTCGGAGTCGTTGATCGTGCCCGAACCGCGCATGCCGATCGCGCGACCGTTGCCGTCGTAGGCCATGCCCCGGTCGACGAACGAGGCCGACATCAGCACGTCGTATTCGTCCTGGCCGTGGCCGACGGTCATGCCGACCTTCCAGCCGTCGCTGTCGCCGTGACCCTGAGTCGTCCAGCGCGTGGTCAAGCTGGCCTCGGTGCCCTGCACCGGGCGCTTGGAGATGTAGTTGATGATGCCGCCCGCGGCGCCGATGCCTTCGGCCGCGGATGGGCCGTTGATCACCTCGATGCGGTCGACGATGCCGAGGTCGGTGAAGCTGCCGGCGCGGTTGGTCTCGCGCAATGGCGAGGTCTGCGGCACGCCGTCGAACAGGCGCAGTGCGATGCGGCCGCGCAGGGTTTCGCCGGAGTTGGTCAGCGCCTGCGAGGATTCCGAATAGCCCGGGATCATCCGCGACAGCACCGCGGTGGCGTCCTCGGTCAGGCTCAGCGAGTTGCCGATTTCCTCCTTGGTGATGATGCTGACGGCGCCGGGGATGCGGTCGGCCGCGCGCGGCATCCGCGTGCCGGTGACGATTACGTTGTCCAGCGTCGCCGGAGTCGTGGCTCTGGATTCGTCCGCGCCCGCGTCGGCACCCTCGTCCTGTGCGTGCGCGGGCTGGAGCGTGCTGAGGACTAGCGCCGTCGCGACAGCGAGACTGAGCGGCTTGAGCATGGCTGGATGGCTCCAATGTGTTGCTGGAATGCGGGACGACGAAGGTCCCGGGACGGAGCGAATGGTAGGTGCGCGTGAACACGGCACGGGCCGCGCAACGCTACGTTCACTCGACAGTTTTTATTGCCTTTGATGTCAGGCATTCTATGTTGCGACGCAGCAACACTGTCGCGGGGACGCCTTCCAGTTGCTGCAGCGCAGCCGCAGCGCCCTGCCCACGTCATCGCAACAGGAACGTCCGGCATGAGTCCATTCCGCATCCCATTCACCGTGGCCCTGCTGGCTGTGTCGGCGGCTGGCTGCACGCACCGACCGCTGCCGCAGCAGAAAACGCAGGCGCCGGCGGCGGTGATCGCGGACGACGACGCCCCCGTGGCCGAAAGCGCGGCGTGGTGGTATCGCAATGGCGCGCTGCACGCGCATCGCCTGGGCGCGGGCAAGGCCGCGGCGCGCAACGTGATCGTCTTTCTCGGCGACGGCATGAGCCTGACCACCGTGGCCGCCGCACGGATCATGGAGGGGCAGCGCCAGGACCTGAAGGGCGAGGAGCACCTGCTCGCCTGGGAGCATTTCCCGTACACCGCGCTCAGCAAGACCTACAACACCGACCACCAGACGCCGGACTCGGCCGGCACGATGACCGCGATCGCCACCGGCGTGAAAACCCACATGGGCGCCATCGGCGTTTCGGCCGGGCGGGTCGGCGACTGCGCCGGCAGCCAGGCCAACCATGTGCTGTCCTGGCTGCGGCTGGCGTCCAGCGCAGGCATGGCAACAGGCATCGTCACCACCGCGCGCCTGAGCCACGCTACGCCGGCCGCCACCTATGCACACACGCCCAACCGCGGGTGGGAAAGCGATCGCGAGATGCCCGCCGAGGCGATCGCTGCCGGCTGCCGCGACATCGCGCAGCAGTTGCTCGATTTCGCGCCCGGCCGCGGCCCGCGCGTGGCGCTGGGCGGCGGCCTTGGGCGCTTCCTTCCCGAATCCGCGCAGGACGCCGCGGCACGCGGACGCAGGCGTGATGGCCGCGACCTGACGCGCGAATGGGCCGCGCGCCATCCCGGCGGCGTGGTCGCGCTCGATACTGGCCAGCTGCGCCGCGTCGCCGGCGCGCCCGCGATCCTGGGACTGTTCGCGACCGAGCACATGCCCTACCACCACGATCGCGATCCGGGTGCACGCGGCACGCCCGACCTGGCGGAGATGACGGGCATCGCGATCGAGCAACTCTCGGGCGACCCGAACGGATACGTGCTGCTGGTGGAAAGCGCGCGCATCGACCACGCCCACCACGCCGGCAACGCCTATCGCGCGCTGGACGAAACCATCGCCATGTCGCGCGCGGTGGAAGCGGCGCTGGCGGCGACCTCGGCGCAGGACACGCTGATCGTGGTCACCGCCGACCACGCCCATACGCTGAGCTTTGCCGGGTACCCGGCGCGCGGCAACCCGATCCTGGGCACCGTGCGCGGCCGCCTGTCGCCACAGGGCCACGAGGACGGCGAGATGCTCGACAGCCTCGGCCTGCCCTACACCACCCTGGCCTATGCCAACGGCTCGGGCTACGTCGGTGAAAGCGCCAGCCAGCCGGCCGGTCCCAAGCGCTTCCCACACAAGCCCGGCGGCTTCTCGGCCGCGCTCGGGCGTCCGGACCTGGCTGGGGTGGACACCGCCGATCCCGACTACCTGCAGGAAGTCCTGGTGCCGATGCACGATGAGTCCCACGGCGGCGAGGACGTCGGCGTCTGGGCACTAGGCCCGGGCAGCGATGCGTTCCGCGGCACGATGGAGCAGAACGTGCTCTACCACCTGATCGTGCAGGCCGCGCCGCGGCTGCGCGAGCGCCTGTGCGCCGCCGGCACCTGCAACGGCGAAGGCGTGCCTGTGGGCCTGCCGGATCCGGCCGCGTTTCGCGATTGAGTCCGCGCCGCGGTTCGGCGGGCATCGCCGCTAGAGCGTGGCACACACCTTCAGGCACTCCTCGCGCAGCGCGGCCACCGCGCGTGCGCGCACGCTGCTGCTCGACCACACGATGCCGATGCGCCGCGCTTCGCTCGCTTCCGGCAGCCGCAGCCGCGCCAAGCGCAGGCCCTCGGGCCAGGGCGGCAGCCAGTCCGGCACCAGCGACACGCCCAGGCCGCGGTCGACCATGACCGCGATGGAGTTGAGCGCGTTGAGCTCGAAGCGCTCGCGCGGCACGATGCCGACGCGACGCAGGTATTCCTCTGCCAGGCGCCCGCCCCACTGGTGGCGGTCGTAGCGGATCAGCGGTTCGCTGGCGAGCACCTCGTGCGGGTCGCGGTGGGCGAACTTCTCCGGCACCAGCACCACCAGCGGTTCTTCGCGCAGCAGCTCCCAGCGGCAGGTCTTGGGCAGCTCGAACGGCGCCTGCAGCACCAGCGCCGCATCCAGCTCGCCGCTTTCAACGTCGCCGTAGAGCTCGGCCGAGTGCCCGGGCTTGATGAACACGTTGATCTGCGGAAAGCGGCTGACCATGCGCGCCAGCACGTCCGGCAGCATGCCCACCAGCACCGTCGGGCAGGCGCCCAGGCGCAGTTCGCCGGCAATCGCGCGGTCGTTGGCGACGCTGCGCAGGTCGGACACGTCGCGCAGCACCGCGCGCACGCGCTCCAGGATGCGCGCGCCCTCTTCGGTGACATTGACCGTGCGCCCGGCGCGCGCGATCAGCGGCACGCCGAGCTCGCGCTCCAGCGTGCGGATCTGCTGCGCCACCGCCGCGGGGGTGATGTGGAGGAAGCGCGCCGCCGCCGCCATCGAGCCGCGGTCGGCGACGTTCACGAACGTATAGAGAAACTGCGTATCCACCTGTCCTGCCCGATCGCGCTCCGCATGCGGCGGAAGAATGCGGACGCCATGATGACACCCGCGTGCCGCGCGCGCCGCCGTTGCCGGTCGCCGGGGTTCAGCCTGGGGCCGGTGTGTAGATGGTCAGCCCTTCCAGCGAGCGCGACGGCGGCGGGAAGAACAGGCTGGCGATGTAACCGATCACGATGCACAGCGCGATCGAGATCGCCAGGTAGAAATACGGGTGCACCAGGTCCATCGTCCAGCACACCACGGTGATCACGATCGAGCCGGCCACGCCGATCGCCACGCCCGGCGAGTTCGCGCGCCGGGTGAACATGCCCAGGGTGTAGGCGCCGGCGAAGCCGCCGCCGAGCAGGCCGGCCATCTCGATCGACACGTCGAACAGCGACTGGATGTCGTAGCGGCTCATCACCAGGGCGATCAGGATGCCGGCCACGCCCACCATCACACCCGCCCACTCGGCGACGCGCACCGAGGTCTTCTCGTTCGGGGCCTTGGCCAGCTTCTGGTAGAAATCCACCGAGACCAGGGTGCCGACCGAGTTGATGATGCTCGAAAGCGTGGACATGGCCGCGGCGAAGATGCCGGCGATGATCAGGCCGGTGACGCCGGACGGCAGTTCGGCGGCGATGAACAGCGGGAACGTCGCGTCGATCGGCAGCAGCGGGTTCAGGCGCTCGGGGTTGTTCCTGTAGTACATCCACAGCGCGGTGCCGATGCCGTAGAACACAACGCCGCCGGGGATCATGATCGCGGCGAACGCCCAGATCGAGCGACCCGCGGCCTTGTCGTCCTTGGTCGACAGGGTGCGCTGCATCAGCACCTGGTCCTTGGGGAAGGTCAGCACCACGTCGAACAGGACCAGGAAGATGAAGCCCCAGACGGTGGCCTTGGTCAGGTCGAAGCTGAAATCCAGCAGCTTGGTCTTGTCCTGCGCCGCGGCCGCGTCCATCAGCTGCGGCAGGTCGGCGCCGGAGTGCCAGAAGATGAAGCCGACCGCGAACAGCGCGCCGCCGAACATCACCACCACCTGCACCACGTCGGTCCAGATCACCGCCTTGGAGCCGCCGACGGTGGAATAGATGATGGTGAACACCCCCATCATCAGGATCGACCACACCACGTCCAGCCCGGTGATGGTGGAGATGGCCAGCGCCGGCAGAAACAGGATCACGCTCATGCGCGCGCCGACCTGCATGACGATGCACAGCGCGCTGGAGAGCATGCGGATGGCGGGATGGAAGCGCGTCTCCAAGTAGGAGAACACGCTCATCAGGTCCAGCCGGCGCAGCAGCGGCACGATCCACACCGCCACGAACGTCAACCCGACGACCGCCATCAGGTTGTTGGTCATGTACTGCCAGTTGGTGTCGAAGGCCTTGGCCGGGATCGCGATGAAGCTGATCGAACTGGTGTTGGTGGCGTACAGGCTGATGCCGGCGGCCCAGAACGGGATGCTGCGCCCGCCGACGAAGAAGTCCGAAGTGCTTTCGTTGCGGTCGCGGAAGTAGAACCAGAAGCCCATGGCGAGCATCGCGGCCAGGTAGACCACGATCACCACCCAGTCCAGCGTGCGCAGCAGGTGCTTGCCGCCGTGCAGCCGGGTCTCGACCAGGCTGCCGTCGGCGCCGGCCCAGAGCACGCCATTGCCGCGCGCCAGTCCGGCGGACGTGGACGGCGTCGTCCCGGGCCAGTCCGACCAGGCGTCGGTGATCACATGGAACAGGCGCGGCTGCTCGCCCACCGGCGACGCCAGCAGGTAGAGCAGGTGCGCCTGTCCGATCGGGCTGGCCTGGCCCCGCACCACCGGGCCGGGCAACTCGCCGCGCTGCGACCAGCCCGCGTCGGCGGTCCAGCGCCACAGCGCGCCATCGGCGGCGGCGAGGTAGAGCGCGGCCTTCTGCGCGACCAGGGCCTGCGGCGCGCCATCGCCGGGCCAGCCGTCGTGCGAACGCCAGCTGCCCTTGCCGGCCGTGGCCAGCACCCACAGCCGGGTGCGACCGTCTTCGTCCAGACCGGCCACGTGCAGGCTGTCGCCAAGCACCGCCGCCCGCGGCGCACGCAGCGGCTCGGGAAGCATGGGCAGCTCGCTGGCCACCAAGCGGTCGCCGGACCAGGACAGGTCCTCGATCCGCTGCAGCTGCTGGTCACCCATCAGGCGATAGGCGCGGGCGCCCTGGCCGACGGACGCCAGCAATTGCGCGCCGGCATCGTCGGGCAGCTGGACCTGCCGCCAGGCCGTCGCGTCCGGGGCCAACGCCCAGGCCGCGCCATCGCCGGTGGCGACCACCTGCCCGGCCAGCAGCGCCAGGGAGGCCGGATTGGCGCCCGCCGGCAGCCGCGGCAGCTCGGTCTCCCGGGTCTCGACCACGCCCTCGGCATGGACCGGCAACATGGCGCTGGCCATCAGGGCCAGCAGCAATGCCAGCATCACCCCTGGCCGGGACCAGCCCGGCATGCGTGTCGACCTCACGATGCGGCGGCGTCGCAGGCGCCGGATGGGCCCATCTGGGCCAGCAGGCGTTCGGCGCGGCGCAGGTAGGGCGGGTCGACCATGCGCCCGTCGACCGCGAACGCCGCGCGCGACTGCGCGCGGGCCTCGGCGGCGGCGGCCACCACCTTGCGCGCCCAGGCCAGCGCGGCCTCGTCGGGCGTGAACACCGCATGCGCCCAGGCGATCTGCCCCGGGTGGATGCAGCTCTTGCCGACGAAACCCAGCCCCTGCGCGATCCGCGCCTCGTGCTCGAAGCCGGCCGGCTCCTGGAAGTCGGGATGCGCGCCATCACAGGCGAAGACGCCGGCTTCGGCCGCGGCCAGCGCCACGCGGAACATCGCAGCGTGCACGTTGGCCGGGTCGTCGCGGCGGATTCCCTGCGCTTCGAACAGGTCGCCAAGGCCCAGCTGCAGGCCGGCCACGCGCGGATGCGCGGCCGCGATCTCGGCCGCGTGGCGCAGGCCGCGCGGGGTCTCGATATTGAGCAGCAGGCCCGGAACAGCGGCACCTAGCGTGCGTTCGGCCACGCGCTCCAGCTGCGCGGCCACTTCGCGCACCTGCGCGGCGGATTCGAGTTTGGGCACGTTGATCAGGTCGGGCTGCGCCGGCACGATCGCGGCCAGGTCGGCCGCAAAGTATGGGCTGTCGGGCGCATTGACGCGGACGATGCTGCGCTTGGCGGTGGCGGCGGACGGATGCACGGCCAGGAACGCGGCCACGTCGGCGCGCGCCTCGGCCTTCCGGTCCTCGGCCACCGCGTCCTCCAGGTCGAAGGACACCGCGTCGGCCGCGCTCGCACATGCCTTGGCGAACAGATCCGGGCGCCCGCCCGGTACGAACAGCTTGCTGCGCATCACGTCTCCCGCAATCGCGGCCAGTGTGCGCAATCCACATCGCGATCAAAGACGGCGCCGGGATGTTCAGAAGATAATTTTGCTTGCGTTCGCGCTTGCCGGCGCAGGGCCTCTGCTGCAAGCTTGCCGCCCTCGATCCGGCGCCGCGAGCCGGCTGGAATTTGCATGCGCCCGCCTTCCCCTGCCGCTCCCGTCCCAGGCCACACCGGCGCGCGTCCGCGCAGAACCGGCTGCGTGGGGCCGCAATGACCCGTTTCCTGCCGCCCTGGCTGCAGTCCTGGCTGGGAGAGATCACCGCGCTGGTGCTGGTGGTGCTGATTGTGCTGTGCGCGCTGCTGCTGCGCTGGCTGCTGCTGCGCCTGGTGCGGCGGGTGGCGCGGCGCTACGAGCTGCCGGCCGAGATCGTGATCATCGCCCGGCGCACGATCGGCTTCTTCGTGGGCTTTGCCGCGCTGCTGCTGGTGCTGCGCGTGCTGGGGGTGTCGGGTGGGGTGCTGTGGGGCGCGTTCACCGGTTTCGCGACCGTCGCGGCGGTCGCGTTCTTCGCGCTGTGGAGCGTGCTGACCAACGTGTTCTGTGCGCTGTTGATCCTGATCACGCGTCCGTTTCGCCTGCTCGACCACATCGAGCTGGTGGAGAGCGGGGACAAGGTCGGCCTGCGCGGGCGGGTGATCGACATGAACCTGGTGTACGTCACGCTTGAGGAAACCCATCCCGGCGGCGGCGAGAGCGTGCTGCGCGTGCCCAACAGCCTGTTCTTCCAGCGCGCGACCCGGCGCTGGCGCGGTGAGCCGCCGCCGCAGCTCCAGGCCACCGCCACGGGTCCTTCGGCTGGCGACGACAGCAGCCCACGCCCGCCGAGCGGCGGCGGTGGCAGTGCGGTGATGGGCAATTTTCCGTAGCGCGTAACGGGTGCCGTGCTGTAGGCCGACGGCCGCTTCGGATGGGCGCTTCGGATGGGCCGCAGCGCCCCGGGCGGGGGTAGCGCACCGCTCGGGCAGACGTCCGTGTCCGCACTCGCGGCCGCGGCACATCCATGTGCCGCTTGCGCTACCCCCGCCCCGGTCCCTCCGGCATCGCAACCTGGATGTCGTCCCTTCGGCTGGGGAACCTGTGAACAAGCGGGAAGCGCTTTGTAACGGACGAACGTCCGGTCATCCAATGGCTTTGACCTCCACGGCTTGGGGTCACTGGATCCCCGCCTGTCCAGGCGGCGGCTGTTGCAAAGCACGGCTTCGGGACACGCACGGTCAGAACGGGAAGACACCCGTTGGCTTCGGGTCATCCTGGACGGAATGCGTCATCCGTGCGCGACGGCCCGCCACGGGCACCGCGCTCGCATACGATGCGGGTTCCCGTGCCACGGACATCCCCATGCCCCGTCCCGTCCTCGCCATGCTCGCACTTGCACTCGTCCCCGCGCTGTCCCTGGCGCAGGTCTCGGCCGACATCGACGCCGCCGCGCACGCCGTGCAACCGAAAGTGGTCGAGTGGCGCCGCGACCTGCACCAGCATCCGGAACTGGGCAACGAGGAAGTGCGCACCGCGCGCGTGGTCGCCGATCACCTGCGCGCGCTGGGGCTGGAGCCGCGCACCGGCATCGGTCCGACCGGCGTGACTGCCGTGCTCAAGGGCGGCAAGCCCGGTCCGCGCATCGCCCTGCGTGCCGACATGGACGCACTGCCGGTCACCGAAGCCACCGGGCTGCCGTTCGCCTCCACCGTGAAAAGCGAGTATCGCGGCCAGCCGGTCGGGGTGATGCACGCCTGCGGACACGACCTGCACGTGGCGATCCTGATGGGCGTGGCCGAGGCACTGGCCGGGATGCGCGAACAGCTGGCCGGCGAGGTGATGTTCGTGTTCCAGCCGGCCGAGGAAGGCCCGCCGGTGGCGGGCGAGGTCGCGGGCGCGAAGCGCATGCTCGACGAAGGCATCTTCGATGACTTCAAGCCCGACGCGGTGATGGGCCTGCACGTGTGGTCGCGCCTGCACGCCGGCCAGCTCGGCGTGCGCGCCGGCCCGTTCATGGCCAGCGCCGACGAGTGGACGCTGAAGATCAGTGGTCGCCAGACCCACGGCTCGCAGCCCTGGGCGGGCGTGGATCCGCTCACCGTTGCCGCGCAGGTGCTGCTGGGCGCGCAGTCGATCATCGCCCGCCAGGTCGACATCACCGCGCATCCGGTGGTGCTCACCGCCGGACAGATCCAGGGCGGCACGCGCTTCAACATCATTCCCGACGAGGCGACCATGGTGGGCACGCTGCGCACCTTCGATCCCGGCGTGCGCCAGGACGTGATCGATCGCTTTCGCAACACCGCAGAACACTTCGCTGCCGCCAGCGGCGCGACGGCCACGCTTGAAGTGGCGGCGAACGCACCCTCGACCAGCAACGATCCGGCCCTGCTCGAACGGCTGCGCCCCTCGCTGGAAGCCGCCGCGGGCAAGGGCAACCTGGTCGAAGTGCCGCGCTACACCATCGCCGAAGATTTCTCGCAGTTCGCCAACGTGGTGCCGGGGCTGTACTTCTTCGTCGGCACCACCCCGCGCGACCAGCCGCTCGAATCGGCACCGATGAACCACTCGCCGCAGTACGCACCGGACGAGTCCGCACTCGACCTGGGCGTGCGCGCGATGCTGCAGGCCACCGTGGATTTCCTCGCGGGCGGCTGAGGCCTATTGGCCCGGCCCCACGATGTTTGAACTTGTCATCCCGAACCGCAGGTGAGGGATCTCGATCACCGACGCAGGCCTGACAGAGCGAGATTCCTCACCCGCTGCGCGGGTTCGGAATGACACGAGTCAGGACTTCGGATGGCGGGTCACTAGAGCCCCAGCCACTGCCGCAGCGGATGCGCCGGATCGGCCAGCAGCCGCAGCGCCAGCGCGATCGACACCACCACCAGCAGCGGCCGGATCACGCGCGCGCCCTGGCGCATGGCGAAGTGCGAGCCCAGGCGCGCGCCGATCCATTGCCCGGCGCCCATCACCAGGCCCACCTTCCAGATCACCGCGCCGGCCGCCAGAAACACCACCAGCGCGCCGACGTTGGAGCCGAAGTTGAGGAACTTGGTGTGCGCGGTGGCCTTGAGGATGCCGAAGCCGGCCAGCGACACGAAGCCCAGCATCAGGAACGAGCCGGTGCCCGGCCCGAACACGCCGTCGTAGAAGCCGATCGCCGGCACGAACAGCAGGCCAAACAGCAGCGGGCTGATCCGGCGCTGGCGCTCGATCTCGCCGACGCCGCGCTTGAATCCGAAGTAGAGCGCGATCGCGACCAGCAGCACCGGCAGCACCGCGTGCAGCCAGTCGGTGGGCAGGACGGTGGCCAGCAGCGCGCCAGCGGCCGCGCCCAGCGCTGCGGTGAGCACCATCGGCCACTGCCCGCGCAGCTCGACGTGGCCGCCGCGCGCATAGCTCCAGCTGGCCGCGCCTGAGCCGAACACCGCCTGCAGCTTGTTGGTGCCCAGCACCTGCAGCGGCGGGATGCCGGCCAGCAGCATCGCCGGAATGGTGACCATGCCGCCGCCACCCGCGATCGCGTCGATGAAGCCGGCCAGCAGCGCGGCCAGGAACAGCCACGCCAGCACCTGCACTGCGATTTCGTACATTGCAATCCAGGCGTGCGCGCAAACGCCGCGCGAAGGCGGCAATTCTACGCGGGCGCAGCAAACCCGATCCGGTAGCATCGCGAGGATTCCCGACCGGAGAGACGCGATGCGCCAGCCCCGCCCCATGCCGACCTTGCTGGCGCTCATGCTGGCCGCATGCCTGTCGCTGCCGGCCACCGCACAGGACGCACAGCGCGCGGAGGTGGCCGAGGCCGCGCGCACGCTGCAGGCCCAGGTGGTGGAGTGGCGCCGCGACATCCACCAGCATCCCGAGCTCGGCAACCGCGAAACCCGCACCGCCGCGCTCGTCGCCGACCACCTGCGCGCGCTGGGGCTGGAGCCGAAGACCGGCATCGCCACCACCGGCGTGACCGCCGTGCTCAAGGGCGGCAGACCGGGCCCGCGCATCGCACTGCGCGCCGACATGGACGCGCTGCCGGTCACCGAGCGCAGCGGCCTGCCGTTCGCCTCCACGGCCACGGCAAGTTACCGCGGCGAGACCACCGGCGTGATGCACGCCTGTGGCCACGACGCGCATACCGCGATCCTGATGGGTGTGGCGCAGGCGCTCGTGGGAATGCGCGAGCAACTCGCGGGCGAGGTGCTCTTCATCTTCCAGCCGGCCGAGGAAGGCCCGCCCGACGGCGAGGAAGGCGGCGCCGAGGAGATGCTGGCGCAGGGCCTGTTCGACGGCTTCAAGCCCGAGGCGGTGTTTGGGCTGCATGTGTTCTCGACCATCCACGCAGGCCAGATCGGCGTGCGTGGCGGCCCGCTGATGGCGGCGTCGGACCGCTTCAATATCGTGGTGCAGGGGCGGCAGACGCACGGCTCGCGGCCCTGGGGCGGGATCGACCCGATCGTGGCTGCCGCCGACGTGGTCGGCACCGCGCAAAGCATCGTCAGCCGCCGCCAGAACATCTCCAGGCAGCCGGTGGTGGTGAGCTTCGGCTCGATCCGCGGCGGCATCCGCTACAACATCATTCCCGACAGCGTCGAGCTGGTCGGCACCATCCGCACCTTCGACGAGGACATGCGCCAGCAGGTCTTCGCCGACCTGGCCAATGTCGCCGACAAGGTGGCGCAAGCGCACGGCGCAAGCGCCGTGGCCAAGGTGCCCGACAGCAAGGGCAATCCGGTCACGGTCAACGATCCGCAGCTCACCGCGCGCATGCGGCCGAGCCTGGAGAAGGTGGTGGGCGCCGGCAACGTGATCGATCCGGGCCTGACCATGGGCGCGGAGGACTTCTCGTTCTATGCGCGCGAGGTGCCGGCGATGTTCTTCTTCGTCGGCGCCACCCCGCCGGGCCAGGATCCGATGAAGGCGCCCAGCAACCATTCGCCCGAATTCTTCCTCGACGAATCCGCGCTCGATGTCGGCCTGCGCGCGATGCTGCAGGTGAGCCTGGACTATCTCGCCGGCGAGCCGTAACGCGGACAAGGCCAGAGACTGCATGCCTGGCTCGCCGCGTCATCGACAGGGCCGGGCACGGGCCTGAATTCGCATCCGTCGCCTGGAGCGGGGCTTTTGCCACGGATCACGCGGATCACGCGGATACGGGCCGCTCGCTTCGTCCTGTCCCGCCTCGATCCGCGTGATCCGCGTGATCCGCGAAATCCGTGGCCGGCTTCGCCTTCGACACCTCGTCCGGCCAGGGCCACGGCCGCATCCGGGGGGCGGTCGACCACGAAGGCGCTTCACCCGGCGCGGGCGATTCGCGCCCGACGATAGAATGCGGTCATGTCCCGACCCGAAGATTCGCTGCTCGGCCGCGAAGTCGCCTATCCGCGGCACTTCGACCCCGCGCTGCTGTTCCCGATCCCGCGTGCGGCCGGCAGGCAGGCGCTGGCGCTGGCCGGCGCGCTGCCCTTCATCGGGCACGACCGCTGGCACGCCTACGAGCTGTCGTGGCTGGACCCGCGCGGCAAGCCCGTGGCCGCAACCGCCACGCTGGGCGTGCCGGCCTCGACCCCGAACCTGGTCGAGTCCAAGTCGCTCAAGCTCTATCTCAACTCGCTCAACGCCACCCGCTTCGACGATAACGAGAGCGTGCGCACGCGCATCGCGGACGATCTGTCGCAGGCGGCCGGCGGGCGCGTGGAGGTCCGGTTCGGCCTGCCGCCGCTGTCCGGCGATGACCAGGCCATCTGCATCGACGCGCTGGACGTGGAGATCGACAGCTACGGCCCGCCCGATCCCGGCCTGCTCCGCTCCGAGCCCGGCGACGATGCCGACGAGACCCTGCGCAGCGAACTGCTCAAGTCCAACTGCCCGGTCACCGGCCAGCCCGACTGGGCCACGGTCGACATCGCCTATCGCGGCCCGCGCATCGACCACGCCAGCCTGCTGCGCTACCTGGTCTCGTTCCGCGAGCACGCCGGTTTCCACGAACAGTGCGTCGAGCAGATCTTCGTCGACCTGCTGGCCCGCTGCGGGCCGCAGCGGCTGTCGGTCGAGGCCCGCTACACCCGCCGCGGCGGCCTGGACATCAATCCCTGGCGCGCCACGCCCGGCTGCCCGCCGCCGGCGCCCCGGCGCGATCCGCGGCAATAGGCAATAGGGAACCTCTGAACAACTGTCGCCATCCCCGCGAACGCGGGGAGCCATAGCTGAACGACGCAGCTGCCGGGCCGCGATGCGCCCTTAACGCCCCGCGTGCCACCGTCCTCCCGCACACCCATTGGCGAGGAGCGTCCGCGCATGAGCAACGACCGGAAACCCGATTTTTCCAGCGTCCAGAGCGGCGCCAACACCAAGCCGGCCGGCGGGCAGGAAGGGGGCGGCGGCGGCGGCACGCTCGCTGGCGCCAAGCCCGATTTCTCCAATGTCCGCAGCGGCGCCGACACCGTGCCCACCGACCAGGGCGGCGCGCGCAGCTACACGATCGAGCAGGGCGACACCCTGTCGGCCATCGCCAAGCGCGTCTACGGCAAGGCCAGCGACTGGCAGCGGATCTTCCAGGCCAACCGCGACACGCTCGACAACCCCGACCGCATCTTTCCCGGGCAGGTGATCACGCTGCCCGAGATCGAGGAAGACGGCGAAGGCAAGGCCCCACCGCCCTCTGCGGCCTGATCCAGACCTGACGACTCCATCCAAGACGACCCCATTCAAGAGGACAACACCATGCGCCATACCCGTCTCTCGCAAGCCCTGCTGGTCGCCGTCGTCGGCGCTGCCGCCCTCGTTGGCTGCCGCAAGGACGAGCCCGCACCCGTCGTACCGCCGGTCACGCCGGTCGAGACTGCGCCCACCGCGCCGACCCCGGCGCCGATGGCCACTCCCGCCGTCACCTCCGGTGCGGTCACCCTGGGCAATGCGATCGGTGCCAACAACACGATCGCGATGCCGCTGACCTCGTTCGCCGCCGGCGACACCATCCATGCTTCGGTCGCGACCGACGGCACCGCCCCCAGCCGCCTCGTCGCGAAGTGGACCCACCTGGACAGCAACCAGACCGTCGCCGAAGAAACCAAGGACGTTGCCGCCGGCGCACAGACCACCGACTTCCACATCAGCAACCCCGACGGCTGGCCGACCGGCCGCTACCGCGTCGAGGTGTCGCAGGACGGCAGCGTGATCAACACCAGCGAGTTCGACGTGCGCTGACACACGCGAGCCTCGTGCTCCATCGAAAGCGCGGCGAAAGCCGCGCTTTCCTGTTTTCAGGCGCCCCGGATATCCCGGCCTTTTGCCCCATCCCCGTCGAAGCGCGACAATGGCGCGCTTGCCATTCCGCTGCTCGACGAGAAGAGAACCTCCATGTCCGACACGCCGAAGATCATCTACACCCTCACCGACGAGGCGCCGTTCCTGGCCACTGCATCGCTGCTGCCGATCGTGCAGGCGTTCGCCGGTGCCGCGGGCATCTCGGTGGAGACACGCGACATCTCGCTGTCGGGGCGGATCCTGGCGCAGTTCCCGGACAGGCTCGCGGACGCACAGAAGGTGGCGGACGACCTGGCCGAACTCGGCGCGCTGGCCAACACGCCCGAGGCCAACATCATCAAGCTGCCCAACATCAGCGCCTCGGTGCCGCAGCTCAAGGCCGCGATCCGCGAACTGCGGGCGCAGGGCTATCCGCTGCCCGACTATCCCGACGAGCCCAGGGACGATGGCGAGCGCGACGTCCGCGCCCGCTACGGCAAGGCCCTGGGCAGCGCGGTGAACCCGGTGCTGCGCGAGGGCAATTCCGACCGCCGCGCGCCGCGTTCGGTGAAGGAGTTCGCGCGCAAGCATCCGCACCGCATGGGCAAGTGGAGCGCTGATTCGCGCTCGCACGTCGCGCACATGGACGATGGCGATTTCTACGGCAGCGAGCAGTCCGCGACGATGGCCGCGGCCGGCAGCCTGCGCATCGAGTTCGTCGGCAGCGACGGCGGCACGACCGCGTTGCGCGCTCCGCTGAAGGTGCAGGCTGGCGAAATCGTCGACGCCGCGAGCATGTCGCGCAAGTCACTGGCCGCCTTCATCGCCCGCGAGATCGAGGACGCGCGCACGCAGGGCGTGCTGTTCTCGCTGCACCTGAAGGCGACGATGATGAAGGTCTCCGACCCGATCATGTTCGGCGTCGCGGTGACCGAGTTCTACCGGCCGGTGCTGGAGAAGCACGCCGACGCGCTGGCGCGGGCCGGCTTCAATCCCGACAACGGCATCGGCGACCTGTACGCACGCCTGGACGCGCTGCCGGGCGACGCGCGTGATGCGATGCGCGCCGAGATCGACGCGCTGTACGCACGGCGGCCGTCGCTGGCGATGGTCAACTCCGACAAGGGCATCACCAACCTGCACGTGCCCAGCGACGTGATCGTCGACGCCTCGATGCCGGCGATGGTCCGCGACTCGGGCGGCATGTGGAACGCGCAAGGCAAGCTGCAGGACACCAAGGCGGTGATCCCCGACCGTTGCTACGCCGGCATCTACCAGGCGGTGATCGAGGACTGCAAGGCCAACGGCGCGTTCGACCCGGCGACGATGGGCAGCGTGCCCAACGTCGGCCTGATGGCGCAGAAGGCCGAGGAGTACGGCAGCCACGACAAGACCTTCCAGGCGCCGGGCGACGGCGCCATCCGCGTGATCGACGACGCCGGCAACACGGTGTTCGAGCATGCGGTCGAGGCTGGCGACATCTGGCGCATGTGCCAGACCCGGGACGCGGCGATCCGCGACTGGGTGAAGCTGGCCGTCGATCGCGCCGCGCTGAGCCACACGCCGGCGGTGTTCTGGCTCGACAGCGCGCGCGCGCACGACGCCCAGGTGATCGCCAAGGTCGAGCAGTCCCTCAAGCAACACACGCTCGACGCGCTCGACATCCGCATCCTGCCGCCGATGGAGGCGATGAAGCTCTCGCTCAAGCGCATCCGCCGCGGCGAGGACACCATCTCGGTCACCGGCAACGTGCTGCGCGACTACCTCACCGACCTGTTCCCGATCATGGAGCTGGGCACCAGCGCCAAGATGCTGTCGATCGTGCCGCTGATGGCCGGCGGTGGGCTGTTCGAGACCGGGGCCGGCGGCTCGGCGCCCAAGCACGTGCAGCAGTTCATGGAGGAGAACTACCTGCGCTGGGATTCGCTGGGCGAGTTCCTGGCGCTGGCCGCTTCGCTCGAGCACATCAGCCAGCGCTGGCTGAACTCGGCGGCGCCGGCGCTGGCCAAGGCGCTGGACGAGGCCAACGGCCGCATCCTCGACGAGAACCGTTCGCCGGCGCGCAAGGTGGGCCAGCTCGACAACCGCGGCAGCCACTACTACCTGGCCCTGTACTGGGCGCAGGCGCTGGCCGCGCAGGACGAACATGCCGGGCTGAAGCAGAAGTTCGCGCCGCTGGCCGCCGCGCTGGCGGACCAGCAGGAGCGGATCCTCGCCGAACTCGTCAGCGTGCAGGGCCGCCCCGTGGACATCGGCGGCTACTACCGTCCCGACACGCGGAAGGTGTCGGCGGCCATGCGTCCAAGCGACACCTTCAACAGCGCGCTGGCGGGTCTGTAGCGCGCGCCCAGCGGCCTGCTACACGTCGAAGCCCGGCCATCGCGCCGGGCTTCGCGTTTGTACCGGCCGCCGAGTGCAACGTGCTGCGGGGACCTCGCAACCGCACTGTCTACTGTCATCCCGAACGCAGTGAGGGATCTGCGTTTGCGGTGGACGCCGCGCGGTCGCATCCGAAGCAATGCCCTGCCACGGATGACGCGGATGACGCGGATCAAACGCGGATGTGTTGAAGGACGTCCCCACAGCACCGAGTCTTCGCCTGCTGCTGCCTGATCCGCGTCATCCGCGTAAATCCGTGGCCTGCACTGCTGCCCTGCGGCGCGTCAACGCACCGGGATCCACCCGGGACAGCCGTGCTAGCCTCGCGCGATCACCCGTCAGGAACACGCCCATGATCCGACACACGATCCTCCGCGCCGGCCTGCTGGCCCTGGCCCTGTCGACCGCGCTGCCCGTGCTGGCTGCCGAACCCGCGAGCGACGCTGCCGACGCGGCGCAGCCCGCTGCCGACGCCGCGCTCGCTGCCGCCATCGCCGGCGACTGGCGCAGCGAAGACAACCGCGTGCGCGATGCCCATCGGCATCCGGCCCAAACCCTGGCCTTCTTCGGCATCGCACCCGACCAGACCGTGGTCGAGATCACCCCGGGCGGCGGCTGGTACGCCGAGATCCTTTCCCCCTACCTGCGCGAAGGCGGCCGCTACGTGGCCGCGGTGGTCGATCCGCAGGCGCTGGCCGAAGGCCGCCGCGACTATGCGCAGCGCTCCAAGGACGGCATCGAGAAGACGTTCGCGGACGCATCGGCGCAGTTCGACCGCGCCACGGTCGTGGCCTATGACCCGGCCGCGCCGAAGTTCGGCGAGCCCGGCTCGGCCGACCTCGTCGTGACCTTCCGCAACGTGCACAACTGGCGCGGCAGCGGCCAGGCCGAGGGCATGTTCAAGGGCTTCTTCGACGTGCTCAAGCCCGGCGGCGTGCTGGGCGTGGTCGAGCACCGCGCCAAGGCCGACGTGGCGGCCGACGACCGCTCCGGCTACGTCGGCGAGGCGCAGGTGATCGCGATGGCCGAGGCCGCCGGGTTCACGCTCGACGCCAAGAGCGAGGTCAACGCCAACTCGAAGGACACCAGGGACCACCCCAACGGCGTGTGGACCCTGCCCCCGGGCAACAACCATGACGCCGCGGACGCGGAGAAGTATCGCGCGATCGGCGAGAGCGACCGGATGACGCTGCGCTTCGTGAAGCGCGCTCGCGAGTAGTCCGCAGCAGCGATCCGCCCGCACCGCGCGCGCGGGCGACATCCGTCTGCCCGCGCGCTTTGCTTCGGCACCCGCTCGCGCGCGCCAATCCAGACCCACTAAGCTATGCGCCGCTCATCGACCGGCCTGAGCGACTGCCGCGCCGCGGCAGCCGATCGACGCGCGCACCCACTCGACAGGAATCCCATGCGCAAGACCCTCCTCGCCCTGAGCCTCGCCGCCGCCGCAGTTCCCGCCATCGCCGCCCAGCCGCTGTCGGTCGGCACGACCGTGCAGGGCCAGCTGCTCGCCACCGACCGGCCCAGTGACCGCGGTGGCCGCAGCCACGACTACAGCCTGCGCCTGCAGCAGGGCCAGCTGGTCGCGGTGACGGTGAAGTCCGGGGATTTCGATCCGGTGGTGATCGTGTTCCGCCCCGACGGCGACCAGCTGGGCGAGAACGACGACCGCGACGACGGCAGCACCAACGCGCTGCTGGTGGTGACCGCGCCGGAGACCGGCAGCTACACCGTGCGCGTGAATTCACTGCCGATGGGCGAAGGCCACGTGGGTGGCTACAGCGTGCGCGCAAGCGTGATCAGCGACGACTAGGCCGGCGTGGCGCTGATCGCGCTCAACAAGCCATTCGGCGTGCTGTGCCAGTTCACCGACCGCAGCGTGCCGCCGCGGCGCACGCTTGCGGAATTCGGGCTGCCGCCCGGGGTGTATCCGGCCGGCCGGCTCGACCACGACAGCGAAGGCCTGCTGCTGCTGACCGACGATGGCGCGCTCGCGCACCGCATCACCGATCCGCGCCACAAGCAGCCCAAGACCTACCTGGTGCAGGTGGAAGGCGCGCCATCGCCGGAGCAGCTGCAGCGGCTGCGCGAGGGCGTCGACCTCAACGATGGCCCGACCCGCCCGGCGCAGGCGGCGCTGATTGAAGCGCCGACGCTGTGGCCGCGCGATCCGCCGGTGCGCTACCGGCGCAGCGTGCCTGACGCCTGGCTGCGGCTGGTGATCGGTGAAGGGCGCAACCGGCAGGTGCGGCGCATGACCGCCGCGGTCGGCCTGCCGACGCTGCGGCTGGTGCGGGTGGCGATTGGAAACCATGTTCTGGACGGCCTGGCGCCAGGCCAGTGGCGCGAGATCGACCCGTTCCAGAGCGCTCTTCACTAAACTGAACGGGCCGGGTTCCGGCCCTGCCCGCCCGTCTGATAACGTGACCGGCCGGCAGCCATTGCGGCATGCCGGCATTGAAAGGACTCGCGCGCGCAGATGCCGACAGCGAAGACCATGGCGGGGCGGGTAGTGGTCGTCGACGACCAGCCATCCAACCTTCGCGTCATCAGCGCGCTGCTGTCGCGCCAGGGCTATACGGTGCACACCGCCGAAAGCGGCGCCGACGCGCTGCAGCTGCTCGAGCGCCAGGGCGCCGACCTGTTGCTGCTGGACATGATGATGCCCGGCATGGACGGCTTCGAACTGCTGGAGGAGGTGCGCCAGAATCCGGACTGGTCCTCGGTCCCTGTGGTGTTCCTGACCGCCGCGCACGACCGCGAGCTGCTGCTGCGCGCCTTCGATTCGGGCGCGGTGGACTATGTCACCAAGCCGTTCATGCCCGAGGAACTGCTGGCCCGCGTGCAGGCCCACATCGGCCTCAAGCTCACCCGCGACCGGCTCGAGCGCGTGGCGCACGAGCGCCAGGAGCTGGTGAACCTGGTCGCGCATGACCTGAAAAACCCGCTGACCAGCATCTTCTTCGCCAGCGACCTGTTGATCACCGGGCAGACCCGCGAGGACCGCATCCCGCGCTACCTGCAGATGGTGCGCGACAGCGCCGAGGATGCGCTGGACTACATCCGCCGCTACCTGGAAACCCAGGCCTCGGCCCGTCCGCGCGCGGACGACGCGTCGGCGCGCGCCTGCCTGACCGAACTGGCGCAGTGGATCGAGCAGCGCTACGCGCTGCAGCTGGAGGAGCGCGGTTCACGACTGCGCATCGACGAGCTGCCGGAGCAGACATCGGTGGCGATCGATGCGCTGGTACTGCGCCAGGTCTGCGAGAACCTGATCAGCAACGCGATCAAGTACGCGCCGGGCAGCGACATCGACCTCGTGCTGCGGCCCAGCGCACCGGGCTACTGGCAGCTGCGCGTGGAGGACCGCGGCCCGGGTATTCCCGAGAGCCAGCATTCGTCGCTGTTCACGCCGTTTTTCCGGATCAGCACCGGCGACGCGGCGACCGATGCTGCGTCCACGGGGCTGGGGCTGTCGCTTGCGCGCCAGATCGTGGCGGCGTCGGGCGGTGAGTTGCGCTACGAAGACCGCGACGGCGGCGGCGCGTCGTTCGTGCTGGAGCTTCGGCAGGCGGTTTAGGGCAACGCTGAAAAACTGTCATTTCGAGCGTAGCGAGAAGTCTCTGCTCCTGATTTCCGAGATTCCTCACTGCGTTCGGAATGACAAACGGTACTTTTCAGCGTTGCCCCTTAGACGGCGGCGCGCACCTTGCCGATGCCCGCCGCGCGTCGTCACGACAGGTTGCTTACTCGCCCGATCCGGCGCTCTCGGTGCCTGCCTTGCGTTGCGTGCGCGGTGCCGACTTGCCCGGCGCGCGGCGCGACTCGACCCTGCGTGCCTGTCCATCGATCGTCTGCCCGGCGGCCTGCTTCTTGCGATAGCGGTGGACCGCATACCATGCGGCGCCCGCACCGACCACCGTGGCCACGAGCCACGCCGGATGGCGGCGGACGAAGTGCCCGGCCACGCGCGAGCCGGTCTTGGCCATGCCGAGCGCCGCACCGGTCTGCAGCAGGGTGCCGGCGCGGGTCGGCATCCCGTCACGGATGCTGTCGCCCACCTGGCCGACGAGGTCCATCACCCTGTCGGAAATCGAATCGAGTCTGGTCATAGGGGTGTCCTGGGTTGCGCTACGGGTGGAGTGTGCGACAGGAAACGTAGCTGCGGCGTGATTCGCGGCGCGCGTCAGCTGTCGCCAATCGCTCAACTGCCCCGCGGCTTCGCCCGATGCGTCGCCACCGCATTCCATGGATCCTCGGGCCGCGCAGCGCAGCGCCAACCGCCTCCGGCCTGTCGCACCGTCGCCACGGGCGATACCAGTGACTCGCCAATTCTCAGCTCCCCCGCGGCTTCGCCCGATGCGTGGCCACCGCATTCCATGGATCCTCGGGCCACGGATGCTTGGGATACCGCCCTTTCATTTCCCTGCGCACCTCCGGCCACGTCCGCTCCCAAAACCCGCGCAGGTCGCGGGTGACCTGCAGCGGCCTGCCGGCAGGCGAGAGCAGGTGCAGGGTCAGTGGCACCCGGCCATCGGCGATGGCGGGCGTCTGTCCCAGGCCGAACAGCTCCTGCAGCTTCACCGCCAGCACCGGCGGCTGCGGGCTGCCGTCGTGTTCGAGCGCGTAGTCGATGCGGCGCTCCATGCCCGAGGGCACGCGGATGCGCGACGGCGCGAGGCGCTCGACCTGCTGGCGCTGGTCCCAGTCCAGCCGCGCGCGCAGGCCTTCGCCCAGCGCTTCCTCCGACAGCGCATCGATGCGGGTGGCGCCCGCGAACAGCGGCCGCAGCCAGGCATCGCGGCTGGCCAACAGCACGCCGTCGGAAAGATCGGGCAGGCCCAGCCCGGGCATCCACGCGCGCAGCGACTGCACGCGTGCGCGCCACTGGCGCAGGCCGTCGCTCCAGGGCAGCGCGTCCAGCCCGAGGCTCGCCACCGCATCGGTCAGCGCCTGCGCGGCCCGCGCAGGATCGACGCGACCGGCGGGGCGGGCGTCCAGCACGATGCCATCGAAGCGGCGCACGCGTTCGGCGACCAGGGCGCGGCGCGCGGCGTCCCAGCGCACTTCGTCGCGTTCGATGAAGCGCTCGGGGAAGGTCTCGCGCAGCAGCGCCTCGTCCACCGGCGCGCCGCGCAGCAGCAGCGAATCGCGGTGTTCGAAGCGCAGCTCGCTGGCCACGATCCAGGCTTCGCCGCGCAGGCTGCTGTCCTCGGCCAGGCGCGCCATGCGTCCGTTGGCCAGCTGGCAGCGCAGCAGATCGCTGCCGTGGCGACGGCCGATGCGGTCGGGAAAGGCATGCGCGAGCAGGCCGCCGAGTGCGTGCGCTGGCGCATCCGGCGCAGGCCCCGGATCGCGGCCGAGGCGACGGCGCCACTGGCGCGCGGCCGCGTCGATCGTCGCCAGCGTGGCGCGATGGGCGTCGGGCCCGACGCGGTTGCGACGGAACGCCGCCAGCGCCAGCCAGCGCTCGCGCCAGCCGTCGCTGCGGCTGCGCAGGGGATCGCGCGCCTCGACCAGCGCGGCGAGGTCGCAGGCCAGCGCGCGCGCGCCGTCGTCGCGCGCCGCCAACAGCATCGCCGCCAGCCGCGGATGCGTGCCCAGCGCGAGCATGCGCCGGCCCTGCGCGCTGATCCTGCCGTCCGCATCCAGCGCGTCGAGCCGCTGCAGCAGCTCGCGCGCGGCGGCCATCGGCCCGGGCGGCGGCGGGTCGACGAAGCGCAGTGCGTCGCTGCCCCAGGCGGCCAGCTCCAGCGCCAGCGAGGCGAGTTCGACCTGCGCGATTTCGGGACGACGCTGTGGTTCGAGCCGCTGCGACTGCGGCCACAGCCGATAAGCCCAGCCCTCCGCCACGCGACCGGCGCGACCGGCGCGCTGGTCGGCCGAGGCCTGCGAAATCGCCACCGTCTCGAGTCGCGAAAATCCGCTGTTGGGGTCGTGCCGCGGCTCGCGCGCCAGGCCGCTGTCGATCACCACGCGCACGCCGGGCAGGGTGACGCTCGACTCGGCGACATTGGTCGCCAGCACCACCCGGCGGCGGCCGTCGCCCGCCGGCTGCAGCACGCGCGCCTGCTGGTCGACGGGAAGGTCGCCGTGCAGTTCGAGGACTTCGACGTCGGCTTGACGGCCCAGCGCCATCGCCAGGCGCGCGATCTCGCGCCGCCCGGGCAGGAACACCAGCACGTCGCCCGGATGCTGCGCCAGCGCGTGTTCGACCGCGCGCCGGGCCTGCGCTTCCAGCGCCTCGTCGCGGCGCGTGGCGAGGTGTTCGATGCGCACCGGAAAGCTGCGCCCCTCGCTCGACAGCCGCGGCGCATCCAGGAACGCCGCCAGCCGCTCGCCATCGAGGGTGGCCGACATCACCAGCAGCCGCAGGTCCTCGCGCAGCCCGGCCTGCACGTCGAGCGCCAGGGCCAGGCCGAGGTCACCGGCCAGGTGGCGCTCGTGGAATTCATCGAACAACAGCGCGCCGACGCCCTCCAGCGACGGATCGTCCTGGATCATGCGGGTGAGGATGCCTTCGGTGACCACCTCGATCCGGGTCCGCGCAGAGACGCGGCGCTCGAACCGGATGCGATAGCCGACCGTGTCGCCGACCTCTTCGCCCAACTGCCGGGCCATGAACATCGCCGCGCTGCGCGCCGCGACACGACGCGGCTCAAGCATCACGATCTTCGCGCCGCCCAGCCACGGCGCATCGCGCAGCGCCAGCGGCACCTGGGTGGTCTTGCCGGCACCCGGCGGCGCCTCCAGCACCAGCCGCGGATGCGCGTCGAGGCTGCGCAGCACGTCGGGCAGCAGCGGCGTGATCGGGAACGTCATCGCCCCATTGTAGGAGCGGCTTGTAGGAGCGGCTTCAGCCGCGATGCGTTGCCCGGGGGCCCGGCGCGAGGGGGAGAGCCTTCGCGGCTGAAGCCGCTCCTACAATGGGCGCATGGAACTGATCGATATCGGACTCAACCTCACCCACGACAGCTTCGACCACGACCGCGATGCGGTCTGGCAGCGCGCGCGCCAGGCGGGCGTGGGCCGCGCCATCCTCACCGGCGCCAGCCGCGAGCACTCGCCGGCTGCGCTCGAGCTGGCGCGCACCCGTCCCGGCGAATGGTTCGCCACCGTCGGGGTGCATCCGCACCACGCGGTCGAGTACACGCCCGAATGTGACGCGGAAATGCGCGCGCTGCATGCGCATCCGGAAGTCGTGGCAGTGGGCGAATGCGGGCTGGACTACTTCCGCGATTTCTCGCCGCGACCCGCGCAGCGCAAGGCGTTCGAGCGGCAGCTGCAGATCGGCGTCGACACCGGCAAGCCGCTGTTCCTGCACCAGCGCGATGCGCATGCGGATTTGCTGGCGATCATGAAGCAGTTCGACGGCCAGCTCGGCCCGGCGGTGGTGCACTGCTTCACCGGCACGCGCGAGGAGCTGTTCGACTGCCTCGACCAGGACTGGCACATCGGCATCACCGGCTGGCTGTGCGACGAGCGCCGCGGGCAGCACCTGCGCGAGATCGTGAAGAACATCCCGGCCAACCGGCTGATGGTCGAGTCCGACGCGCCCTACCTGCTGCCGCGCACGCTCAAGCCCATGCCGAAGGACCGGCGCAACGAGCCGGCCTTCCTGCCGCATATCGTCGAGGAACTCGCGCGCGATCGCGGCGAGGCCGTGGAGACCACCGCGGCGACCACCACCGCGACCGCCAGCGCGTTCTTCCGCCTGCCCGGCGCAGCGGCCGGCTGATCGGCGCAAAGCCGGGCGGACTGCGGCGCCGGGTGGCCGGCGCCGCGATCCCGCGGCGCGCTGTCAGAGGTCGATGCCCAAGCCGATGCCGCCCGAGCGCTCGCCGCCGCTGAAAGCGCCGCCCACCGGGAACGAGGCGCGCTGGCCGATGCGCTTGCCGTAGCCGATCGACAGCGCCTGCTCGCCGCCGTTGAAGCCGGCGCCCACGGCGATGCGCCAGCCCCGGGGCGTCAGCTGCCACCTCGGCTTGTCGTGTCGCCGGCCGGCGCGTCCGGGGCACGCGGCGGTCGCGGGCGACTGCGCCGGGATCACCCGGCCAGGCCCGCTCAGGACCTCATGGAAACGCCGGGCATGCCGCGGCCAGGTCGCTGGCATCCAGGCAGGGGCGGGCCGGTTGATCGGCCATGTGCGGCTGCAGCTGCGCACGCAGGCGCGCTTCGAGCGGAGCGTCGCCGGTCTCCTTGGCGACGTGGACCGACAGCAGCCAGGGCCGCAGCCAGCGCCTGGTCACCTCACCGGCTGGCAAGGTCTCGCGCAATCCCGCCAGGATGGGGGCTGCGGCGGCGGCATCGCCCTGCGCGATGTGGACCTCCGCACGCGCGAGCGCGAACAGCGGAACGGGCTCGCTGTCCGCCGGAGCATGCTGGTCCTGGCACGAGGCAAGCTTGGCGGCAGCGTCCGCAGGCGCGCCGGCACCGAGTTGGAGCAGCGCGTCCAGGGCACAGTTGTTCATCCACTCCGCCGAGCGCTGCAGTTCCAGCACCGTCAGCATCCGGCGATCCTCGGCGAGGTCGTCGCTGGCCGCATCGGCCTTGCCCAGTGCCGCCAGCGCGAACGCGCGGCCGAAGCGGCAGGAGCGGGCGTGCAGGTCGTTCCGCTGGAGCTGCTCGTCGACCCCGATCGCGTGCGAGTAATGTTCGAGCGACTCCTGCATCCGTCCGCTCTGGGCAAGCAGCGCGCCCAGGTTGCAGCTCGCCACCGCCGTGAACATGTGCGGTTGTGCGTAGATCCGCCCGGTGATCGCCACCGCTTCGCGCGCCATTTCCTCGGCCCGCGGGAGCGATCGCGCATCCCGACGCAGGGTCGGGACGGTATCGGCCAGGGTATAGGCGTACCAGCCGTTGTCGGCGCCATACAGCACGCGGCCAACCTGTACGCGCTGCTCGTGCAGGGCGATCCGCTCCTCCAGCGGCCCGTTGCTGCGCGCCAGCACCGAGGTCAGCGCGTTCAGGGCGTCCATGTGCACCTGGGTGCCTTCGATGCCCATTTGCGGGATTTCGAGCAGCACCGCGCGCAGGCGCTGCTCGGCCTCTGCCATCTGGCCGTACCTGGACCAGGCACTGGCGAGTGCGACAGCGGCGCTGACGCGCTCCTCGGGCGGCGCGTCCCACTTCGCCTGCCATTCCACGGCGGCGAGATGGTGCTCGAGCGAACGACGCGTGCCGCGCATCTTGTAGAGCACGCCCAGGCTCCAGTGCACCCGCGACAGCTCCGGCGGCGACGGCTCCGGCAGGCCCTCGAGGATCTCCAGCGCCTGCAGTAGGTCCGCTTCGGCGCCGTCCAGATCGTTGAGCGCATTGCGCGCGCTGCCGGTGATGGCCAGCACGTCGGCCGCAGCCAACGGGCTGGTCGCACGGAGTTCCTCGCGGGCGCGCTTGGAGCCGGTTTCGAGTATGTCCAGCGCGTTGGGGATCTCGCCCTCCGAAGGATCACTCGAGGCCAGTACGTCGGCCAGGAAATCGCGGACGATCGACGCGCGCGCGGCCTGCTCGCGGGCGTGGTGCTGCTGCATGGCGATCTGCCCGGCAGCGGCGGCGCCAAGCACCAGGAATGCGAGCAGCGCAGCGGCGGCGGCGCGCCGCCGGGCGATGAGCCGCCCCAGGCGGTAGCCCAGGCTCGGCGCCCGGGCGCGGACGGGACGTCGCTGCCGCCAGCGCTGCAGGTCCTCAGCCATCGCCTCGATGCTGGGGTAGCGGTCCTCGGGGCGTTCGGCCAGGGCCTTCATCACGATGGTGTCGAGGTCGCCGCGCAGCCGCCGTTCCCACGACCCGCGGGTGGCCGTGCCGCGCCGTCGCTGCGGCCGCCTGACGCGCGATGGCGGCGGCGGGCGCTCGGTGCCGCGCTCGCCTCCGCCGTGCGGCGGCTGCCCGGCAAGCAGGCAGTAGGCGAGTGCGCCAAGACCGTAGACGTCCATTGCGGTTCCGGGCGCACCGCCGGTGAACTGCTCCGGTGCGGCGTACTGCGGCGTCAGCGCGCGCAGGGCGGTGGCGGTGCGCTCGGGCTCCAGCTCGTCGGCGAGGCGGGCGATGCCGAAATCCAGCAGTCGCGCGTGTCCATCCTCGTCGACCAGCACGTTGGACGGCTTGATGTCGCGGTGGATGACCAGGTTGCGGTGGGCGTACGCCAGCGCGCCGGCGACCTGCAGCAGCAGGCCGATGCGCGTGTCCACGTCCGCGGCGTGCTCGCGGCACCACGTGTCGATGCGCTTGCCATCGACCAGCGCCATGGCCAGCCACGGGGTTCCATCCGCGGCCACGCCGCCCTCGTAGAGCGGCACGATGCCGGGATGGCGCAGGCGCGCCAGCAGCTGTTGCTCGCGCAGGAACCGGTCATGGCCACCCGCGGCCAGCGCGCCCAGGGTCAACACCTTGACCGCGGCCAGCTGTCCGACGGGCGCCTCCTCCGACTCTGCGCGATACACCGCGGCCATGCCGCCGCGGCCGATCTCCTCGCGCAGTCGCCAGCGGCCCAGCCGCCTGCCGACGGCGCCGTCGCCGGTTGGATCCAGGCCGTCAAGGTCGGGCCGGGCACCGAGCGGGCCACTGCCGCTGGCATGCGCGGCCAGCAGCCGCTCGACCATGGCGCGCAACTCCGCGTCGGGCGTCGCCGCCGCCAGCGCCGCCGCACGCTGTTCGGGCGGCAGGTCGAGCAACTGATCGAGGATGCGGTCGGCCTCGCGCCATGCCGCCATGTGGTTTGCGTCCATGAGCTCAGGTGGCCATCGGGGCGGTGCCCGCGCGTAGACAAAGGCACAGTGCGCGCTGTCGATGAGCGGCGGGATCGCCCTGCAGGTCGAGGTATGCGCAGCAGGCCTGCGGGTCGAACACGCCGTCGACCAGAAGGTGAGCAGCCTCGTCCTCAACCGGGGTGCCGTCCAGGTTCATCTCCTGCCGCGCGCGCCGGATCACACGGCGGCTGCACCGCATCGGCGCCATTGCCCTCATCGCCGCTGGTAGCGCTGCACGATGGGATGGGCGCTGCCCGGAATCGGCATCCGGGTTTCAAGCGTGTCGCCCGAACAGGCGTACTCGTGGACGGTCGTCTGCGCCGTCGACCTGGGCAGCGCAAAGCCCGTGGAGCGTCCGTCGCCGGCGCGCATCTCGACCCTGCCCTCGGTGTCCGATGCCGTGGGGACCAGCGTGAGTCTGCCGTCGGCACTGGTCCAGCGGCCCTGCGCGGAGAACGTTCCGTCGCTGCGTGCGCTGCGCCCCTGTTGGCCGGCTTCCGCGCGCAGCTGGGCGCCCAGGCTGTAGCTGCCGTCGCCGCCCAGGTGCAGGGTTGCCACCTGCTCCGTGACGGCCATCTTCATCCCCGGCACCTGGCGCTGCATCCACTCGGCCGCACCGTTGCCCACCGGGCTCCAGTCGCCGGCCAGGCAGGCATCGCCCGCCGCCGCGTGGGGCGCGGCCACGGTCGCAGCCAAGACCAGCAGCAGGCGGGGGATCCTCGTCTCGCTCTTCATCGCGTCCTCCAGTCAGGTCCGGCCGGATTGCCGGCAACCTGCGGGGCATCCGCAAACTACGCCCTGCGGCTGCCAGGTGCACCGGCGCGGAGCCGCGGTTGCCACGCCACTTGCCGATCCCAGGCGCAGCGCATTCGGGAATGGCGCCAGCCGCCCGCTGCCAAGCGCATGCCGGCCGATGGCGGCTTACTCCAGCTGGGCGTGCAGGAACGCGCGTGCCCGCTGCCACTGCCGGTAGACCGTGCGCTCCGAGACCTCGAGCAGGCCCGCGATCTCGACAAACTCGAGCCCGCCGAAATAGTGCAGCTCGACGATGTCGCGTTGCTGCGGGGCAATCTCGCCCAGCGCTTCGAGTGCCTCGTGCACCCCGAGTACGTCGGGCGCCTGGGCGCCGGGCAGCGACTCGGTCAGGGTCACCTCCAGTAGATCGCCACCGCGCTTGCCGGCGGCGCGGCGGCGCGCGTGGTCGACCAGGATCCAGCGCATCGCCTTGGCCGCGGTAGTGAAGAAATGGCGGCGGCTGCTGGCGGTGAGCGGTTCGCCGCTGGTCGCGCGCAGGTACAGCTCGTGCACCAGCACGGTCGGCGTCAGCGTGCGTTCGCCCGAATGCAGGCGCGCCGCGGCAATCTGGCGAAGCTGTGGGTAGAGCCGCTCGAAGACTTCGGAGAGCTGCCCGGGCTCGCCGGCGCTGACCCGCTCCAGCAACTGCGTGATCTCGTTCCCCATGCGCGGCAGTCCCATGCCCGGGCGCAGGCCCGGATTACAGGGTAGCCAAAATTGCCGCCGGGTGGCGGGTGGCAGTCGCGGGCTGTCGTCTGCGGATGTGCTGGGGACCATCCTCTCTGCCGGAGTACTCCATGACCGTCCTGCCGCTGCGCCCCTCCCACCTGTCCGCCACCCTGCTGCTGTGCCTGGCCGCAGGCCTGCCCGCTGCCGCCCAGGTCCAGGTCACACCACCGCCGGCGCGGTCCGGGGTGCAGGTGACCCCGCCGCCGGAGCGGTCGCAGGTGCAGGTCAAGCCGCCGCCGCAGCGGCCGGTGACGCGGGTGGTGGTACCCACCCGGCACAGCGGTGCGGTGGTGGCGCCCACGCGGGGGAGCCGGGTGGCAGCACCGCCGCCGCGCGGCCATCTCGAGCTGCACCGCGCCCAGATCCAGGGCCTGCGCGACAGCGGGGCGGCCGCGATCGACAAGCCGCTGCCCGGAGGCTGGGCGCTTGCCGGGTTCGAACTTCGCTTCCTCAACGGCGACCACAAGCTGCGCCGCATCGGCCTGCTGGGCGAGGATCGCTTCGTGCGCCTGGCCTTGGCCGACCAGAACGGCGACGACCCGTTCGGCGGCCGCGTGCTGCTGACCTCGCTGCCGGGCGCGAAGGTGCAGCAGGTCACGGCCGATGGCGGCGGCAAGTTCGACATCCGCCTGCCCGGCGCCAGGCCGGCGGATTCAACCCTGGTGCTGTCGGGCTTCGAGTTCCGCCGCGCCAACGGCAGCGACGCCAACCTGCGCAACATCGCCGTCTGGCTGGACCCGGAGCGCAACGTCGCCCGCGTCTCGCTGACCGACGACCAGGGCCTGGATTTCCGCGGCCTGGAGGCCAGCCTCGGTGCGATGGCCGCCAGCATGCTGGTGCCCTTGCCCGGCCTGCTGGAAGTGGGCAGCGTGGTCAGCGGCACCGGCGCCGCCAACCGCGCGATCAGGCAGGCCTCCGGGCAGTACCGCGGCTATCGCGTCAGCGTGCAGTACGCCTGGATCCCCAACAGCCAGGTGGCCAGCCGCGGCGGGCTCACAGGGACCGATCGGACCCGCTCGACCCTGCCGGCCAACGCCCGCATCGATGCGCTGCAGGGCTTTGAATTCACCTTCACCAACAGCGACCACCACCTGCTCGGATTGGGACTGAACAGCGACGGCCGCGGCGCGGCCCTGTTCCAAGACGGCAACGCAGGCGATCCGATGCAGTGGTCGGCGACCTACCTCACCTTGAAATAAGGCAGCGGGCGGGACCCACGCGCCGCGCGCGCCTGCGACAGCGCGCGGTTGTGCGCGGCGCCGCCGCTGTCGTCGGTATGCCCTTCCATCGACAGCTGCAGCGCAGGCGCCTGCTTCAGCAGCGCCAGCACCTGTTCGATCTGCGGCTGCGAGTCGGGCAGGATCTCGGCCCTGTCGACCGCGAAGTTGCCCTGGATCGCGACCCGGCCAGCGGCGTCGAGCTGCTGCTTCAGCGCATCGGCCGGCAGCAGCGCCGCGGTCTGCGCCAAGCCTGGATGCGCCGCCATAGCCGGCGGGCGTCGACAGCCAGGGAAACGCGTCGCCCCAATGCGCGCTCTGCTCGAACGGACGCTGGTCGATGACCACCATCGCCGCCTGTTGCGTGTCGATCGACAGCTGCACCCAGACCGTACGACCCGGCTGGCGGATCACGTACACCGAGGTCGGCATTTTTGCGTCCAGGTTGACGCCGTCGATGAAGCCCTGGCCGATCTCCTGCTCGAGCTGGCCGTAGTACAGGTCGCGCAGCAGCGGGCCGTCGAAGACCTTGTGCGCGCCCGCCTGCTCGAGCACCGCTTCGAGGTTGCGGCGCAGCTCCAGCGCCGAGAATTCCTTGTCGCGGCGGCGCTCGCGCTCGATGCCCAGGCGCCCGTCCCAGGCCGCGTCTTCGACCCAGTGCAGGCGAGGCTATCCGATCGCGATTTGGTGGCACTGCAGGTGCACCCACGCCGCCTGCAGGCGCGGTGCGTCGATGCCCGCCGCCTGCGCGCGCCGCAGCATGTCGCCGACGATATGCGCCGCTTCCACGCGGCCGCCGGCTTCGAGGTCGCGCAGCATCGAGGCCTTCACCTCCGATGCGGGGTCGACCAGGCTGGCGCGGGCGATGCCGCGTGCCTTGTCCGGCACCGGCTGGCCTTCGGCGGCGGCCACTGCCAGGCATTCCCCGTGCAGTGCGGCCATGAACGCCGCGCCGCCGTCGCAGGCGACGATGTCGCCGACGCTGGCGCGCATCAGGCAGGTTCCCGCTGCCAGCGTGGCAAGGAAGCTGAACTTGATCCACTGCTCCTGCGCGATGTCGTCGCTGGCCCGGTGATCAATGCCCGCCTGCGCGCACAGCGCGGCGAAGGCGTCCACGCGCGCGCTGGTGCCACCGCTGCGTTCGCCGAAGGTGATCGAGGCCGGCCGGCCCAGGTGCGCGATGCTGCCGTCGTCGTGCTTGACCACGCTGATGAAACACAGCCCGCCCAGCACCGTGTCGCGGCCGAAGCGGGCGTCGAGCGCGTCGTAGTGGACCAGGCCATTGAGGATCGGCATCAGGCTGGTGTTATCGACCATCGCCGGCGCGACGGCGTCGATCGCGCCCTCCAGGTCGTAGGCCTTGCAGCTCAGCACCACCAGGTCGAACGGCGCTTGCGCCACGGCCGCGGCCAGTGTCTGCGCGGTCAGCGTGCGCGCGGCGACGTCGGCATCCCCCAGGGGGCTGCGGATACGCAGCCCATCGCGCTGCAGCTCCCCGGCACGCGTCGGACGCACCAGGAAGCTGACGTCGGCGCCCGACTGCGCCAGCCGCCCACCGAAGTAGCCACCGGTGCCGCCGGCGCCGAGCACCAGCACGCGCATCAGCTGCGCAGCCCCACGCCGCGCTTGAGCAGCCACAGCGACAGCCCGCCCAGCGCCACGACGAAGAACAGCATCAGCGCGTAGGCGATCCACAGCGGCACGTCGCTGGTGCCAAGCAGGCCGTAGCGGAACGCGTTGACCATGTAGAAGATCGGGTTGGCGTGGGTCGCCGCCTGCGCCCAGCCGGGCAGCAGCTGGATCGAATAGAACACGCCACCCAGATAGGTGAGCGGGGTCAGGATGAAAGTCGGCACGATCGCCACGTCGTCGAACTTCTTGGCGTAGATCGCGTTGACGAAGCCGGCCAGCGAGAAGATCGTCGCGCCCAGCAGCACCGTGCTCAGCGTGACCAGCGGGTGCGGGATGCGCACGTCGGTGAACAGCATCGCGATGCACAGCACGACCACGCCGACCATCAGCCCGCGCGCCACCGCGCCGGCGACATACCCGCCCAGGATCACCCAGCCCGGCATCGGGCTGACCAGCAGCTCCTCGACGTGGCGGCCGAACTTGGCGCCGAAGAAGCTCGAGGAGATGTTGCCGTAGCTGTTCTGGATCACGCTCATCATCACCAGGCCCGGGACGATGAACTCCATGTAGGTGTAGCCACCCATGTCGCCGATGCGCGCGCCGATGAGCTGGCCGAAGATCAGGAAGTACAGCACCATGGTGATCGCCGGCGGCACCAGGGTCTGGCTCCAGATGCGCAGGATCCGCATGATCTCGCGGCGCGCGACCGTTGCCAGCGCGATCCGGTTGCGGCGCGCACTGTCGGCGGATGCGACGCTGGTGCGGGAGATGGCGTTCAAGCGGCCTGCTCCTGCGGCCTGGCGGTCATGCGCACGAACAGCTCCTCGAGGCGGTTGGACTTGGTGCGCATCGAACGCACGCGGATGCCGGCCGCATCGAAGATGGCGAACACGCGGTTGAGGTCCATCGCCCGCGGCATGTCGAGGTCGAGCGTGTGGTCGTCGAGCGCGACCAGGGTGGCGCCCTCGATCTCCGGCAGCGTCGCCGGCAGCGCGCCCTGGACGTCGAACAGGAATCCCTCGACGTCGAGCTTGGCCAGCAGCGCGCGCATCGGCCCCTGCTCGACGATCCGGCCGTGGTCGATGATGGCCAGGTTGCGGCACAGCGACTCGGCTTCCTCCAGGTAATGGGTGGTGAGGATGATCGTGGTGCCTGCGGCGTTGATCTCGCGCAGCACGCGCCACATGTCGCGGCGGATCTCGATGTCGACGCCGGCGGTGGGCTCGTCGAGGATCAGCAGCCGCGGCCGCGTCATCATCGCCCGCGCGATCATCAGCCGCCGCTTCATGCCGCCAGAGAGCGTGCGGCTCATCTGCCCCGCCTTGTCCCACAGGAAGGCGCGCTTGAGCTCTTCTTCCGCGTGCAGCAGCGCCTGCGCGCGCGGCACGCCGTAGAAGCCGGCGTAGTTGACCAGGATGTCGAGCGGCTTCTCGAACATGTTGAAGTTGATTTCCTGCGGCACCAGGCCGATCTGGCGCATGGCCGCGCCGCGATCGGTGGCCAGGTCGATGCCGAACACCGAGACCTCGCCGCCGCTCTTGTTCACCAGCGAGGAAATGATGCCGATCAGGGTGCTCTTGCCGGCGCCGTTGGGGCCGAGCAGGGCGTAGAAATCGCCCGGATGCACGTCCAGCGAGACGCCCTTGAGCGCCTGCACGCCGTTGTCGTAGGTCTTGCGGAGGTCGCGGATCCGCAGCGCGGGCGCGCCCGGGGCCGCTTGGGATTCTGGGATCATCGCGTGGGCCTTGACCGCGTGATTCGCGGCAAGCCGTTAGTATAGGCGGCCCATCGGCCCACTCCCGGGCCGCACCGTCCCATTCCCGATTTGGCCATCGTCCAGTTCCCGCTCAAACTCACCGGTCGGCGCATGCTTGCGCCCTCGGTCGCGCACCTCACGTTTAGCCGCGATGACGGCCAGCCGCTGGACTACATCCCCGGCCAGTTCATCCAGGTGCACTTCCAGTACGCCGACGGCACGCCGACCAAGCGCTCGTACTCGCTGGCGACGATCCACGACCATGCGCTGGGGGCGGGCGATGCGGTCGAGATCGCGGTGAGCTACGTGCCCGGTGGCGCGGCGACCGCGCTGTTCGAGGGCCTGGACGAAGGCAGCACCGTCCAGGCCAGCGGCCCGTTCGGACGCTTCTGCCTGATGCCGGGCGATGCCAACCGTCGCTATGTGCTGATCGGCACCGGCACCGGCGTGACGCCGTATCGCGCGATGCTGCCGCTGCTGGAGAAGGCGATCGCCGAGCGCGGAATCGAAGTGGTGCTGCTGTTCGGCGCGCGCACGCCGGACGAGCTGCTGTACGGCGACGAGTTCCGCGCATTCGCGCAGCGCAATCCCGCATTTCGCTTCGTGCCCTGCTTCTCGCGCGAACTGCCAGTCGTCGGTTCGCCGCAGGCGCATGACGACGTGCGCCACGGCTACGTACAGCAGTTCCTCGCCGAGTTCGCGCCGGATGCGGCGACCGACATCGCCTACCTCTGCGGCAATCCGAACATGGTCGATGCCTGCTTCGAGGCGCTGAAGGAAGCGGGGCTGGCAGTGCCGCAGATCCGCCGCGAGAAGTACGTCAGCAGCAAGTAGCGGCGGCGGCACCCCTCGGCATCACTGCCGCGAGTCGGCTCGGGATTTCCCTGTCAAGCTCGCTTGACACCAACGTCGCTCCCGCACATCCTGCCTGTCAAGCACCCTTGACACCCCAGCATGCACGCCTGCCGGATCGAACCCCGCTTCTCCCCGCCCCAGCCGGGGTCGCCGCCATGGTGGTGAGCCCCTGCCGCGTGCTGGTCGCGACCGCCGTCGTGCCGGGTTCCGCCGCACTGCTGCTGCCACGCCAGGGCCCGGCGGCGCGGAGCCGGCGATGAGAAGCCGGGTCCGCGAACTGCGCGAGGCGCGCGGCTGGTCACAGACGCAGCTGGGCGAACGTCTGGAAGTATCCCGACAGACCGTCAACGCCATCGAGACCGGCAAGTACGATCCCAGCCTGCCGCTCGCGTTCCGCATCGCCGCCGTGTTTGAAACCAGCATCGAATCGATCTTCTTCCCGGAGGCACCTGCATGAAGTCCCCGCTGTTTCCCCTGTCCCTGCTCGCCGCAGGCCTGCTGCTGGCGGCCTGCGACGGCGGTCCGCGGCAGCAGTCCGGTCCGCGCGCCGATGCGCAGGGCAGCCTGCATTACGGCGCGCTCGCCTTCGAGCCCTGCGCGCTGGCCGGGCCCGGCGGCAGCTCGGTCGAGGCGCAGTGCGCGACCCTGGCCGTGCCCGAGGACCATGCCGCGCCGGACGGCCGCATGATCGACCTGGCGATCGCACTGGTCCCGGCCAAGGGCATGGCCGAGGCCGACCCGATCTACATGATCGCCGGCGGGCCCGGCCAGTCGGCGATCGAGAGTTTCCCGATGGTGGAGGGCGCGTTTTCCGACGTGCGGCGCAACCGCCACGTGGTCCTGGTCGACGCGCGCGGCACCGGCGGCTCGAACCCGCTGCACTGCCCCGGCTTCATGGATGACGAGGTCCTGGCCAATCCGGAGAACGAGACGCCCGAGGCGGTGGTCCGGCTCACCGAGGCCTGCCGCGACGTCCTGCAGAAAACCGCGGACCTGCGTTTCTACACCACCGGCGACCACGTCCGCGACCTCGACCTGGTGCGGCAGAAGATCGGGGTCGAGCGCATCAACCTGGTCGGCATCTCCTACGGCACGCGCGTCGCCCAGCAGTACGCCGCCGCCTATCCGCAGCACACCCGCAGCCTGGTCCTCGACTCGGTGGCGCCGAACTCGCTGGTGCTCGGGCAGGACCACGCACGCAACCTCGAGGACGCGCTCGATGCGCAGTTCCAGCGCTGCCGCGCCAGCGAGGCCTGCCTGACCAACCTCGGCGATCCGCGCCAGCAGCTGACCCTGGTGCGCGAACGGCTGCAGGCCGGCGGCATCGCGCCGGTGCGCTACCGCGACCCGGTCTCGGGCGAATGGCGCGAGGAGGTACCGCGCGACGGTCATCTGATCGGATTGCTGCGGATGTACGCCTACCAGCCGTCGATGGCGGCCACCTTGCCGCTGCTGCTGCACGAAGCCGCCCAGCAGCGCTACGAAAGCCTGCTCGCCCAGTCGCGCATGCTGTCGTCGCAGATGAACGACTCGATGGCGATGGGCATGGGCCTGTCGGTGAGCTGCAGCGAGGATGCCGCCGAGTTCCGCAGTGCCGCCGACGACGACGCAACCGTGCTCGGCAACCTGCTGGTGGACCTCATGCAGCAGCAGTGCGCGGTGTGGCCGAAGGGCGTACGCAGTGAAGGCTTCCGCTCGCCGCTGTCAGGCGAGGTGCCGGTGCTTGCGATCAGTGGTGAACTCGATCCGGTCACACCGCCGCGCTACGGCGACGAAGTGGTGGAGACGCTGCCCAACGGACGCCACCTGGTGCTGCCGGGCCAGGGCCACAGCGTGCTGGGCAGCGGCTGCATGCCCAAGCTGTTCGCCCAGTTCATCGAATCCACCGATGCCCATGCAATGGATGCCGGTTGCCTGGACCGCCTGTCCGCGCAGCCGCCCTTCGCCGGCAACTACGGCTGGGAGCCGTGACAGGGCGCGTCGTTGTTGATCCGCGATGGACGGCATCCGCCGCCATCCGGATCCGCCTGATCGAACCAGCGTTCAACACTCCACGCATCACGGACATCCCATGATCCGCATCGACAACCTGCACAAATCCTTCAAGAGCAAGACCGGCACCGTGCACGCGGTGAAGGGCGTGGGCTTCGAGGCACGCGACGGCGAGATCACCGGCCTGCTCGGTCCCAACGGCGCCGGCAAGACCACCACGCTGCGCATGCTGTACACGCTGATGACGCCCGACCAGGGCCGCATCGAAGTCGACGGCATCGACGTGGCGAAGGATCCGACCGCCGTGCGCCAGCGCCTGGGCGTGCTGCCCGACGCGCGCGGCGTATACAAGCGCCTGAGCGCGCGCGAGAACATCGCCTACTTCGGCCGCCTGCACGGGCTGGACGAGACCACGATCCGCGACCGCACCGCGGCCATGGCCAAGACGCTGGTGATGGAGGATTTCCTCGACCGGCGCACCGAGGGCTTCAGCCAGGGCCAGCGCACCAAGACCGCGATCGCGCGCGCGCTGGTGCACGACCCGCGCAACGTGATCCTCGACGAGCCCACCAACGGCCTGGACGTGATGACCACGCGCGGACTGCGTGGCTTCCTGCGCGGGCTGCGCGACGAGGGCCGCTGCGTGATCTTCTCCAGCCACATCATGCAGGAGGTCGCCGCGCTGTGCGATCGCATCGTGGTGATCGCGCACGGCGAGGTGCGCGCGATCGGAACGCCGGACGAATTGCGTGAACAGACCGGCCTGGCCGACCTGGAGGACGTGTTCGTGCGGCTCGCCGGCCTGGAAGCAGAAGCTGCGATGGGAGAGCAGGCATGAAGGCGATCTGGACTGTCGCGAAGAAGGAACTGCTGGACCTGTTCCGCGACCGCAAGACGATGATGCTCGGCCTGTTCCTCGGGCCGATCGTGATCCCGGCGCTGATCCTGGGCATGGGCGCGCTGGCCGAGAAGAAGATGCGCACCCAGCTGGAATCCACGCTGGAGCTGCCGGTGATCGGCGCCGAGCACGCGCCCAACCTGGTCGCCTTCCTCAAGGGCCGCAACATCGAGGCCAAGCCGGCGCCGCAGGATCCGGATCGGGAAGTGCGCGACCAGGACTGGGACGTGGTGCTGAAGATCGATCCGGAATTCGGCGAACAGTGGCGCGGCAGCCGCAGCGCGAAGATCGAGCTGATCTATGACAGCTCGCGCCAGGACTCGCAGATCCCGGTCAACCGCCTGCGCGGCGTGCTGCTCGAGTACAGCCGCACCGTCGGCGTGCTGCGCGGGATCAACCGCGGCGTCAGTCCCGAGGCGGGCTTCGCGCTGCAGGTCGGGCAGCGCGACGTGGCCACGCCAGAGGCGCGGCGCGGCATGCTGCTCGCCTTCCTGCCCTACCTGCTGATCCTGCTGAGCTTCCTGGGCGGCGCGGCACTGGTGATCGACGTCACCGCGGGCGAGCGCGAGCGCCAGTCGCTGGAGCCCCTGTTGGCGACGCCGGCGGCGCGCGCGGCGATCATGAGCGGCAAGATCCTCGCCGCCTGCCTGTTCGGCATGCTCTCGCTGCTGCTGATCGTGCTGTCGCTGAAGTTCGCGTTCCAGCTGGCGCCCGGGCCGATGCAGCTGGTCGATGTCTCGCTGCCGGTGATGGCCCAGCTGCTGCTCGTGCTGCTGCCGATGGTGCTGATCGGCACCACCCTGCTGACCCTGATCGCGGCCAGCGTCAAGTCGGTGAAGGAGGCGCAGAGCTACATGAGCGTGCTGATGTTCCTGCCGATCATCCCGACCATCGTGCTGATGGTGAACCCGATCAAGAACCAGCTGTGGCAGTTCGCGGTGCCGTTCCTGGCGCAGAACCAGATGATCCTCAAGCTGGTGCGCAGCGAAGCGATCAGCGCGCAGGAATGGGCGGTGTACATGGGCGCCGGCTTCGGCCTGGGCCTGGTGCTGTGGCTGCTCGCGGCGCGCCTGTACCACCAGGAGAGGCTGGCGATCTCGGCCTGAGCCGCGGAGCCAAGAGGTTCTTTCCCATTCGAGGGAGTCGGCCGGACTGCAAGCGAATGGATCAGGCCTGCGGTTGGAGTCGTCCCGGGCCGGGGGTTGCTCCCCGGCTCGGTCAGCCATTCATGGCTGACTCGCCGCCGCAGCGCATCCATGCGCTGCTTTCCGCAACCCCCCGCCCCGCAACGACCATCGCCCAGTCACTGGCGTGGCTTTGAAGAAAGCTGGCCATCGAGGCATCGCAGCGCCAGTCGCAGTGAGCCGTGCCCTGGCGACCGGGGATCGCGGAAAGCAAAACATGGATGTTTTGCGCGCGAGTCAGGGCAGGGAGAGCGTGGATGGCTTGCGCGGCATGCCGCGCATCCACGCGAGCGCCCGGCATGCTGTGCCGGGCCGGACCGCGTAGCGGCCCTGACCGAGCGAAAAGCGATCCCCGGTCGACAGGGCATGGCGTCCATTCGAAGCCGGCCCGAGACTTCCAGCAACCTGTCCGCCTTCTCCCTCAATTGGGAGAAGAGCCAAGAAAAAGCCCGGCGAGTGCCGGGCTTTTCTTGTTGCCGCGATGCCGCGATTACTGCGACGGGCTGAAGCTGATCGTGCGGCGGGTGGTGACCGGTGCCGGGACCGGCTCGAAGCGCCAGCGCCGGACCGCGTTGATCGCCTCGCGGTCGAAGGTGCGCGGCGGGTCGGCGCGGACCACGCGCACTTCGCCGACCGAACCGTCCAGGCCCACGGTGAACTCGACCTGCACTTCGCCACCGGTACCGGCGCGCAGCGCATCGGGCGGATAGCGCGGCGCCGGCGTGCTGATCGCGCGCAGGTCGCTGGCGCTGGCCGCCGGACGGTTGGCTGGCCGGTTGGCGGCCTGGCGCGCGGCTTCCTGGCGAGCCGCTTCCTCGCGCGCGGTCTCCTGGCGGGCGGCTTCCTGGCGCGCCGTTTCCTGGCGCTGTGCGTCCTGGCTGGCCTGGGCCTGCTGCGTGGCGAGTTCGCGTGCGGCCTGCTCCTGGGCCAGGCGCTGCTGCTCCAGGCGGTCGCGCTCGAGCTGCTGGCGCCGCTCGCCTTCCTGCTCGGCGGTGAGCTGCTCCTGCTGGGCACGACGCCCGGCCTCGGTCTCGGCGCTGGCGATGGTGTTCTTCAGGCGATCGACCGCCGGGTAGGACGAGTCGGTCTTTTCGATCAGGGCCAGCAGGCGACGGGCCTCGTCGAAGTCGCCGCGGTCGCGGCTCTGCTCGGTCGCGATCACGGTCATCGGCAGCAGGTCGACCAGCGCGCTGGACACCCCGGCATTGGCCGGATCCTTGTCGCGCAGCGCGAGGTAGTACTCCATCGCGTTGTCACCGCCCGGGGCGTACAGCCGGCTCTCCTGGTAGGCCTTGGATGCGGCCTCGCGCAGCTGGTCGGCGCTGAGCGCGGCCACTTCGGCCGACACGGCCTCGGCGGGTGCCTGCTGCGCGGCCGGCGCATCCGGCCCCGCTGCTGGCGTGGCAGCCGGCGCGTCGGCGGGTTCCTGTTTGCATGACGCGAGCAGCGTGGCCAGGCTCAGTGCAAGTGCGGCGCCGGCCAGCAGTCGACGCGGCCCCCTCCGGCCGCCCGCGGTGGTGTTGATGAACATCGGTTTCCCCTGTGTGGAACAGATCACGTGGCGCCTAGGACGCGACAGCGCGTCGCGTTTGTCAACTGACGCCGTGGTCGGCTTCGAGTCTGCGTGCCTGCGGGCCGGCAAAACTGTGACGGCGTTTGCGAAAACGCGCACATGGCGCGCTGGCCTGGCCTACGGTCCACCTGACCCGCGACGGCGACGCTACTTGCCGATGCAGAACGTCGAAAAGATCCGGCCAAGCAGGGCGTCGGGCAGGGTGCGCCCGGTGATTTCGCCCAGCGCATCCTGGGCCAGGCGCAGGGCTTCGGCAGCAAGGTCGAGGTGGTCGTGGGCCAGCACCGCAGTCGCGTCGCCCAGCGCCTGACCGGCGCGACGCAGCGCGTCGACGTGGCGCGCGCGCGCGGTGAAGGCACCCTCGGCCGGCGCATTGCCCTCGGCCGCCTGGCGCAGGCCCGCATGCAGCAGGTCCAGGCCCGCGCCGGTACGCGCAGAGACGGCGATCGCGCCTTCCGGCAGCGACGCCGCGGGATCCGCCAGGTCGGACTTGTTGTACACGACGAGGCGCTGCGGCACGCCGATGATGTCGGCAGCCACCGCGCGCAGGCCGGCGTCGGGGTCACGCGCATCCAGCACCACCAGCGCAAGGTCGGCGCGTCGCAACTCGGCGCGCGCACGACGCATGCCCTCGCGCTCGATCGCATCGCCGTCCTCGCGCAGGCCCGCGGTATCGACCAGGTTGAGTTCAAAGCCGTCGATGCGCAGGGTTTCGTGCAGCAGGTCGCGGGTGGTGCCGGCGATCTCGGTGACGATCGCACGCTCGCTGCCCGAGAGCGCATTGAGCAGTGAACTCTTGCCGGCGTTGGGCGGGCCGACGATCACCGCGTGCAGGCCGTCGCGCAGCTTGCGGCCGCGCTCGGCGGCGACCAGCAGCGTGTCGAGCTGCGCGCGCGCCTCGGCCAGGCCCTTGTTCAGTGCGTTGCCGCCCAGGGTTTCGATGGGTTCGTCGGCAAAGTCGATCGCCGCCTCCACGTGCACGCGCAGCGCCATCAGGCGCTCGGCCAGCGCGTCCACGCGCATCGAGAACTCGCCTTCCAGCGCGCGCCGGGCGGCGCGGGCGGCGCGCTCGTCGCCGGCCGCGATCAGGTCGGCGACCGCTTCGGCCTGGGCCAGGTCCAGGCGTCCGTTGAGGTAGGCACGTTCGCTGAACTCGCCCGGCCGCGCCATCCGCGCGCCCAGGGCGCAGCAGCGCGCCAGCAGCTGACGCAGCACCGGCGCGCTGCCGTGGGCCTGCAGCTCCACCACGTCCTCGCCGGTGAAGCTGGCCGGGGCGACGAAGGCCAGCGCGATGCCGTCATCGATCACGCCGCCCTCGGCGTCGCGGAAGCGCACGTGGTGCGCGTGCCGCGGCTGCAGCACGCGTCCGCACAGCTGGCGCGCGATCGCCGCCGCCTCCGGCCCGGACAGGCGCACGATGCCGACGCCGCCGGCGCCCGAGGGCGTGGCGATGGCGGCGATCGTGTCGCTGGTCTCGGCGCGGCGGGCGTTCATGGGTGCGGAACGAGGAAGCCCGCCGGCTGGCGGGCTTCGCAGTGGCCGATCAGGCCTTGGCCGGTGCCGGCTCGCCGTACTTGCGCAACATGTACCACTGCTGCAGCAGGCCCAGGCCGCCGTTGGTGACCCAATACAGCACCAGGCCGGCCGGGAAGAAGACCATCATCACGCCGAACACCAGCGGCATCATCTGCATCATGCGCTGCTGCATCGGATCCATGCCGGTCATCGGCGAGAGCTTCTGCGTGGCCCACATCACCGCGATGTTGATCACCGGCAGGATGAACCAGGGGTCACGCGCGGTCAGGTCCTGGATCCAGCCGATCCACGGCGCGTGGCGCAGTTCCACCGACTCCAGCAGCACCCAGTACAGGGCGAAGAAGATCGGCATCTGCAGCACTACCGGCAGGCAGCCACCGACCGGATTGATCTTCTCCTTCTTGTACAGCTCCATCATCGCGACCTGGAACTTCTGCTTGTCGTCGCCGTAGCGTTCCTTGAGCTGCGCGATGCGCGGCTGGAACCTGCGCATCTTCGCCATCGACTTGTACTGCGCGGTCGCCAGCGGGAACAGCAGGATCTTCACCAGCATCACCAGGCCGACGATCGCCCAGCCCCAGTTGCCGATCAGGCCGTGCAGCTTGGCCAGCACCCAGAACAGGCCTTCGCCCAGCCAGGCCATCAGCGAGAAGCGGCTGTAGTCGACCACGCGGTCCAGGCCCGGCACCTGCTGCGCCTTGATCTGGCCGACGAGCTTGGGGCCGACCCACAGCCGCGCGCTGTCGACCACCTGCTGCCCGGGCGCGACCACGACCGGCGCGCTGGCCATCTCGCGGATCAGGTAGCGCGGCGCGCCGCTGCTGGTGTCGGTGTCGAGAGTGATCGCCTTCTTCGCGCCGGCGGTGTCGCCCGGCAACCATGCACCGAAGAAATGGTGCTGCACGAACGCGGTCCAGGTGTTGCTGTCGGTCGCGTTGATCGCGCCGTCTTCGTAATCCTTGAACCAGCGGCGCGTGTAGCCGCCTTCGTCGCCGTACCAGGTCGCGCCGGTCAGGCTGAACGACTCTGGGTTGGTCATGCCGCGCTTGACGTTGGGCGAGCCGCGCAGCAGCTGCCGGTAGGGATAGCCCTGCCAGGGCTGGCTGCCCTGGTTGATGATCTCGTCGCGCACACCGATCGCGTACTGGCCGCGCGTGAGCACGTAGCTGCGGCGGATCTCGACGCCATCGGGTCCGCGCCAGACAAAGGGCACCACCAGCTGATCCTGGCCCGGGGCGAGGACGAAGCTGCGTTCGCTGCCGGCCGGCACGAAGCCCTGCTCGTGGTTGGGCGCCGGGCCGCTGCTGGCCCAGCCGCTCTGCGCGGCGTAGAAGTGCTGCGGGGCGCTCTCGAACAACACCACCGGCGGGCTGGCCTCGTCGCGGGTCTGTGGATAGTCGAGCAGCTCGGCGCGCAGCACGCTGCCGCCATCGATCACCAGCCGCAGCACGTCGGTCTCGACCTGGACCGCGCTGGCCTGCGCCGGCGTGGCGCGGCTTTCCGGGATCACGCCCGGGGCCTGCGGCACGGTGGGCGCGTCGGGCACGCCGGCCGCTCCGGCTGCGCCGGTCGGCGGCGACACCGGCACCGCGCCGGCGCCGGCAGGCAACGTCTGCAAGGTGTCCTGCGGCGGTGGCGCGGCCTTTTCCTTGTTCCATTCCATCCACAGCAGCACCGCCACCATCAGCCAGGCAACGATCAGGAAGGTGCGGGTCTGGTTCATCGGACAGGCAGGCTCATTCGCCGGAAGGACACGGCGCGGTGGGAGGAGGCGGGGATGCCGTGCGGGAATCGGCAGCGGGCATTGTGCCGTCCGGCGCCGGGTGCGGCAACGCACCGGCACGACGCAGCAGCGACATCATGGCTTCGCGCAGTGCTTCAGGCGAGGCTGCGGCGGCAGGCGGACGCGCAACCAGTACGTAGGCGCCGGCGGGCAGCGTGCCGCGCTCGTGCCGGAACTGGTCGCGCAGGATGCGTTTGATGCGGTTGCGGCCCACCGCACGGCGGTCAACCTTGCGTGATACCGCCAGCCCCAGCCGCGATGGTTGCCCGTCGGCCAGCCAGTGCAGGGCAAGCATGGGCAGCGCCACGCGGCGCCCGCCCTTGAAGATGCGGTCGAAATCCGCGCTCGCGCGCACCCGCGCATCTCGCGGGAAGCCGGCGTCGGTCATGGATCAGGGGTCCCGGCCGGTGTGGCGGCCGGAGGCAGCAGCTTGCCGCGGCTCAGGCCGACAGGCGCTTGCGGCCCTTGGCGCGGCGGCGGGCAAGGATCTTGCGGCCGTCGGCGGTCGCCATGCGGGCACGGAAGCCGTGGTCGCGCTTGCGCTTGAGGTTGCTGGGCTGGTAGGTGCGCTTGGTGGCCATGGCGTTTACTGACAATGCAGCGGGCGGAAAGAACCGGCAATTCTAGCGACGCCCCCCGGGCACGGTCAAGCGGGCGCACTTTTCGGACCGGTGCGGGCGGATGCGCGGGTCTGGTGCGGGTGGTAGTCTGCCCTCCCCCTTTGTGCCCCTCCCGACCGGCCGCAGCCGCGCGCCGGGCGCCCTCCTTTTCCCCTCAAGACTGTTGCGCGAACGCTCTATGGATGCCTGGCCCCGCTGCCTCGAACGTCTGGAAGCCGAACTGCCGGCCGAGGACGTGCACACCTGGCTCAAGCCGCTGCAGGCGCGCCGCCAGGACAGCCGGACCGTGCTGTATGCGCCCAACGCATTCGTGCGCGACGAGGTGGAAAGCCGCTACCTGCAGCGCATCCGCGAGCTGCTGGCGCACTTCGCCGGCAGCGGCGACGTGCAGCTGGAGATCGGGTCGCTGCCGCGCGCCACGGTCGCCCCTGCCGCCAGCACGGCGCACGGCGCGCCCGCCGCGGCCACGCCTGCGCCGATGGTGTCCTTCGCCGGTCACCTGGACAGCCACTACACCTTCGACAATTTCGTCGAGGGACGCAGCAACCAGATGGGCCGGGCCGCCGCCTGGCAGGCCGCGCTCAAGCCCGGCGACCGCTCGCACAACCCGCTGCTGCTCTATGGCGGCACGGGGCTGGGCAAGACCCACCTGATGTTCGCCGCCGGCAACGCGATGCGCCAGGCCAACCCGGCCGCGCGCGTGCTGTACCTGCGCTCGGAGGAGTTCTACAGCGCATTCTTCCGCTCGATCCAGGAACGGACCTCGGACCAGTTCAAGCGCCAGTTCCGCCAGATCGATGCGCTGCTGATCGACGACATCCAGTTCTTCGCCGGCAAGGACCGCACCCAGGAAGAGTTCTTCCACACCTTCAATACGCTGTTCGACAGCCGCCAGCAGATCATCATGACCTGCGACCGCTACCCGCGTGAGGTGGACGGCCTGGAGCCGCGGCTGAAGTCGCGCCTGGCCTGGGGCCTGTCGGTGGCGATCGACCCGCCGGACTTCGAGACGCGCGCGGCGATCGTGCTGGCCAAATCACGCGAGCGCGGCACCATGGTGCCCGACGAGGTTGCCTTCCTGCTGGCCAAGAAGATGCACGGCAACGTGCGCGACCTTGAGGGCGCGCTCAATTCGCTGGCCGCGCGCGCCAACTTCACCGGTCGCACCATCACCGTGGAGTTCGCCCAGGAAACCCTGCGCGACCTGCTGCGCTCACAGCAGCAGTCGATCGGCATCCCCAACATCCAGAAGGTCGTGGCCGACTACTACGGCCTGCAGATGAAGGACCTGCTGTCCAAGCGCCGCACCCGCTCGCTGGCGCGTCCGCGGCAGATGGCGATGGCGCTGGCCAAGGAACTCACCGAACACAGCCTGCCCGAGATCGGCGACGCCTTCGCCGGCCGCGACCACACCACCGTCCTCCACGCCTGCCGCCAGATCCGCAACCTGATGGAGACCGACGGCAAGCTGCGCGAGGATTGGGACAAGCTGATCCGCAAGCTGAGCGAGTAACCACAGGCCGGGCCGCGGTGACCTCGACGCAGCCAGGGTCGGCATCTCCAGCACAACCTGGCGTTGTCATCTCGACCGCAGGGAGAGATCCCGCAGCTGCCGGACTGCAACCGTCCCTGCGGGGCTTGCGAGACGTTCCACGGCGCTTGTCTGCCAGTCTGCGACCCTCCCCCGCCGCGTCGCGGTGGCCGGGCGTCTGCGTCGGCGCACGCTGCCGGAAAGCCGCCGCCCCGCGCCCTGAAACCTTCGCTACACTAGATGTTGTGGTGCCCGTGGACAGCACTGGCACAAGCTGTGGACAAGTTTCGAGGCTGGAATCCATCCACAGCTTGCCCCCGCCAGGCAGTGCACCTTGTCCACACCAGAAAACCGCTAGAAAAATCATGAAAAACAACGGGTTAGCGTCGTTATGCCCGCTGTGCAGGCCCCCCAAGCACCACCGCTTTTGAAGTTCTTACTGTTTTAAAAGCCTTGTTACAGGAACCCAACGCATGCGTTTCAGCCTGCAACGCGAAGCCCTCCTGAAGCCGCTGGCGCAAGTGGTCAACGTCGTTGAACGACGCCAGACCCTGCCCGTCCTGGCCAACCTGCTGACCCAGGTCGCGGGCGGCCAGCTGTCGCTGACCGGTACCGACCTGGAGGTCGAGATGATCTCCCGGGTGACGGTCGACGACGCGCAGGACGGGGAGACGACCATCCCCGCCCGCAAGCTGTTCGACATCGTTCGCGCCCTGCCTGACGGCAGCAAGGTCACGGTCTCGCAGAACGGCGACAAGATCACCGTGCAGGCAGGGCGCAGCCGCTTCACGCTGTCCACCCTGCCGGCCAATGATTTCCCGTCGGTGGACGAGGTCGAGGCCACCGAACGCGTCAGCGTGCCCGAAGCCGCGCTCAAGGAACTGATCGAACGCACCGCCTTCGCGATGGCGCAGCAGGACGTGCGCTACTACCTCAACGGCCTGCTGTTTGACCTGGCCGACACGCGCCTGCGCTGCGTGGCGACCGACGGGCATCGCCTGGCGCTGTGCGAAGCCGCGCTGGAAGAAGCCGTCGCGACCAAGCGCCAGATCATCGTGCCGCGCAAGGGCGTGCAGGAGCTGCAGCGGCTGCTGGAGGGCGGCGATCGCACGGTGGTGCTGGAAATGGGGCGCAACCACATCCGCATCAAACGCGACGACGTGACCTTCACCAGCAAGCTGATTGACGGGCGATTCCCGGACTACGAGGCGGTGATCCCGATCGGCGCGGACCGCGAGGTCCTGGTCGATCGCGAAGCCCTGCGCGCCTCGCTGCAGCGTGCGGCGATCCTGTCGAACGAGAAGTACCGCGGCGTGCGGCTGGAGATGTCGCCGGGCCTGGTGCGGATCAACGCGCACAATCCCGAGCAGGAAGAGGCGCAGGAAGAGGTCGAGGCCGAGACCAAGGTCGACGGCCTGGCGGTGGGCTTCAACGTCAATTACCTGCTCGATGCGCTGTCCGCACTGCGCGACGAGCAGGTGGTGCTGCAGCTTCGCGACGCCAACTCGTCCGCGCTGGTGCGTGAGGCCTCCAGCGAGCGCTGCCGTCACGTGGTGATGCCGCTGCGCCTCTGATGCCGGTTGCTGTGTTCCACGTGGAACCTGCGCTTCGCCCGGCTTCGGCCGGGCGAAGTCGTTTGGCGGAGCCGGAATGCGCGCAGCCCGCCTGCGCTCGTGCCGGGGTTGGCGCATGCGCCTGACCCGACTGACCGCCACCGGCGTCCGCAACCTGGAGCCGTTGGACCTGGCGCCCGGGCCGCAGCTCAACCTGATCCTTGGCGCCAACGGCGCCGGCAAGACCAGCGTGCTCGAAGCCATCCACCTGCTCGCCTACGGTCGGAGCTTTCGCGGGCGGGTCCGCGACGGACTGGTGCGGACCGGATCCGAGTCGCTCGAGGTCTTCGCCGAATGGGCTGAGCCGGTCGATGTCCGCAGGCGTGCGGGGCTGCGCCACAGCGGGCAGGCGTGGACCGGTCGGCTCGACGGTGAGCCGGTTCAACAGCTGGGCGATTTGTGCGCAGCACTTGCGGCCATCAGTTTCGAGCCCGGCAGCCATGCGCTGGTGACGGCCGGGGCTGAGGCGCGGCGCCGCTACCTGGATTGGGGCCTGTTCCACGTGGAACAGGGTGAGGGGCAGTTCCGTCCGGTCTGGCGCCGGTTTACCCGCGCGCTCAAGCAGCGCAACGCCCTGCTCAAGCAGCGGATCGCCGCCGGCCAGCTCGAGGCCTGGGATGCGGAGCTTGCAGCAGCGGCCGAACTGCTGGACCAGCAGAGGCGTGACTACGTCGAGCGCCTGCAGCCCCGCTTCGGCGCCCTTTCCGCAGCCATGGCGCCGCAGCTGGGCGAGGGCCACATCGAGTACCGGCCTGGCTGGCGCCGCGATCAGCTGTCTCTGGCCGACGCGCTGCTGCTTGCCCGCGACAGGGACCTGGCCGCCGGCTTCACCTCGGTGGGCCCGCATCGTGCCGACTGGCGTGTCGTGCACACAAACCGCCCTTCGGCTGAAACCCTGTCGCGCGGGCAGGCCAAGCTCACCGCGCTGGCCTGCCTGCTGGCGCAGGCGGAGGACTTCTCCGCGTGCAGGGGTCACTGGCCGGTGTTCCTGCTGGACGACCTGGCCTCCGAGCTCGACCGCGAGCATCAGCGTCGGCTGCTGGAGCGCCTGCATGGCAGCGGCGCCCAGGTGTTCGTAACCGGGACCGAGGCTGGCCCGGTACTGGCAGAGGTGGGTGCGTGGCCCCTGACAGTGTTCCACGTGGAACATGGCGTGGTGTCCGCCGTCTGAAGCCCGCTGTGCCGCCGATTGCAGCTGAAGCCCAACCGGTCCGTCCGCGGCCCACGGCCCAGCCATGGCGCCTGGCGCGGTATAATTCGCGCTTCCGTTCCAATAACTTAAGTGTCGTGGCGCCCGACCAGCTCCCGCGCGGCGTCACTACGGTGGTGTGCGAATGACCGAAGAAACCCAGATCCCGGCGGCTGCCCCCGTCCAGGCCTACGATTCGAGCAGGATCACCGTGCTGCGCGGCCTGGAGGCCGTGCGCAAGCGGCCCGGCATGTACATCGGCGACGTGCACGACGGCACCGGCCTGCACCACATGGTGTTCGAGGTGGTGGACAACTCGATCGACGAGGCCCTTGCCGGCCACGCCGACGAGGTCGTGGTGACGCTCCACGAGGACGGCTCGGTGTCGGTGTCCGACAACGGCCGCGGCATCCCGGTCGACATCCACAAGGAAGAAAACCGCTCGGCCGCCGAGGTCATCATGACCGTGCTGCACGCCGGCGGAAAGTTCGACGACAACAGCTACAAGGTTTCGGGCGGCCTGCACGGCGTGGGCGTGTCGGTGGTCAATGCGCTGTCGTCCAAACTGACGCTGGACATTTGGCGCGACGGCTACCACCACCAGCAGGAATACGGCCTCGGCGAGCCCGTCTATCCGCTCAAGCAGCTGGACGCCTCGCCGCGGCGCGGCACCACGCTGCGCTTCTGGCCGGCGAAGGAGATCTTCTCCGACACCGAGTTCCACTACGACATCCTGGCGCGCCGCCTGCGTGAGCTCTCGTTCCTCAATTCCGGGGTCAAGATCACCCTGGCCGACGAGCGTGGCGAGGGTCGCCGCGACCTGTTCGAGTACGAGGGCGGCATCGCCAGCTTCGTCGAGCACCTGGCCCAGCTGAAGACGCCGCTGCACCCCAACGTGATTTCAGTGACCGGCGAGCAGAACGGCATCACCGTCGACGTGGCGCTGCAGTGGACCGACTCCTACCAGGAAACGATGTTCTGCTACACCAACAACATCCCGCAGAAGGATGGCGGCACCCACCTGATCGGCTTCCGCTCGGCGCTCACGCGCACGCTCACCAACTACATCGAGCAAAACGGGATCGCCAAGCAGGCCAAGGTCAGCTTCACCGGCGACGACATGCGCGAGGGCCTGATCGCGGTGCTGTCGGTGAAGGTGCCGGACCCAAGCTTTTCCTCGCAAACCAAGGAAAAGCTTGTCTCATCAGACGTGAGACCGGTGGTTGACAGCACGTTCGCGTCACGTCTGGAGGAGTTCCTGCAAGAACACCCCCACGAAGCCAAGGCCATCGCCGGCAAGATCGTCGACGCCGCGCGCGCGCGAGAGGCCGCCCGCAAGGCCCGCGACCTGACCCGCCGCAAGGGCGCGCTGGACATCGCCGGCCTGCCGGGCAAGCTGGCCGACTGCCAGGAGAAGGATCCCGCCCTGTCGGAGCTGTTCATCGTCGAGGGCGACTCGGCCGGCGGCTCGGCCAAGCAGGGCCGCAACCGCAAGAACCAGGCGGTGCTGCCGCTGCGCGGCAAGATCCTCAACGTCGAGCGTGCGCGCTTCGATCGGATGCTGGCGTCGGACCAGGTCGGCACCCTGATCACCGCGCTGGGCACGGGCATCGGCCGGGACGAGTACAACCCCGACAAGCTGCGCTACCACCGCATCATCATCATGACCGACGCGGACGTGGACGGATCCCACATCCGCACCCTGCTGCTGACCTTTTTCTACCGGCAGATGCCCGAGCTGCTCGAGCGCGGCCACATCTACATCGGCCTGCCGCCGCTGTACAAGATCAAGCAAGGCAAGACCGAGCTGTACCTGAAGGACGACGCGGCGCTCGATGCCTACCTGGCCGGCAACGCGGTCGAGGGCGCCTCGCTGGTGCCCGCCGTCGGCGAGCCTGCGATCGAGGGGCCCGCGCTGGAGAAGCTGCTGCTGGCCTACGCCGGCGCGCGCGAGGCGATCGCCCGCAACACGCACCGCTACGATCCGCTGCTGCTCGAGGCCCTGATCGACTTCACCCCGCTCGATCCCGCGGCGCTGAGCGCCAACACCGACGAGCGCCATGAGCTCGACGTGCTGGAAAAACGCCTCAACCAGGAAGGGCTCGGCCGCCCGCGCTACGCGCTGGAATGGCAGCCGGAGCTGGAAGACCGTCCGGCCGCGCTGATCTCACACCGCCGCCACATGGGCGTTGAGGCGATCCAGGTGCTGCCGCTGTCGGCCTTCGAGGGTGGCGAACTGCGTGCGCTCAAGGAAGCCGCCGCGCTGCTGCACGGCCTGATTCGCGAGGGCGCGCAGATCCTGCGCGGCAATCGCGCCCAGCCGATCGCCAGCTTCGCCCAGGCGCAGGCCTGGCTGCTCGAGGAAGCCAAGAAGGGCCGCCAGATCCAGCGCTTCAAGGGCCTGGGCGAAATGAACCCCGAGCAGCTCTGGGACACCACGGTGAATCCCGAGACGCGGCGCCTGCTGCAGGTGCGGATCGAGGATGCGGTCGCCGCCGACCAGATCTTCAGTACCCTGATGGGCGACGTGGTGGAACCGCGTCGCGCGTTCATCGAGGACAATGCGCTCAAGGCGTCCAACCTCGACATCTAGGCGCGCCGCGCCCGGCCCGGTCGAACCAGACCGGGCCTCTGGAGTCACACGCAGCGGACCCTGCACAGCCGCCCGATGGCCACCGCGCCAGCGAGGGGGTTGACGAAACCTTAAGACACCCGCCGCCACACTCGCGGCGAACAGCAGGGGTCGCGTACATGAGGCACACCATTGCAGCACTGGTTATCGTCGCATCGCTTGCGGCGTGTGCCACCACCACCTCGTCGACGGGCCGCACCCAGTACGTGGGCGGCGTGTCGCAGGACCAGCTCAACCAGCTTGGCGCGCAGGCCTTCACCGAGGCCAGGCAGAAGGGTCCGCTCAGCACCGATGCCCGCCAGAACGCCTACGTGCGCTGCGTGGTCGATGCGCTGGTGCGGCAGCTGCCCGCTGACCAGCGCGCCTTCGCGTGGGAAAGCGCGCTCTTCGCCGAGAAGGAGCCCAACGCCTACGCGCTTCCGGGCGGCAAGGTGGGAATCAACACGGGCCTGTTCACCGTGGCCAAGAACCAGGACCAGCTGGCCGCCGTGGTCGCGCACGAGATCGGCCACGTAATCGAGCGCCACCATGACGAGCGCATCACCCGCCAGATGGGTGCATCCGGCGCGGTCCAGCTGCTCGGCGCGCTTGCCGGCGACTACGGACAGCTGGCGACGCAGGGCGGCGGCCTGCTGGCCCAGACCGGCTTCCTGCTGCCCGGCTCGCGCGCGCAGGAAAGCGAGGCCGACGTCGTCGGCCAGCGGATGATGGCCCAGGCCGGCTTCGACCCGCGCGCGGCCGTCGCACTGTGGCAGAACATGATTGCCGCCGGTGGCAGCCGCCCGGCGCAATGGCTGTCCACCCACCCGGATCCGCAGAGCCGAATCTCCGAACTGCAGGCGCGCGCCACCCAGCTGCTGCCGACATGGGAACAGGCACGCGCTGCCGGCCGTCGCCCCAGCTGCGGCTGAATCTTCCGGGCTTCCCGCCCGAACCCTTTCCCGACCTCCTTCCAAGCCCTTGCGCCCCTGGCGCATGAAACCAGGTGATACCCATGCCCAAAAAGAACCTACCGACCCGCCTGCTGACCGCGATGATGGCCACGGGCTTGATGCTGGCGACGACTGCCGCGCTGGCGCAGAGCTCCAGTACGCGCGCGGAAGAGCGTCGCGCCCAGCGCGGCAAGTCCGATGCGGAGGCGAAGGTCCCGCGCTACCCCGAGGCAACGCGCAAGGAACCGGATGCCAAGACCTCGTCGCGCTCGGCCGGCACGCGCCTTGGCAAGTTGTCTGACGCCTATGAGGCGCAGGACCTCGAGCAGACGCCTGCACTGGCTGACGAGATCATCGCCGACGAGAAGTCCAACGCGTATGAGAAGTCACTGGCCGCCCGGATCGCGGGCGCCCTGCTGATCGGTCAGGACGACGCCCGGTCGCTCGCCTACCTGCAGCGCGCGCTGGAATTTGATGGCCTGAAGAACGAAGAGCACTACGAGGTGATGAGCATCATCGCCCAGCTGCACGCGCAGGAAGACCGGTTCGACGAGGCGCTCGCCACCATGGAGCGACTGGAGACCGAAACCCGCAGCCAGGACCCGGCCCTGCTCGCCCTCAAGGGCAACATCCTGCTGCGCCAGGAGCGCTACCCGGAAGCCATCGCGCTGCTCAAGCCACTGGTCGACTCGCCGGAAGCCAAGCCCGAATGGCAGCAACTGCTGATGGCGGCCTACGCCGAGTCGGGCCAGGGCGCGGAGGCATCGAAGCTCGCCCAGCAGATCGCGGCAAGCACCCCCGACGACAAGCGCTCCCAGCTCAACCTCGCCGCGACCTACCTGCAGACCGACCAGTACGACAAGGCAGCCGCCGTGTACGAGGCACTGCGCGCCAAGGGCGAGCTCACCGAGGAGCGCGAGTACCGCAACCTGATGGCGTCCTATCTGAGCCTCGACGATGGCCAGGCGAAGGCCATCGAGGTCATCAACGAGGGGCTGGCGAAGAACATCCTCAAACCCGACCACCAGACCTACGTGGCGCTGGCCCAGGCGTACTATTTCGGCGAGCCGCAGCAGATGGCCGAGGCCATCGGTGCCTACCAGAAGGCCGCGCCGCTGGCGCCGACCGGCGAGACCTGGCTCAATCTGGCCAAGCTGCTTTCCAACGAAGGAAGGCTGCCGGAAGCCAAGCAGGCAGCCCAGTCGGCACTTGACAAGGGCATCAAGAATCCGGACGAGGCCAAGCGCATTCTTTCGCGCAGCAACTGATCCTTCGTCACGATGGAAACCGGTTGGTATCGCGCCCACTGATTGGTATAAGCTTGGCCGTTCCCGTCACCGAAAAGCCGGTGACGGATACGACACGAACCCGGACGCGCTGCGTCCGGCCAGACTTGAGTTCAACGCATGACCGAACGCTTGCCGAAGACCGACAAGAACGACGAAGACGAAGGTCTGGATTGGGCGCGAATTGCCGGTTTCACCTTGGTGGTCGCGATCCACGCCGGGGCGCTGCTGCTGCTGCTGGCACCCGCGACGCCGCCCCAGGCCGAGCAGCAGGACGACGCCGCCACCCGCGTGGTGATCATCGAACCGCCGCCGCCCCCGCCGCCGCCGCCGCCGCCGCCGCCCGAGGCCCCCAAGCCGACGCCGATCAAGGAGCTGGTGCCGCCGCAGCCCTCGCCGCTGCCGCCGCCGCCCGAGGAGCCGCCAGTGGTGTTCGACGATCCCTCGCCGGTCGATACGCCCGCGCCGCCGCCGGCACCGCCCGCGCCGCCGCAGGCGCAGCCGGACATCGGTGCCAGCGTCGACATTTCATCCAAGGCCATGAACCCGCCGCAGTACCCGGCCGCCGCGCTGCGTGCCGGCATCGAGGGCACGGTCATCCTGGTCATCGACGTCGACGCCAACGGCAACGTCACCGACGTGTCGGTCGAGAAGTCCAGTCGCAACCGTGACCTCGACCGAGCGGCGATGCAGGCCGCGCGTCGCTGGAAGTTCAGCCCGTCGGTCGTCAATGGCCGGCCGGCCGCAGGGCGCGTCCGCGTGCCGGTGGACTTCAACCTCGGCGGCTGATCGACCAATACAGATTCACGCGTTACAACGCTCCACTCCCAACACTTCAACAACATCCAAAAGGTAAGCGTCATGCTGCAGGAAACCACCGCCGCCCCATCGACCGGAGGCAACGCCGAAGCACTGACCCAGATGGGCTTCGCGAACCTGATCCAACACATGACAGTGGTCAACTGGATCGTGTTCATCGTGCTGATCATCATGTCGGTGCTGTCGGTCTACTGGATCATCTACAACTTCTTCAAGCACATCCGCCTGAGGAGGAGTTCCGATCGCGTCATCGCCACATTCTGGGAAACCTCCAACGCGCAGGATGCGATTCGCTTCATGGAAGAGCAGCCGCGCAGCGAACCGTTCTCCAAGGTCGCGCTCGACGCTGCACAGGCCGCCGCGCACCATCAGCGCCACGATGCTTCGCGCCTGGCCGAGTCGCTCAGCCGCTCAGAGTTCGTGGACCGCGCCCTGCGCCAGGCCGTGACCCGCGAATCCCTGGGCCTTGAAGCCGGCCTGACCGTGCTCGCCACCGTCGGTGCAACCGCACCCTTCGTCGGCCTGCTCGGTACGGTGTGGGGCATCTACAACGCGCTGATCCGCATCGGTGCCACCGGCCAGGCCGACATCGGCGCGGTCGCGGGCCCCGTGGGCGAGGCGCTGATCATGACGGCCCTCGGTCTCGCGGTCGCGATCCCGGCGGTGCTGGGCTACAACTTCTTCGTCCGCCTCAACCGCGGCGTGAACAACAAGCTCGACACCTTCGCCCACGACCTGCACGACTTCTTCGCCACCGGCGCGCGCGTCGGCGAATCGCGCTGATCACTGACTGACGGAGATCCGACATGGCCTTCAGCTCAGGTGGTGGTGACGGCGGCCACAACAGCGTCAACGCCACGATCAACATCGTGCCGTTGGTCGACGTGATGCTGGTGCTGCTGATCATCTTCATGGTCACGGCACCGCTGATGGCGCACAAGGTCCAGGTCGAGCTGCCGCAGGCAAACCTCGACCAACGCCCGGACCAGGCGCCGCTGGCGGCTCCGTTGACGGTCGCGATCACGTCCAACGGCACGCTGTACCTCAATGACCAGCCGGTCACGATGGACCTGCTCGACAGCACGCTTGCAGTGGAAGCGCAGAAAACGCCTCAACCGCCGGTCAACGTGCGTGGCGATGCCACGACGCCGTACCGGATTGTCAACGAGGTGGTCACCCTTGCGCAGCAGAAGGGCATGCGCAAGGTGGGCTTTGTCTCGGCCCGCGAAAAGAACTGATCGGAGTAACGCACGATGGCCTTCTCATCAAGTGGTAGCGATGGCGCGCCGATGGCCGACATCAACATCATTCCGCTGTGCGACGTCATGCTGGTGCTGCTGATCATCTTCATGGTCACGGCCCCGCAGGTGTCCTATCCGATCGACATCGACCTGCCGCAGCGTTCGTTGAACCCGCCGCCCAATCCGCAGGATCCACCGGAGCCGATCCGGCTGCGGATCGATGCCGGCGGCACCGTCTACTGGAACGACAGCCCGACCCCCGTGTCGGCGCTGCGCGCCATGATGGATGCCGAGATCCAGCGCGACGTCAACAACCAGCCCACGCTGGAAATCGACATGAGCGGGGATGCGGAGTACGGCGTGCTGGCCAAGGTGCTCGCCTCGGCCAAGAACGCGCACATGCAGAAGATCGGATTTGTAAAGAAGTAACGCTGGACCGTCCGGCGTCGCCTGCAGCGCGCCGGCCGCTTACCGCAACAACTTTCAGCGCCGCCCGATTGGGCGGCGTTTTTTTTGCTCTCCGGGACGTCAACCGGCGTGGTCGATGATCGCCAGGTAGCGTGACACGGTGGCGGCGAGACCTTCGTAGAGCGCTTCGCCAATCAAGGCATGGCCGATCGAGACTTCCTCCACGCCCGGAACGGCTGTGAGAAAGGCGCCGAGGTTGGCCTGGCTGAGGTCGTGACCCGCATTGATCCCGAGCCCAGCCTGGCGGGCAACCTGCGCGGTGTCGGCGAAGGCGGGCAGGGCCGCATCACCGCGGCCCGCGGCGAAGGCCTCGGCCCAGGGCCCGGTGTAGAGCTCGATGCGGTCGGCGCCGATGGCGGCCGCGCTGGCCGCGTCGCAACCTGCATCGGCGAACAGGCTGACCCGGCATCCCACTGCCTTGAGCCGGACGATGAGCGGCCGCAGGGCTGCGCCGTCGCGAGCGAAGTCGAACCCGTGGTCGGAGGTGAGCTGGGCGTCGGCATCGGGGACCAGGGTCGCCTGCGCCGGGCGCACCAGCTCGCACAGGGCGAGGAACCCGGCGTAGCCCTCGCGCGGCGGTGCGAAAGGATTGCCTTCCAGGTTGAACTCGACGCCGCGCGCGCGGGTCAGCGCGGAGAGCGCGACCACGTCGTCATGGCGCGTATGCCGCGCGTCCGGTCGCGGATGCACGGTGATGCCGTGCGCGCCGGCATCGAGGCACGTGTGCGCTGCCTGCAGGATGTCGGGATCGCCGCCACCGCGCGAATTGCGCAGAACGGCGATCTTGTTGAGGTTGACGCTGAGCCGGCAGCTCATGCTCGGCCACTGGCACGCGACAGCATGCTCAAAGCACGTGTGGCTCGTCCGCGGCAGCGACCGGAGCGGCGGCCGCTGCGCGACGCGCCTCGGCCAGCTCGCGCAGGCGCTGCAGCTCGCGCGGATCGAGCATCTGGCTGTCGTCGCGGCTCTGCGTATCGATCCGCTGCGAGAGCAGGCCCAGGATCCACAGGCAGAGCAGGACCAGTGCCGCCAGCAGGCAGATCCCCACCAGTGCCACGGACGAGGTCATGAAGGCGATCGCCAGCGCGGCGATCGCGAGCAACAGGAACAACCAGGGCATGGGCAGGCTCCGCTGCGGATGTCGGGCAAGTCTAACGCCAACCGTCGCGGCCGCCTGCCGTTCGGCCAGCTGCGGGAGCCGCTGGTCGCTACAGCAGCGGCGACAGCAACCGCGCCAGCGCCTCGGGCAGGCGCGCGGTCAGCAGGCCGCGGGGGCGGTCCTGGCGCACACGCGGCGCGCTGGCCAACTCGCCCTCGATCAGCTGCGCCAGTGCCGCGGCCATCTCCGCGTCCTCGAGCAGCACCGAGACCTCGAAGTTGAGGCGGAAGCTGCGATGGTCGAAGTTGGCACTGCCGACCAGGACCGTGCTCTCGTCCACCAGCAGCGCCTTGGTGTGCAGCATGCGCGGCCCGTACTCGTAGACCTTGACCCCGGCCTCCAGCAGCGGGCCGAAGTACGAACGCGCGGCGAAGGTCACCAGCCGCGAATCGCTCATCCGCGGCACCACCAGGCGCACGTCCAGGCCGGCCAGCGCGGCCGAGGTGAGCGACATCATCGCCGCCTCGCCCGGCACGAAGTAGGGCGTGACCAGCCACACCCGCCGCTTGGCCGCATGGATCGCGCCGACGTGGGCACGGTGGATCGCCTCCCAGTGCGAATCCGGCCCCGAGATGATCACCTGGGCGCAGGTATCGCCGGCGGGCAGCCGCGGCGTCTGCCGGACCACGTCACCGATGAAGTCGCGCTCGCCGGTGGCATAGGCCCAGTCCTCGACGAACACCAGCTGCAGCGCCCGCACCACGTTGCCTTCCACGCGCAGGTGCAGGTCGCGGTAGGCGGCCTTGTTGACGCGCTCGTTCTGGTCGTCGGTGATGTTCATGCCGCCGGTGTAGCCGACGCGGCCGTCGATCACGACGATCTTGCGATGGGTGCGCAGGTTGGTCCACGGCCGCTGCCAGACGCGCCCGAACCGGGTCGGATGGAACCAGGCAAGCTCGCCGCCGGCCTCGACCAGGCTGTCGAAGAGGCGATGGCAACGCGCAGCGCCGAGCGCATCGACCAGCAGCCGCACGCGCACGCCCGCGCGGGCGCGCTCCACCAGCGCATCGCGCAGCGCGGTGCCGCTGTGGTCGGGATGCCAGATGTAGTACTCGAGGTGGATATGGTCGCGGGCGCGGGCGATGTCCTCCAGCAGTGCGTCGTACTTGGCGGCGCCGTCGATCAGCAGCTGAAGCCCGCTGGCGGTGGTCATCGGCAGGCCGGTGGCCGCGCGCACCATGCGCGCCAGCTCCGCGACATCCTCGTTCTCCGCCAGCGATTGCGCGGGCAGCTCACCGCGCACGCGCGCACGGCGCAGGCGCTGGCGTTCGATCCGCTGCGGACCGAACACGTGGTAGATCAGGAAGCCCACGTAGGGCAACAGCGCCAGGCCCAGCAGCCAGCTGACCGTCGCCACCGGTTCGCGCTTTTGCAGGACGATCCAGCCGCCCAGCAGCAGCAGGTACAGCGCCCAGCCCAGGGTCAGGTACAGGCGCAGGTAGGGCATGGAGGCAAGCGCGACCCAGCCCTGGTGGAGGAGATCGAGAATCGGCACGATGGATCCGTCGTCGCGGCGGCTGCGACGCCCTGGCGCTAGGCTAGCTGGATGTCGATGGCGACGAAAGCGAAGGCCGGGCCCGGCGCGCCGATCAAGGGCCGCGGGGCGGCTTCGTACGTGCCCGGCCGCTACGAGACCGCGACCGTCCAGGCGCAGGACGACGGCTGGGATTGCCTGCATGCGCGCGACGACACCGACCCGGCGCCGCATCCCGACACGCGCGTCCACGAGGAAACCGCGCGCAGCATCATCAGCCGCAACGATTCACCGGACGTCGGCTTCAGCCAGTCGGTCAATCCCTATCGCGGCTGCGAGCACGGCTGCGTGTACTGCTTCGCGCGCCCGTCGCACGCCTACCTGCAGCTCTCGCCGGGGCTGGACTTCGAGACGCGGCTGTTCGCCAAGACCAATGCCGCGCAGCGGCTGCGCGCCGAACTCTCGCGCAAGGGCTACCGCTGCGCGCCGATCGCGTTGGGCATCAACACCGATGCCTACCAGCCGATCGAACGCCGCTACCGCATCACGCGCTCGCTGATCGAGGTGATGGCCGAGTTCCGCCAGCCGTTCAGCCTGCTCACCAAGAATGCGCTGGTCACGCGCGACCTCGACCTGCTTGCGCCGCTCGCGCAGCAGGGCCTGGTGACGGTGCACTTCTCGGTGACCACGCTCGACAACCGGCTCTCGGCGCGGATGGAGCCGCGCGCGTCGGCACCGCACGCCCGGCTGCGGGCAATGCGCGAGGTGGCGGCAGCGGGCGTGCCGGTCGGGGTGATGGTCGCGCCGGTGGTCCCGGCGATCAACGACCACGAGATCGAGGCGATCCTGGGAGCCGCGCGCGAGGCCGGCGCGCGGTCGGCTGGTTACGTGCTGCTGCGGCTGCCGCACGAGCTCAAGGAGATCTGGCGCGAGTGGCTGCAGCTGCACCATCCCGATCGCGCCGCGCACGTGATGAGCCTGGTGCGGCAGATGCGCGGCGGCCGCGAGTACGACAGCGGCTTCGGCACGCGGATGCGCGGCCAGGGGCCGTTCGCGGATCTGCTCGAGGCACGCTTCAGGCGCGCGCGGCGCGAACTCGGCTACGGGCGCATGCCGCCGCTGCAGACCGGCCTGTTCCGCGCGCCGACGGTACCCGGCGACCAGGGCCAGCTGTTCTGAACGTGGACGCTGCTGTTTCACCTGTCCTGCACCGACCCTGCACACCATTGTTACGTAGACTGTCGCCCGCCGGCCCATGCCGTTTCGACGTGACCGATCGTGCAGGTTGATGTGTCCATGTACCAGGAGGCGTTCGCCCGCGCGGGCGCCGGCATGGCGCTGCTTGCAGCCGGTGGCGAGTGGTTGGCGGTGAACCCGGCGCTGTGCCTCCTGCTTGGCCGCGACCAGGCGGAGCTGGCCGGCACGCGCGCGCATGAGGCGCTGTTCGATGCGGCGACCGTGCAACGCATCGGCCTGGCATTGGCGGGCGCCGACATGCAGCAGCACATCAACGTCGATGGAATCGGTGGGCATGCCTGGCGGATGTCCCTGGCGCAATTGGACAGCGGCGCGTCCGGAGTGCTGTTGCTGCAGCTGGAGCCCGACCAGGACGCGCAGACACGCGCAGCCGCGGCACGCATGCAGGATCACCTGGTCCATGGCATTTCCCATGACCTGCGCGCGCCACTGCGCGGCATCGCCGGCTTTGCCGCGCGGCTGGACGAGTCGACCACGGTCGCCGAAGCCGACAGGGCTGACATCGCCCGCATCCGCAAGGCCGCGGCGAGGGCCGAGCACCTGGTCGACGCATTGCTGGAGCTGCTGCGCGCCGCACGCCTGTCGATGCGCGAGCAGGAAGTCGACGTGAGCCTGCTGTGCGAGTGGGTGGCGGGCGAGCTGCAGGACGCAGATCCGTCGCGTACGGCGCGGATCGAGGTGGCGCCGGACCTGCGCGCGCGCGGTGACGAACACTGGCTCAAGACATTGCTCGGACACGTGCTGGACAACGCCTGGAAGTTCTCCGCCGCGCGCGAGTGCGTCGACATCCGTGTCGAAGGCGCGGCGGCCAACGGTCTCCTGCAGCTGGCGGTGCACGACGCCGGCTGCGGTTTCGACATGCGCTATGCTGACAAGCTGTTCCTGCCGTTCCAGCGCCTGCACGGGTCGGAACAAGGGGGCGGCAACGGCCTCGGCCTGGCGATTGCCCATCAGATCGCCGAGCGCCATGGCGGCCGCATGTGGGCGACATCGCGCCCGGGCGAGGGCAGCACCTTCTTCATCGAACTTCCGGCCCCGACCGGACGCGACCTGGACGCTCCACCATGACGCACAGCGAAATCCTGCTGATCGAAGACAATCCCGACGACGCCGAGCTGACCCGCATCGCGTTTGCAGAGGCCGGTATCGACCATCAACTGGTCGTGGTGCGCGACGGCGCCGAAGCGCTCGACTACCTGTTCGCAAGTGGCCGCCATGCCGGGCGCGACGTCTCGCAGCTGCCGGCGATCGTGCTGCTCGACCTCAACCTGCCCAAGCTCGACGGCCGCGAAGTGCTGCAGGCGATCCGCGGCGATGCGCGCACGCGCTCGCTGCCGGTGGTGGTGCTCACCACCAGCGACGAGCCGTTCGATGTCGAAGCGACCTACGCGCTCGGCGTGAACAGTTACATCCGCAAGCCGGTGGATTTCGACCAGTTCGTCGGCGTGGTCAAGCAGATCGGGCTGTACTGGCTGGTGCTCAACCAGCCGCGCGTCGCGGGCTGACGCGAGCGCCGCAACGGCAGCCGCGACCTCACCCGCGACCGCAACCGAAATTCCTGTAGGAGCGGCTTCAGCCGCGATCAGTGCGACCGCGGCTGAAGCCGCTCCTGCACGGGGCTGGGTGATGCATGCCGCGGGTGCTGCCATCGGCCTTCGGCCGCGTCGCCTACGCCGCCCCGTACAGCGCTTCGGCGCGCTGGAACAGGATCCAGCTGGTGGCAATGAACTTGTCCTGGCCTTCGGGCCGGTTGCCACGATGGGTATGGGTGAAGGCCGTTGGCGCGATCAGCAGGTCGCCGGTGCGTGGCGCGACCTTGCGCTGCTGGAACAGGAACTCGGTTTCGCCCCCGGCAAAGCCGTCGTTGAGGTAGAGCGTCCACAGCAGATGGCGGTGCAGGGTCTCGCCATCGCCGGCGCGCGGATACAGCTCGCAGTGCCAGTACGGATAGCCGCCCTCGCCGGCGCGGTACCACTGCAGGTTGACCGGCCCCGGACGCAGGCAGGTGCGCGCGAGCTGGCCGAGCGCGCGGTCGTCGAGCGCGGCGATGTCCTCGGCCGACAGGCGCCGCAGTCCACCACTGCCGTCGGGCTGCTGCAGCATCAGCGGCGCGACCAGCGCCTGCGGGTAGCGGCGCAGGTAGGCCAGCAGCCCGGCGTACACGGCGACGTTGAGCGCCTGTGCAACATCGGCCCAGTCCGCGCGGTCGCTGATCGACAGGTCGCGGCTGTGCTTGAGCTCCGGATGCACGCCGCCGCCCACCTCGCCGGGCTGCAGCGCATCGCTGCCGCGCAGCCGCGCCACGATCGCGTCGCAGGCCTCGACCGCGAGCGCGCCGGGATAGACCTCGATGAAGTCGGCTGCGGACACGACCCGATTCTAGCGTCCATCGGCCGCGCAGCGTCGTCATGCCGGCCGGGCATAAGCATCCAACCAATGCGCCTGCCCGGATAACGCGCGCTTTACGCGGTCGCCGCCACGCCTGCGTAAACAGGCATGTGCAGGGACGACGGGAGCGGCAGATGCGGATCACGATCGTGGGAGCGGGCTTTTCCGGGGTTGCGCTGGCCGCGGCACTGCAGCGCAGTGCACCGGCCGATGCGCACATCCATCTGGTCGGCGTCGACCGCGGCTATGGAGGCGGCGTGGCCTATGGCGAGGCGCGCCCGGAGCACGTGCTCAACGTGCGCGCGCGGGACCTCGGCCTGGCGCCCGACGCGCCGGAGGACTTCGCCGACTGGTTCAAGCTCGGCGACCGCGGCCGCAACGCCTTCCTGCCGCGGCAGCTGTATGGCGACTACCTCCGCGATCGCGTGCACGGGATGGTGCACGCCGAGGGCGCCCAGGTGCATGCGGTGCGGCGCGAGGTGGTGGCGATCGAACGGCTGGAGCGCGGCTTCGCGGTGCGGCTGGAGGACGGTGCGGCCATCATCAGCGATCAAGTGGTGCTGGCGGTCGGCGCGCTGCCGCCGCCGCCGCTGGCGGGCGTCGGCCCGCGCCTGGCGGTGCACCCGGCCTACATCGGCTGGCCGTGGCAGGAACACGCGATCGAACGCATCGACCCGGATGCGCGGGTGCTGGTGGTCGGCACCGGGCTGACCATGGCCGACGTGATCGCGACCCTGCGCCAGCGCGGCCATCGCGGCCCGATCCACGCACTGTCGCGGCACGGGCTGCTGCCGCGCGAGCATGCCGAGCAGCCGCTGCCTGCGGTCGAACTGCCCCCGGCGATCCTGCAGGCGCTTGCAGCGCATGACCTGCGCGAACTGCTGCGCCGCATCCGCGCACTGTCGAAGCTGGTGGACTGGCGCGCCCTGGTCGATGCGCTGCGTCCGCACACCCAGGCGTTCTGGCGCGGGCTGCCCGCACCGCAGCGGCGGCGGTTCCTGCGCCACCTGCGTCCGTGGTGGGAAGTTGCGCGGCATCGCGTCGCGCCGCCCGTCGCCGCCCACATCCACGCGCTGCGCGAGAGCGGCCAGCTGCGCGTCATCGCCGGTCGGCTGGTACGCGCCGGCAGCGCCGGGGATTGCGTGTCGGTGCTGATCCGCCCGCGCGGTGCGCCGGACGTGCGCCACGAGCGCTACGACGTGCTGCTGCGCGCCACCGGACTCAACACCGACGTCGCCCGCACCACGCACCCGCTGCTGGCCCAGCTGCGCGAGTCGGGGATGCTGCGCGCCGATGCGCAGGAACTCGGCCTGGACACCAGCGACGGGTTCGAGGTGCTGGACGCGCGCGGGCGCACGGTGCCAGGCCTGTACTGCCTCGGGCCGCTGCTGCGCGGCCGCTACTGGGAGATCACCGCGGTGCCGGAACTGCGCGTGGCCGCGGAGCGGCTGGCGCAGGCGCTGGTGGCCATGCACGTCGGGGCCCGCAGCCAGCGCGATATCCCTGCAGCGGCGCGCATCGACGCGCCCGATCAGTCCGCCCGCGCCTGCCAGTCCCAGCGCAGCCCCAGCAGCACGCCGCGCCCGGGGCCGGGTTCGTAGTAGCGGCCGTTGCCTTCGTTGACGATCACCGAACCGACGTGGTGGCGGTCGGCGAGGTTGTCGATGCGCGCGAAACCGCGCAGGCGTCCGCGCGCGGTGTTCCAGCTGCGCGCCGCTTCCAGATGCGCAAGCACGTGGCCCGGCGCAGACCGCGCGTCGCTGTCGCTGACGCTGATCGAAGAGCTGCCGGTGGCTTCGAGCGCGAACGTCCAGTCGCGCGGTTGCCACTGCAGCCGGGCATGGGCCTGCTGGCGCGCGGTGCCCGGAATCGACGTGCCGGCCGGGACCATCACCGAGGGATCGGTGCAGCCGGCGCCGGTGCAGATCGGGAAGCTGTCGCTGAAGTGCGCGTCCAGCCAGGTCCATGCCAGCCGCAGCGACCACGCCTCGCCCAGCGGCAGCCCGGCCGAGAGTTCCGCGCCCTCGCGTCGCGCGCGGCCCACGTTGCGGTAGCTGCTGCGGCCGCCGACATTGCGCGCCACCGCAAGTTCATCGTCGGTGTCGGCGCGGAACAGCGCCGCTTCCACATGCGCGCCGGCATCGTTGCGCCACTTCGCGCCGAGCTCGATGTTGCGGCTCGTCGCCGGCGCCAGATCGAAGGCCAGCCCGGCGCCGCCGTCGGCGCGGTAGCCCAGCTCGTTGAAGGTGGGCGTCTCGAAACCGCGGCCGGCCGAGGCGTACACCCGCCAGTCCGACGCCGGCGCGAACGTGATTCCCAGCACCGGCGTGGTCTCGGCGTAGTCCACGCGGCCGCTGTCGTCGGGATTGGCCGCGGTGACATAGCCGTCGTTTGACCGGAAGCGCAGCTGGCTGCGGCGCGCGCCGGCCAGCAGCGACCAGCGGTCCGCGAACTGCCACCAGGCCTGCGCGTAGAGGTCGCGGTTGTCGACGCGGTTGCGCTCGTCGCGCCGCAGCGTGCCGCGCACGCCCAGCGTGTCGCCGACGAAGTTCTCGTAGCCGCGCCGATGCTGGCGCTGGCGGTCGGCATTGCCGCCGGCGGCGAACTCCAGCGCACGCCCGGCCAGGGAGCCGGCCCAGCGCCAGCGCAGGTCGAGCCCGCCATAGTCGTTGTCCAGGTCGATCACGCCGCCGGAGCTGAGCGGGTTGGCCTGCGCCCCGACCGGCACCGACAGGAACTGCTCGATCGAGCGGCGTCCGCCGTAGCCCATCGCCTCGATGGCGTGGCCACCGCCCAGCGGCTGCTCCCAGCGCAGGCCCAGCTGGTCCTGGCTGGCGGACTTGCGCGTGCGGTACTGCGTGGCCACCGACGTAGCCTGGCGCGGATCGTCCTGCACCTGGCCCCAGTCCAGGCCCAGCGGATCGAGCGCGTTCGGTGCGTCGAAATGGTTGCCGACCAGCAGCAGGCGGCCCTCGCGCGGCAGCTCGGCGTGCAGCTTGAGGTTGAGCCAGCTGCGGCGCGCGGCACTGTGGTCACGCCAGCCGTCGGTCTCGAAATGACTGGCGGCCAATGCATAGCCCAGCGTGTCGTTCGCGCCGCGCAGGCTGGCCGAGGCCGCGCGGCTGCTGTCGCGTCCGGCGCTGGCCTGCAGGTGGCCGCGCGTTGGCGATTCGCCCTCCGCGCTGAAGATCTGCACCACGCCGCCGGACGAGTTGCCGTGCAGCGCCGAGAACGGGCCGCGCAGCACTTCGATGCGCTCCGCGCCCGCCATCACGAAATGCGAGACCTGGCCCTGGCCGTCGGGCATCGTCGCCGGAATGCCGTCGGCGTACAGGCGCAGTCCGCGTACGCCGAAGGTCGAGCGCGCGCCAAAGCCGCGGATCGACAGCTGCGTGTCCTGGGCGAAGTTCTGCCGCTCACGCGCCGCGAGCCCCGCCACGCCCGACAGCGCCTCGGACACGCTGGTCCCGGCGCGCGCCTCGCTGCCGTCGAGCACGATGCGGTCGAAGGAGGCGGGCACGTCGAACGGCGCGACATGCTGCAACCGCGTGGCCGTGACTTCGATGCGGTCGAGCGTCACGGGGTTGAGCGCGTTATCGGCGGACAGCGCCGGTGCACACGCGGCGGACAACGTGGCCAACAGCGGCCACGCGCGCGTGCAGCGGCGCCGGGAAGAGGGTGTCGCGCGCATCAGCAGGAAATCCGGAGGGTGTTCATCGCGCAGCAGTCTAGGGGCAAGCGATGAAGAGGCCGTGGTTGCGCAGCACAGCAATCTTGCGCAAAACCACTGTGTGCGGGCGTTGCGGCGTGGAGACAAGGACAGGCGGAGTGGGCGAGGGTGCCCGAGCTCCAGGACAGCGCACCACCCACAAGCCTGTCATCCCGAGCGCAGCGAAGGATCTGACGCCGCGTCATTCCTGACAGAAGATCCCTCGCTGCGCTCGGGATGACAGGGTATGTGGCGCAACTCGCACGACGGACACAGCCGCCGCGACGCCCTTGCTCTTTCATCCGGCGAGGCGGCCTGTCTACACGCCGGGGCAGCAAGCCCACACACCCGCCGCGCCACTCCCTCAGCTGACCGCCGCCACCGCCTTCGCCACGTAGTCGAGGTTGCCCGCGCTCAGCGCGGCCACGCAGATGCGGCCGGTGCCGACCGCGTAGATGCCGAACTCATCGCGCAGGCGTTCGACCTGCGGCTTCGACAGCCCCGAATACGAGAACATGCCGGCCTGGCGCTGGATGAACTCGTACTGCGGCGCGCCGTGCGCGGCCAGGCGTTCGACCAGGCCGGCGCGCAGGGCGTGGATGCGCGTGCGCATCTGGCCCAGTTCGTCTTCCCACTGCGCGCGCAGCGCCGGCTCGTTGAGCACGCCCGCGACCAGCGCGGCGCCATGCGTGGACGGGCTGGAGTAGTTGGCGCGGACCAGGCGCTTGACCTGCGACTGCACGCGCTTGGCCTCGTCGCCGCTGTCGCTGACCACGGTCAGCGCGCCGACGCGCTCGCCGTACAGCGAGAACGACTTGGAGTACGAGCTGGCGACCACGAAGTTGCGAATCGGCGAGGCGGCCAGCAGGCGGATCGCCAGCGCATCCTCGGCAATGCCCTGGTCGAAGCCCTGGTAGGCCATGTCGATGAAGGGAAACAGGTCGCGATCGTGCAGCAGCGCGATCACCTGCTCCCACTGCGCCGGGGTGAGGTCGGCGCCGGTGGGGTTGTGGCAGCAGGCGTGCAGCAGCACCACGGTGCCGGCTTCGAGCTTGCGCAGGTCGGCGAGCATGCCGTCGAAATCCAGCCCGTGCGCGGCAGCGTCGAAATAGGTGTAGTCCACCACCTCGAAGCCGACCGCGCCGAATACCGCGCGATGGTTTTCCCAGCTCGGGTTGCTGATCGCGATGCGCGCGAACGGCAGCGTCTTCTTCAGCAGCTCCGCGCCGGTGCGCAGCGCGCCGCTGCCACCGATGGTCTGGGTGGTCGCGGCGCGGCCTTCGGCGATCAGCGGCGAATCGCCGCCGAACAGCAGCTCGCGGGTGGCGCGGGTGTAGTCGGGCATGCCGTCGATCGGCAGGTAGCCGCGCGGCTTGCTCTGCTCGGCCAGCTGGCGCTCCACATGCTGCACCGCGCGCAGCACCGGGATGCGGCCGTCCTCGTCGTAGTAGATGCCCACGCCCAGGTTGACGCGCGTGGCGCGGGTGTCGGCGTTGTACGCCTCGGTCAGGCCCAGGATCGGATCACCGGGGACCAGTTCAACGTTCGCGAAAAAGGACACGGCAGGAGTCGTCGCAGAAGGGAAGGGGAGGGCGCCGGCATACGGCGAAAAACCGCGTGATTCTAGCAGCGATCGCGCCGGCGGCCGCTTTCGTTGCGCCCGGAACCGTAGGCAGACGCCCTGAGAGAGGCGGCCCGACTACACCACGGCCGACAGAAGCTGCCCCACAGTGCCGTCAGACGTCGCCGTCGCCAGCCCAGCCCTCGCCATTGCCGCGCTGGAAGACCTGGTCCTCGCCAAGCACCTCGCCCGCCGGGACCGAGCGCTGGTCCGCCAGGCGTGCATAGATCGGGGTGAAGTCCGGGCGCGTGGCCTCGATCAGCTGTTCGAAGCTGTCGATGACGAAATACGTCTTCTGGAACGTGTCGATGCGGTAGCGCGTGCGCATGATCCGCTCCAGGTCGAAGCCGATGCGGTTGGGCACGGCGCTTTCCAGCGCATGGATCGATTCGCCCTTCGACGAGACGATGCCACTGCCGTAGATGCGCAGGCCGCCGGCCTCGCGGATCAGCCCGAACTCGACCGTGTACCAGTACAGGCGCGTCAGGTTCTGCAGCGCGTCGGCGCCGATCGCGTGCGCCTTCACCCCGCCGCGGCCGTAGGCCTGCATGTAGTCGGCGAACAGCGGATCCATCAGCAGCGGCACGTGGCCGAACAGGTCGTGGAAGAGGTCGGGCTCTTCGATGTAGTCGATCTGCCCGGGATTGCGGATCCACCAGGTGACCGGGAAGCGGCGGTTGGCCAGGTGGTCGAAGAAGTCCAGTTCGGGCAGCAGGCCCTCGACGCCGATCAGCTGCCAGCCGGTGGTCTCGCCCAGCACCCGGTTGAGTTCGGTGTACTTCGGGATCGCGTGCGGCGTCATGCCCATCGCGTCCTGCGCGCGCAGGAACGTCTCGCTGGCGCGCCCGACCAGGATCTCGCGCTGGCGCGCGAACAGCGTCGCCCAGGTCGCGTGGTCTTCGGCGGCGTACTCGTCCCAGGGCTGCTCGACGATCCCGGTGGCGTAGACCGGCACCTTGCCCTTGTCGGTGTGCAGGTTCTCGACGCGGCGTGGCTGCTGGGCGGACATGGTGGTCTCCGGCGCTGTGCCCGCCGCCGTGGGCGATCCGGGCTGGGGAATGCGATCACCGCAGCGTAGCCGTCCGGCGGCGCAACAGGCTTGCGAAGTTGCGCGAGCAGGCGGCAATGGCGCACGATTGTTGCGCCTCTAGGGCGCCCGGAGCACGAAATGTCAGGAAGCGAGCTCGACCGCACTGATCTGATGCTGTTGGCCGAGCTGCAGCGGGCCGGCCGCCAGACCAACGCCGAACTGGCCGAACGCGTGCACCTGTCGGCCTCGGCCTGCCTGCGCCGGGTGCAGCGGCTCGAGCGCGAGGGCGTGATCGCCGGCTATCGCGCCGAGCTCGACGGCGAACGACTGGGCCTGGGCCTGCAGGCCTTCGTGCGCGTGCACCTGGCCAGGCACGATGCCGCGTCCATCGCCGCCTTCGCCGCCCACGTCAACGAGTGGCCGGAAGTCATCGCCTGCCATGCGCTCACCGGCGAGATGGACTATCTGGTGCACGTGGCGGTTGGCGACCTCGAGCACTTCTCGCGCTTCCTGCTGGACAAGCTGCTGGCCCAGGCCGGCGTGGCCGACGTCAACTCCAGCTTCGTGCTGCGCACGGTCAAGGCGTTTCGGGGCCTGCCGCTGCCGGCGGGGTGAGCCGCAGTGCACAGGCCGCTTGCACCGGCCCTGCGGATCAGCGGCCGCCCGCCTCCCGCCCCGGCCACGCGCTGCGGAATGTTTCGATCGCGCCGCGGTCCTGCAAGGTGACGAACACGCTGCGGCCGTCGCTGCCGCCAAAGGCCACGTTGCTGGGCAGGGCACCCTTGAGCGCAACCTCATGCAACAGCGCACCATCGGGCGAGACGATGGCGACGCTGCCCGCGCCATAGCGTGCGATGTAGAGGTTGCCCGCCGCATCCGTCCGCATGCCGTCCAGGCCGTGGTCGTCGAAGCGGATCAACAGGCGCTTGCCAGACAGCGCGCCGCCATCGCCGATGTCGTAGGCCCAGACCCCGCGCTGCACGCTTTCGTTGACATACAGGCTGCGGCCGTCGGGCGACACCTCAATCCCATTGGTGGTGCCCATGCCGGTCTCGAGCAGGTGCGTGCCGCCATCCACGTCGATGCGCCACAGCTGGCCGTCGCCGTGCGACCAGCGCGGATCGCTGGCGTAGAGCGTGCCGTCGGGCGCGATCGCGATGTCGTTGGGTTGGTGCATGCGCGGGTCATGGGCATGCACGGCGATGCTGCGGTCGCGGGGGTCGATGCGCAGGATGCGGTGTCCGACATAGTCGGCCACGTACATATGGCCGCGTGCATCGAAGCGGATCCCGTTGCCGACGCTGTCACCGGGCAAATCGACAAACAATTGTGCATGGGCCACGCCCGCTTCGATTGTGACCCGCCCGATCGTGCCTTCGCGACCGAAGTTGACCGCGTACAGCGCGCCATCCGGCCCGCTCGCCGGCCCTTCGACGCCGGTGGTGAAAGTTCCCTCGCCGACGTGGTCGCTGGCGACGTACAGCGGTTCGCCCGAGGCAGGAATCGCAGCCAGCGCGGCGGCAAGGATGATCCACGCAAACCGCGGCAGAAGGAGCTGTGCTGTCGACATGGTGCGCGACGCTAGCACGCCGACCGGCGTGCATCCGCGCGCGGTGCAACATCCGGCCGGGGCCTTGATCGATTCCGCCTGCGCGCGCCAAGGCGAGGACAATTAGTGGTCGTGCACGCACGCAGACAAGCCAGACGGATGCCCTGTCGAAAACGGACAAGCCAACGCGCAAGGCATTGCCTGACCAGGGTCGCGACGCCCTATCGGCGTGGTGCGCCGTGACGGATCTCACGCGGTGGTGTTCAGCGGTCGAGCGGACTCAACACTCCACCCGCGCCGCGGTTCAGCACGTGCGTGTAGATCTGCGTCGTCGCGACATCCTTGTGGCCGAGCAACTCCTGGATCGTGCGGATGTCGTAGCCCGATTCAAGCAGGTGGGTGGCAAAGCTGTGGCGCAGGGTATGTGGCGTGACCGGCTTCGCCAGGCCGGCGCGCTGCGCCGCGCGTTTCACCGCACGCTGCAATACGTTCTCGTCGAGGTGGTGGCGTTTGGTGCGCCCATCCCGGGGGTCGCGGGCACGCCTTGCAGCCGGAAACACGTACTGCCAATGCAGGGCGCTCGCCGCACCGGGGTACTTGCGCGCCAGCGCATGCGGCAGGGCCACTTCGCCGAAACCCTGTGCCAGATCCTCGGCGTGCAGGATGCGCATCGCCTCCAGCTGGCGCTGCAGCGGCTCGCGCAAGCGCGAGGGCAACATCGTGCGCCGGTCCTTGCCGCCCTTTCCGTCACGCACCGTGATCTCGTTGCGTGCGAAGTCCACGTCCTTGGCCCGCAGGCGCAGGCACTCCATCAAGCGCAGGCCGCTGCCATACAGCAGGCCAGCCATCAGGCTGTCGCGCCCGCACAGTTGCACAAACAGCCGGTCGACCTCCTCGATCGAGAGCACTACAGGCAACCGTGCCGGCCGCTTGGCGCGTACCACGTTCGCCATCCATGGCAGGTCCATCGCGAGCACCTCGCGATAGAGGAAAAGCAGTGCCGACAGCGCCTGGTTCTGTGTACTCGCAGCCACGTTGTCGCGCGACGCCAGCCGACTCAGGAAGCCTTCCACGGCGCGGCCGTCAAGCGTGCGTGGATGGCGCATTCCGGAGCTGCGGATATACCGGCGGATCCAGTACAAGTACGCCTGTTCGGTACGCAAACTGTAGTGCTTCAGGCGCAATCGGGCTCGAACCTCGTCCAATAGTCTTGGTCGCGCGCCCGCTCCATCCTCACCCAATACGCCGGTCTCGCCGCCGCCATATTCCATTTGATCCGCCTCCTTGCCGGCATATCGCGGATGGTGGCTTCGAGGTGTTGCAGCCCACAGTCGGGATAAGCCGATGATTCCTGTAGGAATATCCCGATTGACTCCATGCAGGGACCAGCGCAGAGTCGGCGCTACGCCCCGTGTTGGGGCCTACTAGTTGTTAGGCAGAAAAGAGCACTGCCCCGTCGCCTCGGGGAGAAGCCTGACACGAGAAAGCGTACTTGCCTGATTGACCCCATCGGCCCAGCGCTCAGAATCAACCAAGCGCTCCGTCTGGTCGGACAACGGAGTTGGTCCGGCCAGACGGAGCGCTTGGTTGGTTGAAGCGGACCCACATGGTCGCTGCGGTCACTTTCCTTTGAGATCAACGAGTCCCGCGTGTCGTGGAGGGCAGTGCTCTTTCTCCCTAACTAGTCGTTCAAGCCGACACCGCCCAGGCCGGCGCGCCCTCGTCCAGATCGTGGTAGAAATCGCTTCGGAAGGAGCCGCGAGCGGCGCGGCTTAACTCAGGTTGTTAGGTGCCTTTGGTGAGAAATCGGCGATTCATTCCAGCAGTCATTGCGTTGCCAATTTTTCTTGGCGGCTGCCCGAGCGCAGACTATCCCACGTGCTCAAGCGCTCCAGTCACTCACCCTGGCGGTCAATGCTCTGCCTACTACTACCAAATAAACTATGGCTCCGGCGGCGTAACAACCCAAGCCATGACGGACTGTGTCATTGACTCGCATCGCCTTGGTGGCAACATCGTGGCCTTTCACACGCTGGAGCATGGCATCGGCCTTCGTTGGCTTGACGCCAACACTCTCGAGGTCTCTGTGCCTGACGGTGTCAAACTGGAGAATCAACGCACAAATGACGTCTACTTGGGCTATCCACTGGCCTACACGTATCTTAGTCTGCCCTCGGACAGTCCAGAGTTTGCGGGGTGCAAGCCTAAGCGTCGTTCGGGCGGCACCTAACAATGCGTTCAAGCCGAAACCGTTTCGTTCCGCAAACCACACGGCAGGTACAGCTTGCCATGTGGTTCGCTCCACTACACGGTTCGGCTTAACTTAGGTGTTAGGCCTCATGAAGAGCATCCTCGCGAGCGTTCTCCTTCTGAGTTCATCCGTCGCCACAACGTCGACTATTTCGGACAGTGAACTGAGCCTCGCTGGTGTCGCTCTCGGAGACTCGGAAGCACAAGTGCTTGCGATGCTTGGCCCCGCGCCAAAGCGATCTGAGACTGGTGAGGGCACGGTCCTTGAGTACGGCGGTCTAACCGTTCTTGTTGGCTGGCTAGAGCAGCAGGCCCCAGGCGAGCAGCGCCGCGTGTTCCAGCTCAAGGCGACGGCACCTAATGCTTGCACCCCGGCAGGCCTGTGCCCCGGTACGCCTGCGGCAAAAGTGGTAGCCACCTATGGTCAACCTGTTCACGCCGAGCGGGAGTCTGGTAGCTTCCTCGAGTACTACAGCCATCAATCATCCTGTTGGCTTCAGGTGGACACTTCGGGCGAGATCATTCGCTCAATCAGTGCGGTGTGCCAGCCATGAGGCCTAACAATTCGTTCAAGCCGATGCCGCTTCGCGGCACGGCTTAACTCAAGCGTTAGGCCCCTATGGCGAGAAGACTGCGACTGGGAGGTAGGCTGCTTGCAACAGTCGCATTGCTCGCAGTTCTTCTGCTGGCACTGGAAGGCTGTGAGTTCAACCCAGCTCCTCTTTCAGCGGTGTCGCACAGCGAGGGAGCTGAGCAGGTTGTAGAGGTGGCCATCAGGTCTTCGGACGCGCGGACCATCAAAAGACGTCAGTTCTACTTCTCCGTCGTCATCTTCAACTGCACGGCCCCCAGCACTCGCTATCCGGCTCATCCAAACATTGGAGGCGATACCACGGGCGGATTCAAATTCCCCATCGATGGCGAAACAGTTCTAATTACCGCCCGGGTTCCGTCAAGAATCTTCAACCAGTACCAGCAGCCTTGCGCGTTCCTCGAAGGCGGCGGATACTTCAGTGGCACCATTAGGTCCAAGGTGATCCCTGTGCAACAAGTTCCGCGCGCGGGGCCTAACAATTCGTCCAAGCCGACGCCGCTTCGCGGCGCGGCTTAACTCAGGCGTTAGGCGGCAGAAGACATGATCGCAACCCTTCTCATCACACTCCTTGTTGCTGGTGCGCCCGCTGAGCAACCTTCCGAGCAGCCGGCTCTCCAGTGCAACATTGGCCCGGCTGTAAAGCAATTCGGAGGCAATGACTGGTTGGTATACGGCTGTGCTGACGGACACTCTGTAGTCGTGACTGCCGGCTTACCAAATCCCGCTACCCCTTTCGTCTTCATCATCACCCCTGACGGTAATGGCGGCATCGAGTTGCACGGTGAGGGTACTGGTGCCAAGTCTGCTACAAAGCCGGCATATGACAATCTCAGCACTATGTCCAGCTCAGACTTGGCCGAACTCTTTCAGGAGGCGCGTCAGGCCAATGGACAGTAGCTGCCGCCTAACAATTCGTTCAAGCCGAAACCGCTTCGTTACACCAAAGGCATGGCAGGAAAAGCTTGCCATGCCTTTGGCTCCACTGCGCGGTTCGGCTTAACTCAGGCGTTAGGGTGTTTATGAAGTGGCGTGAGCCGTGGTCGGTTTCGCTTAAGCAACAGCAGCGTTTCAATCTCTTCGGCAAAGAGATGCTGAGAGGGGCAATTCTGTGGACCGCGATCCTCGTGGCCGTCGGGTTGCTGGCGAACCTTGGCGAGGACATTGCCACTCAATTGGAGCGCACTTCCCGTCTCTGGATTGCCCCGGCGATCGGTGTCCCTCTAGGTCTACTCATCTATGTCACGGGATGGCTCAGCCCTAGGCAAATCGACTCTGGCCCCAATGGCATCGTGATCGTGAAAGGAGACCAGATCTCCCTCATCTACTGGCCGGCCATTGAGAGCTACATGCTAGGTCGTGACTCCGGCCACAATGTCTTGCACATTGCTGATGAATCGGGAGGCCGCCATACGCTTTTCCTTGCGGACAAGGTGCAGCCACAAGAGGTAGAGAGGGAGCTCGTGAGAATGACCGGGAAACACGGTGAATTAACACTCCAAGTGCAACACCCCTGAAGTTTGTTGTAGTCGTTGTTCCGGGGTCTGGAAGCCATAGCGTTTCCTCGGTCGTTGGTTGAGTTTAGCGACAACGGTGTTGCAGTCG
>NZ_JBSVRO010000004.1:0-244962 GCF_054072655.1 Luteimonas sp. A482
ACGTGGCGGCAGGCACCGAGGGCACCGACGCGGTGAACCTGGACCAGCTGGAAGGCGCCACGGCCAGCAACCGCTACTTCCAGGCCACCGGCAACGACGACGACCCGAGCGACGACGTGGGTGCGTACGCAGAAGGCGCGTATGCGACTGCCTCGGGCGAAGCGGCCAATGCCTATGGCCAGGGTGCCTCGGCCTACGGCAGCGGCGCATATGCCGACGGCCAGTACTCGACGGCCTCGGGCTACAACGCCACCGCGACGGCCGACAGCGCGACCGCAGTGGGCGGCAGCCTGTATTACGAGGACCCGGACACGGGCGAAGTGCTGCTTGACCAGACCACCACCGCCTCGGATGTCGGCGCAAGCGCATTTGGCGCCGGCGCGCAGGCCAACGGGACGTTCAGCACCGCCACCGGTGCGGCCGCTACGGCCGACGGACTGCAGGCCACGTCGATCGGTTACAGCAGCGTGGCTTCAGGCCTCGCATCGTCCAGCCTGGGTGGATTCTCGGAGGCGACCGGCGACTTCTCGACCGCGCTGGGCTACGCCGCTGCGGCGAGCAACACGCGCACCACGGCGGTGGGCATCTCGTCCTCGGCCAGTGGCCTGAACGCCACCGCGATGGGCAATACCGCCTCCGCCAGCGGCAACGCATCGGTGGCGCTGGGCACCAGTTCGAACGCGACCGGTCTCAACGGCACTGCGCTGGGCGGTTCGGCCCGGGCGACCGCGGACAACGCCACCTCGGTGGGCCAACTGGCCTGGGCGACGGTGGCGGGTGGCACGGCGATCGGTCGCGACGCCTACGTCTACGGTGCCGGCATCAACGCCACGGCGGTGGGCCTGAGCGCCTGGGCCAACGGCGCGAGCAGCGTGGCGCTGGGTGCGGGTTCGCGTGCGACCGAGGCGAACGTGGTGTCGGTGGGCAATGCCACCGGCGGCACGCATCCGGCGACGCGCCGCATCGTCAACGTCGGCGACGGCATCGCGGCCAGCGATGCGGCAACGGTCGGGCAGCTGGAAGGTGCGACCGAGCACACGCGCTACTTCGCCGCGAGCGGCGGCACCGACAGCGACACCGCCGCATACGTCGAAGGCGAGTACGCAACGGCATCGGGCGAATCGGCCACGGCAACGGGCGAGGGCGCTTCGGCGCTGGGCAGCGGTGCCTTCGCGCTGGCCGATGGCGCCACGGCGGTCGGCTTCAACGCGGTCGCCGACCAGACCGGCACCACCGCGGTCGGCGCCGGCAGCGCTGCCGTGGCGCTGGATGCGACGGCGGTGGGCGTCGGCGCGCTGGCGCAGGCCAGCAACAGTGTCGCGCTTGGCCAGGGCTCGGTCGCCGACGAGGACAACACCGTCTCGGTCGGCAGCGAAGGCAACGAGCGCCAGGTCACCAACGTGGCCGCGGGTCGGGTCGCAATGGGCAGCACCGATGCGGTGACCGGCGGCCAGGTCCATGACGCGCTCGACAGCACGGCGCAGATCATCGGCGGCGGATCCGAGGTCACCGCATTCGGCACGCTGTCGGCGCCGGCCTTCATGATCCAGGGCAGCACCTACTTCAGCGTCGGCGACGCCTTCGGCGCGGTGGATGCACAGATCAGCGTGCTCGACGGCCGCCTGAGCGTGCTGGAGGGGAGCGCGTCGGCATCGGCAGGCCAGTCGACCGCTGCCTCGGCCGGTCGGCGCCTCGGTGATCCGGCAAGCGACGTCGGCACGTCCAGCATCGACGATGCAGGCGGCACCGGCGGCGGCACGACGCAGGGCACCGTCGTCACCGCGAACGCGGTCGCCATCGGCGACGGGGCCGTGGCAACGCAGCCCACATCGACTGCCGTCGGCGATGGCGCGACTGCCACCGCCGCGAATTCGGTTGCGCTGGGCCAGGGTTCGGTGGCCGACCGTGCGAACACCGTCTCGGTGGGCAGCGCCGGCAACGAACGCCAGGTCACCAACGTCGCGGCCGGTACCCAGGCGACCGACGCGGTGAACGTCGCCCAGCTCGAGTCGACAGCAACCCAGGCCGTCGCGACCGCGAATGCCTACACCGACCAGCGCTTCGACACCTGGAGCGACAGCTTCTCGGCCTACCAGGGCGAGCTCGAGCAGCGATTCACCGACCAGGACCGTCGCATCGACCGCCAGGGTGCGATGGGTGCGGCGATGCTGAACATGGCCACCAGCGCCGCGGGCATCCGCACCCAGAACCGGGTCGGCGTCGGCCTTGGTTTCCAGGGCGGTGAGAGCGCGCTGTCGCTGGGATACCAGCGCGCGATCAGCGACCGCGCGACGCTGACCATCGGTGGCGCGTTCAGCGGCGACGAGAACTCGGTGGGCGTCGGTGCCGGCTTTGGCTGGTGAGTGTGCGGGCGGGCGCGCCACGGTGCGCCCGCCCAACCGGAAACAACGGTTCCCGCGGTGCGCGCAGCGCATCCGTCAGCCGCGGGACGGCTCCAGCTTGAGACGGTGACTGCGGCACGTGCGGTGATCCCGCCCGCGTCGTCCCATGCGAGTTGATCCATTTCGTCGAGAGGGAAATCCATGAACAAGCGCAACATCCTCCCCTGCACCCTGGCCGTCGCGGTGATTGCCGCCATTGGCGCGACCGGTGCCATCGCCGCCAAGAAGCCGAAGTTCGCGATGGACACGGCCAACCTGTCGGCCAGCCTCGGCGACCAGCAGGCGTTCCACCGCTTTGTCGTGGAATACCGCCAGGGCACGCGCGAGAAGAGCGACCGCAATGCCGGCGTGGCCGCGGTCAACCGGGCGCTGTCGCGTTCGGCACTGACCAAGGGCCGGGCCGCGTCCGCCAGCCACCTGCGCACGCTCGCGACTGGCCAGCAGCTGGTCAAGCTCTCGCGCAGCCTCGACCGGGTCGAGGCAGATGCCCTGCTGCGCCAGATCAAGGCCGATCCGAACGTGGTCTCGGTACGGCCGGATCGCCTGCGCCAGATCGCCCGCGACGCGGTGCGCCTGCCGCGCGTGCAGCCGGCCTACATCCCGAATGATCCCGACTTCCTCGAATACCAGTGGCATATGCTCGCCCCGGACGGCTCGGCCACCTTCGACGGCGGGCCCAACCGCGGCGGCGCCAACGTGTCGGCGGCCTGGGACCTGGCCGACGGCAACGGCATCACCATCGCGGTGCTCGACACCGGCATCAGCGAACACCCGGACGTCGACACCTCGTTCGCCGACGCGGGCTATGACTTCATCACCGATGCGTTCGTCTCCGGCCGCGACACCGACGACCGCGTGCCCGGCGGCTGGGACCTGGGCGACTGGACCATCGGCTACCCCGGCGCGGAAACCTGCCAGCAGCGCTACAGCTCCTGGCACGGCACCCACGTGGCCAGCACCGCTGGCGCGCAGGCCACCGACAACGGGGTCGGCATGACCGGCATCGCCTACAACGCGAACGTGCTGCCGATCCGCGTGCTCGGCCACTGCGGCGGATACGACACCGACATCTCCGACGCGATCGTCTGGGCCGCGGGCGGTGAAGTCGAGGGCATGCCGCTCAACCCGAACCCCGCGCACGTGATCAACCTCAGCCTCGGCGGCTCTGGGGCCTGCACGGAGTACGAGGCCGATGCGGTCGCACAGGCCAATGCACTGGGCGCGGTGGTCGTGGTCGCCGCCGGCAACCAGAACGCCAACACCTCGGGCTACTCGCCCGGCAACTGCCCCGGCGTGATCACCGTGGCCTCGAATGGCGTGACCAGCCGGCGCGCGTACTACTCAAACTTCGGCGACGGCATCGAGATCTCGGCGCCGGGCGGCGGCGTCTACGCCAATGACGGCAGCGGCGGCGCGCAGATCTACGACGGCTTCATCTGGCAGGCGGTCAATCCCAGCGACACGACGCCGCTGCCGGCCGACCAGATCGCACCAGACGGCTCCAACGGCGGCTACGGTGGCTCTGCCGGCACCTCGCAGGCCGCGCCGCACGTCGCCGGCGTGGTCGCGCTGGTGCAGGGCGCACGCCTGGATGCCGGCATGCCGCTGCTCACGCCCGCCGAAGTGCTCGAGGTGCTGCAGGACACGGTGACGCCGTTCACCGTCGCGCCCACGGCCGCGCAGCCGATCGGCCCCGGCATCCTCAATGCCGCGGGCGCGGTGGCCAAGGCGATCGAGCCGCCGTGCGAGCTGGACTGCGCGCCCGACGCGACGCCGATCGTCAATCGCGTGGCCGTCACCGGTCTGTCCGGCACGGCCGGCAGCGAGACGCTCTACAGCATCACCCTGCCCGCCGGAGCCAGCGGGCCGCTGAGCATCACCACCACCGGCGGCAGCGGCGACGTCAACCTCCTGGTCAGCTTCGAGGAGGAGCCGACCGATGCCGACGCGGACTTCCGTTCGGCGCGGCCCGGCAACAACGAGACCGTGCGGATCAATGCGCCGCAAGCCGGCACCTACTACATCAAGCTGACTGCCGCGCGCGCCTACAGCAACGTGCGCCTGCAGGCCCGCCACAACTGATTGCTGCATCGCTGAACGCAGGAGCCCCGGCTGGTCCGGGGCTCTTGTGTTATGCACGCATGAATCCCGGCCCCAGCCTGGACACGTGCGGCATCGCCTTGCCGGCGCCCGCGGCGCAAGCTGCTAAAGTCGTGGCCCCCGACGGATGCCGAACGTGAACGCGATCCCCGATGCTCCCGTCAGCGAGTCCGTGGCGCAGGACGCGGAGGACCGCATCGTCGCCGCGCTGCTCGATCGCCAGCAACTCAAGGAAGTGGACCTTGCGCGCGCGCGCCGCCTGCAGGAAGAGACCGGCGGCGGCATCCTGTCGCTGCTGTCCAGGCTGGGCCTGGTCTCCGAGCGCGACCACGCCGAAGCCTGCGCCAGCGCGCTGCAACTGCGCCTGCTAGGCGCCAAGGACCTGCCCGACGCGCCGCCAGAGACGCTGTCCGAGGCGCAGCCACTGAGCGCACGCTTCCTCAGACAGTTCCACCTGTGCCCGATCGGCGAACAGGACGGGCGCCTGGTGCTGTGGATGGCCGACCCGCACGACCGCTACGCGCTCGACGCCGTGCGACTGGCCACCAGCCGCGCGATCGAGCCGACGGTGGGGCTGCGTTCGGAGATCGACGACCTGATCGAGCGCTGGCACGGCCAGGGCCGCAGCGCGATGGGCGCCATCGTCGAGACCGCCGACGGCGAAGGCGGCGCCGACATGGATGATGTCGAGCACCTGCGCGATCTCGCCAGCGAAGCGCCGGTGATCCGCCTGGTCAACCTCGTCATCCAGCGCGCCGTCGAACTGCGCGCCTCGGACATCCACATCGAGCCGTTCGAGACCCGGCTCAAGGTGCGCTACCGCATCGACGGCGTGCTCGAGGAGGGCGAGAGCCCGCCGAGCAACCTCACGGCGGCCGTGATCAGCCGCATCAAGATCATGGCCAAGCTCAACATCGCCGAGCGCCGCCTGCCGCAGGACGGCCGCATCATGCTGCGCGTGCAGGGCAAGGAGCTGGACCTGCGCGTGAGTACGGTCCCGACCGCGCACGGCGAGAGCGTGGTGATGCGCCTGCTCGATCGCGAGACGGTGGTGTTCGACTTCGAACGGCTCGGCTTCACGGGGGATTTCCTTCCCGCATTCCAGCGCGTGCTTGAGCAGCCGCACGGCATCCTGCTGGTCACCGGCCCGACCGGCTCGGGCAAGACCACCACGCTGTACACCGCGCTCAGCAAACTCAACACGCCCGACGTCAAGATCATCACCGTCGAGGATCCGGTCGAGTACCAGATCGAGGGCATCAACCAGATCCAGGCGCGGCCGCAGATCGGGCTGGATTTCGCCAACGCCCTGCGCAGCATCGTGCGCCAGGACCCCGACATCATCATGATCGGCGAGATGCGCGACCTGGAAACCGCGCGCATCGCGATCCAGTCCGCGCTCACCGGCCACCTGGTGCTCAGCACACTGCACACCAACAACGCCGCCGGCGGCATCACCCGCATGCTCGACATGGGCGTCGAGGATTACCTGCTGACCTCGACGGTCAACGGCATCCTCGCCCAGCGCCTGGTGCGGCGGCTCGAACCCACGCACGCGGAAAAATACGCTGCGTCGCCCGAGGAGATCGACAAGTTCGGTCTGCGCCGCTTCCAGCCGGAGGGCGAGGTCTTCCTGTATCGGCCGCGCGGCTCGGCGATCGCGCCGACCGGCTACTTGGGGCGCACGACGATCGTCGAGTTCATGGTCATGAACGATGAGCTGCGGCGCGCGGTGATGCGCCACGCCGGCATGGGCGAGCTCGAACAGATCGCGCGCCAGCACGGCATGCGCACCATGTACGAGGACGGCCTGGCCAAGGCGCTCGCCGGCGTGACCACGCTCGAGGAAGTGCTGCGGGTGACGGAAGAGGCATGAGCGCCTGATGCCCCTGTACCGCTACAAGGCGCTCAACAGCCGCGGCGAGACGCTGGACGGGCAGATGGAGGCCGCCAGCGACAGCGAGGTGGTGCTGCGGCTGCAGGAGCAGGGCCATCTTCCGGTGGAGGCGCGGCTGGCCAGCGAAGCAGGCGGCGGCACTTCCTGGCGATCGCTGCTGCGGCCGAAGCCTTTCGCAGGCCAGCGCCTGGTGCAGTTCACCCAGCAGCTGGCGACCCTGCTTGGTGCAGGACAACCGCTGGATCGCGCCCTGACCATCCTGCTGGAACTGCCGGAGGAGCCGGCCGCCAGGCGCACCATTTCCGAAATCCGGGATGCCGTGCGCGGCGGCACCACGCTCTCCGGCGCGCTGGAGCGACAGCACGGCACGTTCTCGCGCCTGTACATCAACATGGTGCGCGCGGGCGAGGCCGGCGGCAGCCTCGAGGAGACGCTGCAGCGGCTGGCCGACTACCTCGAGCGCAGCCGACTGCTGCGCGGGCGCGTGGTCAATGCGCTGATCTATCCGGTGATCCTGCTGGCGATGGTCGGCCTGTCGATGATGTTCCTGCTCGGCTACGTCGTGCCCCAGTTCGCGGCGATGTACGAAAGCCTGGACGCGCCGCTGCCGCTGTTCACGAAAATCGTGCTGGCGCTGGGCCTGTTCGTGCGCGACTGGTGGATCGTGCTGCTGGCGGTGCCGGCGCTGGCGCTGTGGTGGCTGGACCGGCGCCTGCGCGACGTGGCCTTCCGCACGCGCTTCGATGGCTGGCTGCTGCGACAGCGGCTGGTCGGGCCGATGATGGCGCGGTTGGAAACCGCGCGGCTGGCGCGCACGCTCGGCACCCTGCTGCGCAATGGCGTGCCGCTGATGTCGGCGCTTGGCATCGGCCGTAGCGTGGTCGGGAACCGCGTGCTCGCCGCCGATGTCGAAGCTGCGGCGGAAGAGGTGAAGAACGGCGTCGGGCTGGCGACGGCGCTGGGCAAGGGCAAGCGTTTCCCGCGCCTGGCGCTGCAGATGGTGCAGGTGGGCGAAGAGTCAGGCGCGCTCGACGCGATGCTGCTCAAGACAGCCGACACCTTCGAGCAGGAAACCGGTCAGGCGCTGGACCGCATGCTGGCTGCACTGGTGCCGGCGATCACGATGGTGCTGGCGCTGGTGGTGATGGCGGTGATCCTGGCGGTGCTGGTGCCGGTGTATGACCTGACCAGCGTGATCGGGTGAGTGACTGCGGCAGGGCGCATCATTGCGGACTGAATTCGAGGGATTAAGGAGGACGTTGGTATGGGCGAGCGACGGTTTCAGGTGCGGGGCGGTGCGGGGGGCGCGGGCTCCGAAGGAGTTTTGCGCGGGCGATTCGCTGGTGTTACCCGTGGCGACGGCGTCATTCCAACCGCGTCTGTTGGTAGCCGGCAGCGCGGATTCAGCCTGATCGAGATCATCCTGGTCGTGGTCCTGATCGGTGGCATCGTCGCATTCGCGGCCACGCGCATCCTCGGCGGCGGCGATCGTGCCCGCGTCAACCTCGCGCGCGCGCAGGTGCAGACGATGGCCGACAAGGTGAGCCAGTTCGAGATGGATACCGGCACGCTGCCGGCCTCGCTCGACCAACTGGTCACCCAGCCTGGCGGCGCCGTCGGCTGGCTGGGGCCGTATGCCAGGGAATCCGAACTCAAGGATCCCTGGAACACGCCGCTCGAGTACCGCGCGCCCGGCGATGGCCGGCCCTACGACATCGTCAGTCTAGGCGCCGACCGCAAGTCGGGCGGCGACAGCGTCGATGCGGACATCCGCAACGACTGACGCGGCACACGGGCGCGCAGTGCGCAACGGCACGGGCATGCGATGGCCATCGTCCGCCGCCGGCGGCGCGGACGCGGCCGTGTTGCGCAGGCCTGCGCCGCCTCCGGCGCCACGACCCGCGTGCCGCGTCCAGCGCGGCATGACGCTGCTGGAGATCCTGCTGGTCATGGCCCTGATCGCAGCGACCGGCCTGCTGGCCGCGGGCATCCTCACCGGTGGCTTCGACCGCATGGAGCTGCGCTCCAGCGCACGCGAGCTTGCCGCGCAGCTGCGCTTCACGCGCACGCGCGCGATCGCCACCGGTACCACCCAGCAATTCACCATCGATCCCGCCGCGCGCGCCTGGCAGGGCGCGGACGGGCACGGCGGTGAAATCCCCGAATCGCTGGACGTGCAGTTCACCGGCGCACGCGAAGTGCAGCCCGGCGAGGGCGTGGGCGCGATCGTGTTCTTCAGCGATGGCGCCTCGACCGGCGGACGAGTGCAGCTGCGCATGCGCGATGCAGCCTGGAACATCGACGTGGCCTGGCTCACGGGCGAGGTAACGCTGCGACGCGGGGAGGTGGGGCGATGAGTCGCTGTGCGCTGCAGGAGAACGGTTCGGTCACGCTCGACAGGATGCGGGCGCCATGGCGGGTATTGGGCAGCGAATCGGCGTTGGCCGGGCCATTTGTCGGCGTCAGCCGTGGCGACGGCCTCACTGGCGGTGCGGGGGTCCGTTCTTCGCAGCGCGGCTATTCACTGCTCGAGGTCATCGTCGCCTTCGCCGTGCTGGGCGTTGCGCTGAGCCTGCTGCTGGGCGCGCTGTCCGGCGGCACGCGGCAGGTGCGCTGGGCTGCCGACAGCGGACGCGCGGTGCTGCATGCGCAGTCGCTGCTGGACGAGGTGGGCGTGGGCGAGGTGCTGGCCCCCGGCCGACGCGACGGCGAATTCGGCGGCGGACGCTATCACTGGGTGCTGGAGGTGGCGCCGTACGTGGACCGCGACCGTCCCCCTGCGCCGCAGTCGGATCCTTATGCGCCGCAGCTGCTGCAGCTGCGGCTGGTGGTGACCTGGGGCGAAGGCGGGCCGCGCGAGCGCCTGCAGCTGGAGACGCTGCGGCTGGTGCAGCCGGATCCGTCGGGGCTGTCGGGATGAGGCGGCTGGTGCCTGATCGACATGGATTGGTGTCGGTGGTGGCGCGGCTGCGGCCGGGCCCCCACCCCAACCCTCCCCCGCAGGCGGGGGAGGGAGCCAATGCGCAGGCGGGGGAGGGGGCAAGTGCGCAGGCGGGGGAGGGGGCAATTGCGCAGGCAGGGGAGGTCGTCGGCACGCACGGAGTGGCCCGCGTCGGCGACATCCGCATCGGCCTTTGCTCCCTCCCCCGCCTGCGGGGGAGGGCTGGGGTGGGGGCAGGAGCGAAGCGATCGTCGCGATGCATCGACGTTGGTCGGGAACATGCGCATCCTGGTTCAACTTCTGGCGGTACCGGTAGGCTATTCACTGGCGTCAGCCGTGGCGACGGCCTCGTTTGCCGGTCGCCGGCCAGTGGTTCGCGGCGCGGCGACGGCACCATTTACACGCCGCCGGCCCGAGGCTCGCAGCGCGGCGACGGCCCGATTTGCAGGGCGCGGGCCCGTGGCTCGCAGCGCGGCTTTACCCTCATCGAAATCCTGCTCGCCACCACCCTGCTTGCGCTCGGCCTGGCGCTGGCCTTCTCCACCCTGCGCGCCGCGACCGCGACGGTGGAACGCGGCGAGTTGATCGCCGCGCGCAGCGAGCGCATGCGCGCGGTCGACGGATTCCTGCGGCGACGCCTGGCCTCGGCCGCGCCGATCGCGTTCGCCATCGATGAGGACAGCGGCCGCATGGTCCGCTTCATCGGCGAACCCGACCGCATCCGCTTCGTCGCCGACCTGCCGAACTACCTCGGCCGCGGCGGGCCGCACCTGCACGATGTCGCGGTGCTCGATGGCGAAGGCGGAACGCGGCTGGCCGTCTCGTTCGCGATGGCGGTCAGCGGCGGCACGATCGAGGACGGCGACGCGCGCCCGCCCGAAACCCTGGTGCCCGACCTGGCCGAAGCGCGCTTCCGCTACCGCGGCCTCGGCGAGGACGGGCTGCTCGGCGAATGGACCGACACCTGGGAGCAGGTGGACATGCTGCCGCTGCAGGTGTCGGTGGAGCTGGCTAGCCGCAGCGGCGGCGCCTGGCCGCCGCTGGTGGTGATGCTGCCGCAGCGCCTAGGCGGGATGGTGCCGTGAGGCGGCCCTGTCCCGCATCCGCCCGCGGCGCCGCGCTGATCCTGGTGCTGTGGCTGATCGCGCTGCTGGCGGCGCTGATCGGTGCGTTCGCGATGACGGCGCGCACCGAATACATGCAGGGGCGCACCCTGGGCAGCGGATTGGTTGCGGCGCAGGCTGCGCGCGCGGGCCTCGAATACGCGGCCACGCGTGTCTCGGTGCCCGATCCGAGCCTGCAGTGGCTGCCCGACGGCCGCCCGTACCGCTGGCGCTTTGCCGATGCCGAGATCGAGGTCCGCATCGTCGACGAGTCCGGCAAGCTCGACCTCAACGCCGCCGAGGGCGCCAGCCTGTCGGCGCTGATGCGCGCAGTCGGCGCCGAGCCGCAGCAGGCCGACGCGGTCGCGGCCGCGATCGTGGACTGGCGCGATGCGGACGACATGACCCAGCCGCAGGGCGGCGCCGAGGATCCGCAGTACGCCGCCGCCGGCCTGGCCTGGGGCGCCAAGGACGCGCCGTTCGAAACCGTGGCCGAAGTGGAGCAGGTGCTGGGCATGACGCCTGCGCTGTTCGCGAAACTGGCGCCGCACCTGACCATCTTCAGCGGGCTGCCGGTGGCGGATGCGCGCTTCGCCACGTCGGCGGTGCTGCAATCGATGGGCATCGACGTCGCACCCGTGCTGGCGGGGCGTGAACGCCCACCGCAGCCCGGGGATGCCTCGTTCGTGGGCGCAGGCAGCGGCACGTATAGTATCGACAGCCATGCACGGCTCAGGGATGGGCGGCAATCCGTCCTGCGCGCCGTGATCCGGCTGGGGCCCAGCGGCGTGCCCGGATCCGCATTCACGGTCATGAGATGGGAGGAGGGCGCGTCACCGCGATGATGGCCGTGGTCGAACAATCCACAGCAACGCCGTCCGCCCTGCGCGGCGGTCTGCGCCGTGTCGACGGCTCGCTGCGCCCGCGCCTGCGCGGCTTCCGCCAGTGGTGGACGCGCTCGCTGGCGGCATGGCTGCCGGCGCGCGTGCGAGACCTGTTCGGACTCTCGCCGCAGCGGTTGCTGCTGGAGCCGGTCGGGGAAGGATTGCGCTTGTCGCTGTGGCGCGGCGACGGCGTGCGCATGCTGGCCGACCTTCCGCTTGCGCGCGAGCTGTCGGAACAGGGTGATCCATTGGCGCGGCTGCTGTCGCCGGCGATGGCGCGGGTCCCGCGCTGGCTGCTGCTGCCGGGCACGGCGGTGCTGCGCCGGCGTCTGACCCTGCCTGCGGCGGCCGGCGAGCGGCTGCGCGAAGTGCTGGGTTTCGAAATCGACCGGCAGACGCCCTTCACCGCGGCCGAAGTGAGCTACGACGCGCGGCCGCTCGGCCGCCGTGGCGGCGACCAGATCGAAGCCGAACTTGTGGTGGTGCCGCGCGCGACGCTCGATGCCGCGCTGGCCGGGGTCGGCCCGCTGGCTTCGACCCTCGCCGGCGTCGATGTGGCCGAAGCGGACGGCATTCCGCTCGGCGTCAATCTCGCCAGCGATGCCGGGCGCAGCCGTCGCGAGGATCCCGCGCGCGGCCGCAACCTGATCCTGCTGCTGGTCGCGCTGCTGGCCCTGCTTGCCGGCATGTGGCAGATGCTGGCCAATCGTGGGGCGGCGGCGGACTTCTTCGCGCAGCAGGTCGAAGCCGAAGTCGAGCGCGCGCGCAGCGCCTCGCTGGAAAAGCGCCAGCTGCTCGATCTGATCGAAGGCGGCGCCTTCCTGCGCGACGCGCGCGCGGGCCGGCCGACGATGGTCGAGGTGATGGATGAACTCGCCAGGCGCCTGCCCGACGACACCTTCCTGGAAAAGCTGTCGGTGGAAGGCGACCGCATCCTGCTGATCGGCCTCAGCCGCGAGGCCTCCGCCCTGGTCGCCCGGCTGCAGGGTTCGCCGCTGTGGTCCGAGCCGACCCTGGCCGGCGCGCTGCAGCCTGATCCGCGCACGCGCATGGACCGCTTCACCCTGACCGCCACCCTGACCGTGGCCGATGCCAGCCCCGGCGTGGCGGCGTCCACCGCGGAGACGAGCGATGCAGCCGGAGGTCACTAGCCGCGACCGCTGGCTGGCGCTGGCGATCCTGGCCGGCGTGCTGGCGCTCGCCTATCTGCTGCTGGTGCATCCGTGGTGGACGGTGCCCATGCTCGAGACCAACGCGCGCATCGAAGGCCTGCGCGAGCGAGACCTGCGCGCGCGAACAGGACTGCAGCAGGCGCCCGAGGTGCGCGAACGCCTGGAAGCCGCGCGCGCCGCGGCCGGCAGCGCGCCGGGCTTCATGGCCGAGGCCAACGTGCAGTTGGCGACCTCGGCCCTGGTGCAGCGGCTGGAACAGGCCGTGGTCGAGGCCAGCCCCGGCAACCGCAGCTGCGCGATCAGCAACCGCCAGCCGATGAACGACTCGCGCCAGCAGCGTTTCCCGCGCGCCACCGTGCAGGTGCGGCTGACCTGCGGCAATGCCGAACTCGCCGCGGTGCTGCATTCGCTGGAAAGCGGCTCGCCGCGGCTGTTCGTCGACAATCTCAACATCCTTGCCCAGCGCTACCAGTTCAGCGGCAACCAGGGCAGCGGCGGCGGCGTGGACGCGAGCTTCGACCTGTACGGTTACCTGCAGCCCGCGCCCGCAACGGTGGCCGCCGATGCGCGCTGAGGACGTCGGTGCGCGCACCTGGCTGTACGCCGGGCTGGCAGGCTGGGCGCTGTGCGTCTGGATCCTGGCGATGTTCGGCATGGGCGGCAGCATCGATCGCCTCGACGACGATCCCTCGCTGCGCCAGGCGCTGCCGGAGCCGGCTGCGCCCGGCGCGCAACGGCTTGGTCCGATGGCGCAGTACGCCGATGTCGCCGCGCGTCCGCTGTTCACCGACAACCGCAGGCCGCAGCCGTTCGCGATCGATCCGATGGGCGAGGCCGAGGGCGCGAGCAACGACTTCGACTACGTGCTGAGCAGCGTGCTGCGTACGCCGGCGCTGCAGATGGTGATCCTGCAGCCGGCCGGCGGTGGCGAGCCGGTGCGGGTCAAGCTGGGCGGCGCGCCCGATGCCGCGCCCGGCTGGGTGCTGCAGTCGGTCGCGGCGCGCAGCGCCGTATTCGCCGGGCCGGAGGGCGAGCGCAGCCTGGAGCTGCGGGTGTTCGACGGCAGCGGCGGACAGGCACCGACCCCGATGTCCTCGCCGGTCTCCACGCCCGGGGCCAACGTCGCGGCGTCGGCGGGGATGGTCGAGGGCGACGTGGGCGCCGCCCCGCACGCAACCGGTGGATCGCAGCCGTCCCAAAAAACCGATGAGGACGCCATGGGCGCCGCCGCCCCTGCGGACGCCGCAACGGCCGCGGCCCAGCAGCAAGCGGCGCAGGAGCAGGTGGAGATGATCCGCCGCCGCATCGAGGAACGCCGCGCCCGGCTGCGCCAGGAAGACCGGGCGCGTTCGGGCCAGCCCGCCAACGAGAACCAATAGACTGCGCCGATGACCTCACGATCCCTGTGCCAATCCGCCGTCGCGGCCTTCCTGTCCATGTTGCTGGCCGGCTGTGCCTCGATGCCCTCGCCAACGGTCTCGCGGGCGCAGCAGCGTCCACCCGCGGCCGCCGCGCCCGGGCAGGCCGGCATCCAGGCCGAGCCGCTGGAAGAGGATGACGAAGGCCCGCGCGCGCAGATCCGCCGCGGCAGCGGCCAGGTCATCAACCAGGGCGCGGCCGCAGCCGCGCCGCCCAACCTTGGCGGCAGCAGCGGCGAGGCCTCGTTCAACTTCGAGGGTGAGCCGCTGCATGCGGTGGTCAAGGCCATCCTCGGCGACATGCTGGGCCAGAACTACACCATCGCCCCGGGCGTGCAGGGCACGGTGACGCTGGCCACGCCGCGCACGGTGAGCCCGGCCCAGGCCTACGTGCTGCTCGAACGCGCGCTGGCCGACAACAACGCGCGCATGGTCTACAGCGGCGGCATGTACCAGATCGTGCCGGCCGATGCGGCGCTGCCCTCGGGCACCGTCGCGCCCCGCACCGGCGGCGCTGCCGCTGCGCGCGGCTTCGAGGTGCGGGTGGTGCCGCTGCGCTACATCTCGGCCACCGAGATGGAGAAGGTGCTCGAACCCTATGCGCGCCCCAACGCCATCGTTGCGGCCGACAATGGCCGCAACACCATCACCGTGTCCGGTTCGCGCGTGGAGCTGGAAAACTACTTGCGCACGATCGAGATCTTCGACGTGGACTGGCTGTCGGGCATGTCGGTGGGCGTGTTTCCGCTGCAGAGCGGCAAGGCCACGCGCGTCGTGGCCGATCTTGAAAAGGTGTTCGGCGAGCAGAGCAAGTCGCCGGTGGCGGGCATGTTCCGCTTCATGCCGCTGGAAGGCGCCAACGCGGTGCTGGTGATCACCCCGCAGCCGGACTACCTCGACGACATCCAGGACTGGCTGGAGCGCATCGACAGCGCCGGTGCCGGCGCGCGGCTGTACTCGTACGAGCTCAAGTACATCCGCGCGCGCGACCTGGCCGAGCGCCTGTCGGAAGTGTTCGGCGGCAGCTCCGGGCGTTCCGGCGGCGATGGCGGCGGGCCTTCGCTGATGCCGGGGCTGACGCCTGCCATGATCGGCAGCGGCAGCGGCACCGGCGGCGACGGCGCCAAGTTCGGCGGCGGTGATTCGATGGGCTCGATGGATTCGGGCATGGGCGGCTCGGGTTCGGGCTCGGGCGGCGGTTCGCTGTCGCTGAGCCAGGACCGCGGCGGCGCCAGCGGCGTCACGCTGGAGATCGAGGGCGACCGCGTCGGCGTGTCCGCGCTCGACGAGACCAATGCGCTGCTGGTGCGGACCACGCCCACGGCGTGGAAGTCGATCAGGGAAGTGGTCGAGCGGCTCGACGTGATGCCGCTGCAGGTGCACATCGAGGCGCAGATCGCCGAGGTCGTGCTGGAAGGCGACCTGCGCTACGGGGTGAACTGGTTCTTCGAGCGGGCGGTGACCGATGCCGGCTTGCCGTCGGCGGAAGGCCGCACCACCTGGAGTGCGATTGCGGGCAACGTCGCCGGCTCGACCACGGGCGGCGTGGGCCCCGGGCTGTCCTGGACTTTCCTCGGGCGCAATGCGGCCGCGATCATCAGCGCGCTGGACGAAGTGACCGATCTTCGCGTGCTGCAGTCGCCGTCCATCATGACCCGCAACAACGCCGAGGCCACGCTCAACGTCGGCAGCCGCATCCCGATCTCGACGGTCAGCGTCAATCCCATCCTGGGCAGCGACAACAGCTTCACCTCGGTGCAGTACCTGGAGACGGGCACGATCCTCAATGTACGGCCGCGCGTGACCAGCGACGGCATGGTGTTCCTCGACATCGTCCAGGAAGTCAGCACCCCGGGCGACCAGGCGACCGCCGACGAGAACGGCAACGTGCGCATCGACACGCGCAAGATGAAGACCGAGGCGGCGGTGCGCAGCGGCGATACGGTGATGCTGGCGGGCCTGATCCGCGACCAGGTCGGTCGCGGTTCGGCGGGCTTCCCGGGCCTCAGCCGGATTCCCGTGCTGGGAGGTCTGTTCGGACGGCAGACATCCAGCACCTCGCGGACCGAGGTGATCATCCTGCTGACGCCGACCATCATTCGCGATGTCAACGAGGCGCGCACCCTGACCGACGAATACAGCCGCCGCTTCCGCGCGATGGAGCCGCTGAACCGGGCCAAGCAGGACTGAATGCGCGTGGACGCGTGCGATGACCCACATGGCTGACGTACCGGTCGTGCTGCTGCCGGTCGGCGCGGACGATGACGCGCTCGATGCCTGCCTGGCCGCGCTCGATGCCGGAACGCCGGCGGGCACGCGCGTGTGGCTGGCCGACGACGCCCAGGCCGGTCCGCGCGGGCTGGCGATCATCGAGCGCTGGCTGGCGAACACGCCGCTGCAGGCCGATTACACCCGCCGCGACCGCCGCCTCGGAGAGGTCGCGCATATCGACCAGATGCTGGCCGCCTGCGGCGATGCCGACGCGATCGTGCTCGCGCCAGATGCGGTGCCGGCGCCGGGCTGGGCCGCGCAGCTGGCCGCCTGCTTCGCGCGCGATGCATCGATCGCCAGCGCCACGCCCTGGTGCAACGCCGGCGAAGTGGCGGCATGGCCGCGGGTCGGGGAGGTGTCGCCGATGCCTGCAGACGCTGGCCACATCGCGCGCGCCTGCGCGGCCATGCCGCCGCTGCATCCGGAACTGCCGGCCGCCGTCGCGCACGCGGTGATCCTGCGCGGCAGCGCACGGCGCAGGGCGGGCGGCCTCGACGCCGCCAGCTACCGCTCCTGGTACGCCGCGCTGATCGATCTGTCGCTGCGCCTGTCTGGCCTGGGTTGGCGCAACGTGCTGTGCGAAACCGCCTTCGTCGCGCGCGGCGGCGAGGGCGGGCCGGCCGATGGCGACATGGATGCTCTGGGCGCGCGCTGGCCCGGCTGGCACCCGCGGCTGGCGAACTTCCTGATGGACGACCCGCTGCGGCAGGTTCGCGAACAGCTCGTGCAGCGGAACGCCGATGCGGAGGGGCCGCGCCTGCAGCAGGAGCTGTTTCCGGTTCCCGATGAAGATCGCGACGCCGGCGCCGATCCCGCCACGTCCGCGGAGGTCGGCTGATGTCCGAGGGTCCCGGCATCGCCGCCATCGTGGTCAGCTACCAGAGCGCAGCCACCATCGACGATTGCCTGTCACGCCTGCGCGCGGCGCGTGGCGTGCGCCAGATTCGCATCGTGGACAATGGCTCCACCGATCAGACGCTTGCACTGGTCCAGCGTCACGCCTCGCTCGACCCGCGCCTGCGCTTCATCGGCAACCCGGACAACCCCGGATTCTCGGTCGCGTGCAACCAGGGCGCGCGCGACAGCGACGCCGCCTGGCTGGCCTTCGTCAATCCCGACTGCCTGCTCGAAGCCGATGCGCTCTCGCGCCTGCTCGACCATGCCACCGCGCTTGGCGGCAACTGCCTGCTCGGCGCGGACCTGGTGGACGAGCACGACCAGCGCGATGCGGCGGCCCGCCGCCGCGATCCCGCCTTCGCCGCGATGCTGCACGATCGCGGTGCGCGGGAACTGGCGGTCATGCCCGACGACAGTACCGCCGTGCAGAGCGTCGATGCGGTGTCCGGCGCGCTGATGCTGATGCCGCGCGCGCTGTTCAACCGCATCGGCGGCTTCGACACCGGCTACCGCCTGCATGCCGAGGACCTCGACCTGTGTCGCCGCGCGCGGGAGGCGGGCGCGCGCGTCGCCGTGGCCAACGACGTGCGCGTACTGCACCTGCGCGGGGTGTCGAGCCGCTCGCGGCCGCTGTTCGTGGAGTGGCACAAGCACCGCGGCCTGTGGCGCTATTTCCGCAAGTTCGATGCCGCGCAGGTGTCGTGGCCGGCGCGGGTGGCGGTCTGGTCGGCGATCTGGCTGCGGTTCCCGCTGGCGGCGCTGCGGCAGTGGGCGAAGGCCTGACAGGCCCAACCGTTGATCCGGTCAGCACGTTGCAGGAGCGGCTTCAGCCGCGAACGGACGTTCGACGGGACCGTGCATGCGATCTCGCCTGAAGGCGCTCCTACAAAATGTGGGCCGGATCGATAGAGTGTCGTACCAGCCCGGAACAACGATGACCGTGATCGAATCCCTGCTCGACACCGACCTGTACAAGTTCACGATGATGCAGGCGGTGCTGCACCAGCACCCCGGCGCGCAGGCCGAATACCGCTTCCGCTGCCGCACGCCCGGCGTCGACCTCGCGCGGCACATCGATGCGATCTCGGAGGAGATCGACCACCTGTGCACGCTGCGCCTGTCGAGCGACGAACTGGACTACATGCGCGGGCTGCGTTTCATGAAGTCCGACTTCGTCGACTTCCTCGCGCTGTTCCGGCTGCAGCGCAAGTACGTCACCCTGCGCGCGTCCGACGCCGAGCCCGGCGCGATCGAGCTGGAGGTCAAGGGCCCCTGGCTGCACACCATCCTGTTCGAGGTGCCGCTGCTGGCGATCATCAACGAGGTCCATTTCCGCGACACCTTCGGCGCGCCCGACGAGGCCGAAGGACTGCGCCGGCTGCAGGCCAAGCTCGACCGGATCAACGATGCGGTCGGCTACGAGGACTGCCGCATCACCGATTTCGGCACGCGCCGGCGCTGGTCGCGCGCCTGGCACGAAGCGCTGATCCCGCGCCTTGTGCGGGGCTTTGGCGAGAAGTTCTCCGGCACCAGCAACGTCGACCTGGCCCGTCGCCACGGCCTGGTCGCGCAGGGCACGATGGCGCACGAATGGCTGCAGGCCTACCAGGCGCTGGGTCCGCGCCTGCGCGATTCGCAGGTGGCCGCGTTCGAGGGCTGGGCCCGCGAGTACCGCGGCGACCTCGGCATCGCGCTGACCGACGTGATCGGGCTGGACGCGTTCGTGCGCGACTTCGACATGTACTTCTGCAAGCTGTTCGACGGCATGCGCCACGACTCGGGTGATCCGGTGGCCTGGGGGGAACGCCTGATCGCGCACCTGGCCGCGAACAAGGTCGATCCGCGCAACAAGATCTTCGTGTTCAGCGACGGGCTCGACATCGACGAGGTCATGCGGCTGTACGCGCACTTCAAGGGCCGCTGCCTGATGTCGTTCGGCGTGGGCACCAACCTCACCAACGACCTGGGGCCAAAGCCGCTCGGCATCGTGATGAAGATGGTCCGCTGCAATGGCCAGCCCGTTGCCAAGCTCAGCGATGCGCCGGGCAAGACGATGTGCGACGACCCGGGGTATCTGTCCTATCTGCGGCAGGTCTTCGACGTGGTCGAGCCTGCGGGCACAGCCTGACTCGCCGTGACTCAGCGGTAGCGATTGATCGCGTCCCGCAATGAGCGCGCCGCGTCCGCCGCCGCCGACGCGTAATCCGCGCCGCCCGAGGCATACAGGATCCCGCGGGAGGAGTTGATCATCAGCCCGGTGCCATCGGCAGTCGTCCCGTTGCGCACCACCGCCTCGATGTCGCCGCCCTGCGCGCCCACGCCCGGGATCAGCAGCGGCATGTCGCCGACGATGTCGCGGATACGCTTGAGCTCGCCGGGGAACGTCGCGCCCACCACCAGCGCGCAGTTGCCGTTGCCGTTCCATTCGCCGGCGATGGTGCGCGCGATGTGCTGGTACAGCGGCTGGCCGTCGACCAGGAGTTCCTGGAAGTCGCGTGCGCCCGGATTGGAGGTGTGGCACAGGAAAATGCAGCCGCGGTCGCTGCGCTGCAGGAACGGGTCCGCCGAATCGCGGCCCATGTACGGATTGAGCGTGACTGCGTCGGCCCCGTAGCGGTCGAAGGCCTCCGCTGCGTACTGCTGCGCGGTGCTGCCGATGTCACCGCGCTTGGCGTCGAGGACCACCGGCAGGTCCGGATGCGCGGCGCGGATGTGCGCCAGCAGTCGCTGCAGCGCGTCCTCGCCGCCGTCATGCGCGGCGAAATACGCGATCTGCGGCTTGAACGCGCACGCGAACTGCGCGGTCGCATCCACGATCTCGCGGCAGAAGTCGAACAGCCGGTCCGGGCCGTCCACCATGCCAGTGGGAAACCTCGCCGGGTCCGGATCGAGGCCGACGCAGAGCAGGCTGTCGGCGTCATGCCAGCGTGTGCAGAGCTTGTCGGTGAAGGTCATCGCGCTTCCCGTTGCCCCCGCGAAGGCGGGGGCCCAGTGTCATTCATGCATCCGGGGCAAAGACGCTGGATCCCCGCTTTAGCGGGAATGACGATCTGCCCGGGATCCCTCGCTGCGCTCGGGATGACAGCACGCGCGTTGCGCGTGCCGTCACTTCAGCGCCTTGAACCGCAGGCGCTTGGGACCGGCGTCGTCGCCCATGCGGCGGCGCTTGTCTTCCTCGTACTCGCGATAGTTGCCCTGGAAGAACTCCACGTGGCTGTCGCCTTCGAAGGCGAGGATGTGGGTGGCGATGCGATCAAGGAACCAGCGGTCATGGCTGATCACGAAGGTGTTGCCCGGGAACTCCAGCAGCGCGTCTTCCAGCGCACGCAGGGTCTCGATGTCCAGGTCGTTGGACGGTTCGTCGAGCAGCAGCACGTTGCCGCCCTGCAGCAGGGTCTTGGCCATGTGCAGGCGTCCGCGTTCACCACCCGAGAGCGAGCCCACGCGCTTCTGCTGGTCCTGGCCCTTGAAGTTGAAGCGGCCGATGTAGGCGCGCGACTGGATTTCGGTGCCGTTGATGTTGAGGATATCCAGGCCGCCGGACACTTCCTCGAACACGGTCTTGTCGCCTTCCAGCGTATCGCGGCTCTGGTCGACGTAAGCCAGCTGCACCGTCTGGCCCATCTCGATCGTGCCCGAGTCCGGCTTTTCCTGGCCGGTGATCATCCTGAACAGGGTCGACTTGCCCGCGCCGTTGGGACCGATGATCCCCACGATCGCGCCGCCGGGCACCATGAAGCTCAGGTCGTCGATCAACAGGCGGTCGCCGAACCGCTTCGAAACGTTCTTGAACTCGACCACCTTGTTGCCCAGGCGCTCGCCCGGCGGGATGAAGATCTCGTTGGTCTCGTTGCGCTTCTGGTAGTCGACCGACTGCAGCTCTTCGATGCGCGCCAGGCGCGCCTTGCCCTTGGAGCGGCCGCCCTTGGCGTTCTGCCGTGCCCACTCCAGCTCCTTCTGGATCGCCTTCTGGCGCGACTTTTCCTGGTTGTCCTCCTGCTTCAGCCGGTCTTCCTTCTGCTGCAGCCACTCGGTGTAGTTGCCCTTCCACGGAATGCCGCGGCCGCGGTCGAGCTCGAGGATCCACTCGGCCGCGTTGTCGAGGAAGTAGCGGTCATGGGTGACGGCGACCACGGTGCCGGTGTAGCGCGCCAGGAACTGCTCGAGCCACTCCACCGACTCGGCGTCGAGATGGTTGGTCGGTTCGTCGAGCAGCAGCATGTCCGGCTTCTGCAGCAGCAGGCGGCACAGCGCGACGCGGCGCTTCTCGCCGCCCGACAGCTTGCCGATCACCGCGTCCCACGGCGGCAGGCGCAGCGCGTCGGCCGCGACCTCCAGCTGGTTCTCCAGCGTGTGCGCGTCGCCCGCGGCGAGGATCGCTTCCAGCCGCTCCTGCTCCTTGGCCAGTGCGTCGAAGTCGGCGCCTTCCTCGGCGTAGGCGGCGTAGACCTCGTCCAGCCGCGCCTGCGCCTGCAGCACTTCGCCCACGCCTTCCTCGACCGCTTCGCGCACGGTCTTCGTGGGGTCGAGCTGCGGCTCCTGCTCCAGGTAGCCGACCTTGATCCCGGCCTGCGGGCGGGCCTCGCCCTCGAAGTCCTGGTCGACGCCGGCCATGATCCGCAGCACGGTCGACTTGCCCGAACCGTTGAGGCCCAGCAGGCCGATCTTGGCGCCGGGGAAGAAGCTCAGGGAGATATCCTTGATGATCTGCCGCTTCGGCGGGACCACCTTGGACACGCGGTTCATGGTGTAGATGTACTGCGACGACATGGGAACTCCGGGTTGCACGCGGCCGAGACCCGCGCCAAGGGCGCGGACCGGCAGGATCGATCGGGAACAGGGGATTATAGCGGCAGCGCCGCCTTCGGGCCGGCCTGAGCAGTCGTTAAACAGGAGTGAGCGCCGGCGGCGCGCAGGCCCCTGCGGGGAGCGCTGGTTCAGCTGCGGCGACCGATAGTCACCTGGACGCCGACCCGGGTGCGGACGGCGCGGACCGCGACCTGGAGTGAAGGCATGAATCTCGGACTCAAGTGGGGCACCGCCCTGATGCTGGCGCTCGCGACGGCGGCCGCCCCGGCCATCGCGCTGGCCGACAACGACCGCCGCGGCGGCCACGGCCACCGCGACCATGATCGCCGCGGACACGACAGCCGCCGCGACAACCGCGATCACCGTCGCAACCACCGCCAGGCGCGCCTCGACAACCGCTACGACCGTCGCGACGACCGCTACAGCTACAACGGCCGCGACCGGCGCCCGGCGGTGGTCGTCCACCATCGTCCCGTGGTCCGCCACTACCACCCGGCGCCGCGCCACCACGCCGGCCCGCCGCGCTGGGCCCGCGGCGGCTACGTGCACCACTACCAGCGGCCGGTCTACGTGGTGAACGACTATTACGGCCACGGCCTGCGCCATCCGCCGCGCGGCCACCGCTGGATGCGCGACGACCACGGCGACTTCCTGCTGGTGGCCATCGCCACTGGCGTCATCGCCGATCTCCTGCTGCGCTGAGCGGCCGAACCCGCCGATCCCGCACGAACGCGCCCTCCGGGGCGCGTTTTTCATTTGCGGTCCGCGCCACTGCGTGTGCGACGCCAAGCCTTTGCGCGGCCGGGCGGGTACAATCCGGGGGTCCCCCCGTTGCCCCGGAGCCACGATGTTTTCCCGCGACGCACGTATCGAAGGTTACGACCCCGAACTCGCCGCCGCGATCGCATCGGAGGTCCGGCGCCAGGAGGACCACGTCGAGCTGATCGCGTCGGAAAACTACTGCAGCCCGCGGGTGATGGAGGCCCAGGGCAGCCAGCTGACCAACAAGTACGCCGAAGGCTACCCGGGCAAGCGCTACTACGGCGGCTGCGAATACGTCGACGTGGCCGAGCAGCTCGCCCTCGACCGCCTCAAGCAGCTGTTCGGCGCCGACTACGCCAACGTGCAGCCGCACTCGGGCTCGCAGGCCAACCAGGCGGTGTATTTCGCACTCCTGCAGCCGGGCGACACCATTCTCGGCATGTCGCTGGCGCACGGCGGGCACCTGACCCACGGCGCCAAGGTCAACGCTTCGGGCAAGCTGTTCAACGCCGTGCAGTACGGCGTGAACGACGCAGGCCTGATCGACTACGACGAAGTCGAGAAGCTGGCCGTGGAGCACGAGCCGAAGATGGTGGTTGCGGGCTTCAGCGCCTACTCGCAGAAGATCGACTGGGCGCGCTTTCGCGCCATTGCCGACAAGATCGGCGCGCTGCTGTTCGTGGACATGGCGCACGTCGCCGGCCTGGTCGCCGCCGGCGTGTACCCCAACCCGGTGCCGCATGCGCACGTGGTGACCTCGACCACGCACAAGACCCTGCGCGGGCCGCGCGGCGGCATCATCGTCGCCAGCCGCGAAGGCGCGGGCGACGGCTACGACGCGATGACCAAGAAGCTGCAGTCGATCGTCTTCCCGGGCATCCAGGGCGGTCCGCTGATGCACGTGATCGCGGCCAAGGCGGTGGCCTTCAAGGAAGCGCTGGAGCCGGAGTTCAAGACCTACCAGGCGCAGGTGGTGAAGAACGCGCAGGCGATGGCCAAGGTGATCATCGAGCGCGGCTACAGGATCGTCTCCGGCGGCACCGAGAACCACCTGATGCTGGTCGACATGATCGGCAAGCCGATCACCGGCAAGGCAGCCGAGGAAGCGCTGGGCAAGGCCCACATCACGGTCAACAAGAACGCCGTGCCCAACGACCCGCAGAAGCCCTTCGTCACCTCGGGCCTGCGCATCGGCACGCCGGCGGTCACCACCCGCGGCTATGCCGAGGACGACTGCGCGACGCTGGCCCACTGGATCTGCGACGTGCTCGATGCGCCGGAGGACGAGGCCGTCCTTGCCCGCGTGCGCGAGGGCGTCACCCAGCAGTGCCGGCAGTTCCCCGTCTACGGCTGACAGTCCCGACGCCTGATGCACTGCCCCTTCTGCCAGCACCAGGACACCAAGGTCATCGATTCGCGCGCGTCCGACGACGGCGCGACGATCCGGCGGCGTCGCGAGTGCGAAGCCTGCGGCGAGCGCTTCAGCACGCTGGAGACGATCGAACTCAAGCTGCCGGTGATCATCAAGGGCGACGGACGGCGCGAGCCGTTCGACGCGCGCAAGCTGCGCACCAGCATGGACCGCGCGCTGCACAAGCGGTCGGTGTCGGAAGAGCAGATCGAGGCGGCGGTGCGTGCGGTGGTGCACCAGCTGCGCATGACCACCGAGCGCGAACTGGCCTCGCGGCGCGTGGGAGAATTCGTGATCGCGGAACTGCGCAAGCTCGACCACGTCGGCTTCGTGCGCTTCGCCTCGGTGTACCGCTCGTTCGAGGACATCACCGACTTCCGCGAAGAGCTCGACCGGCTCGAACGCGAACTGCCCGGCGAGGCCCAGCTGCCGCTGCTGGGCGGCGAAGTCGTGGCGTTCGGCAAGCCCGGCGGCAAGGGCCGCAAGCGCTGATGCCCCCACGGCTTTTCTGCCACGGATTGCGCGGATGAACGCGGATATGTTCCTTGCCTTGATCCGCGTTGATCCGCGCAGATCCGTGGCAGAAAAGGGCTTTTCAGGATGAGCGGATTCAGCGCGACCGACCACGCGATGATGGCGCGCGCGCTGCGGCTGGCCGAGCGCGGCGCATGGACCACCAAGCCCAATCCGATGGTCGGCTGCGTGATCGCGCATGGCGACGAGGTGGTGGGCGAGGGCTGGCACCGGCGCCAGGGCGGGCCGCATGCCGAAGTCATCGCGCTGCAGGCTGCCGGTGCGCGTGCCCGCGGCGCCACCGCCTACGTCACCCTCGAGCCCTGCAACCACACCGGGCACACCGGCCCCTGCGCGGCCGCGTTGATCGAGGCCGGCGTTGCGCGGGTGGTGGCGGCGATGCGCGATCCCTTTCCGCAGGTCGACGGCGCGGGTTTCGAGCGCCTGCGCGCGGCCGGTATCGGGGTCGAGGTCGGCCTGATGGAAACGCAGTCGCGTGCGCTCAACGTCGGTTTCCTTTCCCGCATCGAGCGCGGGCGTCCGTGGGTGCGGGTCAAGCTGGCCTGCAGCCTGGACGGGCGCACGGCCATGGCCAGCGGCGAATCGAAATGGATCACCGGCGAGGCGGCGCGCGCCGACGTGATGCGCTGGCGCGCACGCGCGGGCGCGATCCTCACCGGCGCCGGCACCGTGCTGGCGGACGATCCCTCGCTGACGGTGCGTTTCGACGAGCCACGCGAGTTCGTGCCCCCGCTGCGCGTGGTGCTCGACCCGGGCCTGGCCACGGTCGCGCGCGGCAAGGTGCGCGAAGGCGATGCGCCGACGCTGTACCTGCACGCGCCGGACATCAAGCCGCCGCGCGAGCTGGTCGCCGACCGCGCGGCCGTGCCGGTGAAGGCGGGCATGTTCGACCTGCATGCGGTGCTGGCCCTGCTGGCGCAGCGCGGCGTCAATGAGGCGCACGTGGAGGCCGGTGCCACGCTCGCCGGCGCGCTGCTGGGCGCCGGCCTGGTCGACGAATTGCTGCTGTACATCGCGCCTGTGGTGCTGGGCGACAAGGCCAGGCCACTGTTCGGCGGCCTGGGTTTCACCGAGATGGCGCAGACCCTGCGGATGACGATCGTCGACGGACGCCGCGTCGGCGGGGACCTGCGGCTGCGGATGCAGCCGCAGGCGTCGGGCTGAGCAAGCTGCGCGGCGCAGCCACGCGTCAATAATCCTTGGGCGCAGAACCGGAGGCGGCAATGACCTGCTGGGGCATCATCGGCTGTGGCGACGTCACCGAGGTCAAGAGCGGCCCGGCGCTGCAGCAGGCGACCGGCTCGTCGCTGGTGGCGGTGATGCGCCGCGACCGTGCCAGGGCTGAGGATTACGCGCGACGCCACGGCGTGCCGCGCTGGTACGACGACGCACACGCGCTCATCGCCGATCCGGGCGTGGATGCGGTGTACGTGGCCACGCCGCCCTCGACCCACGCGCACTACGCGATCGCCGCGATGCGTGCGGGCAAGCCCGTCTATGTCGAAAAGCCGATGGCGCTGGACGCGGCGGAATGTGACGCGATGCTGGCCGTGAGCCGCGAGACCGGCGTTCCGCTGTTCGTCGCCTTCTACCGGCGCGCGCTGCCCCGCTTTCTGAAGGTGCGCGAGCTGCTTGCGGCCGGCGCCATCGGAACGCCGCGCCGGGTGCGCGTCTGCGTGCACCGGGTGCCTGATCCAAGCCTGGCCGATGCAGCGGCGCTGCCCTGGCGCCTGCGGCCGGAAATTTCCGGCGGCGGCCTGTTCGTCGACCTCGGCAGCCACACGCTGGACCTGCTGGACCTCCTGCTCGGCCCACTCGTACGGGTCTCGGGAGAGGCGTCCTCGGCTGGCCTGTATCCGGCGGAGGACCGCGTGTCGATGTCGTTCGATGCCGGCGGCGTGGAGGGCGATGGCGAGTGGTGCTTCCGCAGCGATGCGCGGCGCGACCTGGTCGAAATCACCGGCGATGCGGGCCGTCTGCGCTTCGCCACCTTCGACGAGGTGCCGCTCGAACTTGAGCGCGTCGATGGCACGCAGCGTTTCGAGATCGCCAATCCCCGCCACATCCAGCTGCCACTGCTGGAGACGCTGACGGCGCAACTGCGCGGGGAGGGCGCCTGTCCGTCGACCGGTGAGTCCGCCGCGCGCACCACGCGCGTCATCGACACGGTGCTGTCGGGCTTCCGCGAGGCCGCCGCTGCGCGGGCGTCGCAGGGTGCGCTGCGCTAGAATGCGCACGCCGGCGCAGGCCGGCACTCACCAATGCAGATGTCTTCAGGGCGGGGTGCAAGTCCCCACCGGCGGTAGGTGGAAGGTCGCGTCGCGACGCATCCACGAGCCCGCGAGCGCCCGCATGCCGCCGTGCATGCGGGGTCAGCAGACCCGGTCGGATTCCGGGGCCGACGGTCATAGTCCGGATGAAAGAAGACCACCGCGCGCGGCCGTTGCCGTGCGTGGCCCGCCCTTTGGGCGTTTGCCGCCATGCGGGAAACGGACCATGTTCACGGGATTGATCCAGGGAATCGGCGCGCTGGCCTCGCGCGAAGCACGCGACGCCGATGCGCGGCTGCGCATCGCCTTCGGCACGCTCGCCGCAGCCGATATCCAGCTGGGCGAAAGCATCGCGGTCAACGGCGCCTGCCTGACGGTGGTGGCCTTCGACGACGTGCATTTCGAGGCCGACGTCTCGGCCGAGACGCTGTCGCTGACCACGCTGGGCGCACTACGCGAAGGGCGCGCGCTGAACCTCGAACGCGCGCTGCGCATGGGCGACCGGCTTGGCGGCCATCTGGTCAGCGGCCACGTCGACGGCGTCGGCGCGGTGGCCGCGATCGAGCCGGTCGCCGATGGCGCGCAGCGCTGGCGCTTCAGCTCCCCAACGCCGCTGCTGAAGTACATCGCGCTGAAGGGCTCGATCTGCGTCGACGGCGTCAGCCTCACGGTCAACGCCGTGGACGGCGATGGCTTCAACGTGACCCTCGTGCCGCACACCCTGGCACACACCGCCTTCGCGCAGACGGCGCAGGGCGATCCGGTCAACCTCGAGGTCGACCTGCTGGCGCGCCACGTCGAGCGCCTGCTGGCCGCGCGCGCGGAGGAACAGGCATGAGCTTCGCCCCGGTGCCCGAACTGCTGGAAGAGATCCGCAACGGCCGCATGGTCGTGATCGTCGACGACGAGGACCGCGAGAACGAGGGCGACCTGATCATGGCGGCCGAGCTGGTGCGGCCGTCGGACATCAACTTCATGGTCACCCACGCGCGTGGACTGGTGTGCCTGTCGCTCACCCGCGAACGCTGTCGGCAGTTGGGCCTGCCGCCGATGGTGCAGTCCAACACCTCGCGCCACCGCACCAACTTCACGGTGAGCATCGAGGCCGCGGAAGGCGTGACCACCGGCATCTCGGCCCATGACCGCGCCCACACCATCCGCACCGCGGTGCGTCCGGACGCCAAACCCGACGATCTGTCCCAGCCCGGCCACATCTTCCCGCTGATGGCCGAACCCGGCGGCGTGCTGGCGCGCAGCGGCCACACTGAAGCTGCGGCCGACCTGTCGCAGCTGGCGGGGCTGGAACCGGCCGGCGTGCTGGTCGAGATCCTCAATCCCGACGGCAGCATGGCGCGGCGCCCGCAGCTGGAGGTGTTCGCGCGCGAGCACGGCCTGAAGATCGGCTCGATCGAGGACCTGATCCGGCACCGGCTGGAGACCGAACACACGGTCGAGCGTGTCGACGAGCGCAACATCGACACGCCGCATGGCGCGTTCCGGCTGGTGACCTACCGCGACCGCGTCGGCCACGCGCTGCATTTCGCCATGGTGCGCGGCACGCCCGATCCGGCGCGTGCCTCGCTGGTGCGCGTGCAGCCGCACAACCTGCTGGCCGACGCGCTGCACTGGCGGCGCGGCGACTTCGGGGTGGCGACCGGCGACGTTCTGGCGATGCTGGCCGCGGACGATGCCGGCGCGCTGGTGCTGCTCGACGAGCCGCACGATCCGGACGTCCTGCTGGCGCGCATCCGCCAGCAGGGCCCGGCCGCCAAGCCCGGAAAGTCCGGCACCGTCGGCGAATGGCGCCGCAACGGCGCCGGCGCGCAGATCCTGCACGATCTGGGCTTTGGGCAACTGCGCGTGCTGGGCACGCCGCGGCGCCAGGTGGGCCTGGCGGGATTCGGGCTGGAAATCGTGGAGTACGTCGCGCCGTAGGGGTGGGGCAAAGGCGCGATCCCGGGTGCGTGCGGTTCCACGCAACGTCCCCGCCAGCGGCCCGCGCTAGAATCCCTGTCCCCTTTCCGGATCCTTCCCAGGCATGAGCCATTACGAAGGCGACCTGAGCGCTCCCGACGGCGCCCGCTTCGCGATCATCGCCAGCCGCTGGAACCCGCGGATCACCGATTCGCTGGTGGCCGGCGCGCGCAAGGCCTTTGCCGACCACGGCGTGGACGAAGCGGCGATCGACGTGGTGCGCGTGCCCGGCGCCTGGGAAATCCCGATGGCGGCGCGCCAGCTCGCGGCAGGCGCCGCCCACCGCGCGATCATCGCGCTGGGCTGCGTGGTCCGCGGCGACACCCGCCATTTCGAGCAGGTGGCCGACGGTTGCAGCGAGGCGCTCATGCGTGTGGCGCTCGACCACGGCGTGCCGGTGGCCAACGGCGTGCTTGCCGTCGACACCCATGAGGACGCCGAGCGCCGCGCCGGCGGCAGCCACGGCAACAAGGGTGAGGAATGCGCGCTGGTGGCGATCGAGATGGCCAACCTGCAGGAGAAGCTGTCGTGAGCCGCGGGCCACAGCGTCGCGATGGCGTCGACCCGGTTGCGCGCACGCGTTCGCGCCGGCGCGCGCTGCAGGCGGTGTACGCCATGCAGCTCTCGGGCGTGGACGCGAACAACGCGATCGCGCAGTTCGCCCACGAACAGGCGCACGAAGTCGCGGACCTGGCCTACTTCGAGGAGCTGGTGCAGGGCGTCGGCCAGCACCACAAGGCGCTGGACGCATCGCTGCAGCCCTTCCTTGACCGCACCATGGAAGAGGTCGACCCGATCGAGCGCGCGATGCTGCGCATTGCCGCCTACGAACTGCAGTACCGGATCGACGTTCCTTATCGCGTGGTCATCGACGAGGCGCTGAAGACGGTCAAACGCTTCGGCTCCGAGCACGGCCACACCTACGTCAACAGCGTGCTCGACCGCGCCGCCGCCCAGTGGCGCGCTGCCGAAGTCCAGTCCCCGCGCACCTAGGCCCGGAGTACCGGGCTGGCCGGCGCCCGTTGTAGGAGCGGCTTCAGCCGCGATCGCACGCCACGCGCCGCGCCACTCGCAGCAAACCATCGCCCCTGAAGGCGCCACCGGCCCCGCATGGAATTCGACCTCATCGCCCGCATCCGCGACCGCGCCGCCACCCGGCCCGACGTCGTGCTCGGCATCGGCGACGACGCGGCGCTGCTGCAGCCGCCGCCCGGCATGCAGCTGGCGGTCTCGATGGACACGCTCAACGCCGGCGTGCATTTTCCCGCCGCCACCGCGCCCGCCGACATCGGCTGGAAGTCGCTGGCGGTGAATCTTTCCGATCTCGCGGCGATGGGCGCGCAGCCGGCCTGGTGCACGCTGTCGCTGTCGCTGCCCGGGCCGGATCCCACCTTCGTCGACGGCTTCCTCGATGGCTTCCTTGCGCTCGCCCGGCAGCACCAGGTCGCGCTGGTGGGTGGCGACACCACGCGCGGGCCGCTGTCGATCTGCGTGGCGGTCCATGGACTCGTTGCCCCGGATGCCGCGCTTCGCCGCGACGCTGCGCGTGCCGGGGACGACATCTGGGTGACCGGCAGCCTCGGCGATGCGGCGGGCGCGCTTGCGGCCATGGCGGCAGGCGCGGTGAGTGATCGCAGCATGCGTACGCGGCTCGATCGCCCCACGCCGAGGATCGAGGCCGGGCGCGCGCTGGGCGGACTCGCCAACGCCTGTATCGATGTCTCCGACGGACTGCTGGCCGACCTCGGCCACGTCTGCTTTGCGAGCGGCGTCGGCGCCAGGATCGAGCTTGCCGCGCTGCCGGCTTCGCCCGCCCTGGCCCGTTTCGGCGCGGCGGTGCGCTGGCCGTGGCAGGCCAGCGGCGGCGACGATTACGAGCTTTGCTTCACTGCGCCGCCGGACGCGCGCGATGCGGTGGAGCAGGCGCTGCGGGAGGCTGCGACGCCGGTCAGCCGCATCGGTGCAATCACTGCCGGACAGCGGCTGGTCGCACTCGACCTGGACGGCCAGCATTGGCAGCCACCGCGCGGCGGCTACGCGCATTTCGCGTAGCGCGAGGCGGGGAGAAGCATCATCGTGTCCGTGCCGGGCGCTTGCAAGAAGCTGTTCTGCCACGGATTGCGCGGATCAACGCGAATCAAGCCAGGTACTTATCCGCGCTTGTCCGCGTAATCCGCGGCAAGAATGCTGTCCGCCTTCCGCAATGCGGTTGCTCGCTCACACGCCCGCGGGGCAATGCGGTGGGGGCAGGGGGCACGGCAGCGTCGATCCACTCGCGTCCTCGCCTCTCCCCGCAGGCGGGCCGCGCGCGTCAGCGCAATCCCGCGACCGCCGCCCGCATCCGCTCCAGCGCCTCCAGCAGCAGCGGCCGCGGCAGGGCGAAGTTCATGCGCACGAAGCCGGCGCCTGCATCGCCGCAGTCGCGCCCATCGGTCAGCGCGACGCGCGCCCGTCGCAGGAAAAAGCGTGCGGGCGTCGTGTCCGCCGGCAGCGGCAGGTGGCGGCAGTCGATCCACGCCAGATAGGTGCCCTGCGGCGCGATGAAACCCGCCTCGGGCCACTGCGCCGCGATCCACGCCGACAGCGTGTCGCGGTTGCGCTGCAGATAGCCCAGCACCTGGTCCAGCCATGGGCCGCCGTCGCGATAGGCCGCGACCGAGGCGATCATCCCCAGGCCCGCGACGCCATGCCCGGCCAGCAGCGCCATCGCGCGCCAGCGCTCCAGGTCGGCGTCGTTGCAGAACACCAGCTGCGCACACTTGAACCCGGCCAGGTTCCAGCCCTTGGACGTGGAGACGGCGGTGACCGAATGCCGCGCCGCGGCCTCGGACACGCTGGCATAGGGCAGGTGGCGTCGGCCCGGATACACCAGCGGAGCATGGATCTCGTCGGAGAACACGCGCGCGCCATGCAGTTCCACCAGGCTCGACAGCGCACGCAGCTCGTCGATATCGAACACGCGCCCGGTGGGGTTGTGCGGATTGCACAGCAGTACCAGACCGGCGCCCTCGCGCAGCGCGCGCCCGATGCCGTCCAGATCCATCGACCAGCCGTCGCCGGAGCGGCAGTGCGGCACCTCGATCACGCGGTGGCCGTGCAGCTCCAGCAGCGGCCGAAACGGCATGTAGGCCGGGGTCGGCAGCACCACCGGCGTGCCCGGCGCGACGAAGTGCCGCAGCATCAGCTCCAGCCCGCCCAGCACGTCGCCCACGGCGTGGATGCGCGCTGGATCGACCTGCCAGCCGCAGCGTTCGTGCAGCCACTGCGCGCAGGCCTGCGACAGTTCGTCCGCCAGCGCAGGCGTTGGATAGCCGCAGCGGCCGTTGGCGATCGCCTCGCCCAGCGCGGTGGCGATCGGTGGCGCGATCCCGAAATCCATCTCCGCGACGAAGGCGCCGATGCAGTCGGGATAGACGGCCCACTTCAGCGCGCCGGCCGCGCGCAGCGCCGCTTCCTCGATCAGGTCGTAGTCGGGCGGTTCCAAGCCCGCGGCGGGAGCGGGATGCTCAGGCATCGTCGGCGCGGAACGCGTCTCGGATCCAGTTCAGCGCGGGCTCGGCCGGATCGCCGCTGGCCTCGACCACGTCGAACCGGCACGGGGCGTCGCGATGGCGCGGGTGGGTGGCCAGGAACTGGCGCGCGGCCAGCACCAGGCGCCGCCGCTTGCGCGCATCGACCGAAGCGGCGCCGCCGCCGAAGCGGTCCGAACGCCGGTAGCGCACTTCGACAAAGACCAGGGTCGGGCCGTCGAGCATCACCAGGTCGAGTTCACCGAACCGTGCCGCGGCGTTGGTCGCGACCGGGCGCAGGCCGGCCTCGGCCAGGTGGCGGCCCGCGGCCGCTTCCACGGCGGCGCCGCGGGCGCGCATGTCTTGCGCAGGGGCCGGTGGTGACTGCGCCATTGCGTCGCCGCGCGGATCAGCCGCCGGCGCCGGCCAGCGGCACCACGCTGCCGTTGCGGAAGGTGGCCCAGGCGGGGATGCGCACCACGTTGCCGCCAACGTCCAGGCTCAACCGGCCGGTGGCGCCGTCCACGCCCGCCGCCGGGTCGGTGGCCAGGTGCTGCAGGTATGCGCTGAGCAGCCAGCCGTCGTAGCCGAAGGCGAACAGCCGCGCCGCCGGGCCGCGCGCGGTCGGCAGGTCGACGGCCAGGGTGTGGGGCGAGGGCAGCGCGGCGATGCCGCCCGTCGTCCAGGGCTCGCTGGCGAAGGCGATACCGTCCAGCGCGCGGTCCTCGTCGGGCTTGCCGGTGCCCGAGGTCAGCTGCGACGTGGCGATGAGCAGCTTCTGGCCGAGGCCGGCGGCGAACAGCTGCGGCGTCAGCAGCCGTGCCTCGTTGCCGCGCAGGGCGATCAGCACCGCGTCGATGCCACTCGCGCGCGAGGCGGCCGCGCGCAGCGCCGGGGTCTGGTCGCCGGGCTGGTCGCCGGTGATCGCGAGCGTGCCCGCGATCGCGCCGCCGCCGGCCTCGAACCGGGTGCGGAACGTCTCGACGCTGCGCCGCGCGTGCTCATCGCCATTGCTCAGCACCAGCACCTGCCGGGCATTGCGGGCGAGCAGGAATGCCGCCGCCCCGGCGCCTTCGTCCTCGGGCGCCAGTGAGAAATCGGCAGCGTTCGCGGGCGGGGCCGTGTTGCCGCGGTTGAGCGCCAGCAGCGGCACCGCCTGCGGCGCGTTGAACAGCGTCGAGACCTGGTCGCGACCCAGCGGCCCGAGGATCTGGTCGGCGCCCTCGGCAAGCGCGCGATCGCGCGCGACCACCGCGCCCGACGCGGTGCCGGCGGTGTCGTAGAACACCAGTTCGGGCTTTTCGCGGCGCTCGGCGTAATAGCCGGCCAGCAGCCCGTCGCGCACCGGCGCGGCCGCCGTCGCCAGCTCGCCGCTCATCGGCAGCAGCACCGCCAGCTTGCGCGGCGGGCGATAGCCGTCGCGGTCGGCCGGCGCGCGCGTGGCGTCGAAGTTCCAGTGCGGATTGACCGCGGGCGGCGCGACGGCCTCGGCTTCCGGCGCCGTGCCCGCGACCCGCACCGTGCTGCAGCCGGCAAGCGTGGCCGCCAGGGCCACACTCCACATCCATTTCGACATCTGCCGCATCTGCGGGCTCCGCGGGTGACAATGATCGCGATTCTAGCGTCCCAACCCCGGAGAGACGATGCCAGTCGGCCCAACCGGCCTGCCAGCGGCGGGCACGTTGCACGTGGTCGCCACCCCGATCGGCAATCTGGGCGACCTGTCGCCGCGCGCGCAGGAGGTCCTGCGCGGCGTGGCCGCCATCTGCGCCGAGGACACCCGCCACAGCGGGCAGTTGCTTTCGCATTTCGGGATCGCCACGCCGCTGCTGGCGCTGCACGAACACAACGAGGAGGCGATTGCCGAACGCGTGGTGGCGCGGCTGCTGCGCGGCGAGTCGCTGGCCCTGGTCAGCGATGCCGGCACGCCGCTGGTCAGCGACCCCGGCTACCGGCTGGTGCGCGCCGCGCGCGCGGCCGGCGTGCGGGTCAGCCCCGTGCCGGGCCCCTGCGCCGCGATCGCCGCGCTCAGCGTGGCCGGCCTGGCCAGCGACCGCTTCGCCTTCGAAGGCTTCCTGCCCGCGAAGTCCGCGGCCCGCCGCGAGCGCCTGCGCCCGCTGGCGGCAGAGACCCGCACGCTGGTGTTCTACGAGTCCTCGCACCGCATCGTCGAGAGCCTGGAGGACCTGTGCGCGATCTTCGGCGCCGACCGTCCCGCCGTGCTCGCGCGCGAGCTGACCAAGCTGTTCGAGACCGTGCTCGACGGCACCCTGTCCGGGCTGCTGGCCGCAGTGCAGGCCGACGCCAACCAGCGCAAGGGCGAATTCGTGCTGCTGGTGCAGGGCGCCGACGAGGATGCCGACGCCCGGCTCTTCGAAGGCCGGCGGGTCTACGCCCTGCTCGGGGCACACATGCCACCCTCGGCGGCGGCCAGGCTGGCTGCGGAAATCACCGGCGCGCCGCGCAAGGCGCTCTACGGCAGCTGATCCCGGGCGGCCGGGCCGGCTCATGCCGGCTGGACGCGGCGTGCGACAATGCGCGCGGCGGAGTCGGCTGGACAGTCGCGTCATCCCTTGCGGGGTGCCGAGGAAAGTCCGGGCTCCACAGGGCACGGTGCCAGGTAACGCCTGGGCGGCGCGAGCCGACGGAAAGTGCAACAGAAAGATACCGCCAACGGTTCCAACCTCGCCGCAAGGTGAGGTGGAATGCGGGCAAGGGTGAAATGGTGCGGTAAGAGCGCACCGCGAGTCCGGCAACGGACCGGCACGGCAAACCCCACCGGGAGCAAGACCAAATAGGGAGACTATGCCGCTGCCCGCGGTGTCTCCGGGTAGGTTGCTTGAGCGTACCGGTGACGGTGCGCCTAGAGGAATGACTGTCCTCGACAGAACCCGGCTTACAGGCCGGCTCCGCCACCTCTTTCTACTGCGCGACCAACGGCCTTCGCCGGGATCGGGACATCCGGTCGCGGCCGAGGCTGTTCATGTGGGAGCAGTCGCGCCGAAACCGTTCCTGCGGGTGCGCGGGCCGGGCCGGACAGGCTGCTGTTGTCGCGCGTGGGCAATCGAAGGGAAGAGGGCGCGGCGCTGTCGCGCCTGCCGGGAGTGGATTGCTGCGTCGCAACATGCGGGCGGGAAGAAACCGGGCCGCCCGCTTCCATGCGGGCCAGCAAGCGCCCAATCTCAAAATTTGAGACTAATCAGCGGCTTGTGGATAACCTTTGAACAAGTCTGTGAAGTATCGCGCAAGTCATTGACCGGATTAATGAAATTTGCACATCAAGCCTGTTGACATCGCATTGACCCGTCCATAAGGTGGCGCTTCGTGGGGAGACCGGGAATTTCGTGGTTTTCCGACGCTGAAACCCGCCGCAGACGGGTACCTCCGGGCAGGATGTGGTGTTCCAGGGCGAGACCGCCATCACGATCGACGACAAGGGCCGGCTGGCGATTCCAACCAGCTACCGGGACCTTGTCGCGTCCGAGTGCGGCAACCGCCTGGTCATCACCTACAACCCCTTCGAGAAGGGGTCGCTCTACATCTACCCCTACGCCACCTGGGAAAAGGTGCGCGACGGTGTCAACGCGCTGCCGCGGGTCAGGGAAGCCAACCGGCGCCTGCAGCTGAAGCTGGTGGGCGCGGCGGCGATCGTCGAGCCCGACGGCAACGGCCGCATCGCCATCCCGGCCAGCCACCGCGGCGCGGTCGGCATCGAGAAGAAGGCCGTGCTGCTTGGCATGGGCGACAAGTTCGAACTCTGGAGTGAGCAGGCGCATCGCGCGCAGATCGAAACGCCCCTGGGCGACGACGATTTCGGCGACGACCTGGTCGGGCTGCAGTTGTGACCGCGGGTGCTGCGGGCACAGGCTCCGCGCACCTTCCGGTGATGTTCGAGCAGGTCATGGAAGGGCTGCGGGTGATCGAGGACGGAACCTATCTGGACGGCACGTTCGGGCGCGGCGGACATGCGCGCGGCGTGCTGCAACAGTTGGGAAGCGGAGGCCGGCTGCTGCTGATGGACAAGGATCCCGAAGCGATTGCAGTGGCCGAGCGCGAGTTCGGCGCCGACGCACGCGTCGTGATCCGCCGCGGCAGCTTCGCCGACCTCGGCCTTTGGGATGCGGCAGCCGATGGGCTGGACGGCGTGCTGCTGGACCTCGGCGTGTCCTCGCCGCAGCTCGACGTGGCCGGCCGCGGCTTCAGCTTCGGCAAGGACGGCCCGCTGGACATGCGCATGGACCCGGACAGCGGCGAAAGCGCGGCCCAGTGGCTGGCCCGCGCCGACGAGCGCGAGATCGCCGACGTGCTGTGGACCTACGGCGAAGAGCGCATGAGCCGGCGCATCGCCCGCGCCATCGTGGCGCATCGCGCGACCCGGCCTTTGCAGCGCACCACCGAGCTGGCCGAGCTGATCGCCTCGGTGATGCCGCGCGGCCAGCACCATATCCATCCGGCCACGCGCTCGTTCCAGGCGATCCGCATCCACGTCAACCGCGAGCTCGAAGACCTGGAGCGTGGCCTCGACGCGGCGCATGACGCGCTCAAGCCCGGCGGCCGGCTGGCGGTGATCAGCTTCCATTCGCTCGAGGACCGCATCGCCAAACGCTTTATCGCCGCGCGCGCCAAGGCGCCGCCCGGCAACCGCCGCCTGCCCGAGGCCACCGGCTTCGTGCCGACCCTGCTTGCCATGGGTGGCGCCGGCAAGGCGCGTGCGGACGAACTTGCCACCAATCCGCGGGCGCGCAGCGCAGTACTGCGGGTGGCGGAAAAGCAGGCGGGCGCGGAGCTGCGGCCATGACCCGCATGATCGTGGCCGTGCTGGTCATCGCCAACGTGATCTGCGCGATCGGCGTGGTCCATGCGCGCCACCTGCACCGCGAGCTGTACGTGCAGCTGACCCGGCTGGAGCGCGCGCGCGACGAGCTCAACATCGAGTTCGGGCGGCTGCAGCTGGAACAGGCGACCTGGGCCGAGAGCAACCGCATCGACCAGGTGGCGCGCACGCGGCTGGGCATGAAGTTCCCGGCCGCCGGCGAGATCGTGGTGGTGCAGCCATGAGGTTCGTCAAGACCAGCGGCGGTTCGGCCAAGAAGCCGCGCGCGCGCGCGCAGTTCAACCTGCACGGCCGGCTGATGCTGGTGGGCGGCGCGATGGCGCTGTGCGCGGTGGCGCTGGTGGTGCGCGCGGTCGACCTGCAGCTGGTCGACAACGCCTTCTACCAGAGCAAGGCCGACGCGCGCTTCCTGCGCGAGGTGCCGATCCCGACCTCGCGCGGCATGATCACCGACCGCAACGGCGAACCGCTGGCGGTGTCCTCGCCGGTCGAATCGCTCTACGCCAATCCGCAGGAGCTGGCCAACAACCCGGCCGCGGTTGCGCGCCTGGCCGAGGCGACCGGCCTGCCGCAGGACTACCTGACCCGCTACGTCTCGCAGCGCAAGGACAAGGAGTTCATGTACGTGCCGCGGCATCGCCGGGTCAACCCCGCGGTGGCGCAGAAAATCCTGGCGCTGCGCATCCCGGGCGTGTTCTCGCAGCGCGAGTTCCGCCGGTTCTACCCGCAGGGCGAGGCGGTCGCGCACGTGCTCGGCTTCACCAACATCGACGACCAGGGCCAGGAGGGCGTGGAACTGGCGTTCGACGAATGGCTGCGCGGCACCCCCGGCGCGCAGAAGGTCATTCGCGACCGCCACGGGCGCATCGTCGAACACGTCGACCTGATCCGCCCGGCGCAGCCCGGCAAGGACCTGGTGCTGAGCATCGATCGCCGCATCCAGTTCCTGGCCTACCGCGAGCTCAAGCGCACCCTGCTGGAGACCGGCGCGGCCAGCGGCTCGGTGGTGATCCTGGACGTGGCCACCGGCGAAGTGCTGGCGATGGCCAACCTGCCTTCGTACAACAACAACCGGGTCAGCGGCGAGAACCGCGATGCCTACCGCAACCGCGCGGTGACCGACCTGCTCGAGCCGGGCTCAACGATGAAGCCGCTCACCGTCGCCGCAGGGCTCGAGGCCGGCGTGATCACGCCGACGACGCGTTTCGACACCAGCCCCGGCTGGATTCCCAACGGCAAGTACCGCACCAGCGATTTCCGCAACTACGGCGTGCTCGACACCACCGGCATCCTCACCAAGAGCTCGAACGTGGGCGTGTCGAAGATCGTCAAGCTGCTGCCCGACAGCGACTTCGATGCCTTCCTGCGCCGCTTCGGATTCGGCAGCAGCACCGGCAGCGGTTTCCCCGGCGAGGCGCCGGGCACCTTCCCCACTCCGGAGCGCTGGAGCGGCACGACCAAGCAGACGCTGTCCTACGGCTACGGTCTGTCGGTGACGCCGCTGCAGATCGCGCGCGCCTACGCCGCGCTCGGCAACGGTGGGCGCCTGGTCACGCCGACCTTCGTCAAGGGCGGGCACAGCGGCGAAACCGTGCAGGCACTGGACCCAGTGGTGGCGGGACAGGTCATGCAGATGATGCAGACCGTCACCGAGCCCGGCGGCACCGCCACGCGCGCGGCGATCCTCGGCTACCACGTGGCCGGCAAGACCGGCACCGCGCGCAAGTCGTCCGGCGGCGGCTACGCGCGCCGCTACATCGCCTACTTCGCCGGCCTGGTGCCAGTGGAGCGTCCGCGCTTCTCGGTGACGATCGTGGTCGACGATCCGGACACCTCGGGCGGCGGGTCGACCTATGGCGGCGGCTGGATCTCCGCGCCCCTGTTTGCACGGGTGATGGAAGGCGCGCTGCGGCTGATGGACGTGCCGCCCGACGACATCGAAACCTGGCTGGCCGCGCAGGCGGCCGAGGAAGCCAAGCGCGCCAGGGCGCTGCGGACCACCGCGCCGGCTGTGGTGGCCTCGACCGTGTCGGCCGCGCAGCCCGGGGCGACGCCATGAGCCGCGCGATGTCCCTGACGCAGCTGTTGCCCGACGTGGTCGGCGTGCCCGCGTCGCTCCAGGTGTCCGGCCTCGTGCTCGACAGCCGCGACGTGCGTCCGGGCGATGCCTTCGTCGCGATCGGCGGCTTCGGCACGCATGGCCTGCATTTCACCGCCCAGGCGATGCAGGCGGGCGCGTCGGCGATCCTGTTCGAACCGCCGGTGCCTGGCGACGTGCCTGCGGCACCGGCCGATGCCATCGCCGTGCCCGGGCTGCGCGCACGCATGGGCACGATGGCCGATGCCTTCCACGCGCATCCTTCCGCGCGGATGACGACGGTCGGTGTCACCGGCACCAGCGGCAAGACCTCGACCGTGCAGCTGCTGGCGCAGGCGCTTGAGCTGTGCGGCACCCGCACCGGCACCATCGGCACGCTCGGCGCCGGCCTGTACGGCCAGGCGCGGCCGACCGGCTTCACCACGCCGCTGGTGCTGCAGACGCATGCGCTGCTGGCGCAACTGCACGATGAGGGCGCGCAGGCGGTGGCGATGGAGGTCAGTTCTCACGCGCTCGATCAGGGTCGCGTGGACGCGGTGCATTTCGCGGTGGGCGTGTTCACCAACCTCAGCCGCGACCATCTCGACTACCACGGCGACATGGAGGCCTATGGCGCGGCCAAGGCCCGGCTGTTCGCCACGCCGGGCCTGCGCGCGGCCGTGGTCAACCTCGACGATGCATATGGACGTCGCCTGGCGGCGACCTTGCCGGAAACGCTGCGGGCGATCGGCACCAGCGCGCGAGGTGCCGACGATGCGCAGCTGCGTGCGTCCGCCATCGCGCTCGACGCAGACGGCATCGCCTTCGACCTGCAGCTTGCTGGCCAGGTGCGGCGCGTGCTGTCGCCGCTGCTGGGCCGGTTCAACATCGACAACCTGCTGGCCGTCGCCGGCGTGCTGCATGCGCTCGGCCACGACGTGGATGCGATCGCGGGCGTGCTCGGCCGGCTGCAGCCCATCCCGGGCCGCATGAACCGCCTCGGCGGCGGCGACCGTCCGCTGGTGGTGGTCGACTACTCGCACAAGCCCGATCCGCTGGAGCAGGCGCTGGAATCGCTGCGCGGCCACCTGCGCGGGCGCCTGGTCTGCGTGTTCGGCTGCGGCGGCGAGCGCGACACCGGCAAGCGCCCGCAGATGGCGGCCATCGCCGAGCGCCTGGCCGACGAGGTCGTGGTCACCGATGACAATCCGCGCGGCGAAGACGGCGACGCGATCGTCGCCGGGATCATCGCCGGCCTCTCCGATCCGCAGCGCGCGCGCGTGCAGCGCGACCGCCGCGCCGCGATCATCGACGCCATCGGCCGCGCCGGGGCCGGCGATATCGTCCTCATCGCCGGCAAGGGCCACGAGACCTACCAGGAAGTGGCCGGCGTCCAGCATCCCTTCGACGACAGCGTCGTCGCGCTCGAAGCACTGGCAGGCGCCGCATGATCCCGATGCCGCTCTCGCGCATCGCGCAGTGGACCCAGGGTCGCCTGGAGGGCGCGGGCGATCTGCTGATCGACGCGGTCGAGACAGACACGCGCACGCTCGACACGCGCGACGGACGCGCCGCGCTGTTCGTCGCGCTGCAGGGTGCCAATTTCGACGGGCACGCGCACGTCGCCGACGCCGCGGCGCACGGCGCACGCGCCGCGCTGGTCTCGCGCATCGTCGATGTGGCGCTGCCACAGGTCGTGGTCGCCGACACCGAACGCGCGCTGGGCGCACTCGCAGCCGCGCTGCAGCGCGCGCGCAGCGGCAAGGTGGTCGGCATCACCGGCAGCAACGGCAAGACCAGCGTCAAGCAGCTCGTGCACGGCATCCTCTCGCGCACGCTGCGCGTCCACGCCAGTCCCGGCAACCGCAACAACGAGATCGGGCTGCCGCTCGCGGTGATCGATGCGCCGGAAGATGCCGAGGTCGCCATCTACGAGATGGGCGCCGGCAAGCGCGACGACATCGCCTACCTGACCGCGATCGCGCGTCCCGACGTGGCGCTGGTGAACAACGTCGCGCCCGCGCACCTGGAGCGCATGCAGAGCCTGCTCGGCATCGCCGACACCAAGGCCGCGATCTACGACGCGCTGCCGCACGACGGCGTGGCGGTGATCAATGCCGACGACGCCTTCGCCCCGTATTTCTCCGAACGCGCGCACGGTCGGCGGCTGCTGCGCTTCGGCCTGGAGGCCAGCGCCGACGTGACCGCGCGCGATATCCACCAGGACGGGGGCGCGTCGCGCTTCGTGCTGGTGACGCCGGTTGGTGAGGTCGAGATCGCGCTGCCGCTGCCCGGCCGCCACAACATCTCCAATGCCCTCGCGGCCGCCTCCATCGCGCTGGCCCTCGACGTCGGCCTGGACACGATCGCCGCTGCGCTGGCCGCAGCCGAGCCGGTGCAGGGGAGGCTGGTGCGCCATGGACTGGACAACGGCGCGGTGCTGATCGACGACAGCTACAACGCCAACCCCGGATCGCTCAACGCGGCGATCGACACGCTGGCCGCGGACGGCGGCGAGGGCTGGCTGGTGCTGGGCGACATGCGCGAGCTCGGCGAAGACGCGGTCGCGCTGCACGCGGAAGCCGGGCGCCGCGCGCGTCGCGCCGGACTCGCACGGCTGTTCGCGCTCGGACCGCTGAGCGTCGCTACCGCCGAATCCTTCGGCGAGGGCGGCTGCCATTTCGACAACCACGACGCGCTGGCCGCGGCACTGCGCGCGGACCTGCATCCAGGCGTGCGCGTGCTGGTCAAGGGTTCGCGCGGCAGTGCCATGGACCGCATCGTCGATGCGCTGCTGGCGCGCGACACGGAGGACCACGATGCTGCTTGAACTGACCCGCTGGCTGCAGCAGCTCGAGGGCCTGTTCGGCCTGTTCGGCTACCTGACCTTCCGCGGCATCCTCGCCGCGCTGACCGCGCTGCTGCTGTCGCTGTGGTGGGGCCCGGCGGTGATCCGCAGGCTGGCCCAGTACAAGGGTGGCCAGCCGATCCGCCAGGACGGCCCGCAGACGCACTTCTCCAAGGCCGGCACGCCGACCATGGGCGGGGCGTTGATCCTGTTCACCATCACCGCCTCGGTGCTGCTGTGGGGCGACCTGCGCAACAAATACGTGTGGGTGGTGCTGCTGGTGATGCTGAGTTTCGGCGCGATCGGCTGGTACGACGACTGGATCAAGATCGTGCGCCGCGACCCCAACGGCCTGAAGTCGCGCTGGAAGTACCTGCTGCAGTCGATCCTCGGGCTTGCCGCCGGCCTCTACCTGTACCTCTACGCCGACGTGCCGGCGGCCACCACGTTCTATGTGCCGCTGTTCAAGTCGATCGCTTTGCCGCTGGGAGGCATCGGTTTCGTTGCCATCGCGTACTTCTGGATCGTCGGCTTCTCCAACGCGGTCAACCTCACCGACGGCCTCGACGGACTGGCGATCATGCCGACCGTGCTGGTCGCCGGCGGCATCGCGGTGTTCGCCTATGCCTCCGGCCACGCCGAATTCTCGCGCTACCTGCAGATCCCGCCGGTGCCCGGCGCGGGCGAGCTGATCATCATCTGCGCGGCGATCGCCGGCGCGGGACTCGGCTTCCTGTGGTTCAACACCTATCCGGCGATGGTGTTCATGGGCGACATCGGCGCGCTGGCGCTGGGCGCGGTGCTCGGCACCATGGCGGTGATCGTGCGCCAGGAGCTGGTGCTGGTGATCATGGGCGGCATCTTCGTGATCGAAACGCTGTCGGTGATGATCCAGGTGGCCTCGTTCAAGCTCACCGGAAAACGCGTGTTCCGAATGGCGCCGATCCACCACCATTTCGAACTCAAAGGCTGGCCCGAGCCGCGCGTGATCGTGCGCTTCTGGATCATCTCGGTGGTCCTGGTGCTGGTCGGCCTCGCCACGTTGAAGGTGCGCTGATGGCCGTGACCACAGACTCCCGTGCATTCGAAAGCGCCCGCCAGGCCACGCGGCTGGATGCGATCGACGGTCGCTACGACGGCTGGCTGATCGCCATCGCCACCGCGATCGCGGCCTTTGGCGTGATCATGGTCGCCTCCAGTTCCATCGCGGTGGCGGTGAACCACGGCGAGGGGCCGTTCTACTACCTTGTCAGGCATGTCGTGTTCCTGGCGGTGGGCATCGCCTTGTGCGCAGGCGCGATGCGCACCGACCTGAAGCTGGTGGAAAAGTATCCGCAGGCCCTGCTCGGTGCCTGCGTGCTGATGCTGATGCTGGTGTTCGTGCCGGGCCTGGGACACACCGTCAATGGCGCGCGTCGCTGGGTCAACCTCGGCGTGTCGAACTTCCAGATCGTCGAGGCGGTGAAGATCCTCTACCTGGTCTGGCTGGCCAGCTACCTGGTGCGCTTCCGCGACGAGGTCAACGCCGGCTGGGGCGCGATGCTCAAGCCGATCGGCGTGGCGATCGTGCTCGTCGCGCTGCTGCTGGCGCAGCCCGACTTCGGCTCGGCGACCATGCTGCTCGCGGTCACCGCCGGCATGCTGGTGCTCGGCGGCGGCCACCTCAAGCGGATGATGGTGCCGGTGTTCCTGCTGCTGCCTGCGCTGGTGGCGGTGGCGGTGGTCGAACCCTACCGGCTGCGCCGCATCACCTCGTTCTGGAATCCATGGGAAGACCAGCTGGGTGCCGGCTACCAGCTCAGTAACGCGCTGATGGCGATCGGCCGCGGCGAGCTGACCGGCGTGGGCCTCGGCGCCTCGATCCAGAAGCTGTCGTACCTGCCCGAGGCGCATACCGATTTCATCTTCAGCGTGATCGGCGAAGAGCTCGGATTCTTCGGCCTGTTGTTCGTGATCGTGCTGTTTACCGCACTGGTCGGGCGCGCGCTGTGGATCGGCTACCGCTGCGTGGAGATGCGCCGCCACTTCGCCGGCTACGTCGCCTTCGGCGTGGCGCTGATGATCGGCCTGCAGAGCCTGGTGTCGATGGGTGTGAACCTCGGGCTGCTGCCGACCAAGGGCTTGACCCTGCCGTTGATCTCGTCGGGCGGCTCCAGCGTGATGATGACCTGCGTGGCGATCGGCCTGCTGCTGCGCGTGTCCTATGAACTCGACCGCGCCCAGCGCCAGGTCGCGCGGCTGCGCGGCGAGGGTGCACGTCCGGCCAGCGACTCGGCCCCGCCGCCGCCCACCAGCCAGCCGCCGCCGTCCGCGGTCGCCGCCGCGCGCGGCACCAGCCGCCTGCGCCCGCGCATCGAGCCGACCTTCAGCGGCATCGGGAGGAACGCATGATCCGCCGCCTGCTCGCCGCCCGCGAGCTCACCAAGGAGAGCATCGCCCGCGCGTTCTCGCGCGTGCACTTCGTCGGCATCGGCGGCGTCGGCATGAGCGGCATCGCCGAAGTGCTGTGCACGCTCGGCTACCAGGTCTCCGGTTCGGACACGGCCGACAATGCCACCACGCAGCGCCTGACGCGCCTGGGCGCGACCGTGCACCGCGGCCATTCCGCAGCCAACGTGCTCGGCACCGACTGCGTGGTGGTGTCGAGCGCGATCCGTCCCGACAACCCCGAGCTGATGGAGGCGCGCTCGCAGCGCATCCCGATCGTGCCGCGCGCGGAGATGCTGGCCGAGCTGATGCGTTTCCGTCGCGGCATCGCGGTGGCCGGCACGCACGGCAAGACCACCACCACTTCGCTCACCGCCAGCGTGCTGGGCGAGGGTGGGCTGGACCCGACCTTCGTGATCGGCGGTCAGCTGCTCGCGGCCGGTGCCAACGCGCGCCTGGGCAGCGGACAGTGGCTGGTGGCCGAGGCCGACGAGAGCGACGGCAGCTTCCTGCGCCTGAACCCGCTGATCGCGGTGGTCACCAACATCGATGCCGATCATCTGGAGAACTACGGCGGCGACTTCGCGCGCGTGCAGGCCGCGTTCTCCGAGTTCCTGCACCGGCTGCCGTTCTATGGCCTGGCGGTGCTGTGCGTGGACGATCCCGAAGTCGAGAAGCTCGCGCAGGACATGCCGCGCCACGCGATGACCTACGGCTTCTCCGCGACCGCCGACGTGCGCGCCGAGGACGTGGAGCAGGACGGTGGCACGATGCGCTTCACCCTGCGCTTGCCCGACGGCTCGCACACGCCGGTGACGCTGGCGCTGCCGGGCCGGCACAACGTGCTCAACGCGCTGGCGGCCTCGGCCATCGGCTGGCAGCTGGGCGTGGAGCCGGCCTCGATCGCGACCGCGCTGGAGAAGTTCGAAGGTATTGGCCGCCGCTTCAACCTACTGGCGCAGTTGCGCACCCCGCAGGGCGCGCAGGTGCAGCTGGTCGACGACTACGGCCATCATCCCAGGGAGCTGGCGGCCGTGTTCGAGGCCGCGCGCGGCGGCTGGCCGGAGCGGCGCCTCGTGGTCGCGTTCCAGCCGCATCGATACACCCGCACGCGCGACCAGTTCGATGATTTCGCCGCCGTGCTTTCCGACGTCGACGCGCTGGTGCTGACCGAGGTCTACCCGGCCGGCGAACCGCCGATCGCCGGCGCCGACGCCAAGGCGCTGGCACGCGCGATCCGCGCGCGTGGCCGCATCGATCCGGTCGTGGTCAATGGTGCGAACGAGCTGGTCGACGTGCTGCCCGACGTGCTGCAGGACGGCGACCTGCTGCTGATGATGGGCGCCGGCGACATCGGCCATGCCGCGCAGCAGCTGGCGCGCGATGGTTTTCCGGAGTCCGCGCGATGAGCTCGGCCGTGCCCGCGCTGCGCATCACCGACCCGGCCGCGTTCGGCCGCGTCGCCGTGCTGATGGGCGGTACCAGCGCAGAGCGAGAGGTGTCGCTGGATTCGGGCCGCGGCGTGCTCGAGGCGCTGCGTTCGCGCGGCGTCGACGCGCATGCGGTCGACGGCATCCCGGCGCTGGTCGATGCGATCCGCGCCGGCACGGTCGATCGCGTGTTCAACATCCTGCACGGCAACCGCGGCGGCGGCGAGGACGGCGTGGTGCAGGGCCTGCTGCACGCGCTGGGCGTGCCGTACACCGGCCCCGGCGTGCTGGGCTCGGCGCTGACCATGGACAAGATCCGCACCAAGCAGGTGTGGATTGCCGAAGGTCTGCCGACGCCGCGCTTCGTGCGCGTGCCCGGGGGCGCGGACGCTGCACCGGCGCTGCGTGCCGCCGTGCACGAGCTCGGCCTGCCGGTGTTCGTGAAGCCTTCCTGCGAAGGCTCGAGCGTCGGCGTGTTCCGCATCCTCGCCGAGGCCGACCTCGCGCCCGCCATCGAGTTCGCAGCCGGTTACGCCGGCGAGCTGCTGGCCGAGCAGATGGCGCAGGGCGCCGAGTACACGGTCGGCATCCTCGGCGAGCTGGCGTTGCCGTCGATCCGCATCGTGCCGGCCGGCGAGTGGTACGACTACCACGCCAAGTACATCGCCGACGACACCCAGTACATCTGCCCGGGCATGGACGGCGCCGAAGAGGACCACGTCCGCGCGCTCTCGCTCGCCGCATTCCGTGCCGCCGGCTGCAGTGGCTGGGGCCGCGTCGACCTCATGCACGACCGCGCGCGCGGCCTGCAGCTGATCGAGGTCAACACCGCGCCGGGCATGACCAGCCATTCGCTGGTGCCCAAGGCCGCCGCGCAGCTGGGCATCGACTACGCCGCACTGTGCTGGCGCGTGCTGGAGCAGACGCTGTGATCCGCCGCGCGCTCAAGGCCATGACCTGGCTGCTGGCGATCGCATTGGTGGCGCTGCCGGTGGTGGCGGTGTTCAACGGCTGGATCGGCGCGGAGCGCTGGCCGCTGCGCACCCTGCGGGTGACCGAAGGTCTCGAGCGCGTCGACACCGCGCGGCTGCGCGAAACGCTGCTGCCCTACGCCGCGCCAGGCTTTTTTGCGGTCAAGCTCGACCAGGCCCGCGCCGCGGTCGCGCAGCTGCCCTGGGTCGAACATGCCGAAGTGCGCAAGCGCTGGCCTGACGTGCTGGAGGTGCGCATCGCCGAACATCGTCCGTTCGCGCGCTGGGGCGAGGACCGGCTGCTGTCCGAACAGGGCCGCCTGTTCCCGGTGGCCGACATCGAGGTGCCGGAGGGCCTGCCGCTGCTGTCCGGTGCCGAGGCGCGCGTGCCGGACGTGGTCGCGCTCTACAACGAGTCGCGCGAGATGTTCGCGCCCGGCGGGTTCGCGGTCGCACGGCTTGCGCTGGACAGCCGCGACAGCTGGTCGCTCACCTTGGACAACGGCGTCGAAGTGGTGGTCGGCAGCCAGGAAGCGCGCCTGCGCCTGAAGCGCTTCGCGCGCGTGCTGCCGCAGCTGCTCGCGCGCAACCCGCAGTCGCTGCAGCGCGCCGACCTGCGCTACACCAATGGCTTCGCCCTGACCTGGGGCGAGCGGCCCAGTCCCCTCTCCCCCCAGATTCCCGGCTCCCCATCATGAACCGCAAAGGCGACAAGACCCTCATCGTCGGCCTCGACATCGGCACCTCCAAGGTGGTGGCGCTGGTGGGCGAGTACTCGCCCGGCAACCCGATCGAGGTGATCGGCATCGGCAGCCACGAATCGCGCGGGCTCAAGCGCGGCGTGGTGGTCGACATCGAGTCGACCGTGCAGTCGATCCAGCGCGCGGTGGAGGAAGCCGAGCTGATGGCCGGCTGCGAGATTCGCAGCGTGTACGCCTCGATCTCCGGCAACCACGTGCAGTGCCGCAACTCCAACGGCATCGTCCCGATCCGCGACGGCGAGGTGACCTGGGCCGACCTCGACCGCGTGCTCGATGCGGCCAAGGCGGTCGCCATTCCCGCCGACCAGAAGATCCTGCACGCGATTCCGCGCGAGTACGTGCTCGACGATTCGCAGGAAGGCATCCGCAACCCGGTCGGCATGACCGGCGTGCGGCTTGAAGTGCACGCGCACCTGGTGGTGTGCGCGCAGTCGGCCGCGGCCAACATCAGCAAGTGCGTGCAGCGCTGCGGGCTGTCGATCGACGACCTGGTGCTGTCCTCGCTGGCCTCGAGCACCGCGGTGCTGACCGGCGACGAACGCGAGCTCGGCGTGGTGCTGGTCGACATGGGCGCAGGCACCACCGATCTTGCGGTGTTCGTGCAGGGCGCGATCTGCCATACCGCGTCGCTGCCGATCGCCGGCGACAAGGTCACCGAAGACATCGCGCACATGCTGCGCACGCCGACGCCGGAAGCCGAGCAGATCAAGGTGCGCTACGCCTGCGCGCTGGCGCAGCTCGCGACCAGCGAGGAATCGATCCAGGTGCCGAGCGTGGGCGATCGCCCGCCGCGGCGCCTGCCGCGCCAGTCGCTGGCGCAGGCGGTGCAGGCGCGCTACGAGGAAATCTTCGAGATGGTGCAGGCCGAACTGCGCCGTTCGGGCTTCGAGCAGCACGTGCGCGCGGGCATGGTGCTCACCGGCGGCGCCGCAAAGATGGAAGGCGTGGTCGAGCTGGCCGAGGAAATGCTGCAGATGCCGGTGCGCGTCGGCATCCCGCAGCACGTCACCGGCCTGGGCGAAGTGGTCAACAACCCGGTCCACGCCACCGGCGTGGGCCTGCTGCTGATGGGCAGCCAGATCGAGAACCCCAGGCGTCCGTCGTTGCCGACCGGCAAGGCGGGCAGCCTGCTGAAGAAGATCAGTACCTGGTTCCGGGGGGAATTCTGATGTCCACCGGCATCCAGGTCGCGAGCGGGATCAGGGCGAGGCGACGACGAAAGCGAAGCTGAAGTTTGGCGGTACGTGGCAACCCGGCAACGAATAATCAAAAACTAGAGAGGACAAGGACATGGCACATTTCGAACTCGTGGAAAAGATGGCCCCGAATGCCGTGATCAAGGTGATCGGCGTCGGCGGCGGCGGCGGCAACGCGGTCGCGCACATGGTCAGCAGCAGCGTGGACGGCGTGGAGTTCATCACCGCCAACACCGACTCGCAGGCGATCCGCAACTGCGGCGCCAAGCTGCAGCTGCAGCTCGGCGGCAACGTCACCAAGGGCCTGGGAGCGGGTGCCAATCCCGAGGTCGGCCGCCAGGCCGCGCTCGAGGATCGTGAGCTCATCATGGACGCGCTGCAGGGCGCCGACATGGTCTTCATCACCGCCGGCATGGGCGGCGGCACCGGCACCGGCGCCGCGCCCGTCGTCGCGCAGCTGGCCAAGGAGATGGGCATCCTGACCGTGGCCGTGGTGACCAAGCCGTTCCCGTTCGAAGGCCGTCGCCGCATGCAGGTCGCGCTCAAGGGCATCGAGGACCTGTCCTCGCACTGCGACTCGCTGATCACCATCCCCAACGAGAAGCTGATCACCGTGCTCGGCCGCAACGCCACCATGGTGCAGGCCTTCCGCGCCGCCAATGACGTGCTGCTCGGCGCGGTGCAGGGTATCGCCGACCTGATCGTGCGCCCGGGCCTGATCAACGTCGACTTCGCCGACGTGCGCACCGTCATGGCCGAGATGGGCCTTGCGATGATGGGCACCGGCCACGCCCGCGGCGACGACCGCGCGCAGGCGGCAGCCGAGTCCGCGATCCAGAACCCGCTGCTCGACGACGTCAACCTGGCCGGCGCCAACGGCATCCTGGTCAACATCACCGCAGGTCCGGACTTCACGATGGCCGAATTCGACGAAGTCGGCCGCACGATCGAGAACTTCGCCAGCGAGGACGCGACCATCGTCATCGGCACCGTGCTCGACCCGGACATGGCCGACGACGTGCGCGTGACGGTCGTGGCCACCGGCCTCAACCGTGGCGTCGCGCGCAGCGGCAGCCGGGGCAGCGACCAGGCCCAGTTCGAGGCGCAGGCACGCCGTCCGCACGTGCAGCTGATCAGCACGGGCAAGCGCGACGGCACCACCGGCATGTTTGTCGAAGACAGCAGCGAGAGCTTCGGTACCGGCAGCAGCATCGCCGCCGGCCTGCGCGGCCGCACCGCCGCCGAACCGGCCCCCGCCACCTCGCCGGCTGCCGACTTCGGCAACGACAGCTACCTCGACATCCCCGCGTTCCTGCGCCGCCAGGCGGACTGAGGCAACTCGCAAGCATCAACCCTCCTCCGCTTGCGGGGGAGGGCAGGTTGGGGGCACGTTCCGACGCTTCGTCACTTGCCCCATCCGGCCGTTCCACCGCGGCCTGGCACGCCTTCGCTCCCGTTCAGTTCAGCGGCTCGGGTGATAATCTCCGCCGTTGTCCCCAGTCCCGGGGCCGTCACGGACCTGCACAGGCTCTCCAGATGCCGCAGCAACGCACCATCAAGAACGTGATCCGCGCCACCGGCGTCGGCCTGCACAGTGGCAACAAGGTGTTCCTGACGTTGCGCCCGGCCGCTCCCGAGACCGGCATCGTGTTCCGCCGCGTCGACCTCGACCCGGTGGTCGAGATCCCCGCGTCCGGCGAGCTGGTCAGCGAGACCACCCTGTGCACCGGCCTGTCCCGCGATGGCGCCAAGGTGCAGACCGTCGAGCACCTGATGTCCGCGCTGGCCGGGCTTGGCATCGACAACATGTACGTGGAACTGTCGGCGCCGGAAGTGCCGATCATGGATGGCTCGTCGGGCCCCTTCGTGTTCCTGCTGCAGTCGGCGGGGATCGTCGAGCAGGATGCGCCCAAGCGCTTCATCCGCATCAAGCGCCCGATCGAGGTGCGCGATGGCGACAAGATCGCGCGCTTCGAGCCCTACGACGGTTTCCGCCTCGGCTTCACCGTGCAGTTCGACCACCCGGCCATCCCGCAGTCACAGTCGCGCGCCGAGGTCGAGTTCTCCACCGGCAACTACATCCGCGAAGTCAGTCGCGCGCGCACCTTCGGCTTCATGCGCGACCTGGAATACATGCGCGATCTCAACCTCGGCCTCGGCGGCTCGATGGACAACGCGATCGTGCTCGACGAGTTCCGCGTGCTCAACGACGACGGCCTGCGTTACGCCAACGAGTTCGTGCGCCACAAGATCCTCGATGCGGTGGGCGACCTGTACCTCGCCGGGGGTCCGATCCTTGGTGCCTTCGAGGGCTACAAGTCCGGCCACGCGCTCAACAACAAGCTGGTGCGGACGCTGCTGGACGAGCGCGACGCCTGGGAAGAAGTCACTTTCCCCAGCACCGCGGCGCCGCCGGTCGTGTATGGCGAGCCTGTCGCGGCCTGAGTGGGGCGCGACACCGGTCGCTTTCCATCGCGGCTGAAGCCGCTCCTGCGGGGATGGATGCTGCGTTGTAGGAGCGGCTTCAGCCGCGATCTGGCCCACAGGCCCCATCTTTCTTCACAACGCGCCCCCGTCCCTGAACGGCCTCCACAGCCCCGTCACGCCCGCTGTGCCGCGGCGCAATGGGGAAAACTGTGCGCTCGTCACGCCGATTTAACGAAATATCAGCTTTTGTGAAGCGAAGGCTTAACGCCTCGCCGGCGGGTGGCCGCTAGGATGCCCTGTCCGCGTGGGCCGGCCAGGACGCCGCCCAACCACCCACCGGACGCCGGAAGGTCTCACTTGGCGGTATTTCCGCCTTCCGGTTCGGGTTCGACCAGGGCCTCAAGGGCAGCGCGAAACGCTTCCTGCGCAGCCGGGCCGGGGCCAGTGGTTCGGGTATCGGCGCGCGGAGGGGGCGCGGGACGCTCGATCGGTTGCGAGGTCTGCCGGATGGTGACCTCACGTACTTCCAGCCCGACGGAGCGGGCGGCGTCGAGCAGTTCGTCGGCCGCCAGGCGCAGCCTGGCATGCCAGACGGGGGAATCGACGAGAAACACCAGCCTGCCATCGGCCACGTTGGCCAGCCGCACATGCGCGGCCAGCCCGGGGGGCAGGAGGGGACGAAGTTGGCGATCCAGCGCGTCAAGCCCGAGGGCATGGCGCACCGGGTTGCGAGCGGTACCAGACAGCAGTGCATCGAGCGCCGTCTGCATGGTCGCGGAGCGATCCGCAGCAGCCGGCACCTTTGGCGAACTGGACCGCCGCGATCGGTAATCAGACATAGGCTTATGACTTTACACACAATCTCCGTGCAGACGGTGTCCACGCTCAGGGACCTGGGTGCACGCGCACACAGGCGCCTGCTTGAACGTCCACTCGCCGCGGCCCTGCTCCTGCTGGGAGCGGGCGTGGTCATCGGCGGCGGCCTCAACGCATCGGGCGTGACCCACCTGCAGCGCGAGGTGGCCAGCCAGGAACAGGCGCTGGACGGCACCCGTCGGGAAGCGCAGCGCGAAATCAACGCGCTCGCCGCGCGCCTGGGCGAGCTGCAGGCGCAGGCCAACCGCCTCAACGCGCTGGGCGACCGCCTGACCCGCATCGCCAAGCTCGGCGACGGCGAGTTCGACTTCGAAGGGCCGGTCGGCATCGGCGGTGCCGAACCCAGCCAGGACATGCCCGCGCGGCAGCTGCTCGATGGCCTGGATGGTGTCCAGGCAGAGTTCGGCAGCGCCGGGCGACAGCTGTCGGTGCTCGAGGCGCTGCTGTTCGACCAGGAGCTGGAGCGCAACGCGGTGCCGTCGCGCTCGCCGGTGGCCAACAGCTACATCACCTCCCGCTACGGCGGCCGCGCCGATCCCTTCGGCGGCGGCAGCCAGTTCCACAAGGGCATCGACTTCGACGCCAGGACCGGCGACCCGGTGATGACCGTGGCCGACGGCGTGATCAGTTTTTCCGGCGTGCGCAGCGGCTACGGCAACGTGGTCGAGGTCGACCACGGCAATGGCTACGTCACCCGTTACGCGCACAACTCGCGCAACACGGTGAAGGTCGGCGACCTGGTCCGCATCGGCCAGGAGATCGCCAAGGCCGGCTCGACCGGCCGCTCCACCGGCGCCCACGTGCACTTCGAGGTCTGGGAAAACGGCCGCGTGCACAACCCGCGCAAGTTCCTGGGTGAGATCGACCGGCAGTAGGGTGGCGCGCGGCTGCGTGGTTGCCGGCATCCGGTCAGGGCGACGGAGCCGGAAGCCTGTCGTTTCGACGGAACCCCAAGCTTGTCATTTCGACCGAAGGGAGAAATCTCCAGGCGACGAGATCTCTCCCTGCGGTCGAGATGACAGGGCGGGGCGGCGACGGCCAGATCTCTCCCTGCGGTCGAGATGACAGGGCGGGGCGGCGACGGCCAGATCTCTCCCTGCGGTCGGGATGACAGGGCGGGGCGGCGGGAGGCAGATCTCTCCCTGCGGTCGAGATGACAGGGCGGGGCGGCGCGAGGCCCGCCTCCCGCCCGCCAAAACCTTGCAAACGCGTCCGGGCGTCACCACGGTACAATGCGCGTTGCCATCGAAAAGGGCGCCACTGCGCCCTTTTTCATTGCCGGCGCGCCGCATCCGGCGCAGCAGTCCGGCCCCGTCACAGCTTCCGGTAACCCAATGCTCAATCGCCTGCTCACCAGCGTCTTCGGCAGCCGCAACGACCGCTTCGTCAAACAGCTCGGCGGCATCGTCAAGAAGATCAACGCCCTCGAACCGCAGATGCAGGCGCTGTCGGACGCCGAACTCCAGGCCAAGACCGAAGAGTTCAAGCAGCGCATCGCCAATGGCGAAGCCCTCGACAAGGTGCTGCCCGAAGCCTTCGCCGTCTGCCGCGAAGGCAGCGTGCGCGTGCTCGGCATGCGCCCCTACGACGTGCAGCTGATCGGCGGCATGGTCCTGCACATGGGCAAGATCGCCGAGATGCGCACCGGCGAGGGCAAGACCCTGGTCGCGACCCTGCCGTGCTACCTCAACGCGCTCGAGGGCAAGGGCGTGCACGTGGTCACGGTCAACGACTACCTCGCCCGCCGCGACGCCGCCCAGATGGGCCAGCTCTACAATTGGCTGGGTCTGAGCGTGGGCGTGGTCTATCCCGGCATGAACCACGGCGACAAGCGCGCCGCCTACGGCGCCGACATCACCTACGGCACCAACAACGAATTCGGCTTCGACTACCTGCGCGACAACATGGCGATGTCGAAGGCCGACCGCTATCAGCGCGGCCTCAACTACGCCATCGTCGACGAGGTCGACTCGATCCTGATCGACGAGGCGCGCACCCCGCTGATCATCTCCGGCCCGGCCGACGAATCGCCCGAGCTCTACATCAAGGTCAACCGCCTCGTGCCCTCGCTCAAGCGCCAGGAGATCGAGGACGGCGTGGGCGATTACTGGGTCGACGAAAAGGGCAAGCAGGTGCACCTGTCCGAGGCCGGCCAGGAACACGCCGAGGAGCTGTTGCACAAGGCCGGCATCCTGGAAGAGGGCGACGATCTATACGCGCCGCACAACATCCACGTCGTCCACCACCTCAACGCCGCGATGCGCGCGCACGCGATCTACCAGCGCGACGTCGACTACATCGTGCGCGACGGCGAGGTGGTGATCGTCGACGAGTTCACCGGCCGCACCCTGGTCGGCCGCCGCTGGTCCGACGGCCTGCACCAGGCGGTCGAGGCCAAGGAAGGCGTGCCGGTGCAGCGCGAGAACCAGACGCTGGCCAGCATCACCTTCCAGAACCTGTTCCGCATGTACAACAAGCTGTCGGGCATGACCGGCACCGCGGATACCGAAGCCTTCGAGTTCAACAGCATCTACGGCCTGGAAGTGGTGGTGATCCCGACCAACCGGCCGATGGTCCGCGTCGACCATTCCGATGCCGTGTTCCTCAACCGAAACGGCAAGTACCGCGCCGTCTCCAACGAGATCAAGGATTGCTTCGAGCGCGGCCAGCCGGCACTGGTGGGCACCACCTCGATCGAGGTTTCCGAGCTGCTGTCGGAATTCCTGCGCAAGGAGGGCATCGCCCACGAAGTGCTCAACGCAAAGCAGCACGAGCGCGAGGCGCAGATCATCGCCAACGCCGGCCGCCCCAAGGCGGTGACCATCGCCACCAACATGGCCGGCCGCGGCACCGACATCGTGCTCGGCGGCTCGCTCGAGGCGGAGCTGCATGCGCTGGGCGAAGACGCGACCGAAGCCGAAAGGGCGCAGGTGCGCGCCGAATGGCAGAAGCGCCACGACGAGGTCGTCGCCGCAGGCGGCCTGCACATCGTCGGCACCGAGCGCCACGAGAGCCGCCGCATCGACAACCAGCTGCGCGGTCGCTCCGGCCGCCAGGGCGACCCGGGTTCGAGCCGCTTCTACCTGTCGCTCGAAGACAACCTGATGCGCATCTTCGCCGCCGACTGGGTGCAGAAGGTGATGGCGCGCATGGGCCTGAAGGAAGACGACATCATCGAATCACCGCTGGTGTCCAAGCAGATCGCCAACGCGCAGCGCAAGGTCGAGGCCCACAACTTCGACATCCGCAAGAACCTGCTCGACTTCGACGACGTCAACAACGACCAGCGCAAGGTCATCTACGGCCAGCGCGACGAGCTGCTCGACGCGGAGAGCATCAAGGACAACATTGAGGGCATCCGCGGCGACGTGGTGGCCGAGACCGTCGAGCGCTTCGTGCCGCCCGATTCGATCGACGAACAGTGGGACCTGCCCGGTCTGGAGTCGACGCTGGAGCAGGAGTTCGGCCTGCGCCTGGACCTGCAGACGATGGCCAGCACGCGCAAGGAACTCGATGCCGCCGACATCCAGGACCACGTGCGCGAGGCGGTGGAAAACGTGTTCACCGACAAGGAAGCCCAGGTCGGCAACGAGACCATGCGCGCGCTCGAGAAGCACATCATGCTCAACGTGCTCGACGACAACTGGAAGCAGCACCTCGGCCGCATGGACTACCTGCGCCAGGGCATCCACCTGCGCGGCTATGCGCAGAAGCAGCCCAAGCAGGAGTACAAGAAGGAAGCGTACGAGCTGTTCAGCGAGTTGCTGGACAAGGTCAAGCGCGAAGTCGTGACCCTGCTGGCGCGCGTGCGCGTGCGCAGCGAAGACGAGGTCGCCGCGATCGAGGCGCAGGAACGCGCCCAGGCCGAAGCGCGCCTGCGCCAGGCGCAGTTCCAGCACGCTGATTCCGGCGGCTACGGTGCCGACGAGGAAGCCGCCCAGCCCGACTACCAGCACGGCCCGCAGAGCCCCATCGTCCGCGACGGCGCCAAGATCGGCCGCAACGACCCCTGCCCCTGCGGCAGCGGCAAGAAGTACAAGCACTGCCACGGCCAGCTGGCCTGACTGCAGCTCGGGCCCCGTAACGTCCCCCGATTTGCTCCCTCCCCCGCCTGCGGGGGAGGGCTGGGGTGGGGGCCGCCGGTAGCGACGGCATCCCGCCACTCCGCCCGGCTTTGCTACCCTGCCACCTCGCGCATTCCTCTGCCGTTCCGTGCCCCCAGCCCGTTCCATCCCGCCAGCCACCGCCGACGCCACCCCGCGGGCCACGCACGTCATGGCTGGGGTGATCACCGACGCGCGCGGCCGGGTGCTGCTGGCGCGGCGCAGTCCCGGGCGTGAACTCGCCGGGCTGTGGGAGTTCCCCGGCGGCAAGGTCGACCCCGGCGAAACACCCGAAGCCGCGCTGGTGCGCGAACTGGCCGAGGAACTCGACATCGAGGTCGAGGTCGGCGCGCCTCTGATCGTCGTTCCCCACCAGACCCCGAGCCGCCTGCTTCGGCTGGATGTCCGCCATATCAAGGCCTGGCGAGGGAAGCCCAAGGGCTGCGAAGGGCAGGCACTGGCCTGGGTGCGGCCCGACAAGCTGCATCGCTACGACATGCCCGCGCCCGACCGGCCTGTCGTTGCCGCGCTGCTGCAGCCCGACCGCTGCCTGGTGACGCCCGCTCCCGGTGACGACGACATGGCCTGGCTTGCCGCCCTGGGCGCAGCTCTGTCCCGTGGCATCCAGTGCGTGCAGTTCCGCATGCCGGGCGTCGCGCACGAGCGTCAGCAGCGGCTGCTGGATCAGGCCGTCGCCCGGTGCCGCGGCGGCGGAGCCCAGCTGCTGGTCAACGGCAACGTCGAGCTGGCGCGACAGCACGGAATCGGGCTGCACCTGCCTGCGGCCAAACTGCGCGAGCACGCGGAGCGCCCGCTGCCCGCGGACCAGCTGCTTTCCGCCTCCTGCCACGACGCGACGGAGCTGGACCTGGCCCAGGCGCTGGGCTGCGACTTCGCCATCGTCGGCCCGATCCTGCCCACGCCCACCCATCCCGGCCAGCCCGGCATCGGCTGGGCCCGGTTCGAGGAACTGCGCGCGCGCGTTTCGCTGCCGATGTACGCCATTGGTGGGCTGACACCTGACGACATTCCCACCGCACGCAGCCACGGCGCCCAAGGCATCGCCGCGATCCGTGGCCTCTGGCTGCCATCGCAGGACAGCGTCCTTCCGTAGGAGCGGCTTCAGCCGCGATCGAACTCCCAGGTTCGACGGGACTGGTGTGCCCGATCGGCTCCTACAGATCGCAGTGGAGGCTGCGCGGGGCAGCACCGTCGCGGCTGCTCGCTACGCCGCAGCGAGCATCCGGTAGCGTGCATCCAGCGCGGCGACGTGCCGCGCCAGATCCTCCAGGGCGCCATCGTTGACGATCACGTCGTCGGCGATTGCCAGGCGCTGCTGGCGCGTGGCCTGCGCGGCGATCATCCGGTCGGCAAGGGCTTCGTCGATCCCGTCGCGGGCGAGCAGGCGCGCGCGCTGCACCTCGACCGGTACGTCGATCACGAGCACGCGCTGCACCCAGGGATACACAGCGCGTCCGCCTTCGCCGCCATCGGTGCCGGGAAGGGCCTCGGCCAGCAGCGGGATCGCGGCGATCGCGTAAACCCCCTGCGCCGCCTCGCACTGCGCGCGCAGCAATGCGCGCACGCGCGGGTGCACGATTGCCTCGAGCGCCAGCCTGGCCGCATCGTCGGCAAATACGCGCCGCCGCATCGCGGGGCGGTCCAGCGCCCCATCTGCCGCCAGCGCCTCCGGACCGAATGCGGCGACCACCGCGGCCAGGCCCTCGCTGCCCACCGCCACGGCATCGCGGGCCGCGACATCGGCATCGGCAACGGTCACGCCCAACGCCTCGAAGCGTCGCGTCACCTCGCTCTTGCCGGAGGCGACGCCGCCGGTGAGTCCCACGATGTAGTTGGCCATTGGGCGATTGTGCATTGGGCTTTGGGGAAAAGCGCCCCCATCCCGGCCTTCCCCCGCTCGCGGGGGAAGGCCGGGATGGGGGTGCGCGCAAAGCGCGCGTGTCGCTAGAACCCCGCGTAATCCCGATACGCCCCGATCAACTGATCGCCCCACATGAACACGACCCACCCCGCCACCGCCAGATACGGCCCAAACGGAATCGGCGTGGCGCGGTCGCGCCCCTTCGACGCCAGCCAGATCGAACCCACCACCGCCCCCACCACGGAAGACAGCAGGATGATCGGCAACACGCCCGCCAGGCCCACCCACGCCCCCAGCGCGGCCAGCAGCTTGAAATCGCCGTGGCCCATGCCTTCCTTGCCGGTCACCTGCTTGAACACCCACCACACCGACCACAGGCTCACGTAGCCGGCAATGGCGCCCAGCAGTGCGGGCTTCGCCGGCATGTACAGATTGTCGAGCGAGGCCACCAGGCCCAGCCACATCAGCGGCAGCGTCAGCGAGTCGGGCAGCAGCTGCGTGCGCAGGTCGATGCCCGACAGCGCCACCAGGAAACAGGCCAGCACGCAGGCACCAAAGCCCTGCCAGCCAAAGCCGAACTGCCACACGCTGGCCACGCACAGCAGCGCCGTGGCCAGCTCCACCAGCGGGTACTGCACCGAGATCGGCGCCTTGCAGCTGCGGCACTTGCCGCGCAGCGCCAGCCAACTCAGCAGCGGGATGTTTTCGTACCACGACAGCTGGTGGCCGCAGTGGGGGCAGTGCGAACGCTCGACCACGATCCCCGGTGGCGGCGGGTCATAGAGCTCCGGCTCGCCCAGCGCATCGCGCGCGTCGCGCTTCCACTCCCACTCCATGCGCTTGGGCAAGCGCAGGATCACCACGTTGAGGAAGCTGCCGACGAGGAGGCCGAGCCCGGCCACCAGCGGGTAGCCGAGCTCGGGATTCTGATCAAGGAACGCCATCCGCCGTTCTCAGCCCACCGTCATCGCAAGCTTGAAGATCGGCAGGTACATCGCGATCACGATCGCGCCAACCATGGTGCCGATGACCACCATCACCATCGGCTCGATCAGGCTGGAGATCGCGTCGACCGCGTTGTCCACCTCTTCCTCGTAGAACTCGGCCACCTTGTACAGCATGGTGTCCAGCGCGCCGGCCTCTTCGCCGATCGCGGTCATCTGCACCACCATGTGCGGGAACAGGGTGGTTTGCTTCATCGCCACGTTGACCGGATAGCCGACCGAGACGTCGTCGCGCATCTCAAGCACCGCATTGGTATAGACGCGGTTGCCGGTGGCGCCTGCCACCGCATCCAGCGCCTCGACCAGCGGCACGCCCGCCTTGAAGGTGACCGCCAGGGTGCGCGCGAAGCGGGCGATGGCCGAGTTGTGCAGCACCATGCCGATCACCGGGATCTTCAGCAGCATGCGGTCCACGAAGTGCTGAAGCTTCTCGGAGCGCTTGTACACGTACGTGAACCCCGTGAACGCCGCCAGGACGACGATCAGCAGCAACCACCAGAACTTCACCATGTAGCCTGAAAGGTTGAACACCAGTTCGGTGAATGCGGGCAGGTCGGCGCCGTAGTCCGCGAAGGAGTCCTTGAACACGGGCACCACGAACACCATCAGGATGCCGCAGACCAGGATGGCAACGCCGATGATCGCGGCGGGGTAGAACAGCGCCTTCTTGATCTTGCCCTTGATGGACTCGATGTTTTCCTTGTACGTGGCGATAGTCTCCAGCACCGTTTCCAGCGCGCCGGACGACTCGCCCGCCTTCACCAGGTTGCGGTACAGCTCGTCGAACTGCACCGGGTACTTGCTCAAGGCCTCGTAGATCGACGAGCCGCCCTCGATGTCGAGGCGCAACCCGTCGACCAGCTTCTTCATCTTCTGGTTCTTCTGCCCGTTGCCGATGATCTCGAGCGACATCACGATCGGCACGCCGGACTTCATCATCGTCGCAAGCTGGCGGCTGAAGACCGAAATGTCCTTGGGCGTGATGCTCTTGCCCGAACCTCCGAACAACGGCTTGGGCTTGACCTTGACGACGCCGGGCTGGATGCCCTGCTTGCGCAGCTCGGCGCGCAGCATGTTGGCGTTCTTCGCCTGCTGCTCGCCCTTCATCTTCTTGCCGCGCTTGTCGACCCCCTCCCAGACGAACATCGGCGAGGTCACGCCTTCCCGCACCGGTCTGTTCGCGGCGGCAGTCTTGGCGGCGGAACGTGTGACGCCCATCGGCATTCCCCTTCCTCTGGTGTCGCCTAGCTTCCCCAGCCAGACGGAATTCCCTTGCATGGTAACCCCTTACAAGTGGAAATTAAATTTGTCTCTGTGACGGCCAGCAGGGTTTCGCAAGCACCCCACGCCCCTCCATCCCTGCAGGAGCGGCTTCAACCGCGACCAGACTCCCCGCCCCAACGCAACCCCACCCCAACCTCAATCCTTCGTCACCCGATTGATCTCCGCCAGACTCGTCACACCCTTCTTCGCCTTCAGCAGCGCCGACTGCCGCAAGTCGCGCACCCCCGAACGCTGCGCCGCCTCCGCGATCTGGAGCGCATTCCCGCCCCCCAGCACGATCGTCGAGATCTCGTCCGTCATCGGCATCACCTGGTAGAGGCCCGTCCGGCCCTTGAAGCCGTTGGTGCAGTCGTCGCAGCCGACCGCCTCGTACAAGCTGAATCCCTCGGCGATCTCGGCCTCGGTATAGCCTTCGGCCAGCAATGCGTGATCGGGCAGCTCGGCCTTGCGCTTGCACTTGTCGCACAGGCGCCGCGCCAGGCGCTGCGCAATCACCAGGGTGACCGAGCTGGTGATGTTGTAGGGGGCGATGCCCATGTTCATCAGGCGCGCGATGGTCTGTGGCGCATCGTTGGTGTGCAGGGTGGACAGCACCATGTGGCCGGTCTGGGCGGCCTTGATCGCGATCTCGGCCGTCTCCAGGTCGCGGATTTCGCCGACCATGATGATGTCCGGATCCTGGCGCAGGAAGCTGCGCAGCGCGGCGGCAAAGGTCATGCCGCGACGTTCGTTCTGCTGCACCTGGTTCACGCCGGGCAGGCGGATTTCAACCGGATCCTCGACCGTGGAAATGTTGCGCTGCTCGTCGTTGAGGATGCCGAGCGCCGTATACAGGCTGACCGTCTTGCCCGAGCCGGTGGGGCCGGTGACCAGCACCATCCCGTAGGGCTTCTGGATTGCCTCCTCGAACAGCTTCTGCTGGTCCGGCTCATAGCCCAGTTTGTCGATGCCCAGCCTGGCGGCGCTGGCGTCGAGGATGCGCAGCACCACCTTCTCGCCAAACAGGGTGGGCAGGGTGCTCACGCGGAAGTCGATCTGCTTGGTCTTGCTCAGGTTGAGCTTCATGCGCCCGTCCTGCGGCACGCGCTTCTCGGCGATGTCCAGCTGCGCCATCACCTTCAGGCGCGCGCTGATGCGCTGGTGGAGCTTCACCGGCATCTTCGCGGTCTGCTTGAGGATGCCGTCCACGCGCAGGCGCACGCGGTAGTCGTTCTCGTAGGGCTCGAAGTGGATGTCCGAGGCGCCACGCTTGATCGCGTCGATCAGCACCTTGTTGACGAATTTGACGACCGGCGCATCGTCCTGCTTGCCCTCCACCCCGGTATCGCGTTGATCTTCGTCGCCCCCTTCGATGTCGAGGTTGTCCAGGCCCTCGGTGTCGTCCAGTGCGTCCCCGAAACTGTCGCTGGCCTGCAGCCACAGCTCCAGCGAGCGGCGGATGTTGTCCTCGTCGACCAGGATGGGCTCCACCACCAGGTTGGTGTGGAACTTGATCTCGTCCAGTGCCTGGCTGTTGGTGGGATCCGCGGTGCCGACGAAGAGCTTCGCGCCGCGCTTGAACAGCGGCAGCACGTGGTGCTTGTTCAGCAACTCTTCGTTGACCAGCTTGATCGCGCTCGAGGCAGCGTCCATCGCGGACGTGTCGAGGACCGGCATGCCGAATTCCATCGAGTTTGCCGCCGCCATCTGCGCGGCGGTGACCAGCTTGTGGGCTCGCAGGTAGGCGGACACCTGCTGCCGTTCCGCAGTTGCCTTGTCCAGCGCCTCGCGGGCGGTGGTCTCATCCAGGGCACCGTCCAGCACCAGGCGTCTGGCGATTCCGGTGATGCCGACAAGGTTGGCGGACGGGACTGCACTCATGGATTGGCTCTCTTCTGGACTGTCAAGACTCTAGCGCAAGGATCATGCCGCGCACCACCAGGGGCGTTCCGTCCAGCCGGAGGGTTTCCCGCGCGAGGCGCTTCCGGCTACCCTCTGCGGAAAGGGGAGACTCATGCCGGTATCGATCATCCTGCCTGCCAAGAACGAGGCCGAGGGGTTGCGGCGCGTCCTGCCGGCCCTGCGGGCCCGCATGCCGGACGCCGAGATCATCGTGGTCGACGACGGGTCGACCGACGAGACGGCCGCCGTGGCGACGGAAAACGGGGCCAGGGCCCTGTCGGCGCCCTACTCGATGGGAAATGGCGCGGCAATCAAGCGCGGCGCGCGCGCGGCCACCGGCGACATCCTGGTGTTCATGGATGCGGACGGGCAGCACGATCCGGCGTCGATCGAGGGATTGCTGGCCAAGCTGGACGAGGGCTACGACATGGTCGTGGGATCCCGCGACTGGGCCGGCCAGGCAGGCGTGCACCGCGGCGCGGCCAATGCCTTCTACAACTGGCTGGCCAGCCGAATGACCGGGTTCGACGTCAAGGACCTGACTTCCGGCTTTCGCGCTGTGCGCGCGGACAAGTTCCGCGAGTTCATCCATCTGCTGCCCAACGGATTCAGTTACCCGACCACCAGCACGATGGCGTTCTTCCGGAGCGCGTACGCTGTCGTTTACGTACCGATTCCGGTGGCAAAGCGTCTCGGCAAGAGCCACATCCGGCCGCTCCGAGACGGCATACGCTTCCTGCTCATTATCTTCAAGATCGCCACGCTGTACTCGCCGCTCAAGCTGTTCGTCCCGACTGCAACAGCGTTCTTTCTGACGGGACTGGGGTATTACGGCTATACCTTCTTCACGCAAGGGCGCTTGACGAACATGAGCACCTTGCTGTTTAGCGCCGCCGTTATCATCTTCCTGATCGGTCTGATATCGGAGCAGATCACCTCGCTGATCTATAGCCGGAATGGCTGAGGACTTCCGCCAGCCGCATGCGGGGTTGGATATCCAACCCAGTCCAGCCTACGCATCCTTCTTCGGCAAGAGCGTCGAGGCGCTGGGCGATGCCTGAACCGGGTGCCAGGTCGCGTCCTTGCGTCCTGGTCCTGGCGTCCACCTACCCGCGGTGGCCGGGGGATCCGGAACCTGGTTTCGTGCATGAGTTGGCAAAGCGGCTGACTGGCCAGTTCCGCGTGATCGCGCTGGGGCCACATGCACCAGGCGCATCCGTCCTGGAAGTGCTGGATGGAGTGGAAATCCACCGCTACCGCTACGCGCCCGAGCGGTGGGAAACGCTGGTCAACGACGGCGGCATCGTTGCGAATCTTCGGCGAAGCAGGTGGAAGCTCCTGCTGGTTCCGGGCTTCGTCCTCGTGCAGGGATGGTGGGCATGGCGGATCATGCGGCGTCTGGACGTGGACGTAATTCATGCGCACTGGTTACTGCCCCAAGGCCTGATCGCCGCTTTGCTGCAATCATTGCCCGGTCGGAAGGTTCCCTTCGTGGTGACTTCACACGGTGCGGACCTCTATGCGCTGCGCGGCCGCATGCTGGCGTCGCTCAAACGTTTCGTGCTGCGAAAGGCATCGGCGGCGACCGTGGTCAGCGGCGCGATGCGCGAACGCCTGCAGGCGATGGGGACGGACATGGCAAAGGTATCCGTGCAGCCTATGGGGGTCGACATGGAAGAACGCTTCACGCCAGGGCAGGGCGCGGAGCGTTCGCAATGGGAGATCCTGTTCGTCGGGCGTCTGGTGGAGAAGAAGGGATTGCGTTTCCTGCTGGATGCGATGCCGCGCGCGCTGCAGCATGTTCCCGGTGCGAAGCTCACCATCGCCGGGTTCGGTCCCGAGGAAGCCGCTCTCAGGTCCCAGGCGCATGCGCTTGGGCTGGAGGCCTCGGTGCGCTTTATCGGGGCGGTGCCGCAGACAGACCTTCCCGCGCTCTATCGCAGGGCGGCCCTGTTCGTTGCGCCGTTCGTCCGCGCGACATCGGGCGACGAGGAAGGGTTGGGCCTCGTGTTGGTGGAAGCCATCGGCTGCGGATGCCCGATCCTCGTCGGTAACGTGCCAGCCGTAACGGAAGTGCTGGGCCACGGGTATGGCGACATGGCTGTGGATGTACGGGATGCGGAACAACTGTCGGAGCGGATCACTGCCGTGTTGAGTGACCCAGTTGGCGCGCGCACGCGCGCGACGCAACTGCGCAGCATGGTCCAGACGCGATTTGACTGGAAAACGGTCGCCGAGAGCTACTCGCGTCTGCTTGCAGCGACGGATTGAAAGGGGGCGGTATGGGGTCGGATCGGGGTTGGAAGCGATGGGGTGCGTCTGACCCGTACTTCGGGGTGTGCAGAGAAGGAAGATTCCACTCGGCCTCAATGACTGTAGAGTCCAGACGCGAGTTCTTCGCTTGCGGTGATCTGCCTGAATCTGGATGACAATGGTGCCCCTCAAACAGGAGCGGGTCTTGGCGACCGGGTGCCCAGGATGAGTGTTGAACTTACGCCTGCGGTCTGGCTTCCAACCATTCGTGCCGGCACCGGCGCTGACGTGTTCACTATGCGGCTCTGCGCGGGTTTGAATGCGCGTGGCGTACGCGCGGAGATCACATGGTTGCCGCGTCGCGCGGAATACCTGCCATGGACGGTTCAAGTAGCGCGGCCTCCGGAATGGGCAAACGTGGCACATGTGAACAGTTGGTTGCCGCAAAGGTTCTGGCCAAAGGGCTTGCCAACGGTCGTGACAGTGCATCACCTCGTACACGATCCGGCGTACAAGCCTTACCGTTCGATTCCCCAGGCCGTCTATCACGGCCTGCTGATCCGTCGACGCGAACTGGCGGCCATCCGGAATGCGGGCGCGGTGACGGTTGTTTCCGACTATGTGAAGTGGACGGTCAATGAGTTCTCCGGGCGGGAGAAGGTGACCGTAATCGGAAACTGGATCGATCCCAGTGTATTCACTCCCGCGCCCGATGCCGGGAGACGTTCCGCTGGGCCGTTCCGCCTGTTCATGGCAGGCACGCAGTCCTTTCGCAAAGGATACGACCTGCTTCCTGCGTTCTCACGGGCATTGGGCGCGGGCTTTGAGATCCGGTATGCCGGCGGCAAGGCGAGGTCAACGTCTCCTTTCGGCAACCCGACGGAGCTTGGCCGGATCAGCGCACGCGAACTGATTCGCGAGTATCAGGAATGCGACGCAGTGGCGTCGCTGTCTCGTTACGAGGGTTTTGGCTATACAGCCCTGGAGGCGATGGCATGCGGCAAGCCATTCCTTGGTTTCGCAGGGAGCGGCTTGAGCGAGGTCGTCGAGCATGGCCGCACGGCGCTGATGGCTCCGATCGGCGATGTGGCCCAGTTAGCGACGAACTGCCGGCTGTTGCGAGATGCCCCAGGGCTTCTGGCGGAGATGGGTATGGCTGGCCGGAGGCGTGCAGAACGCGCCTTCGCGGCTGGCGATGCGCTGGACGCGTATCTGAAAATCTATCTTGGGCTGGTTTCGCAAGGTCGCGTCGGCGGCTAACGGCGAACGGGCGCTATCGGTATGCTTGTGGCGGAAGTCCTAATTGGTGAAAGAAATTTCCCCGCTGGCGGGCACTTGCCGTGCTCGGCGGGCCCGCCGTGTGGCGGGTACTTGTACTGACGCAAGGGGGCTGCAATGACCGAAGTGACGGCCATTGTCCTGAACTTCAGGACACCGGAGAAGACGTTGGAATGCTTGCGTTCGCTTGCGCAAGAGACGATCCGACATGTCGTTCTCGTCGAGAATTCAGAGGATGGCGGTGTGTCCCTGTCGACGATGCGGCCCGGAATTGAAGGCCTCAAGGGCGAGGGAGTGGGGATCGATATCGTTGACGAGGGGCGCAACCTTGGGTTCGCGGCAGGAGTCAACCGTGCCCTGGGCCTCATTCGTGACCGGCAGGGTGGGGACGTCCTGCTGCTGAACTCCGATGCACGCTTGGAACCAGGTGCGCTGTGCGGTTTGCGCGAGGCGCTGCGCGCCGGCGCGGATGCGGCGGCCCCGCTCGTCGTTTCGTCGACCGCTGGCCTGTCCATGCCGGTGTCCCACTACCACAGATGCCTGGGGATCCTGACGAAAGATCGCCTCAGAGGATCGTTCCCGTACATCACCGGTGCGTGTGTCCTGTTTGCTCCCGGGGTTGCGAGGGATGGACTGTTCGATGAAGATTTCTTCTTCTACGGCGAAGATGTAATGCTCGGTGCGAGGATGGAGAGGGAGGGCAAGGTCTGCGCCGTTGTTTCAGAGAGCAGGATTGTGCATGAGGGAGCGGGAAGTGCGCGCAATGGGTCGGTGTTCTACGAGTACCACATCAATCGTGGCCATTGGCTGCTTGCGCTGAAGTTGCCGACCGGAAGAATCAGCTTGTTCCTATATCTGGCCGGACGACTGTTGTTCCTTCCTTCACGAGCAACCGTGCGTTCAATCAGACACGGGAGTCTGAATCCGTTGAAGGGATTCTGTATGGCTACCTCTGACCTCCTTTCTGGAATCAGGCGCACATTGACTCCACCGGCTACCAGGAAGCCGCCAGCCAACTAAGTGTGGCGCGCACGCGACTAGTCAGCTGCTTGAGCAAAGTTCCCGTACGATTTGAAGATGCTTTCTGGCCGCAACTTCGGGCCTGAACTTCTCGAACCACTCCGGATCGGGCGCGTCGTGTGCTTGCGTCCCATTTGCCACGTCGACCATTGCTTCTGCCAGGGCAAGTGCATCCCCAACAGGTACAAGCGTGCCGAACCTGCCATTTTCAAGTACTTCTGAAGGACCGTAGTCGCAGTTGGTAGAGATCACCGCCGTCCGGGCAAAAAGTGCCTCGACGAGGACCAGGCCAAACCCTTCATAGCGCGAGCTTAGAACAAAGGCGGAAGCATGTTGCATCTGCAGCAGGGGCGCGCCTGTGACGCCGGGCATGTCAACGCAGTCGGTCAGGTCCAGTGAGTGAATGGTCTGGTTGAGATCGGATCGGAGCGAACCTTCGCCAAATATGATTAGGCGGCAATTCATCTGATTGCGAGCGATCCTGAGGGCGCGCAGCAGCGTATCGAAATCCTTCTGCGGCTCAAGGCGGCCCATGGCGACAAATGTTGGAGCCGGCTTCTGTCTCAGCCATGGGTGTAGATCCTCCCAGCCGTGGGACGGCAGCAATGCCGGGATCACGGGATTAGGAATGACGTCTATCTCCGACTCGGGCACGCGCAGGAACCTGGCGGTCGGTCCATGCAATGCCTGCGATACGCAAATGACCTTGGAGTGTCGTGCTGCGAATCTTGAGAGCGCCGGGCCGATGATGCGATTGTGAAGCCCTCCATACGTCCACTCGACCGAGATGTTGCTTTCGTTCCTGATCAGCAGAGGAGGCGGCCAGCCGGCCCTTACCTTCGATATGGCCGCGGCTATCCCGGCGTAGATCCCGAACGCTATGACCGCATCCGGGCTGATCTCGCTGACAAGGGCTGCCAGCTTTTTCGTTCCGCGAATAGGCTTCCCGCATTCGAGGCTGACGAGTTCGACCCCCTCGGGTACGGATCGCAGAAACTCGCCTTCATTGCGACAGACAACCAACCAGACCTTGCTGCCCAGACCCGTCATCGCCGATGCAAGGAGTATCGCCACGCGCTCCGCGCCTCCACAGTTCATTGAACTGATGAACAGCAGGATTCTCTTCTGGCAAGTTGTATCTGTTTCGATAGTCTTGGCCATTTCCATGGGTTCATTGCGACGAAGAATTCGAGGCTTCACGACCAGGGGCGTGAAATCCTACAGCGCAAGAATATCCGTGAACGTCGTCTTGTGAGCCCGGGTCAGGTCCTCAAGGGAGGTTTGTAAAAAAGGGGGGCAGCCAAGGTCGTAGATTCTCCTGCCTTCCAAGTTCCGTTGGAAGAGGGGCATCCCGCCCGATGCCGCGAGGTAGCTTGGATTGAACTCGGAAACGATGGGAGACCCTGCTGCAATGAATGACCGGGCGCCTTCAAGTGCATGGCCCTCGTAGCCTTCAATATCCATCCACAGCATGGAGGTTTTCTTCCCAGCTTCGATGTCGTCGAGGCGAGTTGAGTGGATTGAAATGCCATGTGCCCCGATCGAGTGATTGCCGCTGTTGCTGGCCGATTCCTTCAATTTCAGTACTTCATCCGACCTGTCGCCCACAGCAACCTGATGCACTGTGACAAGTTCGGAAATTCCATTCAACGCTATATTCGCGCGAAGCAGTTTGATGTTATCCGGATGCGGCTCGATTGCCGTTGCAGATTTCACAAGCCCCCTCTTGATGGCGGGAATCAGGATGGTACCGATATTGGCACCAACATCGACCAGGTGTTCGGGCGCCGGGGCGCCCTCGCGTTGGATAATTTCCAGCGCCGCTGCAAGTTTGTAGAAGTCGAACTCGCCATGAAGGAAGAGTTCACGGCCGATCGTCCTGTCGCGTGTGGAGACGATGTACAGCTCCCGCTTGCTGATGACAAGGTATGGCGTGGGCGACGCGTCGTAGGTGGCGCGTCTGAAGAGCGGGATGGTGGTTACGAGAGGCCGCAGCAGCAGCTTCGTCGTAGCGATCAACGGCCAGCGAAGTAGCGTCGAGTTGCGGATGGACTCGAACAAGGTCATGGCTCAATCCTTTCTGTAGATCAGTACGCAGATGCATGCCAATGATGTCGCTTCCGTCGCGTAGCTGGCCCAGACGGCGCCCTGCAAGGAATAAGCTGGAATCAGTAGGGTGGCGAATGCAACTCCCGCGCATCCTCCGATCAGGTACACCCAAGTCAGTAGATGGGTGCGACCGGTTGCGATCAAATGGAAGTTGCCGAGGTTTCGGAGTACGGCCAGCAATGGTAGCCCGGCGAGCCAGATCATCAATCGTGCAGCAGGTTCAAACTCTTCCCCCAGAATGGGCGGAATCAGGAAAGATGCCGCGACTATTACTACCGCACCCACTAGGGACATCAAGATCAATGCGGCGCCCGCGGTGACAAGGCGGCGGCGATGGTCCGTGTCGGCGTACAACCGGGGCCATAGTGCCTCCTGCAGTGCCAAAATGGGCAGGCTTACCAGGTCCACCGCACGTTGCGCCACGTTGAACACGCCGGCTTGCGCAAACGCAGCCTGCGCAAGCAGTGGCTTGTTGTATTCGGCTTGGATCCGTACGGAGACGCCCCCGGTGGTGAAAGGAATGCCCTCCTTGACCAAAGGCCAGAGCGGCTCCGTGGAGCTTGTCCAGCCAATGCTGGCTCGGGTCAGCCAAGCCGAGGTGCATGCGTAGGCAAGGCTGACGGCGACATATGCCCATAGCCAGATGGTGAGGCTGCCGTTGCCGAAGGCAGCCAGACCCAAGAGAACCGCAAGTCGTGAGATCGGCAGCCCGGCCTGCATTAAGCCGTAGGCTCTGATTCGTTGTATTGCCTGAAACGAGCGGCCAAGAAGCTCTATCAGTGAGGTGGTGGCGATTTCCGCAAGGATCAGTGCGAAGACCGCCGCTTTTGGGGCCGCAACTTGGGGCAGTGCGAGCATTGCGACGATGCTTGTTGCGGTTGCGAAGATCAGAGTGCTGCGCCACCAGACGCGCAACGCGCGACCCAGAAGCGTCGGCAACTCCGCGCGGTTCTGCGCGACGTCCCGCAGCAGTACGCTAGGGAGGCCCAGTCCGGCGATCGAGGCAGATATCCCGGCGATAGCCAATACGGCGACGAAAGAACCGTAATCGGTGGCGCCTAGCAGTCTGGCTAGCAGTAGCAAGGCGATTGCCTGTGCTGCAGCGCGCAACACGAACCAGGTGAGTAACTCACTGCCGGCACGGGCGAGGCCGCCCGGCCGCCACCTAAGCAAGCGATGCGAACTCATTTCGCGATGACGCGCTCTGAAGCGCTCGGGCTCGCAAGGGCGGATTTCTCGCCGAAGGCGGCTTGCGCGGCCTCAACCTGTTCGCGCAGCCAGCGAATGTGATTCTGCTCGGCCTTGTTCGAAAGATCAGCCCGCGCTTCTAGCTGGAGCAACGTCTGGCGTCCCCCGGCGACATCTCCGGTGTACAGCTGCGCAAGGATCAAAGGCATAGCTACTGGCGGGTCAGCGTCGCTTTGCCAAGCCAGTGTGGCCTGTGTGAGCGTCGCCTCCCAGTCATTAGCCCGTGCAAGAAAGCTGGCTGCGTAGTAGCGCGCCTTCCACTTCCGCTGGTCCGAGTCTGCCTGTGCTTTCGCGCGGTCTGTGAGGTGGATTAGAGCCCCGGCGAGCATATGGTCAGTGACGCGCCCGCATCCAGAACCGTTGGTGGCCTCGTAAATATAGCTAAATGGTTTGGTTTCAGCGCTTGTGAGAGGCAGTGGGGACGCCTTGAGGAACTCCGTCAGATCAACCGGGTTGCCGTCGTGATCTAATGAGCAGTTCATGTACAAGCGATACAGGTGACCCAGAGATTTCGTTCGGACATTTTCGGAAGTGATCATGCTGTTCAGAATCTCATTCGCCCTGCCATCATCGCCTCTTGTGATGGCAGCCGATAGGACGGCGGCATTTGCCCGAAGGGAGTCTGGATGGGAGATAAGGGCTGATTCGGCAATCATTAAGTCACTTTGCCATACCCGCGCCCGGCCATGTGTGCTGAAAGCCAGTACTAACAGTGTGCCGGATAGCAGAACTAGTCCCACGCGCCTGGGTCGGAAGGCATCGCCAGAAAGTTTCTTGCCCGTAGCAGCGGCTAGTGCGGTTGCGGCTGTAAAGATTCCCACGGACGGCAGGTAGTTGCGATGCTCGAAGTAGAGTTCAAGTGCAATCACGCCTGATTCGAGCGCATGCGCAGCCAAGAAGAACAGCCAGCCGAAAAGGAGCGCGGGCAGCCGGTCCCGCCAACGCCAAGCGAGAGCTGTGATAATGAGTATTGCTGCGGCTGCCGCCAGCGTTGTTGGCGGGCTGAGGATGCCTGTCGAGACAACGAAATCGTCAGTGTAGACGCCCATGCTTGGCGGATTGGGCAGCAAGAGCTTCGACAAGTAGTCGCAGATGGCGCGCGGTTGACTCAGCAAACGCTCGACAAAGGTAAAGTCGCGATTGATATAGCCGCCCAGTATTCGCTGGGGAGCTAACGCAAAGGCGAGGATTCCTACGAGACCTGGAAGGGCCACATATATCCAGTGGAACAGTTGGACACTCTTGGGTCGTCTTTCCCGCCGAAAGTACGCTCCTTCGACCACTGCGCATAAGAGGGGCAGCAGTAGCCCATTCTCCTTTGCAAGGAACGCTAGGCCAGTCAGCGCGGGCACACCGATTAGCAAAGCAGAGGAAGCGGTCAGTGATGGCCCCAGGTCGAGCCGTTGGCGCGAGGCAACGTATAGCCAGAGGCCGAGCAAGACGAACAATGTCGAGAGCTGCGCCATGCGCTGCACAACGTAAAGTACGGTGCTGGCGTGTAGCGGATGCAACATCCAAAGTGCGGCTACCACGGCTGCATATAATGATGCGCGGCTTTGCAGGAGCGCGTCTTGCCGTAGCAGAAGTCTGAGGAAGCCGAATATTGTCACTCCACACAACAAGTGTGTAATGAGGTTGCCAATCTTCAAGGAGTAGGGGTTATACCCGCCGATCCATGCATTGAGCGCAAAACTTGCCATCGACAGCGGGCGCCCGAAGGTACCTGCCGCGCGTTCAAAGAGTAGCGCCGTCAATGACAGCTCACCGTTCAACCATAGCGGGATGGCCGAAAGGTTGAAGGGATCGTCAAGCAAGAATGGGCCTTTCAGGCCGATCCAGTACGCAACGGCTGTCAGGACGCAGGCAATTGCTAGCAGCGCCGAAGAGGCATTCCAGCGGACGGGAGCAGGCAAGATCGAATCCCCAGTTTGGCCAAGGTACTAGAGCACAAAAAAAACCCCGGCAGAAGCCGGGGTTTTTGCTCACAAAACGCAGATTAGAATGTGCAGGGGTCCGGCACGTTCGCGGCACTAACGTTCTGGCCGCTCGCAACGCACGCCCAGTTGATGCGTCCACCTGTGGTGTTGGGTGTCAGCTGGGCAGAATAGCCGTCATAAGTGCCGGTGATCTGACCGGTGGCGGCCTGGCAGGATGCCTGCGTCGCCACGTTCTGGCAGGTCGGGTTGGCCGAGCCCATGTTCTCGCCGATCTTGATCTTCTCGCCGGCGACCGAGCCGATGGCGTTGGTGATCTTGGCCTTGATGGTGTAGTCACGGTAGGCCGGCAGCGCGATGGCGGCCAGGATGGCGATGATCGCAACAACGATCATCAGTTCGATGAGGGTAAAGCCCTTCTGCATCTTCATGGTGTGTCCCCTAGGTTTTTGACAAGTCGACTTTTACGTGTCCCGCTGGTGCGGTCGCGCCGGGTCCAGTGGGTTTCCGTGCAGCGGTGCACGTGCAGGGGATTGTCGCAGGATGCGTGCCATCTCGCTGCACGCGCATGGATCTGAGGGCAAAGGTGGACGGAGTCACAGTCCGGGGTCCGAAAGCCAAGCGGTAGGGTGACAAAAATGCGTCAGGAGTTGACCTAAAACGTCATCTTCTGTGTCCGCTCGCGAATGGCGCGATCGTTTTCGAGACGGCGTCCGGGTGGAGGTTGCGGTCGGCGTTCGGACCGGCACGGCATCAATGCGGTGTCTGTAAGATCTGTACATGTCCAAGCGCTTGTTTGTCGCCCTTGCGGTCGCCGTCACCCTTTTGGCGCTGATCCTGCGCCTGCATTACGTGCTTGCGGTGACGGTCGTGAACCCGCTCGGCGGCGATGCGCTGGATTACGTGCGCTACGCCGACAACCTGCTGCGTGGCTACTTCGGTCGGGAAGATGCGCCGGATGCGTATCGCTCGCCTGGCTATCCCGTCCTGATCGCGGGCGCCAAGGCGCTCGCGGCGGATTGGCCGGCTTTGCTGCTGGTGTGGCAGGCCGGCCTCGGCTCGCTGACCGTCGCCGGCACGATGATGCTGGCGCGCACATGGCTGCCCGCGTGGAGTGCCCTGGTGGCTGGGCTGCTGCTGGCGCTTTGGCCACACAGCATCGCAATGACCGCCGAAGTGCTTTCCGAAACGCTATTCGCCTTCCTGCTCATGCTGGCGGCCCTGCTTGCGGCCAGGCGGCAATGGCTAACGGCCGGCTTCGCGTTCGCCGCGGGCGCCCTGGTGAACCCGGTCGTGCTGTTGCTGCCGCTGGCGCTGGTACCGTGCCTGCGGGAGCGAAGGGCGATCGTGGCGCTGCTCGTGCCCGCGCTGCTCGTTCCTTCCCTGTGGAGTTTTCGGCCGGTGGATGGAGGGTCTGAGAGGCTATGGACGAACCTGGTCCAGGGATCATGGCCCCTTTACCACCGTGCGTACCTGTCGCGGAACGCGCATCCGGAACCTGCCCAGATCATGGCCACGATCGATGGCGAGGTGCTGCTGACCAACCAGTATCCCGTGGCCGGCGTGACCCGCATGCTGGAGCGCATGTCCCAATCGCCGCTGGGATATGCCGGATGGTATGCGGGCAAGCCGTACCTGCTCTGGGATTGGGACATCAGGATCAGTGATGCCCACGGCCCCTATGTCCATGCGGTGGAGAATTCACCCCTGGACAAGCGATCTGCGTGGTTGGCCGTGGGCAAGGCCATGAACCCGGTCCTGTTCTGGCTGGCGTTGGCTGCGTGCGTGCATGGGCTGTGGAAGGGGCCGGCGCCTCTGCGGATGGTCGCGGTGGCGTTCGCGTACTTCACTCTGCTGCATACGGTCCTTCAGGCAGAACCGCGCTATTCAGTGCCGTATCGCCCGTTCGAGATGTTGCTGGTTGCGTCCATCATGGCTGCGACGGTGGCGCGTCTCGCTTCGCGGTTTGGACACGGGATGGCGCCGGCCCAAGTTGAATCGGGGGTCGAACCCTCCTAGCGGACGCATCTTCGATGCGTTGAACGTTCGCTTCCCGTGCGGGGCAATCTTTCGGAGGCGTCGGCAGCCGGCGTGCCTCGGGGTGGCCGGCAGCGCTCAACTGCGATTCTTCCTCTATCAGGAATAAGAAGCAGGAGTCAGTCGATCCCGAGCTTCTTCAACTTGTATCGCAGCGCCCGGAAGGTGATCCCCAGCGCGGCTGCGGTCTTGGTCTTGTTGTAGCGGTTTTCCTGCAGGGCCTGCTGGATGGCGGTGCGCTCGATCTCTTCGATGTACGAGGGAAGGGCGCTGCTGGAGGTGTCGAAGGGGCTCAGGTTACGCGGGTCGGCGGCGGGGGTGCTTGGGGCACTGTGTGGCGGCGCGGACTGGGATGCGAACGATGCGCCCGCTTGCGCGCCGGCATGGCCGCTGCTGGCGGGCAACTGCAGGTCGCTGGCGTGGATGGTGCTGCCGTCGGCGAGGGCCAGGGCGCGTTCGAGGATGTTCTCCAGTTCGCGCACGTTGCCGGGGAAGGGGTAGGTCTCCAGGGCCGCGACCGCGTCCGGCGCGAGCGTGGGCGGCTGCACCTTCATCGCGCGGGAGAGGCGGTCGAGGATGGCGGCCGAGAGCAGGGTGAGGTCGCCGTCGCGCTCGCGCAGCGGCGGCACCACCAGGCCGATGACGTTGATGCGGTAGTACAGGTCGTGGCGGAAGCGGCCTTCGGCGACCAGGGTGGCCAGGTCCTTGTGGGTGGCCGAGAGGATGCGCACATCCACCGGCACTTCGCCCTGGGCGCCGACTGCGCGCACGCTCTTTTCCTGGATGGCGCGCAGCAGCTTGACCTGCATCGGCAGCGGCAGCTCGGCCACTTCGTCCAGGAACAGGGTGCCGCCGTCGGCGGCCTGGAACAGGCCGGGCTTGTCGCTGGTGGCGCCGGTGAAGCTGCCCTTCTTGTGGCCGAAGAACTCGCTTTCCATCAGCTCGGACGGGATCGCGCCGCAGTTGACCGGCACGAACGGGCCGCCGGCGCGCGAGCCCTGGGCGTGGATGGTGCGTGCGACCAGCTCCTTGCCGGTGCCCGATTCGCCAAGGATGTGCACCGGCGCCTGGCTGCGGGCGACCTTGGCGATGGTCTGGCGCAGGCTGACCATCGGCGGCGAGGAGCCGAGCAGGCGGCTGGTGTCCTCGGGCTGTGCGAGGCGCTTGGCGTTGAGTTCCAGCGCCTGGCGGACCAGGCCGCGCAACACGTTGATGTCGACCGGCTTGCTGACGAAGTCGAAGGCGCCGGCCTTCAGGGCCTCGACCGCGGCCTCGACGTTGCCGTAGGCGGTGATCACCGCGACCGGGGTGGAGGGGAAGCGGGTGGAGATCTCGCTGACCAGCTCCAGGCCCGAGCCGTCGGGCAGGCGCATGTCGGTCAGGCACAGGTCGTAGGAGACGGTGGCCAGCATCTGCCGGGCGGCGTGCAGGTTGGGGGCGGTGTCGGTGCGCAGGCCCATTCGCCCCAGGGTCAGCACCAGCAGTTCGCGAATGTCTTGCTCATCATCAACGATCAGGGCGCTGCGGGCTTCGTTCATGAAATGGGGCAGAGTCTCAAAGGTGACCAATATTGACACTTTTTGACGCGAGTGACGAGGCAGGCGTGGACAGGGTACGGAGGCGTACTGCGCTGCGGTCGGTAAAGCCCGGTCATGATTGTCCTATCGGCCGCCGTGGCGATTCCTGTGGCGGTGGCGGTGGCGGCGTCGCTCAACTCCTCCGCAGCGCGTGCTGCGACGACAGGGCGACCCGGAAGCAGGCGCCGCCGCCCGGGACCGGGACGTATTCGAGCGTGGCCTCGTTGGCGCGGCACAGTTCGTGGGCGATGTAGAGGCCCAGGCCGGTGCCGTTTTCAGAGGTGGTGAAGAATGGCCGGAACAGCTGGCTGAGGACGGTGTCGGGGATGCCGGGGCCGCGGTCGAGCACGCTGATCACCGGCGCGCGCTGGTCGCCTTCGATGTGGATGGCGATGCGCGGCATCTCGCCGGGCATGTGCCCGTAGCGCACCGAGTTGTTGACCAGCGAGGAGATGATCTGCTGCAGGTGGCGCGGGTCGAACATCACCGGCAGCCGGGACGGGCCGTCGGTGAGCCGCAGCTGCGCGTTCTCTTCCGGGACGATCATGCGGTAGTCGTCGATGAAGCTGCGCATGAAGCCGACCAGCTCGATGTGCTCGGGTTTGGCGCGCTCGCGGCGGGCCAGGCCCAGCACGCTTTCGACGATGCCGTTGGTGCGCATGCACTGCTGGTGGATGATCTGCAGCAGGCGGCGGTCGCTGGTGGTGAGGTCGTGCGATTCCTCGAGCAGCTGGGTCGCGTAGCTGATCGCGGCCAGCGGGTTGCGGATCTCGTGGGCAAGGCTGGCCGAGAAACGGCCCATCGCCGCCAGGGTGATGGATTCGGCCCGGCGCGAAACCAGCGAGGTGTCGTCGAGGAAGATCAGGGTGGAGTCGCTGGTGGCAAGCAGGCGGGCGAAGCGGGGCAGCACGTCGGGACGGTCGGGGCCGCAGGCCATGGGCGAGTCGTCCTGCTTGCCGTCCTGCAGCCAGTGCGCCAGGCGCATGGCCAGCTCCGGCGCCATCTTGGCGAGCACCTGGCCGTGCATGCCCGGGTGGTCGGCGTCGCTGTCGTCGCGCAGCAGCAGTTGCGCGGCCTCGTTGGCCATGCGCACGCGGCCGGGGCCGTCGACCAGGATCACGCCGGTGCGCATGCGCCGGATCACCAGCTCGTTGATTTCGGCGAGGTTGGCCGCCTCGGCGCCGCGCCGGTCTGCAAGCTGGCGCACCTCGCGCATCTGCCGGCCGAGGTGGCGCATGAGCCCGGCCACGGCGAAATAGGCCACCGCGAACATCAGCACTTCGGCCAGCGGGCGGTAGGCGTGGACCTGTTCGATCCGATCCCAGACGTACTCGGCCAGCAGCGCCAGGGTGGCCGCCGAGGCGAACGCCATGCTCCAGGCCATCGACACGAACAGCGAGCCGGCGGCCAGGTTGAACGCCAGCATCAGGGCGATGCCGGGGCCGGCGCCGGGCATGGCGTGGGTTGCCAGCAGGGCCACGGTGATGTCGATCGACAGAGCGGCCACGACGTGCGGCGTGAACACGTCGTCGGTCCGGCGGGCGTGCACCAGCAGCAGGACCGACATCGCCAGGTAGGTGACTGAAACAGTCCGTGCCAGCTGCGGCAGGTGCATGTCGCCGATCAGCGCCCCGGCCGGACTGAACACCACCAGCGCCAGCAGGGAGGCCACCAGGATCCGGTACAGCGCGAACAGGTACAGCTCGCGGGCGGGCGACAGGGTCTGGTCTGGGTGGGCTGCGTCGGGAGCGGGCAAGGGCGGCGTCGGCGCGGGAGCAGCCCGGAGTATAGGGTCGGAGCGGCCCGGGGCGGGGCGGCGGACCGCGGGTTTTGCCCGCTGGCGACGCATGGGCGAGAATAGGCGGCCGCGTGCAGCCTGCTGGCCTCCGGGTCCCGGGACGCGCGATGCGATCCTCCCCAGCACGGACCCCACATGAACTTCCACGAATACCAGGCCAAGCAGTTGTTCGCCGATTACGGCATCTCGGTGCCGGCCGGCCGCGTTGCGCGCTCTCCCGAAGAAGCGGTCGACGCCGCCAAGGCCATCCCCGGCGACCTCTGGGTGGTGAAGGCCCAGATCCACGCCGGTGGCCGCGGCAAGGCCGGCGGCGTCAAGCTCGCCCGCACCCTCGACGAGGTGCGCGAGTACGCCAAGGGCATGCTCGGCACGAAGATGGAGACCTACCAGTCGGCCGGCGTGGCGCTGCCGATCGACTCGGTGCTGATCTCCGAGGGCACCGACATCGACAAGGAGCTGTACCTGTCGGTGCTGGTCGACCGCAGCACGCAGTCGATCACCTTCATCGCCTCCAGCGAAGGCGGCGTGGACATCGAGCAGGTGGCCGCCGAGACCCCCGAGAAGATCCAGACCCTCAACGTCAACTACGTGCAGGGCCTGCAGCCTTACCAGTGCCGCGACATGGGCTTCGGCCTGGGCCTGACGGCCAAGCAGGTCAACCAGCTGTCGAAGATCATGCTGGGCCTGTACAAGCTGTTCAACGAGAAGGACCTGGCGCTGGTTGAACTCAACCCGCTGGCGATCCTCACCGACGGCAACCTCGCCGTGCTCGACGGCAAGGTCAACTCCGACGACAACGCCTCGTTCCGCCACGCCGACCTGGTCGCGATGCGCGACGTCCGCCAGGAGGACGAGACCGAGGTGGCCGCCAGCCAGCACGACCTCAACTACGTGACCATGGACGGCAACATCGGCTGCATGGTCAACGGCGCCGGGCTTGCGATGGCGACGATGGACGTGATCAAGCTCGAGGGCGGCGAACCGGCCAACTTCCTCGACGTGGGCGGCGGCGCCAACAAGGAGCGCGTGACCGAGGCGTTCAAGCTGATCCTGTCGGACGAGGACGTGAAGGCGATCTTCGTCAACATCTTCGGCGGCATCGTGCGCTGCGACATGATCGCCGAGGGCATCATCGCCGCGGTCAAGGAAGTGGACGTCAAGGTGCCGGTGATCGTGCGCCTGGAAGGCACCAACGTCGAGGAAGGCAAGAAGCTGCTGCGCGAGAGCGGGCTTGCGATCACGCCTGCCGACGACATCAACGACGGCGCCCGGAAGGCCGTCGCGGCCGTGAAGCAGGCTGCCTGACACCCACACTTTCATCTTGTCGTCTCGAGCGTAGCGAGAGACCTGCTTTGCCCGGTAGCGGGCGTTTGGAAGCAGATTCCTCCTTGCGGTCGGAATGACAGCAACAGGACAATCCAATGAGCGTTTTGGTCAACAAGAACACCAAGGTGATCGTGCAGGGCTTCACCGGCCAGCAGGGCACCTTCCACGCCGAGCAGATGCTCGACTACGGCACCAAGGTCGTCGGCGGCGTGACCCCCGGCAAGGGCGGCAGCGAGCACCTCGGCCTGCCGGTCTTCAATACCGTGCGCCAGGCGGTCAACGAAACCGGCGCCAACGCGTCGGTGATCTACGTGCCGCCGCCGTTCGCGGCCGACGCGATCCTCGAGGCGGCCGATGCCGGCATCGAAGTGATCGTGTGCATCACCGAGGGCATCCCGGTGCTGGACATGCTGCGCGTTAAGAACACCCTCAAGGGCTATCCCGACGCGGTGCTGATCGGCCCCAACTGCCCCGGCGTGATCAGCCCCGGCGAGTGCAAGATCGGCATCATGCCGGGCCACATCCACAAGCAGGGCAAGGTGGGCATCGTCTCGCGCTCGGGCACGCTGACCTATGAAGCGGTCAAGCAGACCACGGATGCCGGCCTCGGCCAGTCGACCTGCATCGGCATCGGCGGCGACCCGATCAACGGCACCAGCTTCATCGACGCGCTGAAGCTGTTCCAGGACGATCCGCAGACCGAAGGCATCATCCTGGTCGGCGAGATCGGCGGCAGCGCGGAAGAAGAAGCGGCCGAGTACATCAGCCAGTACGTGACCAAGCCGGTGGTCGGCTTCATCGCCGGCGCTTCGGCCCCGAAGGGCAAGCGCATGGGCCATGCAGGCGCGATCGCGTCGGGTGGTTCGGGCACGGCCGAGGGCAAGTTCGCCGCGCTGGAGAAGGCGGGGGTGACCACGGTGAAGTCGCCTGGCGATCTGGGTGCGGCGATTGCGAAGCGGCTCAACGGCTGATTCGCGCGTTGACCTGATGTGTGTGGGAGGCCGCCTTCGGGCGGCCTTCTGCGTTTTGGGGCCTTGAATCCGTGATCTGTTGACATCGATCTGCAGGATGCGCATGATCAATGCGCATCGTATGGAGGGTGATCATGCGCATCCGTGAAGACTATGCCGGCTACGGCAAGCGGGCCACGAACGTCAGCGTCAACCAGGGCTTGCTGGAGGAAGCCAGGGTGCTCGGGATCAACCTGTCGGCGACGCTCGAGAAGGCGCTGGAATCGGAAGTGCGTGCGCGCAGGCGCGAGAAATGGTTGGCGGAGAACCGTGAAGCGATCGCTGCCTACAACGCGCATATCGAGGAGCACGGCGTCTTCGGCGATCACGTGCGGTCGTTCTGATGCGCCAGTTCTGCGTCTATCCGAATCCAAATGCCGCCACCAAGACCGCTTACCCCTATCTGCTGAACGTGCAGAGTGACCTGATTGAAGGAATCGGCTCGCGGATCATGGTGCCCTTGGCGCCCGCGGACGCGTTCAAGGGCAAGCGCCTCGGTAGCCTGATGCCGATGCTCCGGATCGAGGGTGCCGATTGCGTCATGCTGACGGCCCAGGCGTCCGGCGTGTCGGTCAGGCGATTCGGAAGCGAAGTCGCTGATCTTTCGCACGAGCGTGCCGCCATCATGGCGGCACTCGACATGCTCATCTCTGGAATCTGACATGACCGACACGCTCCGCATCGCCATGGCCCAGTTCGACTTCCCGGTCGGGGACGTCGCCGGCAACACCGAGCGCATCGCGACGATGATCGCCGACGCGCGCGACGAGTACGGCGCCGACATCGTGCTGTTTCCCGAGCTGGCGATCAGCGGCTATCCGCCGGAAGACCTGCTGCTGCGGCCCTCGTTCCTGATCGACTGCGAGCAGGCGCTGCGCGAGGTGGCGAAGGCGGCCACCGGTATCGTCGCGGTGGTGGGCTGGCCCGAAAGCGTGGGCAGCATCCTCTACAACTCGGCCAGCGTGCTGCGCGGCGGCAAGCTCGAGGCGACCTATCGCAAGCGCGAGCTTCCCAACAACGATGTCTTCGACGAGCGTCGCTACTTCCACGTGGATCCCGATGGCGGCAGCTGCGTGGTCGAGGTCAAGGGCGTGCCGGTGGGCGTGCTGGTCTGCGAGGACGCGTGGTTCCCGGAACCGCTGGCTGACACCGCAAGGGCCGGGGCGGAGCTGGTACTGATCGCCAATGCCTCGCCGTTCGAGCGCGGCAAGCACGCCCGGCGTGACGCGATGCTGGCCGAGCGCACGCGCGAGAGCGGCGTGGCGCTGGCCTATCTCAACGTCGTGGGCGGGCAGGATTCGCTGGTGTTCGATGGATCGTCGCTGGTGGCCGATGCCGACGGCACCGTGCATCCGGCGGCCGCTGCCTTCACCGACCAGTGGCTGGTGGTGGACTACGACGTGGCCGCGCGCCGGTTCGCGCCGGTGGTGTGGATGGATGACGGCGACGAGAGCATGGACGCGCTGGCCTGGCGCGCGGTGGTGCGCGGGATCCGCGACTACTGTGGCAAGAACGGGTTCTCGAAGGTATGGCTGGGACTGTCGGGCGGGATCGATTCGTCGATCGTGCTGGCGCTGGCGGTCGATGCGCTGGGTGCGGGCAACGTCACCGCGGTGCGGATGCCCTCGCGCTACACCGCGCGTCTGTCGAACGACCTGGCGCAGGAGCAGTGTGATGCGCTGGGCGTGGAGCTGCTGACGATCCCCATCGAGCAGCCGTTCCAGGGTTTCATCGATGCGCTGTCGGAGAAGTTCGAAGGCCAGGCGCCCGACGTCACCGAAGAGAACCTGCAGTCGCGTGCACGCGGCGCGCTGCTGATGGCGCTGTCCAACAAGTTCGGAGGGCTGCTGCTGACCACCGGCAACAAGAGCGAGTACGCGGTCGGCTACGCCACGATCTACGGCGACATGTGCGGCGGTTACGCGCCGATCAAGGACCTGTACAAGACCGAGGTCTATGGCCTGTCCCGCTGGCGCAACACGGTGGGTGGCGCGCCGGTGATCCCGCCGGACGTGATCGCACGTGCGCCCTCGGCAGAGCTGCGCGACAACCAGCTTGACCAGGATTCGCTGCCGCCCTACGACGTGCTCGATGCGATCCTGCGGCGCTACGTCGATCTGGAGCAGTCGCGCGATGACATCGTCGGCGCGGGCTTCGACGCCGCCACGGTCGACCGGGTGCTGCGCCTGGTGCGCAGCAGCGAGTGGAAGCGCCACCAGGCTGCGCCCGGGCCGAAGGTGTCGCGACGGGCGTTCGGCCGCGAGCGGCGGTACCCGATCAGCAACCGCTATCCGGCGTAGCGCGGAACAGATCGCATCGTCGGCAAGGCAGATCTCTCCCTGCGGTCGAGATGACAGGCTGATAGTCCCGCAGATGACTGATGCTCCCCCAGGATTTCAGGCTGACGCCTCTCTCCCGTTCGGTCGGGAGGCCTGCGAAGTGCGGACCGGTCCGCAGCACGCTGATTTCCCCACAAAACCCCGCCACTATCGCGCGCCGGCATAATGCCCGGTGGCCAGAGGCAGAGGACGACGCAACACATGAGCAGGAAGTCCGGCGGCAAGCGCCGCAGATCGGCGGCAACCAGGCGCGAAGCCGGAACGTCGCAGCCAGCTGCAACATCATCCGCAGTTGCGCTGACACGAACGGACCTCGCGCTGCGCGTGCTGACCATCGTCGGCCTGCTGCTGACCGCTTATCTGACCTGGATTGCCTGGGGCAGCGGCAGCGCGGCCCTGTGCATCCAAGGTTCTGGCTGCGAACTGGTGCAGGGCAGCCGCTGGTCGCGCTTCCTCGGGCTGCCGATCGCGGCTTGGGGCCTGCTGCTGTATGCGGCCCTGGCATGGACGGCGTGGCGGCCGGCGCCGCGGCTGGTGCGGTGGCGGCGGTTGTGGCGGCTGGCCTTCATCGGGTTGGCGGTCAGCGTCTACCTCACGGTGGCCGGCCTGGTGGCGCTGCAGGCGGTGTGCGTCTGGTGCCTGGCCTCGCTGGCGATCATGGCGACGGTATTCGGGCTGGTCCACGCGGGGCGCCCCGACGCCGCCCCCGGCACGCCGTGGTCGACGTGGTGGCTGGGCAACGGCCTGCTTGCGCTGGGCATGCTGGCCGCGCTGCAGATGTCGGCGATGGGCTTGCTGGAACGGCGCGAAGACCCGCGCCTGCGCGCGCTGGCCGAGCACCTGGCGCAGTCGCAGGTGAAGTTCTACGGCGCGTCCTGGTGTCCGGCCTGCAACGAGCAGAAGAACGCGTTTGGCGCGGCAGCCAGGCATCTGCCCTATGTCGAGTGTTCGCCCAACGGCCGCAACGGTGGCGTCGCCTTCGAGTGCATCAGCGCCGGGGTCGGCGGCTACCCGACCTGGGTGATCGATCGCCAGCACTACGGCGAGGTGCTGGCGCCGGAGCGCCTGGCGCGCATCAGCGGATTCGACTGGGACGGGGCAGTGGGCGACTGATCGCCGGCGCCTGCCTCCTTCCCCCGCATGCGGGGGAGGGCTCCACGACGCGGTGCCTGCTTCCTTCCCCCGCATGCGGGGGAAGGTGCCGAAGGCGGATGGGGGCGCGCCGAAGGCGCGGGCGGTGGCGTCGCGACCGGTTTGCCCCCACCCCAACCCTCCCCGCAAGCGGGGGAGGGAGCCGTTCGCAGGCGCAGCCGCGCGCCCCAAACGAAAGACGCCGCCCGGAGGCGGCGTCTGCACGTTCCACAACCCCGCGCTCAGTCCAGGTCGCGGCCGTCGTTGTCGAGCGCCGACTTCTCGCCCGCGAACGGATTGAGCTTGCGGACGTTCCAGGGATAGTTCGGCCAGTCGCCAGCCAGGAACGGGTGATCGGGCTCGTTCTGCTGCAGCACGCGGCGGGCGTCGGCGGCCAGGGTCTCGTTGCCCAGTTCGGTGTAGGCGGCGGCGAGCACGGCCACGGCATCGTTCTGGAACTCGCTCTGCGGGTAGGTTTCCAGCAGGTAGGTGGCGCGTTCGGCGGCGGCGATCCAGGCGTCGCGGCGCATGTAGTACAGCGCGATCTCGATCTCGTGGCGGGCGAACATGTTGCGCAGCGCGACCATGCGCTGGCGCGCATCGGGGGTGTAGCGGCTGGAGGGATAACGATCGGCCAGGGTGTTGAAGTCGGCATAGGCCTGGCTGGGCGTGGCCAGGTCGCGGCGGCTGGCGTCGAGCTTCCACACGCGCTGCAGGAACACCGTGTCGCGGTTGGAGTTCACCAGCCCGCGCAGGTAGTACATGTACGGCGTGTTGCTGTGCGTGGGATAGGTGCGCAGGAAGCGGTCGATCGTGGAGATCGCCTCTTCGTTGTTGCCCATCTTGAAGTGGGCGTAGGCGCTTTCCATCAGCGCCTGCTCCGTGTAGGGCCCGTAGGGATACTGGGCGAGCAGGCGGCGGTAGGTGACGGCCGCGCCGGACCAGTTGCCGTTGTGCATCTGCGACAGGCCCTTGTCGTAGAGCTCCTCGACCGGGACCCCCTCGTGCTCGTCCTTGTCCTTGAAGACGCCCTTGAGGCGCGCGCAGCCGGAAGCGGTGATGGCGATCACGAGCAGCAGCAGCACGGTGCGGAGAAACGGGGACAGGCGGACGGTCATGGGCACCGGAGGCAGGCTAGGCACGAAGCGCGGATAATACCAGCCCGTCCCGGTCGCCCGGGTCCATCGCCTGAATCGCAGCCGTCCATGTCCGATCCCGGTCCCGACACCACCCCTCCGCGCGTGGCCCGCGTCCCCGCAACCGCCGCCGGGCGCCGCTTCGATGCGGTGCTGGCCGAGCTGTTCCCCGAGTTTTCGCGCTCGCGCCTGGCCGGATGGATCCGCTCCGGCGACGTCCGCCTGGACGACCGCGAGGTGCGGCCGCGCGATCCGGTGCGCGGCGGCGAGCAGGTCAGCCTGCATGTGCGCCTGGAGGCGGAAACCCGGGCCGAGCCCCAGGACATCCCGCTGCAGGTCCTGTACGAGGACGACGAGGTGCTGGTGATCGACAAGCCCGCCGGCCTGGTGGTGCATCCGGGCGCGGGCAATCCCGACGGCACCCTGGTCAACGCCCTGTTGTATCGCCATCCGGCGCTGGCTTCGGTGCCGCGTGCGGGCGTCGTCCACCGGCTGGACAAGGACACCTCCGGCGTCATGGTGGTCGCGCGCACCCTGCAGGCGCAGACCGCGCTGGTGGCGCAGCTGTCGGCGCGCGGCGTGCACCGGCAGTACCTGGCGGTGGCGACCGGCGCGCTGGTGGCCGGCGGCACGGTCAATGCGCCGATCGACCGCCATCCGCGCGACCGCGTGCGCATGGCCGTGCGCGAGGACGGCCGCGAGGCGTTGACCCATTACCGCCTGCGCGAACGTTTCCGGGCGCATACCGCGGTCGAGTGCCGGCTAGAGACCGGCCGCACCCACCAGATCCGCGTGCACATGACCCACGTGCGCCATCCCATCGTCGGCGATCCGCTGTACGGCGGGCCGCTCAAGCTGCCCAAGGGCGCGTCGGAGGAACTGGTGGCGGCGCTGCGCGGCTTCCGCCGACAGGCGCTGCATGCCGAGACGCTGGAGTTCGCGCATCCGGCCAGCGGCGAGCCGGTGCGCTTCAGCGCGCCGGTGCCCGAGGACATGCTGGCGTTGATGGCGGCCCTGCGCGCGGATGCGGCCGCGCATGCCGAAGCCGAGCGCGGGCGGCGGTGGTAGGCGACCGCATCGAAGCGGCCGGGCTGCCGGCGAACGTGCGTGCGTTCACCACGCTGCGGTCTGGCGCGGGGGGCTCCGCGGCGCCGTTCGATACGTTCAACCTCGGCAATTTCCGCGACGCGCAGGGGGATGACCCGGAGGTGGTCGCGCGCAACCGGGCGGAGCTGGTGGAGAGGTTCGGGCTGCCGTCGTGGCCGCACTGGCTGTGGCAGGTGCACGGGACGCGGGTGGTGGGGTTCGATGGGCCGGCCGCGGGCGAGCCCGAGCCGCAGGCCGATGCCGCCACCACCTCCACGCCCGGTGTCGTGCTGGCCATCCTCACCGCGGACTGCCTGCCGGTGGTCTTCGCGGCGAAGGACGGCAGCGAGATCGCCGCGGCGCATGCCGGCTGGCCGGGCCTGTCGCAGGGCATGCTCGAAGCCACGCTCGCGGCGATGCGTACGCCGCCCGCCGATGTTGTCGCCTGGATCGGTCCTTGTGCGGGCCCGTTGCGCTATGAAGTGGGGCGCAATGTGTTCGATGCCTTTGTCGGGCTGGACGCCGGCGCGGCGGGCGCGTTCGTGCCCACCCGCGAGGGACACTGGCTGGCAGACCTGCCCGCGCTGGCGCGCCGCCGCCTCGCGGCAGCGCGCATGGACGCGGGGGACATCCACGGCGGCAGCCTGTGCACCATGTCCGAACCCGATCGCTTCTTCTCGCACCGCCGCGATGGCCGCAGCGGACGCATCGCGACCCTGGCGTGGATCCAAGCCGGTTGAGCCCAGGGCGGCCGCCTCGCCCGTAGCGGACGAGCGTCATTGCAGGCCGGTCCCGCCCGCCCGCACCCGCGACCGCTCCCATCCGCGTCCGCAGCGTGGCTGCAACCCGGCGCGAGTCCGCGCATCGCAACCGCTATCCTTGCCACCCGTTCCGCCGATCCAGTGCATGCAGCCCACCGTGTTCCAGCTGGCGCTTGGCGCCGCGTTCTTCCGCTTGCCGGAGAGCCTGCGCCGGCTCCATGCGAGCCGCGGCCGCGTCCGCTACGCCGGCATGGCGACGATCGAACGCGGCAGGAACCCGCTGGCGCGGCTGTGCGCGTGGATCGCCGGCCTGCCGGCCGCCGGCGAGGAGGTGGCGACCGTGATCGAGTTCGACTGCGGGCCACGCCGCGAAACCTGGCGCCGCGAGTTCGGCGGCGCGCGCATGACCTCGACCCTGACCCTCCGCGACGGCCTGCTGCGCGAACGGCTCGGGCCGCTGCAGTTCCGCTTCGCCCTGTATGCGAACGCAGGCGTGATCTGGTGGACCGTGGCGGGCGCGCGCCTGTTCGGCATCCTGCCCCTGCCGGCGTCGATGTTCGACGGCGTGCGCTGCCGCGAGTACGAACAGGACGAACGCTACCGGTTCGAGGTCGACGCGGCGCTGCCGCTGGCCGGGCGCATCATCCGCTACGCGGGCTGGCTGGAACCGGCATGAGCGGCAAGGCCGACGGCCGCGGCCCTGGCGATCCGGCGCAGGCGGCCGCGATGGGCAAGTCCGAGGCCGGCGTCGGCATCATCGTCTTCGACGGCGTCTGCGCGCTGTGCAACGGCTGGGTGGACTTCCTACTGGCGCGCGACCGGCGCCACCGCTACCGCTTCGCCGCGATGCAAAGCCCCGCCGGCCGGCGCCTGCTGGCCACGCACGGCCTGGATCCCGATGACCCGGCTTCGTTCCTGCTGCTGGACGGGCAGGGCGCGCATACCGATACCGACGCGATCGCGCGCGTGCTGTCCGGGCTGGGCGGGGCGTGGCGGCTCGCCGCGCTGGGCCGGCTGCTGCCGCTTGCGGTGCGCGACCGGCTGTACCGCGTCGTCGCGCGCAACCGCTATCGGCTGTTCGGACGCCGCGATGCGTGCCGGCTGCCGGACCCGGCGCACCGGCACCGGTTCATCGTCGACTGAGCATCCGGCGGCGTCGCGGACGCGCGTGGGTCAGCCGATCCAGGTGGGTGGAGTGGCCACTACAGCCACGCAGTCTTGTATCCGCCGCCACCCACCCGCATCTGGAAACCATTGCCGGCACGTCCGGCCACCCTTCCCGAGGCGATTCCCATGCGGATGGACAAGCTGACGTCGCGCTTCACCGCGGCCCTGCAGGACGCACAGTCGCTGGCCGTGGGCCGCGACCACAATTTCATCGAACCGGCCCACCTGCTGGTGGCACTGATCGACCAGCAGGGCGGCGGCACGCGGCCGCTGCTGTCGCAGGCCGGCGTCAACGTGCCGCTGCTGCGCGAGCGCCTGGGCGAGGCGCTCGAACGCCTGCCCAAGGTGACCGGCCAGGCCGGGCAGCTGTCGGTCGGCAACGACCTGATGCGCCTGCTCAACGTCACCGACAAGCTGGCGCAGCAGCGCGGAGATGCCTTCATCGCCAGCGAGCTGTTCCTGCTCGCGGCGATCGAGGACGGCGGTGAGGCCGGCAAGGCGCTCAAGGCCGCCGGTGCCACCAAACAGATGCTGGAAGCGGCGATCGACAAGGTGCGCGGCGGCGAAAGCGTGCGCGACGCGAACGCCGAGGAATCGCGGCAGGCGCTGGAGAAGTACACCATCGACCTGACCGCGCGCGCGGAGAGCGGCAAGCTCGACCCGGTCATCGGCCGCGACGAGGAGATCCGCCGCACCATCCAGGTGCTGCAGCGCCGCACCAAGAACAACCCGGTGCTGATCGGCGAGCCGGGCGTGGGCAAGACCGCGATCGCCGAAGGCCTGGCCCAGCGCATCGTCAACAACGAGGTGCCCGAAGGCCTGCGCGGCAAGCGCGTGCTCTCGCTCGACATGGGCGCGCTGATCGCCGGCGCCAAGTTCCGCGGCGAGTTCGAGGAGCGGCTGAAGGCCGTGCTCAACGACCTTGCCAAGAACGAGGGCCAGATCATCCTGTTCATCGACGAGCTGCACACCATGGTCGGCGCCGGCAAGGCCGAAGGCTCGATGGACGCGGGCAACATGCTCAAGCCGGCGCTGGCGCGCGGCGAGCTGCACTGCATCGGCGCGACCACGCTCGACGAGTACCGCAAGTACGTGGAGAAGGACGCGGCGCTGGAGCGGCGCTTCCAGAAGGTGTTCGTCGGCGAGCCCAGCGTCGAGGACACCATCGCGATCCTGCGCGGGCTCAAGGAGCGCTACGCGGTGCACCACGGCGTGGAGATCACCGACCCGGCGATCGTCGCCGCGGCCACGCTCTCGCACCGCTACATCGCCGACCGCAAGCTGCCCGACAAGGCCATCGACCTGATGGACGAGGCGGCTTCGCGCATCCGCATGGAGATCGACTCCAAGCCGGAGGAGCTCGACCGCAAGGAGCGCCGACTGATCCAGCTCAAGATCCAGCGCGAGGCGCTGAAGAAGGAGAAGGACGCCGAATCGAAGCAGCGCCTTGCCGACCTGCAGACCGAGATCGACGGCCTGGAGCGCGAGTACAACGACCTCGAGGAAATCTGGAAGGCCGAGAAGGCCATGGTGCAGGGTGCGACCAGGATCAAGGAGCAGATCGAGCAGGCGCGCCTGCAGCTCGAGGCCGCGCAGCGCCAGCAGGACTACGCGAAGATGAGCGAAATCCAGTACGGCACGCTGCCGGAACTGGAGAAGCAGCTCAAGGCCGCGCAGGAGGTCGAGACGACCGGATTCCAGCTGCTGCAGGATCGCGTGACCGCCGAGGAGATCGCGGAAGTCGTGGCGCGCTGGACCGGCATCCCGGTCAGCAAGATGCTCGAGGGCGAGCGCGAGAAGCTGTTGAACATGGAGCAGGCGCTGCACGGCCGCGTGGTCGGGCAGGACGAGGCGATCAAGGTCGTGTCCGATGCGGTGCGCCGTTCGCGCGCCGGGCTGTCCGATCCCGATCGTCCCAGCGGCTCGTTCCTGTTCCTGGGCCCGACCGGCGTGGGCAAGACCGAGCTGTGCAAGGCGCTGGCCGAGTTCCTGTTCGATTCGACCGACGCCATGGTGCGCATCGACATGAGCGAGTTCATGGAGAAGCACGCGGTCTCGCGCCTGGTCGGCGCGCCCCCGGGCTACGTCGGCTACGAGGAGGGCGGCTACCTCACCGAGGCGGTTCGGCGCCGGCCCTACAGCGTGATCCTGCTCGACGAGGTCGAGAAGGCGCATCCGGACGTGTTCAACATCCTGCTGCAGGTGCTCGACGACGGGCGCCTGACCGATGGCCAGGGGCGCACCGTGGACTTCCGCAACACGGTCATCGTGATGACCTCCAACCTGGGATCGCACCAGATCCAGGAGCTGTCGGCGGACGATTCGCCCGAGGCCTACGTGCAGATCAAGGCGGCGGTGATGGGCGTGGTGCAGGCCCACTTCCGGCCGGAGTTCATCAACCGGCTCGACGACATCGTGGTGTTCCATCCGCTGGACAAGGCGCAGATCCGCTCGATCGCGCGCATCCAGCTGCGCGGTCTGGAGCGGCGGCTGGGAGAGCGCGGCATCCGCATCGAGATTTCCGAGAAGGCGTTCGACCTGCTGGGCAACGTCGGCTTCGATCCGGTGTACGGCGCGCGGCCGCTGAAGCGCGCGATCCAGCAGCAGCTGGAGAACCCGCTGGCGCAGCAGATCCTGTCGGGCGCGTTCGGCAATGGCGATACGGTGCGCGTGGACGCCGAGGGCGGGAAGCTGGTGTTCGACAAGGAGTGATTGGTCCGCGGGGCCGCCGAAGCAACATCGCCTCGCCAGCCTCAAAGCCCCCGCAGCCCAACCCCCGCAGCCAACCCCATGGTTGCCCCTGCAACCTGACACCCCCGCGCGATCCCTTTGGCGTATGGTCGACAGCCCTTGTCCCAACCGCGCAGCGCCAATGTCCAACGCCAACTGGAAGCCCGAAACCATCGCCGTCCACGCCGGCTATTCGCCCGATCCCACCACGCGCGCGGTCGCGGTGCCGATCTACCAGACCGTGGCCTACGCCTTCGACAGCGCCCAGCACGCCGCCGACCTGTTCGACCTCAAGGTGCCGGGCAACATCTACACCCGCATCATGAACCCGACCACCGACGTGCTGGAGCAGCGCGTCGCGGCGCTGGAGGGCGGGATCGGCGCGCTGGCGCTGGCCTCGGGCCAGGCGGCGATCACCTACGCGATCCAGACGATTTCCGAGGCCGGCGACAACATCGTCTCCTCGGCCGCGCTGTACGGCGGCACCTACAACCTGTTCGCGCACACGCTGCCGCAGTTCGGCATCGAGACCCGCTTCGCCGATCATCGCGATCCGGAGTCGTTCGCCAAGCTGATCGACGAGCGCACCAAGGCCGTGTTCGTCGAATCGATCGGCAACCCGCTGGGCAACATCACCGACATCGAGGCGGTGGCGAAGGTCGCGCACGCCCACGGCGTGCCGCTGATCGTCGACAACACCGTGCCCAGCCCGTACCTGCTGCGGCCGATCGATTTCGGCGCCGACATCGTGGTGCATTCGCTGACCAAGTACCTGGGCGGCCACGGCAACAGCATCGGCGGTGCCATCGTCGACTCGGGCAAGTTCCCCTGGGCCGAGCACAAGGCGCGCTTCCGCCGCCTCAACGAGCCGGACGTGAGCTACCACGGCGTGGTCTACACCGAGGCGCTGGGCCCGGCCGCCTACATCGGCCGTGCGCGCGTGGTGCCGTTGCGCAATACCGGCGCGGCGCTGTCACCGTTCAACGCGTTCCTGATCCTGCAGGGCATCGAGACGCTGCCGCTGCGCATGGACCGGATCAATGCCAACACCCTGGCCGTCGCGCGGCACCTGCAGGCGCACCCCAAGGTCGAGTGGGTGAACTACGCCAGCCTCGAGGGCCACCCGGACCATGCACTCGCGCAGAAGTACCTGCGCGATGGCGGCGCGTCGGGCCTGTTCACCTTCGGACTGGCGGGTGGCCGCGAGGCGGGCGCGCGCTTCCTCGACGCACTGCAGCTGTTCACCAGGCTGGTGAACATCGGCGACACGCGTTCGCTGGCCACGCATCCGGCGTCGACCACCCATCGCCAGCTCTCGCCGGCGGAACTCGAGCAGGCCGGAGTGACCGAGGACACGGTGCGCCTGTGCGTCGGCATCGAACACGTCGACGACCTGCTTGCCGATCTGGAGCAGGCGCTGGCCCAGGCCTGATCCGGAAGCTGGCAGCCCCGGCCAGAGCTGCGCTGCGCCCCAGGCTTGGCTTGCCTGACGCGGCGCGGCTTCCCGCCTGTCATCCCGAGCGCAGCGAGGGATCTCCGGCACGACGCCTGACCCGGCATGATGCGACTTGCCCGCAGCCGCGATGTGCTCGCACGCCTTCCGACATGCGCCGCGTGTGCCCCATCAGCCCAGGCGTTCCAGCAACTTCTGCACACCCGCGCTCGCCGTCATCCGCAGCCGCTCGTCCGCGTAGGCCGACACCGCGCTCTCGACCGGATTGATCTCGACCACGCGCACGCCGCGGCGGCGCGCAAGCTGCGGCAGCGACGCTGCCGGATGCACCAGTCCCGAGGTGCCGACCACGACCAGCAGTTCGCACGCATCCAGTGCCGCGCAGGCTTGCTGCCAGGCCTCGTCCGGAAGCGCCTCACCGAACCAGACCACGCCCGGCCGGAACGGGCCGCCGCAGGCAGGGCAGGACGGCGGTGACTCGCGTGCGCCTTCGGTCAGCGCATCCAGGCCGTCGAGGATCGGATCAGGCGCGAGCGTGTGGCCACAGTCCAGGCAGCGCGAAGCGAACAGACTGCCGTGCAGGTGCACCACGTCGTCGGAGCCGGCACGTTCGTGCAGGTCATCGACGTTCTGCGTGATCACCGACACCGCATGTCCGCGCTGCGCAAACCCGGCGATGCCCAGGTGTCCGGCGTTGGGACGGGCGCGACGCACCATCGCCGCCCGCCACCGGTACCAGCCCCAGCACAGCGCCGGATCGCGGCGGAAGGCCTGCGGCGTCGCCAACTGTTCGGCGTCGTAGCGCGACCACAGTCCGGTCAAGGCGTCGCGGAAGGTGGGGATGCCGCTTTCGGCGGACATGCCCGCGCCGGTGAGGAAGGCGATGCGCATGGGTCAGCTCCTGCGGTCAGGGATCCCTCACTGCGTTCGGGATGACAGCCGTCGGGACCGGATCACGATTGCTAGCGGCCGACGTGGATTCACGCCGCCGCTGGCGCCGGATCGCTGGGCGGGGCGGCATCGTCGCCGGCCACCTTGCGCGCGGGTCGGTAGGGTGGGGTCGACATCACCATCTCGGCCAGCGAGAACGCCAGTTCGCGCTCGGCCAGCACCGCGCCGTCGGCGCCGTGCTGCAGCAGGTGGCGCACCTCTGCTTCGCTGTGCGCGCGGGCCAGCACGGTGAGCGCAGGGTTGACCTTCTTCATGCGCTCGATCGTCTCGCCGGCCTCGAGCGCGCGCGGAATCGCGAACACCGCAAGCTTGGCGCGCTTGGGCAGCGCCTCGTGCATCACCGGCTCGGACGCGACGTTGCCGCGTACGGTCAACATGCCTTCCTCGCGTGCGCGATGGGCGAGGTCGGCGTCCTCCTCGACGACCACCACCGGCACGCCGCGATCGCGCAGCAGCAGCGCAAGCTGCCGGCCCACACGGCCATAGCCCACCACGATGGTGTGGTCGTCGACGTCGAGCGCGGGGTGCTCCAGCGGATCCTCCTCGGGCTCGCCCGCCAGCGCGGCGGCTACCGCGGCTTCGGCCGCGGCCTTCTTCGCCAGGCGCCGGTCGAGCAGGCGGAAGATCATCGGGTTGAGCATGATCGAGATCAGCGCGCCAGCCAGCACCAGCGACTGCTCGTCCACCGACAGCATGCGCAGCGCCACGCCGAGGCCGGCGATGATGAAGGCGAACTCCCCAATCTGCGCCAGGCTCGCCGAGATGGTCAGGGCGGTGGAGGTCGGATGGCCGAAGGCGCGCACGATGAAGAAGGCGACCGCCGACTTGCCGAAGATGATGATGAAGGCCGTGGCCAGCACCTCGAGCGGGCGGTGCACCAGGATCATCGGGTCGAACAGCATGCCCACCGAGACGAAGAACAGCACCGCGAAGGCATCGCGTAGCGGCAGCGAATCACTGGCCGCCTTGTGGCTGAGCTCGGACTCGTTGAGCAGCATGCCGGCGAAGAACGCGCCCAGCGCGAACGACACGCCGAACAGCAACGCGGAGCCGAACGCGATGCCAAGCGCGATCGCCAGCACCGATAGGGTGAACAGCTCGCGCGAGCCGGTGCCGGCAACGCGCTCGAGCACCAACGGGATCAGGCGCCGACCGACCACCATCATCACCGCGACGAAGGCGGCGACCTTGAGCAGGGTCCACAGCACGGTCAGCGAGACCGCGCGGAACGTCGGCGGCGGCGCGCCATCGGTGCCGACGAAGATGTCGGCCATCACCGGCATCATCACCAGCGCGATCACGCAAGCCAGGTCTTCGACGATCAGCCAGCCCACCGCGATCCTGCCGCGCGTGGTGTCGAGCAGGCGCCGCTCCTCCATCGCCCGCAGCAGGACGACCGTACTCGCGGTGGCCAGGGCGAAGCCGAAGATGATGCCGTGCAGGGTGGGCCAGCCGAGGATCGCCGCAAGGCCCCAGCCGAGCAGGGTGGCCACGACAATCTGGGCGACCGCGCCCGGGATCGCGATCGCCTTGACCTCCATGAGGTCCTTGAGCGAGAAGTGCAGGCCGACGCCGAACATCAGCAGCATCACGCCGATCTCGGCGAGCTGGTTGGCCAGCTCCTGGTCGGCGACGAAGCCAGGTGTGAACGGCCCGACGATGATGCCGGCGACGAGATACCCGACCAGTGGAGACATGCGCAGCCGGTTGGCCAGCGCACCGAGCACGAACGCCACGGCAAGGCCGACTGCGATGATACTGATCAGGTCGGTGTCATGGGGCATCGAATATGCGGCGATCGTCGCTTCCGGGAACGCAGTTTCGCCGAATGCGCCCGTTCCGGGCAAATCGCGCGTTTGTACGCGCTTGCGTGCGCCCTGAAACGCGAAAGCCCGGCAATGCCGGGCCTTCGGATCAAGCGCGGGCGTCGCCTACCAGCGGTAGCCGACACGCCCGTACACATAGGCGCCGTTGAAGCCGAACGGCGACTGGCTGTTGTACGGGAACTGGCCGGTGGTCGAGTTGAGGTAAAGGTTCTCGTCCGGATACTCGTTGAGGATGTTGTCCGCGCCCAGGGTCAGGGTCCAGCGATCCGCCGGGCGGTAGCTGACGGATGCGTCGAGCAGCCATTTGGCATCGAAGGTCTGATCGCGCGCGGCCAGCGCCGCGCTGGACTGGCGCGTGGTGTAGTCGCCGTGCCGGGTCGCACCCAGGTTCAGGTCCCACTGCTGCAGGTTCCACGACGCGCCGATCATGGTCTTGGTGCGCGGATAGCCTTCCTCGATGCGGCCCTGCTCGTCGCGGCCGATGCGTTCGAGCTCGACGCCCAGCGTCTCGAGTTCCACCGGGTTCTCGGCGATGCGGGTGATCTCGGTCTTGTTGTAGTTGTGGCCGGCGGTGAGGTTGAGCGCGCCGCGTTGCAGCGGGATCGAGTAGCTGCCCACGATGTCGATGCCGCGCGTGCGCGTGTCAACCGCGTTGGTGAAGTAGCGCGCACTGGTGACGTTGGTGATCCCGAGGCCGGCCAGCAGATCGGTCACGGCCTGGTTGGCGATCAGGTTGGACGACAGCACGACGCGGTCGTCGATGTCGATGCTGTAGGCGTCGATGGTCACGTACAGGCGCTCGACCGGCTGCAGCACCAGGCCGAGGCCATACGACAGCGAGGTTTCGGCCTGCAGCGGTTCCGCGCCGAGGGCGAGCGCCGCCGCGCTGGTGGTGCGGAAGGTGCCGGATTCGTAGAACACGCCGCTGATGCTGTTGCTGGTGACCGCCTGGTAGTACTGCTGGCCCAGCGCCGGCGCGCGGAAGCCGCTGGCCACGGTGCCACGCAGGGCGACCGCATCGTTGAACGCGAAGCGTGCGGACAGCTTGCCAGACAGTTCGCTGCCGAAATCGTCGTAGTCCTCGTAGCGGGCGGCGACACCGGCCGAGAAGCGGTCGCTCACGTCCGCTTCCAGCCCGGCGTAGACCGAATAGCTGGAGCGGTCGAAGCTGCCCGCGTTGAGCGCGGTGAATCCGCCGAAGCCCTGTGCGCCCGAGCCGCTGTACGAGGCTGGCTCGCCGGCCGACTGGCTCCACTCTTCCTGGCGGTACTCGGCGCCGAGCGACAGCGTGGCCGGGTAGGGCAGGCCGAGTTCAAGCGCCCGGGTCACGTCGAGGTTGGCCACCTGCTGGCTGTATTCCAGGGTGCCGTCGTAGAAGCGGCGCGGGCTGTCGGCGCCGAGCGAATAGTTGATCGAGTTCTGGGTGTAGAACTCGAGATCGTTGCTGCCGTAGTTGTAGCTCAGGTCCCAGTTCCAGCCGCTGTCGGTCCATCCCTTGAGGCCCGCGGCCAGCGAGCGGTCGCGCGAAACCTGGTTGATCTCGGGCACGAAGCCGTCCGGATAGGCGAGGGCCAGCAGTGCGCCCTGGCTGCTGTGGTTGCGCGAGCGGTAGAAGGCGAAGGACACGATGTCGCGGTTGCTGGCGATGGTGCTGGCGTAGCCGGTGAGGTGTTCGCTGAAGCTGAACTCGGTGGTCGCCGAGACGCTGGCCGCCTGCACCGCGGGGTCGCCGTAGACAAAACCGACCTCGCCGACGCCCGGGTTGTTGCCGGTGTGCGGCGCCGGCGTCACGCCCTGGGACGGATCGGGGTGGTAGGGGCGCGCGCGGTTGGTGGAGTCCTGGTCGCTGAGCTGGGCTGCCACGTGCAGGTTGCCGCGGTCGCCGGCATAGGTGATCCCGGCATCGCCGGAGATCTGGCCGTTCTTGCCGTCGCCGGCCGAATACTGGCCAAGGTCGACCTGCAGGCTGCCGCCCCGTTCGGCACCCTTGAGCACGACGTTGACCACGCCGGCGATGGCATCGGAGCCGTACTGCGCGGACGCGCCGTCGCGCAGCACTTCCACCCGCGCGATGGCCGCGATCGGAATGGCGTTGAGGTCGACCGCCGAGGAGCCGCGGCCGATGCTGCCGTTGACGTTGACCAGGGCGGAGATGTGGCGGCGCTTGCCGTTCACCAGCACCAGCACCTGGTCCGGCGAGAGGCCGCGCAGCTGCGCCGGGCGCACGCCGCTGGTGCCGTCGGTGACGGCGGGGCGCGGGAAATTCAGCGAGGGCAGGGCGCGCGACAGCGCGGTCGCCAGCTCCACGGTGCCCGTGGCCTGCAGGGCTTCAGGGGTCAGGATGTCGATCGGCGACTGGGACTCGGCGACGGTGCGGTCGGCGACGCGGGTGCCGGTCACGATGACCGTATCCAGGGTCCTGCCGGCGTCGGCCGGAGCGTCCTGCGACTGCGCGTGGGCTGCGGAAGCAGTCAAGGTCAGCAACAGGGCGGCGGTGAGGGGGTGGCGGATCATGTCGGCTCCTAGGGGGGAGAGGGGTGGGTGTGAAATTAACCCCTACGTAACAAATCGCCAAAGGGGCAATCCCGATCGCCTTATTCCTTTCGGGCATGAGCGACTGCTTTGGCGGCGTCCCGGCCTACTCCTTTAGAATGGTCGGTCATGATCGCTTTCCGCAATTTCGCCCTCCGCCGCGGCGAACGCCTCCTGCTGTCCAACGTCGACCTCACCCTGCACGCCGGTTACCGGGCGGGCGTGGTCGGGCGCAACGGCACCGGCAAGTCCTCCCTGTTCGCCGCCGTGCGCGGCGAACTCGAACCCGACAAGGGCGACCTGGACGTGCCCAACCGGGTGCGCATCGCCAGCGTGGCGCAGGAAACCCCGTCGCTGCCCGACCCGGCGATCGAGTTCGTGCTTGGCGGCGACGACGTGGTCGCCGCGGTGATCCGCGCCGAGGCCGAAGCCGCCGCGCGCGAGGACTGGGAGTCCGTGGCCGTCGCGCACCAGCGCCTGGCGGAGCTGGACGGCTACGACGCCGAGGCCCGCGCCGGGCGCCTGCTGCACGGTCTGGGCTTCCCCGCCGAGACCCATCGCCGCGCGGTGAGTTCGTTCTCGGGCGGCTGGCGGGTGCGCCTGAACCTGGCGCGCGCGTTGATGATGCCCAGCGACCTGCTGCTGCTCGACGAGCCCACCAACCACCTCGACCTCGACGCGGTGCTGTGGCTGGAGCAGTGGCTGCTCAAGTACCCGGGCACGCTGCTGCTGATCAGCCACGATCGCGAATTCCTCGATGGCGTGAGCACCCATACGCTGCACCTCAACGACGGCAAGGCCAAGCTGTACGTCGGCGACTACACCGCCTTCGAGCGTCAGCGCGCCGAGCACCTGCGCCAGCAGCAGGTCGTGCACGAGAAGGAACAGGCCGAGCGCGCCCACCTGCAGAAGTTCATCGACCGCTTCAAGGCCCAGGCCAGCAAGGCGCGCCAGGCGCAGAGCCGGATGAAGCGACTGGCCAAGCTGGCCGGCACCGAGGCGGTGCGCGCCGAGCGCGAGTTCCGCATCGAGTTTCCTGCGCCTGCGAAGCTGCCGCATGCGCTGCTGCGGATCAACGATGGCGTGTGCGGTTACGTCCCAAAGCCCCTTGAAGGGAAGGGCGCAATACGCATTCTGGAAAACGTCGGTTTCGGCCTCGAGGCCGGCGACCGCATCGGTCTGCTCGGTCCCAACGGCGCCGGCAAGTCGACCCTGGTCAAGTCGCTGGTCGGGGAGCTGCCGCTGCTGGCCGGCGAGCGCTATGCCCATCCGGACCTGCGCATCGGCTACTTCGCCCAGCACACGGTGGAATCACTGGTTGCCGGCACTTCGGCGATCGACCACCTGCGCGAGCTGTCACCGGACACGTCGACGCAGGCCTTCCGCGATTTCCTGGGCAAGTGGTATTTCCCCGGCGAGCGCGCGTTCGAAAGCATCGATGGCTTCTCCGGCGGCGAGCGCGCGCGGCTGGCGCTGGCGTTGATCGCCTGGCGCCAGCCGAACGTGCTGCTGCTCGACGAACCGACCAACCATCTGGACCTCGACATGCGCGAGGCACTTGCCGAAGCGCTGAGCGATTTCGAGGGCGCGATCGTGCTGGTGTCGCACGACCGGCACCTGATCGGACTGGTGAGCGACACCTTCTGGCGCGTGTCCGATGGCGTGGTCAAGCCGTTCGACGGAGACCTGGACGAATACGCGGCGTGGCTGCGTTCGCGACCCTCCGGCGAACAGGCGCGTGCGCCCGCGATGCCCAAGGTTGCGGAGCCGCCGCCCGAGCCAGCCAGGCCGGCGGCGAAGGTCAACCCGCACAGGCTGGGCAAGGTCGAAGCGCGCGTGGCCGAACTCGAGCAGGCGCTGGCGGACCTGGAAGCCGAACTGGCCGAGCCCGCGATCTACGCCGATGGTGCCCGGGTGGTCGACATCGGCCAGAAGCAGGCGGCACTGCGCGCGCAGCTGGACGATGCGGAAGGCGAACTGCTGTCGCTGTACGGCTGAGTGCAATCGCGGCCTCGCCGCGAGGACAATGGATTTCGTGCGGCGCCTCCGTCGCAATCGAGTATCTGCAGAAGGGGCTTCGGCCGCTATCCGGCAACTTGCGATGCCACACCTGCGCGGTTACGGTGCAGCGATGAATAAAACACATCGCTACATCACGCACCGCATCCTTCCCCTCGCCGCGCTTGCACTCGCGCTGTCCGCCTGCAGCGGAACCAGCACCGATGCCGGCGACAACAATGCGGCAGCGCAGGCCGATGCCGCGGCCGAAGGCATCGACCCGTCGCAGGCGTCCGACGCGCAGGCACCCGCCGACCAGTTCCTGGCAGCGCTCGCGCGCCACTGCGGGCAGGCGTTCGAAGGGCGCGTCGTCGCCAACCAGCCTGCCTCGGCCGAGCCGGACGCGTTCGAGGGCAAGCGCCTGGTGATGCACGTGCGCGGCTGTGAGGCGCCCGCGCGCGAACTGCGCGTGCCGTTCCACGTGGGCGATGACCACTCGCGCACCTGGGTGCTGACCCGCACCGGCGACGGCCTGCGACTCAAGCACGACCACCGCCACGAGGACGGCAGCGACGACGCGGTCACCATGTACGGCGGCGATACCGCCAGCGCCGGCACCGCCGTGCGCCAGGAGTTCCCGGTCGATGCCGAATCGATCGCGGTGTTCGAGCGCGAGGGTCTCGACGTCTCGGTGACCAACACCTGGGCGATGGAAGTCGAGCCCGGGCAGCGCTTCCTCTACGAGCTCACCCGTCCGGGCGGCCGCGAGTTCAAGGTCGAGTTCGACCTGTCGCAGGCCGTGGACCTGCCGCCCGCACCGTGGGGCAGCGCGCCGCAGGAGTAAGTGGCGGCGGCGCTGCCGGCTTGCTTTCCGCGGCGCCGCCCCCACACTGCGCGCTCGAGACGAACCACCAACCGATATCGCCATGCCCATCTATGCGTACCGCTGCGAGCAGTGCGGTCACAGCTTCGACCGCCTGCAGAAGCTTTCAGACCCGGACCCGGACGCTTGCCCGTCCTGCAGCGCCGCGTCGGTCAAGCGCACGCTGACCGCGCCTTCGTTCCGCCTGGCCGGTGGCGGCTGGTACGAGACCGACTTCAAGAAGGACGGCGACCGCAAGCGCAACATCGCCGATGGCGGCGATGGCGGGTCGAAAGAATCCAAGGGCGATTCGAAGGGCGACACCGGCGGCTCATCGCCCGATGCGGCCAAGCCCGCGGCCACGCCGGCCGCCGCGCCTGCGACCAAGGCTGCCGACGCCTGATCCCGTCGCGTGCCGCGCGGCAACTCGCGCGCGGCCCCGTTTACCCCAACCGATACTGCGGACCTCCCCTCAGGACCGCGAGCGTTCGGCCGTGCGCACCATCGCCAGGCTGGTGAGCTCCATGTACTCGGCCCAGTCCAGCCAGGCGCGGAATTCCAGGTCGTTGGTCGTGTCGTCCAGCCCGATCTGCAGCCGGATCGAACCGGTGGGATGGCGTGCGGGCTGGATCCACTCGCGCGCCACCACGCGCCCGTCCGAGGCGACCGCCTCCAGCCAGAACGGGTGGCTCGGCCACTCGCGCGTGCGCAGCCGCAGCTGATACTGGCCGGCGACCAGCTCGGTTTCGTGGCCCAGCCAGATCGAGCGCCGCGGCCTGGGTCGCGGGCCGGTCGCGGCTTCCAGCGGCGCATCCACGCGCACGCCGCGCTGCAGGTCTGCGTCGGCGAAAAGCTTGCGGTTGTCGTGTGCGTCGACCAGCAGCGCACACCATTCGCCGCTCAGCGCGTCGTCGTCGAAAGCCGTGCAGCGGTCGACGTAGGCGCGCACGTTGGCCGGATCGTCGATGCCGAACTGGCGTGGCGCATCCTCCATCGTGATCGCGCCAAGTGCCCAGTCCTCGTCGTACTCGATCATCACCGGCGGGCGCACGTGCTGCAGGCCGATCCGGATCTGGTCGCCGTCGATGCGCAGGGTGCGCGTGTCGCCGCCGGTCCACAGCGCGCGCGCATAGGCCAGGTAGGGCGCGTAGCCGGTGTCGGCCTCGTCCAGCGCGGCCAGGCTCGCGCTCGACGCCGCACCGGGCACCAGCAGCGAGCGGCCGAAGCCGAGCGCATCGCGGGCCGGGTCGATCAGCGACAGCAGCGTCGCGCCGGAGTCGAGCGTGGTGCCCGGGACCGCCAGCTGCTGGCCGGCGAGCCCCGGCGCCAGGAACAGCAGCAGGTTCTCGCGGCGCATGCCGGCCAGGACGTGGCTGAGGTCGTTCGGCATCGCCAGATGGTCGGAGGCGAGCACGATCAGGGTGTCGTCGGCGTAGGGGCTGCTGCGGATGCGCTCGATCAACCCGGCAATCAGCATGTCGCTGCACTTGATCGCGTGCAGCAGGTCGATGTCGCCCAACTCGCTGCGGTAGCGCACGTCGCTGCAGGCGACCGGGAGATGGCCGGCCGGATGGTGGGTGTCCATGGTCAGCGCGTTGAGCATGAACGGCGTGCCGGCGGCCGAGAGCTGCATGAAGGTCTCGAACGCATCGTCCAGCAGCACGTCGTCGTGCAGGCCCCAGTTGGAGAAGTGGGCGCGGTCGATGCCGGCTTCTCGGTAATGGGCGAGGTCGCGCACCTCATCGAAACCGTGCTGGTGCAGGAAGCGTCCCTTGGCGGCGAACCCCGAATCGGCGCCACCCAGGAACAGGTTGCGATAGCCCTGGCCCTTGAGGAAATCGCCCAGGCAGTGCGCGCCGGGCAGGAACTCGCGCATCCGCCCCAGGCTGTTCTCGTCGCCGCGCGCGGCGGTGAGCGGGATGCCGCACTGCGAGGTGACCAGGCCGGCGATCGTCCAGCCGCCGCCTTCGGGCGAGGCGATGTCGCGGAAGTCCAGGCCCTGCTTCACCAGTCGCGAGAGCTGCGGCATCAGGCCCGGGAAGACCGACGGGTCGAGGTAGGTGCGCTCCAGGCTCTCGGCGTAGATCCAGACGATGTTGGGGCGCCGGGGCAGTTCGCCGCCCGGCACCTGATACTGCGCCGCCACGCCAGTGGCATCGACTGGCGCCAGATGGCGCTGCAGGCGTTGGGCATCCGCATACATCGGGCTGGCCAGGACGGCGGCGACGAAGGCGGTGGCAAAGCCCACGGACACGATCGGCGCCGGGTGCTGACGCCGGAAGCGCTGCAGGCGCCCGCGCAGCAGCGGGACCAGCGCCAGTGGCAGCGACGAAAGCAGCGCCAGCCCCAGGAAGCGGGCGATGTCGCCGCTGAAATCACCGATGCCGGCGCCCTGCATGCCGGCCTGCAGGTGATAGAGCGTGGCCGGGTCGATGCCGTTGCCGCTGAGGCGGTCGACCAGCCACCAGGCGCTGAGCGCCAGCAGCAGGGAAGACAGCAGGGCGGCCTTGAGCCAGGCACGCCGCTCGGCGGCCAGCAGCAGATAGGCGAGCAGGAACAGCGACAGCAGGAGGATCGTCGGCATGCAGCGAGGCTTCCTGTGGGACGGGGCCGGTGCCCGCGCGACGGGACCTGGCTGACACAATGCCGTCATATGGCTGAATCGCACTTCCATGTGGGCTGCTGGCGTCTCGCGGCGCCCGCCGCTGTGCACGCGCGGGGCGCGTCCCCGGGCAAAGCGCTTTAAACTTCGCGGTTTGCCGGCTCGGCCGGCACGAGCCGGAGTTCCGTTCATGCGTACCCACTTCTGCGGCCTGGTCGACGAGACGTTGATCGGGCAGAGCGTGACCCTGTGCGGCTGGGCCGACGTCGCGCGCAACCTCGGCGGGGTCTGCTTCATCGACCTGCGCGACCACGAGGGCATCGTCCAGGTGGTGGCCGAGCCGTCCGATGCGGCTGGCAACGCCGGCGTCGTCGCCGCAGCGGAGAAGGTGGGCTACGAGGACTGCCTGCGCATCACCGGCACGGTGCGCCGCCGGCATTCGGTCAATGCGAAGATCGCCACCGGCCAGGTGGAAGTGGTGGCCGAGGTCATCGAGGTGATGAACAAGGCCGAGCCGCTGCCGTTCCATCACCACGAGAACCCGGGCGAGGAGACGCGGCTCAGGTACCGCTACCTGGACCTGCGCCATCCGGAGATGCAGCGCCGCATGCGCACGCGCACGAAGCTGGTGAGCGCGCTGCGCCACTGGCTGGATGCGCGCAGCTTCCAGGACATCGAGACGCCGATCCTGACCAAGGCCACGCCCGAGGGCGCGCGCGACTTCCTGGTGCCCGCGCGCATGCATCCGGGCGAGTTCTATGCGCTGCCGCAGAGCCCGCAGCTGTTCAAGCAGATCCTGATGATGGCCGGCTTCGACCGCTACTACCAGATCGCGCGCTGCTTCCGCGACGAGGCCCTGCGCGCCGACCGCCAGCTGGAATTCACCCAGCTCGACATGGAGTTCGCCTGGGTGTCCGAGCGCGATGTGCAGGACACGGTCGAGGCCATGATCCGCGACGTGTTCCGCGAAGTGGTCGACGTCGAGTTGGCCGCCGAGTTCCCGCGCCTGACCTGGGCCGAAGCCATGCGCCGCTTTGGTTCGGACAAGCCCGACCTGCGCATCGCGCTCGAGTTGGTGGACGTGGCGGAACTGGTCAGGGACAGCGGCTTTGCCGTGTTCACCGGCCCGGCCAACGAGGCGGGCGGTCGCGTTGCGGCGCTGCGCATCCCGGGTGGCGCCTCGCTGAGCCGCAAGCAGATCGACGACTACGGCGCGCACGCGGCCAAGTACGGCGCCAAGGGCCTGGCCTACATCAAGATCGCCGAGTCGGGCGAGATCAGCTCGCCGATCCAGAAGTTCTTCGACGAGGCCGCGTTTGCCGCGCTGATCGCGCACGTGGGCGCGGGCAACGGCGACATCGTGTTCTTCGGTGCCGGCACGTATTCGACGGTCAGCGGCTTCATGGGCGCGGTGCGGCTCAAGGCAGGCAAGGATTTCAGCCTGGTCGAGGACGGCTGGCGTCCGCTGTGGGTCACCGACTTCCCGATGTTCGAATGGGACGAAGAGGCGCAGCGTTACGTGGCCCTGCACCATCCGTTCACCGCGCCAGCCGTGGACGACGAGGCCGACCTGCGCGCCAATGCCGCCACCGCAGTGTCGCGCGGTTACGACATGGTGCTCAACGGCAACGAGATCGGCGGCGGATCGATCCGCATCCACCGCGCCTCTTTGCAGAGCGCGGTGTTCGAGCTGCTGGGCATTGGCCGGGAAGAGGCGGAGCTGAAGTTCGGCTTCCTGCTCGACGCGCTCAAGTACGGCGCGCCGCCGCATGGCGGCATCGCCTTCGGCATCGACCGCATCGCCGCGCTGATGGCGGGCACCGAGTCGATCCGCGACGTGATTGCTTTCCCGAAGACCACCTCCGCGCAGTGCCTGATGACCGGCGCCCCGTCGCCGATCCCGGACGCACAGCTGGCCGAAGTGCACGTCCAGGTGCGGCCGAAAGCGTAAGGGCGATGGGCGCGCGGCGACCTGCAGGCCCCCACCCCAACCCTCCCCCGCAGGCGGGGGAGGGAGGAGATGCCGCCCGTCGCGGAAGGGCACGTCCGGAGCCCTCCCCCGCAAGCGGGGGAGGGAGCCAGGGCGCGAGGTCTTCTGCCCCTTCTGCCAAGCGCGTGGGCCGGGAAGGCGGACGTCGCGCGACATCTTTTGCTCCCTCCTCCGCCTGCGGGGGAGGGTTGGGGTGGGGGCCGCCGGATGCGCGTTGAGATCCGCCGCGCCAGCGTCGAAGACGCCACGACCCTGTCGGCGCTCGCTGCGCATACGTTCACCGAAACCTTCGGTCACCTCTATCCGCCGCAGGACCTCGCCGGCTTCATCGGCGAGGCCTATTGCGTCGAGCGCCAGCACACCATCCTGTCCCATCCGGATTACGCGGTCTGGCTGCTGGAGGAAGACGGCGTCGCGGTCGGCCATGCCGCCGCCGGCCCCTGCGGCCTGCCGCATCCGGATGTCGCGCCCGGCGACGGCGAGCTCAAGCGCCTGTACCTGTTGCACAGCCACCAAGCCGGCGGCCACGGCGGGCGGGTCATGGACGCCGTGATGGACTGGCTGCTGCGCGATGGCCCGCGCACGCTGTGGATCGGCGTCTGGTCCGGCAACGCCGGCGCGCAGCGCTTCTACGCACGACGCGGTTTCGACAAGGTTGGCGAGTACCTGTTCGCGGTCGGTGCCACCCAGGACCTCGAGTTCATCCTGCGGCGGCCCGCGGACGCGCTGCCGGCCGGCTGACCGCGCTATCGAGGGTAGACGGCTGCCGGCGCCTGGCGTCGGGGCACTTTGTCCGGTTCGGGTTTCCGCTTCCGGCAGCCCGGCGACGGCCCCCTTTTTCCCTGGTGCGATCGAGGGCATTCCCTCGGCTGGACTTGCAAGCGCCGTCGCGCCGTTGCCCAATCAGGCGATGTCCTCCTCGCCGTCCCCTCGCCTCCACGATGTGGCTGCCACGCGCCCGGTCCTGCTGATCCACGGCATCTGGAACACGCGCCTGTGGCTGCTGCCGCTCGCCCGGCGCCTGCGCGCGGAAGGATTCGATGCGCGGATCTGGGGCTACCCGAGCGTGCTGGGCGACCCCGCGCGGGCGTCGCAGGCCCTGGTCGACAGGCTGGCTGGCGGTCCGCCTGTCGATCTGGTGGGCTACAGCCTCGGCGGCCTGGTGGCGCTGGACGCACTGCGCATCGCGCCGGACCTGCCCGTGCAGCGGGTGGTCTGCCTGGGTTCGCCGCTGTGCGGCAGCTGCACCGCCCGCGCGCTGTGTGCGCGCCACTGGTCGTCGCTGGCGCTGGGCCGCAGCGCGAACCTGCTGCGACGCGGGCTCGACGGCTGGGCCGGAAAGGCCGAGGTCGGCGTGGTGGCGGGCTGCGTGCCGCGCGGCGTCGGCCGCCTGCTGTCGTCCGTGGATGCCGCGTCCGACGGCACGGTGGCCGTCGAGGAAACGCGGATGCCCGGCCTGCGCGACCATTGCCTGGTCCCGGCCAGCCATTCTGGCCTGCTGCTCTCGGCCGCCGCGGCGCGGCAGACGGCCGCATTCCTGCGCGAGGGCCGCTTCGAACATGGAGACAGGCCGCAAAACGTATAATCGGCGGGTCTTCCCGAACCGGTCATCGATCCATGGGGCGCGGTCCTTCCATCGAAGCACGCAAGAACGCCGTCGACGCGAGGCGCGGCAAGATTTTCACCAAGATCATCCGCGAGATCGGCGTGGCCGCACGCGCCGGCGGGGGTGATCCTGGCGGCAATCCGCGCCTGCGTGCCGCGATCGACAAGGGCCTGTCGCTGAACATGACCAAGGACGTGATCGAGCGCGCGATCAAGAAGGCCACCGGCGAGCTGGAAGGCATCGAGTACGAGGAGATCCGCTACGAGGGCTATGCGCCCGGCGGGGTGGCGGTGATCGTCGACTGCCTCACCGACAACCGCGTGCGCACCGTCGCCGACGTGCGCCACGCATTCGGCAAGTTCGGCGGCAACATGGGCACAGAAGGCTCGGTGGCCTTCATGTTCCGCAAACTGGGCGTGCTGTCGTACGGCGCCGGCGCGGACGAGGAAAAGGTCACCGATGCCGCGATCGAAGGCGGCGCCGACGACGTGGTCGTCTATCCGGAGGATGGTGCGATCGACGTGGTCACCACGCCCGAAACCTTCGTCGGGGTGAAGCACGCCATGGAAGCCGCCGGCCTGCCGCCGGACTTGGCCGAAGTGACCATGCGCGCCGACAACGACGTCGCCGTCGACGGCGACACCGCGCAGCAGGTCGTCAAGCTGCTGCGCTGGCTGGAGGACATGGACGACGTGCAGAGCGTCCATTCAAATGCCGAGCTGGGCGATGCCGTGTATGGCTGAGGGCCGGGAAGTGTGCGTGGGGAATCGGGAACAGCCGCGCGGCTGTTCGCGGATTGTCCACGCGTGCGCGATGGCGACGCCGTGTCGCCTGTTGCCGACGCCCGTTCGATGACCCGCATCCTCGGTATCGACCCGGGCTCGCAGCGCACCGGCATCGGCATCATCGACGTCGATGCGGCGGGGCGGACGACGCATGTTCACAACTGCGCGCTGGTGCTGCTGGGCGATGGCGACTTTTCGCTGCGCCTCAAGCGACTTCTGCTCGGGCTGGCCGAGGTGATCGAACAGTGGCAGCCGCAGGAGGTGGCGATCGAGCGCGTGTTCATGGCGCGCAACCCCGATTCGGCGCTCAAGCTCGGCCAGGCGCGCGGCGCGGCGATCAGCGCGGTGGTGCTGCGCGACCTGCCTGTGCATGAGTACGCGGCCACGGAAGTAAAGCTCGCCGTGGTCGGCAAGGGCGGTGCGGAGAAGACGCAGGTCCAGCACATGGTCGGGATCATGCTCAACCTGCATGGCAAGCTGCAGTCCGACGCTGCCGATGCCCTGGCCATCGCCATCACCCACGCGCATGTGCGTGCCACCGCGAAGCGGCTTGGCGTCAGCACGCAGCAGGCATGGAGCAGGAAGTGAATTCGAGTGCGTCTTCATTCCTGCTTTCGCAGGAATGACGGGCACGGGCAGTAACGAAGGGCACGGGGATGCAGGAATGACGGCAAGTCGTGCGACGAGGGACAGCGAATGATCGGACGATTGAAAGGCATCATCGTGCACAAGCAGCCGCCATGGCTGGTGGTCGACGTGCAAGGCGTCGGCTACGAGCTCGAAGCGCCGATGAGCACCTTCTACGACCTGCCAGAGGTCGGGCGCGAAGTGGTGCTGTGCACGCACTACGCGCAGAAGGAGGACAGCGTGTCGCTGTACGGCTTCCTCACCGAGGCCGAGCGGCGCCTGTTCCGCGACGTGCAGAAGGTGACCGGCATCGGCGCGAAGATCGCGCTGGCGATCCTGTCGGGGTCGTCGGTCAACCAGTTCGCTCTGCTGGTGCAGGCGGGCGATGTCACCGCGCTGACCCGGATTCCCGGCATCGGCAAGAAGACCGCCGAGCGGATCGTCGTCGAACTGCGTGATCGCGCCGCGAGCCTGGCCGTCGGCACCGTGCCCGGCGCGGGCGGTCCGCTGCCGACCGATCCGCTGTCGGAGGCGACCATCGCCCTGCAGCAGCTGGGCTACAAGCCGGTCGAGGCGCTGAGGATGGCCAAGGCTGCCGCCGCGGATGGCGATGCTGCTGAAACCATCATCCGCAAGGCGCTACAGTCCGCGCTTCGCTGACCCGCCACACCCGGCCCCCAACACACATGTCGCAGCCAGCCGCCCAACCTGCAGCGCCCGGGGCGCCGTCGCACGGCCATGGCCACATCGGCCTGGCCGGGCTGGTCGTCGGCGCCATCGGCGTGGTGTTCGGCGACATCGGCACCAGCCCGCTCTACACCATCCGCGAGGCCTTTTCACCGCACTACGGCCTGATCGCCGACCACGACACCGTGCTCGGCGTGCTGTCGATGATCTTCTGGGCGCTGAGCCTGGTGGTCACGACCAAGTACGTGACCATCATCATGCGCGCCGACAATGACGGCGAGGGCGGGATCATGGCGCTGATGGCGCTGGCCCAGCGCTGCTTTCCCAAGGGCTCGCGCTCGTCGTACACGGTGGGCATCCTCGGCGTCCTCGGTGCCTCGCTGTTTTTCGGCGACGGCGTGATCACGCCGGCCATCTCGGTGCTGTCGGCGGTGGAGGGCCTGGAAGTGGTCGCGCCGGGCATGCACGACTGGATCGTGCCGATCACCCTGGTGGTACTGGTCGCACTGTTCGCCACGCAGCGTTTCGGGACAGAGAAAGTGGGGCGGATCTTCGGCCCGATCACGGTGCTGTGGTTTCTCGCGCTCGCCGCGTTGGGCGTGATGAACATCCTGCACCAGCCCGAGGTGCTGCATGCGATCAATCCCTGGTGGGCGGCGCGCTTCTTCATCGACCACACCTGGGGCGGCATCTTCATCCTTGGCGCGGTGGTGCTGGCGGTCACCGGCGGCGAGGCGATCTACACCGACATGGGGCATTTCGGCCCGCGGCCGATCCGCCATGCCTGGTACTTCTTCGTGCTGCCGGCGCTGATGCTCAACTACCTGGGGCAGGGCGCCCTGGTGCTGGAGGATCCCGCCGCCGTGCGCAACCCGTTCTACATCGGCGTGCCGGGCTGGGCGCAGTGGCCGATGATCGTGCTGGCGACGATGGCCACGGTGATCGCCTCGCAGGCGGTGATCACCGGCGGCTATTCGATCGCGCGCCAGGCGATGCAGCTGGGCTACATGCCGCGCATGCGGATCAAGCACACCTCCAGCGAGACCATCGGCCAGATCTACATCCCGGCGATCAACTGGACGATGATGGTGATCGTGGTCGGGCTGGTGCTGGCGTTCGGCAACTCCTCGTCGCTGGCCGCCGCCTACGGCATCTCGGTGTCGGCGACGATGCTGATCGACACGCTCCTGCTGGCCCTGGTGGCGCACGTGCTGTGGCCGGAATGGCGGCGCTGGGTGCTGCCGCTGTGTGCGCTGTTCCTGGTCATCGACATCGCGTTCCTGGTGGCCAATGCCGCCAAGGTGCTGCAGGGTGCGTGGTTCCCGGTGGTGCTGGGCATCGTCCTGTTCACCCTGCTGCGCACCTGGCGCCGCGGCCGCGAGACCCTGCGCGAGGAGATGCAGAAGGAAGGCATCCGCCTCGACGCCTTCCTCCCCGGCCTGATGCTGGCCCCGCCGGTGCGGGTGGAGGGCACCGCGGTGTTCATGACCAGCGACAAGGGCGTGGTGCCGCACGCGCTGCTGCACAACCTCAAGCACAACAAGGTGCTGCACGAGATCAACGTGTTCCTCACCGTGGAGACGTTGACCGTGCCTTATGCCGCGTCCGGCAAGCGCCTGTCGATCGAGTCGATCGGCGATGGCTTCTACCGGGTGACCGTGCGCTTCGGTTTCATGGAAACCCCCGACGTACCGCAGGCGTTGATGCAGGCGGCCGACCACAGCACGCTCGGCTTCGACCCGATGGAGACGACCTATTTCGTCAGCCGCGAGACCATCGTCTCCAGCGCCAAGCGCGGCATGCCGGTCTGGCGCGACCGGCTGTTCGCGGTGATGCACCGCAATGCCGCGCCGGCCAACCAGTTCTTCCGGATACCCGGAAACCGCCTGGTGGAGCTGGGCGCGCAGGTCGAGATCTGACCGGCAGCGTCCGTTTGCTCCGCTGAAAATGCATTGAATTCCAGGCCGGGTCGGGCCGCCACGCGCCAGCGCGCGTGATGCGTTGAAACCTGTGGTGCGCGCGCCGCGCGCCTCAAGTCCGGTGCGCGGTGGCCGTTATTTCCCGCGACGCAACCGGAGGTACGGGATGACCGTGCTCCAGCCAATCGTGCCTAGTTCGCCACTGCCGCAGCGCGTGCTGCTGCTGGAGAACTCGCGTGCCTACATGCAGGCGGTCGCCGGTGCGATCGAGCAGCAGCTGAAGCTTCCGGTCATGGTCGCCTCCACGTTGGCCGAGGCGCGCGCGCTGCTCGACCAGTACGACGACTGGTTTCTCGCGCTGACCGGACTGGTGCTGGCGGACGGCGACCGCGACGAGGTGGTCGGTTGCCTGCAGGAGCGCGGCCTGTCGACCGTGGTGGTCACCGGCGTGTACGACGAGGAGCTGCGCAAGCGGTTGCTGCGGCGGCGTGTCATCGATTTCGTGCTCAAGAACACCCCCGGCAGCCTTGACTACATCGTCTGGCTGGTGAAGCGCCTGGAGCGCAACCGGCGCATCTCCGCGCTGGTGGTCGACGACTCGGCCTCCGCGCGGATGCATACCGCGAGCCTGCTGGAAACCTACGGCTACCGCGTGGTCCAGGCGGCAGATGGCGACGCGGCGCTGCACCTGCTCGAACGCGACCCGACCATCCGTCTGGCGATGGTCGACCAGGAGATGCCGGGGATGCAGGGTGTCGAACTCACCCGCCGGCTGCGCGCGCTGCGCGCCCGCGACCGCGTGGCGGTGATCGGCGTGTCCGCACGCAACGATCCCGACCTCGTCGCCCGGTTCCTCAAGAGCGGCGCCAACGACTTCCTGCGCAAGCCTTTTTCGCGCGAGGAATTCTTCTGCCGCGTCTCGCAGAACGTCGACCAGCTGGAGCTGATCGGCAGCCTGCAGGACCTGGCCACCCGCGACTTCCTCACCGGCCTGCCCAACCGGCGCCACTTCCTCGAGCAGGCCGAGCGCCTGGTGCCCGAGATGCGGACCGCGTGCCGGCCGCTGACCATGGCCATCCTGGACGTCGACCACTTCAAGCACATCAACGACGGCTGGGGCCACGAGGCCGGCGACCACGCGCTGCGCGCCCTGGCCGCGGTGCTGTCGCAGCATGCACGCCCCGGGGACCAGGTGGCGCGCTTCGGCGGCGAGGAGTTCTGCATGTTGGTCCCCGATCTCGACGCCAGCGCCCTCGAGGTCTACTTCGATGCACTGCGCCAGCGGGTCGAGGATCTCGAGGTGCAGACCCCTGGCGGTGAGGTGCGCATGACCGTGAGCATCGGCGTGCGCACCGCCGTACCCGGCGACGACCTGCACCGGCTGCTGGCCGACGCCGACCGGCGTCTCTACCTGGCCAAGGCCGGCGGGCGCAACTGCGTGGTGGCGTCGGGGTAGGCGCGTCCCCAGCCGGTCCTTTGCTGGCCGGCCCCCAGGGACGCCGTGTCTGCGGAGCGTTGCCGCCAGCCGGTGTCGATGTGGATAACGGCGGACCCGCCCCCATGTCTGGGCCATGTCGAAGAATCCCGCCCCCGCCATCCCGTATTCCCTCCTTGATCTGGCGCCGGTGTGCGAGGGCAGCACGCCCGCGCAGGCCTTTGCCAATTCGCTGGACCTGGCGCGCCATGCCGAGGCGCTGGGTTACAGCCGGTTCTGGCTGGCCGAGCACCACAACATGCCGGGGATCGCCAGTGCGGCGACGGCAGTGCTGATCGGACACATCGCCGGTGGCACCTCGACCATCCGCGTCGGCGCGGGCGGGGTGATGCTGCCCAACCACGCGCCGCTGCAGGTGGCCGAGCAGTTCGGCACGCTGGCTTCGCTGTATCCGGGCCGCATCGACCTGGGCCTGGGCCGTGCGCCGGGCACCGATCAGCCCACGACGAAGGCGCTGCGCCGCTACTACAGCGGCGCCGAGGCCTTCCCTTCGGACGTGATGGAACTGTTGCGCTACTTCGAGCCGGTCCAGCCCGGGCAGCCGGTGCAGGCTGTGCCGGGTGCGGGCATCGAGGTGCCGGTGTGGATCCTGGGCTCGAGCCTGTTCGGCGCGCAGCTGGCGGCGGCACTGGGGCTTCCGTATTCGTTTGCTTCGCATTTCGCGCCAGCCGCGATGACCGAGGCGCTGGCGCTGTACCACCGCGATTTCAAGCCGTCCAAACGGCTGCGCGCGCCCTACGCGATGCTCGCCCTCAACGTGGTCGCGGCCGACACGCGCGCCGAGGCGCAGCGGCTGTTCACCACCCAGCAGCAGAGCTTCGTGCGCCTGCGCCGCAGCGGGCCACCGGGGCTGATTCCGCCGCCGATCGACGACATCGAAGCGTTCTGGACGCCACAGGAAAAAGCGATGGTGCAGCAGGCGCTGGCCTGTTCGGTGGTGGGCGACGCTGCCGACGTGCGCGAAGGCATCGCCGAGTTCGCCGCGCGCCATCGGCCGGACGAACTGATCCTCACCGCCAACGTGTTTGATCACCAGGCGCGGCGCCACTCGTTCGCGCTCGCCGCCGAGGCGTTCCAGCAACGCTGAAGCGGCTGCCCGGAACTGACACGGCGGGCCATGCTTCCGGCGCGCGTGTAGCGCGCATTGATGACGCATCGCCCCTCGCCGCCGTTGGCGTGCATGCCACGCGCCTGAGCGTTGCCCGTCACGGCAATGATGCGATGGCCCTTGGACTTGTCGCGCAGCGGCGGTAGGCTACGCACAGCAAGCCGATGGTGCCAGCAGGAGTGACGCGCGTTGGAGACGAGTCCCGGCCAGCCAAGGAAACGACGGGAAATCCTCCTGTTCCTGTTCATCACCGTGGTCCTGTTCCCGGTGCTGTCGGTGATGATCGTGGGCGGCTACGGCTTTGCGGTCTGGATCTACCAGATGATCGCCGGCCCGCCCGGACCGCCGGTCGGCTGAGACCGGACGTGCCTGTCACCGCATCCGGACAGACCGGTTCCAGACGCAGATCGTTGCTCCGCGGACGGCTGCGGGACGCGCCGGTGCTGCGTCCACCATGGGCCTTTGACGAATCGCGTTTCGCCGATGCCTGCACTGGTTGCGGCGACTGCATCAGTGCCTGCCCCGAGCAGGTCCTGGTCCGCGGTGCGGGCGGGCTGCCGGTCTTCGAGCCTTCGCGTGGCGAGTGCAGCTTCTGCGGCGACTGCGCGGCGGCCTGCCGCGTCGGGCTGTTCGCACAGTCGGACCAGGCCCCCTGGACGCTGCGTGCGCTGGTCGGCGACAGCTGCCTGGCTGCAAATGGCGTGGTGTGCTTCAGCTGCCGCGACGCCTGCGGCGCATCGGCAATCCGTTTCGCACCGGCGCGTACCGTGCCGGTCCCCGAGATACTGGCCGACCGCTGCACCGGCTGCGGCGCCTGCGTATCCGGCTGCCCGACGGCCGCCATCTCGCTCACTGCGAAACGCGAAGAGTCGATCGATGCCTGAGCGCGCTCCCGAATGGCACCTCGCCAGCCTGGTGGTGCGCCACCGTCCCGATGCGATCCCCGCGCTGGCCGCCGCCATCGAAGGCGCAGACGGCCTGGAGCTCGCCCTGCAGGACGACACCCGCAGCGTGCTGCTGCAGGAGAGCGACGGCACCGCCGGCCTGATGGACAACATCGGCCTGATCGAATCGGTGCCTGGCGTATACGCCGTCAACCTCGTCTACCACCACATCGAAGCGCAGGCGCCGGCCGATGCCGTGCCGTCCGCGCCTGGCAACGCACTCCAGGAGTCCTTGCGATGAGTACCAGCCGCCGCGATTTCATCCGCAACAGCGCCATCGCCAGCGCCGCCGCCGCGGCGGGGATGCCGTTGCCCGCCCAGGTCGCCGAGCCGGTGGTGGAAGGCGGCAACGAGCTGAAGTGGAGCAAGGCGCCGTGCCGCTACTGCGGCACCGGATGCGGCATCAACGTCGCGGTCCACAAGGGCCGCGTGGTCGCCACCCACGGTGACGTGCACGCCGAGGTCAACCGCGGGCTCAACTGCGTCAAGGGCTACTTCCTGTCCAAGGTGATGTACGGCGTCGACCGGCTCACCACGCCGCTGCTGCGCAAGACGGACGGCGTGTACGACAAGGAAGGCGACTTCACCCCGGTCAGCTGGGACGAGGCCTTCGACGTGATGGAGGAGAAGTTCCGAGCAGTGCTCAAGGCCAAGGGTGGCGACGGCATCGGCATGTTCGGCTCGGGCCAGTGGACGGTGTGGGAAGGCTACGCGGCCAACAAGCTGATGAAGGCCGGGTTCCGCAGCAACCACATCGACCCCAACGCACGCCACTGCATGGCGTCCGCGGTCACCGGTTTCATGCGCACCTTCGGCATGGACGAGCCGATGGGTTGCTACGACGACATCGAGGCGGCCGACGCGTTCGTGCTGTGGGGCTCGAACATGGCGGAGATGCATCCGATCCTGTGGACGCGGGTGACCGATCGCCGGCTCTCGAATCCGCACGTCAAGGTGGCGGTGCTGTCGACCTACGAGCACCGCAGCTTCGACCTCGCCGACATCCCGATGATCTTCAAGCCGCAGACGGACCTGGTGATCCTCAACTACATCGCCAATCACATCATCAAGACGGGCAAGGTCAACCGCGAGTTCGTCGACAAACACACGACCTTCAAGCGCGGCAACGACGACATCGGCTATGGCCTGCGCCCGGAGCATCCGCTGCAGGTCGCCGCGAAGAACGCCGATGACGCCAACGGCGGTTCTCCGATCGACTTCGAGGAGTTCGCGCGATTCGTGGCGCCCTACACCCTGGAGCACACGATCGAAATGACCGGCAGCGAGCGCGGCTGGCTGGAGCAGCTGGCCGAGCTCTACGCCAACCCCGACGTCAAGGTGATGTCGTTCTGGACCATGGGCTTCAACCAGCACACGCGCGGCACGTGGGCCAACAACATGGTCTACAACATCCACCTGCTCACCGGGAAGATCGCCACGCCGGGCAACAGCCCGTTCTCGCTGACCGGCCAGCCCTCGGCCTGCGGCACTGCGCGCGAAGTCGGCACCTTCAGCCACCGGCTGCCGGCGGACATGGTGGTGACCAATCCCGAGCACCGCGCGATGGCCGAGGACATCTGGAAGATCCCGCGCGGCATCATCAAGGAAAAGGTCGGCTACCACGCCGTCGAGCACAACCGCGCGCTCAAGGACGGCAAGCTCAACGCCTACTGGGTGCAGGTCAACAACAACATGCAAGCCGCGGCCAACATGCTGGAGGAGGGCTATCCGGGCTACCGCAACCCGGATAATTTCATCGTGGTCTCCGACGCCTATCCCACGGTGACCTGCCAGGCGGCCGACCTGGTCCTGCCTTCGGCGATGTGGGTGGAGAAGGAGGGCGCCTACGGCAACGCCGAACGCCGCACCCATTTCTGGCACCAGCTGGTCGATGCACCCGGCGAATCGCGCTCGGACCTGTGGCAGCTGATGGAGTTCTCCAAGCGCTTCACCACCGACGAATGCTGGCCGGCCGAACTCCTGGCCGCGAACCCGGAGTTCAAGGGCAAGACCCTGTTCGACGTGCTCTACCGCAACGGCAAGGTCGACGCCTTCGGCGTGGACCAGATCGAGGCGGGCTACGCGAACGACGAGTCGGATGCATTTGGCTTCTACGTGCAGAAGGGGCTGTTCGAGGAGTACGCCGAGTTCGGACGCGGGCATGCGCACGACCTGGCGCCTTTCGATGTCTACCACCAGGTGCGCGGCCTGCGCTGGCCGGTGGTGGACGGCAAGGAAACCCGCTGGCGTTATCGCGAGGGCGAGGATCCGTACGTCAAGGAGGGGACGGGCTTCGAGTTCTACGGCAACCCCGACGGCCGCGCAGTGATCTGGGCGCTGCCCTATGAGCCGCCGGCAGAATCGCCGGACACCGAATACGACCTGTGGCTGGTCACCGGGCGCGTGCTCGAGCACTGGCATTCGGGCTCGATGACCATGCGCATCCCCGAGCTGTACCGGGCATTCCCGTCGGCGGTGGTGTTCATGCATCCAGATGATGCGCATGAACGCGGCTTCAAGCGCGGCGACGAGGTGGCGGTGACCTCGCGCCGCGGCGCGATGCGCACCCGGGTCGAGACGCGCGGGCGCAATCGAATGCCGCGCGGCGTGATCTACGTGCCGTGGTTCGATGCGGCGCAGCTGATCAACAAGGTCACGCTGGATGCGACCGATCCGATCTCCAAGCAGACCGACTTCAAGAAGTGCGCGGCCAAGGTGGTCGCGGTGGGAGGGGCCTGACATGCGCGCGATCCTCGTGATGCCCCTGCTGGCGCTGGCCCTGCTCATGCTGGTCGCCTGCGGTCGCGACGAACCCCGTCCGCAGGTGGTCGCGCCGGCGCCCGAGGTGGGCGCGCGCGGCAACCCCGGGCAGGACATCGACGGCCTGCGCCGCAACGTTCCGATCACCACCGAAATCACGCCCCTGCCGATGGCCCAGGTGGAGAACTTCGACGTGCGTCGCGGTCGCGCCTATCCGATGCAGCCGCCGACCATCCCGCACAACATCGACGGCTACCAGGTCGACCTCAACTCCAACCGATGCATGCTCTGCCATGCGCGCAGCACGGCCGCGCAGTTCCAGGCGCCGGAAGTGAGCGTGACCCACTATATGGACCGCAACGACCAGTTCCTGGCAGAGATCTCCCCGAGGCGCTACTTCTGCGTGCAGTGCCATGTGGTGCAGACCGACGCGCGGCCACTGGTCGAGAACGGCTTCCAGGACATCGACACCCTGCTGCGATCGGAGCGCATGCAATGAGGCTGCTGCGCCGCGCGGGCCGCACGGCCCTCGCGTTCTGGCGGCAATTCACTTCGCCGGCGCGCTACCTGAGCCTGGGTTTCCTGACCCTGGGTGGCTTCCTGGCCGGGGTGCTGTTCTGGGGCGGATTCAATACCGCGATGGACGCCACCAACACCGAGGCGTTCTGCACCAGCTGCCACGAGATGCGCGACAACGTGTTCGAGGAGCTCAAGACCACCATCCACTACAGCAACCGCTCCGGCGTGCGCGCCACCTGTCCGGACTGCCACGTGCCGCACGACTGGACCGACAAGATCGCGCGCAAGATGCAGGCCTCCAAGGAGGTGTGGGGCAAGATCTTCGGCACCATCAACACCCGCGAGAAGTTCCTCGACCAGCGCCTGGTGCTGGCCACCCATGAGTGGGTCCGGCTCAAGGCCAACGACTCGCTGGAATGCCGCAACTGCCACGACTATGACTCGATGGACCTGACCCGCCAGGCCAGCCGCGCCGCCCGCACCCACCGCACCTACCTGGCCACCGGCGAGGCCACCTGCATCGATTGCCACAAGGGCATCGCCCACAAGCTGCCCAACATGGCCGGCGTGCAGCAGGGCGTGCAGGCGCTGCCAGCCACCGAAGCGCCACTGTAGGAGCGGCTTCAGCCGCAATCGATCCGGACGCACGAGGCAAGGTCGTTTCCGTTCGCGGCTGAAGCCGCTCCTACACGGGCGGCGGAGGGGATCGACCTGCAGGGGTGATTCAACCGCGACCCGTCGCAAGCTCCGGCACCAGGCTGACGCAGCCGATACACCCGCCAATGCGCCGTGCGACCATAGCGCGATGGAAGAACAACGCATCATCGCCGCGGATTCCACCCGCGAGGACGAGGCCATCGAGGCCAGCATCCGCCCGAAGCGGTTGGCCGAATACCTCGGCCAGCAGCCGGTGCGCGAGCAGATGGGCCTGTTCATCGAGGCGGCCAAGCATCGCGGCGAGGCGCTCGACCATGTCCTGATCTTCGGCCCGCCCGGGCTGGGCAAGACCACGCTCAGCCACGTGATCGCCAACGAACTGGGGGTGAGCCTGCGGGGCACTTCCGGCCCGGTGATCGAGAAGGCCGGCGACCTGGCCGCGCTGCTGACCAACCTGCAGCCGCACGACGTGCTGTTCATCGACGAGATCCACCGGCTTTCGCCGGTGGTCGAAGAGGTGCTGTACCCGGCGATGGAGGATTTCCAGCTCGACATCATGATCGGCGAGGGCCCGGCCGCGCGCTCGATCAAGATCGACCTGCCGCCCTTCACCCTGATCGGCGCCACCACCCGCGCCGGCCTGCTGACCGCGCCGCTGCGCGATCGGTTCGGCATCGTCCAGCGGCTGGAGTTCTACAGCGCCGCGGAACTCACCCGCATCGTGCGCCGCGCGGCGACGATCCTGGGCGTGGACTGCGGCGAAGAGGGCGCGACCGAGATCGCGCGACGCTCGCGCGGCACGCCGCGTATCGCCAACCGCCTGCTGCGCCGCGTGCGTGACTACGCCCAGGTGCGTGCCGGCGGCCGCATCGACCGCGAGGTCGCAGACGCTGCCATGAAGATGCTCAAGGTCGATCCGGAAGGTTTCGACGAGCTCGACCGGCGCCTGCTGCGCCTGATCATCGAGAATTTCGACGGCGGCCCGGTCGGCGTGGATTCGCTCGCCGCCGCCCTAAGCGAAGAGCGCGGCACCCTGGAGGACGTGATCGAGCCTTACCTGATCCAGCAGGGCTTCCTGGTCCGCACCGCGCGGGGGCGCATGGCGAGCGCGAAGGCGTGGCGCCACCTGGGCCTGCAGCCGCCGCCGCGCGAGTCCGGGACCGGCGTTCCGGAAACGGAGGAACTGTTCTGATGCCACCCATCGTTATCGAATCGTGCGTGCCGGAGAACCGCGCTTGAGTCCCGGGTCCAGGGCACTGGGTCCCGATTCCCCCGCGTTCAGCATCCCGACAAGGGTCTACTGGGAAGATACCGACGCTGGTGGTGTGGTGTACCACGCGCAGTACGTCGCGTACCTCGAGCGGGCGCGCACCGAATGGGTGCGGGCGCTGGGGTACGGACAGGACGCGCTGCGCCTGACCCACGGGCTGGTGTTCGCGGTGCGGGCGATGCGGATCGATTTCCGCAGGCCGGCGCGGCTGGATGATGCGCTGCAGGTCACGGTGTCGCTGCGCCGGTGCCGGCACGCGAGCGTCGTGTTCGCGCAGTCGATCCTGCGCGACGGCGAGCTGCTGCTGGATGCGGAGGTGCGGTGCGCGGCGCTGGAAGCGTCGACGTTCCGACCACGTGCGATCCCCGAAATGCTGTACCAGGAACTGACCCGACTCGTTGAACCCGGAGCCCAGGACGAATGATTCCCCTCGCAATGCTGCTGCAGGCCACCCAGATCGAGCCCTTGCCGGATGAGGCGGCCGCGACTGCGACCCAACTGGCCGATACCGCCACTGCCGCCGCAGCCGTCACCGCGCACGAGGGCATCAACTACGTTGACCTGATGCTCACGGCAAGCCTGCCGGTGCAGCTGATCGTGCTGCTGCTGCTGGTTGGCTCGGTGGTCAGCTGGGTCATCATTTTCCGCAAGGCGCGCATCTTCAAGCTCGCCAACCGCGACGCCGACGAGTTCGAGAGCCGGTTCTGGTCCGGCGCCGACCTGGGCAAGCTGTATTCCGCCGCGACCGAGCGCAACCGCCAGTTCGGCGGGCTGGAGGCGATCTTCGAGGCAGGCTTCCGCGAGTTCGCCCGCCTGCGCGACAAGCGCGGCTTCGATGCGCGCGCACAGCTCGAGGGTGCCCAGCGCGCGATGCGGGTCAGCTACACCCGCGAGGTCGACCAGCTCGACCGCAACCTGGAGCTGCTGGCCAACATCGGTTCCACCGCGCCCTACGTCGGCCTGGTCGGCACCGTGTTCGGGATCATGGTGACCATGCACGACATGCTCAACAGCGGCGAGCAGACCGGCATCGCCGCGGTCGCGCCGGGCATCTCCGAGGCGCTGTTCGCCACCGCGATCGGCCTGTTCGTGGCGATCCCCGCGGTGTGGGCCTACAACCGGTTCACCACGCGGGTCGAACGCCTGGCGGTGCGCTACGAGAACTTCGCCGAGGAGTTCAGCACCATCCTGCAGCGCCAGAGCACGATCGAGTAGGTGGGGCAGGCCATGGCCGGAAACATCATCCACCGCAAGCGGCGCAAGCTGAAGTCCGAGATCAACGTCGTGCCCTACATCGACGTGATGCTCGTGCTGCTGATCATCTTCATGGTGACCGCGCCCCTGCTGACGTTGAGCGTGGACGTCAAGCTGCCCTCGTCCGAGGCGCGGGCGACGCAGGAGCGCACCGACCCGGTGATCGTGATCGCCTATCCCGACGGCAGCCTGGGCCTGCAGTTGCCCGGCGACGGCGGCCCCCGCATCGTCGATTCCACGCAGATGGAGGCCATGCTCGCGCCGATCCGCGAGCAGCAGGGCAACGAGCTGCGGGTGATGGTGGCCGCGCAGGGCAGCGCCCCCTACCAGACCGTGCTCGATGCGATGGACGTGCTGCGCCGTGCCAAGGTCAGCAATGTCAGCCTGATGACCAACGCGGGCGGTGATGCACGCTGACGCTTTCCAGCGTCCCGGCGGGGCGCAGCAAGAGGAAGGCCTGGGCCGAGCGATCGCCTGGGCCATCGTCGTGCACGTGCTGGTGCTGGCGATCCTGCTGCTGTCGCCGCTGCTGAACTGGGACCCGGACCGCATCAGCGTGGCCGGCGCGCCGTCGATGGAGGCGGTGCTGGACGTGTCCAGCACCGACCAGCGCGCCGTGGAGCGTGCGCTGGCGATCGAGCCCGAGCCGCTGCCCGAACCTGTCGTGCAGCCGTTGCCCGATCCGGTGCTGGAGGAGGTGGTGCCGCCGCCTCCGCAGCCGCTGCCCGCGCCGTTGCCGGAGGAGGCGCCGGTCGAACCGCAGCCCACCCCGCAGGCGCGCGTGCCGGAGCCCGCGCCCGTCGACCAGGAAGAGGTGCGCCGCGACGGCGAGCTCGAACGGGCGCGCGTGCTGCGCGAGCAGGAGGAGAAGCGCCGCCAGGAACAGATCGACCTGACCGAGCGCAAGCGCCAGGAAGAGGCCGAGCAGAAGCGCCGCCTGGCGTTGCAGCGGCTGGAGAAGATCCGCGCCGAGCAGAAGAAGCTGGAGCAAGAGCAGCGCCAGACGCAACAGCGGCTGCAGCAGATCGCCGACCGCGAGGCGCGGCAGGCCTCGCAGCAGTCCCAGCAGTCCGCTTCGGCGCCGCCGCCTCCCGGCAACCAGGGCGTGGATACCGGGCTGTCGGCGCGTTACGCGGCCGCGCTGCAGGAAGCGATCCTGCGCAACTGGACCAGGCCGGACACGGTCGCGATCGGACAGCGCTGCCGCATCGTCATTCGCCAGATTCCCGGCGGCGAAGTGGTGGAAGCCAGGGTGGATCCATCCTGTCCCTACGACGAACTCGGCCGTCGCTCGGTCGAAGCGGCGGTGCTCAAGGCGCAGCCACTGCCTTATGTCGGCTTCGAGTCGGTGTTCCAGCGCACGATCACGCTGAATTTCCAGGCGCAGGATCGCTGAGCTTCGCATCGCGCCTTCACGACCGTGCAGATATCGTGCGCCGAGTGCCTGTCGCGTGCTGTAGGAGCGGCTTCAGCCGCGAAGGATGCCGGATGCTCTGCGAGGCTGTCAGGGCGATCGCGGCTGAAGCCGCTCCTACAGAGCTCGACGGCCCGCCTCGCGGCTGCCGGAATCCATCCCCCGTTCATCTTCATGCGACGATTCGCGGCCAAGCTGTCGTCCGCCTACTGAAACGCTGCAAGGGACCTCCCCGATGACCTTCGCCAAACGCTGCCTGTTCGCCATGCTCACACTGTTGCTGCCGTTCGCCGCGGCCGCACAGCAGCAGGGACTGGAGATCGACATCATCGGCGGCAACGCCTCGGCCCTGCCGATCGCGATCGTGCCGATGCCCTACCAGGGCGGTGGAACCGCGCCGGAGACCGACGTCGCCGCAGTGGTGCGCGCCGACCTCGAGCGTTCGGGCCAGTTCCGTTCCCTGCCCGAACGCGACATGGCCAGCCGGCCGACGCGCGGCTCGGAGGTCGACTATCCCGCCTGGCGCGCGCTGCGCCAGGACTTCCTGGTGGTCGGTCGCGTGGCCGACGCGGCCGAAGGCAGCTACCGTGTCGAGTACGAGCTGTTCGACGTCGCCAGGCAGGAACGCCTGCTCGGCCTTGCGCTGACTGCGCGCGGCAGCGCCATGCGCGACGTCGCCCACCAGATCTCGGACGCCATCTACGAGAAGATCCTCGGCGTGCGTGGCGCGTTCTGGACGCGCATCGCCTACGTCACCGCTACCGGCGTGGGGCAGGGCTCGCGCTACGCGCTGATGGTTGCCGATGCGGACGGCTACAACCCGCAGACCGTGGTGCGCTCCAACGAGCCGCTGCTGTCGCCCGCCTGGAGCCCGGATGGACGCAAGCTGGCCTATGTGAGCTTCGAGCGCGGCAACTCCTCGATCTACATCCAGGACATCACCACCGGCAGCCGCGAGCTCGTGTCGAGCTTCCGCGGCATCAACAGTGGCCCGGCGTTCTCGCCCGACGGCCGCAAGCTGGCGCTGACCCTCTCGCGCAGCGGCAACCCCGAGATCTACGTGATGGACCTGGGCAGCAAGGCGCTGACCCAGATCACCAACCAGTTCGGCATCGACACCTCGCCGGCGTGGAGCCCGGACGGCAACAGCATCTACTTCACCTCCGACCGCGGTGGCCGGCCCCAGATCTACCAGGCGCCGGCCTCGGGCGGCGGCGCCAGCCGGGTGACGTTCGAGGGCAACTACAACGCCGATCCAAGCATCTCCTGGGATGGCCAGAAGATCGCAGTGGCACAGGGCGCAGGCAACTCCTACCGCGTCGCGGTGATGGACCGCAGCATGGGTTCGCCACGCTGGTCGACCATCTCCCCGGGCTCGCTCGACGAGTCCCCCAGCTTTGCGCCCAACGCCAGCATGATCCTCTATGCGGCGCGTGAAGGGCGGCGGGGTGTCCTGTATGCTGTGTCAGCCGATGGCCGCGTGCGACAGCGCCTGGTCCTGGCCGACGGAGATGTACGCGAGCCCGCATGGGGACCTTACCGGACCCCGCGCTGACACGTTCTGCACAGCCATTCAATCAACCTGAACGTCCGTTTCAACGCCCGAGGATCGACGAGAATGAACACCCATAAGTCTGCCGTGTTTGGCAAGGCCCTGCTCATCGCAATGATGTGCGTGGCCATGGCCGCTTGCTCCAAGAAGGTCAAGGAAGCCCCCCCGGTCGACACGGCGACGCCGCCAGCCCAGACGGATGGAACCACCGCTCCGGGTGCATATGGCCCCTCGGACCTCGACACCGACGCCTGCCTGCGTCAGCGCGTTGTGTACTTCGACCTGGATCGTGACGCCCTGCGTCCGGAGTTCCAGGCCGCCATGTCGTGCCACGCCAAGTACCTGCGTGATCGTCCGTCCTCGCGCGCCACGCTGGAAGGCCATGCCGACGAGCGCGGCAGCCGCGAGTACAACCTCGGCCTGGGTGAGCGTCGCGGCAATGCGGTGTCGTCGGCCCTGCAGGCCAACGGTGGCTCCGGTGGCCAGCTGACCGTGGTCAGCTATGGCGAAGAGCGTCCGAGCTGCACCGACTCCAACGAGGACTGCTGGGCGAAGAACCGTCGCGTCGAGATCGTCTACACGGCGAAGTAAGACGCGAAGATGCGTGCTTTCCTTGTTCCAATCGCGTTCGCGGCGGCCTTCATGGCCGCCGCGCCCGCGTCCGCCCAACGGCCAAGCCTGGCCGATCGCGTCGCCGTGCTCGAGCAGCGGGCTGCCGACAACCGCGGCAACGTCGACCTGCTCAACCAGCTGACCGAGCTGCGCAGCGAGGTCCAGTCCCTGCGCTCGCAGGTGGAAGAGCTGCAGCATCAGAACGAGCAGCTCAAGTCGACCGGCCGTAGCCAGTACCTCGACCTCGACGGCCGCCTCAACCGGCTTGAGGGCGCGGGCCTGCCGCCGCCTGCACTGGGCGAGCAACCCGTCGGAGCGGCGCCTGCCGCCGCCCCACGCGACACCCCGCCGGCGGTGCACGGTGATGCCGGCCTGCTGGTGAACACGGCCGGCGAACGCGGTGCCTACGAGACTGCGTTCGACGCGCTCAAGGCCGGCAACTATGCCGAGTCCGCCCAGCTGTTCCAGGATTTCCTGCGCACGCACGCTGAAGGTGTGTATGCGCCCAACGCCCGCTACTGGCTGGGCGAAAGCTACTACGTCACCCAGAACTACGAACTGGCGCGGGAGCAGTTCCAGGCGCTGGTGGCGCGGCACCCGACCCACGACAAGACGCCGGGCGCGCTGCTCAAGATCGGCCTGTCGCAATACGGGCTGCGCGACCTGGACGGCGCCGAGGCGACCCTGTCGCAGGTGCTGGCCCAGTATCCCGGCACCGACGCGGCGCGCACTGCCGAAGATCGCCTGCACGCGATCCAGCTCGCGCGCGCCAGCCGCTGAGCCATGGATGCCGTCGTGCCCGATGCGGCCGCCGCATCGACGGCTGACCGGCTGAAGATCACCGAGGTCTTCCTGTCACTGCAGGGCGAAGCCCGCGACGCAGGCTGGCCCACCGTGTTCGTGCGCCTGACCGGCTGCCCGCTGCGCTGCGTGTACTGCGACACCGCCTATGCCTTCCACGGCGGCGAGTGGCGCGAGATCGACTCGATCCTGTCCGAGGTGGCCGGCTTCGGCGTGCGCCACGTCTGCGTGACCGGCGGCGAGCCGCTGGCGCAGAAGCGCTGCCTGCCGTTGCTCTCGCGCCTGTGCGACGCCGGTTACGTGGTATCGCTGGAAACCAGCGGCGCGATCGACATCGGAGGGGTCGACCCGCGGGTATCGCGGGTGCTGGACATCAAGACGCCGGCATCGGGCGAGGTGGCGCGCAACCGCTGGGAAAACGTCCCGCTACTCACGCCGCACGACCAGGTGAAGTTCGTCATCTGCAGCCGTGCCGACTACGAGTGGGCGCGCGAGGTGCTGCACGCGCGTGCACTGCATGCCCGCTGCGACGTGCTGTTCTCGCCGAGCAAGTCCGAGCTCTCGCCGACCGACCTGGCCGACTGGATCGTCGCCGACCGCCTGCCGGTGAAATTCCAGATGCAACTGCACAAGCTGCTGTGGAATGACGAACCCGGGCGCTGAAGCGACGTTCGCAGGCGGTTGTCGTGCGGGTGCGCGAGGCGTGCCTGGAAGCGTCGTCACGGACCCGAGCGTTCCCGTGAAAGTTCCAGACACCGGAATGTCATCCCGAGCGCAGCGAGGGATCCCGGCAGTGCCGGGGAATGCAGGTCCCTCACTGCGCTCGGGATGACAACCGCGGCTCGCCAGCACCGCTGACCCAGACTGAATCCACGATCCGAAGTCAGAATCCCATGAAAAAAGCAGTCGTCCTCGTCTCTGGCGGCATGGATTCCGCCGTCGTCCTGGCCATCGCGCGCGAGCAGGGCTTTGCCGTGCACGCCCTGAGCCTGAGCTATGGCCAGCGCCACACCTCCGAGCTCGAGGCCGCCGGCCGCGTGTCCGCGATGCTGGGCGCCGTCGAACACAAGACCGTCAAGGTCGACCTGCGCGCCTTCGGCGGATCCGCCCTGACCGACGACATCGAGGTGCCGGAAGCCGGCGGGCCCGGCATCCCGGTGACCTACGTGCCGGCGCGCAACACCATCATGCTGTCGCTGGCCCTGGGCTGGGCCGAAGTGCTGGGCGCCAGCGATCTGTTCTGTGGCGTCAACGCGGTCGACTATTCCGGTTATCCGGACTGCCGTCCCGAATTCATCGAAGCCTTCGAGCGGCTGGCCAACGTGGCGACGAAGGCCGGGGTCGAGGGTGCCGGGATCCGCGTGCATGCGCCGCTGCTGCACCTGGGCAAGGCGGAGATCGTGCAGGAGGGCGCGCGCCTGGGCGTGGACTTCGGCGCAACCGTCTCCTGCTACCGCGCCGATGATGCCGGCCGCGCCTGCGCGCATTGCGATGCTTGTCGCCTGCGCGCCGAAGGCTTCGAGACTGCGGGCGTTGCCGATCCGACCCGTTACGCGGGCTGATCGCGCCCGCTGGCGTGGGCATGCGCGTGGGCGCAACCCGGGCCGCCCGCATCGCGCCGGTCGCGCCGCAGCGGATCGATGTCCAGCCCGATGCGCAGCGACCGGGCGATGCGTTGTGCGGTCTCGAACACGTGCCGGGCCTGGACCGGGGTGAGTACGTCGCGCGCGGTTGCGTCCCACAGCGCCAGCCAGCGCGCGAAATGCTGATCGCCCACGTCAAGCGGCCGGTGCGCGGCCATGGGGTTGCCGCGGTAACTGCCCGCGCGCAGCAGCACCGAGCACCAGAAACGCACCAGCGTGTCGAGGTGTTCGGACCAGTCGTCCACCGCGGTCTCGAACACCGGACCCAGCAGCCAGTCCGCACGTGCGCGGGCATAGAACGCGTGCACCAGACGCGCGATGGCGGCTTCGTCGGGAACGTGGTCGCCATCGCCGGGCGGCTGGGGCGACGGGGAGCGGGTGCCTGGAGTGAGCATGCGACCAGTATGCCCATGCGCCGCTGCACGGGCCTTGACCCAGGTCAGCCGCGGGTCCGCACGACGCATGACATATAATTCCGTGACTGCAGGGGCCGTTAGCTCAGTCGGTAGAGCATCGGACTTTTAATCCGCTGGTCGATGGTTCGAATCCATCACGGCCCACCAGTCGGGACACGCGGCCAGGGTGCGTCCCTGGCCCGGAACCGGGAGCGATCGCGACGTTGGGCAGAACGAGCATTGCAGTTGTGGAGGACGATCCCGAATACCGGGATGCGATCCTGGCGCCGACGCTGGAGCGCTCGGAATTCGAGGTCACTGCGATGGGCAGTGCGCTGGAACTGTACCGGGCCTTGGCCTCGCGTTCCTTCGACCTGGTGCTGCTTGACGTCGGCCTGCCCGATGACTGCGGCTATGCCATCGCCCGGCACCTGCGCGAGGTGGCGCCAACGATGGGAATCGTGATGTTGACCGGCCACGTTGCGCCGGCCGACCGCGTGCGCGGGCTGGAGGCTGGTGCGGATACATATCTGGGCAAGCCGGTGGGCATGCCCGAACTGGTCGCCGTGCTGCGCAACCTGGCCACCCGGGTCGCTGCCACCAGGACGCTGGGCGACGTGCCGGCAATGCCGGGCAGAGAGGCCAACGACGAGGCGACCGCGGAGGACACCTCCGGCCGCTGGCGGCTGGATGCCGATGGCTGGCGCATTCTGGCGGCGGGCAAGGGGGAAGTGGAACTCAACATGGCCGAACGGCAGGTGCTCCTCGCGCTGGCCGCGGCACCTGGCGTGCCGGTATCGCGCAAGGCGCTGATGGGGCAGCTGACCGTGGACGCGCACGATTTCGACTCGCACAGGCTGGAGACGCTGGTCTACCGGCTGCGCCGCAAATGCCTGCAGCAGGCCGGTGTGGAACTGCCGCTGAGGGCGGTCCGCGGGCTGGGTTACGCGCTGGTCTGGTAACTGGCCTCCACTTCGTCCGCGGGGTCTTCGGCCTCGTCTTCGACCGCGGCGAGCGGCAGCCGGATCGTGATGCAGGTCCCTGTGTCGGGTGTACTGCGAAGGTGCATGTCGCCGGCTGATTCCTGCACCAGGCGTTGCACCAGGAACAGTCCCAGACCGGTCCCCTGTCCCGCAGGCTTGGTGGTGAAGAACGGCTCCAGGACCCTCGCCTGCAGTTCCCCGGGAATGCCCGGCCCGTCGTCGCGCACGAGGATCTCGAGCGAATCCTGCGCCGGCCGTGGCCGCAGTTGCACCTCGAACGTGCCTGCACCTTCGATCGCCTGGGCCGAGTTGCTGGCGAGGTTGAGGAGCATCAGGCCGAACTGCGCCTCGTCGAAGATGATGGGGCAGGGCTGGGGCGGCAGGATGAGCGCGAGCTGGATCCGGCGCCCCAACGTCTGCCGCAACATCGGCTCGAGTTCGGCCATCGCGTCGCGGGCATCGAAACGGACCGCGCGCGTGGCGTCGTAGCGGCTGAAGTTGAGCAACTGGTGGGTGAGAGCGCCGGCGCGACGCGCGGCAAGTTCGATGCCGGTCACCGCCTCGGTCGCGCGCCCCGGGTCTCCGGCATGGCGGGCCTGGTCGACATGGCCCAGGATCAGCGCAAGCAGGTGGTTGAAGTCGTGTGCGAGGCCACTGGCCATGCGCCCGATCGCCTCGACCTTCTGCGCATGCAGCAGTTGCTCCTGGGTGCGCTCGCGGGCCGCGATCTCCGCCTGCAGCTGCAGGTTCGCGAGCGTGAGCTCGCGGCCGCGGCGGGTGGCAGCCTCCAGGCTGTCACGCAGCGCGCTGGTGCTGCGGTCGACCACCACGGCGATCACCAGGAAGATCACAGAGCGGATGGCGGCATCGACCAGCAGGGCGGCGGCTGGGTTGCCTGCCTGCGTCGCCTCGGTCCATGCGCCCAGGAACATGGCCAGCGCGAGGACCAGGTACATCGCCCACAGTGCGCGGCGGCCGATCGCCATCCCGGCCACGAACATCCACATCACCTGGATCGGCTGCTCGTACACCTGGGCGCTGAGGCCGCCGGCGGCGTAGGTGAACAGCATGCTCGCGGCGACCACGGCCAGCAGTTGGCGGATCGCCCACTGGAACCGGCCCAGCCGCACGAGGTAGAGGCTCGACAGCGCGACTGCGACGATCACCAGGCTCGCCGCCAGGCTCGCGCTTTCGCCTGGCCGCCACGGAATGTCGGTGCCGAAGATGCGGTACAGCCAGGCCAGGACCGGCGTCGTTCCCAGCACGATCAACACGATCTGCAGCATCGGCGCGTTGCGCCGGTCGACTGGATCCTCGATCGGCGGGCGGCGGAACCAGGCCTCGAGCTGCCTCATCCAACGCATTCGTACTGGCACACTGGCTCCATCGACTTTGGTCCGGCCGCCAGCAGACCAGTTGCACGCGGGCTTGTACAGCCGCCGGCCCGGGGACGGCCGCTCGTCTTCGGCTCAGGCCGCCTCGCTCTCCGCCACCGTATCCAGCACCTCGTCGCCATAGCGCTCGATCTTGCCGGCGCCGATGCCGCCGATCAGGGCCAGGTCGCCCGGCGTGTGCGGCCGCAGGCGCGCGATCTCGCGCAGGGTGGCGTCGTGGAAGATCACGTAGGGCGGCACGCCCTGTTCGCGCGCCAGCCGGGTGCGCAGCGCGCGCAGCGCTTCAAACAGTGGCTGGTCCTGGGCCGCAACTTCGACCGCCCGGCGGGCCGCGCGCGACTCGCTGCGCCCGCGCTTTCGCAGCGAGTCCTTGCGCAGCAGCACGGGCTGCTCGCCGCGCAGCACCGCGCGGCTGGCCTCGGCCAGGCGCAGGCCGCCGTGGCCTTCGGCATCGACCTCGAGCAGTCCCAGCGCGACCAGCTGGCGGAACACGCCGCGCCAGGCGCGTGCGTCGATATCGCCGCCGATGCCGTAGACGGGCAGGCGGTCGTGGCCGAACTGGTGGATGCGCTCGGTGTCGCCGCCGCGCAGCACGTCGATCAGGTGCGCGGCGCCGAAGCGCTGGCCGGTGCGGTAGACGCAGCTCAGTGCCTTGCGCGCGGCCTCGGTCCCGTCCCAGGACTCGGGCGGCGCGATGCAGTTGTCGCAGTTGCCGCAGGCCTGCGGCAGCGTCTCGCCGAAATTGTCCAGCAGCACCTGGCGGCGGCAGCGCATGGTTTCGCAGTAGCCCACCAGCGAGTCGAGCTTGCGGTGCTCCAGTCGTTTGCGCTCCGGGCCGGACTCGGACTGCTCGATCATCTGCCGCAGCAGCACCAGGTCGCCCAGGCCGTAACACATCCATGCCTCTGCGGGCTCGCCATCGCGGCCGGCGCGGCCGGTTTCCTGATAGTAGCCTTCGATCGACTTGGGCAGGTCGGTGTGGGCCACGAAGCGTACGTCCGGCTTGTCGATGCCCATGCCGAAGGCGATGGTCGCGACCACCACCACGCCCTCGCCGCGCAGGAAGCGGCGCTGGTTGGCGGAGCGCCGCGCCGAATCCATGCCGGCGTGGTAGGGCACCGCGTCGATGCCGTTGCCGGCGAGGAACTCGGCGGTCTCCTCGACCTTGCGCCGCGACAGGCAGTAGACGATGCCGGCCGCGCCGCGGTGGGGCTCGAGGAAATCCAGCAGCTGGCGCTTCGCGTTCTCCTTTTGCACCACGGTGTAGCGGATGTTGGGTCGGTCGAAGGAGCTGACAAAGCGGCGCGCGTCCTGCAACTGCAGGCGCTCGGCGATCTCGCGCTGGGTGGGCGGGTCGGCGGTGGCGGTCAGGGCGATGCGCGGCACGCCGGGCCAGCGCTCGTGCAGGATCGTCAGCTCGCGATATTCGGGGCGGAAATCGTGGCCCCACTGCGACACACAGTGCGCCTCGTCGATGGCGAACAGGGCCAACGTGGCGCGCTCGAGCAGGGACAGGAACCGCGGCGTGAGCAGGCGCTCGGGGGCGACGTAGAGCAGGTCGAGCTCGCCGGCCAGCAGCTGCCGTTCGACCGCCTGCGCGGCGGCGGCATCCAGGCTGGAATTGAGGAAGGCGGCGCGCACGCCAAGCTGGCGCAGCGCGTCCACCTGGTCCTGCATCAGCGCGATCAGCGGCGAGACCACGATCGCCACGCCATCGCGCAGCAGCGCCGGCAGCTGGTAACACAGTGATTTGCCGCCGCCGGTGGGCATCAGCACCAGGGCGTCGTTGCCTTCGGCGACATGGCGGACGATTTCGCCCTGCTCGCCGCGGAACTCGCGGTGGCCGAAGATCTTTTCAAGCAGGTGGTGCGCGTTCGAACTCATGCGCACAGGATAGCCAGCCCGGGACGGCATGGCTTGTAGGAAAAGCGGCCGACCCGTGATACGACGACGGCGCGTTGCCGCGCCGTCGCCAGGGTGCTGCGCCCTGCGGGCGCGATGGGCCGGATACCTACTGCAGCAGCGAGCGCAGCATCCAGGCGTACTTCTCGTGGGTCTGCAGGCGCTGCACCAGCAGGTCCTCGGTCGGCGCGTCGTCGGCGTCATCGGCGACGTCGAGCGCCTTGCGTGCGCTGCGGCAGACCGCCTCGTTGCCGACGACCAGCTGGCGCACCATCTCGCGCCAGTCCGGTGCCTCGGTGGCGCCCGGCTCTTCCCTGATCGAGGAAAGCTTGATGAATTCGGCGTACGAACCCGGCGCGTTGTAGCCGAGCGCGCGGATCCGCTCCGCGATGTCGTCCAGCGCGTTCCACTGTTCGGTGTACTGGGCTTCGAACATGTTGTGCAGGGCGTTGAACATCGGCCCGGTCACGTTCCAGTGGAAGTTGTGGGTCTTCAGGTACAGGGTGTAGGCGTCGGCCAGGAAGCGCGCCAGCTCGGTGGCGATGGCCTGGCGGTCCTCGGTGGAAATGCCGATGTCGATCGCGGGGCCGCTGCTGCCCGCCGCGGGCGAGGCGGACGGTACGAGGGTCGCTGCACGGCCGCCGGACTTGCCGTTGTCCGCCGCCGCCGCTTCTAAGGGCTTGGCGGGGCTGGATGATTTTTCGGACTTCCCGGGCTTGCCGGTCTTCCCGCCCTTGGCGGACTTGGACTTGGTCGACGTGCTCTTGGACATGGTGGAACTCCGGTCAGGTGGTTTTGGCGACAATACGGCCATGCACAACGAATATGCGAACGGTTGCCGCGCTTGCAAGGGTGCCGATGGAGTCTAGGCGCGGACCCGCGACGGCGGCGTTAACGCAGGCGCGGCGCGCGGTTGACGGCGCGCTGTCGCGCGACCGTGGCCGCCTGCTGGGGCTGTGGTCGCGCTGGAACGCGAAGCCCGCCCATGCCGATGCGGAGGCGGCGTTCGCCACGGCGCTGCAGGCATCGGTTGCGGCGCGCGAGGCACGCGCAGCGCGGCTGCCGGCTGCGCCGGTGGCCGAGGGCCTGCCGATCGCGACCCAGGCCGAGCGGATCGTCGAGCTGGTGCGCGCCCATCAGGTGGTGGTGGTCGCCGGCGAGACCGGCTCGGGCAAGACCACCCAGCTGCCCAAGCTGTGCCTGCAGGCCGGGCGCGGCGCCGCCGGCATGATTGGCTGCACCCAGCCGCGGCGCATCGCCGCGCGCGCGGTGGCCCGGCGTGTGGCCGAGGAGCTGCAGGTGCCGATGGGCGGCCTGGTCGGCTACCAGGTCCGCTTCAACGACAACATTTCCGAGGACACCGTGGTCAAGTTCATGACCGACGGCATCCTGTTGGCCGAGATCGCGTCCGACCGCTGGCTCTCGCGCTACGACACGATCATCATCGACGAGGCGCACGAGCGCAGCCTCAACATCGACTTCCTGCTGGGCTATCTCAAGCAGTTGCTGCGCAAGCGCCGCGACCTCAAGCTGATCGTGACCTCGGCCACGATCGACACCGAGCGCTTCTCGCAACATTTCGACGATGCGCCGGTGGTGGACGTGGAGGGACGCGGCTATCCGGTGGAGCTGCGCTGGCGGCCGCTGGACGGGCCTTCGGGGCCGGAATCACTTCCGCCCCAGGCGAACATCGACACGAAGAAGCGCGCCGGGGAAAGTGACTCCGACCCCATCTCCGTGCTCGACGGCATTGTTGCCGCCTGCGACGAAATCATGCGCGAGCGCGGCACCGGCGACACCCTGGTGTTCCTGCCTGGCGAGCGTGAGATCCGCGACGCGCACCAGGCGCTGGAGCGGCGCAAGTACCGCCATACCGAAGTTGTGCCGTTGTACGCGCGGCTGTCGGCGCGCGACCAGGACCGCGTGTTCAACCCCGGCCCGCAGCGGCGCATCGTGCTGGCGACCAATGTCGCCGAGACCTCGCTGACCGTGCCGCGCATCCATTACGTGGTCGACCCGGGCCTGGCGCGGATCAAGCGCTACAGCCCGCGGCAGAAGCTCGACCGCCTGCACATCGAGCCCGTGTCGCAGGCCAGCGCCGACCAGCGCAAGGGCCGATGCGGACGCATCGCGCCGGGCACCTGCATCCGGCTGTACGCCGAGGCCGATTTCCTGTCGCGGCCGCAGTACACCGATCCGGAGATCCGCCGCGCGGCGCTGGCCGGCGTGATCCTGCGCATGCTGTCGCTGGGCCTGGGCGACATCGATGCTTTTCCCTTCGTCGAGCCGCCCGATCCGCGTGCGGTGGCCGATGGCTGGCAGCAGCTGGCCGAACTTGGCGCCGTCGACGGCGAGCGCAGGCTCACCGACATCGGCCGGCAGATGGCCCGCCTGCCGGTGGACGTGAAGCTGGCACGCATGCTGATCGCAGCAAAGCACCACGGCTGCCTGCACGAGATGCTGGCGATCGCATCGTTCCTGGGCAACCAGGATCCGCGCGAACGCCCCGCCGACCAGCGCGCCGCGGCCGACAATGCGCATGCGCTGTTCGCGGATCCCAAAAGCGAGTTCGTCGGCATCCTGAAGCTGTGGGAGGCTTATCGAGAAGCGCACGAGGAGCTGACCCAGTCGCAGCTGCGCAAGTGGTGCGAGAAGCATTTCCTGGGCTTCCTGCGCATGCGCGAATGGCGCGAGCTGCATCGCCAGCTCAAGCTGCAGACCGGGGAGCTGTGGGCGGAGGAGGCGGCAGCGCCGTCGGGCCGCCGGCGGGGCAGGGCTGCGCGTGCCGACGAAAAGCCGGGGTCAGAGTCGACTTCCCCCGGAGATCCAGTCGATGGCGCCGCAAACGGAGGAAAAGTCGACTCTGGCCCCGGGTTTTCCGCGCCGGGCGAAGTTGCCAGGCGCTACGCGCTGCTCCATCGCGCGCTGATCGCAGGCCTGCCCACCCAGATCGGGCATCTGGGCGAACGCACGGTCTACGAAGGCCCGCGCGGACGCCGCTTCCAGCTGTTTCCGGGCTCGGTGCTTGCGCGCAAGCCGCCGCCGTGGGTGCTTTCGGCAACCCTGCTCGACACCGAAAAGGTCTGGGCGATCACCAATGCCGCGATCGAGCCGGACTGGGTGATCGCCGAGCTGCCGCACCTGCTGGCGCGTCGCCACCATGATCCGCGCTGGTCGCGCGCGCAGGGGCGGGTGCTGGGCAGCGAGCAGGTCAGCCTGTTCGGCCTGGTGCTGGCACCGAAGAAGCCGGTCGACTATGGACGCCTGTACCCGGCCGAGGCGCGCGAACTGTTCCTGCGCGACGCGCTGGTCACGGGCGAGATCAACCTGCGCAGTCCCTTCATCGGGCGCAACCTGAAGGCCCTGGAGGCCGCGCACGAGGAGGAGGCCAAGCAGCGCCGCGCCGGGCTGGTGGTCGACGAGGACTGGATGCACCAGTGGTATGCCGACCGGATCCCGGCGGAGATCGTCGATACGCGCTCGCTCGATGCCTGGTACGGCAAGCAGCCGGCCGAGCGCAAGCGCGCGCTGGAGTGGTCGCGCGACGACCTGCTGATGGGCGAGGGCGCCGACGCGGTGCGCTTTCCCGCATTCCTGGCGTTGGGCGAAGCGAGGCTGGCGGTGCGCTACCGCTTCGAACCCGGCGCGCCGGACGACGGCATGACGGTGTCGGTGCCGCTGCACCTGCTCAATGCGCTGGATCCGGTGCGCCTGTCGTGGCTCGCACCGGGCTTCGTCGCCGACAGGGCCGCGGCCCTGATCCGCGGCCTGCCCAAGGCGCTGCGCCGCAACTTCGTGCCGGTGCCGGACTTCGCCCGCGCGTTCGCGCAGGCGCACGGGTCGGACGAGGCCGATGCGTTCACCGGCACGCTGGCGCGTTTCTTGGCGCGCATGACCGGCGTGCAGCTGCTGGGCAGCGATTTCGACGAGGCCGCACTGGAGCCGCACCTGCGCGCGAACCTGCGGCTGGTGGACGCACGCGGCCGTGGCGGCGGCGTGGTACTGGCCGAATCGCGCGACCTGGACGAGTTGCGCGAACGCTTCGGCGCGCGTGCGGCCGATGCGTTTTCCGCGCACGCGGCCGAAGGACTCGCGCGCACCGGGCTGCGCGAGTTCCCCGAGTCGCCGATTCCCGTCTCGGTGCCCGGGGCAGGCGGCGTGCCGGCCTGGCCGGCGCTCGAGGACGCGGGCGACAGCGTGACGCTGGCCGTGCACGCCGATCCGGCGCGCGCGAAACGCCTGCACGCGGGCGGCGTTCGCCGGCTGCTCGTCATCGCCCTGCAGGATCGGGTGAAGCAGGCACGCAAGCAGCTGCCCGTGCCTCCGAAAACGGCGTTGCTGTATGCCGCGATCGAGTCCGCCGGCGACCTTCGTCGAGATGCACGCGGCGGCGACCGCCTGCGCGAGGACCTGGTCGACGGGGCGCTGGCCGCGCTGCTGGCAGAGGGTCTGGGCGAGATCCGCGATCCGGCCGCGTTCGCCGCGCGCCGCGACGCCGCCGGCCGTGCCCTGTTTGGCGAGGCAGGTGAGCGGTTGCGCCAGGCCGAAGCGATCCTGGCGCTGGTGGCGGAAGTGCGCGCCCGGCTGGAATCGAAGCTCATCGGCTGGGCGCGCGCCAACCTCGACGACATGCAGGCGCAGCTGTCCGCGCTCGCGCATCCGGGCTTCCTGCGTGACGCGCCGGCCGCCGCGCTGGAGTCGTATCCGCGCTACCTCAAGGCGCTGTCGGTCCGCGCCGAACGCGCCCAGCGCGATCCGCTGCGCGACCAGCAGCGCATGCTCGACCTCAAACCGCTGGTCGACGCGCTGGACGAAGCCGGGTCGGCCAGCCGTGGCAGCGCCGAAGCGCGTGCCGCCCTGCGCTGGGAGCTGGAGGAAGTGCGCGTGGCCACCTACGCGCAGGAACTGGCGGCCCGCGGCGGCACGACCGCGAAAAAGCTGGCGGCGCGGATCGCGGCGCTGGACTGAGCCGGCCGCGAAGCGGCGGGGCAACACACGTCGTCATTTCGATTGCGGCGCTGCAGCCCGTTGTCATTGCGACCGCGGGGGCGCTACAGCTCCCGTCATTCCCGCCGCGAAACCTCTTGTCATTTCGACCGCAGGGAGAAATCTCGACCTCGCGCCGTCGCGGGATTTCCCCCTCAAACTTAAAAAAGATGCTGGCTTGGCGTGACTGTCCAGGCGCCCGCGACCTATTCGATCCGCTGCACCTTCGCCTGCGTGTTGTAGCCGTCGATCCGCAGCCACCACACGCCCATCACGCCCGGCTTGATGCGCACCTTGGGGTTGGTCTTGCGCACGCCCGACAGCGTGGCCGAATCGGTCTGTTCCCAAACCTGACCGTTGTCGAGCGTGTAGCGCCTGCCGCTGCCGAAGCCTGCGAACTCGCCGGCGATGCTGGCCTCGATCGGCTCCTGCGAGCCGAAGTGGAAGAAGCCGCGGTTCTCCGTCACGACCTCCTTGCGGCCTTCCTCGCGCGCCTGTTCGACGGCGGCCGCCACCGCGGCAGAGGTCTGCTGCTCGACGCGGCGGTCGAGCCAGGCGTTGAGCCGGGCCAGTTCCTCCGCGCTGAGCTTGTCCAGGCCGGCGGCCTTGAACTCGGTGCTGCTCATCGCCTGCTCCAGCGGCGGCGCCTGCTGGGCAGCGGCCAAGGTGGGCAGGGCGAGCAGCGTGGCCAGCAGCAGGGCGCGGATCGGTCGCATGGCTGTTCCTCGTGGCGGGAGGCAGATAGTGTAGACGTCCCCACATGGACGATGCGGCGCCCCTCGTGACCTCCGGCCTCAAGACCTGGCTTGCCGCGCCCGCGGCGGCGGCAATCGCGCCGGCGCTGCGCGAAGCGCTGTGCGCGGCGGACGACGGGTTGGACGAGGTCCCGGCTTCGGACGCCGTGCTGCGCGACACGCTTGCATCGCTCGCCCTGCTGGGCGCGGATGGTGATTCGACCGCTGCGGCGATCCTGTTTGAACTGCCGCAGCTGGCGGCGCGGGTGGAGGCGGCGCTGCCCGCGCGGCACGCGCCGGTTGCCGCCCTGCTGGACGGCCAGCGCGCAGCCAACCAGGTCTGGACCCTGCATGCCGAAGCGCCGGGGCGCGGCAACACCGAAGGCCTGCGCCGGCTGCTGCTGGCGATCGTGCGCGACCTGCGCGTGGTGCCGATCCTGCTGGCGCGCCAGCTCGCGCGCATGCGTCATGCCGAAGCGTTGCCGGAAGATGACCGGCAGGCGCTGGCCCGGCTCACCCGCGACATCCTCGCGCCGCTGGCCAACCGCCTGGGCATCTGGCAGCTCAAGTGGGAGCTGGAGGACCTCGCGTTCCGCCACCTGGAGCCGGACACCTATCGCCGCATCGCCGCCCTGCTCGACGACAAGCGCGAAGGCCGCGAGCGCTATATCGCCCAGGTGGCCGCCGAACTCGACCAGGCCCTGCGGGCCCAGGGTGTCGCCGCCGACATCGCCGGCCGTGCCAAGCACATCTACAGCATCTGGAAGAAGATGCGGAAGAAGGACGTGCCGATCGGCGAGCTCTACGACCTGCGCGCGGTGCGCGTGCTGGTCGACGACATCCCCGCCTGCTATGCGGCGCTGGGGGTGGTGCACGCGCTGTGGGCGCCGGTGCCGGGCGAATTCGACGACTACATCGCGCGGCCCAAGCACAACGACTACCGCTCGCTGCATACCGCGGTGGTCGGCCCCGAGGGCAAGACGCTTGAAGTGCAGATCCGCACCCGCGAGATGCACGAACAGGCCGAACTCGGCGTGGCCGCCCACTGGCGCTACAAGGAGACCGGCGGTTCGCAGCGGTCGGCCGCCGGCAATGCCGCGCTGGAGCGCAAGATCGAGTGGATGCGGCGTCTGCTCGAATCGCATGCCGAGGGCGAGGAGGGTGCCGGGCTGGCGCGCGGCTTCGATACCGAGCTGGTCGAGGACCGCATCTACGTGCTCACCCCGGCCGGCGAGGTGATCGACCTGCCCAGCGGCGCCACGCCGCTCGACTTCGCCTACCACGTGCACACCATGGTCGGGCACCGCTGCCGCGGCGCCAAGGTCGACGGCCGCATCGTGCCGCTCGATCACCGGCTGCACAGCGGCGACCGGGTCGAGATCATGACCGCGAAGGAGCCCGAGCCGCGCCGCGACTGGCTGGTCGCCGCCAACGGATTCCTCGCCAGCCCGCGCGCGCGGGAGAAGGTGCGCACCTGGTTCCACCGGCTCGACCGCGAGCGCAACCTGCAGGCCGGCCGCGAGATGCTGGACCGCGAGTTGCGGCGCATGGGCCTGTTGCATGCCGACCTGCAGCCGGTGCTGGCGAAGTTCAACGTGGCCGCGGTCGACGAGCTGCTGGTGCTGGTGGCGCTGGGCGACGTCGGCCCGCACCAGGTCGGTCGCGCGCTGCAGGACCACGAGCGCGCGCAGTCGCGCAGCGATGGCGAGTCCGAACCCGAGCAGCCGCAGCCGCGCAGGCGCGTGCCCAAGGCGGCGACCTCGGGCTTCACCGTGGTCGGCGTGGGCAACCTGCTGGTGCAGGTGGCGCGCTGCTGCCATCCGCTGCCCGGCGACGCGATCGCCGGCTACCTGACCCGCGCGCGCGGCCTGACCGTGCACCGCGCCGACTGCGCCGCATTCCTGCGCCTGGCGTCCACGCAGCCGCAGCGCGTGCTGCCGGTCGAATGGGGTCGGCAGGGGGGGGTGCACGAATCGACCGCGCTGGTGGATGCGGTCGACCGCAGGTACCTGCTGAAGGACGTCAGCAACGTGATCGCGCAGGAGGACGCGCACGTGGTCTCGATCCGAAGCGAGGCCGGGCGCCATGGCCGCGTGCGCCTGCGACTGCGCCTGCGCGTGGACGGCTACGAGCAGCTGTCGCGCGTGCTGGCGAAACTCGATGGCCTGCCGGGCGTGGAGCAGGCGCGCCGCGAGTAGGGTGGCCGGGTCACGCACGCGTTCAGTCGCAGTGCGTACTCTGGCGGCGTGCGCAGGAAACACATCTCCGGGGAAACAGACGCTGGCGGACGTCGCGAGCCGGTCGTGGGCGACCTGCGCGGCCTGCGCCTGGACCCGTCAGCGCACGGCCATCGTCGGGCGCCTGTCGCAGGCCACGGCGCACGACGCTGGTGGATTGCCGGCGCCGCGGCAGCTGCGGCCCTGCTGCTGATGCTGACCCTGGCGCACGGTCCTCTGGGCGACCGCCTCTGGCCCCAGGCGCGCGTGCACGAGCTTGCTGTGCAGGGCGCGCAGGCGCTGGCGCGCGGCCACCTGAGCGACGCCGACGGCAGCGGAGCGCGCGAACTCTACGAAGCGGCGCTGGCGATGGACCCCGACCGCATCGAGCCGCGCGCCGGCCTGGCGCGGGTTGCCGCGGCGGCGCTGGCGCAGGCGCGGGAAGACTTGGCCGCGGACCGGATCGCACCGGCCCACGCGCATCTGCGGCTGGCGCGCGAACTGTCCGTCCCGCGCGTGCAGGCCGACCTCCTGGCCGCGCAGCTGCGCGAACGCGAGGCCGCGCTGGCGGGCATCGACGGACTGCTCGTGCGCGCCGCGGCAGCGCATGCCGAGGGTCGCCTGCAGGGCGACGACGGCGCCGCCCTGCCGCTGTATGCGCGCGTGCTGCAGCTGCGGCCCTCCGACCCGCAGGCCCTGCGCGGGCGTGACGACGCGCTTGGCGCGTTGCTTGACCAGGCACGCGACGACCTGCGCAGCGGCGAATTCACCGCCGCCGCAGCCGCCATCGCGACGGCGCGCCGCTACGACGCGGGGCACGTCGACCTCCCGGACACCGAAGCACGCTTGACGGAGGAACTCGACGCACTGCGCCGCCGTGCCGACACCGACCTGCAGCGTGGCCGCATCGACGCGGCCGTCGCTGCCTGGCGGCGGCTGCAGGCGCTGGCGCCGGATGATCCCGCTGCCAGCGAAGGTCTCAGCCACGCGGCCGAGGCCTACGCCGCGACGGCGCGGCGGTTGGCGGCGGACTTCCGTTTCGCCGAGGCCCGGCGCGAACTGGACAAGGCCCGCGCGCTGGCCGCCGACGCGCCGGGCCTCGCCGTGGCGCAGGCCGCGCTGGAACGCGCCCAGCGCAGCCACGTCCGGCTGCAGGCCTCTGCTCCCGCCGCCGAGCGGGCGCGCCTGCTTCCGCAACTGCTGCGCCAGGCCGCCGAGGCCCAGGCCCGCGGCGACCTGCTGACGCCGCCGGGCGAGAGCGCCTACGACCGCCTGCGCGCGGCGCAGGCCCTGGCTCCGCGCGATGCGGAGGTGCGGCGGGCGATCGCGCGCCTGCTGCCTTCCGCGCGCGCATGCTTCGAGCGGTCGCTCAGCGCCAACAGCCTGGGCGACGCCAGGCGATGCCTGGAGGCGCGCGACGCACTCGGCGAGGAGCCGCGCGAGCTTGCCGCGGCGCAGCGCCGGCTGGCGCTGCGCTGGCTGGCGATCGGGGATGAACGTCTTGGCGCGGGCCAGGTCGACGCCGCGTCCGCGGCGTTGGCGTCGGCACGTGCGATCGATCCGCACGCCCCCGGCCTTGACGAGTTCCAGCAGCGCCTGCGAGTGGCCTCACGCGAGTGAGGAGCCGCTCCGTCGTGCTGCCTTGCCCCGGGCGACGACACCCTGCAGCAGCGTCGCCAGCTCCACGGCAAGCGCCTGCCAGCTGTGCCCCCGAACCTGTGCAGTGTCCAGCGACAGCCCTTCATCCAGGCGCCCCTGCATCTTCGCTTCGCACAGATGCAGCAGGCGCCCGCAGATGGCCGCCTCATCGTTCGGGCAAGTCCAGCCGCGACGCAGCGCGGTGATCCGCTCCGCCACCAGGTCCGGTTGGTCGGCCAGGTGCAGGACCGGCCGCCCGGCGCCCAGGTATTCGTAGAACTTGCCGGGGATCTGCGCCGGATCGTCGTTGGCGATGTTGACCAGCACGTCGGCCTGGCGCTGCAGCGCCAGCGCCTGTCGATGCGGCAGGAACCCGAGCAGGCGCAGCTGTTCGGGTGCGGCCCGGGCGGCGGCAAGGATGCTTTCGGGCACCGTCACCGCGGCGATGCTGAGCCGGATCCGCGGATCGCAGCGCAGCGCCGCGAGCAGGACGTCGATCCGCCGGAACGCGTACAGGCTGCCGGTGTAGAGCAGCTCGAGCCGGTCAGGCTCGAACAACCCTGCACCGATGTCCATCGGCGCAGGCGAAAGGTCGAAGCCCTGTGTCACCACGCTCATCGGAGTGGCGTTGCCGTGCCGCCGGCGCATCTGCTCCAGCGCCCTGGGGTTGGTGACGATGACGTGCGCGGCGTTCCGGAACACGGCGCGCTCCAGGCGCTGCGAACGCGCCCGCCAGCGCCGCGGCGTGTAGGGCGCGAACACCGGGTCGCCGAGGTCGGCGACCCACGGAATTCCCGCGCGGTGCACCGCCAGCCCGAGTTCCAGCGTGGTGGCCGGCTCGTGCGAGCTGATCACCAGGTCGGGCTGCAGCTCCGCGAGCAGGCGGCGCAGCGCGCGGCGGCCGTGGCGTCGCCACTCGCCGCGGATGTCCGGGAAATGAAGCACGCCGGCCAGCGCCTGCACAGTCTCGGACACGCGCTGCTTCCAGTTGCGCGGTGGCCGCAGTGCGGTGATCGGCGCGGCGGACGGCTCTGTCCGGGCCGGCGCTGGCGCCGTCTTGCGCGGGTTGCGTTGGCGGTAATCGCGGTGCAGAGCGAGGGCGCCGCGCAACGGTCCGGGGAAGGTGCGGTGGACATGGACGCTGTCGGGCAGCTCCGGCAAGCCCGGCGTCTCACCGCCCAGGTCGACGGTCAACACGTGCACTTCGTGGCCCAGCAGCGCCAGCTCGCGCACCAGATAGGTCCAGCGCAACGACTGCGGCGACGGGCTGGGCGGGAATTCGTAGGCGATCAGCAGCAGGCGCATCAGCGCAGCATCTCGAGGGTGTCGGCGACGGCAAGCCGCGCGGTGTCGAAAGAGAAGTGGCGGTGGACGTTGCGCAAGCCGTTGCCGGCCAGGTGTTCCCACAAGCCACGGTCGCGGCAGGCGTCGACCACGGCAGCGGCAAGGCCCGCCGCATCGTCGGCAAGCAGCACGTCGCGGCCGTGTTCGAGGAAGGTGCCCTCCGCCGCGCTGGCGGTCGCCACCACCGGCAGGCCGTGCGCCATGTACATGTTGACCTTGCCCTTGACCCCGGCGCCGTAGCGCAGCGGCGCGAGCCCGACCAGGCATGTGTCCAGCAGCGGCGCGAGGTCGGGCACATGGTCGTGGACGATCACGCCGGCCCCGGCACTCCGTGCCGCCGCCAGTCCGGCCAGGCCATCGCCCACCAGGTGCAGCGTGATCCCGGGAAGCTGTGCCCGGATGCGCGGGAAGATGTCGTCGACCAGCCATTGAACCGCATCGACGTTGGGCGGATGGCGGGCGCCGCCCACGAACAGCAGCCCGCTGCGCGTTGCACGGCCATGCGGCTGGTCGAGCGGCTCGAGGATGTTCGGCAGCAGCGCCACGCGCGCGGCGGGCAGGGCCTCGCGCAGGATTGCGGCCTCGACCGGGCTCACCACCCAGGCCATGTCCGCGGCCTGGATTGCGGCCAGCTCGCGCACGCGGGTGGTCTGTGCCAGCCGCTTCAGCCGCCGGTCACCGCGCAGTCCGGCTTCGCGCTGCTCGCGCAGGTGGTGCAGGTCGACCGTGTCCAGCACCACGCGCAGCCCGGGCGCGACGTGGCGCGCCAGCGGAACCAGGAATTCGGCGAGATGGTAGCGGCTGATCACCAGCACGTCGTAGTCCGGGAGATGGCGCGCGAACCACTGCCGGAGCGATGCGCGGCCAGGCCCGGCGTGCACGGCCACGCCAAGGGCGCGCAGTGCGGTGGTGTAGCCGCCAGCGTCGGCGCCGTCATCGGGCAGGAAGTCGACCGCGTGCCCGTCGGCGCGCAGCAGCCGCATCAGGTTCCAGCTTCGCAGCGAACCGGAATCGCGGTCCGGGCGTGGCGTGGTCACGTCGACCAGCAGCCAGCGGCGTGGCATCCCCTGCTGCTGCCGCGATGGCAGCGCGCCGGGTAGTGCCGATGGCGGGTCCGCGGCCGGCGCGGCAACGCGGCGGTCGAACACACGGGCCAGCAGGCCGCTCCATCCGCGCACCGCCAAGGCGATCCGCATCCGGTGCAGGCGCGACCGCAGGCGGCGCAGGTGGTACGACACGGGGAGACGCACGTTGCGGGATCCGCTTTCCTGGCAGCCTGAACGAACGGTCACGTCGCGCGGCGGTCCGCTGCGGGCGCTACGCTAGACTCGAAAGACACTATTCTCGCATCCCCGGCCGCCCGCAGGGGCAGGCACGAGGAGCCCATGGCCCGTATCGAATACGACGAAGACGAACAAGGCGACGCACGCCCGCCAGCAGGCGATTGGCGCCGCCGGCTGGTCACCTGGATGCTGGCCGCGATCGGCCTGGGAATCGGCTTCCTGGTCCCGTACACGTTCTATCTCAACCACCAGATCAGCGAGCGCTTCGGCGAGTTGCGCTGGCAGGTGCCTACGCGCGTGTATGCGCGGCCGCTGCGGTTGGCGCCGGGCCTGGCGATGGACGCGCAGACGCTCAAGACCGAGCTCGATGCGGCGTCCTATCGGGAAGGCGATGGCGTGCGCGCGGGGACCTATGTGCGCGATGGCGGCCGCTGGACGATTGCCAGCCGCGGCTTTCGCGACGTCGTCGGCGAGGTCGGCCCGAGCCGCATCGAGGCGACGGTCTCGGGCGGGCGCGTGGGTGCGCTGAAGGACGTGGCCGGCAAGCGCGCGATCAAGTCGGCGCGGCTGGACGCGGCGCGCATCGCGACCCTCTACGGCCAGAAGCAGGAGGAGCGGCGGCTGGTGCGGGTCGAGGACGTGCCCGGGCTGCTCACCGACACCCTGCAGGCGGTCGAGGACCGCGATTTCGCCCACCACATCGGCATCGACTTCAGCGGCATGGCGCGCGCGGCCTGGGTCAACCTGCGCTCGGGCCAGAAGCGCCAGGGCGCGAGCACCTTGACCCAGCAGCTGGCGCGCAGCGGCCTGCTCGGCATCGGCCGCGAGCAGACCTGGAGCCGCAAGTTCAACGAGATCCTGTACGCGCTGCTGATGGAGGCGCGCTACGACAAGGGCACGATCCTGGAGGCCTACCTCAACCAGGTCTACCTCGGCCAGCGCGGCGCGCAGGCGATCCACGGTATGGCCGCGGGCGCCGAGTTCTGGTTCGGCCGCCGGCTGGAAGACCTGGAGACCGAGCAGATCGCGTTGCTGGTGGGCATGGTGCGCGGACCGTCGCACTACGATCCGCGGCGCAATCCAGAGCGGGCGAAGGAGCGCCGCGACTTCGTGCTGGCCAACATGCTCGAGACCGGGCTGATCGACCAGCAGGCGCACGACCGCGCCGTGGCCGCGCCGCTGGGCATCACCAGCTCGCCCGGCAGCGTCGCGGCCAACCGCTTCCCCGCCTACGTCGACCTGGTGCGCCGGCAACTGGCGCGCGACTACCCGGCCGATGCGCTGCAGGGCGCGGGCCTGAGCGTGATGACCGGCATGTCGCCTTCGGCGCAGGCGTATGCCGAGGCTTCGGTGACGCGCACGCTCAAGGCCCTGCAGACGGGCAAGCGCCCGCCGCTCGAGGCCGGGCTAGTCCTCACCGACGTGCACGATGGCGAGGTGGTGGCGGTGGTCGGCAGCGGCACGCCGACCGTGCACGGCTTCAACCGTGCGATCGAGGCGCGGCGCCCGGTGGGTTCGCTGCTCAAGCCCTTCGTCTACCTGCTGGCGCTGGCCAGCCCGCGCAACTGGTCGCTGGCGACCTGGGTGGACGATTCGCCGGTCACCGTCACCCTCGACAACGGCAAACGCTGGACGCCGGGCAACTCCGACGGGCGCAGCCACGGCACGGTGCGCACGATCGACGCGCTGGCGCGCTCCTACAACCAGGCCACCGTGCGTATCGGCATGCAGGTCGATCCGCGCCGACTGGCCGATCTGCTGGCGACGCTGGCCGGGATCCAGGCCGACCCCAACCCGGCGCTGATCCTGGGCTCGGTCGACCAGAGCCCGTACGCGATGGCGCAGCTCTACCAGTTCCTGGCCTCGGGTGGCGAGATCCAGCCGCTGCACGCGGTGCGCGGCGTGCTCGATCCCGAAGGCAACGTGGTCAAGCGCTACGACAAGGACCCCGCACCGGCCACCGAGGGCGACGCCATCGCCGCGCGCCTGGTGACCCTGGCGCTGCAGCACGCGGTGAGTTCGGGCACGGGCCGCCAGCTGGTCAACGACGGCCTCGGCAGGCTCAACGCCGCCGGTAAGACGGGTACCAGCAACGACGGCCGCGACAGCTGGTTCGCTGGCTGGACCGGCGATCACCTCGCCGTGGCCTGGGTGGGCAACGACCAGAACGAACAGACTGGCCTGTACGGCGCCACCGGTGCGATGCGGATCTGGTCGGGCCTGTTCAAGCACCTGCCAAGCGCCGCGCTGCGCGTGGGCGGCGAAGGACTGGACTGGCAGTGGGTGCTGCAGTCCAATGCCACCGATGCCGAATGCCCCGGCGCGCGCCGCTTCGCCTTCGTGTCCGGATTCGCCCCGCCGTTCGAACCCTGCGCTTCGTTCATGCCAACCGACCCGTTTGCCGATCCAGCGCAGGAAGGCGAGGACGGTCAGTCTGAGCGACGCGGCTGGCGTGAGTGGTTCGGGATTGGCCGCCGCGAGCCGCAGCCCGAGCCCGCGCCGCAGGCGCAGGCGCCGCCTGCGCCTGCGCAGCCGGCCCCGCCACAGCCGATTCCCCCGCCCAGCGAGTAGCACGCATGAAACCCATCCACGCCCTCGCGGCGCTTGCCGCCGTCCTGGTCGCCGGCTGCGCGAGCACGCCGCCCGAGCCTGGCCCGGTGTCCCTGACCGCGGCCACGCCCGAGGAGATGGTGGCCGCCATCGATGCCGCCGCCGGCAGCGGCGAGGGTGAGCTGGCGGTGCAGCCGCTGCGCGATGCGACGGTCGAGGACTTGCGCGAGCAGGCGCAGCGCGCGCGCGCGCAGGGCCGCTACGACGAGGCCGCGGCCGAGCTCGACCGTGCGCTGGCCATCATCGCCGACGATCCGGCCCTGCTGCAGGAGCGCGCCGAAGCCGCGCTGTTGCAGCGCGATTTCGAACGCGCCGGCCAGCTCGCCGAACGCGCCTTCGCCTTGGGCGCGCAGGTCGGGCCGCTGTGCCGGCGCCACTGGGCCACGATCGGGCAGGTGCGGCTGGTGGACGGCGATGCGGAAGGCGCCGCCTCGGCCCGCGCCCAGGTCGAGGGCTGCAGGGTCGAGGGGCCGAATCGTTTCTGAGATGTCCGCGACGCAGAGCACCACCCCGGCGAGCGCGCTGGCCAGGCGCAGTGTCGCGGCCTTGGCCGAAGGTGGGCTGCTGGCCGAGCGCATCCCGGCGTTTGTCGTGCGCGATGCGCAGCAGCGCCTGGCCGCAGTCGTGGCCGGCGCGCTCGACCAGCGCGGCACCCTGCTGGCCGAGGCCGGCACAGGCACTGGCAAGACCTTCGCCTACCTGGTGCCGCTGTTGCTGTCGGGGCAGAAGGCGATCGTGTCCACCGGCACGCGCGCGCTGCAGGACCAGCTTTATCACCGCGACCTGCCGCGCGTGCGCGATGCGCTCGGCACCGGCCTGAAGACCGCGCTGCTCAAGGGCCGCGCCAACTACCTGTGCCACTACCGGCTGGAGCACGCGAAGGGCGAACCACGCTTCAGCACCCGCGAACAGATCGGCCAGTTCCAGCGCATCGTGGCCTGGAGCGGGCGCACGCGGATGGGCGACCTGGCCGAACTCGAGGCGCTGCCCGAGGACTCGCCGCTGCTGCCGATGGTCACCTCGACCGCCGACAACTGCCTGGGCAGCGAATGCCCGATGTGGAACGAATGCTTCGTGGTGCAGGCGCGCCAGCGCGCGCAGTCGGCCGACCTGGTGGTGGTCAACCACCACCTGCTGCTGGCCGACCTGGCGCTCAAGCAGGAAGGATTCGGCGAGATCCTGCCAGGCGCGCAGGCCTTCGTCGTGGACGAGGCGCACCAGCTGCCGGAGCTGGCCGCGCAGTTCTTTGGCGAAAGCCTGTCGGCGCGACCGCTGGTGGAACTGGCGCGTGATGCATTGGGCGAGTGCAAGGACCAGCCCGGCGCGCTCGCCGTGCTGCAGCAGCCGGTGCGCGAACTCGAACACGCCACGCGTGCGCTGCGCGCCACGATGGAAGGCCTGCCCAACCGCGGCATCCGCGATCGAGCGCTGCACTGGCCCGCGTTCGATAGCGGCCTGGAGGCGGTGTCCGCCGCCGTTTCGACGCTGCGCGATGCGCTTGCGCCGCTGCGCGAATCCTCGCCCGGTTTCGACGCCTGCCATGCGCGCGCGCAGGAAAACGCCTCAAGGCTGGCGCGCTGGGTGGGAAAACCGGGGTCAGAGTCGGCTTTTCCTCCTGATTCGGCGGCAACTGCCGGCATTGAGGGAAAAGTCGATTCTGACCCCGGTTCTTCCGACGACGTGCGCTGGTACGAACTCTCGCCGCGCGGCTTCCGCCTGCAGCGCACGCCGCTGGACGTGTCCGGCCCGCTGCGCACGCATCGCGAGCAGTCGCACGCGGCCTGGGTGTTCACTTCGGCCACGCTGGCGGTCGACGGCAACTTCGGCCACCTGGCCACGCGACTGGGCCTGGACGATCCCGAGACCCTGCTCGTGCCCAGCCCCTTCAATTGGCCGCAGCAGGCGCTGTGCTACCTGCCCACGCGCATGCCGCAGCCGGCCGATCGCGACTACACCTGGGCGGTGATCGAGGCCATCCGCCCCGTGCTGCAGGCCTCGGGCGGCCGCGCTTTCGTCCTGTTCGCCTCGCACCGCGCGCTGCGCGAAGCGGCCGAACTGCTGCGCGAGGAGGGCGAGTGGCCGCTGTTCGTGCAGGGCGATGCGCCGCGCCACGTGCTGCTGCAGCGCTTCCGCGAGTCCGGCAACGGCGTGCTGCTGGGCGCGGCCAGCTTCCGCGAGGGCGTGGACGTGGCCGGCGAGGCGCTGAGCGTGGTGGTGATCGACAAGCTGCCGTTCGCCGCGCCGGACGACCCCGTGTTCGAGGCCCGGCTGCAGGCGATCCGCCGCGCCGGCGGCAACCCGTTCCGGGATGAGCAGCTGCCGCAGGCGGTGATCGCGCTCAAGCAGGGCGTCGGCCGCCTGATCCGCACCGAGAGCGATCGCGGCGTGCTGGTGCTGTGCGATCCGCGGCTGACGCAGAAGTCCTACGGCGAAACCTTCCTCGATTCGCTGCCGCCGTTCGCCACGACCCGCAGCGTCGACGACGTGCAGGGCTTCTTCGCACCCGCCGCGGTGCCGGCCAAGGGTACGCCCTAGCTGTTTCGCGACCGTCGCATCGCGCAGGCTTGGCGCAGTTTCCCCGTTGACGTCCGGAGCGCCGCATGAGCCCGACCATAGGCCCGGTATCCACCCAGCTCGACCTGCCGCCGCCCAACGCCTGCCCGGCCGGCCTCCCGCCCGCCGGCAGCGCGCGCGAAAACGCGCAATGGTGGGGCGATCTTTCGGCGCAGGAGCAGGCCAACTACCTGTCCACTCATGGCGCGCTGGTCGGCAACCTCGACGGACTGCCCTCCGAGGTGCGGCACGAAGCCAACCTCGCCGCGCTGCGCCAGGACGCCGCCGGCGGCACGGACCGCCAGGCTTCGCAGGCGCTGCTCGACCGGGTCGAGACCTCGCAGTCCGGCCCGGCCAGCGACCGCCTGCTGCTGCTGGGCTTCCAGCCGGCCGCCGACGGCGCCGACGCGCAGGCGATCGTGGCGATCAGCAATCCCGACACCGCCGACAACGTGGCGATCTTCGTGCCCGGCACCAGCTCCGACGTGGCCGGCATCGGCGGCAACCTAGACCGCATGGCCGACCTGCAGGCGCAGGCCGAGATCATCCCGGGCTCCGGCGAAACCTCCACCATCGTCTGGCTCGGCTACGACGCGCCCGATTCGATCTTTCCCGACGCGCTCGGCGCCGGCTACGCGAAGGACGGCGCGGGCGACCTGCGCGATTTCAGCTTCGGCCTGCGCGAATCCCACCAGGGCCCCGATGCGCGGGTCACCATGATCGGCCATTCCTACGGCTCGACCGTCGTCGGTACCGCCGATGCGCTGGCGGGCGAGGGCCTGGCGGTCGACGACATCATCGCCATGGGCAGCCCCGGCATGGGCTACGAGGCCTCCGAGCGGCAGGGCTGGTTCGACGGCCCGCTGGTCGACGACGTCAGCGACATGCACATCGATTCGGACCATTTCTGGGCCGGCGCAGCCAGCGACGACGTGGTCACCTACACCGAAGTGCACGGCAACAGCCCGGTCGACTGGAGCTTTGGCGGCCAGCGCATCACCACCGAGGGCGCGTCCGGCCACAGCGACTACTGGAACACCGGCACCGAGTCGCTGCGCAACCAGGCCTACATCCTGACCGGCAACTACGACCAGGTGGATACGGTCGGTCGGCGGGTCGGCTGATCACGCGCCCGGCGCTATGCTCGGGACCATGGAGACCGGATCCGCACCTGCAAGGCGTCGTCTCCCCATCGCGGGCGCGCTGGCGTGCCTGCTGCTTGCCGGCTGCGCCGGCGCCAAGGACACCGACCGCATGCAGCACAAGACGCCGCAACAGGCCGCCGCCGGATTCCTGCCCGATGTCGAGCAAGCCCTGGCCGGGCTGACGATCCAGCGCGAATCGATGGAGGTTCGCGCCAACCGCTGCGAGGGCCAGCAAGGCGAAACCGCCGACGACCTGTTCTACATCTGGGTCGGCCTGCGCGGCCTGGCCCCCGGCAACGACATCGCCAGGCAGATCGAGGCCGCGCACGCGCGCTGGCAGGCGCAGGGTTGGGAGATCACGCGCTTCCGCCGTCTCGACAGCGGCGGCGTCAACCTCACTGCCATCGATCCGGCCAGCGGCAACACCTACACCCTGGATTCGGGCTTCCAGCCCGCGCCGGAGGCGTATCTCGCCGCGTTCTTCAACACCCCCTGCCTGCAGTCGCCCGAGGGCAAGGTCGCCTTTGGCGAGATCCAGGTGCCCGCGCCCTGAGCGATCGTCGCGAGCGGTCCCGCCTGCCGCAAGCACGGCGGCCCGCTACCATGTCGCGATGAAACTGCTCGCCTTCGAGACCGCCACCGAAGCCTGCTCCGTTGCCGTCTACGTCGACGGCGAGGTGCTTGAACGATTCGAACTCGCGCCCCGGCGCCACGCCGAACTGGCGCTGCCTTGGGCTGAGGTGCTGCTGGGCGAAGCCGGCGTGGCGAAATCGCAGCTTGACGCCATCGCCGTCGGGCGCGGCCCGGGCGCGTTCACCGGCGTGCGCCTGGCCGTCGCGCTGGCGCAGGGGATCGCGCTGGCGCTGGACCGGCCGGTGCTGCCCGTATCGACCCTGGCGGCGCTGGCCGCAGGCGCCATCGGCGACCGGGTCGTGGCCGCGATCGACGCGCGCATGGGCGAGGTCTACCTGGGCGTGTTCGAGCGCCGCGACGGCGAAGTGCTGTCGCTGGCCGAAGAACTGGTGGTGCGCCCGGATCTTGCCGACCTGCCCGCGGGCGAAGGCTGGCAGGGGGTGGGCACCGGTTTCGACGCCGCGGGCGGTGCGCTGCGCGAGCGGCTGGGCGGCACGCTTGCCGGCGTGGACGCGTCCGCACTGCCGCGCGCCGGCGATGTCGCCCGGCTGGCTGCGCTGGCGCTCGCGCGCGGCGAGGGCATCGCGCCGGAGCGACTCGAACCCGCCTACCTGCGCGACAACGTCGCTTTGACCACGCGCGAACAGCAGGCGCTGCGCGACGCGCGCAGCTGAGGGGAACCTGCGGCCCCGCCGGCGGTCAGGCTTCCGGACCAGGAGGGAGACACGCCATGCGCACCAGCACCCGGACCAGCGACGACACCGGCAGCCTGCGGCACTGGCTGCGCAGGGAACTGCCGCCGCTGCTGCTGATGATCGCCCTGCTGGTGCTGGCCCGTTCGTCCTTCGCCAACCACTACCAGGTGCCCAGCGGCTCGATGATGCCGACGCTGGTGCCGGGCGACCGCGTCGTCGTGGACATGAGCGCCTATGGCCTGCGCGTGCCTTTCACCGCGATCGAGCTGCTGGGTCGCGGCCGTCCCGCACCGGGCGAGGTGGTGGTGTTCAAGTCGCCGGTCGACGGCACCCGCCTGATCAAGCGCGTGGTCGCCGTGGGCGGGCAGACGGTGGCATTGGTGGACGGGCGGCTGTACGTCGACGGGCGCCCGCTCTCGCACGCTGACGACGTGCCCGTCGAACGGATTGGCCGGCGCATGGTCCGGCTCGATCTTGCTGACGGCGGCGGCCCGGACATCGCCCCGGACAAGATTCCCGAGGGAATGGTGCTGGTACTGGGCGATCACCGCGGTGCCAGCGCCGACGGACGCTACTTCGGCCTCGTGCCGGAGCAAACGTTCTACGGCAAGGCGCTGGGGGTGTACTGGCGACGCGGGCAGGGGCCGGTGTGGAAGCCGTTGTAGGGCCTGCGAACCCCTGATTGCCCCTCAATCGTCCAGCAGTTCGCCGCCCGGCAGGAACTGCCAGGTACGCGTCACGTGCAGGACGTCCACCGCCTCCTCGGTCTGCGGCAGCGGCGGATACGGTTCGGCAAGCCGGGCGATCCGCAGCGCGGCATCGTCGAGCAGCCTGATGCCGCTGGAGCGCAGGATGTCGGCGCGCTCGACTGAGCCGTCGCGGCGGATCGCCACGCTGATCACCAGTTCGCCCGACAGCTGCCGCCGGCGCGCCTCGTCCGGGTAGTTGAGGTTGCCCACGCGCTGCACCCGGTCCACCCAGTCGCGCAGGTAGCCGGCATAGGCCCACTCCTGGGTGCTGGCCGAGACGAACTTGCGTTTGGGCCGCTTGGCGTAGCGCTCCGAGCGCAGGTGGATTTCCGCGGCCAGCCGCGCCATCGACAGATCGCGCTCGATCCTTTCGCGACCGCGCGGCAGCGCGCTGTCGTCGGCCTGCGGGCGCGCATCCGCGGTCGGCGACGGCGCCTCACCGCGCTGGCTGGCGACCACGCGTGCCTGCGGCGGCGGCTGTGCTGAAGGCGATTGCGCGCGCATTTCGACCGGCGTCACCCCCGACTCGGCCTGCGCGACCAGGCCGGCCTGGTCATCGCGTGGCCGCGTGCTGCGCTCGTGCTCGCCACCGCCCTGGTTGCTGGCCTGGGCCAGGAAGTCGGCCTGCGCCTGGGTCAGCGGGCTGGTGGTCTCGGTGATGATCACGTCCAGCGTGGGCGGCAGCGGCGCGACGTCGTCAAGCGCGAAGCCCACGCCCAGCACCAGCATGCCGTGCAGCAGCAGCGACAGCACCAGCGTCGCGCTCAGGCGTTCGCGTTCGCCGATGACGGGAGGTGGTGGAAGGGCGAGGCTGGACATGGGTGGACGGCGAGGCGGGGGATGGGCGTGACCCTAGCCACGCTCCAGCGCGTCGAACAGCATCCCTGCGATGTTCAGCCCGAACTCCTTGTCCAGCTCGCGGATGCAGGTCGGGCTGGTGACGTTGACTTCGGTCAGCCAGTCGCCGATCACGTCCAGGCCGACAAAGCGCATGCCGCGACGCTTCACCTCCGGCCCGACCTGGGCGGCGATCCAGCGGTCGCGTTCGCCCAGCGGGCGGCCCTCGCCGCGACCGCCGGCGGCGAGGTTGCCGCGGAACTCGTCGCCCTGCGGAATGCGCGCCAGGCAGTAGTCGACCGGCACGCCATCGATCAGCAGGATGCGCTTGTCGCCATCCACGATCTCGGGCAGGTAGCGCTGCGCCATCGCCAGGTGGCGTCCATCCTCGGTGAGGGTTTCCAGGATCACGTTGAGATTGGTGTCGCCAGCACTTGCGCGGAAAATCGAGCGCCCGCCCATGCCGTCCAGCGGCTTGAGCACCGCCTCGCCGTGTTCGGCGACGAAGGCCTTGAGCCTGGCGGCCTCGCGGCTGACCAAGGTCGGCGGGCAGCACTGCGGGAACTCCAGCGCGGCCAGCTTCTCGTTCATGTCGCGCAGTCCGCGCGGATCATTCACCACCTGCGCGCCCTGGCGCTGGGCCGTGCTCAGGATCAGGGTGTCGTGGATGAAGTCCGCGTCCACCGGCGGATCCTTGCGCATCAGCACCAGGTCGCCTTCGCCCAGCGCACGATGTGACGCACGTCCCAGTTCATACCAGCCGGACGGATCATCGCGCACCGTCAACGGCGCGAGATTCGCGTGCGCTTCACCATGAACCATGCCAAGGCTGCCCGGCTGCACGTACAGCAGCGCGTGGCCGCGGCGCTGTGCTTCCAGCAGCATGGCGAAGGTCGAGTCCTTTGCGGTGTTGATCGATCCGATCGGATCCATCACCACGACGACGTTCAGTTGCATATGAACCACCAGTGGCACTTTCTGACAAATGTTAGCAGTCGCCGCGCGCCGGTTTCGTTCGTGGCGGCGCCAACTTGCGCAATCTTCTTCAACAAGGCTTGACAGTATCGTAGGAGGCTGGAATATACGGCGATCGCGGCAATGCGGGCAGTGGCCCGATATTGCACGCCGGGGGAAGGACGCATGACGGGACACGAAAGCCGCACCGGCAGCCTCGATGGCCTGCGGGTGATGGTCATCGACGATTCGAAGACGATCCGCCGCACGGCCGAGACGCTGCTCAAGCGCGAGGGCGCCGACGTGGTCACGGCCGTCGACGGTTTCGAGGCGCTGGCCAAGATCGCCGACCAGAAGCCGCAGATCATCTTCGTCGACATCATGATGCCGCGCCTGGACGGCTACCAGACCTGCGCGCTGATCAAGAACAACCAGCTGTTCAAGAACACACCGGTGATCATGCTGTCCTCCAAGGACGGCCTGTTCGACAAGGCGCGCGGCCGCATCGTCGGCTCCGAGCAGTACGTCACCAAGCCATTCACGCGCGAGGAACTCCTCGACGCGATCCGTACCCATGTCAAGGCGTGAGAGGGGGAACCGCCGTGGCTCGAATCCTGTTGATTGAAGACTCACCGACCGATACGGCGGTGCTCACCCAGTTGCTTGAACGCAACGGGCACGAGGTGCTGGCCGCGTCCAGCGCCGAGGACGGCATCGAAACCTGCAAGCGCGAGCAGCCCGACCTGGTCCTGATGGACGTGGTGCTGCCGGGCATGAACGGCTTCCAGGCCACCCGCGCGCTCGGTCGCGACGGCGGCACCAGCGAGATCCCGGTGCTGATCGTGAGCACCAAGGGCATGGAAACCGACCAGGCCTGGGGCATGCGCCAGGGCGCAAAGGGCTACCTGGTCAAGCCGGTGAAGGAAGACGTGCTGATCGGCGAAGTCAACCGCCTGCTGGGCTCGGCGGGATGAATCCGCATCGCGACCCGTTCGCGATGCTGCTCGACTACGAGCAGCGCAGCCTGACGCACGTCGCCGGCCTGCCGGAGCAGTTCGACGCGCCCGGCCTGTGGCGCGGCGTGGGTTACCGGGTCGGCGATCGCAGGCTCGCCTCGTCCTTCGACGAGGTGGTCGAGATCCTGCCGCTGCCGCAGATCACGCCGGTGCCCGGTGCGCAGGCATGGCTGCTGGGCGTGGGCAACGTGCGCGGCAGCCTGCTGCCGATCGTCGACCTGCGCCAGTTCCTCGAAGGCGAGCGCACCGTGCTGCATGAAGCGCAGCGCGTGCTGATCGTGCGCCAGCCCGACGGCGACGTCGCGGTCACCATCGACGAGCTGTACGGGCAGCGCAGCTTCCACGACGAGCAACTGGTCGAGGCCGAACCGGTCGCGCAGGGCCGCTACGTGAACTTCATCGAGCGCGCATACCGGCACGCGGAGCAGGACTGGGGCGTGTTCAGCCTGAGCAGGCTGACCCGCACGCCGGAATTCAGACAAGCCGCGGCCTGACGGTCGCGTCCAGCAAGACAGAGCTAGGGGCAGGGGTAGGACGATGAGCACAGTAGTCGATACGGTCGCCGGCAAGGGACGCGGGCTGGGAAGCAACTTCTGGATCGCGGCGCTGGTCGCCACGCTCGTGATCTTCGGCGCCAACACGGGCTATGCGGGCTGGAAGGCAGCACGGCTGGGCGGTGCCAGTACCGCGGCATCGAGCCTGCAGGTGAACTCGCAGCGCCTCGCCAACCAGGGCCGGGAGGCGGTGGCCGGGGATGCCGCCTCGTTCGCGGCGTTCAAGGACACGAAGGAGCGGATCGACCGCGACATCGCGCAGCTCAATGCCAACTTCGGTGCGACCACCGGTGTCGCCGGGCCGATCCAGACGGTGACGGCGACGTGGACCCCGCTGGCGGCGAGCGCCCAGCAGGTGGCCTCGAGCGAGCAGGCGGTGAGCGGTTTCGCCGCCAACGCCGACCGCTTCAGCCAGGCGGTGCCGCAGCTGCAGGCCCAGCTCGACGAGTTGGTGCGCGCGATGTCCTCGAGCGGTTCGCCCGCCTCGCAGGTCTACATCGCGCTGCGCCAGAACGTGCTGGCCGGCAACATGGCGCGCCGCGTCGCGGAGATCCAGGCGGGTGGCAGCGGCGCATCGATCGCCGGCGACGCGCTGGCGCGCGACGTGGGCGTGTTCGAGCAGGTGCTCGAAGGCCTGCGCCAGGGCGACCAGGGCATGAACGTGCAGGCGCTCGGCAACGCCGGTGCCGTCGCCGCGCTGGGGCTGGCGTCCGAGCGTTGGACGGCAATGAAGCAGGACCTGGACGCGATCATCGCCAACGCGCCGGCCCTGTTCCAGGCGCAGGCCGCCTCCACCGCGCTGACCGGCGGTTCCGACAAGTTGTTGTCGGACAGCCAGGACCTGTTCTCGGCATTCACCGCGTTCGGCTCGCTCAACGACAAGAGCGTGCTGGGCAACGTCTGGATCAGCATCATCAGCGGCCTGCTCGCGCTGCTGTCGCTGGTCGGCCTGCTCTGGTCGCTGAACCGCGCCCAGCGCAAGCGCTACGAAGACACGATGGAGCTCAACAACCGCAACCAGGAGGCGATCATGCGCCTGCTGGATGAAATCGGTGCGCTCGCCGAGAACGACCTCACGGTCAAGGCCACGGTCACCGAGGACATGACCGGCGCCATCGCCGACTCGATCAACTTCGCGGTGGAAAACCTTCGCGACCTGGTCGGCACGATCAACGACACCTCGGCGCAGGTGGCCTCCAGCGCGCAGGAAACGCAGGCAACCGCCATGCACCTGGCCGAAGCCGCCGAGCACCAGGCGCAGGAGATCAACTCCGCCTCCAGCCGCATCACCGAGATCGCCTCGAGCATTGACCAGGTCTCGCGCAACTCGGCCGAATCGGCCGACGTCGCGCAGCGCTCGGTGCAGATCGCGACCAAGGGCGCGGGCGTGGTGCGCCAAACGATCGCCGGCATGGACTCGATCCGAGACCAGATCCAGGAAACCTCCAAGCGCATCAAGCGCCTGGGCGAAAGCTCGCAGGAAATCGGCTCGATCGTCGAACTGATCAATGACATCTCCGAACAGACCAACATCCTGGCGCTGAACGCGGCCATCCAGGCAGCCTCCGCCGGTGAGGCGGGCCGCGGGTTCGCGGTGGTGGCCGACGAAGTGCAGCGACTGGCGGAACGCGCATCGAACGCGACCAAGCGCATCGAGACGCTGGTGCAGACCATCCAGAGCGACACCAACGAGGCGGTCAGCTCGATGGAGCAGACGACCTCGGAAGTGGTCGCGGGTGCGCGCCTGGCCGAGGACGCCGGCACCGCGCTGGGCGAGATCGAAAACGTCTCGAGCAACCTGGCCAGCCTGATTCTCGGGATCTCGACGGCCGCCAAGCAGCAGTCGGCGGCGGCGAGCAACATCACCGAGACCATGAACACGATCCAGTCGATCACCGCGCAGACCTCGCAGGGTGCGAACCAGACGGCGCAGTCGATCGGAAACCTCGCGCAGCTGGCCGCCAACCTGCGTCGCTCGGTTGCCGACTTCAAGCTGCCGGTCTGAGTACGGAGCCAGGACACGGGATGAACGCGTCGACGACCGGTCGCAGGCCGATGCATGCCGGGACCACGTGCGAGGTGCAGCGATGACTGCGCTGCGCGAAGCCCTCGAACACACCGCGCTGGGGTGGATCAAGCCCGAGCTCGACGAGACGCTGCGCCTTGCCAAGGCGGAACTCGAGGACTACGTCGAGGATCCTGCCGACGTCGGCCGCATGCGGCTGTGCGCGGGCTACCTGCACCAGGTGCAGGGCACGCTGCGCATGGTCGAGCTCTACGCGCCGTCGATGGTCGCCGAGGAAATGGAGCTGGTCGCGCAGGCGCTGCACGCCGGCACCGTCGGCGACCGCGACGCCGCCTGCGCCGCGCTGCTGCGCGGCATCGTGCTGCTGCCCGACTATCTCGAGCGCCTGCAGGGCGGTCACCGCGATATCCCGATCGTGCTGCTGCCGCTGCTCAACGAGCTGCGCACCACGCGCGGCGAGAGCGTGCTCAGCGAGAGCGTGCTGTTCTCGCCGGACCTGGAGCGTCCGTTGCCCGCGCCCATTGCATCGGGGCTGGAGAAGGCTTCCAACGACGACATGCAGCCGCTGCTGGATGCGCTGCAGCGCGAGATCGCGCAGTGGCAGGAGCACACGTCGGCGAATGCGCTGTCGACACTGGCGCCCGCGCTGGACGCGGTGCTGGCGAACGTGCGGCAGGTGCCGGTGCGGCGCATGCTGTGGGTGGCTTCGAACGTCGCGCGCGCGCTGGCAGACGGCGCGCTGCCGATCTCGACCGGCCTGCGCAAGGTGTTTTCGGGCGTGGAGCGTGAAGCGCGCCGTGCCCTGATCGACAGCGACGGTTTTGCCGCAGCCCGCGGCGAGGTGACCCAGGAGCCGACGCGACAGCTGCTCTATCACGTCGCCCACCATCCCGACGGCGCCCATCCGGCGCTGCAGGAGCTGAGGCAGGTCTTCGAACTGGAAGCCGCGCTGCCCACGCAGTCCGAGCTCGAACACGCACAGGGCAGCATCAGCGGACGCAACCGCGCGCTGCTCGACACCGTATCGGCCGCGGTCAAGGACGACCTGCTGCACGTCAAGGACGCGCTCGACCTCCACCTGCGCACCGGGTCCGACGACCTGGCCGCGCTGCAGCCGCACACCGAAACGCTGGGCCGTGTCGCCGACACCCTCGGCATGCTCGGCCTCGGCGTCGCGCGCAAGGTGGTGCAGCAGCAGCGTGACGCGATGCTGGCGATCCTCGACGGCACGGTTGCCGCAAACGAGGACGCATTGCTGGACGTGGCCGGTGCGCTGCTTTATGTCGATGCCACCCTGGACGACCAGGTGGCGCGCCTGGGTGCGGCCGACGCCGTCGATGGCGGCGCGGGCAACGAACTGTTTGCCGGCGAAGCCCGCCAGGTGGTCGACACCATCGTGCGCGAGGCGATCGCCAACTTCGTGCAGGCACGGCAGGCGCTGGTCGCCTTCGTCGAAACCAGTTGGCAGCACGAGCAGCTGTCGGACGTGCCGCGCCTGCTGGACGAGGTCGCGGGTGCGCTGCGCATGATGGAACTCGTGCAGCCGGCCGACTACCTCATCGCGGTCAGCCGCTATACCGAACATGAACTGATCGCGCGCCAGCGCGTGCCCAACGGCCGCCAGCTCGACACGCTGGCCGACGCGCTGGCGAGCCTGGAGTACTACCTCGAAGCATTGCGCGAACAGCGCGGCAACCGCGACGAGATCCTCGACATCGCCCGCGGCAGCCTCGAGGCGCTGGGCTACTGGCCGCTGCCCGAACCGGTGAAGTCGGTGGTCGAAGCGCCCGTCGTCGCCGCGCCGCAGGATGGCGCGGAAGCCCGGTTCGATGCGGCATCGACCGCGGCTGCGGCCGTGCCAGCGCAGCTGCCTGCTGTCGAAGTGCCGCCGCAATCGTCTTCGCCCGTCGTGCAAGCGCCGGCGGAACCCGAAGCGCCGATCATCGGCGGCTTCGAGATCGTGGGCGAAGAGATCGACGAGGAAATCCGCGAGGTCTTCCTCGAGGAGTTCGCCGAAGAAATCGACAACCTCGATGCGATGCTGCCGCAATGGCGCGCCGCGCCCGAAAACATGGAGAAGCTGCGCCCGATCCGGCGCGTGTTCCATACCCTCAAGGGCAGCGGACGGCTGGTCGGCGCGCGCGTGCTGGGCGAGTTCAGCTGGAAGATCGAGAACATGCTCAACCGGGTGCTCGACCGGTCGCGCCCGCCGAGTGCCGCGGTGATCGCGATGGTCGATCGCGCCTTCTATACGTTGCCCGAGCTGCAGGCGGCGCTGCGCCGCGAGCGCAGCCTCACCACCGACCTGGCGCCACTGCAGGACGCGGCCGACAGGATCGCGGCGGGCGACGACGCCATGCCGCCCGAAGCGACGCAGGTCGTTGCGACCGAAGCTGCCGCTGTTGCGCCGGTGCAGGAGCCGGAATCGGTCGATGTCGGCGCGGCGCAGGAGCCGGCGGCCGACCTGGTGCCGGCAAGCATCGAGGCGCTGTTGCTGGAAATCCTCGATGCCGAAATGCAGGGCCACCTGCAGACGGTTGGAGGCTGGATCACCCGTGCGCGGGCAGGTGAAGCCTACGGCAGCGATCCGCTGCTGCACGCGTTGCACACGATGAACGGTGCGTTCGCGATGACCGAAATTCCGGTCATCAACAGCGTGCTGGGCCCGGCCGAGCACTATGCGCGGCGCCTGCTCGCTTCACGTGCGATCGCCGTGCCCGAGGGCATCGATGCGATCGCGGACCTGGCCGAAACGGTTCGGGAAACCGTCGAAATCCTGAAGCGGCCGGCGCCCGCGCTTGCACGACAGGACGCACTCGCCGCGCGGCTGGTCGTGCTGCGCGACAGCCTGCCCGAGGCCGCCAGTGGCCTGGCCGCGCTGGTCGACGCCCAGGGCCTGGAGGAGGCTGCCGACGCCGATGCGCGCGCGGCCGCCGAGGCCGAGCACCGACTGACCACCGAGGACCTCAGCGCTTACGGCGGTTTCATCACTGCCGGCCTGCAGATCGGTCCGGAGTCGACGCAGTGGGCGCCGGACGAGCGCTCCGCCGACGCGGCGCCGATGGACGGCGCAAGCCTCGAAGCCGAGCGTCTAGAAGTCGAACGCGTCGAGGCCGAACGCGCCGAGGCCGAACGTCTCGAAGCCAAACGCGTCGAAGCTGAGCGCGTCGAAGCCGAACGTCTTGAAGCCGAACGCGTCGAAGCCGAGCGCATCGACGCCGAGCGCATCGAAGCCGAGCGCATCGAAGTCGAACGCGTCGAAGTCGAACGCGTCGAAGCCGAACGCGTCGAAGCCGAACGCGCCGAGGTCGAGCGCGTCGAAGCCGAACGCGCCGAGGTCGAGCGCGTCGAAGCCGAACGCGTCGAAGCCGAACGCGTCGAAGCCGAACGCGTCGAAGCCGAGCGCATCGAGGTCGAACGCGTCGAGGTCGAACGCGTCGAAGCCGAACGCGTCGAAGCCGAACGCGTCGAGGTCGAGCGCGTCGAAGCCGAATACATTGAAGCCGCACGCCTCGAAGCCGAACGTGTCGCAGCGGAAGGCATCGCAGCCGACGGTGTCGAAGCAGACAGTCCCGAAGCCGATCGTCTCGACGCCGAACGTCTCGAAACCGAGCGCCTCGAAGCAGAACGCCTCGAAGCAGAACGCCTCGAAGCAGAACGCCTCGAAGCCGAACGTCTCGAAGCCGAGCGCCTCGAAGCAGAACGTCTCGAAGCCGAACGCCTCGAAGCCGAACGCCTCGAAGCCGAACGCCTCGAAGCCGAACGCCTCGAAGCCGAACGCCTCGAAGCCGAACGCCTCGAAGCCGAGCGCCTCGAAGCCGAGCGCCTCGAAGCAGAACGCCTCGAAGCAGAACGCCTCGAAGCAGAACGCCTCGAAGCAGAACGTCTCGAAGCCGAAGGTCTCGAAGCCGAACGCCTCGAAGCCGAACGCCTCGAAGCCGAACGCCTCGAAGCAGAACGCCTCGAAGCAGAACGCCTCGAAGCCGAACGCCTCGAAGCAGAACGCCTCGAAGCCGAACGCCTCGAAGCAGAACGCCTCGAAGCTGCGGCCGGTCCTTCGCTGGAAGACGAGTCCACGGCGCCCGAACCCCAAGCCGACACTGCGGCAGGGCAGCAAGCAGTCCTCGCCGACCCGGTCGAAGAGGCAGGACAGGTCCCGCGTTCGGCGCTCGCGTCTGGCGTCGACCCGGCCGTCGCTGCGCTGTTGGCGCGCGTGCTGGCCACCACGGACCCGGACGAAGAATTTGACACATCCAGGCTCGACACCGAGCTGCTCGACATCTTCCTGGAAGAAGCCGGGGACCTGCTCGACCACTCCGATGGCCTGCTCGCCGAGCTGCGCGAGGCGCCCGATTCACGCGAGCCGCTGATCGGCCTGCAGCGTGACCTGCACACGCTCAAGGGCGGTGCGCGCATGGCCGGCGTGTTCACCATCGGCGAGCTCGGCCACGGCATGGAGTCCATGCTCGAAGCCGTGGTGGAGCAGCGCTGCGAGCTCGACCGTACCGGCATCGGCCTGCTGGAGGGTGGCTTCGACCGCCTGCATGCGATGGTGACGCGGGTCGCCGAGCGACGCGCGATCGCGATGCCCGATGCGCTGATCGACGCGTTCAATGCGCTGGCCCGCGGTCGTCCCCTGCTCGACTTGGAAGCCGACTCCGGCGAGGCCGCGCCCGCCGCTCCAAAGCGCGTGCTGGCGCCGCTGTCGACACCCTTTGCCGACGCCGCGCCCGACGACGATGCCGCGATCCGCGCGCCGCAGGAGCAGGTGCGCATCCGCGCCGACCTGCTGGACCGCCTGGTCAACAACGCGGGCGAGGTTGCGATCTACCGCGCCCGCCTGGAACAGCAGCTGGGTGCGTTCCGCTCGGCGATGAACGAAATGGAGCAGACCAACACGCGTCTGCGCGACCAGTTGCGCCGCCTGGACATCGAGACCGAAGCCCAGATCATTGCCCGCTACCAGCGCGAAAGCGACGTCGACGACCCGACCTTCGATCCGCTCGAGCTCGACCGCTTCTCGAACCTGCAGCAGCTTTCGCGCGCGCTCGGCGAGTCCGCGGCCGACATGACCAGCCTGCAGCAGACCCTGGACGACCTGACCAGTCAGTACGAGACGCTGCTGCTGCAGCAGTCGCGGGTCAGCTCCGACCTGCAGGAAGGCCTCATGCGCACGCGCATGGTGCCCTTCGACGCGCTGGTGCCGCGCCTGCGCCGCGTGCTGCGCCAGGCCGCCTCGGAAACCGGTAAGCAGGTCCAGCTCAAGCTCGACGGCTCGCAGGGCGAGCTCGACCGCAACGTGCTCGAGCGCATGACCGCGCCGCTGGAACACATGCTGCGCAATGCAGTCGCGCACGGCATCGAAACACCGGAGCAGCGTCGCGAGGCGGGCAAGCGTGAGGAAGGCACGGTCCGGATCGCGGTACGTCGCGAAGGTTCGGAAGTCGTGCTGGAGATCGGTGACGACGGGTCCGGACTCGACCGCGCGGCGATCCGCCGCCGCGCCGAGGATCGTGGCCTGGTTCGCGCCGGCATCGCCCTGGGCGACGGCGACCTGGACGCGCTGATCTTCGAGCCGGGCTTCTCGACCGTCGACGAGGTCAGCCGCCTGGCCGGACGCGGCGTGGGCATGGACGTGGTGGCCAGCGAGGTGCGCCAGTTGGGCGGCTCGCTCGACATCGCCACGCGCCGCGGCGAAGGCACCGCCTTCACCCTGCGCCTGCCGCAGACGCTTGCCGTCACCCAGGCGGTGTTCGTGCGCATCGGCGAGGTCCAGTTCGCGGTGCCGATCGCATCGGTGCGCGGCGTTGGCCGGATCGAGCGCGACCTGCTCGCGGCCGGCGACGTGGCCTATCCGTACGGCGGCGAGGACTATGTCCTGCACGACCTGGGGCAGCTCGTCGGCCACGCGCCGGCGCGCGCCGAGGGCCACCTGCAGATGCCGCTGCTGCTGGTGCGTTCGGGCGAGTTGCGTGCCGCGGTGGCGGTGGACGAGATCATCGGCAGCCGCGAGATCGTGGTGAAGCCGGTGGGTCCGCAGGTCGCCTCGATCCCGGGCATCTTCGGCGCCACCATCATGGGCGACGGCAGCGTGGTGGTGATCCTGGACGTCGCGCCGCTGGCGCGCCGCCAGGTAGTGCTCCCGCGCGAGGCGGAGCCCGAGCCCCGGATCGAGCACCGCCGCGTGCCGCTGGTGATGGTGGTCGACGACTCGGTGACGATGCGCAAGGTCACCGGGCGCGTGCTGGAACGCCACAACCTCGAGGTGCTCACCGCGAAGGACGGCCTCGATGCGCTGGAGCGGATGGACGAGCGCGTGCCCGATCTGATGCTGCTCGACATCGAGATGCCGCGCATGGACGGGTACGAGCTGGCCAAGCACATGAAGGCCGACCCGCGACTGCGCGACGTGCTGATCATGATGATCACCTCGCGTACCGGCGAGAAGCACCGCCAGCGCGCTTTCGACCTGGGCGTGGACCGCTACCTCGGCAAGCCGTACCAGGAGCCGGAGCTGATGCGCAACGTGCAAGAGCTGCTGAAGGTCTCGCATGGCCGCGAGTGAGGGCGCGCCCCGCGTCGCGCTGCTGGCCAGGGCCGGCGACGCCTGCGAACGCATCGCCACCGCGCTGCGCGAGGCCGGCGCCGAATTGGTGCTCGTGGCCGATCCGATGCAGGCCGAGCCCGCCCAGGTGCGCGAGGCGCAGCCGCAGGCGGTGCTGGTCGCGCTGGAGCCGGCCATCGAGGACGCGATCGAGCGCTTCGAGGATGTGTTGGCCGACCCGGGCTACATGGTCATCTTCGAGGAGGCCGAGCAGGCCGCCCTGCGCACCGGCTGGGACGCGGCACGCTGGCTGCGCCACCTGTCGGCCAAGCTGCACCGGCACAACGACGTGCTGCCGGCCGGCGCCGAGGTCGACGACGACCTGCAGCTGACCGGGGAGCCGATGCAGGCGCCCCCGGTCAACGCCGATTTCAACGACGCCATCGTCGCGCTCACCGACGAGGCCCAGCAGCGCGCCGACGAGGTGCCGCAGGACGCGCTGGAAGGCCTGCTGGCCGCACCGCGCGACCGCGAGACCGATCCCGAGTCCGGCCTGGGGCAGGACCCGCAGCTCGCCGTCGAGGCGGCGCGCGAGCCGAAACCCGCGGACGACGCAGGCTTCGACCTGGACTTTACCGGCGCGCCGGATCTGGACATCGAGGCGGACGATGCGTCGGCGTCTGCCCTGGAGTTCGCGTCGGGAAGCGACGCGCAGACCGTGGACCCTGCGCAGCAGGAAGATGCGGATGCCGGCCTTGATTTCAGCACGCTGACCCTGTCGCTCGACGACGGCGATGGCATGGAGCTGGACGGACTGTCGTATGACCCCGAGCGCTTCAGCCGTGTTGGCCAGGCCGAGGACGCGCCCGCCGGGATCGAGGAGTTCCTGGCCGCGCACGCGCGGACGGCGGCGGACGACGCTGATGAAACCGGCGCGACCGTGCCCGCACCGGACGAGCGCGCCACGGAGACGCCGGCTGCATCGCCGGAGCGCGTGGATTTCTCGAGCCTGAGCCTGGTCGAAGACGGCCACGCCCCGGTCGCCCCGGCCGCGCACCGGATGCCGACGGAATCCTTCGACGTGGATGCACTGGCCGGCGGCCTGTCGCTGGTGGATCCGGACAGCTACGGCCATGGCAGGCCGCGGCATGGGCTGGTGCTGATCGAGGCTGGCCTGGGCGGACCCGATGCGGTCCGCCAGCTGCTGTCGGCGTTGCCCGGCGAATTCGCCAGGCCGATCCTGATCCGGCTGCCGCTGGACGGTGGTCGCTACGACCGGCTGGTCAAGCAGATGACGCGCGCGACCTCGGCGCCGGTGAGCGTGGCCGAGGCGGGTCAGATGGCCTCTCCTGGAAGCATTTACTTCGTTCCGCCAGGCCTGGGTATCCGCGCTGCTGCGTCGGGCTGGATCTTCGATGCCGGCCAGGCGCTCGACCCTGCCGCGCTCCTGCCCGCAGGCGACAGCGCGGTGCTGTTCCTGAGCGGCGCCGATGCAGCGCTGGTGCCGGCGGTGGCGGACGGCAGCTGGGGCGGACTGGTCCTGGGCCAGACGCCCGACGAGGGCTGCTACGAGCCGGCCGCCGCGCGCGCCGCGATCGATGCAGGGGCCGGACACGGCAGCCCGACGCAACTGGCCAACATCCTGCTCGACCGCTGGTCGGCGCCGGGCGAGCGCCCCAACCCTGATCCGAACGGGATGCAGTGATGAATTCAGTCCCCTCCGACATCCGCGCCGTACTGATCCAGACCGGAGCCGCGCGGCTGCTGCTGCCCAACGCCACGATTTCCGAGGTGCTGTCCTACGCCGAGCCCGATCCGGTCGATGCGGCCCCGGACTGGCTGCTGGGCACCATCCGGTGGCGTGGCTGGCGGCTTCCGCTGGTGGCGTTCGCGCCGTTCACCGGACAGGGCCCAGAAGAGGGTGGCCTGGGCCACAAGGTGGTCGTGCTCAAGACCCTCGGCGGACAGCCGACGATGCCGTACTTCGCCCTGTTGACCAAGGGCTTCCCGCGACTGGTGACGGTTTCGCGCGAGCGCCTTGAGGACGCCGATGACAGCGCGCCGCTGGCGCCAGGCGTGCGTGCGCGCGTGCGTTTCAACGACGAGGCCGCGCTGGTCCCGGACATCGACGGGATCGAACTGGCGCTGCGCGGGGCGTTGGCCGCCTGAGCCTGTCTCAGCCGCGCAGGTCGCCGTACAGCGCCTGCAGCGCGGCGATCGCCGCCAGGCCCGCGGTTTCGGTACGCAGGATCCGCGGGCCCAGACGCAGCCCTTCGTAGCCTGCCGCGTGCAGGTGGCCGCGATCACGCGGCGCCCAGCCGCCTTCGGGCCCGATCGCGAGCGCGATCGCTGGGGTCATGCCGACGGTCACTGCTGCGGCCAGCGTCGACAGCGTCTGCGTGCCGGCCGGATCCAGGGTCAGCCTGAGCGTCGACTCCGGCGCCTCGCCGGCGATGCGCGCGATGTCGACCGGGTCGGCCACCTCCGGCACGCGCGCACGGCCGCATTGCCCGCAGGCCGAGGCCACCACGCCGCGCCAGTGCGCGATGCGTTTGGCCAGGCGCGCACCTTCCAGCCGCACCTCGGTGCGCTCGGCGTCCACGGGAACGATCCGCGCCACGCCCAGTTCGGTGGCCTTCTGCAGGATCAGGTCCATCTTCTCGCCGCGTGCAATGCCCTGGACCAGGGTGAGGCGCAGCGGCGACTCGCTGTCGACGACGCGCCGGCCGACCACCTCGACCTCGCCACCGCGCTTGCCGGTGGCGACGATGCGCGCGTCGTAGTCATGCCCATCGCCGTTGAACAGCACGCAGGCATCGCCCTCGCGCAGGCGCAGCACACGCAGCAGGTGGGTGGCGGCGTCCTCGGGCAGGCTGATGCGCGCGCCGGGCGTGAGGGGCAGGTCGACGTGGGCTCGGGTCAGGCGCATGTGTTTGGCCACGGATTGCGCGGATCAACGCGGATGAAAGCGGTCACTGGTGAGCCCGGCCGGCGGATGGTGGCGGCACGAACCACACGCCTTTGCTCCTGATCCGCGTCCATCCGCGCAATCCGTGGCAAAACCCCCCGTGCCTCACGTCGTCGCCGCCTCGATCGCGGAACGTGTGACGGCGGCCAACAGGTCGAGCTGGTCGTCGTCGATGCAGTAGGGCGGCATCCAGTACAGCACGTCGCCCAGTGGGCGCAGCAGCACGCCGTGTTCGAGCGCATGCCGGTAGGCATGCAGGCCGATGCGGCGCGCGGAATCGAACGGGGTGGCCTTGCGGCCGTCCCGGGCCAGCTCGATGGCGACGATCATCCCGGTCTGCCGCACCTCGGCCACGTGCGGATGGTCGGTCAGCGGCGCCGCCAGCTCCGCCATGCGCGCGGCCGTGCGCCGGTTGCGGGCCAGCACGCCGTCGGATTCGAAGATGTCCAGCGACGCCAGTGCGGCGGCGCAGGCCAGCGGGTTGCCGGTGTAGCTGTGCGAATGCAGGAAGGCGCGCTCGCGCGAGTCGTCGAGGAAGCCATCGAAGATCACGCCGGTGGCCAGCACCGCGGCCAGCGGCAGGAAGCCTCCGGTCAGGCCCTTGGACAGGCACAGCAGGTCTGGCTGGATGCCCGCCTGCTCGCAGGCGAACATCGTGCCGGTGCGGCCGAAGCCGACCGCGATCTCATCGGCGATCAGGAAGATTCCGTGCACGTCGCACAGCTCGCGCGCACGCCGCAGGTACGCCGGATGGTGCATGCGCATGCCGCCGGCGCACTGCACCAGCGGCTCGAGCACCAGCGCGCAGATCTCGCCGGCGTGCTCGTCGAGCAGATGCGCCAGCGCATCGGCGGCATCCTCGGCGCAGGCTTCCGGGCTCTGTCCTTCGCGCGCGAGATACGCGTCGGGCGAGGGCGCGAACACCGATGCCATCAGCAGCGGTGCATAGATGCGCCGGTACAGCGGAATGTCGCCAACCGACAGCGCGCCGATGGTCTCGCCGTGGTAGCCGTTGTGCAGCGCGATGAACTTCGTGCGCCGCGGTTCGTCGCCGCGATTGCGGAACCAGTGGAAGGCCATCTTCAGCGCGACTTCGATCCCGGCCGAACCGTTGTCGGCGTAGAACACCTTCGACAGTGGCGCGCGACCGACCTGGCGCGGGGCGATCGCCAGCAGGCGCTCGGCCAGTTCGACCGCAGGCGGGTGCGAGCAGCCGGCAAGGATCACCTGCTCCAACGTGCCGGCCTGGCGCGCGATGGCCGCGGCGATGCGCGGCTCCGCGTGCCCATGCAGGTTGACCCACCAGCTGCTCACCGCATCGAGCGTGCGGCTGCCGTCGTGGCCCACCAGCCAGGCGCCGTCGCCTCGCGCTACGGTCAGCAGCGGCAGCACGTCCGGATGCTCGCGCATCTGCGTGCACGGGTGCCACAGCACGGCCAGATCGCGCGAACGCCAGCGGTCGGCCTCGTCTAGAATGGAGCCATCGTGAGTCGACATGCCCCCATTATTGCCCGTGACCCGTCCGGGGTGGCGCCTTGAGCCGCCGCCTGCCGACGATCCATGGCATCACCGAGCATGACGCCGGCCCCTACCGCCTGGAACGGCTGGACCTGGAGTTCAGCAACGGCGAACGCCGCCAGTTCGAACGCCTGCGCGGGCGCGGCCACGGCGCGGTTGCGGTAGTGCCGATGCTCGACGAGAACACCGTGCTGCTGGTGCGCGAATACGCCGCGGGCCTGCACCGCTATGAGCTCGGGCTGGTCAAGGGCCGGGTTGACGCCGGCGAGACGCCGCTGCAGGCCGCGGACCGCGAACTCAAGGAAGAGGCCGGCTACGGTGCGCGCCGCCTCGATGTGGTGCGCACGCTGACCCTCGCGCCGGTCTACATGAGCCATGAAACCACGGTGGTACTGGCGCGCGACCTGTATCCCGAGCGCCTGCCCGGAGACGAGCCGGAAGAGCTGGAAGTGGTGCCCTGGCGTTTCGACGCGCTGGACGAGCTGGCCCTGCGCGAGGACTTCTCCGAAGGCCGCTCCATCGCGGCGCTGTTCGCCGCCCGCCAGTACCTGCAGCGCGAAGCCCGTGCCTGATTCCGCAGGCCTCGTGACCCCGGCCATGCGCGAGGGCGTGATCGCCATCGCGCGCGAGGCGGCCGCCGCGATCATCCGCATCTACGAGGGCGGCTTCGACGTCACCCACAAGGCCGACGCCAGCCCGCTCACCGAGGCCGACCTGGCCGCCCACCATTGCATCGTCGACGGACTGGCGCTGCTCACGCCCGACATCCCTGTGCTGTCGGAGGAATCGGCGCACCTGGTCGATACCGCGACGCGCCGCGGCTGGAGCCGGCTGTGGCTGGTCGACCCGCTCGACGGCACGCGCGAGTTCGTCAAGCGCAACGGCGAGTTCACCGTCAACATCGCCCTGATCGACGAGGGCGTGGCCGTGTTCGGCGTGATCCAGGCGCCGGTCACCGGCGTGCTCTGGCACGGCACGCCGGGGCAGGGCGCATTCCGCTGCGACAACGATGGCGAGCGTCCGGCGCGCGTGCGTGCGCCCGCCGCCGCGCCCTTGCGCGTGGCCGCCAGTCGCTCGCATCGCAGCGCTCGCACCGAGGCGCTGATGGCGCGGATGGGCGAGGTCGAGCCCGTCGGTCTCGGCTCTTCGCTCAAGTTCTGCCGCCTCGCCGAGGGCACGATGGACGTCTACCCGCGCTTCGGCCCGACCAGCGAATGGGACACCGGCGCCGGCCAGGCCATCCTCGAAGCCGCCGGTGGCGCGCTGCTCGATCCGCGGGGTCGGCCGTTCCGCTACAACCAGCGCGACACCGTGCTCAATGGCGATTTCATCGCGATGGGTGATCCCTCGCTGCCTTGGCGGTCGTGGCTGGAAGAATGATTTTGCCGCGGATCACGCGGATCACGCGGATAAGCGCGGATCAAGGCAGGAATACTTGTGAGAGAGAGATGAGCGCTGGTCCATCCTCTTGCGCTTTTCCATCCGCGTTAATCCGCGTCATCCGTGGCCAATTCTTGTACGCAGGAGACCGCATTGAACCGGCCGCAGCGCGACATCCAGGAACTGCTCGCGATCATGGCCCGGCTGCGCGATCCCGACGGCGGCTGTCCCTGGGACCTGGAGCAGGACTTCTCGACCATCGCCCCGTACACCATCGAGGAGGCCTACGAGGTCGCCGATGCGATCGATCGGGGGGACATGCCCGCGCTGAAGGACGAGCTGGGTGACCTGCTGCTGCAGGTGGTGTTCCATGCGCGCATGGCCGAGGAACAGGGCACGTTCGCTTTCGGCGACGTGGTCGCGGCAATCTCCGACAAGATGCTGCGACGGCACCCGCATGTGTTCGGCGATGCGGAGATCGGCGATGCGCAGGCGCAGACCGCGAGCTGGGAGCAGATCAAGCGCGCCGAGCGCGAGGCCGCCGGCCATGCGGACGCATCGGCGCTGGCGGGAATTTCGCGCGGACTGCCGGAGTGGCAGCGCGCGCTGAAACTGCAGGGGCGCGCCGCACGCGTGGGCTTCGACTGGCCCGGCCCCGCGCCGGTCATCGACAAGCTGCACGAAGAGATCGATGAGGTACGCGCCGAATTCGCCGCGGTGGCCGCGGCACCTGCCGATACCGCTGCGCAGGCGCGGCTGCAGGAAGAGATCGGTGACCTGCTGTTTGTCGCAGCGAATCTTGCCCGCCACGCCCGCGTGGACGTGGGATCGGCGCTGCGTGGCGCCAACCTCAAGTTCGAACGCCGGTTCCGGCAGATGGAAGTGCTGGCGGCGGCCGATGGCGTGCGGCTGGAGGACATGACGCTGCAACAGCAGGAGGGATACTGGCAGCGGGTGAAAGCGGGCGAGTAATCCAGCCCACACGCGAGGCATCGGCCACGGCCCGGACAGTCCGCGCCATCCACCGCACAATCGCGACATGAAAACCTTCCTGCTCTTCACCGCCACAGCCCTCGCCGAGATCCTCGGCTGCTATCTGCCGTACCTGTGGCTGCGCAAGAGCGGCAGCAGCTGGCTGCTGCTGCCGGCCGCGGCCAGCCTGGCGCTCTTCGTCTGGCTGTTGACCCTGCATCCCACTGCAGCGGGGCGCGTGTATGCCGCCTATGGCGGCGTCTATGTCAGCGTGGCCCTGGTCTGGCTGTGGGCGGTGGACGCGGTCAAGCCGACCCGCTGGGACCTGCTGGGCGCGGCGTTGTGCCTGCTCGGCATGGCGGTCATCATGTTCTCGCCAAGGCCCGCCTGACCGGAGAGCAGATGCGCCGCTTCGCCAGCTTCCGCGAGTTCTACCCGTTCTACCTGGGCGAACATTCAAACCGCAGCTCGCGCCGGCTGCACTTCATCGGCAGCTGCGGCGCGCTGGTCCTGGTCGCATTGGCCGTCGTCGGGCGCAACCCATGGTGGCTGCTGGCGGCGCTGGCCTGCGGCTACGCCTTCGCCTGGATCGGGCACTTCTTCTTCGAGAAGAACCGGCCGGCAACCTTCCACCACCCGTTCTATTCCTTCGCCGGCGACTGGGTGATGTTCAAGGACATCCTCATCGGGAAGATCCGGTTCTGAGGGCGGGCTCGACAGATCACGGTGCGGCGTTCGTGGCCTTGCCTCCACTGCCTGATGCCATTCGCACCGATGCCATTCGCACAACCTGATGTCATTTCCACCGCAGGGAGAAATCCCGGCCGCAGATCTCTCCCTGCGGTCGAGATGACAGGCGAGGGCGCGGCTAATCCAGGAAGATCAGCCACGCGGCCACCACGATCAGGCCGAAGCCCGCCCAGTGGTTCCACTTCAGCGGCTGGTCGAGATACCAGGCCGAGAACCCGGCGAAGACCAGCAGGGTGATGACCTCCTGCATGCCCTTGAGCTGCGGCGCCGAATAGAACGCCGAGCCGAGCCGATTGGCCGGCACCATCAGGCAGTACTCGAAAAACGCGATGCCCCAGCTGATCAGGATCACCGGGAACAGCGCCGAGGACTTGTACTTCAGGTGCCCGTACCAGGCGAAGGTCATGAAGATGTTGGAGCCGATCAGCAGCAGGATCGGGACCAGGCGGTCGAACGGGGGGCATGGGGCAATCCGGAGGTGGCGGGACGCGCAGAAGAGCATCGATCTTCACGGCGCTTGTACAGTCCGGCTGGCACCTTTCACAAAGCTGAAGACCCCTTCGAGGAAATCAAACATGCGTGCAGGGCAGGAAACCGGCGGGCTGGTCCTGATCGTCGAGGACAACCGCAACATCTCGGAAATGGTGGGTGAATATCTGGAAGGGCGCGGTTTCGAGGTCGACTACGCCTCCGATGGCCTGGACGGCTACCGGCTGGCCGTGGAGAACAGCTACGACGTGATCGTGCTGGACCTGATGCTGCCACGCCTGGACGGGGTGGAAGTGTGCAAGCGGCTCCGTTCCGAAGCGCGCAAGTCGACCCCGGTGCTGATGCTGACCGCGCGCGACACGCTGGACGAAAAGCTCAGCGGCCTGTCTTCGGGCGCCGACGACTACCTGACCAAGCCCTTCGCCATCCAGGAGCTCGAAGCCCGGCTGCGTGCCCTGATCCGGCGCGAGCGCCGACAGGTCGGCTCGGAAGTGCTCAAGGTCGCCGACCTCGTGCTCGATCCGGCCAGCATGCGCGCCACCCGCGGCGGCACCGAGCTGCAGCTGTCGCCGATCGGCATGAAGCTGCTGACCATCCTCATGCGCGAGTCGCCGCGCGTGGTGAACCGCCAGGAGATCGAGCGCGAGATCTGGGGCAACGGGCTGCCCGATTCGGACACCCTGCGCAGCCATCTCTACAACCTGCGCAAGATCATCGACAAGCCCTTCGACAAGCCGCTGCTGCACACCGTGCAGAGCGCGGGCTACCGGATCGCCGACATCGACCAGTCACCGACCTGACCCTGCGGACCACGCAATGCCGCAGGGGTTGCCCCGCAAGATCCGCTATGCGTTCGTCACCCAGGGGCTGCTGCTGATCCTCGCGGTGGTGTTTGGGGTGAGCATGCTCACCCTGCTCACCCGTGACGCGCTGATCCGACAGCGACTGGTCGTCGAAGCACAGGCGTTCTGGGACCGGCAGACGGACGGCCGCCTGGCCCCGCCCCTTCCTTCGACGCGCACGATCCAGGGTTATTTCACCTCGGACCGGGACCGGGAGGCGATCCCTCCCTACGTGGAATCGCTGCCCGAGGGCGTGAACTTCATTTACCGCTCGCACAAGGCCGTGCTTGTGGAGCGGCGGCCAGAGGGGGTGCTTTACCTGGTCCTGCGCACGCACGCGGTGGACGAGTTGATGTGGACCTCGGCCGGGGTGATGACCCTGCTGGGACTGCTCACCGCGCTGGTGATCACCTCGCTGACCTACCGTAAGTCGCGCAGCATCGTGCTTCCCGTCAACCGCCTCGCAGAGGAAGTCTCGCGCTGGGATCCGATGCAGGGCGACCTGACCACGCCGCTGGCGGTGTCGAGCTTTTCCGGGGAGCCCAGCCATGAGGTCCAGGCGCTTTCGAACGCCCTGCACGGGCTGGCTGGACGCGTGGCGGAGTTCGTGCAGCGTGAGCGCGATTTCACCCGCGATGCCAGCCATGAGCTGCGCACGCCGCTGACCGTGATCCGGGTCGCAAGCGACATGCTGTACGCCGACCCGTCGCTGCCGCCGCACGGGCGCCGCTCGCTCGAGCGTATCCAGCGCGCCGCGCGCGACATGGAGGCGGTGATCGATGCCTTCCTCGTGCTCGCGCGCGAGAGCGGCGTCGCACCGGTGAGCGAGGATATCGATGTCCGCGAGATGGTGCTGGAGGAAGTGGAGCGGGCGCGTCCGTTGCTTGCCGGCAAGCCGGTCGAGCTGCACGTCTCGGCCGATGTCGCGCCGCAGCTTTTCGCGCCGCCGAGCGTGCTGGGCATGGTGGTGCGCAACCTGCTGCAGAACGCCTGCAACTTCACCCAGGAGGGCAGCGTCGAAGTGCGGGTGGAGGCGGACGCCGTGATCGTGCGCGACAGCGGGATCGGTATGTCGGCCGACACCCTGCAGCATGTCTACGATCCGTTCTTCCGCGCCGATGCCTTCAGCCCGCTGGGCAAGGGCTTCGGCCTGACCATCGCCAACCGCCTGGTGCGCAGGTTCGGCTGGCAGCTCAGGCTCGACAGCGTGCAGGAGCAGGGAACCGTCGCGACCCTGCGCTTCACGCCGCCCGCGTCTTCCTGAGCCGCGGATGGATCGCGTGCCGGCGCTGTCAACCGGCGCCGAGGCCGCGCGTTAGCCTCCAACGACGCCAGACTGTCTCCGGACCCTACGCATGAAGCAACCCACGACCCGCCGCCGGCGATCGTTCCCCCGTTCACTCGTGGTCGTGATCGCAGTCGTCGCGCTTGCGATCGTCGCGTGGCTGTGGTGGTCGGGTTCGCGCGAAGGTGGCGACGAATCGCCCTGGCGCACGGTGCAGGTGGAGCGCGGCGACATCCGTGTGGCGATCTCCGCCACCGGCACGCTCAGCGCCATCTCGACGGTGACCGTGGGCAGCCAGATCTCCGGGCAGGTCACCGACGTGCTGGTCGACTTCAACAGCCAGGTCAAGCAGGGTGACGTGCTTGCGCGCATCGATCCGCGCACCTACGAGGCGCAGATCGAGCAGGGCGCCGCGCAGATCGCCAGTGCGCGCGCCTCGCTGGCCCAGGCGCAGGCGACGCTGCGCAACGCCGAACTGGACTATCGCCGCAAGGCCGACCTCGGCACGCAGAAGCTGGTCGCGCAGTCCGACGTCGACCAGGCGCGCGCAGCGCTGGACCAGGCGCGTGCGCAGATCGCCTCGACCCAGGCGCAGATCCGCCAGCAGACCGCGTCCACCGAGACCACCCGGGTCAACCTCGAGCGCACGGTGATCACTTCACCGGTCGATGGCGTGGTGCTGACCCGCACCATCGAGCCAGGCCAGACCGTGGCGGCCAGCCTGCAGTCGCCGGAGCTGTTCACCATCGCCGAAGACCTGTCCAAGATGAAGATCGAGCTGGCGGTCGACGAGGCTGACATCGGCCAGGTCAAGGCAGGGCAGGCGGTGTCGTTCACAGCCGATGCGTTCCCGGACCGCCAGTTCCGCGGCGTGGTCGACCAGGTGCGCCTCGCCGCGACCACCACCAACAACGTGGTGACCTACCCGGTGGTGGTGAGCGTGGACAATTCCGACAACACCTTGCTGCCCGGACTCACCGTCAACGCCGAGATCGAGGTCAGCAATCGCCAGGACGTGCTGAAGGTGTCCAATGCGGCACTGCGCTACAAGCCGGTGGGCGAGGCCGAGCCTGGACAGGGCGGCGCGGCACGCGGTGGCGCTGGCATGCTCGAGGAACTCGAGCGCGTGGCGGCGGAGCTGGAGCTTGACGACAGCCAGCGCGCCGCCTTCGATGCGGCGCTGGCGGCACAACGCGAGCGCGCCGAGGCGCAGCGCCAGGCCGCGCCCCCCCAGGGGCAATCGCGCCCAGGCGCCGGCGGCCCGCCGGGCATGGCGAGGCCCGGGGGCGCACCCGATCCGGCCATGCGCGCGCAGATGCGCCAGCGCATGCTCGAGCGCATGCAGGAAAGCTTCGCCGGTTTCACCCGTACGCTCGACGAGGCGCAGCGCGCGCGCTGGAATGCGGCGCTGGCCTCGTCCCTCGGTGCCACCCGCGCCACCCTGTACCGGCTGGCCGATGGCCGGCGCGAGGCGGTGCAGGTGCGCGTGGGCGCGAGCGACGGCACCAGCACCGAGGTCCGCGGCGGCGTCGAAGCCGGCGACGAGATCATCACCGGCGAGCGCGCGCGCAGATGAGTACGCCCGCCATCCCGGTGATCGAAACCCGCGGCCTGCGCAAGGTCTATGCCGAAGGCAGCCAGGCCGAGGTCGTCGCGCTGGTGGGCGTGGACCTGCGCATCGCGCGCGGCGAGTTCATCGCCATCATGGGACCGTCCGGTTCCGGCAAATCGACCCTGATGAACCTGGTCGGCTGCCTCGACACGCCGACCTCGGGCCAGTACCTGTGCGACGGCATCGACGTGGCGACGCTGGACCGCGAGCAGCTGGCCGCGCTGCGCCGCGACAAGATCGGATTCGTGTTCCAGGGCTTCAACCTGCTGCCGCGCATGTCGGCCGAGGACAACGTGGCCATGCCGCTGGGGTATGCCCAGGTGCCCCCGGCCGAGCGCAGGCGACTGGCGCAGGAGGCGCTCGCGGCGGTGGGCCTGTCGGGCCGCAGCCACCACCGCCCCAGCGAGCTGTCGGGCGGCCAGCAGCAGCGCGTCGCGATCGCGCGTGCGCTGATCAACCGCCCGCCGATCCTGCTCGCCGACGAGCCCACCGGTGCGCTCGACTCGAAGACCGGCGAGGAGATCCTCACCCTGTTCAAGCGGCTGCGCGACGAGGATCACACCGTGGTCCTGATCACCCATGATCCCGAAGTCGCCGCCCACGCCGACCGCACCTGCGTGATGCACGACGGCCAACTGCACGAGGGCGAGGAGCCGCGCTTGGCCGATGCCCTATCGGCATCGGCCGCGGCTGCGAGCGCCCGGCCTGGGATGGCCGGGCCAGGCGATCCGTGAGCGGTCTGGCTTGCGCCATGGATGGCCGCGGGAAACAACCGGAGCATTCCGCATGAAGTTCAGCGACGTCCTGCGCACCGCCCTGTTCGCGCTGCGCGGCAACTGGATGCGCAGCGCGCTGACCTCGCTGGGCGTGATCATCGGCATCGCCTCGGTGATCGTGATGGTGTCGGTCGGGCAGGGCACGCAGGCGGAAATCGACAAGATGGTCGCGGGCCTGGGCTCGCAGCGCCTGGACATCTCGCCCAACGTCGCGCGCAGCAGCGGCGGTGTGCGCATGAGCGCGAGCAGCTTCTACACTCTGAACCAGGGCGACGTCGATGCGATCCGCAGCGAGATGCCCGAAGTGCAGTACATCTCCGGCTCGCTGCGCGGCAGCAGCCAGGTGGTCTATGCCGAGCGCAACTGGAACAGCAGCTGGCAAGGCGTCGAGCCGGACTACCTGGTGATCAACGGCTGGGCCCTCAGCGATGGCCAGGGCTTCGACGAAGCCGGCGGCGACAAGTCGGTGCTGATCGGCGAGACCGTGCGCCGCGAGCTGTTCGGCGAAGAGAGCGGTATCGGCGAGACCATCCGCATCGGCCGCGTGCCGCTGACGGTAGCCGGCACGCTTGCGCCCAAGGGCCAGAGCAGCTGGGGGCGCGACCAGGACGAGATCGTGATGGTGCCGCTGGAAACCGCGCGCCGTCGGCTGATGGGTTCGATGGGCATGCCGCCGGGCGCGGTGATGGAAATCTCGTTGGCGGTCACCAACCCCGACGACCTGGCCTGGGTGCAGGGCGAGATCGAATCGCTGCTGCGCCAGCGCCATCGCATCACGCCGGGTGCGGACGACGACTTCCGCGTGCGCAACATGTCCGAGATCGTGGCCACGCGCACCGCCACCACGCGCCTGATGTCGTGGCTGCTGGGTGCGGTGGCGACGATCTCGCTGATCGTCGGCGGCATCGGCATCATGAACATCATGCTGGTGTCGGTGACCGAACGCATCCGCGAGATCGGGCTGCGGATGGCGGTCGGCGCCGGGCCGACCGATATCCGCCGCCAGTTCCTGGCCGAGGCCATGCTGCTGTCGCTGGGCGGCGGCCTGCTCGGCATCCTGATCGGAATCGCCGGCGCGTTGCTGGTCGGGCAGTTCAACAGCGAGCTGCCGGTCGAACTCAACGGCCAGGTCATCGCGCTGGCGGCGGGATTCTCGATCGCCACCGGGCTGTTCTTCGGCTACTACCCGGCGCGCAAGGCCAGTCAGCTCGATCCGATCGAGGCGCTGCGGCAGCAGTAGCACTAGCCAAAGGCGCGCTTTCACGGCGCACGCAGGGTTGAATCGACCGGTCCCGGGCGTCGCTTGAGACGCGCTGCAGCTGTCGCCGTAGCGCGGGGCGGTGCGGGGGTCGGCTTTCCGGACAAACTTCGCGCGCGCCCGCTGGCGGGGTCACCAGTCGCGCTGAAGGCCTTTCCCGGCCCGTGGAATGGTGGTCGCAGTCGTCAGCCGCTTGCCGCGTGCTTCCAACGCTTTCCCGCGCTGGAAGACGTGGGAATCACGCGCCGCTGTGGCAAAATTGCGGGGTTGCGGCAGTGGCCGCGCTGCTGAATCCCGCATGCTGTCGATCCCGTGGCAGTCCTGTTCCGATGTCGCCGGTCACCTGATCGAAGGCTACGGTCCCGGGCGCGAAGCCGGCGCCGCGTGATGGCCGACGAAACCGGACACCTGCCCCGCCGTCCCGCCCGCATCCTGATGGCAGCCGTGTGGTCGCTGCAGGGGCTCAAGGCGGCGTGGCTCCATGAGTCGTCGTTCCGGCTCGAGGTGTACCTGCTGGTCGTCCTCGCTCCGCTGGCGCTGTGGCTGGGCGCCGACGGCGTGGAACGCGCGCTGCTGCTGGGCAGCTGCCTGCTGGTGCTGGTGGTCGAACTGCTCAATTCCGCCATCGAGGCGGTGATCGAGCGCTACGGCCCCGAGCACCACGAGCTGGCCGGACGCGCCAAGGACATGGGTTCGGCCGCTGTGTTCGTGAGCATGCTCAACGTTTTGCTGGTGTGGGGCCTGGTCCTGCTCCCGCGCTGGCTGTAGAAACCGAAAAAGAGGAAGTGCTTCGATGCTGGAATTGGTGACTGATCCACAGGTCTGGATCCTGCTGTTGACCTTGAGCACGATCGAGATCGTGCTGGGCATCGACAACCTGGTGTTCATCTCGATCGCGGTCAGCAAGCTGCCGCCGGAGCGGCGCGAGTTCGCGCGCAAGTTCGGCATCGCGGTGGCCTGCATCACCCGCATCGGGCTGCTGCTGACGCTGGCCTGGCTGGCGGGCCTGACCTCGGACCTGTTCGTGGTCCTGGGCCAGGGCATTTCGGTGCGCGACCTGGTGCTGGTCCTGGGCGGCCTGTTCCTGCTGGTGAAGGGCGCGATGGAAATCCGCGACCTCATCGTCGGCGAGCCTGAGTCGGAGGACGTGGATGCGAAACCCAAGGTGTCGTTCGCGGGCGTGATCGCGCAGATCGCCGTCATCGACATCGTGTTCTCGCTGGACTCGGTGATCGCGGCCGTCGGCATGGCCGGCGACTACATCCCGGTGATGGTCGCGGCGATCCTGATCGCGGTGGCGGTGATGCTGCTCGCGGCGCGTCCGCTGGGCCACTTCATCGACAACAACCCGACCATCAAGATGCTGGCGCTGGCCTTCATCCTGCTGATCGGCGCCTATCTGATCGCCGAAGGCCTGGAAGTGCATATCCCGCGCGGCTACATCTACGGCGCCATGGGCTTCTCGGCGCTGGTGGAATGCCTCAACCTCTGGGTCAAGCGCAATGCACGCGGGCGCGGCGAGCGGGCCACGACCGGCGTGGACGTGCGGCTCTGAGCAGTGCAGGCGCAGGTGGTGCCCGGCGCTTGGGCGTCGGGCACAATGACGGCAACCGGCCCGGAGTGACGCGCATCCCATGATCCATCTCCACCAGATCGATCCGGTTGCGTTCGCGCTCGGCCCGGTGCGCGTGCACTGGTACGGGCTGATGTACCTGCTGGCCTTCGCGAGCGCCTGGTGGCTGGGCAACCGGCGGATCCGCGACGGGCGCCTGCCGGTGGACGCCAACGCCTTCGGCGACCTGCTGTTCTACGGCATGATCGGCGTGGTGCTGGGCGGCCGGCTGGGCTCGATCCTGTTCTACGATCTCGGCGGCTACCTGGCCGATCCGGTGCGGATGCTCAAGATCTGGGAAGGCGGGATGAGCTTCCACGGTGGGCTGTTGGGCGTGCTCGTGGCCGCCTGGTACTGGGCACGGCGCCAGGGGCTGCACTTGGTCGATGTGCTCGACTTCATCGTCCCGTGGGTGCCACCGGGCCTGGGCCTGGGCCGCATCGGCAACTACATCGGCGCCGAGCTCTGGGGCAAATACACGCAGGCCGGTTGGGGCGTGGTATTCCCGACCGATCCGCGCTTCGCAGGCTGGAGCGCCGAGCAGATGCAGGCGCAGTTCGCGTCCGGTGCGCTGGACGCATTCGCGCGTCACCCTTCGCAGCTTTACCAGGCCTTCCTGGAGGGGCTGGTGATGTTCGTGGTGCTGTGGTGGTATTCGTCGAAGCCGCGTCCGCGCTATGCGCTCACCGGACTGTTCGCACTGCTGTACGGGGTGTTTCGCTTCGTGGTCGAGTTCGTGCGCGTGCCCGATGCCGACATCGGCTATCTGGCCCTCGGTTGGCTGACGATGGGACAGCTGCTGTCGCTTCCGCTCATCGCGCTGGGCCTGTTCCTGCTGTGGAAGTCTCACAGCGCGCCGACCCTGCAGCCGTCGCCGGCAGGCGGTACGCCATGAAGCAATACCTCGATCTGCTGCGGCACGTGCTGGAGCACGGCGCGGAGAAGTCCGACCGCACCGGCACCGGCACGCGCAGCGTGTTCGGCTGGCAGATGCGCTTCGACCTGGGCGAAGGCTTCCCGCTGGTCACCACCAAGAAGCTGCACCTGCGCTCGATCATCCACGAGCTGCTGTGGTTCCTGAAGGGCGACACCAACATCGCCTACCTCAAGGACAACGGCGTCGGCATCTGGGACGAGTGGGCGGACGACCAGGGCGAACTCGGCCCGGTCTATGGCCGCCAGTGGCGCGCATGGCCCGACGGGAAGGGTGGCCACATCGACCAGATGCAGTGGCTGGTCGACGAGATCAGCCGCAATCCCGACTCGCGCCGGCTGGTGATCAGTGCATGGAACGTGGCCGAGCTGCCGCAGATGGCGCTGATGCCCTGCCACTCGCTGTTCCAGTTCTACGTGGTGGACGGGAAGCTGAGCTGCCAGCTCTACCAGCGCAGCGGCGACATCTTCCTCGGCGTTCCGTTCAACATCGCCAGCTACGCGCTGCTCACCCACATGGTGGCGCAGGCGACCGGGCTGGGCGTGGGCGATTTCGTGCACACGCTGGGTGATGCGCACCTGTATTCGAATCATTACGACCAGGCGCGCGAGCAACTGGCGCGCGCGTCGCGGCCGTTGCCGCGGCTGCGGCTCAATCCGGACGTCGGCGACCTGTTTGCGTTCGGCTTTGACGACATCGTGATCGAGGGCTACGACCCGCATCCGGCGATCAAGGCCCCGGTGGCGGTGTGAGCGTGGGCCGGCCGGTCGTGGTGGATGGCGGGCCGGCGGACAGTTCCGGATCCGACATCGCCAGGCAGCCGCTGCGCGTGGTCCTGATCGTCGCGCTGGACCGCAACCGCGCGATCGGCAAAGGCAATGCGCTGCCCTGGCACCTGCCCGACGACCTGCGTCGCTTCAAGGCGCTCACGTTCGGCAAGCCGGTGCTGATGGGGCGCAGGACCGCCGACTCGCTGGGACGCGCGCTGCCGGGTCGACTGAACCTGGTGATGACGCGCAGTGGCCGGGTGCCGTTCGAGGGCATGCGTGCGGTGTCGTCGCTGGACGAGGCGCTGCGGATCGTGGCGGAGCAGGGCGCGCGGGAACTGTGCGTGATCGGCGGCGCGGGAATCTATGCGCAGGCGCTGCCGCGGGCAACGGATCTGCGGCTGACCCGCGTCGATACCGCGGTTGAAGACGCGGACACGTTCTTCCCCGCGTACGATGAAAACGCCTGGCAAGCGATCGCACGCGAACGTCATGGTGCCGACGCGAAGCATGCGTTCGATTTCGAGTTTGTCGATTACGTACGTTGCGAAGAGCGGACGAGCGAGGGTCGCGACGTGTAGGAGCGCCTTCAGGCGCGAACGGGTGGAAGTCCTCCCGCATGACGATCCTGCGGTGCTCGAGAGAACGATACGACCCCACGCCGCCGGTCAGTGCGACGCGTCGCGGCCCGGCACCTGCACGATGTTCAGCCCTTCGGCGTCGAGTTGGAGCGCGGTGAGCGTGCCGCCCCAGACGGCGCCGGTATCGATCGCATGCACACCGTGGCCGATGAACAGCCCGAGCGACGACCAGTGCCCGCAGACGATCTTCAGGTCGCGCTCGACCCGCCCCGGCACTTCGTACCAGGGATACAGGCCCGGCTGCTGCGTTCCCGGCGCCCCTTTTTCCTCGAACGCGATGCGTCCGCGCGGCGAGCAGTAGCGCATGCGGGTGAACACGTTGATGATCGCGCGGTCGCGGTCGGAGCCACGCAGGTTCGGCGACCAGATGGGCTGGTCGCCATACATGTTCCTGAGCAGCTTGCGCGCTTCCTCGCCGCGCAGCTTGTGCTCGATCTCGCGCGCGTGCTGTTCGGCGATGGCGGTGGTCCACTTGGGTGCCAGGCCGGCGTGCACCATCATCCATCCCAGCCCGCGATCGACATGCACCAGCGGCTGCATGCGCAGCCAGTCGAGCAGTATGTCGCGGTCCTGCGCGAACAGCACCGACTGCAGGTCGGGCTTGACCTTGCGCTGCTCGGGAACGCTGCGCTCGGCGATCGAGAGCAGCGACAGATCGTGGTTGCCAAGCACGCTGACGACGTTGTCGCGCAGTGAATGCACCAGGCGCAGGGTTTCCAGCGACTCGCCGCCACGATTGACCAGGTCGCCACAGAACCACAGCCGGTCGCTGGTCGGATCGAAGCGGATCTTCTCCAGCAGCCGCTGCGTGGGGCCGTAGCAGCCCTGCAGGTCTCCGATCGCCCAGACGGCCATGCGCGCGTCAGTGCAGCGTGCGCGGCACGGCGAGCGTGAACGGCGGGATCGGTGCGTCGAAGCGGGTGCCGTCGTCACCGACCATGTCGTAGCGGCCCTCCATGGTGCCGACCGCGGTGGGCAGGGTAGCGCCGGAGGTGTAGACGAACTGCTCGCCGGGCTCCAGCCGCGGCTGTTCACCGACCACGCCGTCGCCGCGCACTTCCTCGGTCCGGCCGTTGGCGTCGGTGATCACCCAATGGCGGGACACCAGCTGCGCGGGCAGGCGGCCGAGGTTGCGGATGCGGATGGTGTAGGCGAATACGTAACGGTCGTCCTCGGGCGCGGATTCCTCGTCGAGGAACTGCGTTGCGATCTGGATCTCGAGGCTATAGTCGGCGGTACGGCTCATGCGCCCAGTGTATGCGTTGGCCGTGAATGGTTCGACTACGTTTGCGGCATCGCCTGCGCGAATTGCGGCACGCGGCCGGTCCGCCGCACCCGCGCTCAGGTCTCGGCGGTGCGGTTTGCAAGGCGCACGAAGTCGGCCACCGCCAACTGTTCGGCGCGGGCCTGCGGATCGACGTCAGCTGCACGGATCACGCTTTCGTCACACAACCTGGACAGGGCGTTGCGCAGCGTCTTGCGGCGCTGGCCGAACGCGTCGCGGACGATCGCGGCAAAGCGTGCCGGATCGTCGATGCCGACGGTGTCGGGCGCTCGCGGCACCAGCCGCACCACTGCAGAATCGACCTTCGGGGGCGGCCGGAACGCGCCTGGTCCGACCGTGAACAGCGCCGTCACCCGGCACGAGGCCTGCAGCATCACGCTCAGCCGGCCGTAGACCTTGCTGCCCGGTGCGGCGGCCATGCGGTCGACCACTTCCTTCTGCAGCATGAAGTGCATGTCGCGGACCATCGCGGCGTGGTCGAGTGCGTGGAACAGGATCGGCGAGGACAGGTTGTAGGGCAAGTTGCCCACCAGGCGGATCGGCTCGCCCTGCGCGAGCGCGGTGAAGTCGACGTCCAGCACGTTGGCGTGCACCAGCGTGAGTTCGCCGTGCGGGCGTGCCGCTTCGGTGAGCGGCGCCAGCAGGTCGCGGTCGAACTCGATCGCGGTCAGGCTGCCGTGGCGCTGCAGCAGCGGGAAGGTCATGGCGCCCTGGCCGGGACCGATCTCGACGATGCGGTCGCCCGGCTTCGGATCGACCGCGAGGATGATCTTTGCGACCACGCCGCGCTCGTGCAGGAAGTGCTGCCCGAGGGACTTCTTGGCAGGTCCGCTGAAGCCGCTCACAGCGCGCGCGCCGCGGACGACACATCGCGATTGTCGAAATCGGCCCAGTCGATTGATTGCATGTTCGGGAATCGGCAGTCGCCTGAAGCTGTCATGGCGAGGATAGCGGGAACCCGGGTGTGGGAGCGGGATTTGTCGCCACGCGGGAACGAACGACTGCAAGGCGCTTCAAGCCCTGCAGGCGGTAGAACAAACCCGACGTCCGCAGGCCTCAGCAATTGCGCCGCGCCAGCCGTGCGCAGGTTTCGATCGCGGCGAACAGGCTCGAAGGATCCGCCCGGCCGCTGCCCGCAAGATCGAAGGCGGTGCCGTGGTCGACGGCGACGCGCGGCCACGGCAGGCCCAGGGTCAGGTTCACCGCGCGCTCGAAGCCGCTGTACTTGAGCACCGGCAGGCCCTGGTCGTGGTACATCGCCAGGACCGCGTCGAACCCGCGCAGTTTTGCCGGCAGGAAGGCGGTATCGGCCGGCAGCGGGCCGTGCAGGCACATGCCTTCGGCGCGCAGCCGTTCGAGCAGTGGTTCGATCACTTCGATCTCCTCGCGCCCCAGGTGTCCGGCCTCGCCCGCGTGCGGGTTGAGGCCGAGGACCGCGATGCGCGGCGCATCGATGCCGAACTCGCGCTGCAGGGCGCCATGCAGGATGCGCAGCACGCGCTCAAGCGCTGCGGGCGTGATCGCGTCCGCGACTTCGCGCAGCGGCAGGTGGGTGGTGGCAAGCGCGACGCGCACGATATCGTTGGCCAGCATCATCACCACGTCGCAGCCAGCGTGCGCAGCCAGCAGCTCGGTGGTACCCGAGTAGGCGATACCGCCGAGGTTGATCGTGGCCTTGTGCACCGGGCCGGTGACGATGCCGTGGCAAATGCCGTCCTGGCAGGCGGACGCCGCACGCGTCAGCGCCTCGATCACGGAGCTCGCATTGCGTGGATCGGCCTGGCCTGGCGCGCAGGAAACGGGCGCGGGGATCGCGACCAGGCGCAGTTCACCCGGTGCAGCGGCCTTGGCGTCCGGCGCGAGCAGCGTCAGCGGCAGGCCGAGACGCGCGGCGGCGTCCTGCAGCGTCGCAGGATCGCCAAAGCAAATGAGGTCCGCCTCCCAGTCGCGCTGCGCGGCGCGTACGCACAGCTCCGGTCCGACGCCGGCCGGTTCGCCCGGTACCAGCGCCAGCCGCGGACGGGACATCTCAGCCGCCGTCGCTGTCGGCCTGTGCGTTGCCCGCGCGGATGTCGACATAGGCTTCGCCGCGCATCTCGCGCACGTAGCGGTCCCACTCGTCTTCCAGCTTGCGCTGGCCGATCGACTCGCGGATCTGCGCACGCCTGTTGTCGTCGCCGGCGCTGGCCTGGCGCACGGCTACGCGCTGCATGATGTGCCAGCCGGCCTGGGTCCTGAACGCGGCGGAGACCTGGCCGTCTTCCAGCAACGAGACTTGGCCGCCGAACTCGGGGCCGAACTCGTCCTGCGTGAACCAGCCCAGATCGCCGCCTTCGGCCTTGCTGACCGTGTCATCGGAGCTTTCGCGCGCGACTTCCTGGAAGTCGGCGCCGCCCGCGATACGCGCACGCAGGCCGTCGATCCGGGCCTTGGCCTCGCCATCGCCGCCGGCGCCTTCGGCCGGGCGGATCAGGATGTGGCGGGCGCTGTACTGGGTCACCGTACCGCCACCTGCAGCCTGTTCACCTTCGCGCGTGTCCACCAGCTGCAGCAGCTGGAAGCCGCTCGGCCCGCGGGTCGGGCCGATCACGTCGCCGGGCGACATGGTGCGGATCGCGTTGGCGAATGCCACGGGGATTTCATCGAGGCTGCGCCATCCCAGGCTGCCGCCTTCGAGGGCGTTTGGACTGTCGGAATAGCGCACCGCCGCAGCCGCGAACTCGATTTCACGGCGGTCGAGCAGGCTCTTGATGCCGTCGATCTTCTGCTGTCCCGTCGCGATCTGCTCGGGTGTCGCGCCTTCCGGCAGCGCCACCAGGATGTGGGCCAGCTGGTACTGCGCGCCGCCCGCCTGCGAGGCCATTGCTGCGTCCACCTCGGCGTCGCTGACGCTGACCCGGCTCTGCGCGAAGCGCTGGCGCATGCGCTGGATCACCATTTCATCGCGCAGCGAACTGCGGAAGTCCTCGATCGACATGCCGTCGCGCATCAACTGCTGGCGCAACTGGTCGGGCGAGAGGTTGTTCTGCTGGGCGATGTTGCCGACCGCGGTGTCGAGTTCGGCATCGCTCACGCGCACGCCGGTCTCTGCCGCGCGCGCGGTCTGCAGCTTGACCAGGACCAGGCGCTCGAGAACCTGGCGCTCCAGCACGGCGCGCGGCGGCAGCTGGCCCTGGCGGCTGGCGTACTGGGCCACGATATTGGCGACCGCGCGGTCCAGCTCGCTCTGCAGGATGACGTCCTCGTCGACCACCGCGGCGATGCGCTCGAGTGGCTGGACGGATTGCGCCTGGAGGGTGCCCACGAACAGCAGGGCGGCGCACAGGAATGCGAAGCGGGTCTTCATGGGGAGAGTTCTGCGGGAGATTCGTCGTCGTCCAGGCCGCTGCGCAGCTCCGACGGCGGGACGAGATAGAGGTCGTCGCGGTGATAGCCGAGGATAGCACGGCGCAACCGGCCCCGATTGTCGGGTCCGGCCGAGCCCAGGCCCTTGAGTTCGATCTCGAGCTGGATCGAATCGTTCATCTCGCCGCGGGTATTGCGCACGTAGCGGCGACCGACCAGGCGCGCGGCGATGCAGCAGCTTTCCCACTGCACGCCGGCGATGCCTTCGAGCACCTGCCGGTCCTTGATCGAGTAGTAGTAGCGGCCGACCAGGCTCCAGGACGGGTTGATCGGATACAGGAAGGATAGGTCGACCTGCTCGAGCAGGTCGGTCTGGCGCAGCACGTCGCGGCGGTAGCGGTAGGCCAGGTTGATGATGCCGTCGTCGCCGACCAGGTAGCGGGTGCGGACGCTGGCCAGGTCCTCGCGCCGGCTGGTCTGGTTCCACTGGTAGGAGGCGCCGACGGTCCAGCGATCGTTGATCGCGTAGTTCGCATCAGCCACCCAGGACGAGCTGCCCTTCTGGACCGGAACCTCGTTGCCCAGGGTGACCCGCGCATCCTCGAAGTAGCGGATCTGGCCGACGCTGGCGGACAGCTTCTCGCGACCGTCGGCCTCGCGGATCAGGCGCGTGGTGAGGGCCGTCGTCAGCTGGTTGGCGTCGCCCTGGCGGTCAGCGCCGGAATAGCGGTTGTCGCGGAACAACTGGCCCCAGCTGAAGGTCATGGGCCGGGTGTCGAACAGCGGCATGTCGCCCTGCTCGCGGTAGGGCGAATTGAGATAGAACACGCGCGGCTCGAGCGTATGCAGGAAGGTCTCGCCGCGGAAGCGCGTGTCGCGGTCGAAGAACAGGCCGGCGTCGACGGTGCCGATCGGCTGGCTGCGCGAAGGCGTGCGGTTGGCGAACGCATCGTCCAGCTGGTACCCGGTATACCGCCAGGCCATGGTCGGCGTGACATACCAGCTGGGGCCTTCCAGCGGCATGCTGAGCCAGGGCTTGAGGTCAAGGCGGCTGCCGCCTGGCTTGATCTCGGCATCGACGTGGGCGAACCGTACCGCCTCGGTGTCGGCGCCGGCGACGAACAGGCCGAACGGCTGCTCCCAGCGGAAATACGCGCGCGGCAGGCGGTTGTAGGGCAGCCGCGACTCGTCGATCGTGTAGTCGGTGAGGTGGCGGTACTCGCCCAGCAGGGCGGCATTCCAGAACCGGCCGCGTCCATAGACCCCGGCGCTGCTGAGAAGCGAGGACACGGCCAGTCCTTCCGCAGTGCTGCTCGAATCCTCGATCCAGCGCGGATCGCTGATCCAGTACATGTTGGCGCGCGCCTGCCAGGTGCGGTTGAGGTTCTGCGCACCCGTGTAGCGGAACATCCCGCGGTTGTCCTCGCGGTAGTTCTCGACCGGGATCCCGTCGGCGATTTCCTCGGCTCGCTCGCGCCAGGTCAGATCGTCCGAGGGCAATGCCTGCAGTTCGAAGGTGCCGCGGCCGCGATCGGTGAGGTAGCGGAACTCGGTGTCGAGCTGCAGGCCGCGGTTGCTCATCCAGCGCGGGGTCAGGGTGAGGTCGTAGTTGGGCGCGAGGTTGAAGTAGATCGGCTGGCGCCAGTCGAAGCCGTTGCGGCTGGACAGGCCGATGCTGGGATACAGCAGGCCGGTGCGGCGGCGGTCATCGATCGGGAACGCCACCCACGGCACGTACAGCACGGGCACCTTGCCCACGCGCAGGGTCGCGTTGCGGGCGACGCCGGTGCCTTCATCCGTATCGATGTCGATGCGCTGCGCACGCAGCTCCCACCAGCGCTGGCTGGGCGGGCAGGTCGAGTAGGTGGACTCGAACATCCGCCCCTGCGCTTGTTGCATCTCGATACGCTCTGCGCCGCCGTTGCCGCGGCGTTCGGTCAGCTGGTAGCGCACGTTGTCGATGCGGTGCGAGTCGGTGTTCTGGTCGCCCTCGAGGCGCTCGGCCACCACCCGCATGCCCGAGTCCTGGTAGCGCACGTTGCCGGTGGCGGTATAGGTGCCGGTGGCCTGCGAGAACGCGATGTCGTCGGTGCCCAGGAACTGGTCGCCGCGGCGCAGGGTGACGTTGCCGGTCACGTTGTAGATGCCACCGTCCACGCCCAGGGTCTCGTCACCCTGGATGTCGGTGGGCAGGTTCTCGCGATCGGCGACGCTGCCGACCGGTGCCTGGGCGTCGGGAAACAGCGGCACGGCATCCTCGACCGGGCACAGGGCCCAGTTCACCGGGATGTCGTCATCCGCGTGGGCTGCCAGCGACAGGGCGATGCAGAGCGGCAGGGGCAGCAGGCGGAACGCAGCTCGCACGCGACGAATCCCGGGGGCGGAAAGGTCGCTAGCTTGCCGCAAGCCTCGTGCAGCGGCAATGCAGGCCACCAGTACCGGTTCATGCAGCCGGGGCGGGGCCTGCCGCCAGCGCAGCCACGTGTGCCACCGCGCCTTCGCCCAGCGCCTGCAGGTGGTAGCCACCCTCGAGCATCGAGACGACGCGGCCCCCGCAGTGGCGGGCGGCCACCCGGCCCAGTTCACACGTGAGCCAGCCGAAGTCCTCCGGGCCGAGCGCCAGCTGCGCGTGGGGATCGCGGCGGTCGCCGTCGAAGCCGGCCGACACCAGCAGCAGCTGCGGCGCGAACGCGTCCAGCGCCGGCAGCAGAAGGTCCTGCCAGCTGCGCCGGAACGCCTCGCTGCCGCTGCCGACCGGCAGCGGCGCGTTGACGATGTTGCCGGCGCCGCGTTCGTTGCCGGCGCCGGTGCCTGGATACAGCGGCGACTGGTGCGAACTGAGGTAGAGCACGCGCGGATCCTGCTCGAAGATCGCCTGCGTGCCGTTGCCGTGGTGCACGTCGAAGTCGACGATCGCCACGCGCGCCAGGCCGAAGCGGTCGAGTGCATGCGCCGCGGCAACGGCGATGTTGTTGAACAGGCAGAAGCCCATCGCGGCGTCGACGGTGGCGTGGTGCCCCGGCGGACGCACGGCGCAGAAGGCGACGTCGGCTTCGCCCTGCATCACCGCCTCGGTGGCGGCGATGCCTGCGCCGACCGCGCGCAGCGCCGCCTCGGGCGAGCCGGGCGAGGCCACCGTATCGGGATCGAGCCGGGTCCTGCCCGGTGGGTGTGGTGACAGGACCGTGGCCAGCAGGCGCGGGTCGTGCACGCGCAGCAGCTGTCCGCGGGTGGCCCGCGGCGCCTCGATCCATTCCAGCTGCGGCAATGCCTCGTGCAGGGCTTCGAGCACGGCGCCCAGGCGGTCGGCGCATTCGGGGTGGCCCGGCCCGGTGTCGTGCTCCAGGCACGCGGGATGGGTGTAGCCGAGGATGCGCGCCATGGCGGTATCCCTAGCGGCGTTCGTGGCGCCAGAGGACCTCGCCGTGGCCATCGGCACGCGCCAGCACCCGTGCCAGCACGAACAGCAGGTCCGAGAGCCGGTTGAGGTAACCGATCGCCTGCGGGCGCACGCGTTCCTTGCACGACAGCGTCACCGTTTCGCGCTCGGCGCGGCGCACCACGGTGCGGGCGACATGGCAGCGCGCCGCCGCCTCGCCGCCGCCCGGCAGGATGAAATCCTTGAGCGGGGGCAGGGCCTCGTTGTAGTGGTCGAGCCGTTCTTCCAGCCGCTCGATGTCCGCATCGGCGATGGCGGCGTGGCCGGGGATGCACAGCTCGCCGCCGAGGTCGAACAGCTGGTGCTGCACCGAGACCAGCAGGTCGCGCACGTCCTCGGGCAACTGCGCCGCCAGCAGCAGGCCGATGGCCGAGTTGGCCTCGTCCACGGTGCCGTAGGCGATTACACGCGCCGCATCCTTGGCGATCCGGGTGCCGTCCCCCAGCCCGGTGGTGCCGTCGTCGCCGGTGCGGGTGTAGATCTTGGAAAGACGGTTGCCCACGTCGCGGCCGATGGGCTAGACGGTTTGTGCGCGCAGCGCGGGCAGGCGGCCGCGCAACAGGGCGAAGCCGCCGAACAGCAGCGCAGAATAGGCCATGGTGCTGAGCAGGGTGGTCTTGAAGAACGGCACCGCGGCCACGTAGCAGGGCAGCAGGCCCGCGCTGCAGGCCGGGTAGCCAGGCACCATGAACGAGGTCAGCCAGACCGCGAAGTTGCTGACCAGGAAGAACAGCACCGAGCCGGCCAGCGAGTAACCCAGCACGCGGGCGCCATTGACCCGGCCGCGCAGCCCGAACGCCAGCGCCACCGTGGCGGCGATGCACAGGTAGTTGGCCAGCAGGCTGGGCAGGTAGGCGGTGGTGGTGAAATAGGCCAGGTAGGTGTCGCCGCGGAGCATGCCGAGCACCAGGTCCGCGACCAGCATGGCCAACACCGGCACGACGAACGCGAGGTGGCGGCTGGCGAAGTACGCGCCACCGAAGAGCGCGATCGCCTCGATCGGCGCGAAGTTCGGCGGCAGCGGCAGCAGGCGCGAGAACGCGGCCAGCAGGATCATCGCCGTCAGGACCAGGGGGCCGGGTGCGAGCGGGGTGTCGGAGGCGGGTCGGGTCATGGCGTGTGGTCGCGGGGCGGTGGAAACCCCGCCATTCTACCCGTTCGGGCAGACGCCGGCCGGCCCGGCCTTCGCGCTGGCGGCCTGGCCGCTGCCGGTATCATGCCGCGGCATGACAGACCCGCAGATCCACGACGTGCTGATCATCGGCGGCGGCCTCGTCGGCGCCAGCCTGGCGCTTGCGCTCGACCGTGCCGGCGTGCCCGCCACCCTGCTCGAGGCCACGCCGCCGGTCGCGATGCCGGAGGTGTTCGACCAGCGCAACCTCAGCTTCGCCGAGGCCACCGTCAACGCGCTCGGCGCGTTGGGCGTGATGGCGCGCCTGCAGCGGCCCGCCGGCGTGATCCGCCGCATCCACATCAGTCGCGAGGGGGACTTCGGGCAGGCCTGTCTGCAGGCGCCGGACTTCGGGCGTGACGCGTTCGGGCAGGTGGTGGTGGCGCGCGATTTCGGCGAAGCGCTGGAGTCGCGGCTCTCGGAATCAGGCCACCTCACGCGCCTGCGGCCGGCGCGCTTCCTTGGTTTCGACGGCTCACGGGACGAAGCGGTGCAGCGGGTGCGCGTGGCCGATGCCGATGGCGAGCGCGTGCTGGCCGCGCGCCTGGTGGTGGCGGCCGATGGGGCCGCCAGCCTGGTGCGCCAGAACTTGGGCATCGAGGCGGCGACGCACGACTACGGCCAGCGCCTGTTCGTGGCGCGCCTGCGCACGCAACGGGCGCCCGATGGCACCGCCTACGAGCGCCTGCGCGATGCCGGTCCCACGGCGCTGCTGCCGCGCGGCGACGGCTGCTACGGCATCGTCCACGGCGTGGCGACGGAGGAGGCCACGGCGGTGGCGGCGCTGGATGCGCGCGGGTTTCTCGCGCGCGTGCAGGAGGCATTCGGCTGGCGCGCGGGACGTTTCCTGGAGGTGGGCGAACGCAGCGTGTATCCCGCGCTGCGCGTCGTCGCCGAGCGCACCATCGCGCGCCGCGTGGTCCTGGTCGGCAACGCGGCCCAGGCCCTGCATCCGATCGGCGCGCAGGGCTTCAACCTCGGGCTGCGCGATGCCCTCACCCTGGCCGAACTGGTGGCCGGCGCGGAGGACCCCGGCGCCGAAGCGCTGCTCGAGGTCTACGTACGGCGTCGACACGAGGACCGCAGCCGCACCCTTGCGTTTTCCGACGGACTGGCGCGGATCACCGCCAATCCCGCGCCCCTGCTGCGGCCGCTGCGCAGCCTGGGCCTGATGGCGATCGGGGCGGTGCCTTCGTTGCAATCGCTGCTGGCCGGCGGCGCGATGGGCTATCGCGGCGATTTGCCGGCCCTGTGCCGCGGCAGCGCCGCATGAGCCGCCGCGATCCGCACGACGTGGTGGTGGTGGGCGGCGGCGTCGTCGGCGCTGCCTGCGCGCTGGCGCTGGCGCAGATGGGGCTGGACACCTGCCTGGTCGAATCCAGGCGTCCGCCGGACTGGTCGCGCGACACGCCCGACCTGCGCGTCTACGCGCTCGCGCCCGACAACGCCGCGCTGCTCGATTCGCTCGGTGCATGGCGGGCGGTGCGCGAGGCGCGCGCGCATCCCTACCGCCGCATGCACGTCTGGGACGCGGCCGCCGGCAGTCCCATCGTGTTCGATGTCGATGCACTGGCCCGCACCAGCCTGGGCTGGATCGTCGAGCACGGCCTGCTGGTGGACGCGCTTTGGCAGCGGCTGGAGCAGGCAGGCGTACGCCTGCGCTGTCCAGCGGCGGTCGAAGCGCTGGAGGACGACGCCGACGGCGTGCGCCTGCGCCTGGACGACGGCAGCCGCGTCGACGCGCGCATCGCGGTCGCCGCCGACGGCGCGGCCTCGCGCCTGCGATCCCTTGCAGGCATCGAGGTGGACGCACGCGACTATGCCCAGCAGGGCGTGGTCGCCTACGTGCGCACGCAGCAGCCCCACGAAGACACCGCCTGGCAGCGCTTCCTGCCGACCGGACCGCTGGCGCTGCTGCCCTGCGCCGACGGCAGCTGTTCGATCGTCTGGACGCTGCCCGATGACGAGGCTGCGCGCGTGCTGGCGCTGGATGACGACGCGTTCGGGCGCGAACTCACCACCGCCTTCGAGGCGCGCCTTGGCGCCATCGTGGCGCTGGGTCGTCGCGTCGCCTTCCCGCTGCGGCGCCAGCTCGCGGCGAGCCAGCAGCGAGGCCGCGTGCTGGTGATCGGGGATGCGGCCCATGCCGTGCATCCGCTTGCGGGGCAGGGCGTGAACCTCGGCCTGCGTGACGTCGCCGCGCTGCGCGCGAGCGTGCTGGAGGCGCGCGATCGCCGCGCCGCCTGGGATGCGCCGCAGCGGCTGGCGCGCTGGGCGCGTACCCGGCGCAGCGAGAACGCGGTCGCTGCCTACACCTTCGAAGGCATCAACCGGCTGTTCTCCAACGACGCGCTCGCGCCGACCCTGCTGCGCGGGCAGCTGCTCGGCATCGCCGGGCGCATGCCGCCGCTGCTGGACCTGTTCTGGCGCCGCGCCGCGGGCGGATGACCCGCTGCTGCAGGCCTGGCGGCAGCCTCAGTGCGCCGCCGGTGCCGTGCTGCCGCGCAGCCGCTGGACCAGCGTGACCACGCCGACCACCAGGGCACCTGCCACGATGCCGACCGCCGCGTTGATCAGCATCGGCGTGAGCGCGCCCAGCACCACGCCTACGCCAGGCACATGCGTGGCCTCGACCGCTGCGTCGCCGATCCACTCGCTGACCGCATGGAAACCGTGTGTCAGGATGCCGCCGCCCACCAGGAACATCGCCGCGGTGCCGGCCACTGCAAGGCCCTTCATCAGCCATGGCGCCATGCGCAGGATGCCGGTGCCCACTGCGCGTGAAAAGCCGCTATTGCCGCGGCTCAGGTACAGGCCGAGGTCGTCGAGCTTGACGATGCCGGCGACCAGTCCGTAGACGCCGACCGTCATCAGCACCGCGATGCCGATCAGTACGCCCACCTGCACCGAGAACGGCTGGTTGGTGACGGTGCCCAGCGAGATGACGATGATCTCGGCCGACAGGATGAAGTCGGTCCGCACCGCACCCTTGATTTTGCCCTTCTCGATGGCGACCAGTTCGGTGTCGGTTTGTTCCAGGGCCGCCGCGTGTGCCACGTGGCGCTGCTGGTCTTCATCGCGGCTGTGCAGGAACCGGTGCAGCAGTTTCTCCGCGCCCTCGTAGCAGAGGAATAGCCCGCCGACCATGAGCAGCGGGGTCACCAGCCAGGGCAGGAAGGTGCTGATCGCCAGCGCCGCGGGCACCAGGATCAGTTTGTTGCGCGCCGAGCCCTTCGCCACGGCCCAGACCACCGGCAGCTCGCGGTCGGCGCGCACGCCACTGACCTGTTCGGCGTTGAGCGCCAGATCGTCGCCGAGCACGCCGGCGGTTTTCCTGGCTGCCACCTTGGTCATCACCGACACGTCGTCGAGGATGGTGGCGATGTCGTCGAGCAGGACAAGCAGGCTGGAGGCCATGGAGGGTGCCGGAACCGGGGAGGGCGATTGTAGGGCCGCGCGCGTATCGGGAAGGGTGATGGGCGGCAGGCTGACGGCATGACGCCGCCGGATGCCGGCGGCGTCGGTCACGGTATGGCGCTGGAAGCCTGTCTCGCAGCCTCGACGCCAGGCGGGATGTCAGCGCAGGCGCGCGGTGTACTCGTCGCGATCGATGCGGCCGTCGCGATTGCTGTCCACCGCCTCGAATCCGCTGGCGAGCGCGGACTCCGCCGCCGCCTCGGCAGCGGATACCGCACCGTCACCGTCGACATCGAGCTGCTCGAAAGCGCGGCTTGCCGCGACCATGGCTGGATCCGATACGTGCGAGATGACGGTGACGTCCGGCTCAAGCTGGGCGGCGGTCGGCGTGCGCGGCTGCGGCGGCGGTGCGGGCGGCGCGTTGACCGCTTCGACCGCCGCGCGCGAAGACACCACTGCCTCGGCTGCCGCCTGCTGCGCGATCAGCCCCGCCGCCTGCGCGCGCTGGCTCTGGACCCGGGCATCGACCAGGGCGTCGACCGGCTGGGCAGTGCCGCCATGCGCGACGCTGCGCGCGGCGCCGGTATCGTTGGCTGCCTCGGCGGCCAGCTGCGCCGATTGCTGCGCCTGGACGGACGCCTGATGGGCGACGTGGGCGTGATATTCGGCGCTCGCCTCCCCGCGTGCCGTCATCGCATCTGCCTGCGCGGCCATTGCGGCATGCGAAGCCGCCTCGCGGGCTTCCTGCGCGACTTCTTGCGCTGCTGCGGCCTCGGCGCGTGCCGATTCCGTCGCCCCATCGCTCACGGCCTTTGCCTGGGCAGTGCCCACGGTCTGGGCGCCCGCGGCGGCGGTCGCCAGCGCCAGCGCAGTGGTCAGCACGCTACGGTGCAGGATGGATCGGTTCATGGTGGACTCCGGTGTGGTACGGGGGTCCATCCTCGACAGGCACGCATGAAACACGCGTCAATCGTCGCCGACTCGCGGCTGAATGCGCTGGTCGGGTTCAGCTGCCGCCCGTGCGTCGCGCGAAGACGGTGATTTCTTCCCGGTCGTGATACAGCTGGCGCGCATGCACCGTGACCGGCGTTGCGGCCGCTTCCATGAAACCGTCCAGGCTGCGGCGCGTTTCCAGCCAGCGCTTCTTCATCGGCAGCTTGAGGTTGAAGATCGACTGCCGGCACCAGCCTTCGCGGAACCAGTCGCCCATGCGCCGCGCGACGCGCGATGGCTGTTCGACCATGTCGCAGACCATCCAGTCGAGCGGACGCGACGGCTGCCAGCGGAATCCGTCCGCGCGCAAGTGTTCCACCAGCCCGGTGTCGAACAGGTGTTCGCGCAACGGGCCATTGTCGATGGCGATGACGCGCAGACCCTGCCGCGCCAGCACCCAGGTCCAGCCGCCGGGCGCGGCGCCAAGGTCGGCCGCGGTCATGCCCGGGTGCAGCAGGTCGCGCCGCTGCACTGGATCAAGCAGCACATGCAGCGCTTCCTCGAGCTTGAGCGCCGAGCGCGATGGCGCGTCCGCATGCAGCTTCAGCCGCGGCACGCCGAGCGGCCAGGGCGAGCTGTGCGCGGGGTCGGCGCTGGCGAGCAGGGCGTGGTCGCCGTCGAGGAAGCACACGTGCAGCCGCGGCAGCGCCGGATCCTCGACCTGGCTGAGCAGGCCGCGCTTGCGCAACGCCGGACGCAGGGCATTGCCGAAGCTGCGCGCCAGACCCGACAACGGCTTGCCGGCATCGGAATCGGGATGCTCCACCCACAGCGTGCCATGGCGCCGCGAAGCCCGGTTCTCGTCTACAGCCGCCTCGATCGCCTCGATCATGGGGGCGATGCGGTCCTTCGGGTCGAGCCCACGCAGTTCCGCGAACAGCGGCAACGACTGCCTGGCGAACACCAGCGATCGCCACGGCAGGCGCTTGGCCATCGCCTCGTCGTCGCCGAGGAAAAGCACGTAGCCGCTGCCTCGCTCGGCGCGCGCATAGCCGACGACGCCCGCCTCCGCGGCACGCTCGCCGAGTTCGGCGGCCAGATCGGGTTCGAAGCCGGCACGGCAATAGCAGAGCAGGCCGTTCATGGACCGCAGGCGCCCGGGCTGCATCGCGCGCGGTCTACCGGGTGGCCGGATTCAGTAGCGGCCGGCATTGGACTCGCCGTAGCTGCGCAGCACGTCGCAGGCGGCGCTGCGGTGGATGTCGCGCACCACCTCGATGCCGCGCCGCTGCAGCTCGCCGGTCCAGTCGGTCGGGAGCGGGCCTTCGTCGAAGGGCGTCAGCGCCTCCACGTCTTCCGAGCGCGCGCCGATCAGCAACCGGTCGATGCCGGCCCAGACCGTCGCGCCGTAGCACTGGCAGCAGGGCTGGGCGGAAGTAGCCAGCACGAATCTTCCGACCACGTTGTCGTCCAGGTCGCGGTTCAGGCGCGAGCGCTGCAGGCGCTGCTGCGCGAGCATGTACGCCATCGTCTCGGCGTGCGCCACCGAGCAGCTCTGCGGCAGCACACGGTTGACGCCGATCGAGACGATGCGATCGTTGTCGGCGTTGAACACCGCCGCGCCGAACGGTCCGCCGCTGCCGGCGTCGACGTTCATGCGTGACAGTTCGATCGCGAACGCGACCTTGTCTTCGTCGCCCGCATACGCGCGCGAGATATCGACGTGCTCATGCACCCACGCCGGCAGGGTCAGGTGGACCTGTGCGTACAGCATCAGCGCTCCACCGGCAGCGTGCCGCCGACCGCGCGGCACTGGTTCTGCACGCAGTCGCAGGACTGGATGTCCTGCCAGCCGCAGACCGAAGCCATGCCGTTGCGTTCGCACTGCGCGCGCACGGCGTCCGGGTCCACCGTCGCGTCCTTGTTCACGCAGGCAGGAAAATGGCCGCAGCAGTTGCCGACGTTCTTGACCTCGCAGTCGCTGGCGACGCGGCAGGACGCGTCCGGCGTCCCGGGCACAGTCGGCGCTGCCGGGGAAGACACCGGCGCCGGCGTGGGCACAGGCGCCGGACTCGCCGCCACGTCTGCGCGCGGCGCGCAGGCCACAAGCAACAGCGCGAGGCAGGTGCCGACCAGACAGCGCAAGCGCAGGGTCGCCATGCTCAGGCCTTCGCCGCCCAGGTGTCGCGCAGCGAGACGCTGCGGTTGAACACCGGTGCATCGCCGCCGTGGTCGCGGCGGTCCGCGACGAAGTAACCCAGGCGTTCGAACTGGAGTGGTTGTTCGGATGCCACGACCGCTGCCCCGGGCTCGACGTAGCCGCGCACGCTGCGCTTCGAATCCGGGTTGATGTGGTCGCGGTAGCCCTTGCCCTCGCGCTCGTCGTCCGGATCGGCGACCGAGAACAGGCGGTCGTACAGCCGGATCTCCGCCTCCACCGCATGCCGTGCGCTGACCCAGTGGATCGTGCCCTTGACCTTGCGGTTGGCGCCTTCCATGCCCGGCCGCGATTCCGGATCCAGCCAGCCGCGCAGTTCGACGATGTTGCCGTCCGCGTCCTTCACCACCTCGTCCACGCGGGCGATTCCGGCGCCGCGCAGGCGCACTTCGCCGCCGGGGACCAGCCGCTTCCAGCCCTTGGGCGGGACTTCGGCGAAATCCTCGCGTTCGATCCACAGCTCGCGCGAGAACGGCACGTCGCGCATGCCGAAGGACTCGTCCTTGGGGTGGTTGGAGAACGAAAGCGTTTCCTCGTGGGCGTCGGGCAGGTTGGCCAGCACCAGCTTGAGCGGATCGACCACCGCCATGCGCCGCGGCGCGGAGGCGTCGAGATCCTCGCGCAGCGCGCCCTCGAGCACCGAGAAGTCGATCACCGAGTTCTGCTTGCTGATGCCGATCCGGTCCACGAACAGGCGCAGCGCGGACGGCGTGTAGCCGCGCCGGCGCAGGCCCTGCAGGGTGTACATGCGCGGATCGTCCCAGCCATCCACCAGGCCGTCGGCCACCAGCTGGGTGAGCTTGCGCTTGCTCATCACCGTGTAGTTGATGTTGAGCCGCGAGAACTCGATCTGGCGCGGCCGCGCGGCCACGTTCGGCAGGCCCTTGGCGACCAGCGGCGCCAGCAACTCGGGCGAACCGGCCAGGTCCACCTTGTCCACGCACCAGTCGTACAGCGGCCGGTGGTCCTCGAATTCCAGCGTGCACAGCGAGTGGGTGATGCCTTCCACCGCATCACCCAGCGCATGGGCGATGTCGTACATCGGATAGATGCACCAGCCGGCGCCCGCGATCGGATGCGGCATGTGCTTGATCCGGTACAGGGCCGGGTCGCGCAGGTTGATGTTGCCGCTGGCCATGTCGATCTTGGCGCGCAGGGTGCGCGCCCCGTCGGGGAACTCGCCGGCGCGCATGCGGCGGAACAGGTCGAGGTTCTCCTCGACCGACCTGTCGCGGAAGGGCGAATTGCGACCCGGTTCGGTCAGGCTGCCGCGGTATTCGCGCACCTGCTCGGCGGTGAGGTCGCAGACGAAGGCATCGCCCTGGGCGATCAGCTTCTCCGCTGCCAGGTAATAGACCTCGAAATAGTCCGAGGCGTGGCGCAACTCGGCCCAGTCGAAGCCCAGCCAGCGCACGTCGTCCTGGATGGCCTGGACGAACTCGGGGTCTTCCTTCGCCGGGTTGGTGTCGTCGAATCGCAGGTTGCACACCCCGCCGAACTCTTCGGCGATGCCGAAGTCCAGGCAGATCGCCTTGGCGTGGCCGATGTGCAGGTAGCCGTTGGGCTCGGGCGGGAAGCGGGTGCGGATCGCGCTGTGCCTGCCGCTGGCCAGGTCGTCGCGGACGATCTGGCGGATGAAATCCTGGCGGGCCGCGATGGGCTCGGCGGTCGGCGGCGTTGCGGCCGCGGCCGGGTCTGGAGGGGTCATGACGCGCATCGGGGGAAAACGCCAGTGTAGCCGAGCGGCCAGCACGACCCGGGGGCTGGGCTGCCCCCGCACGGCGGGCCCGGTCGGCGCTATGCTCGTCGGCACGATGCTTGCTTACCATTCGGGAGCGCACTGAGCGCAGGAGAAGCCCGGCATGTCCGCTGTCCGACCCTTCGCGGCGTCATCGCCCCCTTCGCGGCACCGCCCTGCCGGGCAGTCGTCGCGCGGTGCGGGAGGCGTGCCCTGACCGTGCCCCGCGAAGCAGGCCCGCGCCACGAAGGACTGGTCACGGTCTGCCTGGCGCTGCTGCTGGTGCTGTTTGCCGCCGCGGTGGCCAGCGACGTGCCGCAGCCGCAGGGCGTGGCGGTCGTACTGTCGCCGCTGCCCGTGGCGACGGCGATCGGGGGCTCTGGCGAGTTGTCGCAGCCGCAGCCCGCGGGACACTCGTCGGTGCGGCTGCAGTTCGAGTTGCCGCCGCCGGCTGAGGGCGAGCGCTGGGTGGTGCGCCTGGAGCGCGACGCCCTCGAAGAGGTGTGGCTGCAGCGCGGCCAGTGGCAGAGCCCGACGCAGCGCTTCTTCGTGCCCGAGGAGGGCGCCGGCACCCTGCCCAGCAGCTTCCTGTTCCCGCTGCCCGCGCACTGGCAGGGACCGGTCGAACTCGAACTGCACGCCCATGGCGCCGGCGGCCGTGCGCTGCGTCCGGAGGTGATGGCCCAGGCCCAGGCCATGCACCTGGAGCATTACGGCGTCGCCGCCAGCGCGATGATCTACGCCAGCCTGTTCACCATCGGCCTGCTGGCGCTGGCCCTGTACTCGGCCGCGCGCGATCGGCTGTTCCTGGGGCTGTTCGGCTTCACCATGGTCGTCCTGCTCACGCTCTCGGCCGGCAACGGCCATCTCTACCAGCTGCCCGGCCTGCGGCTGTTCGCGTTCTGGCGCGGCCAGGGCGTGATCGCGCTCTCGCTGCTGCTGTGCGCGGCCTGGCTGCAGATGCTGCTGAAGTATGCGGGGACGCGGCAGGGGGCCACGGCCTGGAAGGCCTGGGTCGACGGCGTGTCGCTGGGCGTGGCGGCGCTGGCGGCCCTGTGTTTGCTCAACCTGGCGCCGATTGCGGGGGTGATGGAGCAACTTCAGCTCCTGCCCTACGGGATCTCGCTGCTGCTGGGCGTGGCGCTGCTGGTCGACGCGGGCAGGCGGCGCATCGCGATGGCCTGGCCGCTGGCGGCGCTGGCCCTGCTGACGTTTGCCGGCGTGGTCCTGGCCGACCTGGCAACCCGCGGCCACCTGCTCGACACCGTGGTGGTGCGCTATGGCTACCAGCTGGCGATCGCGATGGGCGTGGCGTTCCTCGCGGTGGGCCTGGTCGGCAGGATCCGCGAATACCGCTACCAGCGCGACCGCGATCTGCTCGCGCGTGCCGACAGCGAACGCCGGATGGCACGCGAGGCCGTGCGCTCGGACCTGGCCTCGGAGCTGCAGACACAGCTGCGGACGCTGCCGGTGGCCGAAATCCAGGCCACCGCCTTCCGCCTGCTGATCGAGCGGCTGATGCCGCTGCTTCCGGTGCAGTCCTGCATCGTGGTGGTGCAGGGCTACCACGGCCACGACCTGCTGCTGGTCGAGCCATCGCACCAGCTGGTGGCCGTGCAGCCGCAGCTGGCCAGGCGCCAGCTGGCGCTCAAGCGGCAGGCGGCCAGCGGCATTCCCCTGCAGCAGCCCGTGACCGAGGAAGGGCAACAGTCGATCGTGGCGATGGAGGCGGTTGTGCCGCTGCAGATCCGTGCGCCGGCCTGGGGCGCGCTGCTGCTGCGACGCACGGGTGGCGACGGTTTTGCCACCGAGGAGCTGACCTTGGCGGGCGAGTTCGTGCGGCTGGCGGTACAGCATGTCGACCAGGCCATCGCCGCAGTCCACCTGCGCCGCTCGGCCGAGCTCGACGCGCTGACCGGCAGCCTCAACAGGCGCACCATCGACCATTGGCTGGCGCGCGCCTTCAGCGAGGCCGCCAGCGAACAGCAGCCGGTCTCGTTGCTGTTCATCGATCTCGACCACTTCAAGGCCGTCAACGACCGCCACGGCCACGCCGGCGGCGACTTCTGCCTGCGCCACGTCGCCGTCGCCCTGCGCGGCGCGCTGGACGAAGGCGACCTGTTCGGCCGCTACGGCGGCGAAGAATTCATCGCCATCCTGCCGGGGCGCAGCGGGGCCGCCGCGCGCGTGACGGCCGAGCGGCTGCGCATGGCGGTGGAGAACCTGGGGCCGGTCTGGAACGGCCAGCAGCTGCGCCTGACCGTGAGCGTGGGCGTGGCCACGCGGCTGGAGGCCGAGGACACGCCCGAAGGCGCGCTGGCGCGGGCCGATCGCGCCCTGTACGCCGCGAAATCCCACGGGCGCAATTGCGTGCAGGTGGCGCCCGCGGTATTCAGCTGACCTTGCGCCGACGGGTTGAAGACGCGCCGCAAGGCCGCACATTCCCAGGCCCCCATCGGAGTTGCGGCAATGACTGGAATCGGAGCCTGGAAACAACACCTGCCCCAGCCCGGCGAGGCACTGCCGGGGCGGTCCACGGCCATGCCGCTGCGCGAGAACCGCCACCACGTGCTCGGCACGCCGCTGCGCGAAACCTTCGACGGGCTCGCCCAGGTGCAGTTCGGCATGGGCTGCTTCTGGGGGGCGGAGCGCAAGTTCTGGTCGCTGCCGGGCGTGTACTCGACGGCGGCCGGCTATGCCGGGGGACAGACGCCGAACCCGACCTATCGTGAAGCGTGTTCCGGCCAGACCGGCCACGCCGAAGTGGTGCTGGTGGTCCACGACGAGGCGAAGCTGCCGTTTGCGACCCTGCTGCAGACCTTCTGGGAGAGCCACGATCCCACCCAGGGCATGCGCCAGGGCAACGACCTCGGCAGCCAGTACCGCTCCGCGATCCACTGCCGGACCGAAGCCCAGTACGCGGAGGCGCTGCGCAGCCGCGACGACTTCCAGCACCGCCTGCGGGACGCGGGCTATGGCGAGATCACCACCGACATCGTGTTCCCGGGTCCGGCCTTCTACTACGCCGAGGACGAACACCAGCAGTACCTGTCGAAGAATCCGGGGGGGTATTGCGGACTGGGTGGGACGGGGGTGAGTTGCGCGGTCGGGATTGCCGGCTAGTCGAGGCGGGAGCGAGGCGGGGGGCTTGGTCGGGCCTTGAGCATCTGTCGCGGCTGAAGCCGCTCCTGCAGAGGCGTATTCGAGCGGAACAGGACCTGTTCGCGGCTGGCGCTGCGCCTATGGCGTGGCGTGGATCGCGCAGACGTAGACCAGTTCGCAGGCGCCGTTGCCGGTGTCTTCGCGGGTCAGCGAGCTGCGCCAGCGCCAGCCGTCAGGCGCTTCGGCCTGCACCAGCCAGCCGTCGATCCGGATGCGGTCGTCCCTGCGCACGGCGCGCAGCGCACGTGCCACCTCGGGGCTGGACGGGATCATGTGCATGTTGGCGCTGCTGCGGATGATCTCGCGCGGTGGCAGCGGCGGTGCGTCCCGCCAGCGGTAGCGGTACCAGCGCGCCGACTGGGCGACCTCGAGGTGCGCCAGCACCGCATCCTCGCGCATGCGCTGCCAGCCCAGGGCGAGGTCGGTCGGTGAGAAGTGGGCCTCGCGGCCCAGCATGTAGTCCTCGCGCGACAGCACGCGCGCATCGATGCGAAAGCCCGCCAGCGGCACCAGCGTCCCGGCTTCCAGGCTGAATGGCGCCAGCCCCGGCGGGACTTCGGTCTGTTGTGCGCCATCGGAGGGCGGCGTGCCGGCGGGCGTTGGACACCGCTGCGTCGTGCCGACGGCAGGTGCTGGCGCGTCCGGCGTGCGCGGGGACCAGGGCGAATACCACCAGCCCAGGCCCCCAAGCAGCAGGCCGGCAAGCGCCAGCGTGCGCAGCGACACGCGGGATCAGGCGGCGGCGGGGTGCACGTCGGTGACGCGCAGCTTCAGCGGACGGCCCTGCGGCGTGCTCCAGTCGATCGACTGCCCGACCGACAGGCCAAGCAGGGCAGAGCCCACGGGGGCCATGATCGAGATCCGCCCGGCGCCGGCGTCGGCCTCGTGCGGGAACACCAGGGTCAGCGTGTGCTTCTCGCCGCTGTTCTCGTCCACGCACTCGACCCGCGAATGCATGCCGACCACGTCGGTGGGCATGGCGTCGTTGTCGACGACCTCGGCACGGGTCAACTCGCCCATCAGCGCCGCGGCGGTCGCGTCGTTCTGCCAGCGCGGCGAATCAAGCAGGGCGTCCAGCCGCGCCGCGTCGCGGCGTGAGACGACGATCGGGGGCGGCAGGCCGCCGCTGGATTGGGGGGTCATCTCGGTCTTGCTCCATGGCAGGTCGGGGCGGCGGCGAATGCCGAGGCCCAAAGAAAAACGGACGGCGCGTCCAGCGCGTCGCCCGCTCGTGGTGCCGCTAACGTAGCGCTCCCGGCGGCCCGCATCAAGTGGGCGGGCCGGGCCTTCAGAGCATATCGGGAGGCGGTGGCGTCGCTGCCCGCCCGGTGTCGGGGTCCGGCGGGGCGCGCAGGGAGGGCGGCAGGGCGCGGAACACGGTCGCCAGCCCGGCCAGGAACCCGGACATGGCCGAACTGCGCCGCCAGAACATGGCGATCTGGCGGCTGGGCTGCGCGCCGGTGAACGGCAGCAGGCGGATATGGCGCGGCTGCGCCACCGGCGGCTGCACGGCCAGCGCCGGCAGCAGGGTGATGCCGACGTTCGCCGCGACCATCTGCCGCAGCGTCTCCAGGCTGGTGGCGCGGAACTCGCTCTTCTCTTGGGCGCCCGCAAGGTGGCAGACGTCCAGCGTCTGCCGGCGCAGGCAGTGGCCGTCCTCGAGCAGCAGCAGGTCCTCGCTGGCGAGTTCGTCGATGCCCAGCGTGGCCTGCGCAGCGAGGCGATGGCTTTCCGGCACCGCCAGCAGGAACGGCTCCTCGAACAGGAATTCGTGGTGCAGCTGGTCGTCGTGCACCGGTAGCGCCAGGATCGCCGCGTCCAGGCGTCCGTCGCGCAGGCGCGCCAGCAATTCGTCGCTCTTTTCCTCCACCAGCAGCAGCTGCAGGTCGGGATAGCGCTCGCGGATTGGCGGAATGACGTGCGGCAGCAGGTACGGGCCCAACGTGGGGAAGATGCCCAGCCGCACCACGCCGGCCTCGGGCCGCTGGCTGCGCCGCGCGGCCTCCTTCATCTGTTCGATCTCGGACACGACCCGGCGCGCACGCTCGACCATCTCCACGCCGATCGGGGTGAGCATCACCTTGCGCGGCGCGCGCTCGATCAGCGACACGCCCAGCTCGTCCTCGAGCTTGCGCACCTGGGTCGAAAGCGTGGGCTGGCTGACGAAACTGGCCGCGGCGGCGCGGCCGAAGTGGCGATGGTCGGCGACCGCAATCAGGTACTTGAGGTCGCGCAGGTTCACCCGGTCAGGCCGTATGGGCTTCGAGCGCAGCTGGCGCCGGCGCCGGCGCCGAAGCCCGGATCAGGTGGTCGAACGCGGCCAGCGCCGCCTTCGAACCCTCGCCCATCGCGATCACGATCTGCTTGTACGGCACGGTGGTGCAGTCGCCGGCGGCGAACACGCCCGGCACGTTGGTCTGGCCACGGTCGTCGACGAGGATCTCGCCGCGCGGCGACAGGCCAATCGTGCCCTTGAGCCATTCGGTGTTGGGCAACAGGCCGATCTGCACGAACACGCCCTCCAGTTCGATCCGGTGCACATCGCCGCCGCTGCGGTCGCGGTACACCAGGGCGGTCACCCTGCTGCCGTCGCCCAGCACTTCGGTGGTCTGCGCGCTGATGATGATGCGCACGTTGTCCAGGCTGCGCAGCTTGCGCTGCAGCACTTCGTCGGCGCGCAGCTCCGAATCGAACTCGATCAGGGTGACGTGGGCGACGATGCCGGCCAGGTCGATGGCCGCTTCGACGCCGGAGTTGCCGCCGCCGACCACCGCCACGCGCTTGCCCTTGAACAGCGGGCCGTCGCAGTGCGGGCAGTAGGCCACGCCCTTGTTGCGGTACTGGTCCTCGCCGGGCACGCCCATCTGCCGCCAGCGCGCGCCGGTCGACAGGATGACGGTCTTCGACTTCAGCGAGGCGCCGCTTTCGAGCTTCAGCTCGACCAGGCCATCGGCACCGGCCGGCACCAGCTGCGTCGCGCGCTGCAGGTTCATCACGTCCACGTCGTAGTCGCGCACGTGCTGCTCGAGCTGCGCGGCCAGTTTCGGGCCCTCGGTGTGCGGCACCGAGATGAAGTTCTCGATCGACATGGTGTCGAGCACCTGGCCACCAAAGCGCTCGGCCGCCACGCCGGTGCGGATGCCCTTGCGCGCGGCGTACACCGCGGCGGCGGCACCTGCAGGACCGCCACCGACGACCAGCACGTCGAACGGATCCTTGCCCGCGATCTTCGCCGCCTCGCGCTTCGCGGCGCCGGTGTCCAGGCGCGCGACGATCTGCTCCAGGCTCATGCGGCCCTGGTCGAAGACTTCGCCGTTGAGGAAGATGGTCGGCACCGACATCACCTGGCGCGCCTCGACTTCGTCCTGGAACAGCGCGCCGTCGATCGCGACATGCGAGATGCCGGGGTTCAGCACCGCGGCGAGGTTCAGCGCCTGCACCACGTCCGGGCAGTTCTGGCAGCTCAGCGAGTAATAGGTTTCGAAGCGGAACTCGCCTTCCAGCCCGCGCACCTGCTCGAGCAGCTCGGCCGCGGCCTTGGACGGATGCCCGCCCACCTGCAGCAGCGCCAGCACCAGCGAGGTGAACTCGTGGCCCATCGGCAGGCCGGCGAAGCGCAACGAGATGTCGTGGCCCGGGGAGGTCAGCGCGAACGACGGCTTGCGATGCGCATCGTCGTGGCGCACCTCCACGGTGACCATGTCGGACTGGCTGCGGATGTCTTCCAGCAGCTCCAGCATTTCCTTCGAGCTGTCGCCATCGTCAACCGAGGCGATGATCGCGACGGGGCGCTGCAGCCGTTCGAGATAGGCCTTGAGCTGGGCCTTGAGGTCGTTGTCGAGCACGGAAACTCCTGGGGGAGGCAATGCGGAAGCGGATCGGAACCGACGCCGGCTGGCTTGCGGAGGGGAGGGGAGGGAGGACTTCCACCCGCTGGCTGGCCGGCATCGGCTCCGATCCGCTCCCGCGCCGCACAAGCGGCACGGGGCGGGGTGGAGCGTGGAGCAGTGACTCAGGCGATCACGCGCTGCGTGGTCAGATCTTGCCGACCAGGTCGAGCGACGGCTTGAGCGTCTTCTCGCCTTCCTTCCACTTGGCCGGGCAGACCTCGTTGGGATGCGCGGCGACGAACTGCGCGGCCTTGAGCTTGCGCAAGGTCTCGGAGACGTCGCGGGCGATCGCGTTGTCGTGGATCTCAGCGGTCTTGATCACGCCTTCGGGGTTGATCACGAAGGTGCCGCGCAGGGCCAGGCCTTCTTCCTCGATGTGCACGCCGAAGGCGCGGGTCAGCTTGTGGGTCGGGTCTCCGACCAGCGGGAACTGGGCCTTGCCCACCGCGGGCGAGGTCTCGTGCCACACCTTGTGCGAGAAGTGCGTGTCGGTGGTGACGATGTAGACCTCGGCACCGGCCTTCTGGAACTCGGCGTAGCTGTTGGCGGCGTCCTCGACCTCGGTCGGGCAGTTGAAGGTGAAGGCAGCCGGCATGAAGATCAGGACCGACCACTTGCCCTTCAGGCTCGCGTCGGTGACTTCGATAAACTCACCGTTCTGGTAGGCGGAGGCCTTGAACGGCTGGATTTCGGTATTGATCAGGGACATGGACACCTCTGTGGTTGGCAGGACTGGCTTGATCCGACCCGTAGGCGGGTCGACGGAAGAATCATAGGCACGGGCTATCGATATGTAAAATCGATTGGATTAATCGAAACGATAGTTATTATCTATCAAACTAGGCGGAATTTCCACCTGTTTGCACTGCGGAAACGCTTGCATCCGGTTTTGCAGTGCAGCATATTTCGATCACGCACTGCAGTCCGCGGCAGTCGAAAGTTCGAACCGCGGGGCAGGGCCGGGCATCGGACCTGGCGTCGCAATGGCGCTGGTCCTGTCGAGTTCCGTATCCGTTCCTCCCTCCCACACGCATACGGAATCTTTGAAGGCGGCCTCGGCCGCCTTCATTTTTGGTCCCGCGGCGGCGGGCTGCGGAGGTGCAGCCGCTACGATGCCCGCGATGACCGATCCTCGACCCGTACCCACCGTCCGCAGCCTCCTCGACTCCGCCCGCGGGCGGATCGCTCCTGACGAGGCCGGGCTGCTGCTGGCCCACGTGCTGGGCCAGTCCCGCGGCTGGCTGTTTGCCCACGACAGCGATGCCATCGAGGCCGGGGCAGAGGCCAGGTTCGAGGTCTTGCTGGCCCGTCGCGAAGGCGGAGAGCCGGTGGCCTATCTATGCGGGCAGCGAGGATTCTGGACGCTGGACCTGGCGGTCACGCCCGATACGTTGATCCCGCGGCCGGAAACGGAACTGCTGGTCGAACTGGCCCTGGCGCGCCTGCCGCGCGATCGCGAGCTGCACATCGCCGACCTTGGCACCGGCAGCGGCGCGATCGCGCTGGCCCTGGCCAGCGAGCGCCCGCGCGCACGGGTGTTGGCCACCGACGCCAGCCCCGGCGCGCTCGGGGTGGCACGTGCCAACGCGGGCCGGCTCGGGCTGGGCAACTTGGAGTTCCGTCGCGGCGACTGGTTCGACGCGCTGCCGGGCCTCCGCTTCGACCTGATCGCCAGCAACCCGCCCTATATCGCCGCGGACGATCCGCACCTGGTGCAGGGCGACCTGCGCTACGAGCCACCGGGCGCACTGGCCTCCGGAGCGGATGGCCTCGATGCCATCCGCACCATCGTCGCCGGCGCAGCAGCGCACCTGCTGCCCGGCGGCTGGCTGCTGCTCGAACACGGCTGGACCCAGGGCGCCGCGGTGCGGGAGCTGCTGGAGGCGGCCGGGTTGTCCGAGGTCTCCACGCACCGCGACCTCGAGGAGCGCGACCGGGTGAGCCTCGGGCGCTCTGCTGGACTGCGGGGATGACGGTCTGGTCCGGAGGAAGGCTTCAGGCCCAACGCGAGGCCGAGGCGGCGTGCTGTCATCTGGACCGCAGCTAGAACTCTGCCCGATGCGGATCGGACCCGGCGTTGGCCCGGAATGAGACGGTGTCGTCCAGATCACGGTGTCGCACCCATGCGACGGCCCCACTAGACTGGCACGACTCTTTACCGGAGGCGCCGCATGCGCACGCTTTACCCCGAAATCGCGCCGTACGACACCGGCAGCCTGCAGGTCGACGACCGCCACACGCTGTACTTCGAGCAGTGCGGCAACCCGAAGGGCAAGCCGGTAGTGCTGTTGCACGGCGGCCCCGGCGGCGGCTGCAACGCGAAGATGCGCCGCTTCCACGACCCGTCGAAGTACCGCATCGTGCTGTTCGACCAGCGCGGCTCGGGCCGCTCGAGGCCGCATGCAGACCTGGTCGACAACACCACCTGGCACCTGGTCGCCGACATCGAGGCGCTGCGTGAGCACCTGGGCATCGAACGTTGGCAGGTGTTCGGCGGCTCCTGGGGGTCCACGCTCGCGCTGGCATACGCCCAGGCGCACTGCCTGCGCGTGACCGAACTGGTGCTGCGCGGCATCTTCATGCTGCGCCACTGGGAGCTGCAGTGGTTCTACCAGGAGGGCGCCTCGCGCCTGTTCCCCGAGGCCTGGGACCACTACATCGCCGCGATCCCGGAAGACGAGCGCGACGACCTCGTCGGTGCCTTCCATCGTCGCCTGACCTCGGATGACGAAGCCACGCGCCTGGCCGCCGCGCGCGCATGGAGCGTGTGGGAAGGCGCGACCTCGTTCCTGCACGTCGACCAGGATTTCGTCAGCGGCCACGAGGACGCGCAGTTCGCGCTCGCGTTCGCGTGCATCGAGAACCACTACTTCACCAACAAGGGCTTCTTCGAGGTCGACGACCAACTTCTGCGCGATGCCTACCGCATCGCCGGCATCCCCGGCGTGATCGTGCATGGCCGCTACGACGTGGTCTGCCCGGTGCAGAACGCCTGGGACCTGCACAAGGTCTGGCCCAAGGCCGAACTGGTGATCACAGCCGCGTCGGGTCACTCGGCCTTCGAGGCGGAAAACATCGACGCGCTGGTGCGCGCGACCGACGGCTTCGCCTGAGGCGCGCCACCGGCGTTGGTGCTCAGCGCGCGGCGAACCGCTCCTGCAGCGCGCCGAACAGGCGCGCCAGCCGCTCGGCCCAGGCCTGCTGTCCGGCCGCATCGGCGATCAGATCCTGGCGGATTTCAAGCTCAACGTGCGGCAGGCCGCGCCGTTCGGCGTGGACTGGAATCGCGTAGTCGGTGGCGTCGCTGACGGCATAGGGTTCGTTGTCGCCGACTACCAGGTCGCCTTCCTCGCGCAGCATGTCGCGCAGCGCGTGCGCCAACCGCGCGTCGCGCTGGTACAGCACGCCCGCGTGCCACGGCCGCGCGATCCCGGACATCTCCGGGGTGAAGCTGTGCATCGCGACCAGGATCGTCGGCTGGCCGGCGTGCGCACGCCGATCGAGCTCGGCCTCGATGCGCGCGTGGTAGGGCGCGAAGATCTCGCCGATGCGGCTGTCGCGTGCATCGGCATCCAGCGCGGCATTGCCCGGGACATCGGTGCCGTCGCTGCGGGCCACGATCGAGCCCGGCGCGTCGAGCGGGCGGTTGCAGTCGATCACCAGGCGCGAATACGCCTGCAGGATCGCGCAGGCATCCAGGCGTTCGGCCAGGCCTGTGGTGACGCCGGCGATGCCGATGTCCCAGCCGATGTGGCGGTCGAGCTCGTGCTGCGGCAGGCCGAGCCGGTCGAGCTTCGCCGGAACCGCCTGGCCCGCGTGGTCGGAGATCAGCAGCCAGGGCGAACTGGCGCCCGCGCGCAACACCTGCACCGGTGGCGGATCGCCTGCGGCCAGCAGGGAGGGTGCGCGCACGGGCTCAGCGGCGCGGCGAGCCATCGGGCTCATGGTCGATCATCCACAGTCCGGCCCAAAGCTTGAGGTCGAGTTCGTAGCCTTCGGCATGCTTGCGCATCAGCCAGGCCGGTGCCTGCGTCCGCGGCACGGCGTGGACGATGATGTCCTCGTCGCCCACGCCGCCACCTTCGCCGACCTTGCGCAGGTCGAGCGCGCGGGCAAACGCAATGCGCTCGTTGCTCATGCCAGACGAGGTCGGCCCGACCAGCAGCACGTCCACGCGCCCGGCCTCCCAGCCGGTTTCCTCGATCAGCTCACGCCGCGCAGCGGATTCAAGCGTGTCGTGGCTGTGGTCGTCGCCGACCAGGCCGGCCGGCATCTCGATGGTGCGTGCGCCCAGCGGCACGCGGTACTGGTCGACGAACAGCACCTCGTCGTCCGGCGTCACCGCGATCACCAGCACCGCCAGGCCGTCGCGGCCGTGGGTGCGCTCGCATGATTCCCAGTGGCCGCGGCGTACCAGCCGCAGCCATTGGCCTTCGTACAGCAGCTCGGCGTCCTGCGCAGGCGTGTTCATGCCGGCATGGTACCTGCGATGGCCGCATCCATCGGATCGGCGTCGGCCTGCGGCGGCTGGTACTCCAGCCCCGCCGCGGCGTATAGCCGCCGGCGCGTGAGCGGGCCGAACCGCAGCCGTTCGCACAGCGCGGCGACCGCTGCGCCGTCGGCGGCCGCGCGCGCGAACGCCGGCGCCGCATCGCCCACCGGCGCGTCGCAGGCGATGGTCGCCAGGCGCCGGCACAACAGCGCCTGCTCGCGATGCTGGCGCAAGCGCACCGCCGCCTGCGCGGCACCGCGAAAGCGCAGGAACTGGACCTCGTCGATACGTGCAAGCAGCGCATCGAGCGTGCCGAAATGCGCCAGCAGCACCGCTGCGGTCTTTGCACCGATGCCCGGCACGCCCGGGATGTTGTCCACCGCGTCCCCGCACAGCCCCAGGTAGTCGGCGACCTGTCGCGCCTCGACACCTTGGCGCGCCTTCACCCCGGCCGCGCCCCAGCGCTGGCCGCGGGCGAAGTCCCACTGCTCGTCGTGTGCGTCGAGCAACTGCGACAGGTCCTTGTCGGCAGAGACGATCACCCCGCGATGTCCCTGCGCACGCGCGTGGTGCAGCGCGCTGCCGATCAGGTCGTCGGCCTCGTATTCGCCGTGGGCGAGCACGTTCAGGCCAAGCGCGTCGGCCAGCGCCTTGCAGTGGGTGAACTGGTGGCGCAGCTCGTCCGGCGCGGGCGGGCGATTGGCCTTGTAGGCCGGATACAGGGCGTTGCGGAAGCAACTGTCGAGCGCCTCGTCGAAGGCCACGGCGATATGCCGCGGGCGCTCGCGCTCGAGCAGCTCCAGCAGGAAGCGCGCGAAACCGTGCACGGCGTTGCTGGGCCGGCCGTCGGCATCGTGGAACTGGTCGGGCATCGAATGCCATGCGCGGAACACGTACAGGCTGGCGTCGACCAGATAGACCGGCGTTCCCGGCTTCAGGTTGTCTGCGGGAACGTTCATGGCGTGAAATCGGTGAGCAGCGCGGCCGGATCGGGGCGGCCGCGTTCGGGCGCCTCCAGCAGTGGCGTGCCGATATGGATGAAACCAGCCACGCTCTCGTCCGCGCCCAGGCCCAGCAGCGCGCCAACCTCCGCGTCATAGGCCGGCCAGCCGGTCAGCCAGCAGGCGCCGAAGCCCAGCGACTGCGCGGCCTGCAGCAGGGCGAAGCAAGCGCAGCCCGCGGTCAGCAGCCGTTCCTGCGGCGGGATCTGCCGGTCCTCCGGGTCCTGCACCGTGACCACGGCGATCACCAGCGGCGCGTGGCTGAAACGCTGGCGGTCCTTGTCCAGCGCCGCTTCCGCAGCGTCGGGATCGCGCTCCAGCGTCATCTGCGCCAGCGCCTCGCCCAGGCGCTGCCGTGCGCCACCGGCGATGCGCAGGAAGCGGAACGGCACGCGCTTGCCGTGGTCGGGCACGCGCACCGCCGAACGCAGCATGCGCAGCAGGGTGGCGTCGTCGGGTCCAGGCTCACTGAGCTGGCGGGCCGGGACGGAGCGGCGCTGATCCAGCGGGATCGGGCCGGTGGGGGAGCTATTTGCGGAGGCAGTCACAGACTCTGGCCGGTTAAAACTGAATGATGTGATGGCGATTCAACTCTGCAGTATTGTCCCCTAGATCATGCCTCGTTCCGTTCCGACAGGTCAGTCAGCCAGCCGGGCAGGTCCCGCGCGCGCCCCTGCTCGCGTTTTGGAGACGCTGAAGCACGACGCCATGACCGAACTGGGCGGGGTCCTGTCCGGGTTCTGGAGCTCGATCGAGGAGCAGGTGCGACTGGCCGCGCTGGCCGGGCACGACTACGTCGCCGCGCAGGAAGACCGGGTCTCGGTCATGGCGCTCAGCCATCGCGCGCTGGAACTCGCAACGCGGTTCCGCGAATCGATCGAAAAAGAGTTCGCGCGCTGGCAGGATCCGGACGACACGCCGCAGCGGGAGCGCTCGCTGACGCTGATGTCCGAGTCGGAGTTGGAGATCCACCTGGCCGGGCAACAGATCGCCGAACTGCTCGACCACCAGTTCCTGCACCCGCTGGCCCAGCTCGACGAACGCCTGGGCCAGCTGTCCGAGGCGCTGGGCGTTCGCCGCCGCCGCCCGAACCCGATGCGTCCGGAAGTGGCGGTGACTGCGTTCGTGGCGCTGTTCGAACCCGATGACCTCACCGCCGGGCTGCGCTCGATGGTGTTCCAGCAGTTCGACAAGCGCCTGCCCAAGGTGCTGGGCGAGCTGTACGACAAGGCCAACGCGGTCCTGGACGCCGCCGCATTCAGCGCCGGCGCGCCGGTCCGCCGGCAACGCGGTGCGCCCGCGTCGGCTACGTCGCAGGCTCCGGCCAGCACGGCCGGGTCCGGCGAATCCGGCGAATGGGTCCCGGACGGCGGGGTGGTGCCGCACGCCGGGGCAGCCTTCGCGTCCGGCGCGACCGCCGCGCAGGCGGCAGGCGACTTCCATGCCGATCATCCCGGCGCGGCGGCTTTCTCCGGCGCGTGGGCGGACTCCCCGGCTGCCGACCATGGTGGCGAGAGCGCGGCGACCAGCCGCGTGCGCGAGCAGGTTGTCGCCGAGGCGCTGGCCAGCGGCCGCCCCCTGCGCTACCGCGACCTGGTGCGCGACCAGTTGCGCGCCTGGCGTGCACGCGCGCCAGCGCCTGACGTCGGGCCGCGCATGCAGGGGCGTTCCGGACTGCCGGACGATCCAGTGGACACGTCCCGATCGGGCGGCCACGTACTGGACACCCATGAGCTGGTCAGCCTCGCCTCGCTGCTGCAGGGCGATGATCCGGCGCCGTTCGAGAAGGTCCTGGCCGGCGAGGACACACGGCGCCTGGCCGACGTGATCCGCCATTCGCTGCTCGACGGCGTGCGCCAGATCGGCTTCGATCCGGCCAATACGCATTTCAGCGGCGACGAGGAGGACGCGATCGACCTGATCGGGATCCTGTTCCAGTCGCTGTTCGACGCCAACGACCTGGTCGGCGACGCGCGCCAGCTCTACGGCAAGCTGGTGGTGCCGTATCTGAAGGTGGCGCTCACCGACGATTCGCTGTTCAACCGCCGCAGCCATCCCGCGCGGCGCCTGCTGGATGCGGTCACCGAGGCCTGCGACGGCAACGCCGGCAGGACCCCGCAGGACCAGGAGACGCTCAACCAGGCCGGGCACGCGGTCGACCGGGTGGTCGAGGAATACCAGGACGACCAGGCGATCTTCGAACTGGCTGCTGCCGAACTGCGCGACCACCTCGACCAGCAGCGGCGCCGCGCCGAACTGACCGAAAAGCGCGCCGCCGAGGCCATCCACGGCCGCGAGCGCCTGCAGCAGGCGCGGCGCAGTGCGGCCGATCTGGTCGCCTCGCGCCTGTCCGGTCGGCCGTTGACCGCGGCGGTCGCGCATTTCCTCGACCGCCACTGGCGCCACCACCTCACCCAGACCTGGCTGCGCGACGGCGCCGATTCCCAGCGCCACCTGGCCGCCGTCAACCTCGGCGACGCGATGGTGCAGGTGGACGCCGACGCGGCGGAAGTGCGCGGCGCGGTCGTCGCCCGGCAGTTGCTGGCGCTGCAGGTGCCGCTGGGCGAGTGCTACACCAGCTGCGGCATGGAGGCGGGCGCCGCCAGCGACGCGATGGCCCGCATCATCTCGGCGCTTGCGCTGCCCGACACGTCTCGCACCGTGCACCAGCCCCAGCTCGAGGACGTGGCGGGCGAGGCCGACGGCGTGCTGCGCGTGGCCGGCGGCAGCGCCCAGATCGAGTTCGACCCGGGCATCGCCACGCGCATGCGTCGCCTGCGCGTGGGCCAAGGCCTGCGCCTGGTCGACGAGGAAGGCCAGGACAGCGCCGGGCGCGTGGCCTGGATCAGCCCGCTGACCGGCCGCTTCCTGATCGTCAACCGCCGCGGCCTGCGCAAGACGGTGGTCTCGCCGGAGGAGCTCGCGGTGATGGTGGCCGAAGGCCGCGCCCAGGTCCGCTCGGTGGATTCTCCGTTCGACGAGGCGATGAAGCAGCTGTGGCAGCGGATCAACGTCGCCTCCGACGAGGTATCCGCCGTGAAGCAGGAACGCAGGCACGGCTGAGCAGCCGGGCGTCGCGCCTGGGCGAACTGTCCTCCCTGTCGCGCGCCAGGCGGCGCGCGCACATCGCGCCCGCGGTGTCGATTCGCTACGATGGCGCGACTTTCGCAGGGGATGGATGCATGGCGGTGATCATTGCGGTCGCGCGCGAAAGCGCGCCTGGCGAACGGCGTGTGGCGCTGACCCCCGAAACGACGAAGAAGCTGGTGGGCGCCGGTGCCACGGTGCGCGTGCAGCAGGGCCTGGGCGCGCTGGCGCACTTCCCCGACCAGGCCTATGCCGATGCAGGCGCGGCGCTCGTCGATGGCGACGGCTTCGAAGAGGCCGACATCGTGCTGTGCGTGCAGCCGCCGCCGCCCGCGGCGATCGCGCGGATGCAGCGCGGGGCGGTGCTGGTCGGCGCGCTGCAGCCGCAGGCCGACGAAGCGCGTGCCGAAGCCATCCGCACGGCCGGCGTGCTCGCCTTCCCGCTCGAGCGACTGCCGCGCACCACGCGCGCGCAAGCCATGGACATCCTCAGCTCCCAGGCCGGTATCGCCGGCTACAAGGCGGTGCTGATCGCGGCGCAGCTGGTGCCGCGCTACTTCCCGATGCTCACCACCGCGGCCGGGACCATCCGGCCCTCCAAGGTGCTCATCATCGGCGCCGGCGTCGCGGGCCTGCAGGCGGTGGCGACAGCGAAGCGGCTGGGCGCGCAGGTCGAGTGCTTCGACGTGCGTCCGGAGACGCGCGAGCAGATCGAATCGCTGGGCGGCAAGTTCCTCGATCTCGGCGTCAGCGCCGCAGGCGAGGGCGGCTACGCCCGCCAGCTCACCGAAGAGGAGCGCGCGCTGCAGCAGCAGCGGCTGGCCGAACACCTCAAGGGCATCGACGTGATCGTCTGCACCGCGGCCGTGCCGGGTCGCCCGGCGCCGAAGATCATCACCGCGGCGATGGTGGCCGGCATGAAGCCCGGCAGCGTGATCGTCGACCTCGCTGCCGAGACCGGCGGCAACTGCGAGCTGACCGTTCCTGGCAAGACGATCGAAAGCGGCGGCGTGACCATCGCCGGTCCGCTCGACCTCGCCAGCCAGGGTGCGCTGCACGCCAGCGAGATGTATGCGCGCAACCTCTACAACTTCGTGTCGCTGCTGCTCAAGGACGGCGCGGTCGCCTTCGACTGGGACGACGAACTGCTGGCCAGGACGGTGTGGCCGGAGCGGAGCGGGACGGACTGAGGCCGGCGTCTGGCGTTTCGAACGGAGCCAGTCATTTGACCGAAATCTGTCATTTCGACCGAAGGGAGAAATCTCTGGCCGACCCTGGCGACAACGCCGTCTGACTCGCGACACTGCGGCCGGCGCGCCGCACCATGATCGACGGGCCGAAGGACTGCGGCAGGACTACCTCGGGCGTTCCAGCGCCTGCGGCGGATGCGCGTCCACCCACTCCTTGCGCTGGTCTGGCGTCATCGCCTTCCAGCGCTGGATCATTGCCTTGCGTTCGGCTTCGGGCATCTCGCGGGTGTGTTCGAACAGGGCGCGAGCCTGCTCGCGCTTTTCCGGCGGAAGGTCGCGCCAGCGCTTCATGCCGTGCCGCGCGTGCTCGCGCTGTTCCGGAGTCATCGACTGCCAGCGGCGCGCGTGCTCGAGCATGTGCGTGCGCTTTCCGGGTTCGCTGCGGTTCCAGCGTTCGCGCACGGGCGCGAGCAGCAGTTCACGCTGTTCGCTGCTGAGCTGATCCCAGGCCGGCAGCGGTGCAGGGGCGGTGGACTGGGCCTGTGCAACGGCCGCAAAGAGGGCCAGGGCAAGGAGCAGGGCAAGCAGGCGGGTACGGGGCGACATTCGTCTTACTCCATCGCGATCAGGTCGGCATCGCCCGAGGCGAGCCAGACGTAGAAGTCGGGGTTCTGGGCAAGGTCGTCGAGCACGGCCTCGATGCCGGGCTCCGCGCCGGCCGCGGCGAGTGCCGGCGCGGCGGGGATCGGTGGTGCCTCGTCGGCCATGCGCAGGCCGAAGCCGAGTCCGACCGCGACCACCAGCAGCGAAGCGAACGCCGCCGCCGGCAGCGGCCAGCGCCATCCGCGCGCCGGCGTCGATGCCAGCGCGGCATGGCGACGGCGATGCAGCTGGGCCATGGTTGCGGCGGACACATGGGCCAGCGCATCGGCATGCGCGGCACGTGCGGCCTGGTCGAAACGGTCGTGGCCCGGGTCGGGGGTGTTCATCGGAAATCCTCCAGTTGTTTCTGCAGGGCCTCGCGGGCGCGGAACAGGTGGGTTTTCACCGATCCGGCGCTGCAGCCCATCACTTTTGCGGTCGCCTCGACGTCCAGCTCCTCCAGCACCCGCAGCGTGAACGCCTCGCGCTGGCGCGTCGGCAGGCCGCGCAGTGCGGACGACAGCTGGCCCCAGGCTTCGCGGCCGTCGTGGGCGCGGGACGGGTCGGGCGTTGATTCATCGGCCCAGTCGATCTCGCCGCCATCCGGGTCACGCGCATCGGTCAGCCATTTCAGCCGGAACGTGCGCCTGCGCTGCACGTCGATGATCCGGCTGCGCAGCACCGACCAGAACAGCGGTGTCCACTCCGCCGGGCTGCGGTCGCGATAGCCCAGCATCTTCGCCATCGCGTCCTGCACGGCATCCAGCGCATCCTCGCGGTGGCGCAGACCCAGCTCGGCGAAGCGGAAGGCACGGGTCGAAACGCCGGCAAGGAACGCCTCGAGCGTCATGGCGACCGCGGGCGGAGGTGCGGCGGCGGGTGCTGGGCTGTCCACGCCGTCCAGCCTAACCGCTGCCGCATCCGCGGGCGCGGCCTGCGCCGTCGCGTTCCGCCTCATGTCGTATCCGCCATCGCTCATCTGGTTGCAGCCGGAACTCCCGAAGGGTCGGGGATGACAACGCGCAAGGCGCGGTCCGGTTGACCGCCGCCCGCCGGGTTCAGCCGCGGTTATGATGCTGACCTCACGCAGCGGTTCCGGGGGACGGGATGATCGACGGGTTCGTGGCCTTGTACATCTTCATGCTGGCGGCGATCGCCGGCCACGTGATCATCTCGCGGGTGCCGGTGATCCTGCACACGCCGTTGATGTCGGGCAGCAACTTCATCCACGGCATCGTGCTGATCGGCGCGATGGTGGTGCTGGGCCACGCCGACACCACGCTGGAGAAGGCGATCGGCTTCATCGCCGTGCTGATGGGCGCGGGCAACGCGGCCGGCGGCTACGTGGTTACCGAGCGCATGCTGGACATGTTCAAGTCGTCCAGGAAGCCGGGGTCGAAGGCATGAGCGGCGCGGACATCCTCGACCTCGTGGTCAAGACCAGCTACCTGGTCGCGGCCACCCTGTTCCTGCTTGGCCTGCAGCGCATGGCTTCGCCGATGACCGCGCGCAGCGGCATCCGCTGGGCTGGCCTGGGCATGGTGATCGCCACCGTCGCCACCTTCTTCCTGCCCGACCTGCACAACATTCCGCTGATCCTCGCCGCGCTCGCGATCGGTACCACACTGGCCTGGGTGTCGGGCAAGCGGGTGGCGATCACCGACATGCCGCAGATGGTGGCGCTGTACAACGGCCTGGGCGGCGGCTCGGCCGCGGCCATCGGCGCGGTCGAGCTGTTGCGCTGGTCGGCGCTCGGCCAGGCCAGCGGGCCGGTGCCGCTGACGCTGGCGGTGCTCGGTGCGCTGATCGGCTCGGTGGCGCTGTCGGGTTCGATCATCGCCTGGGCCAAGCTCGACGGGCGCATGGACAAACGCTACTCCTTCCCCGGCATGCAGGCCTTCAACGCGCTGGTGGCGCTGGGCACGGTGGTGCTGGGCGGGCTGGTGATCTGGTCGCTGGGCGTGCCTTGGATCGTGGCGTTCTTCGTTGCGGCGCTCGCGCTGGGCGTGCTGATGACGCTGCCCATCGGTGGCGCCGACATGCCGGTCGTGATCTCGCTGTACAACGCGATGACCGGCCTGGCGGTGGCCTTCGAGGGCTATGTGCTCGGCAACGAGGCACTGATCATCGCCGGCATGATGGTCGGCGCGGCCGGCATCCTGCTGACGCGACTGATGGCCAAGGCGATGAACCGCTCGATCAAGAGCGTGCTGTTCTCCAACTTCGGCGGCGGCGGCGGCGAGGCGCAGGCGATCGAGGGCGCGCAGAAGCCGATCGAGGCCGGCGACGTCGCGGCGATGATGGCCTACGCCGAGCGCGTGGTGATCGTGCCCGGCTACGGCATGGCCGTGGCCCAGGCGCAGCACAAGATCTGGGAGCTGACCCAGCGGCTGACCGAGCGCGGGGTCAAGGTGAAATTCGCCATCCATCCGGTCGCCGGGCGCATGCCCGGGCACATGAACGTGCTGCTGGCCGAGGCCGGCGTGCCCTACGACCTGATCGCCGACATGGACGACATCAACCCCGAGTTCGCCAACACCGACGTTGCGCTGGTGATCGGCGCCAACGACGTGGTCAATCCGGTGGCCAAGACCGATCCGGCCAGTCCGATCTACGGCATGCCGATCCTGGACGTGGTGAACTCGAAGAACACCATCGTCATCAAGCGCGGCAAGGGCACGGGATTTGCCGGCATCGAGAACGCGCTGTTCTATGCCGACAACACGCGCATGCTCTACGGCGACGGCGCGGAGATGGCCAGCGCGCTGGTGAGCGAACTCAAGGCGCTCGACAGCGGGCACTGAGCCGCATCAGCGCGAGGCAACGGCGGCCACCACGAGGGCCGCCGCCATCCAGGCCAGGTCGGCGGGGCTGTTGGACAGGCGCACCAGCAGCGTGCCGAACCCCGGGCCCAGCTTGACCATCGATTCCCACGGCAGCAGGCCCATGTGCCGGCCCAGCCAGCTCGCCACGATCAGCCAGTTCGCCGCGAGGATCGCCACCAGCGTCGCCAGCACGCCCAGCAGCATGCGCAGTGTGCCCGGACGCATCCGCAGCAGTCGCACCACCAGGGCGGCGTCGGCCGCGGCGACCACCGCCATCCAGCTGCACTGGCTATCCAGGCGCATCGACAGCAGCACCCAGACCGCGGCCACGCCGAGGCTCGCCAGGGTCAACACTGCTGCGGCCAACACGGGGGAAACAGGACGGCGCGATGGCGGCATCGGGAGGCTGCGTTGCGGACGGTCGCACAGGATACCGGGCGCGCGGCGGTACAATGGCGCATTGCACTTCGGGCCGGCGGCCCCATCTTCCCAACATGTATTCCCGCAGCAGTGAACCCGTGCGCTTCGAGCGCGATTGCGATGCCGTCCTTGTCCCGCAGGGCGACGAGGTGACCCTGCCCGCGGGCAGCGTCGGCTACATCACCCAGGCGCTGGGCGGCAGCTGGACGGTATTCGTGGAGGGCAACCTGTTCCGGATCGCGGGCAGGGACGGCGACGCCATCGGCAAGGAGCCGCCCGAGCCACTGGCGCTGCCGGAGGGCGCCGACGATGCCGCGGTCGAGCAACTGGTGTGGAAGCAGCTGCGCACCTGCTTCGACCCGGAAATCCCGATCAACGTGGTCGACCTGGGCCTGGTGTACGAAGCCCAGGTGCGCCCGCTGGGAGACGAGCGGCGGGCCGTGGACGTACGCATGACCCTGACCGCACCCGGCTGCGGCATGGGCGACATCCTGGTCGAGGACGTGCGCAGCAAGCTCGAGCTGATCCCCACGGTCGAAGAGGCCGATGTCGAGCTGGTGTTCGATCCGCCGTGGAACCGTTCGATGATGTCGGAAGCCGCGCGCCTCGAAACCGGGATGCTGTAGGGCAGCAGACAGCGCACGACATTTTGGATTCGTGACGGTAGTCTCGATTTCACATGCAACTGATTCTCGTCATCCCGTTGCGGCACGGTTCAGCTGTCGTGTAGCGTCAGTTTGCGGACGATTTTGTCAGTCCGCACACGTCCGACTGACGCGAGAGACACAGGGATGTTCCACGCATCGTCCATCTATCTGGTCCCGTGCCCGCCGGCATTTCGCCGCACAGGCGGCTTGCTCCGTTTCCGGGGGTCATCCAGATGAATCACTCTTCCAGGCGGCAGATCCGCCTGCATGCGCTCGCGGCCGCGACCGCCGTCGCCCTGTCCGCCCTCGCGATGGCACCGGCGTCCGCCGGCCAGGCCAATCTCGAGGGCCTGCAGTCGGACGTCGCGTTCGACCAGTTCATCGTCAAGTACCGCGCCGGGGCGCCCGAACACGCCGATGCGGCGCTGCGCAGCCGTGGCCTCGACAACGCCGCCGCTTCGCTGGTCGGCATCTCGTCCAGCCTGCAGCGGCAGGGCGTGCGCGCCGGCGCGCTGCGCGTGGCGCATGAGCGGCGGCTGGCGGTCGGCGCCGACGTGGTCCGCGTCAACCGCAAGCTCGACCGGGCCGACGCCGAGATCCTGATGCGGCAGCTCGCGGCCGACCCGAACGTCGAGTACGTCGAGGTCGACCAGCTCATGCGTGCGCTGATGACGCCCAACGATCCGCGCTACGCCGAGCAGTGGGGCTTCCACAGCAGCGCCGGCGGCATCCGTGGGCCGGCTGCGTGGGACAAGTCCACCGGCGCCGGCGTGGTGGTGGCGATCGTCGACAGCGGCATCATCGCCCACCCCGACCTGGACGCGAACTCGGTCGGCGGCTATGACTTCGTCAGCTCGACCAGCTCCGGCAATGCAGGCTCGGGTGACGGCAATGGCCGCGACCCGGACCCGACCGACGCGTCCGGCGTGCTGCACGGCACGCACGTGGCCGGCACGGTGGCGGCGGTGACCAACAACAGCACCGGCGTGGCCGGCACCGCGCCCAACGCGAAGCTGCTGCACCTGCGCGTGCTTGGCAACAGCGGCTACGGCAATACTTCGGACATCGTGGATGCGCTGGTCTGGGCCTCGGGCGGCAGCGTGTCCGGCGTGCCGGCCAATGCCAATCCCGCCGAGGTGATCAACCTCAGCCTGGGCGGCAGCGGCTCGTGCAGCGCCACCTACCAGAACGCGATCAACAGCGCGGTCTCGCGCGGCAGCACGGTGGTCATCGCCGCAGGCAACAGCAACGTCAACGTCTCCGGCGCGTCTCCGGCCAATTGCAACAGCATCCTCTCGGTGGCGGCCAACGACCAGAACGGCGCGCGCTCGATCTGGACCAGTGGACAGGCGTCCAACTACGGCGCGCTGATCGACATCGCCGCGCCCGGCACCAGCATCCTGTCGACCTACCGTTCCGGCTCCACGCCTTCGTATGCCAACAACAGCGGCACATCGATGGCGACGCCGCACGTGGCTGGCGTGGTGGCGCTGATGCAGGCCGCAGCGCCCTCGCCGAAGACGCCGGCGGAGATCGAAACAATCATCAAGCAGACCGCGCGTGCGTTCCCGTCGACGCCGAGCCAGCCAATCGGCGCGGGCATCATCGACGCGAACGCGGCAGTGACGGCGGTGATGGGCGGTACGCCCGGCAACACGCCGCCGACTGCGGGCTTCACCTCGACGGTCAACGGCCTCAGCGTCCAGTTCACCGACACCTCCACCGACAGCGACGGTTCGATCGCCTCGCGCAGCTGGAACTTCGGCGATGGCACCAGCTCGACCGCCACCAACCCAGGCAAGACCTACGCGGCGGCCGGCACCTACAGCGTGTCGCTGACCGTGACCGACGACGACGCGGCGAGCAATACCCGCACCCAGTCGGTGACGGTGAGCAGCGGCGGGGGCGGCGGCAGCGTGCTGCAGAACGGCGTACCCGTGACCGGACTGTCGGCCAGCAGCGGCAACTGGCTGCACTACACGATCAACGTCCCGGCCGGTGCGTCGAACCTCACCGTCGCCGCCTCGGGTGGCAGCGGCGATGCCGACCTGTACGTGCGCTCCGGCAGCCAGCCCACGACCAGCGCCTACAACTGCCGCCCGTACCAGTCGGGCAATGCCGAAACCTGCAGCTTCGCCACGCCGCAGGCCGGGACGTACCATGTCTCGCTGCGCGCCTACAGCACGTTCTCCGGCGTGAGCCTGGTGGCCAGCTACGGCAGCGGCGGCGGTGGCGGCAGCCAGACCTACAGCAACGGCACCGACTACGCCATCCCCGACAACAACGCCACCGGCATCCGCAGCCCGATCACCGTGTCCGGACGCAGCGGCAACGCCGGCAGCAGCGTGCCCGCGGCGGTGAACATCGTGCACACCTACCGCGGCGACCTGGTCGTCGACCTGGTGGCGCCGGACGGGTCGGTCTACAACCTCAGCAACCGCAGCGGCGGCAGCGCCGACAACATCAACTCGACGTACACGCTGAACCTGTCGAGCGAACCCTTGAACGGCACCTGGAACCTGCGCGCCAGCGACCGCGCCGGCGCCGACACCGGCTACATCAACAGCTGGAGCATCACATTTTGATGCGCGCGCGCAGGCACTACCGAAAGGCGAAGTGACAGGGCGGCACGCCGGGCAACCGGCGTGCCGTCTTTCTTATCCGGGGCGAAGCCCTCCGCAAGAGGAGTCGATGGAATGAAACGGTTCACCGGTTGGATCATCGCGAGCTTGCTCGCAGCGGGAGCGGCGCAGGCCGCGACCGGGGATGCACGGCCCGCAGCGTTCAGTCACAGGCTGCCGGCAGAGCACACCGTGGACATGCGGAGCATGCCCGGCGTGGATGTGGCACGGCTCAGGGCGGAGGATGCGAGGCGCTCGGCCAAGCTCGCCGAGGCCCCGGTGCGGTTCGCCGCGCCGCTGGCAGTCGACATCACACCGGCCACCGACGGCGACTGGGACGAGGCCGGCGAGATGCTGGTCTGGCGCCTGCGCGTGCAGTCGAAGGGCGCGCTGACCCTCAACTTCGGCTTCAGCCAGTACCACATGCCCGAGGGCGGGCACATGCTGGTCTATCCGGCCGGCCTGCGCAGCAACGCCAGCCCGGAGCTGATCCGCAGTTTCACCAGCGCCGACAACAAGGCCCATGGCCGGCTGTGGACGCCGGTGGTGCCGGGCGACCATGCGGTGATCGAGGTGGCCGTGCCCAAGGCGCGCGCGGGCGAACTCAAGCTGCGCCTGACCAGCGTCAACCATGACTACGTCGGCTTCGACCGGCTGGCTCGGACCGGGCTGGTGCAGCCGCAGGGCGTGTCCGGCAGCTGCAACATCGACGTGGCGTGCCCGGCCGGCGACGGCTGGCGCGAGCAGATCCGCTCGGCCGGCGCGTATTCGCGCTTCGGCACGTTCTACTGCTCCGGCTCGCTGGTCAACAACACCGCCAACGACCAGAGCATGTACTTCCTGACCGCGAACCACTGCAGCATGGGAACGGCCGACGCGGCCGCGAGCATCGTGGTGTACTGGAACTACCAGAACTCCTACTGCCGCACCCCGGGCAGCGCGGAAAGCGGCCAGAACGGCGATGGCAGCCTGGCGCAAAACCAGACCGGCGCGACGCCGCTGGCGAGCTTCTCCGGCTCCGACTTCACCCTGCTCGAACTGGACGACCCGGCCAACGAGGAGTTCAACCTGTACTGGTCGGGCTGGGACCGCCGCGACATCGCCTTCGCCGGCGCGACCGGCATCCACCATCCGCGCGTGGCCGAGAAGCGCATCACCCATTCGAGCAATCCGCTGCGCATCGAGGGCTACCTCGGCGCCGCCGGCAGCAACCACCTGTACGTGTACTGGAACCAGCCGGGCACGACCGAAGGCGGTTCGTCCGGCTCGCCGCTGTACAGCCCCGACGGCCGCGTGATCGGCCAGCTGCACGGCGGCTACGCCTCGTGCTCGACCTCCGGCCCGACCGACCACGCCGACTGGTACGGCCGCGTGTTCACCTCGTGGACCGGCGGCGGCAGCGACAGCACCCGCCTGAGCAACTGGCTGGATCCGGCCACCACCGGCGCGGAGTTCATCGACGGCCTGGATTCGACCCCGACCGACCCGACCCTGCCGGTCGCCGGCTTCACGTGGACGGCCGAGGAGCTGATGGTCAGCTTCAGCAACACCTCGGCCGACGATGGCGCAACGCTGACCTACGCGTGGGACTTCGGCGACGGCAACAGCTCGACAGACGAGAACCCGGTCCACACCTATGCCGCCGACGGCAGCTACACGGTGACCCTGACGGTGACCGATGGCGACGCCAATACCGATACGCACACCGCGACGGTGGACGTGGAGGCCACGCCCGACGCGACCGACCTGGTCAATGGCGTGGTGAGCATCGTCTCGGGCGCAGCCGGCAGCGACACGCTGTATCGGCTGGAAGTGCCGGAGAACGGCACCGGCCCGCTCAGCTTCCGCAGCTACACCGGCAGCGGCAATGTCTCGCTGTACGTGAGCCACGGGGAAGTGCCGACCACCACCGACTACGACTGGCGCTCGACCCGTCCCGGCAACAACGAGACGATCGTCATCGTCGACCCGGAGCCGGGCATCTACTACGTGCTGGTGCGCGGTGAGACGGCGTACTCGGGCGTGCGCCTGGTCGCGTCGCACGGGCTGAGCGAGACCTACAGCAACAACACCGCGTTCCCGATCCCGGACAACAGCAGCGCGGGCGTGGAGAGCCCGATCACGGTGTCGGGCGCCAACGGCAACGCATCGACGCAGACCCAGGTGCATGTCAACATCACCCACACCTGGATCGGTGATCTCATCGTCACCCTGCGTGCGCCGGACGGCTCGGCCTACGTGCTACACAACCGCACCGGCGGCAGCACCGACAACATCAACGCGACCTACACGGTCGACCTGTCGAGCGAGCCGAAGAACGGCAGCTGGCGCCTGCACGTGTCCGACAACGCCGGCGCCGACACCGGCACGCTGAACCAGTGGAGCATCACCTTCTGATCGATGCGTGCCACCCAACGGCAACAGTTGCCCCGGACCCCGGCTTTTGCCGGGGTCTTTTTTGGTTCTTCTCTCAGCTGAGGCGAGGTTGGGCGTAGTTGAAGAAGGCCAGGCTTCGAATGGACGCCACGCCCTGTCGGCCGGGGATCGCTTTTCGCTCGGTCAGGGCATCCTGCCCTGACTCGCGCGCAAAACATCCATGTTTTGCTTTCCGCGATCCCCGACCGCCAGGACGTGGCTCCTCGCTGCTTTGGCTGTGATGCTTCGATGGTCAGTTCTTCGAAGCGACGTCGGTGACTGGGCATGGTCGTTCCGGGCCGGGGGTTGCGGAAAGCAGCGCATGGATGCGCTGCGGCGGCGAGTCAGCCATGGATGGCTGACCGAGCCGAAGAGCAACCCCCGGCCCGGGACGACCCCCCCGCCGTAAGGACTGAATCCGACCCATTCCACCTTGTCCAGACTCTCCCCTCGAACCAGAGAACAGCCTTTTCGCCGAAGGCAGGGAGCGACCGGGAGCGATGCATCATTCACCCTCCGCAAACCCGGCACCGCCCAGGATCGCGAGATGTCCACGAGCGGAACCAGGCGATGACGAGCACGCTGCAATACCGGCTGGCCGTGCTGCTTTTGCTGCCCTGGTTGCTCGTGGGAGCATGTGCGACGGCGACCGGGGAGGACGCGATGGCACCCTTTGAACTGCAGGGCGATGGCCCGTTCCAGCGCTTCATCGTCCGCTATCGCGACGATAGCGCGCCGGCCCGTGACAAGGCCGAGGTGCCGGACCGCCTCGCGCGCACGGCCGCGGAGGCGAAGCTGTCGCCCACGCCCGTACTGCGCTGGCAAAGACGCCTGGCGGTGGAGGCCGACGTGTTTGCCGCGGACCGGCCGCTCGATCGCGAGGCCGCCTCGGCGCTGATGCAAGCGTTCCGCCGCGACCCCGACGTCGAGTACATCGAGGTCGACCGGATGATGGGAATCGGGCCGATGCCGCAGGCGCGCATGCGCGACGGCGACTGAAGCTTCGCGTCGCTGTCAGTCGGCCGCTTCGAAGCGGTTGGCGTCCACGTTCTTGCGCACCTTGGTCGGGTTCCAGATGCGGCCGTTCATCGCGATGTAGACGCCCGCGGGCAGCGACTGCACCGCGCCGACGGCAGTGCCGACGTTGAACTCGGCGTCCGATCCGCGGAAGCGGGCAGGATTGAGTGCACCGGTGAGTACGATGGTCTTGTCGGCGATCGAGGCCAGCACGCGCGCGGTCTCGACCATCGAGTCGGTGCCGTGGGTGAGCAGCACGTGGCGCGCCGGCTGCGCTGCAATCGTGTCGCGCACGAGTTCGCGATCGGCCTCGGTGATGTGCAGCGAATCCTTGCGCAGGATCGGGATCACCCGGAAGCGGAACGCCACGCCCAGCTCTTCCAGGATGCGCGCGATCTGCGGGTCTCCGACCTGATAGTCCGACTTGTCGTCGAAGTAGATCTTGTCGATCGTGCCACCGGTGGTGACGATCAGAAGTTCTTCCATTTTCGTACTCCTGCCCGCGCGTCGACGCGTGGGCTCAAATGCAGTCAGCGCGGATGCCGCGACGCCATGTCGGCGCGGCTCATCCCCGTCCGCCAAAGCGTGCGCGCAGCCCGTCCCAGCTCGATGCGAACACCGCCAGTACCGACAGTACGATGCCGCCGACGGCGAACCAGCGCTGCGCCGGATCGGCCCAGGCCGTCATCACCCCGTGGCAGAACAGCAGCAGGCCCAGAACGCCGGCCCAGAATGCGGCCCGGGCGCTGCCCGCCAGCGCACCGGCGAGCAGCAGCAGCACCGGCAGCACGAACACAAGCATCGCGGCGAGCGCATTGCGGTCGTCATGGAACCACGCCACGTACAGCGCGGCCTGCGCGAGGAGGACCGCGGACAGCATGCGCCGCGGCGTGCGCGTGGATCTGGCCATCAGGCCAGCCTCGCCGCCAGCATCGCCACGCGCCGGCCCAGCGCACGCGCCAGCGTTGCTTCCTCGTCGGTCAGCGTCGGGTCGTCCGATTGGCCCGCCACGTGGCTGGCACCATAGGGCGTCCCGCCGCTGCGGGTACTCGAGAGCGCGTGTTCGGTGAAGGGAATCCCCGCGATCACACAGCCGTGGTGCAGCAACGGCACCAGCATGGTCAGCAGGGTGGATTCCTGCCCGCCGTGCATCGACGCGGTCGAGGTGAACACCCCCGCGGGCTTGCCGACCAGGGTGCCGCTGGCCCACTGCGCGCCCAGCCCGTCGAGGAAATGCTTGAGCGGCGCGGCCATGTTGCCGAAGCGGGTGGGGCTGCCGAGCAGCAGGCCGGCGCACTCGTCCAGGTCGGCTGCTTCGACGTAGGGCGCGCCACTTTCCGGCACCGGCGGCTCGGCGGTCCGGGTCACGGCGGCGACCGGGGGGACGGTGCGCAGGCGTGCATTCATGCCCGGCACTTCGCCGACCCCGCGCGCGACCTGCCGCGCCAGCTGCGCGACCGAGCCGTTGCGGCTGTAGTAGAGCACCAGGATGTCGGGCATGTGCAGCTCCGCGGGACAGGCCGGCAATTCTGACAGGCTTTGCCGCATGGCTCACCGGCGGGCGCGGCTTTGCTACGCTGCGTCGATGCAATCGCTGGCAACGCTCGAACACTGGATCCACCGCGTGCGCGACCGTGAGCGCGTGGGCACGTTCGCGCGTTTCCTGGCGCGGCGCTTCCTCGACGACCGACTGTTCCAGGCCGCGGCCGCGCTGGCCTACACCACGATCTTCGCGCTGGTGCCGTTGGCGATCGTGGTGCTGGGCGTGCTCTCGGCCTTCCCGATGTTCGGCGAATGGCGCGACCAGCTCACCGAGTACATTTTCTCCAACTTCGTGCCCAGCGCGGCCAGCACCGTCAAGGAAACCCTGCTGCGCCTGGTAAGCGACGCCACCACGCTCACCGTGGCCGGTGCGATCGGCCTGATCGCCTCGCTGCTGATCACGCTCAACAGCGTCGAGGCGACCTTCAACCAGATCTGGCGCGTGCCTTCGTCGCGGCCGCAGCTGGGCCGCTTCCTCGTGTACTGGACGGTGCTCACGCTCGGCGCGCTGCTGGCCGCGGCCTCGCTGGCGATGTCGGCCTGGGTGTTCGCGCTGCCCGTGTTCAGCACCAGCGAGGGGCAGGTGCTTTCGGGCTTCGCGCTGCGGCTGGCGCCGTTCACGATCGAACTGCTGCTGGTCACCGCGCTCTACCGCGTGGTGCCGCACCGCTCGGTGGCGCTGCGCCACGCCTTCGCGGGCGCGTTGCTGGCGACTTTCCTGCTGGAGCTGGTGAAGTGGGGCCTGGGCGTGTACCTCGGCATGTTCACCACCTACCAGCGCCTGTACGGCGCGCTGGCGGCGCTGCCGATCCTGATGATCTGGATCTACCTGGGCTGGGTGGCGGTGCTGCTGGGTGCCTCGTTCGCCTCGGCGGTCTCTGCCTTCCGCTACCAGCCGGCCGCGATGCGCCTGCCGGAAGGCTACGAGGTGTACGGGCTGTTGCGCCTGCTCGGCCGCTTCACCCAAGCGCGCAGCGAGGGCCGCGGGCTGCATACCGAACAGATGCTCGACCTCGAGCCGATGCTGACCGACAGCCAGCTGCAGCAGTTCCTGTGTCAACTGACCGAGATCCAGCTGCTGCAGCGCGCCGAAACCGGCGAATGGCTGCTGGCGCGCGACCTCGACACGCTGACCATGGCCGACCTCTACGAGGCCTGTCAGCTGCGTGTACCGGTCTCCGAAGCCTGGCTGCCGTGCCGCGACGATGCGCTTGGCACCGCTGCGATCGCGGCGCTCGACGAGCTCCGCCTGCCGATGCGCAACCTCCTCAAGCGCAACGTCGCCCACGTCTACCCATCTGCCGGGAATTCCGCATGAATCGCGTCGCCTTTGCCGCCATCCTCCTAGCACTGCTGCTGACCGCCTGCCGGCCGGCATCCGACGCGCCGACCGATGCCGCATCGGAACCTGCGGACGGCACTCCTGCGCTGACCGCACCCGACGTGGCGCAGCCCGATCCCGCCGCCGGCGACAGCACCGAACCCGAGCGCCCGGACCAGCCGGGTCTCAACGTCACCACCATCGACGGCAGCCAGTACGACCTGGCCGAGCTCCGCGGCCAGTGGGTGGTGGTCAACTTCTGGGCGACCTGGTGCTCGCCCTGCCTGAAGGAAATGCCGGAGCTCTCCGCGTTGCACACCATGCGCGAACACATCAGCGTGGTCGGTCTGGCCTACGAGGAGATCGACGTGCCGGCCATGCAGTCGTTCCTGACCGAGCACCCGGTGGCGTACCCGATCGCGATCATCGACGTGTACGAGCCGCCGGCCGACTTCGAAACCCCGCGCGGCCTGCCAATGACCTACCTGATCGCGCCCGACGGCAAGGTCGCGCGCCAGTTCCTGGGCCCGGTCACGGCGAAGGAGATCGAGACCGCGATCGAGGTCAGCGGCGGGCCCAAGCTCGACACGCTGTCGGCCGCGGAGCCGGATCCGGCCTGATGGCGGCGGCACGCTTCCTGGTCAGCGGGCGCGTGCAGGGGGTGTATTTTCGCGCCTCGACGCGCGAGCAGGCGCTGCGCCTGCAGTTGGCTGGGCATGCGCGCAACCTCGATGACGGCCGCGTCGAAGTACTCGCCGTCGGCGAAGCGCAGGCGATCGAGGCACTGGCGCGATGGCTGGAGGACGGGCCGCCAGCGGCCCGGGTGTCGGCGGTGGGGCGTTTCACGCATGCCGGACAGTGCCCGGACGGCTTCGCCGTTCTCTGATCACGCGGCCTCCGGGGCAAGGTGGCGATTGTCACTCGACCGCAGGGAGAAGTGCTTTACAACGGCGAAGCCGGTAAATCTGCGTCCCCCGCGGCCGGACGGGATTTCTCCCTGCGGTCGAAATGACAGCGTTCTCCGGTCGAAATGAAAGCGATGGGCGCTCCCGTCGCTTCCGCGCGCCCACCCGGCCGCCGGGGCGGTCTGGGCGACGGTCATGAGTCCGACGGCGCCTACCGGGGAGGCTCCTGGCCGGTGCGCGGCGGTGCGCGCTCTTCGTGCAGCCGGATCGCGCGCTCGAGCTGCGCCTGGTCCAGCGGTGGCGGCCGCGCTTCCGCGTCGACGATCTGGTTCTGCCAGCCGGGCAGCTTGCGGATGCCTTTTGCGGTCAGCTCCAGGCCCTTGTTGATGCCGATCTGCACGATGCCGCCGCGCATCCCGATTTCCTCCATGCTCGGCGGCTCGTCCCAGCTGCGGCTGAACACCGTGGCTTCGGCCTCGACCGGGTTGCGGAACGCGAATGGATCGACGGGCTGGCGCCTTCCCACCACGCGCACCGGTGCCAGGTCGGTGGCCTGGCTCTTGCCGATACCACCGGCTGCGTCGCCCTGGTCCGCGCCCTGCGCACGGGCAGCAGGGGCAAGCACGCAGAACGCGGCCAGGAGCATCGCGCGCATCGTTCAGGCCTCGAACGGCGCCAGTGGGGCGAGCACGCCGTAGCGTTCCTGCAGTGGCTGGCCCGGCAGCGCTGGCAGTTCAATTGCGGACGGCGGCACGCAGCTCTCGGGCAGCCGGTCGAGCAGGTCGCGGATCAGCGTCAGCCGCCCGCGCCGCTGGTCGTTGAAGTCGACCAGGGTCCACGGCGCATGCGCGGTATGCGTGACCGCCAGCATCTCCTCGCGCGCCCGGGTGTAGTCGGCGTAGCGCGTGCGCGCGGCCAGGTCGACCGGCGACAGCTTCCAGCGCTTGAGCGGATCGTCCAGCCGCTCCTGGAAACGCTCTTCCTGCCGCGCCTGGTCGCAGCACAGCCAGTACTTGAACAGCAGGATGCCATCGTCGACCAACTGCTTTTCGAACACCGGCGCCTGCGCGAGGAACGCCTGCACCTGCGCCTCGCTCGCGTAGCCCATCACCTTCTCCACGCCGGCGCGGTTGTACCAGCTGCGGTCGAACAGCACGATCTCGCCGGCCGCCGGCAGGTGCGGCACGTAGCGCTGGAAATACCACTGCGCGGATTCGCGCTCGGTGGGCTTGGGCAACGCGGCGATCCGGCACTGGCGCGGGTTCAGGCGCTCGGCGATGGCGCCGATCGTGCCGCCCTTGCCCGCGGTGTCGCGGCCCTCAAGCACCACCACCAGCCGCTGCCCGCTGTACTGCACCCATCGCGCCATCGCCACCAGCACGTGCTGCATCGGTTCGAGCGCGGCCTCGTAGGGTTTGCGTTTGAGCGGTTCGGGGCCGGCGTCCGGCCCGCTCACGTGGTCTCCGCCAGCCGCGGCCTCAGCGTGGCCAGGTTGCAGGGCCGGGTGCGCGCATCGAGCTGGCTGCGGATGATCTTTCCCCAGGCCGTGCGGCAGGCCGAGGTCGAGCCGGGCAGGGCGAACAGGAAGGTCGAGTTGGCCAGGCCAGCGAACGCGCGTGACTGCAGCGAGGAGGTGCCGATCTCCTCGAACGAGATCGCGCGGAACAGCTCGCCGAATCCGGGCATTTGCTTGTCCAGCAGCGGCAGCAGCGCCTCGGGCGTGGAATCACGGCCGGTGAAGCCGGTGCCGCCGGTGACCAGGATGCCGTCCACGGCCGGGTCGGCGATCCACTTCGACACCAGCGCACGCATCGCGTAGCGATCGTCCGGCAGCAGCGCGCGCTCGTGCAGTCGGTGGCCCTCGGCCTGCAGCGAGGCGGCCAGGTATTCGCCCGACCCGTCCTCGGCCAGCGTGCGTGAATCGGACACCGTCAGCACGCACAGCGCGAGCGGGATCCTGTCGTTGATGGCGGTCATGGCGAAAGCCTACCGCAAGCGCGGGCGTGCCGGATCACGCGGCCGGCGCGCCATCGGCCAGGCGTAGCGCCAGTGCCGCGAAGTCGCGCGCGAATCCAGCCATGTCGAACACACCCGACACCCGGCGGGCGCGGGCCAGCCGCTCGCGCAGCGCGGCGCGTTCGTCGGCGTTGTGCGCCAGGCGCACGGCAGTTGCGATGAAGGCCTCGTTGCTGGCGACGTTCATCGCGTCGAGGCCGAGGTGGTGGTTGAGGCTGCCGGCCACGCGCGAGGCAAAGGTCGCGCCGGGCCGCGTCAGCACCGGGCACCCGGCCCACAGTGCGTCGGAGGCCGTGGTGTGCGCGTTGTAGGGATTGGTGTCGAGGAACAGGTCGGCCAGCTGCAGCCGCGCCAGGTAGGCCTCGTGCGGTTGCTTGGCCATGAACACCAGGCGCGCCGGATCCAGCCCCTGTGCCATCGCCGCTTCGCGCAGGCGTTGATCGGCGCGGCCCGGGCCCGACAGCAGCCACAGCACGCTGTCCGGCGCTCCCCGCAAAACCGAGAGTAGCCGCGCGAAGCTGGCGGGATTGAGCTTGTAGCTGTTGTTGAAGCAGCACAGCACGGTTGTCCCATCCGGCAACCCGCACTGGCTGCGCGCCGGCGGCGCCGGCAGCGCACGGGTCGTGTCGGAAGGCTGGAAGCAGCGCGGCAGCCAGGCCACGCGCTCGGAGAAGTGCGGCACCAGCGCTTCGGGCAGCACGAAGCGGTCGGCGATGACATGGTCGAGCCAGGGCGCGCCGCTGGTGCCGGGGTAGGCAAGCCAGCCGACCTGCACCTTGGCCGGCCGCAGTGCCAGCACCTCGGGGCGGCCGCCGCCGCCCCAGCCGCGCAGGTCGAACAGCACGTCGATGCCGGCCGCCCGGATACGCGCCGCCGCTTCCACGTGGCGCAGGTTTGCCACGTCGTGCCAGTGCGCCGACGCGCGCAATCGCTTTGCAATCGGGCTGCCGTCGTCGCGCGCCAACGCGAACAGGTGCGTCTCGATACCGGGTTGGGTGCGCAGGGCCTCGAGGAAGGCGACCGTCAGCAGGCCCGTGGGATGCGCGCCGAAGCCGTTGGACATGAAGCCCAGTCGTAGCGGTCCGGCCGCGCGTGGCGGCGGTGGTGGCAACGGCCGGACCGCTGCGGCGATCGCACTGGCGCGCAGGCGCGCGCATTGCAGCTGTTCGGCGGCACTGGTGTCCTCGCTCAGGAAGGCGAAAGGCTCGACCGCCGCGCGTCCGGCGGCGACGGCGGCGCGCACCTGCGCCGACAGCGCATCGAGTCCGCGCCAGTCGCACAGCCGGCGTCGCCAGGCCAGCAGATAGGCGGCGATCTCCGGCGATGCGGGGGCCAGCGCATGGGCGTGGGCATAGGTGTCGTTGGCGCCTTCCGCGTCGCCCGCGTCCTCGAGTATGTGCGCCAGCCACACTGCGATGCCCGGATGCGCGGGCGCATTGCGCGCGGCCGCGCGCAGGCTGGCTACGGCGTCCTGGATGCGGCCGAGCATCCACTGTGCACGCCCCAGTCGCGCCAGCGCCTCAGGGTGACCGGGGGCCAGCTGCAGCGCGCGCTGTGCGGCATCGATGCAGGCCTGCGCTGCGCCGGCCTCGATCTCGGCATCGGCAAGCAGGATCCAGGCGAAGGCGTTGCGCGGGTCGCGCTGCACCGCCTCGCGGGCCTGGGCGCGCGGGTCGCGCCCGCCGGGAAAGGACCCGACGCCGCCCTGGTCGTTCATCGACCGGCGATCCCGGTGTCGCCGGCCGGAGAGGTCAGGTGAACGACAGCGAATACCACTGCGTCGCATCCTCCTGCCAGCCGGCGGCGCGGTAGGTGGCACGTGCGGCGGCGTTGTCTTGCGTGGTTTCCAGCTGGATCCCCGCGGCGCCGTCCTCGCGCGCGAACGCGGCCGCGGCATCCAGCAGGCTGCGTGCGACGCCCTGCCGCCGCGTGGCCGCCAGCACGAACAGGTCGTTGAGGATCCAGATGCGCGCCATCCGCAGCGACGAGAACATCGGATAGAGCTGGGCGAAGCCGGCGGGCACGCCGTCGCGGTGCGCCAGCAGCACCCTGGATTCGCCGAAGCGCAGGCGGTTGCGCAGCCAGTCACGCGCGGCGGCGACATCGGGTGGCTGGCCGTAGAACTGGCGGTAGGCGTCGAACAGGGTCGCGAGCGCGTCGAGGTCGGCAGGCTGCGCGTGGGTGACGGTATTGCTCATCGATCAGGTTCCATGGGTCAGCCGCGCCAGTTCATCGGCCTGATGCTCGCGCGAGAGGCGATCGACCAGTGCGTCGACGTTGCCCTCCAGCACGTTCGGCAGGTCGTACAGGGTCAGGCCTTCGACGCGGTGGTCGGTGATCCGGCCCTGCGGGTAGTTGTAGGTGCGGATGCGCTGGCTGCGGTCGCCGCTGCCGACCTGCAGCTTGCGGTTGGCGGCGGTGGCGGCGGCGCGGCGCTCGGCCTCGGCATCGGCCAGGGTGGCGCGCAGGCGCTTCATCGCCTTGTCGCGGTTGGCGTGCTGGCTGCGCTCGGTCTGCGACTCCACCACCACGCCGCTGGGCAGGTGGGTGATGCGGATCGCCGAGTCGGTCTTGTTGACGTGCTGGCCGCCGGCGCCGGAGGAGCGGAACGTATCCACACGCAGGTCGACCGGATTGATCTCGATCGGCTCGCCTTCCTCCTCCACCGGGATGATCGCCACGGTCGCGGCCGAGGTGTGGATGCGGCCCTGCGATTCGGTTTCCGGCACGCGCTGCACGCGGTGGGCGCCCGATTCGAACTTGAGCCTGGCGTAGGCGCCTTCGCCGTCGACGCGCGCGATCACCTCGCGGAAGCCGCCGTGCTCGCCCGGGCTGGCCGATTCGACCTCCACCCGCCAGCCCTGACGCTCGGCGTAACGGGTGTACATGCGCAGCAGGTCGCCGGCGAAGATCGCCGCTTCGTCGCCACCGGTGCCGGCACGGATCTCCAGGTACAGGCCGCCATCGTCGCGCGCGTCGCGCGGCACCAGCAGCGCCATCAGCGTGTCGTCGAGCGCGACCAGGCGCGCCTGCGCAGCGGTGATCTCTTCTTCGGCCAGATCGCGCAGTTCGGCATCGACGCGCATGGCCTCGGCTGCGGCCAGGTCGGCGCGTGCGCGGCCCTCGTCGGCCAGGGCGGCCGCGAGCGGCGCAAGCTGCGAGAACTCGCGCGACAGCGCCCGAAAGCGGGTCTGGTCGCCGGCCACCCCGGGATCCGAGAGCAGGCGTTCCAGTTCGTCGCGGCGTTCGGCCAGCGCTTCGAGCTTACGGCGCAGGGTCGGCAGCATCGTCGTCGCGCGGGACAGGCCGCAGCAGGGGTTCGAAGGCGCGCAGCAGGTCGAGGTTGCCGCGTGCGGCGGCGTCGCGCATCGCCGCGGTGGGTACGTGCAGCAGGCGATTGGTCAGCGTGTGGGCGAGTTGGTCGATCACGGCGCCGGGATCCTGGCCGGCGGCGATCTGCTGGCGCGCGCGGGCGACCAGCTCGACCCTTGCGGCCTCGCCATGCGCGCGCAGGCGCTTGAGCGGCTCGTTGCGTGCGCCCAGCGCCAGCGCCTGGGCATAGCGCCCGACCTGCAGGTCGACGATGGTCTCGGCCTGCTGGGCGGCGTCGCCGCGGCTGCGGCGGTTCTGCTCGACCACGCGGTCGAGGTCGTCGACGGTGTAGAGGAAGGCGTCCTCGAGCTCGGCAACGTCAGGCTCGATGTCGCGCGGCACCGCCAGGTCCATCAGCAGCATCGGCCGCCGCTTGCGCAGCGCCAGCGCCTGCGCGACCTGCGGACGGGTGAGGATCGGCGACTGGCTGGCGGTGGCCGAGAACACCACGTCGGCCAGGAACAGGTGGCGTTCGAGCTCATCCAGCGGCAGCGCGACCGCGCCATGGCGTTCGGCCAGCTCCTGGGCGTGGCGATAGGTGCGGTTGGCGATCAGCAGCCGCTTCACCCGTGCCTGGGTGAGGTGGCGCGCGGTCAGTTCGATGGTCTCGCCGGCACCGATCAGCAGCACCACCGAATCGTCCGGCCGGGCGAAGGACTCCTGCGCGAGGCGCACGGCGAGCGAGGCGACCGACACCGGGCTGGAGCCGATGCGGGTTTCGGTGCGCGCGCGCTTGGCGGTGACGAAGGCGTGCTGGAACAGGCGGTCGAGCTCGCCGCCGATTGCGCTGGACGCGCGCGCCATCGACCAGGCCTGCTTCACCTGCCCGAGGATCTGCGGCTCACCCAGCACCATCGAATCCAGGCCGCAGGCGACGCGGAACAGGTGTCGCGCGGCTTCGTCGCCCGAACGCCGGTACAGGTAGGCATGCAGGGCCTGCCCCGGATCCGCGTCGTCGTCGCCTTCCCCCGGATGCGAGCCCAGCCAGTCGGCGAGCACCTGATCGTCGTCCGCCGACGCGTACAGCTCGGTGCGGTTGCAGGTCGACAGCAGCGCCACTTCGCGCACGCCCGGCAACGCGCGCAGTTCGGCGAGCGCGGCGGGAACCGCGCTGTCGGCGAAGGCGACGCGTTCGCGCAGGGCGACCGGTGCGGTCTGGTGGTTGATGCCGAGGGCGTACAGGGTCATTGCGTGCTGGCTGGCGGCCCGTCCGGCGTTTTGCCGTTCAGGCGCTTGCGATAAGCTTCCGGGTCGTCAGGACATCATTTTAAGGCCCGGCCGACGTCGATGCCCGCTTTTCCGAAATTCGCCCGCCGGATCACCCTGTTCTGCCTGCTTCTGGCGCTGCCGCTGGCGCCCGCCAGCGCGGTTGACGCGCCGCTGCGCGAGGACGTGCTCGGCGCGACCATGGCCGGCGAATTCGCACTGCAGGCCGGGCGCCTGGACGAGGCCGCAGCCTGGTACCTGGACGCCGCCCGCGCCGCCGGCGAGGGCGAAGCGGGGCTGGCCGAGCGCGCCACGCGCATTGCCCTGCTGGGCAAGGACGACCGGCTTGGCGCCCGCGCGCTGGCGCTGTGGAGCGAACGCGCGCCCGGTTCGCTGGCGATGCACGCCGCCGAGGCGACCCTGGCCTTGCGCCAGGGGCGCGAGCGCGCGGCCTTGCGCAAGCTGCGCGCGCTGATTGCCGAGCCCGATCCGGCCGGCTGGCGCCATGCGCTGTTGGTGATCGCCACCGGGCCGCGCGATCCCGAGGTCTCCGGACGGATCATGCGACGCCTGTTCGCCGCCGGTGCCGTGCCGGACCAGCTGCAGGCCTGGCTGGCGTTCGGTGACCTGGCGCAGCGGCTGGAGCAGGGCGAACTGGCCCGCGACGTGGTCGAGCGCATCGTCGAGCGCTTCCCCGGCGAGCCGCGCATCGCCCTGCTGCGGGCGTCCCTGCTGCGCGAGTCCGGCGATCTGGACGGTGCGCGTGATGCGCTGGCCGGGGCTCGCGACGCGATGGCCATCGTGCCCGAGCTGCGCCTGGCGATGGCGGCCGAATACGATGCCCTCGGCGATCCCGCGGCCGCCGAACAGGTGCTGGCCCAGGGCCCGCAGGACCGCCGCAGCTACGCGCTGCGCGCCTCGCTGCTGGCGCGTGCGGACGACAAGGAGACGCTCGCGGCGCTGTACGACGAGCTGCGCCGTGATGCCGCCAATCCCGACCCGCAGCAGCGCCTGCTGCTTGGCCAGGTGGCCGAATTCCTGGATCGCGATGCCGAGGCGCTGGACTGGTACGACAGCGTGCCCGGCGGCGAGCCGCGGCTGCAGGCGCGGCTGCGCGCGGCCAACGTGCTGCACGAACTGGAGCGTCGGGACGAGGCCTTCGCCGCGCTCCGGCGCCTGCAGGTGGACGCCGCGATCGACGAGAACGCACGCCGCGCGGCCTACCTGCTCGAAGGCGAGCTGCACGCCAAGGACCAGGACTTCGAGGCCGAGAACGAGGCCTACGCACGCGGCCTGGGCGACTGGCCGGACGAACCCTCGCTGCTCTACGCCCGCGCGCTGATGTGGGAGCGCCGCGACGACATCGGCCGTGCCGAGGCCGACCTGCGCCGGATCCTGGTGGCCGAACCGGAAAACGTCGCCGCACTCAACGCGTTGGGCTACACCCTGGCCGACCGCACCGATCGCTACGCCGAGGCGCTGGAGCTGATCGACCGCGCCCGCGTGGCCGAGCCGGGCAACGCCGCGATCGTCGACAGCTACGGCTGGGTGCTCTACCGGCTGGGGCGTCTGGACGAGGCGCTGGTCGAGCTGCGCCGTGCCTACAGCCTGCAGAAGGATGCCGAAATCGCCGCCCACATCGCCGAGGTGCTGTGGAAGCTCGGCCGCCGCGACGAGGCGCGACGCTACTTCGACGACGCGCGCCGGCTCGATCCGGACAACCGCTCGCTGCAGCGCGCGCTGGAGAACACCGGGGCATGACCCATTTGCGCATCCACGCCGCGGCCGTGATCGCGGCGCTGTTGCTCTCGGCCTGCGCCTCGCAGCCGGTGCGCACGCCGGTGCCGGTCGATCCGCAGCAGGCACGGCAGTCCGCTGCCCACCGCGCCGCGCTCGCCGACTGGAACCTGTCGGGTCGGGTCGCGATTTCCGGTGGCCGCCAGGGCGGCAGTGGCCGCATCGACTGGACCCAGCGCGGTGACCGCTACGACATCACCCTGTCCGCGCCGGTGACGCGCCAGGGCTGGCGCCTCAGCGGGGACGCGGCCTCGGCCCGGCTCGAGGGCATCGAGGGCGGACCCCGCGAAAGCGCGGATGTCGAGGACCTGCTGCGCGCCGCCACCGGCTGGGAGGTCCCGGTCCGGGCGATGGTCGACTGGGCCCGCGCCGTGGTCGCGCCCGAGGCCGCATACGGACCGGCGAAGGTCAGCCACGGCGCCGGCAACCTGCCTGCGCTGATCGGGCAGGCCGGATGGCAGGTCGAATACCGGGACTGGTACGAGGCCGGCCCCGGCCAGCCGGCGCTGCCGCGGCGGATCGAAGCGACGCGCGACGATGCGCGGGTGCGGCTGATCGTCGACAGCTGGACCTTGGTGCCGGGCGCAGTCCCGCCTCCCGGGGATGCCGGCACGGATTCCCCGGACCAGGCGCTTGCGCGGACGCTGCAGACCCTGCGTCTGGACGATGCCGGCGCCGACATGCGCGAGCGGGCCGCCGCCGGCGACCTGCGTCCGGTGGCGGTCTGCGGCTTTGCCTGCCTCGCGCCCGGCTTCGGGCCCGAAGGCGCGGCGGTCGCGCAGGGCGTGGAGATGCGGATCATCGACGGCAGCGGCGATGCCATCATCGGCGACCGGCACATGGCGCTGAAGCTGCAGGCCCAGGCCTATGCAGAGACCTACAACCGCGCACTCGCGGCCTGGTTTCGGGCGCGTGCGGACGCTGGCGACGCCGCGTCGGCGGACTGAGGGCATGCTCTCGCGTTCCGACGGCGATGGCTGGTCGTCCTGGCCGGCGCCGGCCAAGCTGAACCTGTTCCTGCACATTCCCCGGCGCCGGGCCGATGGCTATCACGAGCTGCAGACCGTGTTCCGGATCCTCGACTGGGGCGACACGGTCCGCCTGCGGCCTCGCGCCGACGGCGTGATACGCCGTGTCGGCATCTCCGTGAGTGGGGTCGCGGAAGCCGACGATTTGGGCATTCTGGCTGCCAACTTGCTCCAAAAATCCGGCAAGATCGCGCAAGGTGTCGATATCTGCATCGAAAAGCGCATTCCCGCCGGCGCCGGGTTCGGCGGGGGATCGTCGGACGCCGCCACCGTCCTGCGTGCGCTGAACCAGCTCTGGGATGTGGGTTTCGATACCGATGAGCTCGCTGCCCTGGGGCTGACACTCGGTGCCGACGTGCCGGTGTTTGTCCGTGGCCATCACGCCTGGGCCGAAGGGGTGGGCGAACTGCTGACCCCGGTCCAGCTGCCGCCGGCCTGGTACGTGCTGGTCGATCCGGGCGTGCACGTGAACACGGCTGTCCTGTTCCAAGCGCCTGAATTGACGCGAAATGCTGCACCCGCGACAATATCGGACTTCGTTTCGGGAGCTGGGCTCGGCAATGCGTTCGAGCCGGTGCTGCGCCGCCGCGAACCCGCCGTCGAGGCGGCGTTCGTTGCGCTGGCGCGGATCGGCACGCCGCGGTTGACCGGCTCGGGCAGCGGCTGTTTCGTCGAGTTCGCCACGCGCGAATCCGCCGAAGCCGCGCTCGCCGCGTTGCCATCGGGCCTTCGTGCCTGGGTGGCGGCCGGCGTTGTGCGTTCGCCGCTGCTGGATGCGCTGGAAGCAAGAACACAATAGGGGCGTCGCCAAGCGGTTAAGGCACCAGGTTTTGATCCTGGCATGCGTAGGTTCGAATCCTTCCGCCCCTGCCATATGCCATCGAGGAGTGATCAGGCTGGTTGGTCGAAACGCGGGAGCGGCACGCTCCGCTTTTCCATCGCCGCCGTGATTGCGAATCATGGAACCACCGCAAGGTCAGAGCGAAGCGGAGTAGTCGAGATGAGAGAGGATCGGAACCTGTTGATCTTCTCGGGCAACGCGAACAGACCGCTGGCGCAGTCGGTGTGTCGCGAGCTCGGGGTGCGGCAGGGCAGGGCGCAGGTTTCGACGTTCTCCGACGGCGAGGCGCAGGTCGAGATCGAGGAGAACGTGCGGCGGCAGGACGTGTTCGTCATCCAGCCGACCTCCGCACCCTCGGCCGAGCACCTGATGGAGCTGCTGGCGCTGATCGACGCGCTCAAGCGCGCCTCGGCCTCCTCGGTGACCGCGGTGGTGCCGTACTTCGGCTATGCGCGGCAGGACCGGCGCATGCGCTCCTCGCGCGTGCCGATCACCGCCAAGCTGGTGGCAAAGATGTTCACCGCCGCCGGCGCCGACGGCGTGCTGACGGTCGACCTGCACGCCGACCAGATCCAGGGCTTCTTCGATATCCCGGTCGACAACGTCTACGCCTCGCCGCTGCTGCTGGCCGATATCTGGCGCGCGCACGGCACCGACAACATGGTGGTGGTCTCACCCGACGTCGGCGGCGTGGTCCGCGCCCGCGCGCTGGCCAAGCGCCTGGACGACGCGGACCTCGCGATCATCGACAAGCGCCGCCCGAAGGCCAATGTCGCCACGGTGATGAACATCATCGGCGACGTCGCCGGCAAGACCTGCGTGCTGGTCGACGACATCGTCGACACCGCCGGCACCCTGTGTGCCGCAGCCGGCGCGCTCAAGTCCAGCGGTGCCGAGAAGGTCGTCGCCTACTGCACCCATCCGGTGCTCTCGGGCGCGGCGATCGACAACATCACCCGTTCGCAGCTGGACGAACTGGTGGTGACCGATACCATCCCGTTGGCTGAAGCGGCCCGCGCCTGTGGCCGCATCCGCCAGCTCAGCGTCGCCGAGATGCTGGCCGAGACGATCCGCCGGATCGCCTTCGGAGAATCCGTCAGTTCGCTCTACCTGGACTGACACTGCCGCTCACCTGGTCGCGGGTGAGCGTTTCCAACCGCCGCGAGGCGGTAATCCTACGTAAACAAGAGAAGCAAACATGGCAACGACACATCAAATGAAGGTCGAGCGCCGCGCAGACGAAGGTAAGGGTGCGAGCCGCCGCCTTCGCCACGCGGGCAAGATCCCGGCCATCGTCTACGGTGGCGACAACGATCCGGTCAGCATCCAGCTCGACCACGAGCCGGTGTGGCTGGCCAGCCAGAACGACTGGTTCTATTCGTCGATCCTCGACCTGAGCCTGGGCGGCGACATCCAGCGGGTGCTGCTGCGCGACATCCAGCGCCACCCGTACAAGCAGCTGATCATGCACCTGGACTTCCAGCGCGTGAACGAGAAGGAACTGCTGCGTACCTCGGTGCCGCTGCACTTCACCAACGAGGACACCTCGCCCGCCGGCAAGTCCGCCGACGTGGTGGTGACCCACGAGCTGAAGGAAGTCGCGGTCGAGTGCCTGCCGTCCGCCCTGCCCGAGATGATCGAAGTCGACCTGTCGGAGCTGAAGCTCGGCGACATCATCTACCTGTCCGACCTCAAGCTGCCCGAAGGCGTGGAAATCCCGCAGCTCAAGGTTGGCAAGGACCATGACGACGCCGTCGTGATCGCCAAGCTTGGCCGCGAGGAGCCGGCTGAAGAAGAGGGCGAAGACGGTGAAGGCGGCGACGTGCCTGCCACCAAGGCCGGCGACGACAAGTGACCTTCGCGTAGCGAAGGTCATCCCGAGCCGCAGGCGAGGGATCCCGTCCAGGATCGGCGCAGCGCGTTGCGCGCCCGCCGGTCCTGCAGTCGGGTCCTGCCTTGCGGCCCGGATACGTCACGATGGAAGGATTGCGACTCATCGTCGGCCTCGGCAACCCGGGGCCGGAACATGCGCGGACCCGGCACAACGCCGGGTTCCGCTTCGTCGACGCGCTCGCCGAGCGGGCGGGTGCGCGGTTTGGCCTGGAGGCCAGGCTGTTCGGTGAGGCGGCGAAGATCGATATTGACGGGCGCCCGGTCTGGCTGCTGCGGCCGGCGACCTTCATGAACCTCAGCGGCAAATCGGTGACCGCGGCGCTGCGCTACTGGAAGATCGAGCCCGAACAGGCGCTGCTGGCGCACGACGAGCTGGACCTGCCGCCCGGCGTGGCCCGGCTCAAGTTCGACGGTGGCCATGGCGGCCAGAACGGCCTGCGCGACACCATGAAGCTGCTTGGCCACGGACGTTTCCACCGCCTGCGCGTCGGTATCGGCCACCCTGGCCACAAGGACCGCGTGGTGTCCTGGGTACTGGGCCGGCCTGGAAGCGGCGACGACATCATGATCAACCGCGCCGTCGACGACGCCATCGACGTGCTGCCGCTGGCGGTCCAGGGCGACTTCAACGAGGCGATGAAGCGGCTGCACACGGTGGCGCCGCAGTGAGTGGCTCGCGTGCTCGCTGTCAGCCGCGCCTGTGGCGCGGGTAGCCGTCAGACGCTCTCGGTCACACCCTTACCCCCTGACAGACGGTGCAACCGCCGACTGACTCAACCCCTTACAGGCGGCGCAACCGCCGACTGACGGATCAAGACATGGGCATCCAATGTGGCATCGTCGGCCTGCCGAACGTGGGCAAGTCGACCCTTTTCAATGCGCTGACCAAGGCGGGCATCGCCGCGGCCAATTTCCCCTTCTGCACGATCGAACCGAACCTGGGCGTGGTGCCGGTGCCGGACCCGCGGCTGGGCGCGCTGGCGGAAATCGTCAAGCCAGAGAGGGTGGTGCCGACGGCGGTGGAGTTCGTCGACATCGCCGGACTGGTCGCCGGCGCTGCCAGCGGCGAGGGCCTGGGCAACAAGTTCCTGGCGCACATCCGCGAGGTCGATGCGATCGCACACGTGGTGCGCTGCTTCGAGAATCCCGACGTCATCCACGTCAACAATCGGGTCGACCCGCTCGCCGACATCGACACCATCGACACCGAGCTGGCGCTGGCCGACCTGGAGTCGGTGGACAAGTCGATCGCGCGCTACGAGCGCGTGGCCAAGAGCGGCGACAAGGACGCCAAGGCCCGCATCGAGATCCTGCAGAAGCTGCGCACCGCGCTCGATGACGGCAAGCCGGCGCGCTCGGTGTCGCTGGACGACGAGGAGCGGGTGCTGGTGCGCGAGTTGTTCCTGCTGACCATGAAGCCGGTGTTGTACATCGCCAACGTGCTCGAGGACGGTTTCGAGGGCAATCCGCACCTGGACGCGGTGCGCGCACGCGCGGCCGGGGAGGGCGCCGAGGTGGTGCCGGTTTCGGCCGCGATCGAGGAGGAGCTCAGCCAGCTCGAGGACGCCGACCGCGACGAGATGCTGTCCAGCTATGGCCTGGAGGAGCCGGGATTGAACCGGGTGATCCGCGCGGCCTACCGGCTGCTCGGCCTGCAGACGTACTTCACCGCTGGCGTGAAGGAGGTCCGCGCATGGACGGTGAAGGCGGGCGCCACCGCGCCCCAGGCCGCCGCAGTGATCCATACCGATTTCGAGAAGGGCTTCATCCGCGCAGAAACCATGGCTTACGACGATTTCATCCGCTACCGCGGCGAGTCGGGCGCGCGGGACGCCGGTCGACTGCGCCTGGAGGGCAAGGAATACCGGGTCCAGGAGGGCGATATCCTGCATTTCCGGTTCAACGTCTGAGTCCTGGCCTGGGTGCCGGGCGGGTGGGCGTCGGGTACCGTGGCGGGCGATTTCGGTACCCGCTTCCGGAATGCGTTGACATGCCCGTCCCCGACCTCCAAAATAACGGGCTGTTTCACCGGCTCTTCGATGACCGGAGGGATACCCAAGCGGCCAACGGGGGCAGACTGTAAATCTGCTGGCTTACGCCTTCGGTGGTTCGAATCCACCTCCCTCCACCAGTCATCAATCGGTAAAATCCAGGCAACCGCGCGGCGCGGGAGTAGTTCAATGGTAGAACCTCAGCCTTCCAAGCTGATGGTGCGGGTTCGATCCCCGTCTCCCGCTCCATTGCACCTTGCGACACGCAAACCAGTTCCAGCGCTCACGTAGCTCAGTCGGTAGAGCACCTCCTTGGTAAGGAGGAGGTCGAAGGTTCGATTCCTTTCGTGAGCACCATTCAGGCGGGTCTTCCCGCAAGCGTCCGGCTCCCCCCAGCCGGGACGTCCACCACCAGCAGTCACAACCGTCAGCGAGAGTCACAGTCATGGCAAAGGGTAAGTTCGAGCGCACCAAGCCCCACGTGAACGTGGGCACGATTGGTCACGTGGACCACGGCAAGACGACGCTGACGGCGGCGCTGACGAAGATCGGTGCGGAGCGTTTCGGCGGCGAGTTCCGCGCCTACGACCAGATCGACATGGCGCCGGAAGAGAAGGCGCGCGGCATCACGATCTCGACCTCGCACGTCGAGTACGAGAGCGCGAACCGCCACTACGCGCACGTCGACTGCCCCGGGCACGCCGACTACGTGAAGAACATGATCACCGGTGCGGCGCAGATGGACGGCGCGATCCTGGTGTGCTCGGCCGCTGACGGCCCGATGCCGCAGACGCGCGAGCACATCCTGCTGGCGCGTCAGGTGGGCGTGCCGTACATCGTGGTCTACCTGAACAAGGCGGACATGGTGGACGACGCCGAGCTGCTGGAGCTGGTGGAGATGGAAGTGCGCGAGCTTCTGTCCAAGTACGAGTTCCCGG
>NZ_JBSVRO010000005.1:0-234690 GCF_054072655.1 Luteimonas sp. A482
AGGCGGGGTGTATCGCAGGAGCGGCCATGGATGGCCGCGCCGGCAAGTCGCACATGGATGTGCGACCGAGCCGGCCGTGATACACCCCGCCTGCCGCGGCCCGGCCCGAAGACGCGGCCCCGCCTTTCACCAGACGAGCCACAACGGGCACGCCACTTCGCCCTCGAACACGCCGCCCTGCTTCAACTCATCGAGGAACGCGGCTGCTTCCGACCAACCCTAGCGAGCAGCCGGATCCCGACGCACCACCAGCAACGCAAGCAGCGTCAACACCCCCATCGCCGCGAGATACCACCCCACCGAGGCGAGTCCGTAACGCTCACCGAGCCGCGTGGCGATGTACGGCGCCGGCGATGCGCCAATGATGCCGGCCATGTTGAACGCCAACGACGCGCCCGTGTAGCGCACCGCGGTCGGGAACATCTCGGCCAGGATCGTGCCGCATGGCCCGTAGGTCAGCCCCATCGCGCCCAGCCCCAGCGCGAGGAAAGCCAGCACACCCCAATCGCTGCCCGACTCCAGCAGCGGCGCGAACAGGAACCCGAACGCGATGATCAGCACCGTCGCCGTGATCATCGCGTTGCGCCTTCCGAACCGGTCCGCGTACAACGCCGACAGCGGAATCGTCAGCGCGAAGAACAGCACCCCCAGCATCTGCAGCAGCAGGAAATGCTCGCGCGAATACCCAAGCTTCGACGTCGCCCAGCTCAGCGCGAATACCGTCATCAGGTAGAACAGCACGAACGTCGCCACCAGCGCCAACGTCCCGCTGAGCAGTGCGAAGGGATGGTCGCGCACCACCGCCACCATCGGCAGCCGTACCCGTTCGTCGCGGTCGACCGCACGCTGGAAGTCCGGCGTCTCGGTGATGCGCAGCCGCACCCACAGCCCGACCAGCACCAGCACCGCGCTCGCCAGGAACGGAATGCGCCAGCCCCAGGCCAGGAAGTCGGCATCGCTCATCCAGTGGGTCAGCGCCAGGAACACGCCGGTCGAAAGCAGGAAACCGATTGGCGCGCCGAGCTGTGGGAACATGCCGTACCACGCGCGCTTGCCTGGCGGCGCGTTCTCGGTGGCCAGCAGCACGGCCCCGCCCCACTCGCCGCCCAGGCCCACGCCCTGCCCCAGCCGGCACAGCGCCAGCAGCAGCGGCGCGACGATCCCCGCCTGCGCATAGGTCGGCAGCAGGCCAATCAGCACGGTCGACACGCCCATGGTCAGCAACGCAGCAACCAGGGTCGCCTTGCGTCCGACCCGGTCGCCGAAATGCCCGAACAACGCCGACCCGAACGGCCGCGCAATGAACGCCAGCGCAAACGTCGCAAACGATTGCAGTGTCGCGGTGGTCGGGTCGCCCGGCGGGAAGAACAGGTGCGGGAACACCAGCACCGCCGCCGTGGCGTAGATGTAGAAATCGAAGAACTCGATCGTGGTGCCGATCATGCTGGCCAGCAGCACGCGTCGCTTCGCCGCGCCGGTCGCGTATACGCCCGGCTGCACCGCCGCCCTCACGCCGCGGCACCCGTGCGGGAGCGGGGTCGACTCACTTCTTCGCGCCCGCAGCCGGCAACGCGTAGTCGAGTTCGTAGGCTGGCGGCTCGCCGCCCGGACCCTTGAGATAATGATCCATCCACTGCATCAGCCGCAGCGAATAGTCGTAGCGCGAGGCCGCACGCGCGTTGCCGTGCCCTTCGCCCGGATACAGCACCAGCCGCACCGGCGCCTGGCCCGCGAGCTTGAGGTAGCGGTAGAGCATGTACGACTGCATCACCGGCACGCGTGGATCGGCTTCGCCGTGCAGGATCAGCGTCGGCGTCTTCGACTGCTGCGCATAGGTGATCGGACTGGTCTTGCGGAACAGCTCGGGATCTTCCCAGGGCCAGCTGCCCATGTGCACCAGGTTCTGTTCCCAGGGAATGTCGCCGGTGGTAACGAGGCTGGCCTGGTCGGAAATGCCCACGAACATCACCGACGCGGCGAAGCGCTCGCTGTAGTAGGTCGCGCCCCAGGCGCTGGCGTAGCCGCCGTAGGAGGCGCCAGTGATGCCGACCTTGTCGCCATCGACCAGGCCGATCGAGACGAGGTGGTCGACGCCATCCACCACGTCGTCGAACTCCTCCATGCCCGGCCGCCCGAAACCCTTCTTCGAGAACTCCACCCCGCGTCCGGTGCTGCTGCGATAGTTCGGCAGGAACACCGCATAGCCCTGCGCCGCGGCGTGATGCAACGGCTGCGCGTACGAGGTCAGCCAGCCGTTGGTGTAGTGCGACTCCGGGCCACCGTGCACGACCACGATCAGCGGCACGCGCGCATTGCCGCGGCGCTGCAGCGGATGCACCAGCAGGCCTTCAATCTCCAGGCCATCACGCGCGGCGTAGCGGATCACTTCCTGCCGCGCCAGGCTTACGTCCTTGAGCCAGGGATTGCTGTGGGTCAGCCTTTGCGGCGCGGTCGCGCCGGCAGGCATCAGGAAGACTTCGGAAGGGTGCGCCGGCGTGCTGCCGACCAGCGCGATGTCGCCGCCGCTGGAGCGGTTGAATCCACTCCAGACCGGGCCCTCCGCCGCCAGCACGGTGCGCTGCGTGCCACCGTCGACGCCGATCTCGCCCAGACGCGCTTGCACGCCCTCGTAGCTGAGGAACTGCAGGGTGGCCGCGTCACGCCATTCCACGTCCACCACATGCCCGGGCAGGCCCGGCAGCAGGTCGCGCCAGGCGCCACCATCGCGGCCCACGACGAACAGCCGTCCCTGCTGCGCGTCGTGCTTGTCCTCGGCAGAAATGAAGGCCAGGTGCGCCCCGTCCGGGCTCCAGGACAGGCCACCCACCTTGCCGGGATTGTCGACCGTGCCCAGCACCCGCCCCTCGGGCGACACGATGCGTACGCGGGTGAACACCAGGGTGTCGTCGGTCAGCTGGCGCGGCGCGACGGTCAGGCCGAGGCGGTCACCGCCCGGGCTCCACTGCACCGACTGCACGCTGCCCTCGACCTCCACCAGCCGCGGCTGCGCAGCCACGTCGCCCACCTCTGCGATCCACAGCTGCACCGGCCGCCAGTCCTCCTCGTAGACCTTCTGGCTGAAGCCCTTCTTCTTCAGCGCCTTGAGTGCGTCGCTCTCGGGCTCGGACGCCAGCAGCGCAACGCGGCGCCCGTCCGGCGACAGACTGAAGGCGGTGATGTCGGACTTCAGCTTCGCGATCGCGACCGATTCGCCGCCATCGACCGGGATCCGGTACAGGGTGCGCGTGTCGTCGCCTTCGCGCTTGGCCAGGTATGCCAGCGAGCGGCTGTCGGGCAGCCATTCCGCGCCGCCCACGTTGACCTTGCCGGTGACAAAGCCGCGGCTGGCGCCCTCGCGCGTCGCCACATGCAGTTCCGCGCGGGCCGGGCCATCGTCGTCCACGCCAGGCTCGCGCGGCACCGACAGCACGTAGGCCACGTGCTGGCCATCGGGACTGATCTCCGCGCGCGTGACGCTGCGGGTCTTCGCCACCTGTTCGAGCGTCAGCCCGGCGTTGGCCGCAAGGGCCGGCCAGGCCAGCGCAAGCAGCAGCAACAGGCCTGCGGCCCGCGAGATCGTTCGACGCATCGGTGAGTCCCCTTCTGGCGTAAGCCGGAGACTTTCGCGCGGCAAAGCCGTGATGGCAAGACCGTCAGCCGTTCTGCCAGGCCAGCGCCACCCGGGTGAACACTTCGGCCAGTTCACGCCCCGCTGCAGGTGGCATGCGGGCGACGATGGCCGGCAGGTCGATGCGCCCGCCGGGGAATGGATCGCCCTTCCATGCGAACACCACGCGGTTGCTCTGCCGCGCCTCCTCCAGCACCCGCACCCGCTGGCGGCCGAAGCTGCGCTGCAGCTTGCGCACATGGTTGCGGAAATCGGTGGCATACAGGTTGCCGGCGAGCACGCCGCCGGGCACCAGCGCGTCGCGGCAGTCGTCGTAAAATTCTTGGCTCGACAGCGCAGCGGGAATTCCGGTTTCGTCGTAGCCGTCGACCAGCAGGATGTCCAGGCAGCCGCGCCGCTCGCGCACGAACTGCGCGCCATCGGCCAGCATCACCTGCAGCCGCGCATCGTCCGCCGGGACGCGGAAGCTGCGGCGCAGCGCCAGCACCTGCGGGTTGTTCTCGGCCACCTCGAGTCGCGTATCGGGCAGATGGCTGTGGCAGAACTTCGCCTGCGAGCCGCCACCCAACCCGATCATGCCGATCAGCGCGGGCTGCGGGCGAAACAGCAGGGCCGCCATCATCGTGCGGGTGTAGTCGATGAGCAGGTGCCCGGGCTGGAAGGTGCGCATCCGGCTCTGCGACACGCCACCTGCGAACTGCAGTTCGGTGTAGCGCCAGCCGCGCTTGACGCGCGCGGTCTGAGTGGCGCTGGCCGCGGGCGCGTCAGGCGGGCCGCGAAAACGCGCGCGCCACTTGTCCCACCAGCGTGTATGCCCCTGCGTCATGGACTTCCCTGCTCCCGGTTCGATCCGCGCGGAAGACTAACCGAAAGCCATCGCCACGCACCGCGGTGCCAAGCGTTGACACGCCCGCTGCGGATGGTTGCCGCATCGTTCAACTGGAACCGGTTTCGCCGTCCCGGCGCTGAATCCGCAGGGGAATCCTCAGAAGCGGTTCATTGCCGCCGGGTCAACACTATGCCCTGTGCCGACGGGGTGTCGGCAGGGGTCCGACGATGAAGCAGCTCACCTCCCGACGCATCCTGCACACCGCGCTCGTATTTGGCCTGGCCCTGGTGACGGCGCTACCGGCGCTGGCGCAGGAGCGCGAACGCGAGCGCCGCGAACAGCGCACGCAGCGCAACCAGGAGTCGCGCCGCACTGAAGCGCCGGACCGGCGCGAAGCCGCAGACAGGCCGCAGGCGCAATCGCGCCAGCCGCAGCGCGCCGTCTCGGAGCCGCGCCAAGGCCAGTCGCGCGAGCAGGCGGGACGCCAGCGCGACGCGACCACACCACGACAGGACGATGCGCGGCAGCAGCGCGCCCGCCAGCAGGCGCAAGCCGAAGGCCAGCGCGAGAGCGCGCGACGCCAGCAGCTCCAGGCGTCGCAGCGCGAGGGCGCAAGACGGCAGCAGGCGTCGCAGCGGGAACAGGCGCAGCGCGGGCAGGCAGTCCGGGACGGACAGCAGCGCGACCGCGCCGAAGCGCAACGGCGCCAGCAGGCGCAGCGATCGGAGTCTCCGCGGCGCGAGACCGGCGGCGAAGCACGGCGCCTGCAGCTGGCGCAGCGCGACGATGCGCGTCGCGGCCAGGCGCAGCGCGACCAGGTGCAGCGCGAGCAACGCGAACGCCAGCAGCGCCAGCGCATCGAATCGCCGCGGCGCGACATCGCCGGACCCGAGCCGCGGCGCGGGCAGGTCGAGGTGCCGCGTCGCGACGACCGCGGCCGCGATGTCTCGAACCGCATCGACCGTCAGCGACAGGAAAGCCTGATCCGCACCGAGCGCCAGCGTGCCGAGCAGTTTCGCCATGACCGTGAGCGCCAGCAGCGGATGGCCGAGCAGCGCCACGCCGAGCGCGGTCGCATGTTGCAACAGCAGCGGCGCATGGCCCAGTACCGCTACCAGCGCGACTATCACGCGCGCCTGCGCGACCAGGAGCGCCGCTGGCGGAACACGTCCTACGACTACGCGCGCGACCCCTACTTCCACACGCCCGCCAGCTATCGCTACAACTACGGCGGCCGTTGGCACCAGACCAACCGCTACGGCGCCGACCTGATGCGCGATGCCGTTCGCCACGGCTACAGCGAAGGCCTGCGCGCCGGGCGCGCCGACCGCGACGACGGCTGGCGCTACGACTACCGGGACAGCCATGGCTACGTCGATGCCAGCTATGGCTACAACGGCCACTACATCGCACAAGACCAGTACACCCACTACTTCCGCCAGGGCTTCGAGCGCGGCTACGAGGACGGCTACCACGGCCGCTCGCAGTACGGTCGTCGCGACGAGGGCGGCAATTACACCGTCCTGGCCGCTGTGCTGGGCGTGATCCTGGGGCTGCAGCTGTTGAACTGACGGAGACCGGCAGTACCGGACCCGTCTGCAAGTGCTGGCCCACGTAGCGTGCAAACGGCCCGCCAGCACCCCCGCACAAGCGGCGAGTACGCTGCAGCCCATGTGCGCCGCAGTGCAGCAACCGCCTCACTGGCGCAGGCGTACACTCCGGGAACGCGCGGGACATGGGAGGCCTCGTCATGTTCGCATCGCTGCTCGGCATCGCCTTGGCCATTGCGCCAATCGTCGCGACGCCACCACCGCCCGCACCGGCGCCTGCCCCGCCGCCGCAGGCCGAAGAAGTCTTCGCCATCCCGCCAGCGCTGCGCGAAGCCTTGCATGCGCAGGTCATCGTGCCAGGTGGAAATTCCGACCAGCAGCGCCTCAACCGGCTGGTCCGCTTCCTGTTCGATCCTGCCGGCCTGGGCATGAGCTACCAGCACGACGCCGACCACACCGTCACCGAGGCGTGGCAGACGCGCAAGGCCAACTGCCTGAGCTTCACGCTGCTGACGATCGCACTCGCGCGTGAGGCGGGCATCGACGCCTACGGCCAGGAGATCAACCGGATCCTGTCCTGGTACCGCGAGGGCGACACCCTCTACTTCAGCAACCACGTCAATGCCGGAATGCGCGCAGGCGGACACCGCTATACGGTCGACGTGGCCAGCGACAGCATCCTGAGCGGCGAACCACCCCGGCAGATCGATGACACGCGCCTGCTGGCGATCCTCTACACCAATCGGGCCGCGGGCCTGCTGGCACGCGGCCAGTATGTACAGGCCGGGGACTACATGGCCGCGGCTTTCCGCGCCGACGACAGCTACCCGGCCGCCTGGAACAACGCCGGCGTCATGGCGCTGCGTACAGGCAGGAAGGACGATGCGGAGCGCGACTTCCGCAGGACGCTGGATCTGGACAGCACGCACGAGGGGGCACTGATGAACCTCGCCGCGTTGCACGCCTCCCGCGGCGAGCGGAGCGAGGAACTCCAGTTGCGCAGGAGGATCGACAGGATCCAGCGCCGCAACCCGTTCCACCACTTCCTGCTGGCGACCGAAGACGAAACGCAGGGGGATTACGCGAGCGCAGCGAAGGGCTACCGGCGAGCGATCGCCCTGTACGACGGCGAACACCAGTTCCATTACGGGCTCGCCCGCGCCTACCTGCACTTGGGTCAATACCGCAAGGCGGGCGATGCCCTGCGCCGCGCGCAGTCGCTTGCCAGCCGCAGTACGGCGCAGCGTTACCAGGCCAAGCTGGACCAGCTTGCCCGCAAGGGGCTGTAGCTCAGCGCAGTTGGCTGTCCTTGCTGCCGCGCCGGTTGTAGCCGCTGTGTTCCTGCTCGTCGCGCTCTTCGGCCTCCTGGCAGGCGATGCACAGCCGCACGCCGGGCATGGCCTGCCGCCGCGCCTCGGGAATCGGCGCGTCGCACTCCTCGCAGTGCAGACGCGCAGGCCCCTGCGGCAGCTGGCTGCGCGCGCGCTTGATGCCGTCCTTCACGGTCGCGTCGATCTGGTCCTGCACCGCGCCGTCACCCGCCCAGCCCGTGGCCATCACGTCCTCCATCGTCCACACAATGCCGATGCGGCCTGTTTACCGCATCCGGCGTTCAGATCCCGTCGGGCCAGCTGATTTCGGGCGCGCTGCCCGCCTTGCGCAACTCCGGCACCTCGGCCACGGCCTGCCAGACCTTGAGCGCATCGACGGTCGCCGCGACATCGTGCACGCGCACGATGCGGGCGCCGCGCTGCGCGGCCACCAGGTGCGCCGCCACCGAGCCATGCACGCGCTCGCGCGGCAACTCGCGCCCGGTCAACTCTCCGATCGTGCGCTTGCGCGAAAGCCCGGCCAGCACCGGCACGCCGAGCTCGAGGAAACGCTCCAGCCGCGCCAGAAGCTGCAGGTTCTGCCCGGTGGTCTTGCCGAAACCGAAGCCCGGGTCGACCACGATGCGCTTCTTGGGGATGCCCGCCATCTCGGCGACGAAGATTCGCTCGGCAAGGAAGCGGTGGACCTCGCCGACCACGTCGTCGTAGTCGGGCGCATCCTGCATCGAGCGCGGCTCGCCGAGCATGTGCATCAGCACCACCGGAACACCCAGCGCGGCCGCCGCGTCGAGTGCGCCTTCGCGCCGCAGCGCGTACACGTCGTTGACCATGCCCGCGCCCGCCCCGACCGCAGCGCGCATGACTTCGGGCTTGGACGTATCGACACTGATCGGCAGGTCCGTTTCGCGCGCGAGCCGCTCGATCACGGGGACAACGCGGCGCAGTTCCTCGTCCAGCGGCACCTCTTCGGCACCGGGCCGGGTCGATTCCCCGCCCACATCGAGAATGTCCGCGCCTTCCGCCGCCAGCCGCAGGCCATGCGCCACGGCCGCGTCGATGTCGAAATGCGCGCCACCGTCGGAGAACGAATCGGGCGTGACGTTGACGATGCCCATGATCCGGGTGCGGTCCAGGCGCAGGACGCGGCCGGCGCAGTCAAGCTGGGGAGCGGTGTCGAACATCGGGAGCCGGGAGTTGGGAGTGGGGAATCCGGACAAGCCTATCGATTTGTCAGCCCGAGTGCAGCGGAAGAGCCGGCTGACGCCTCGGCGTTCGCGAGGACAGGGGTGCACCCGGGACACCCAGCTATCGGCACGCGCTCCTGACCGAGAATGGCAACGGCGGCTCGCCGAATCCCGCAAAGCGCGAAGGCGCCAGTTGCCCGGCGCCCTCGTTCAATCCATCCAGTGACCCGGGCATCCGCCGAAGCGGACAGGCAGTCAGGTCTGCTCAGCAGGCCCGCCGATCGGCGGCAGCGGCTGCGAATCGCCGTCACCGTCCTTGCCGCCACCCTTGCCCGATTCGGTCCAGCCGATCGGCGGCGGCGGATCGCGGCCTTCCATGATCGCGTCGATCTGCGGCACGTCGATGGTCTCGTACTCCAGCAGCAGCTTGGCCATCGAGTGCAGCTTGTCGAGGTGCTCGGTGAGGATCGCCTTGGTGCGGTTGTAGGCGTTGTCCAGGATGTCGCGCACTTCCTCGTCGATCTTGCGCGCGGTCTCGTCGGACACGCTCTTGTGTTGCGTGACTGAACGCCCCAGGAACACCTCGTCCTCTTCCTCACCATAGGCGACCGGACCGAGCTGGTCAGACAGACCCCACTTGGTGACCATGCTGCGGGCCATCTTGGTGGCCCGCTCGATGTCGTTGGACGCACCGGTGGTGACCTTATCGGTGCCGAAGATCAGCTCCTCGGCGACGCGTCCGCCGTACAGCGTCGCCAGGCGACTGTGCAGGCTCTCGCGGGTGGAGCTGTAGCGATCACCCTCAGGCAGGAACTGGGTCACGCCCAGCGCGCGGCCGCGCGGGATGATGGTGACCTTGTAGACCGGGTCGTGGTCCGGCACCAGGCGGCCGACGATGGCGTGGCCGGCCTCGTGATAGGCCGTGTTGGTCTTCTCTTCCTCGCTCATGGCCATCGAGCGGCGCTCGGCACCCATCAGGATCTTGTCCCGCGCCTTGTCGAAGTGCTCCATGCGCACTTCCTTGGCGTTCTCGCGCGCGGCAAACAGGGCCGCCTCGTTGACCAGATTGGCGAGGTCGGCGCCGGAGAACCCAGGGGTGCCGCGCGCGACCACCATCGGCTCGACGTCGTCGGCACGCGGCACCTTGCGCATGTGCACCTGCAGGATCTGCTCGCGGCCGCGCACGTCCGGCAGGCCGACCACCACCTGGCGGTCGAAGCGGCCGGGGCGCAGCAGGGCCGGATCGAGCACGTCGGGACGGTTGGTCGCGGCGACCACGATCACGCCCTCGCCGCCCTCGAAGCCGTCCATCTCGACCAGCAGCTGGTTGAGCGTCTGCTCGCGCTCGTCATGGCCACCGCCGAGGCCAGCGCCGCGATGGCGGCCGACCGCGTCGATCTCGTCGATGAAGATGATGCACGGTGCGTGCTTCTTGGCCTGCTCGAACATGTCGCGCACGCGGCTGGCGCCGACGCCGACGAACATCTCCACGAAGTCGGAACCCGAAATCGAGAAGAACGGCACCTTCGCCTCGCCGGCGATGGCCTTGGCCAGCAGCGTCTTGCCGGTGCCGGGCGGGCCGACCATCAGCACGCCGCGCGGGATCTTGCCGCCCAGCCTCTGGAAGCGCGACGGATCGCGCAGGAACTCGACCAGCTCGGACACTTCCTCCTTGGCCTCGTCGCAGCCGGCGACGTCGGCAAAGTTGACCTTGGTCTGGTCCTCGTTGAGCAGCTTGGCGCGCGACTTGCCGAAGGACATCGCGCCCTTGCCGCCGCCCTGCTGCATCTGCCGCATCATGAAGAACCAGAAGCCGATGATCAGCGCCACCGGCAGCAGGTTGATGAGGATGTAGATGAACGACGGGCCGCTCGAGGGCGGCGCGGCCTGGATCTCGACCTTGTGGTTGATCAGGTCGTTCATCATGCCTTCGTCGCGGCGCGGCGCGATCACGGTGCCGCTCTCGCCGCCCTTGGTGACGAATTCGATCGACTTCTCGTCCTCGGCGATCTTCACCGATTTGATCTGGTCGCGACGCACCTGCTCCATGAACTGCGAGTAGCGCACTTCGCTGGTCGCGCCGGTGCCTGGATTGAAGCTGTTGAACACCAGCATCAGCACCACGGCGACCATTGCCCACAGCAGGAGGTTTTTCACCAGGTCATTCATCGGGATTTCCGCGACTCCAATGGGGTTGATGCTACTTGATTGCCGCCAGCTTGCCCTGCGCCAGCGCATAGACTTCCGGCGAACGCTTGCGCGAGGCCGCGGGCTTGCGGACCACGACCTTCGCGTAGCGCTTGCGCAGGTCGCGCACGAAATCGTCGAAGCCCACGCCCTGGAACAGCTTGATCAGGAACGTGCCACCCGGCTTGAGGTGGCGATCGGCGAAATCCATCGCCAGTTCGGACAGGTAGATCGCACGCGGCTGGTCGACCGCGTCCATACCGCTCTTGTTGGGGGCCATGTCGGATAACACAAGGTCGACGGGCTGCCCGGCCAGGAGAATCTCAAGGCTCGATAAGATCGCATCCTCCCTGAAATCGCCATGAAGGAACTCGACGCCCGCCAGCGGCGGCATCTCCAGGATGTCCACGGCGATGACGCGCCCGGCCCGCGCCGGGTCCAGGCGATCGAGTTCCTGGCGAAGCCACTGCGACCAGCCGCCGGGCGCGGCGCCCAGGTCCACCACCAGCATGCCCGGCTTGAGCAGCCGGTCGCGTTCGACCAGTTCCTCGAGCTTGTAGGCCGCGCGCGAGCGCAGGCCCTCGGCCTGGGCCTTCTTCACGAAGGGATCGGAAAAGTGTTCCTTCAGCCAGCGCTGGCTGCTCTTGCTGCGGGTCGCCATGACGTTCTTCCCCTCCCGCTTGCGGAGGAGGGCCGGTGGGGCCGTGGGTGCGGTCGTGCCGCACGCAGCCCCGGGAAGGGAGTGCGGGCGGCATGATACCCTGCGCATCCCCTGTCCACCGCCGAATTCCCGATGTCCATCGCCCTGACCGCCGCCCAGAACCGCTTCCTGCGCGGGGCAGCGCACGACCTCAACGCGATGCTGCAGGTGGGTGGCAAGGGCGTGACCGACGCGCTGGTGGCCGAGGTCGACGGCGCCCTGGAACACCACGAACTGGTCAAGGTGAAGGTGGCCGCGGCCGACCGCGAGGGACGCGACCAGCTGATCGGCGAGATCGCGCGCCGCGTCGACGCCGCACTGGTACAGCGGATCGGCCACGTGGCGGTGCTGTACCGCCCTTCGAAGGACAGGCGCCAGATCGTCCTGCCCCGCGCCTGACGCGGCAACCGCCATGCAACTGTTCCACGAACAACCCGATTTCGAATTCTTCCTGCGCGGCGCGGACGGGCGCTCGGCCCTGGTCAACCAGCGCCGCCTGGAGGTCAGCTTCATCGTCGCTCCGGACCGGCTGGTCGAAGGCTGGCCGGTGGCGGACGCCCTGACCCTGCAGGTCGCCGAGCTGGCGCCCCTGTTCGCGCTGGAGCCGGAGCTGATCCTGCTCGGCTGTGGCGGCAGCCAGGCGTTCCCATCGCAGGAGGTGCTGGCGGCCTGCCTGTCGCGCGGCATCGGCCTGGAGTCCATGACCAACGCCGCCGCCGCGCGCACCTACAACGTGCTCGCGGGCGAAGGGCGGCGCGTGGTGGCGGGGTTCATCCTCGGGGCGTGAGGACGGTGGCGGCGTGGCTGACGTCGCAAGGCATTCGTGTCGCACCCCGGATCCGTTTCTCCCAAGGACGACATGGGTGCCCGCGTTCGCTGGCATAGGGCTGTCGTGCCGCGGGCGGAATGCGTTCTCGCGAAAAGCGACATGGATGCCAGCATGACGAACAAGGGCGTAGCGGCCCGGTGACGTGGCGACTGACGACCCTGTCGCCAGGTCGTGATCCCTGCGCACGCCGGGATCCATGTTGATCATCCGGGCGCGTACGGGAGCAATTCCCGACCGCGGAGCGCCCAAGAACCCCCGGCGCATCCGCCCGGCACGAAGCCTCAGCGACGCGGCAGGTACTGCAGCGGGTCGACAGGCTTGCCGTTGTAGCGGATCTCAAAATGCAGCATCTCCCGTGAGGCACCGGTGCTGCCCATTTCAGCGATCTGCTCGCCCGCCTTGACCCGGGCGCCCTCGTTGACCAGGCGGCTGCGGTTGTGGCCGTAGGCCGAGAGCCACTGCTCGTCGTGCTTGACGATGACCAGCTCGCCGTAACCGACCAGGCCCGAACCCGAATACACCACCACCCCGTCACCCGCCGCGCGCACCGGCTGGCCGCCCTTGCCGGTGATATCCACGCCCTGGCGGGTGGGATCGCCGGCGGTAAAGCGGTTGAGGATCTGGCCATCGGTGGGCCAGCGCCAGGACACGCTGCTGCGCGGGGGCGGCGGCGTGGTCGCCTGCGGTGGCGCCTGCGTGGGCCGCACCGGCGGACGCTGCGTGGTGCCGGACGTGTTGCGCGTCGCGGCCGTGCGCGATGCCTGCGAGCCGGACTGCGGATAAAGCCGCAGGCGCTGGCCGGGGTAGATCGTGTACGGCGCGCGGACGCCATTCCACAGGGCCAGATCCATTGCGCTGATGCCGTTGTTCACCGCGAGCCGGTACAGCGTGTCGCCCCGACTGACCACGACGCTGGCGCCGGGCTTGGGCGTGGACACCCTGGGCGAACCCGCGCTGCCGGGCGTGCGCACGACCGTGCTGCTGCAAGCGGCGAGCAGGAACAGGCACAGCAGCGCAAGCACGGCTGCTGCGGGCGTTCGCGATCGTGTCGTCATCTTCCGTATGGTCCTTCGGTCCGGCGGAACGGTGGCGGCGCGGCCATCATCCCGCAAGGCGCTTGAACAGTTCCTGCGCAACCAGCCCGCCGCCGCCGATCAGCACGCTGAAATAGACCACGGTGCCGATGTTGGCCAGATGACCGAGCAGCACCGCGCCGCCGTCGCGCTGGATGAAACCGATGGCGTACGCCAGCAGCGCCAGCGCAGGAATGGTGTTGCTGAAAGGCACGAAACTGAACGGCACCATCAGCAGCAGGGCCGCGGCGATGAAAACGAGATTGTTGACGATGTCCTGCACGCGCCCGTCCACCAGCGCCGACAGCCGATGTGGCCGGCTCAGCCGCTCCAGCCGCGCCACCCAGCGCAGTCCGCCGACCAGGCCGGGGCGCAGGCGGTCGGACGGCAGGCGCCGATCGCGCACGCGCGCGGGCACCCAGAGCTGCCGCCCGAGCAGGCGACTGACGCCGACCAGCAGGATCGCCGCGCCGAACACCGTGCTCACGCCCGGGATCGAGACCGGGATCAGGAACACCAGGGTCAGCAGGATCGTGAGCAGCAGCAGGCCTTCGTCGCCGAACAGGTCCAGCAGCTCGCCCAGGCTCACGTGGTCGGGCGGCATGCGCTCGATCATGCCTTCGATCTGCGCGCCGAGGCTCCCCTCGCCCGCGTCGCGCGCGGCGTGCTTGTCTGCTTCCATCGGCTCAGTCCAGGGTGCCCGACAGCAGCGGCACGAACACCACCGGGCCGAGGTCGCGCCGCTCCAGCGCGCCATCGACCTGCTTGCGGAGCATCAGCAACTGCTGGGCGTTGGCCACGCCCACCGGCGCGACCAGCACGCCGCCGGGTGCAAGCTGTTCGGTCAGCGCGTCCACCAGCGCCGCGGCTCCCGCGGTGACCAGGATGCCATCGTAGGGGCCGTTCTCGGCCCAGCCGGCGCGGCCATCGTCGTGCTTGCTGCGCACGTTCAAGCCGAGCGAACGGAAGCGCTTGCGCGCGACACGCAGCAGGTCGCCGATGCGCTCGACGGTGTGCACCTCCAGCCCGAGCGCGGCCAGCACCGCAGCCTGGTAGCCCGAGCCGGTGCCGACTTCCAGCACGCGCAGCGGCTGGTGGCCGTCCTCGAACAGCGCCTCGGTCATGCGCGCCACGACCCAGGGCTGCGAGATGGTCTGGCCGTGGCCGATCGGCAGCGCGGTGTCCTCGTAGGCGCGCGTGGCCAGCGCCTCGTCGACGAACAGGTGGCGTGGCACGGTGCGGATCGCGTTGAGCACGCGCTCGTCGACGATGCCGTTGGCGCGCAGGCGCTCGATCAGGCGGTCGCGCACACGCTGCGAGGTCATGCCGACCCCGATCGCTTCGGGCTGCAGGCGCAGGCGCGGCGTCATCACCGCCGCGGCTCCTTCAGCTCGGCCGCGAGGCTTCCGACCCAGCTCGCCACCTGCTCCAGCGCCTGGTAGCGGGTCAGGTCGACGTGGATCGGGGTGATCGAGATGTGGCCGAAGCGCACCGCGTGGAAATCGGTGCCGGGGCCTGCGTCCATTTCCGGACCGGCCGCGCCGATCCACCACCAGGTGCGGCCGCGCGGATCCACCTGCTTCGTGCAAGGCTCGGCGCGGTGGCGGTTGCCCAGGCGCGTGACCTCGAAGCCGGCGATCTCGCTCCATTCGCGGTCGGGCACGTTGACGTTGAGGATGGTGTCGGCCGGCAGCGGATCGTCCTTCAGCCGTTCCACGATCTCCACCGCCGCGCGCGCCGCGGTCTCGTAGTGGCGCCCGTCGTGGTTGGCAGTGGCCAGCGACATCGCGATCGCCGGCAGGCCGAGGAAGCGCCCTTCCATCGCCGCGGCGACGGTGCCCGAATAGATCACGTCGTCTCCGAGGTTGGCGGTGTTGTTGATCCCGGACACGACGATGTCGGGCTCTTCGTCGAACATGCCGGTGATTGCCACGTGCACGCAATCGGTGGGCGTGCCGTACACGCGCCACACGGATTTCTCGAGCTGCTGCACGCGCAGCGGCATGTCCAGGGTGAGCGAATTGCTGGCACCGGAGCGGTCGCGGTCCGGCGCGACGATCAGGACCTCGTGTCCGGCATCGCGCAGGCCCTGCGCGAGGATGCGGATGCCCGGGGCATCGACGCCGTCATCGTTGCTGACCAGTACGCGCATGAAACTCCGGATCCACCCCTGCCTTGCCGATGTCGCATGCATGATACCGGATGCGCGTCGCACCAGGCCGGACCCTCACCGCCGATCGCGGCATACTTTGCGCATGAGCCACGACCGCAAGCCGCCCGACGACGACGATGCGGCGCTGTTCCGCAGCGCGATCGGGCCGGTGCGCGAACTGCCGCCGGCCGAGGCACCGCCGCAGCGGCCCAAGCCGCGCCCCGCCACGCGAATGGCCGACCTGGACGAGGCCGAGGCCAGGAGCGAGTTGCAGGGCCTGCTGGGCGCGGGTCACGTCGAGGCCGGGGACGCCCTGCGTTACCGCCGCGATGAAGTGTCCGCACGCGTGCTCAAGCGCCTCGCCCAGGGCGAGTACGCGGCGCAGGACGAACTGGACCTGCATCACGCCACTGCCGTGGGTGCCGAAGCCCTGTTGCGCAACTTCCTGCGCGATGCGCGCGACCGTGGCGCGCACTGCGTGCGCGTGATTCACGGCAAGGGTCTGGGTTCTGGCGGCGTGCCGGTGCTGAAGAACCTGGTCGACCGGCTGCTGCGCCAGCGCAGCGACGTGCTGGCCTTCCATTCCACGCCAGCGGCGCAGGGCGGCACCGGTGCAGTGCTGGTGCTGCTCAGGCCGCGCTAGGCGCAGCCGGCGCCACGCAGGCATGACCGCCGCGCGTTATTCCGACGACTGGTCGCCCACGGCCGCGGCCGCGTCCGCAATCGTGCCCAGTTCAAACAGCACGCTGGTCGCATAGCTGCCGGGCGGCAGCGCGAAAGCAAGCCGCAGGGCGCCGTCCGGAAGCCAGGACCATTCAAGGCCTTCCACGCGCAGTCGCGTTGCGCGCCGCTCCTGGCGCAGCCCGGCGGCCTCGAGTCCCTGGCGCAGGCGCAGCGCAACGGGCTCGTCGAGCGCCGCTGTTTCCAGTTCCAGCGCCCGGTCCTGGCTGCGCAGTTCGCCGCGACCCCACAGCGGTGCGGTCGGGTGGATGTCGAACGCCGCAAGCCGGGCGTCCAGTTCCGGATCATGTGTCTGCGGCCCGAACACGCTGCGGCTGCCGTCGAGCATCCACACCTCGCCGTCGAGGCCCTGGTCCCAGTTGCCCGCGGCCACGCGCGCGGCCAGCACGCGGTTGAACAGTGCCGAACGTGCGGCCGAGAGCAGCATCGAGCGCTCCTCGCGGCGCACCCGGCGGCCGGAGAACATCGCCAGGGCCTTGCCGACGTTGCCGCCGCCGTGCCCGAAGCGCTGTCCGCCGAAGCCGTTGGGCACGCCCCGGTCGCGGATCCCCTGCAGCCGCGCCTCGATGGCGTCGGGTTCGCCGCGCACATCGCGCAGCGTCAGCACGAAGCGGTTGCCGGCCAGCGCACCGCGCGGCAGCTTGCGTGAGTGGCGCGCGGCATCCAGCACGCGCAGCGCCTCGCCACTTGCAGCGTCCTCGAACGCAAGCAGCTCCAGCTCCGGCGCCTCGCGCCCCGGCAGTTGCACCGTGAAACGCTGCCGCGTGAGCGCGTGGCGGTCCTTGATTCCTGCGTAGCCGACGGCGGATTCGGCCACGCCGGCCCACTGCGCGATCCGGCGCGCGACGAAGGCGGTGTTGATCGCGCGCTTTTCGACCGTCAGCAGCAGGTGTTCGCCGCTGCCACTGGCCTCGAACCCGTCGATCTCGTCGACGATGAAATCCTCCGGCGCCTGCCGGATGGAGGCCTGCAGCACGGGCGCGCCATGCGCCCGCGGCAGGGCGGCGGGACCGTCGCTCACGCGCGCACGAGCAGGCAGGCCGCCAGCGCGGCGATGCCTTCGCCGCGGCCGGTGAAGCCCAGGCGCTCACTGGTGGTGGCCTTGACGCTGATCGCGTCGATGCCAAGGCCCAGGTCGGCGGCGATCGATTCACGCATCGCCTGCGCGTGCGGGCCGATCTTCGGACGCTCGCAGACCACGGTCACGTCGGCATTGCCCACTTGCCAGCCGCGCGCGCGCAGCAGTTCATTGCAGTGACGGACGAAGACGCGGCTGTCGGCACCTTTCCAGCGCGGATCGGACGGCGGAAAGTGGACGCCGATGTCGCCCAGCGCCAGGGCACCAAGCATCGCGTCGCACAGCGCGTGCAGGACCACGTCGCCATCGCTGTGCGCGAGCACGCCACAGTCATGCGGCACGCGCACGCCGCCGATCATCACGTGGTCGCCTTCACCGAAGGCGTGCACGTCGTAACCCTGTCCAATGCGGATGTTCATGGCTTCAGCAGCTCGGCGATGCGGTGGATGTCGACATGGTTGACGACTTCGTCCCCGGCGGCGGCCACGCCCGGATCGTTGAACAGGCTTTCGCCCGCCAGCTGGCCGACGCGCACGAAGGCACGATGGAACGCCATCTCCGCACCGCCGGTGCGAAAGGCCCTTGCTGCCTGCTCGGCGCAGTCCACGGTGAGGAAACGCTCCAGCACCTCGCCCATCCTCCTGCTCGCATCGTTGCGCTGCGCGTCGCTGACGCGGGCCATGTCGGCAAGGTCGGGATGCAGCGCTAGCGCCGAGAACATCCACTGGGCCAGCACGCGCCTGTCGTCGGCGCCGGCCGCGGCCACCACGCAAGCTTCGAGGCCGTCGGTCGGCGCCTGTGCCCACGCGCTTGCACCTGGAAGCGACGAGGCCATGCCCGCCAGCGCAAGTGCCGCCAGGATCCTCATGCCGCCGTTGCCTCGCCCGATGGCCGCCGCGACAGCAGGAATTCGAACCTGGCGAGGTCGCTGACGGTGGTGATCTTGAAATTGTCCTCGTCGCCCTCGACCAGCAGCGGACGCATACCCTGGCGTTCCATCGCCATTGCCTCGTCGGTGACCTCGACGCCGGCATCGCGCGCGGCCTCGAGCGCGCGCGTGAGCTGCAGGCGCCGGAACAGCTGCGGCGTCAGCGCGCGCCACAGCCGCTCGCGCGGCTCGGTGGCGTCGATGCCGCCGTCGTCGCCGGCGCGCTTGAGCGTGTCGCGCACCGGTGCCGCCAGAATCGCACCCACCGGATCGTTGCGACCGCGTTCGAGCAGCGCGCCCAGGTCGGCGTGGCACAGGTTCGGGCGCGCCGCATCGTGCACCAGCACGAACTCGTCGGCGCGCACCTCGTCGGGCAATGCCTGCAGTGCGGCCAGCACCGAGCCGGCGCGCGTGTCGGCGCCGGTGGCACGCAGCAGCGGCTTGCCGGCGATCGAACTCCAGCCCGGCCAGAACGGATCGTCCGCCGCAAGCGCCACCACCGCGCCACATACGCCAGGATGCGAGAGCAGAGCCTCGAGCGCGTGCGCGATCAGCGGTCGGCCCGCGACCTCGACGTACTGCTTGGGCAGCGTGCCGCCGAAGCGTTCTCCACGCCCGGCAGCCGGCAGGATGGCCCAGGCCTGGACGGGTCGCGCCACTGCGGGCGACAACGCCGGGGTTGCCGTCAGGGGATTCATGGCCTTTCTTCCTCACCTTCAGGCGCTGGCGCGGGCGCCGGCGTGCGCTCGCCGTCGACCACGCGGTAGAAGGTCTCGCCCGGCCGGATCATGCCCAGCTCGTTGCGCGCACGCTCCTCGATCGCCGCTTCGCCGGACTTGAGGTCCGCCACTTCGGCGGCCAGCGCGGCGTTGCGCTGGCCGAGGCCTTCGTTCTGCCTGCGCTGCTCCTGCACGCGCGTGTCGAGCACCTCGACCGCATGCCGGCCGCCGTTGCCGAACCACAGGCGGTACTGCAGGAATCCAAGCAGCACCACCAGCGCCAGCAGCAGAACGCGCAACCAGCGCATGGCGCAGTACCGTCAGCGCTTGAGCGAGACGAACGCGTCGCGGCCGGCGTACTTCGCGCCCGCGCCGAGCGCCTCCTCGATGCGCAGCAGCTGGTTGTACTTGGCCACGCGGTCGCTGCGGGACAGCGAGCCGGTCTTGATCTGGGTCGCAGTGGTGGCCACGGCGATGTCCGAGATCGTGGTGTCCTCGGTCTCGCCGGAGCGGTGCGAAACCACCGCCGCGTAGTTCGCCGCATCGGCCATGGCGATGGCTTCCAGCGTCTCGGTCAGCGTGCCGATCTGGTTGACCTTGATCAGGATGGCATTGGCCGTGCCGCTGTCGATGCCCTGCTTGAAGATCTTCGGGTTGGTCACGAACAGGTCGTCGCCGACCAGCTGCACCTTGTTGCCGACGCGCTCGGTGAGCTGCTTCCAGCCGGCCCAGTCGTCCTCGGCCAAGCCGTCCTCGATGCTGACGATCGGATACTGCGCGGCCCAGTCTGCGAGGAAGTCGACGAACTGTTCGCTGGTCAAGCGCTTGTTCTCGCCGACCAGGTTGTACTTGCCGTTGTCGTGGAACTCGCTGGAGGCCACGTCCAGGCCCAGCAGCACGTCGTCGCCGGCGGCGTAGCCGGCCTTGCCGATCGCTTCGAGGATGGTGTCGAGCGCCTCGACGTTGCTGCGGAAATCAGGCGCGAAGCCGCCTTCGTCACCCACCGCAGTGCTCAGGCCGTGGCCCTTGAGCACCGATTTGAGCGCGTGGAAGATCTCGGTGCCGCAGCGCAGGGCCTCGGAGAACGAGACCGAGCCCACCGGCAGCACCATGAATTCCTGGAAGTCGACGTTGTTGTCGGCGTGCGCACCGCCGTTGATGATGTTCATCATCGGCACCGGCAGCACCGGCGCGCGGCCGTTGGCGAGGTGCTTCCACAGCGGCAGCTTCTTCGAGGCCGCGACCGCGTGGGCGTTGGCCAGCGACACGGCGAGCAGGGCGTTGGCGCCGAGGCGGCCCTTGTTCTCGGTGCCGTCGAGATCGATCAGGCGCTTGTCGAGGCCCGCCTGGTCGTAGGCGTCGAAGTCGGCGAGGGTCTCGGCGATGGTGCCGTTGACGTTGCCGACCGCCTTCAGCACGCCCTTGCCGAGGTAGCGGGTCTTGTCGCCATCGCGCAGTTCCACGGCTTCCTTGGCGCCGGTGGAGGCGCCGGACGGGACGGCGGCGCGGCCGAACGATCCATCCTCGAGGGTGACTTCGGCTTCAAGGGTGGGATTGCCGCGGGAGTCGAGGATTTCGCGGGCGTGGATCCTGGCGATGCTGGTCATGGAGGCGAAAACGTCCGGTGGGTGGAGTCGGCGGTGAGTTTAACGGAGCACGGCGGGGCGTGCCGGGTTTCCTTACTGGATTCCGCGACTTGCGAGTGGTTCGGTTGCCGGGGAAAGCATCGCCTGCGCGGGCCAGGTACGCGGCTGGCAGGTGCCCGAGAGCGTGCGCGTGCGGGGATACGGGAGGCTGCGTTACGGGGGCTGTTGCCGCGAATGTCCCCCGGCGCCGGCCGCTGGCCGCCGCCTCCTCCTTGATTTCGCGGCAACAGCCCCCGCAACGCCGCTGCAGACATGGTTGGCGGTTTGCGAAGGCGAGTGCAAACCACCCTGCCCACAGCAGGGATCTACCTGACCAGCTTGAACACCCGCCCCGCAACGGAGCCTGGCTAGAGCGACTGCTCCGCGAAGCCGTGCCGCTTGGTCACCGCATCGAGTTCCAGGAGCGTTTCGAGCAGGCCTTCCATCCGGTCCAGCGGCCAGGCATTGGGGCCGTCGGACAGGGCCTTGGACGGATCCGGATGGGTTTCCATGAACACGCCCGCCACGCCCACTGCCACGGCGGCGCGCGCCAGCACCGGCACGAACTCGCGCTGGCCGCCGCTGGAGCTGCCCTGCCCGCCCGGCAGCTGCACTGAATGGGTCGCATCGAACACCACCGGACAGCCGGTTTCGCGCATCACGGCCAGCGATCGCATGTCGGAGACCAGGTTGTTGTAGCCGAAGCTCGCGCCGCGCTCGCAGACCATGATCTGCTCGTTGCCGGTCGATTGCGCCTTCTCCACCACCGGCTTCATGTCCCAGGGCGAGAGGAACTGGCCCTTCTTGATGTTCACCGGCTTGCCGGCGCTGCAGACCTTCTTGATGAAATCGGTCTGGCGGACCAGGAAGGCGGGCGTCTGCAGCACGTCGACCACGGACGCCACTTCATCCATCGGCGTGTACTCGTGCACGTCGGTCAGCACCGGCACGCCAAGCTGGCGGCGCACCTCCGACAGCACGCGCAGGCCTTCCTCCATGCCCGGGCCGCGGAAGCTGGTGCCCGAGGTGCGGTTGGCCTTGTCGAAGCTCGACTTGAAGATGAAGTTGATCCCGAGCCGGCCGGTGATCTCCTTCAGCTTGCCGGCGACATCCAGCTGCAGCTGCTCGGATTCGATCACGCAGGGGCCGGCGATCAGGAACAAGGGCTGGTCGAGACCAACTTTGAAGCCGCAGAGGTTCATGGGAAGACCCTTTTTTTTGCCGCGGATTTACGCGGATTACACGGATAAGAGACAGCAGCCCGGCGTCGGATGCGCGACGGGTAGCAGGTTCGCCCATCGGATCCGCGTTCATCCGCGAAATCCGTGGCCAACACTACGCCTTCGCTTCCTTGAGCAGCTTCCCGCCCGCCTTGTGCTCGCGCGCAGCGCGCACGAAGCCGACGAACAGCGGATGTCCGTTGCGCGGCGTGGACAGGAACTCGGGATGCGCCTGGCAGGCGATGAACCAGGGATGCGTGGGCAGCTCGATCATCTCCACCAGCAGGTCGTCCATCGACTTGGCCGAGATCACCAGGCCGGCGTCTTCAAGCTGGGTGCGATAGCGGTTGTTGAACTCGTAGCGGTGGCGGTGGCGCTCGCCGACCACGTCCTTGCCGTACAGCTCGCGCGCCTTGGTGCCGGGCTTGATGCGCTGCTCCTGCAGCCCCAGGCGCATGGTGCCGCCGAGGTCGGACTTCTCGTCGCGCTTTTCGACATCGCCGCTGCTGGTGCGCCACTCGGTGATCAGGCCGATCACCGGATGCGGGCTCTGGCGGTCGTTCTCGGTGCTGTTGGCGCCCTCCAGGCCAGCCACGTGGCGGGCGAAATCCACCACCGCCGCCTGCATGCCGTAGCAGATGCCGAAATACGGAATGCCGCACTCGCGTGCGTGTTTCGCCGCCAGCACCTTGCCTTCGAAGCCGCGATCGCCGAAGCCGCCCGGCACCAGCACGCCATCGACCTGTCCCAGCGCCTTGTCCGCGCCGTCCCGCTCGATGTCCTGTGATTCGATCCAGTGCAGGTGCACGCGCGTGCGCTGGCGGATGCCGCCGTGCCTGAGCGCTTCGGCCACCGACTTGTAGGCGTCCTTGTGGTCGACGTACTTGCCGACCACCGCAATATTGACCTCGTCGATCGGATATTCGGTCGCATCCACCACCGCCAGCCATTCGGACAGGTCGGCGGGCGCGGCCTTGCCATCCAGGTGCAGGCGTTCGACCACGATCGCGTCCAGGCCCTGCGCATGCAGCCACATCGGCAGCTTGTGGATGTTGTCCAGGTCGACCGCGGAAATCACCGCTTTTTCCGACACGTTGGTGAACGAGGCGATCTTGCGCCGCTCGCCGTCCGGCAGCGGCTGTTCGCTGCGGCACAGCAGTACGTCGGGCTGGATGCCGATCGAGCGCAGTTCCTTCACCGAGTGCTGGGTGGGCTTGGTCTTGAGCTCGCCGGCGGCGGCGATGTAGGGCACCAGGGTCAGGTGCATGAACATCGCCTTGTCCGGGCCGCGGTCGGTGCGGATCTGGCGGATCGCCTCCAGGAACGGCAGCGACTCGATGTCGCCCACCGTGCCGCCGATCTCCACCAGGGCCACGTCGAAGCCCTGGGTGGCTGCGTCGATGCAGCGCTTGATCTCGTCGGTGATGTGCGGGATCACCTGCACGGTGGCGCCCAGGTAGTCGCCGCGGCGCTCCTTGCGGATCACCGACTCGTAGATCTTGCCGGTGGTGATCGAATTCTTGCCGCTGAGGCGGACGTTGATGAAGCGCTCGTAGTGGCCGAGGTCGAGGTCGGTCTCGGCGCCGTCGTCGGTGACGTAGACCTCGCCGTGCTGGAACGGGCTCATCGTGCCCGGATCGACGTTGATGTACGGGTCGAGCTTCATCATCGTCACCCGCAGGCCGCGGGCCTCGAGGATCGCGGCCAGCGAGGAAGCGGCAATGCCCTTGCCGAGCGAGGACACCACGCCTCCGGTGACGAAGACAAGGGGAGTGACGGGACTGGGGGACGTCATGGGGAGTAGGCACCCGCTGGAAAGCCCCATTCTACAGGGTCGCGCCCTGCTCCGCCTCCCCGCGGGAGCGCGCGCGGCCCCGGCGGGCGGGCTTTCGCCCGCGCCGTTCCAGCGCTGATCGCAGGATCCGCGACGCCGCGCGCCGATCCTTGACCACCCCGGCGGCGCCCCGCATCCTGCGCGGCTCGCAGTACAGCCCCCAACGCAGCCTCCGCATGAATTCCCGCTACAACGCCGCCGATATCGAAGTCCTCTCCGGCCTGGACCCGGTCAAGCGCCGGCCGGGCATGTACACCGACACGACCCGGCCCAACCACCTGGCGCAGGAAGTCGTCGACAACGCGGTGGACGAGGCGCTGGCCGGGCACGCGCGCGAGATCGCGGTGATCCTGTTCAAGGACGGCAGCTGCGAGGTGTCCGACGACGGCCGCGGCATGCCGGTGGACATCCATCCGGAAGAGAAGATTCCCGGCGTGGAGCTGATCCTCACCCGCCTGCACGCCGGCGGCAAGTTCAACAACAAGAACTACACCTTCTCCGGCGGCCTGCACGGCGTGGGCGTGAGCGTGGTCAATGCGCTGTCCACCCTGGTGGAGGTGCACATCAAGCGCGAGGGCAGCGAGCATCGCGTCAGTTTCCGCAACGGCGACCGCGCCACGCCGCTCGAGGTCGTGGGCACGGTCGGCAGGAAGAACACCGGCACGCGCCTTCGCTTCTGGCCGGATCCGAAGTATTTCGACAGCCCCAAGTTCAGCCTGCGCGCCCTGCGCCACCTGCTGCGCGCCAAGGCCGTGCTGTGCCCGGGCCTGACCGTCACCCTGCTCGACGAAGCCAGCGGCGAGCGCGACACCTGGTACTACGAGGACGGCCTGAGCGACTACCTCAAGGGCGCGCTTACCGACCGTGAGCTGCTGCCGCCGGACCTGTTCACCGGCGCGCTGCGCAGGGACAGCGAGACGGTGGACTGGGCCGTGGCCTGGGTGCCGGAAGGCGAGCTGGTGCAGGAAAGCTACGTCAACCTGATCCCGACCGCCCAGCACGGCACCCACGTCAACGGCCTGCGCACCGGCTTTACCGATGCGCTGCGCGAGTTCTGCGATTTCCGCAGCCTGCTGCCGCGCGGCGTGAAGCTGGCGCCGGAGGACGTGTGGGATCGCGTGTCCTTCGTGCTGTCGCTGAAGATGACCGATCCGCAGTTCAGCGGCCAGACCAAGGAGCGGCTGTCCTCGCGCCAGGCCGCGGGCGTGGTCGAAGGCGCGGCGCACGATGCCTTCAGCCTGTGGCTCAACCAGCACGTGGAGATGGGCACCCGGATTGCGCAGCTGGCGATCGACCGCGCCAGTGCACGCCTGAAAACCGAGAAGCAGATCGTCCGCAAGAAGGTCACCCAGGGCCCCGCCCTGCCGGGCAAGCTGGCCGACTGCATCAGCCAGGACCTGTCGCGCACCGAACTGTTCCTGGTCGAGGGCGATTCGGCCGGCGGCAGCGCGCGGCAGGCGCGCGACAAGGATTTCCAGGCGATCCTGCCCCTGCGCGGCAAGATCCTCAACACCTGGGAAGTGTCGTCGGGCAGCGTGCTGGCCTCGGACGAGGTGCACAACCTGGCGATCGCGATCGGCTGCGACCCGGGCAAGGACGACATCTCCGGCCTGCGCTACGGCAAGGTGGTGATCCTGGCCGACGCCGACTCCGACGGCCTGCACATCGCCACCCTGCTGACGGCGCTGTTCCTGCAGCATTTCCCGGCGCTGGTGCGCGCGGGCAACATCTTCGTGGCGATGCCGCCGCTGTTCCGCGTCGACGTGGGCAAGCAGGTGTTCTATGCGCTCGACGAGGAGGAAAAGCGCCTGCTGCTGGAGAAAATCGCGCGCGAGAAGCTCAAGGGCCAGGTCAACGTCACCCGCTTCAAGGGCCTGGGCGAGATGAACCCGTCGCAGCTGCGCGAATCCACCATCCATCCGGACACGCGCCGCCTGGTGCAGCTGACGGTGGACGACGATGTCGCCACGCGCGGACTGATGGACATGCTGCTGGCGAAGAAGCGCGCGGGCGACCGCAAGGCGTGGCTGGAGCAGAAGGGCGACCTGGCAACGCTGGAGGTCTGAGCGGGCCGGTCATTGGCTTGGTCGATGCAGTGATCCTGGCCACGGATTGACGCGGATTTCGCAGATAGGTCAGTGCAGGCGTCTGCGCGGGGACGCATGCAGGAGCGCACCAGCCGTAGCGCTGACGGCGTGCGCGGCCTCACTTGCGCCTCGCTTCAACGCCCGTCGCCTGCAGCCCTGTCGTCCTTCGTGCTCCGCCAGGCCAACACGGTGCCGTCCCTGCGATCGGGCCGCGTTCCGGGGCGGTCCGCGCCGTAGGGCTCGCCGCTGCCGGGCAGGATGCCGAGATAGCGGTGCGTCTTCATCGACAGCAGCATGAACTCGCCGCGCAGCAGGTCCTGCCACATGAAGCGGCTGTCGACGGGATGCTCTGGCAGCAGGCGCACGTCGGCCGACAGGCCGATGCCGACCACGGTCAGGAAGCCGCTTCCGTCCATCGCCTCCAGCGCCACCTCGCCGTCGCCGCGATCGTGCACGCGGAAGCGCGCAGCCGCTGTACCGGCTTCCGCCGAACCACGGGCCACGGGATGCAGCACACCCAGCGCGTGCACGTGCCCGACGCTGTCATCGCCGAGGTTGGCGAACGTGATCACCTGTCCCAGCGGGATGTTGCGCGAACGGTCCGCCAACGGCTCTTCGACGTGGAAGTCGTCGAAATCCGCATGCCCGCCGCCGACTCCACGACTGCTGTACGCGAACAGGGCATGGCGCGTGCCCTGGAACGTCTTGAGCTGGTAGGGCAGGCGCACCAGTTGGCCGATGTCGGTGAACCGCGCCCCATCGAAGCTGTACGCGAACTGCGCCAGGTCCTGGTCGTGATCGCCGCGCACGCGCAGTTGCACCGTGTCCGACGGCAGCGGGACGTCGACGTGGCGGTCGTCCAGCTGGCTGTGCCAGCGCAGTACGCGCCCGTGCTGGTCCTGCACCACCGCAAGCCATGCGGCCGGCATGTTGAGCAGACCCAGGCCGGCGATGTCGCCGGGCGCCAGCCTGGACGCGTCCAGCGTCACCGTCGCCGTGGATTCGGGCCCGACCACGCGCTGGGTGAGCGTATTGCGCGCAGTGAGGAAGCCTTGGGCCGGCAGCGTATGCAGCCGCAGGCTGCCCGGCCGCTCGGAGAGCGACCACTTGCCGTCGTGCGGCTGATGGTTCCACTGCCAGACCGGCTGCAGCTGCGGCGCGGAGAAGTCGTCGCTGCGCTGATATGGCGCCTGCGGCCTGGTGTCGAAGGCCACGTCGGGCTTGCGCCAGGTGCGCGGTGAGCGGCCGAGGTTCCCGGGCAAGCCAAAGTACGGCCAGCCCTCGTGCCAGGTCACCGGCGAAAGGAATGTGGTGCGGCCGATGGACTTGAGATCCATCATCGAAAAGCCCCACCACTCGCCGCTGGCCAGTTGCACGATGCCGCCCTGGTGCAGCGGTACCGCGCCTAGCTCGCTGTCGGCCGGCTTGTGCATCCGGAACTGCGTCTGCGCCGTGGGAATCGGCGATCGCTGGCCAAGGCCATCCGCCCACCACCCGCGCTGGAAACCCATGGTCTCGCTGGCGCTGATCGCCACCGTTTCCCAGGGCCCCTCGAGCCGGTCCGCGCGCGCGGCCTGCATGCGCCCCACCGGCGCGTAGTTGGCGCTGATGATGAAGTAGCGACCGTCCACCTTGTAGAAGTGGTGGCCCTCGCCCATGCCGTTGCCGGCGGGGATGATCACCCGCTCACTGCCTTCGACCACGCCGCTCAGGTCAGGCTTGAGTTCGATCAGGCGCACCTCGTTGTAATTGAACACCGCCCACACCCGCCCGTCGTCATCGAACAGCACCGACAGGTCGTGCAGGTTGCGGTCGATCACCGAATGCGTCCACGGCCCCGCCGGACCGCTCGCGGTGAACACGTGCAGGCCGCGTTCGTTGATGTTGGAGAAGATGTGGAACCGTCCCGCATGGTGGCGCAGCACCGGTGCCCAGATGCCCTGGCCATAGAGGTCCTGTCCCTGTTCCAACCGGTACTCCGGACCCGGCGGGAACGCGGGCATCGCATACGACACGAACTCCCAGTTCACCAGGTCGCGCGAGCGCAGCAGCGGCAGGCCGGGCACCGCGTGCATGGTGGTGCCGGTCATGTAGAACCAGTCGCCGACGCGGATCAGGTCCGGGTCGGAGAACTCGTCGTAGAACAGCGGATTGGTGAAGCTGCCATTGCCGTTGTCGGCGCTCCAGCTGGCGGGCGATGTCGCGGCTGCCGGAAGACAGGACAGCAAGGCGAGCAGCAGCAGGGTCGAAAGCGCGTACTTCATTTCTACCTCCCGGAGGCGAGCTGCACCGGTCCGATGCCGCGTCAGTCCAGCTGCAGCACGAAGCCGCCCAGCGGCGGCAGCTCCAGCTGCAGCGGGCGACCCGATGCGAATTCGACGCGACGCTGCGAGAATCCGAGCGCATCGCTGCCATTGCCGATCAGCGTGCCGCGCAGCACGCCGCCGCCCAGCGCGTCCGCATCCAGCGCGATCGTGCGCGGCGCGTCATCGGCATTGATGCCGGCCACGAACCAGCGGCCATCGCCCCTGCGCGCGAACACGGCATGGCGCCCCGGGTAGCCATCGAGGAAACGGCTGTCTTCCCAGGACTCCGGCACCTGCATGAGGAACTCGCGCACATAGTCCGGCGCCTGCGCCAGACCCTCCGGCGTCTCGGCGTAATGCTGAATGCCCGACACGAACAGCACCGCCGTCGCCAGCTCGAAGGCCGCAGTGCTGCGGCGCTGCACGCGCTCGTTGAGCCCGGCCATCGCCAGCGGGGTGAAGTCCATCGGGTCGAACACGTTGCGCACGAACGGCAGGGTCGCCGCGTGCACCGGCATCGCGTCGGCGTCCTCCTGGCCGAAGGTGGAGAACTCGAGCCCGCGCACCGCTTCCACCGTCATCAGGTTCGGCCAGGTGCGCTGCCAGCCGCGTGCCAGGGTGGCGCCGTGGAAGTTCATCTGGAAGCCGTAGGGCGCGGCGTCGGCAAGGATGTCCAGGTAGTACGCGATCATCGACGAGCCATCGCCGCCGAAAAAATCGAGCTTCAGCCCGGCGACGCCCATCGCGCTGAGCCGCTCGAACTCGCGGATGCGGCTGGCCCTGTCGACCAGCAGGTCGCGGGGCGTCTGCGGCGTGTCGTTCCAGGCACCGGCGGAGTTGTACCAGACCAGGATCGAGACATCCTTGCCGCGCGCGTACTCGACCAACTCGCGCATGCGCGCCTCGCCGATCTGCTGGTCCCACAGCGCATCGACCAGGGTGTAGCGCCAGCCCATCTGCGCGGCGTAATCGACGAAGCGCTTCTGCACGTCGAACACCGTGTGCGCGTCGCCCAGCAGCGGCCAGCTCCACGAGGCCTTGCCCGGCACCGGCTTGCCGGCGACGGCAGGCGGGTCGGCCAGGTCGGTGCCCAGGGTCGAGTCGGCGACTTCGGCCAGGCTGCCCACCGCGACGATCCGCCACGGCGAGCGCCACGGAAAGCGCTCGATCCACGGATCCGACGGACCGCCCGGGAACACCTCCTGCGGGTCGGCGAAGCCGATGCGGTATTCGCCGGGCTGCTCCCCGTCCAGCAGGCGGCTGCCGGCGTCCCCGCGGCGCAGCATGCCCTCGCTGAGCAGCACCCAGTCCTCGCCGGTGCGGAACAGCGCAGGGAACACCCAGCCATGGCCCATCGGCGACGGTGTGCCGACCGCGACGTCCTGCAGGTAGTGCTCCTCGTAGGAGGGGTTGGTGCGCGCGAAGCCGGTCCTGGGTTCGGCCATCGGCTGCAGCCAGGCATGCGCGGTGGCCGGCAGGCGGAAGCTCGCCGCATCGCGGCGCCACGTCGCCATCCCCGGCACCGCCGCATCGAGCTCGTAGCGGAACGCGGCACCGTCGTTGGACACCTGCCAGGCGATGGCCAGCGCGTTGCCCTGCGCGTCGCGCCAATGGAACACGCGGCGGTTGGCGCGATAGCGGTTGAAGCGCCGCTTTCCCGACAGCAGCTCGTAGTCGTCCGCCACCGCCTCGATTTCGCCGGCCGCACCGAATGACAGGCCCTGCGACAGGTCCACGCCCTCGCCGACCATCCCCAGCGGCGAATCGGCGATCACCTGGCGGCCGTCGCGCCACAGCCGCCAGGTCGGGCGTCCATCGGCATCGATCGCCATCTCCACGCGCACAGTGCCGTCGGGGCTGACCACTTCGCCCAGCGGAGTTGCCGCCAGCGCGCCCCACGACACGCCCGACAGCAGACCTGCCAGCAACAGGCGCATGCAGGTGCGTGCCGCCAGGCCGCGCGGTGTGCCAGAACCCCGTTCCGTCCCCGACCCCGCCTTTTCCTCAAGCATGCGAAGCGCCTCCGTGGGCGCGCCGTCCCGCCAGCAACCTCTGCAGCAGACAGAACAGCAGAAGCAGCGCGCCGATGGCGATGCGCGTCCACCATGAGCTGAGCGTGCCGTCGAACACGATCAGGGTCTGGATCAGGCCCAGCACCAGCACGCCGAACACCGTGCCCAGCACATAGCCGCTGCCGCCGGCCAGCAGAGTGCCGCCGATCACCACCGCGGCAATCGCATCCAGCTCCAGCCCCATCGCATGCAGGCTGTAGCCGCTGAGCATGTAGAAGGTGTAGACCACCCCGCCCAGCGCCGAGCACAAGCCGCTCAGCGCGTAGACCTGCACCAGGGTGCGGTCCACCGGCAGGCCCATCAGCCGCGCCGACTGTTCGCTGCCGCCGATCGCGTAGACGCTGCGGCCGAAGCGCGTCATCCCCGCCAGCAGCGCGCCGCCCGCGACCACCAGCAGCGCGATCACCGCACCTGCCGAAAGCGATGCGCCGCCGCCCACCGGGATGCGCAGGCTGGCCACGGCGACATGGAACGCATGGTCGATGCCGATCGACTCCACGCTCACCAGCGTCGCCGCGCCGCGCGCCAGGAACATGCCGGCCAGGGTCACCACGAACGGCTGCAGCCGGTAGCGCTGGATCAGCACGCCCATCAGCGCGCCGAATGCGCTGCCCATCCCCAGCACCAGCGCGATCGCCGGCAGCGGATGCCAGCCTTGCTGCTGCACCAGGCTGGCCAGCAGCACCGTGCTGAAGGCGATCACCGCGCCCACCGACAGGTCGATGCCACCGGTGAGGATCACGAAGGTCATGCCGACCGCGACGATCAGCAGGAAGCCGTTGTCGATGAACAGGTTGAGGAACACCTGCGGGCGCAGGAAGCCGTCGTAAAGCACGCCGCCGGCGATCGACATGCCGAGGAACAGTGCGATGGTGACCGCCAGCGAGACCATGCGCGGATCGCGCCACAGCCGCGCCAGCCCGCCGGAACGCAGCATCGCGCGCAGCGGCACGGCGCTCATGCCTGCCCCCGTGCCGGCCGCGTGACCAGGCCGCGCAGTTGGTCGCGGAACTCCGGCGACTGCAGCAGCAGCACCGCCAGCACCAGCAGCGCCTTGACCACCAGGTTGACCTGCGGCGGCACGCCGATGGCGTAGATGGTGGTGGTGAGCGCCTGGATGATCAGCGCGCCAACCAGGCTGCCGGCCAAGCTGAAGCGTCCGCCCGCCAGCGCCGTGCCCCCCAGCGCGACGGCGAGGATCGCGTCCAGCTCCAGCAGCTGGCCCGCGTTGTTGGCATCGGCGCTGGCGACGTTGGAACTCACCAGCAGGCCCGCCAGTCCCGCGCAGAAGCCGCTGAACACGTACAGCGACAAGGTGATCGCCCTTGCGCGCACGCCGGCCACGTGTGCGGCCAGCGGGTTGTGGCCGATCGCGCGCACGAACAGGCCCAGTGCGGTGCGATCGAGCAGCAGCTTCAGCGCCACGAACACCGCGACCACCACGAACAGGGAGAACGGCAGGCCCAGCAGGAAGCCGCCGCCGATGAAGGCGTACGGCGGGTAGTAGATGGTCAGGATCTGGCCGTCGCTGATCAGCTGCGCGATGCCGCGCCCGGCCACCATCAGGATCAGGGTGGCGATGATCGGCTGCATGCCGACCTTCACCACCAGCAGGCCGTTCCACATACCGCAGACTGCGGCCGCCGCCAGCGCCGCGGCGACGGCGGCAAACAGCGGGGCGAGGCCGGTAGCCCCACCCGCCGTCATGCGCGTGATCGTCCACGCGGCAACGGTGGCGGCGATGGCGAGCACCGCGCCCACCGAGATGTCCAGGCCGCGCACCGCGATCACCAGGGTCATCCCAAGCGACACCAGGATCAGCGGCGCGGCGCGGTTGGCGATGTCGACGAGGTTGCCGTACAGCCGCCCGTCGCGCCATTCCAGCGACAGGAAGCCCGGGTTGAACAGGCCGTTGCCGACCAGCAGCAGCACCAGCGCCAGCAGCGGCCAGGCCAGCGGATGACCGAACGCGCGACGCATGATCGAAGGCTGCGGCATGGGGGCAGTCGACATCACCCCTGCCCCGCGATCAGTTCCAGCACCTGGCGGCCATCGCTGCCGCCGGGCAGCTCGCCGGCCATGCGTCGCTCGCGCAGCACCGCGATGCGGTCGCCCAGGCGCGTGAGCTCTTCGATCTCGGCGGAAATGAACAGCACCGCCATCCCCTCGCGCGCCAGGCGCACCACTTCGGCCATGATTTCCTGCTTGGCGGCGATGTCGATGCCGCGCGTGGGTTCGTCGAGGATCAGCAGCCTGGGCTGCGTGGCCAGCCAGCGCGCCAGCACCACCTTCTGCTGGTTGCCGCCCGACAGTGCGCCAACCGGCGTCTCGATGTCGCCCGTGCGGATGCCGAGCAGGGCGACGTAGTGCTCGGCCATCCGCGCCTGCTCCGCGCGCGGCAGCGCGCGCCGCCAGCCGCGCCGCGCCTGCAGCGCCAGCACGATGTTCTCGCGCACCGACAGGCCGGCGACGATGCCTTCGGTCTTGCGTTCTTCCGGGCACAGCGCGATGCCGTGGGCGACAGCATCGGCCGGATGCTGGAGGTCGACCTTCGCGCCATCGACCCGCAGCTCACCGCTGCCGGCGCGATCCAGCCCGAACAACAGCCGCGCAAGTTCGGTACGTCCGGCGCCGAGCAAGCCGCCAAGTGCCAGCACTTCGCCGGCACGCAGCTGCAGGTCCACCGGATGCAGGCTGCCGCGACGGCCGAGGCCGCGCGCTTCGAGCACGACGGGCGCGTCTTCCGGCGTGACCGCGCTGTCGTCGCGCCCACCCGCGAGTTCGACTTCGCGCCCGACCATGGCCCGCACCAGCGCCGCCTGCGGCAGGTCGGCCGGCAGATATTCGCCCACCAGGCCGCCGTTGCGCAGCACGGTGATGCGGTCGGACACCGCATACACCTGGTCAAGGAAGTGGGTGACGAACAGGATCGCCATGCCGCGCTCGCGCAGGCGGCGCATCACCGCGAACAGTTCGCGCACCTCGCCTTCGTCCAGGCTCGATGTGGGTTCGTCGAGGATCAACACCTTTGCCGAGACGCCCAGCGCGCGCGCGATCGCCACCATCTGCTGGATCGCCACCGGGCAGGACGACAGCGGCCGGTCCACGTCGAGATCGAGGTGCAGCTCCGCCAGCAGCGCACGCGCGCCCTCGCGCACGCGCTTCCAGTCGATCATGCCGAAACGGCGCGGATAGCGCCCGGCGTAGAGGTTCTCGGCCACCGACAGGTTGGGGCAGAGGTTGACCTCCTGGTAGACGGTACTGATGCCCTCGCGCTGTGCGTCCAGCGGACTGCCCGGCGCGATGACGCGGCCATCGAGGGTCACGCTGCCGGCGTCGGGCGTTTCCACGCCGGTCAGCAGCTTGATCAGGGTCGATTTGCCGGCGCCGTTCTGGCCCATCAGCGCGTGGATCTCGCCGGCACGCAGGCACAGCCCGGCGCCATCGAGCGCGCGGGTGGCGCCGAAACGCTTGTGCAGTCCTTCAGCGTTGAGGACCACGGGATTCAAGCGCGCATTCCCATCAACGCCACGCGTACCCCTCAGTACTTCCGGTTGGGCAGTTCCGCCTCGGCCTGGTCCTGGGTGAACACACCCTCCTCCACCTGGACGCGCCTGGGCACTTCGCGCCCGGCGTGCACGTCGCGAACCAGCTGCGCCAGCTGCTCGCCCAGCAGCGGATTGCACTCCACCGTGGCATTGAGCTTGCCGGCCTTCATCGCCTCGAACGCACCGCGCACGCCGTCGATCGAGACGATGCGGATATCGGTGCCCGGCTTGAGCCCAGCCTCCTCGATCGCCTGGATCGCGCCGATCGCCATGTCGTCGTTGTGCGCGAACAGCACGTCGATGTCGCGGCCCTCGGCCTTGAGGAACGCCTCCATCACTTCCTTGCCGCGCGCGCGGGTGAAATCGCCGCTCTGCGAGCGCACGATCTGGAAGCGCGCGTCGGTATCGACGACTTCCTTGAAGCCCTTCATCCGATCATTGGCCGGCGCCGACCCCACCGTGCCCTGCAGCTCGACGATGCGCACCGGCCCGGCCTTGCCTTCGCTGTCCTCGACCAGCCAGCGCGCGGCGCGGCGGCCCTCCTCCACGAAGTCCGAGCCGATCAACGTTGCGTACAGCGACTCGTCCGCGACGTTGACCGCGCGGTCGGTCAGCACCACCGGGATGCCGGCGGTTTTCGCCTCGCGCAGCACCGTATCCCAGCCGGTTTCGACCACCGGCGAGAAGGCGATCACATCGACGCCCTGCGCGATGAACGAGCGCAGCGCCTTGATCTGGTTTTCCTGCTTCTGCTGCGCGTCGGAGAACTTGAGGTTGAAGTCCGGCGCGACCAGCGCTTCCTTCACCGAGCGCGTGTTGGCCGTGCGCCATTCGCTCTCCGCGCCCACCTGGCTGAAGCCGACGGTGATCGCGCCTTCGCCGGCAGCCTCGTCCGCGCCATCACTGCCGCCCGAACACCCGGCCAGCACCGCCGCGCACAGCATCGCCGTCACACCCAGAAACTTCCGCATCGCTCCCTCCCGAACGTCGTTAGTGTTTGCGCTACCAGAACACGCGCACGGCGCCCCCTCGGCGCGCGTGCACGTCGCGGCCTCAGGCCGCGGTGTATGCGGTCTTGACCGTGGTGTAGAACTCCACCGCGTAGCGGCCCTGCTCGCGCGGCCCGTAGCTGGAGGCCTTGCGCCCGCCGAACGGTACGTGCGGATCCACGCCCGCGGTCGGCAGGTTGACCATCACCATGCCCGCCTGCGCGTGACGCTTGAAGTGCGTGGCGTACTTGAGCGAGGTGGTGCAGATGCCTGAGCACAGGCCGAACTCGGTGTCGTTGGCCATCGCCAGCGCGTGCTCGTAGTCGTCGGCGCGCAGCACCGCCGCCACTGGGCCGAAGATCTCCTCGCGCGCGATGCGGTCCTCGGGCTTGGCGGTGAACAGCGTGGGCGCCAGGAAATGACCCTGCGTCTTCCACTCCACGCGCTCGCCGCCGGCCAGCAGCTCGCCGCCGTCGTCGTGGCCGGCCTGGATGTAGGACAGGTTGGTCTTGAGCTGATCGCCGCTGGCGACCGGGCCGATGTCGATGCCGGCTTCCAGCGGATCGCCGACGCGGATCTTCGCCAGCCGTGCCTGCACGCGCGCGACGAACTCGTCGTGCACCGCGCTCTCGACGATCAGCCGGCTCGATGCGGTGCAGCGCTGGCCGGTCGAGAAGAACGCGCCGTTGACCGCGCATTCCACCGCCTTGTCCAGGTCGGCATCGGCCAGCACGATCAGCGGATTCTTGCCGCCCATTTCCAGCTGCACCTTGAGCGCGCGCTCGGCCGCCTGCTTGAGCAGCGCATGGCCGGTGGGCGCCGAACCGGTGAAGGTCAGCGCGTCCAGGTTCTTGTGCGTGACCAGCGCCTGGCCGACGGTGCGGCCGCTGCCGAGCACCATGTTGAACGCACCTTCTGGCAGGCCGGCACGCGAGAGGATCTCGGCGATCGCCCAGGCGCAGCCGGGCACGATCTCGGCCGGCTTGAACACCACCGTGTTGCCATAGGCCAGCGCCGGCGCGATCTTCCAGGCCGGGATCGCGAGCGGGAAGTTCCAGGGCGCGATGATGCCGACGGTGCCGACCGGTTCGCGGGTGATTTCGACATCGACGCCGGGGCGGGTGGACGCCAGCTTTTCGCCCGGGATGCGCAGCGCCTCGCCGGCGAAGAACTTGAAGATCTGCCCGGCGCGCGCGGCCTCGCCGATGCTCTCGGGCAGGGTCTTGCCCTCCTCGCGCGCCAGCAGGCGGCCCAGCTCTTCCTTGCGGGCGAGGATCTCGCTGCCCACCGCATCGAGGATGTCGGCGCGCTGCTGCGGATTGGACAGCGACCACTTCGGCAGCGCCGCGGCGGCCGCATCCACCGCCTGCCCGGTGCGCTCGGCGTCGAGCCTGCCGTAGTGGCCGACCGGCGTCGCCAGGTCCGACGGATTTTCGTTGGCGTGATCGCCCTCGCCTTCGACCCACTGGCCGGCGATGTAGCTGCTGTAGCGTTGGTCGGTCACGTCATGTCTCCTTGCTGATTGCTGTGTTTGCCATGGTGCGCCTTTGGCGGCCCCCATCCGCCTTCGGCACCTTCCGTAGGCGCGGGAAAAAACTGCAGCCCGGGTCGATGCTGGCGTCAACCCGCATCGTGCGTCGCACCTTACAGTGCGCGCACACCGCCGGGGGCGAATCCGGACGCGACCGTGCGCAGCGGATTGCGCAGCGCCGCGCCCAGTTCGGGCAACTCGATCTCGAACACGTCGCCCGCCTCCGCGCGCACGCCGTCGGCAAAGCTCAGCGTCGCGGTGCCGAAGAAGTGCAGGTGCACGTCGCCCGGACGCCGGTGCGCGGCGTACTTGAAATGGTGGTACTCGAGGTTCTCCAGCGAATGGCACATGTTGGCCTCGCCGGTGAGGAAGGGCTTCTCCCACACCACGTCCCCGCCGCGGCGCAGGCGGCTGGTGCCGCGCAGGTCCCGCGGCAACGGCCCGGCGCGCAGCTCGGGGCCGACCGCGCAGGCGCGCAGCTTGGAGTGCGCGAGGTAGAGGTAGTTCTGGCGCTCGGTGACGTGGTCGGAAAACTCGTTGCCGATCGCAAAGCCGAGCCGGTGCGGGGTTCCGTCCGGGCCGATCAGGTACAGGCCGACCAGTTCGGGCTCTTCGCCGCCGTCGAGGGCGAAATCGGGCGACTCCAGCGGCTGGCCGGGCGCGGCGAGGATCGCGCCGTCGCCCTTGTAGAACCATTCGGGCTGCGCCCCGGGCTCGCCGGGCTTCGGGATGCCGCCTTCCACGCCCCACTGGAACATGCGCATCGAATCGGTGAGCGTGCCCTCGTCGGCCTGCTGCTGCAGCTTCTGGTGCATCGCATCGCGCGCCGCGGCGCTGCCCAGATGGGTCAGGCCGGTGCCGGTGACCAGGCAGTGCGCGGGATCGGGATGGTGCAGCGGGCCCAGCACGCGGTCCTGCTGCAGGAGCGCGGCGTAATCGAGCCGGGTATCACCGGGCGCGGCCGTGGCCTCGTCGGCCAGGCTGCGGCCCGTGGCGATCGCCACCCCGGCCAGGGCGTACATGCTGTCCACGCCGTCGAGCAGGCGCACCTGCGCGCCGTCGGCATCGACCACGCCGACCCGGAGCTGCCCGGCATCGTCCTTCAGCTGGATCAATCGCATCTGCGCGGCCCGTCATCCCGGTGGTGTCGACCCCGCATTCTGCCGGGTTGATGGATATGCATCCAATTCATTTGGGCGAGAAATCGATACGGGTTCTTGTATGCCTGCTCGGTCCTGCCCTCAGTCGTGGAACGCCGCCACCAGCTTGCGCCGGCCCAGCATGAACGCATCGGCCACGTGCCGCAGCGGCGCCAGGTCCACGTCCGAGCGCCCGGCATGGATGAGTTCGGCAAAGCGCCGGTACAGCATCGGGTACTCCTGCTCCGGCTCGCTGTGGACCAGCTGGCCATCCACCGACAGCTTCGCGCCGCCCTCCGACAGCAGCATCTCGCCGGCATCGGTGCTGGCGGCGATGTCCCAGCTCTGCCTGCCGGTCTGGCGCCAGTCGAACTCGGCGACCAGGTCCAGCCCGGCCGCATCGGTGAAGTCGATCGACGCGGCGATCGGCGCCGCGCGGTTCTCCGGGAATTCCAGCGTCGCAGCGGTGGCGAACACCGGCCGCGGCAGGATCCTGGTGACGATGGACAGCGCATTGATCCCCGGGTCGAACACGCCCAGGCCGCCGGGCTGCCAGATCCACTCCTGCCCTGGATGCCACTGCCGCACGTCCTCCTTCCAGGTCACCCGCATGGAGCGGATGCGGGTGCCGGCCAGGAACGCGCGGGCCGTCTCCACCGCCGGGGCGTAGCGCGAATGCCAGCTGGCGAACAGGGACACGCCCCTCGCGTCGGCGCGCGCGGCCAGGTCCTCGACCTCCGAGAGCGTGGCGCCGGGCGGTTTTTCCAGGAACACGTGCTTGCCGGCCGCCAGCGCCTTCACCGCCGCCGCGTACCGGTACTGGGGCGGCATGCACAGGGAGACGGCGTCGATCGACGGCAGCGTCGACAGCATCTCTTCGATCGAACCGAAGTTGTCGATGCCCTCGACTCGCCCGTTGCGGCTGGCCGCTGCGACCAGCCGGTAGTCGGCATTAGCGGCCACGGCCGGGAGATGCTGGTCGCGCACGATCTTGCCGACACCGACGATGGCGAGGTTGATGATTGACACGTGTCTAGTCTCCACGGAAGCGCTCTGGAGCGGCACGCAGCTGCGTACCGCTTGCGGATGGTGGCCCGGTTACGGCATCGGCATGCCGGCGCGGCGTCAGGCGCGTTCCAGCGCCGCCGCCACTTCGGCCCATGGCCGGCCACGCCCCGGGCATGCGAAGCGGTACAGGATGTCGCGCCGGTACGCCTGGCCCGGTCGCAGGATCGCATCCGGGAACGCCGGCTGGTTGGGTGCGTCGGGATAGTCCTGCGGCTCCAGGCACAGCCCGTCGCCCAGGCCCGGATGCTGGCGCGCCAGCGCCTGGCCACCGTAGAGCTGCAGCGCCGGCGCCTCGCAATCGATGCGCATCGCCACGCCGCTGTGCGGCGAATACAGCGCGGCGGCGAACGCGTGGCCGGGCTCGAGCACCAGGCAATGGTCGTAGCCGCCCGCAATGCGCAGCTGTGGATCGGCAGCGTCGAAGCGCGCAGCCAGCGTCGCGGCCTGGTGGAAATCGAACGGCGTGTCCGCTGCCGGTTGCACATGGCCCAGCGGGATCAGTTCCTCCGATACCGGCAGCAGCCCCGCCACCGGCACCCGAAGCAGCTGCGCCGACGCAGGCACCGCCGCATCGCCCGCCAGGTTGAAGTAGGGATGATGCGTGGGATTGAACGGGGTCGGGGCATCGGTGGTCGCCTCGAAGACCAGCTGCAGTCGATCACCCGTCACCCGATAGGTCGCGACCACATCGAGATTGCCCGGATATCCCTCCTCGCCCGCCGGCGAGCGAAGGCGCAGCACCAGCGCGTCGGCATCGTGCGCTTCCACCGTCCAGATGCGCCGTCCGAAGCCGAGCATGCCGCCATGCAGATGGTTGCGGCCCTCGTTGGCGGCCAGCACGCGCGCCTGGCCGTCCAGCGTGAAGCGCGAGCCACCGATGCGGTTGCCATAGCGCCCGACCAGGATCCCGAGGAACGCCGGATCATCGAAATACGCCGCCGCGTCCGGCAGGCGCAGCACCACGTCCACCGGCCCGTCTTCGCCGGGCACGCGCAGCCGCGCGAGGATGCCGCCGAGATCGAGGATCTCCGCACATACCCCATGCGCGTCGCCTATGCGGTGCGCGTGCACCGCGCGGCCATCGGCCAAGTGGCCGAACGATCGGATCCTGTCCACGCAGCTCCCGTGATTTGCCTTCGCGCCGCAGCATAGGTGCGCCTGCCGGGGCGATGCCACCCCGCTTCCGGAATAGCAGATGGCGGGATTGGAATGGCTCAGGGCACATACGGGAACCGATATCGATCTACTCGTTAAATTCATTAGAAGGTTATGGACGGCCCGCCTATTCTCGACCTGCATCGCAAAAAGGCGACGACACCGCAAGCGCCGCGATGCACCGGCCGCCGCCCCAGGCAGCGGCCCCACAACTCGGGTTGATCGCGTCCATTCGTAGACCGGGAGGGGTTGAAAGTGACGACGCACACAGCAGCAGTCGGCGTGCGCGCATGCCGCGCACCGCACTCGCCCTTCGTCCGTGGACCACGGCAGCACCGCAACCCGGCCTGCGCCGTTCCGCACGCCCCGCATACCACCCAGTTTCCGCACCAGGGATGACACCGGATTACCGGTGTTCCCGGGTTTCCGCATGGTCCGCGCCGGCGCCACGCCGGACGAACACGAACGAAGAGGCATGCCCATGAACCGTCCCGACCGCCCGATACCGACCCGTGCCCTGCGCCGCGCCGTGCTGCCCGCCGCGATGCTGCTGGCGCTCGCCGCATTGCCCGCTGCGGCGCAGCAGGCTGCCCAGCCCTGCCCCACGCCCGACGATCCCGACGCCACCTGCGCGCCTTCAACCTCGCCAGACAACGCGGTCGAGCTCGAACGGGTCGAGGTGCGCGGCCTGCGCGCCAGCATGATCGACGCGCTGCAGATCAAGCAGGGCTCGATGCAGATCGTCGATGCGATCGTCGCCGAGGACATCGGCAAGTTCCCCGACAACAACCTGGTCGAGGCGCTGCAGCGCGTCACCGGCGTGCAAACCACCGACCGCGGCGGCGGAGAGGTGTCCACGGTGTCGATCCGCGGCCTCAACGACGTCACCACCACCATCAACGGCCGCAACATCTTCACCGCCTCGGGCCGTTCGGTGGCGCTGGCCGACATCCCGGCCAGCCTGCTGTCCAGCGTCGACATCTACAAGACCCGCTCGGCCAGCCTGATCGAGACCGGCATCGCCGGCGTGATCGACATCCACACCCACCGTCCCTTCGACTTCGACGGCGCCACTGCCGTGGTGGCCGCTCGCACCATCCACCAGGAGCAGAACGACGAGACCGACCCCAACCTCAGCGCCCTGGTCTCCAACACCTGGGACGTGGGCGGCGGCCGCTTCGGCGCACTGGCGAACGTCTCCTACGCCGTCACCCATTACCGCGACCAGAGCGTGACCGCCGGCGCGATGGTGCCGTTCTTCACCGACAACGCGCCTGCGGGCTTCGCGCCGTTCGAGCGGATCCCCACCGTCATCGACGGCCAGGAAGTCTGGCAGCCGGGCCTGGAGGCGGGGCTGCCCTTCAGCCCCGGCTCCACCGTGCCGGTGCGCGGCCAGCAGTACGACTACATCCTCTCGCGCGACGCGATCTTCGCCAGCGACCTTGCCGGCAAGCGCGAGCGGCCGGCCGCCAGCGTCGCGCTGCAGTGGGCGCCGAACGACACCTCCGAATACCTGTTCGAGGCCTTCTACAACGGCTACCGCAACGAGTCGTTCAACTCGCTGCTGTTCTCGTTCGTCGACTGGTGGGGCGCCCTGGGCGACAACGCGGCCGACAACATCGGGCTGTATCCGGGCACCAACGTCGTGCGCTCGCGCAGCGGAATCGGCTTTCCCTACAACTTCACCAGCGGCGACCTGTCCACCGGCAAGACCGACAGCATGCTCTACGCCCTGGGCGGACGCTGGCAGGTCGGCGACCGCCTTGAGCTCAAGTCCGAACTGACCCACCAGAACAGCGAGTTCAGCACCGACTTCTTCGCCATGCGCGCCGACCGCGTGAGCCCCAGCGTCTGGGTCGACTTCAACAGCGGCGGCGGCAAGCCGGCCTTCGGCTTCGACGACGACCCGGCCACGGCCGACATCGATGAGAGCAATCCGGCCGATCCCGCGCAGTGGAACGTGGCGCAGCTCTACGACAACGCCAACTACGCCAAGGGCGACGCCACCACCTTCACCTTCGACGGCGAATACGCCGCCGACTGGGGTCCGTTCCACAAGCTCGCCTTCGGCATGCGCCACGACGAGCGCAGCGCCAGCGAAGGCATGCGGGTCGGGCCGGACAACGCTTGCGACCGCGCGCTGCCGGACTGCTCGCTGACCGCCAATGGCGGCCTGGCCTCGATCAACCGGGGCTTCTTCGACGGCCATTCCAACGTGCCCACCTCGTGGGTGGTACCCGACGGCCACTACATCCGCGACAACGCCGACTTCTACCGCGAACTGTACGGCCGGCCGACCGGCGACCAGCTGTCGCTGACGGAGAACTTCAACGTCGAGGAAGCGACCTCGGCGGTCTACCTGCAGAGCGATTTCGCCTTCGAACTGGGCGAACAGACGCTCGACGGACAGCTCGGCCTGCGCTACGTCAACGTCGATACCGACATGGTCTTCGGCGACGGCAGCGCCTCGGCCAGCGCGTCCAAGCTGTTGCCCAGCCTGATGCTGCGCTACGCCTTCACCCCCGACCTGATGCTGCGGGCGGCCTACGGCGAAACCCTGCGCCGTCCGGCCTTCAACCAGCTCAACCCCAACATCATCTACGTCGAGGACGTGACCAACATCGGCTACGGCACCGCCAGCGGCGGCAACCCGGGCCTGGCGCCGACCGAGTCGAAAAACTACGACCTCGGCCTGGAGTGGTACTACTCGCCCGGCAGCGCGGTCTACGCCACCCTGTTCCGGCGCGAGATCGAAGGCATGGTCACCGATTTCCGCCGCCGCGTGACCTTCGAGAACTACGACTACATCCTCAGCCAGCCCGACAACGCCTCCGACGGCGAGCTCGAGGGCGTGGAGCTGGGCGTGGTCTGGTTCCCGGAGAACCTCCCCGGCCTGCTCGACGGCTTCGGCGTGCAGGCCAGCTACACCGCGCTCGACTCCACCCAGGACATCCCGGTGACCAACAGCGCCGGAGAAGTGGTGGACGTCCAGACCACGCCGATGTTCGGCATCTCCGACAGCTCCTACAGCGTGGTGCTGGCCTACGAGCGGGCGAAGTTCGGCGCGCGCCTGTCCTACGTGTGGCGCGACGATTTCCTGCATCACTACGAGGCGGCGCTGTTCGCCAACCCGCTGGGCGTGTACTTCAACGCAGAGAAGAGCATGGATCTCCAGCTCAGCTACGATGCCAGCGAGAACCTCTCGCTGACCTTCGACGCCACCAACCTCACCAACGAGCTGTACCAGAGCTACTACCAGCACCCGACCACGCACAACTTCGGCACCGCGCTGTACAGCCGCACCTTCGCGGTCGGGATGCGCTACCGGTTCTGATACCTGTGCCGGGGCGCGTGCAACGCGCCCCGACGGCTTTCACTTTCCGCACCAAGAGGCGACACCGATGCTGAAAACCACGCTGCGCACGCTTGCGCTCACCTCCGCCCTGCTCGCCGCCGGCATGGCCGGCGCCCAGGACAAGGCGTCCGCCACCGCGACGCTGCGCGCCGACCAGCCGGGCGATACCGTGAGCCGCTACATCTTCGGCCAGTTCGCCGAACACCTGGGCTATGGCATCTACGGCGGCATCTGGGTGGGCGAAGATTCGAAGATCCCCAACACGAAGGGCTACCGCAACGACGTGGTCGCCGCGCTCAGGCACCTGCAGGTGCCCGTGGTGCGCTGGCCCGGCGGCTGCTTCGCCGACGAGTACTACTGGCGCGACGGCGTCGGTCCGCGCGACAAGCGCCGGGTCAAGATCAACACCCACTGGGGCGGCGTCACCGAGCCCAACAGCTTCGGCACCCACGAGTTCATGGATTTCGCCGAACTCATCGGCACCGACGCCTATGTCTCGGGCAACACCGGCAGCGGCTCGCCGCGCGAAATGGCCGAATGGGTCGAGTACATGACCTATGAAAGCGGATCCTCACTGTCCGAGGAACGCCGCGCCAACGGCCGCGACAAGCCCTGGAAGCTGCCCTTCTTCGGCGTCGGCAACGAGATGTGGGGCTGCGGCGGCAACATGACGCCCGAGCACGCGGCCAACCTGCACCGCCAGTACCAGACCTTCGTCAAGGTGCCGGCCGGCACCCAGGTGACCAAGGTCGCAGCCGGCGCCAACGCCGATGACTACAACTGGACCGAGGTGATGATGAAGATCGCCGGCAAGCACATGGATGCGTTGTCGGTGCACTACTACACGGTGCCGGGCGGCTGGCCGCCGCGCGCCTCCTCGTTCGAGTTCGACGAGGCTGGCTGGATCGAGACGCTGTCGAGCGCGCTCAAGGTCGACGAGCTGCTGCGCAAGCACATCGAGGTGATGGACAGGCACGACCCGGAAAACAAGGTCGCGCTGTACCTCGACGAATGGGGCACCTGGTACGCCGGCCTGGAAGGCGTGAACCCGGGCTTCCTGCACCAGCAGAACACGCTGCGCGACGCGCTGGTGACCTCGTTGCACTTCGACATCATGAGCCGCCATGCCAAACGGGTGAAGATGGCCAACATCGCGCAGATGGTGAACGTGCTGCAGGCGATGATCCTCACCGACGAGGAGAAGATGCTGCTCACGCCCACCTACCACGTCTTCGAGATGTACAAGCCCTGGCAGGACGCGACCCACCTGCCGTTCGAACTCAAGACGCCGCAGTACCGCCACGGCGAGACATCGGTTCCGGCGGTGCACGGTTCGGCCGTGCGCGCGAAGGACGGGCACGTCTACGTCGCGCTGTCCAACCTCGATCCGGACAAGGCGGCCAGCGTGTCGGCCAGCGTCTCGGGGCTTCAGGCCTCGTCGGTGTCGGGCCGGGTGCTGACGGCGGGCGCGATCACGTCGCACAACACCTTCGAGCAGCCGGAGCAGGTGAAGCCGGTGGCGTTCGACGGCGCGACGGTCTCCGGCGGTACGCTCAGCGTCGAGCTGCCGGCCAAGTCGGTGGTGGTACTGCAGCTGCGCTGACGGGCTGCACCAGACGGCAAGACGACGGGGGCGCTTCGGCGCCCCCGTCCGTTTCGGGCGTGTCATGGCAGCGAGGCGCCGGCGCTTGCCCCTGCCCCACGCTTACTTCGCGGGGGGCGCCAGTGGCGGGGGCTTCGGCGCTGCAGCAGGCGCGGGAATCGACGGCGGCTGGATCTCCGGCGCATGTTGCGCCATCAGCTCGACGATCCAGTCGATGAACACGCGCAGCTTGCGACTGACGTGCCGGCTTGGTGCAAAGGCCACGTACAGCGGCATGGGATCGAGCTGCCAGTCCTCGAACAGCGCGATCAGTTCGCCGCGTGACTGCGGCGTGCGCGCCATGTAACGCGGCAGCCACAGCACGCCCATGCCCGCCACCCCTGCGGCCAGGTAGGCATTGCCGTCGTCGACCGACAGCACGTGGCGGCCATGCACCTGCACCTGCTCATCGCCGCGGCGCATCGCATACGCCAGCGGCACGCCGCTGCGCGAGCCGCGATAGCCGACGATGCGGTGCGAACCCTCCTCCAGCGCCTGCGGATGGCCCGGCACGCCGGCACGCGCCAGGTAACCCGGTGCGGCATAGACGCCCAGCGGGAGGTCGGCCACATGCCGCACACGCAGCGACGAGCCGGTCGGTTCACCGCCGCGCACCACGCAGTCCACGTTCTCGTCGATCAGGTCCACCCTGCGGTCGCTGGCGCCCAGGTCGAGCTGGATGTCGGGATAGCGCGCGTGGAAGGCGGGCAGCGCCGGCACCAGCACCAGGCTGGCCAGCGGCGCGGGCACGTCAACGCGCAGCCGGCCGCGCGGCGAGTCCGAAGCCGTGGACAGGCTGGTCTCGGCATCGTCCAGGTCGGCCAGCAGGCGCACCACGCGCTCGTAGTACGCGGTGCCATCGGCGGTGACGTTGACCTTGCGCGTGGTGCGGTGGAGCAGCTTCACCCGCAGGTGCGTTTCCAGCTGCTGCACCAACTGTGTCACGCGCGTCCTGCTCGACTGCAGCGTGTCGGCGGCGCGCGTGAAGCTGCCGGTCTCCACCACGCGGACGAAGGCCTGCATCGCATCAAAGCGGTCCATGCGCAGCTCCAGTTGCACTCGGGATTGTTTGGATTCTACAAACAGTGATCCCGGGAACGGGCCGTTTATCGGAACCGAGTCGCCACCTAGAGTGGCCGCACGCATCGGGGCCACCTGCCCCGCCAGGAGATCCCCCATGAACACCCGCGATGTCGTCTTTCCCGCCGGCCGCCAGGCCCTGTACGAGCAACACCGCTATTCGCCGGCGGTGCGCAGCAACGGCTTTCTGTTCGTGTCCGGGCAGGTGGGCAGCCGCGAGGACGGCTTGCCAGAGCCGGACTTCGAGGCCCAGGTCCGCCTGGCGTTCGCCAACCTCGAGGCAACCCTGCGCGCCGCCGGGTGCGGGCTCGACGACATCGTCGACCTGACCAGTTTCCATACCGACCCCGAACACCAGTTCGACACGGTCCTCGCGGTCAAGAACGAGGTCTTCCCGCAGGCGCCCTATCCCAACTGGACGGCGGTCGGGGTCACCTGGCTGGCGGGCTTCGACTTCGAGATCAAGGTCATCGCCCGCATTCCCGGCTGAACATCCGCTCAGACGCGACGGCCAGCCTCGTCGACCACCTGTTCGCCGTCCTCCTTGGTGAACGCGCCCCGCTGCGGCTGCGGCAGGATGTCCAGCACCAGCTCCGAAGGACGGCACAGGCGTGTGCCCAGCGGCGTCACCACGATCGGGCGGTTGATCAGCACCGGGTGCGCCAGCATCGCGTCGATCAGATCGGCATCGCTGCGCCCCGGATCGTCCAGGCGCAGTTCGGCATGCAGCGGCTCCTTGGCGCGCATGATCCCGCGCACGCCCAGGCCTGCCGCCTCCACCAGTTGCAACAGCCGCTCGCGGCCGGGCGGGTGCTGCAGGTATTCGACGACGGTCGGCGTCTCGCCGCTGTTGCGGATCATCGCAAGGGTGTTGCGCGACGTGCCGCAGCGCGGGTTGTGATAGATCGTGATCTCGCTCATGCCGCCGCCGCAGGCGCCACGGCCACTGCGCCAGACGCGGCCGCCAGCGCACCGGCTGCCACGTCGCCCTTGCGTTCGCTGTAGCGGTCGGTCAGGTAATCGCTGCGCCCGCGCACCAGCAGGGTGAACTTGACCAGTTCCTCGATCACATCGACCACGCGGTCGTAGTACGGCGAAGGCTTCATCCGCCCCGCTTCGTCGAACTCCTGCCACGCCTTGGGCACGGAGGACTGGTTGGGGATGGTCACCATGCGCATCCAGCGTCCAAGCACGCGCAGCGCATTGACCACGTTGAACGACTGCGAACCGCCGGAGACCTGCATCACCGCCAGCGTGCGGCCCTGCGTCGGGCGCACACCCGCTTCCTCCAAGGGCAGCCAATCGATCTGGTTCTTGAACACCGCGGTGACCGCGCCGTGGCGCTCGGGGCTCACCCACACCTGGCCTTCCGACCACAGCGACAGCGCGCGCAACTCCTGCACCCTGGGGTGGTCTGCTTCGACGCTGCCCTGCAACGGCAGGCCGTGCGGATCGAACACGCGGGTCTCGGCGCCGAAATGGCGCAGCAGGCGCTCGGCCTCGAGCGCGAGCTTGCGACTGTAGGACTCCGGGCGCAGTGAGCCGTAGAGGATCAGGATCCGCGGCGCGTGTGCGCCACCGTCTCCCGACCCGGGTGCATCGTGGGCGGGCAGGTGCGCGGCGGCGGGAGAGAGGTTGGGCAGCTCGGGGGACGCGGTCATGGTTGCTTCGTGGAAAACGTTTCGACTATTCTAGAAAAATGGAAATAGAAAGCGCAACCCCGGCGCTGGCTGCCCTGGGACATCCCACGCGTCTGGCCGTATTCCGGCTGCTGGTCGAGGCGGGCCCCGGAGGCCGCACGCCCGGCGCCATGGCGGAGATGCTGTCACTGCCAGGCGCAACCCTGTCCTTCCATCTCAAGGAGCTCACTGCCGCCGGGTTGATCCAGGGCACGGCGGAGGGTCGGCATATTTCCTATCGCGCCGATTTCGACGCGATGAACGGCCTGATCGAATTCCTGACGCGCAACTGCTGTGGCGGCGACGACAGCCAGTGCCTGCCTGCCTCCCGACCGGCCCGCAAGGCGACCCGCAAAGTGCGCGAGGCCTGAAACGTGCTCGTTGCACTGCTGATCTTCGTTGCCACCATCGTCCTGGTGATCTGGCAGCCGCGAGGCCTCGGCGTCGGCTGGAGCGCGTCGTTCGGCGCCGTGTTGGCCCTGGTCACCGGCGTGGTGGGCGTATCCGACATTCCGACGGTCTGGGGCTTCGTCTGGAACGCCACCTTCACCTTCGTGGCCGTGATCCTCATCAGCCTGGTGCTCGACGAAGCGGGCTTCTTCGAATGGGCCGCGCTGCACGTCGCGCGCTGGGGCCAGGGCAGCGGACGCAGGCTGTTCGTCTACCTGGTGCTGCTCGGCGCGGCGGTCGCGGCCCTGTTCGCCAACGACGGCGCGGCGCTGATCCTGACGCCGATCGTGATCGCCATGCTGCTGGCGCTCAAATTCACGCCCGCGGCCACGCTGGCCTTCGTCATGGCGGCCGGTTTCATAGCCGACACCGCGAGCCTGCCGCTGGTCGTGTCCAACCTGGTCAACATCGTTTCGGCCGACTACTTCGACATCGGTTTCGGCGAGTACGCATCGGTCATGTTCCCGGTCAACCTGGTGTCGGTGGGCGCGACGCTGGCCGTCCTGATGTGGTTCTTCCGCCGTGACATTCCCGCGAACTACGACGTCACCCTGTTGAAGGCTCCGGGCTCGGCGATCGTCGACCGCGCCACCTTCAATGCCGGCTGGGTCGTGCTGGCGCTGCTGGTGGTGGGCTTCTTCGTGCTCGAACGGCTTGGCGTGCCGATCAGCGTCGTAGCCGGTGCCGGCGCACTGGCGCTGCTCGGCGTGGCGGCCAGGGGGCACAGGATCTCGACCCGCAAGGTCGTGCGCGAAGCCCCCTGGCAGATCGTGGTGTTCTCGCTCGGCATGTACCTGGTGGTCTACGGCCTGCGCAACAACGGACTGACCGACCATCTGGCGATGCTGCTCGACCGGTTCGCCGGACACGGCCTGTGGGCTGCGACCTTCGGCACCGGCCTGCTGACGGCGTTCCTGTCGTCGGTGATGAACAACATGCCGACGGTGCTGGTCGGCGCGCTGTCCATCGAAGCCAGCCAGGCGGAAGGAGCGGTGCGCGAGGCCATGATCTACGCCAACGTCATCGGCAGCGACCTGGGTCCGAAGTTCACCCCGATCGGCAGCCTGGCCACGCTGCTGTGGCTGCACGTACTGGCACGCAAGGGCATCCGGATCACCTGGGGCTATTACTTCAAGGTGGGCGTCATCCTGACCTTGCCCGTGCTGCTGGTGACGCTGGCAGCGCTGGTCATGCGGCTGAGCATCGTGTGATCACGGCTGCCCGGGCGTCACCACGGAGAACCCGTTCGTACAATCCACCTGCTGAGATGACCACCATGAAGGCCTGACGTGTTCGGCCTCCTGCTCGCGGTCAACGACCGACGATCCCGGCACGCTGCGATTGAGGCGCATGCTGCACTGCAATATGATGCCGCCTCACCCGCGTCTCGCGTCCGATAACCCGCCCCAGGTTTCAGCGCGTCGTCCAGGACGCCGCGAGGGCCTCGCGTCTTTTTTCCGTCAACATCGCGCGCCCGTAGCGGCGCGCATGGAGTCACACGATGTCAGCCAACTATCCGCTGCGCGAGCAGTGGCTCGGCAATGTGCGCGGCGACGTGCTGTCGGGCGTGCTCGTCGCCCTGGCGCTGATTCCCGAGGCGATCGCGTTCTCGATCATCGCCGGCGTCGATCCCAAGGTCGGCCTGTACGCCTCGTTCTGCATCGCGGTGGTCACCTCGATCGCCGGCGGCCGCCCGGGCATGATCTCCGCCGCCACCGGGGCCATGGCCCTGGTGATGGTGGACCTGGTGCGCGACCACGGCCTGCAGTACCTGTTCGCCGCCACCATCCTGGCCGGCCTGCTGCAGCTGCTGGCCGCCGCGCTGCGCCTGAACACGCTGATGCGCTTCGTCTCGCGCTCGGTGGTGATCGGATTCGTCAACGCCCTGGCCATCCTGATCTTCATGGCGCAGCTGCCCGAACTGATCGGCATGCCGTGGACCGTCTACGCCGTCTGCGCCGCGGGCCTGGCCATCATCTACCTGCTGCCGCGGCTGACCCGCGTCGTGCCTTCGGCGCTGGTGGCGATCGTGGTGCTCACCGTCGCCGTCGTCCTGCTCGGCCTGGACATCCGCACCGTGGGCGACATGGGCGAGATGCCGGACAGCCTGCCCGCCTTCTTCGTCCCCGACATCCCCTGGACCTGGGACACCCTGCGCATCCTGCTGCCCGTTTCGGCCACGCTGGCCGTGGTGGGCTTGCTGGAATCGCTGATGACCGCGCAGATCGTCGAGGACATGACCGACACGCCCACCGACCGCCGCCGCGAATCCGCCGGCCAGGGCCTGGCCAACGTGGTCACCGGCTTCTTCGGCGGCATGGCCGGCTGCGCGATGATCGGCCAGTCGGTGATCAACGTGTCCTCCGGCGGCCGCGGGCGCCTGTCGTGCCTCATCGCCGGCGTGGTGCTGCTGTTGCTGGTGGTGTACGCGTCGGAGTGGGTGTCGATGATCCCGATGGCGGCGCTGGTGGCGGTGATGATCATGGTCAGCATCGGCACCTTCCACTGGAAGAGCATCCGCGAACTGCGCACCCACCCCAAAACCGCCAACCTGATCATGTTCGGCACGGTGATCGTCACCGTCGCCACCCGCGACCTGGCCATGGGCGTGCTGACCGGCGTGCTGCTCACCGCCCTGTCCTTCACCCGCCGCGTGAGCGCGCTGCTGAAGATCGACGGCGACGACGCCGTCGACGGCACCCGCACCTACCGCGTGCGCGGCCAGGTGTTCTTCGCCTCCGCCGTGCAGTTCGCCAACAGCTTCGACTACCTGCACACCCCGCCCAAGGTCGTGATCGACCTGCGCGACGCCCACTTCTGGGACACCAGCGCCGTGGCCGCCCTTGACCGCGTTGTACTCAAGCTGCGCCGGCATGGCGCAGAGGTGGAGGTGATCGGCCTCAACCAGGCGAGCGAATCGCTGGTGGAGCAGTTGGGGACGCATCGGGGCGTGGAGGCAGGCGCGACGACGGGGTCCTGAGAAAGACGGATTTCAAGGCTGGCCGCAGATTGGGGGTGGAGTCCGGTGGTTGCTTACGACGGCGGTTTCGTCACGACCCACGCTCATGACAGGTATAAGGTCATAGCGGATCAGCATCGGCGAACCTGGACATGTCGTGCGCATGCTGGCTCGGCCTTTCGGCCGACCCAACAGGCATCGTCTCGCCAAGTCCGGTTTCCACCGCAGAGCCACCTTCCAACGTCCGGTGCACGGGACACCTGTCGGCGATCTCCGCCAATCGCTGTCTCTGCTGGTCCGACAGATTGCCCGTCAGAACAAGACGCCGGGTAAACAGGTCTGAAGGTTCGATTCCCTGTCGACGGCTGTGGCCAACGGTAACCGTCACTTGCTCCAGCGGGATCTGCTTGCGTCGCGCGTACATGCGCAGCGTCATGGCCGTACATGCACCCAGGCCGGCCGCGAGCAGATCGTAAGGCGTAGGTCCGGAGCCGAGGCCACCCACCTCCGGAGGCTCGTCGGCGAGGAAATGGATGCCCCCGGCGCTGACCTCGACCTGGAACGCCCCGTCACCGGTTTCCGAAACGGTCACGACGCCGGACTGCGCGTCGCTCCGCACTGGCGTTGCGCTCTTCAGCGACCGCGACGACCAGGCCGCAATCATCGTGGCGGCGAAGTCCGCGTCGCGACGATCGGTCAGCAGGTGATCCGCGCCGTCAAGCGAGATGAAGTTCTTGGGATGCAGCGCGGCCTTGTAGATGGCCGTCGCATTGTCGATGCCGACGATCGAGTCCTGCGGCGAATGCAGGATCAACAGGGGTTTCCTGAGTGCCCGGATCCGCGCTCGCTGGTCGTGGGCGGCAAGGTCGTCGACGAAGGATTGGCGGAGCCGGAACGGTCGGCCGCCAATCCTGACTTCCGCCTCGCCCTTCTCCCGCAATTCGTCGAGGCCACCCGCGAAGAGGTGCGTGACATGCTCGACATCGAAAGGCGCGCCAATCGTTACCACCGCTTGTGCTTCGGGTATCCGGGCAGCAGCCGCCAGAACCGCGGCGCCGCCAAGACTGTGACCGATCAGCAAGGCTGGCGGGCGCCCTGCCCCACGCATCGCATCGGCAGCGGCGACCAGGTCTGCAATGCTGCCGCTGAAGCTGCTGTCGGCGAAATCTCCGCCACTTTGACCAAGACCCGTGAAGTCGAAACGGAGTACACCGTATCCAAGCGACGTTAGTGCATTGCCAAGCCGAACCGCAGCGAGCGAGCTCTTGGTGCAAGTGAAGCAGTGCGCGAACAGTGCATAGGACGATACCGGGCCATCCGGCATATCAAGGGCACCGGAAAGCTTTTGGCCATCTGCACCAGTGAATTCGAATTCGCGTGTCGACATGGAGACTGCACCTTGCCGGTTCGGTATACGGTACATCACGTGACTTGGGTTACGGGATCTGCAGTGCGTCGGACTCCTTCAGAGCACGGGACGGAACGTCACCTTGGTGGACACGGCCACCTCGTTCGGGATGATCGAGAGGTCTGCCCAATCTCCGGCACCCACGCCGAAATCCAGACGTTTCACCGTAGCGCGACCGGCCAGCACGGGGCGGTCGCCCGGGGTCAAGGTCATCGTCAGCTGCACCGGCTTCTTCACGCCGCGAAGTTCGAGCGTGCCGTCGGCAACGTAACGGTTCTCGCCCAGCGGCCGGAAACCCTTGGCCGTGTAGCGTGCGGTGGCGAACTGTCCGACGTTGAAGAACGGCGCGGTCTTGAGCGTGCCGTCGCGGTCGGCGTTCTTCGTATCCGCGGAGGCAAGCGGAATGGTGACGGCAAGGGTCGCATCCTGCGGGTTCGCCGGATCGAAGCTGAGCCTTGACTGGAAGTCGGCGAACAGGCCCACGAATGTTTCGCCCTGGTAATCACTGGCGAAGCTGAGGGCGCCGGAGGACTGTACATAGTCGGCGGCCGAAGCGGGCGCCACGGCGGCCATGGCAGCGGCCAGGGCCAGGGGAAGGATGCGATTGCGGATGCTCATGTCAGTTCTCCTTGGTGGATTTGGCAGGCGTTGTATTGCGGCGCAGTGCAGGGAGCATGCGGCGCAGGGTGTCGTCGCCCTGGAAGATGTGGTGATAGAAAGCGGCCCCGGCATGCGCCAGCACCAGCAGGACCAACAGCCAGAAGCCGTACTCATGCACCTGGATGGACAATGCGGCCAGTTCCTCGCTGCGCTCAGCGACGGTCGGCAGGTTGAGCTTCTTGAACCACTGCAGCGGGTAACCGGACGTCGAGTTGAACACCCAACCGCTGATCGGGATTGCGAACATCAGGACGTACAGCGCCCAATGTGTGGCCGAGGCGATACGCGCCTGCCAGGTTGGAGTGCCCGGCGTTACCTTCGGTGCGCCGGCGAGCAGGCGCCAGGCGAAGCGAAGAACGATCAATGCCAGAAGAGTCAGCCCAAGTGACTTGTGCAGGGCATAGGCGTTGATCTTGGCCGGGGTGGGTGGCATGTCGACCATCGTCAGGCCGAGCCATGCCAGCCACACGATCAAGACAAGGACCGACCAGTGCATCAGTTGGCTGATGACGCCCCAGCGTCGCTCAGAGTTGTGAATTTGCATCGACGGCTCCGTCTGTAACGAGGCGGTTTTCTCCTCGACGGATCCATTGTCAGCGTCTCGAACTTCGGGAAACAGCCGTCGGGAGCGACAAGATTGTTTCCATAACAGTGACAGTCAGGCCTGATGGGTACGGCGGTGGAAAACACCTCCGCGGGGGATTGTCCCTGATTCATGGACATTCTTGTTCCAGGCGACGGGTTTATCCATCGAGGCAGAACCCTATCCTCGTTGAGGTGGGCGGCGGCTGTTGTGCACGCCCCGCATCCCTCCAACCACCAACAGGAACCCTCTCATGAACAACCGCATTTCCTGCGGCGTCCTCGCCGCTGCCCTCCTGGCCTCCTCGGTCTACGCGTTTGCCGCGCCCGTGACCTACCAGATCGACCCGACCCACACCGACGTCGTCGCCCAGTGGAACCATTTCGGCTTCTCCAAGCCGATCGCGCATTTCGGTGAGGTGGGCGGCTCGATCAGCTACGACCCGGACAACCAGGCCGCTTCGAGCGTCGAGGTCGTGCTCCCCCTGGCCGGGCTGTCTTCGCACGTCGCGGCGTTCGATGACCACCTGCGCAGTGCGGACTTCTTCGACGCCGAAAACTTCCCCCAAGCTAGCTTCAAGAGCACGTCGGTGCGCGCCGCTGGCGAGGGCAAGCTGGCCGTCGCCGGCAACCTGACCATCAAGGGCATCACCAGGCCCGTCGTACTGGATGCCACGATCAACAGGATCGCCGATAACCCCATGACGGGCCAGCCGACCGCGGGCTTTGATGCCGTGGCGACCATCAAGCGGACCGATTTCGAGCTCGGTATGTTCGTGCCCAACGTCAGTGACGAGGTCCAGCTGCGTATCACCACCGAAGCTTCGGTGGCGAAGCAGGAGCAGTAACCACCCCCGGGACACCGGGGCGCGCCCAGGGAGGCAGGACTGCCCTGCCCCTCGGGGCGTACCATCGGAATCCCCTCGAGCAAGGAGAGTGACGATGAAGACCTATAACGTCGGCTACCTGATCGGCAGCCTCGCCAAGGAGTCCATCAACCGCAAGCTTGCGCACGCGTTGTTCAAGCTCGCTCCGGAGCAGCTCAAGTTCCACGAGATCTCCTATGCCGAACTCCCGCTCTACACCTACGATTACGACGCTGACTACCCGGAGGCCGGTCGCGCCTTCAAGAAGGCCATCGAATCGTCGGACGCGATCCTGATCGTGACCCCCGAGTACAACCGCTCCATCCCCGGCGGCCTCAAGAACGCCATCGACTGGGCCAGCCGCCCCTGGGGCACCAACTCGTTCGCCAACATCCCGTCCGGGGTGATCGGCACCTCTCCCGGCGCAATCGGCACGGCGGTGGGGCAGCAGCACCTGCGCAGCATCCTCGGGTTCCTCAACTCGCCGCAGATGAACTCGCCGGAAGCCTATATCCAGTTCAAGGATGGTCTTCTTGACGACGCCGGCGAGGTCGCCGACCCGGGTACAGCCGAGTTCCTGCGCCGCTACATGAAGGAGTTCCACGAGTTCGTCGCACGCGTGCTGACAGTACTGCCGCGCGGCGCCTGACCGGCCGGCAATCGCCAGCCGATCGTTGGCGTCACTGCGTGGCTGCAGCCGGGGCGATGCGCCTTCGCCCCGACGCAGGTCCCTATTCCACGCCGCGGCGTTCCAGCCGCTCCAGCAGGAGCCGTTTCAGGATCGAGATGGTGGCCGGGGCCGCCTGCAGGTCATGGCCGGCAACGACATAGTCAACGCCTCCCTCGGGCCACGTCGCGCTTGCGAGCGACACCACCCCGTCGCCTTCCCGGGGACGGGCCAGGTCCTGGATCCCGATGATCGAATGCACTTGCACGCCACCGGCGACCCGTAGCTGGCGCGCGGCCTGCATCACCGGCTGGTCGGGCGACAGCGTCGCCACGCTGGTCGGACCTCCCCGGCGGTAGTTCTCGAGCACGGTCTGCCGAACGTGCTGGGGCTGTTCAACCGCAAGCTGCACGAGGTAGTCCATGGCATTCACCGGAAGCCGGATGAACCGCTGCACCAATCTGGCGACCAGACCCTCCGCATGCCGACTTCCTCCGTGCGGCGCGGCAATCATGACCAGCGCGTCGACGCCAGGGATCGCCTCGAACACGAACAGCTCCCGAGCGCGATCGACGGCTTCTCCGGGCTGCAATCCTTGGGGATCGGAGGTGAATGCGGCGTCCCAGAGGGCGGTTCCCGAGTCGCTCACCAGCAGACGCGAGATCACGCCGCCCATCGAATGCCCGACCAGAATCGCCTGCCGATGGCCGCCCGACACGCCGCCTGCGCGACGCCTGAAATCCCGGAGCGTCCCCGCCAGCTGCTGCCGGTTGACCAGCACTGGCATTCCGGTCGCGTAACGCGCCATCCAGAACTGGTAGTGCTCGGAGAGGTCGGGATCCCCGAGAAGTTCGTTCACCATGTTCGCCCAGGTCATGGGGCTGCTGGCGAACCCATGCACGAGGATGACGGGCGTCTTGGCCGGATCCACCGGCGCCAACAGACGGATCTGGGAATCGTCGCGCTCGGAGTCCGCTCCGAACAGTGCCCGTAGATAGCCCAGCTCCTGCTCGAACGCCACCGCAGCGCTTGCATAGGCTGCGCTCATGTCACGCGAAAGGCCCACCTGGCCAAATGCCGTTTCCACGGACCCGGCGCGCGAGGCATCTCGCACCACGAGCGACTCGCGCCCTCCTGGCAGCGGCTCGTAGAGGATGCTCACTGCCAATGCGAACGGCTGCGCGGGGAAAGAGCCCAGCGTAGTACCGGTGCGCCCGGTCGCGATGGCGGCAACCCCGATGCCGTCTTCGACCTGCCGCGTCCGCAGTCCGCCGACGGTGACCTGGTTGGCGAGTACCACGCGCTCCACCGCGGCGCGAGGGAAATGAGTCTCGTCCACGCGCCACTCGAACCCGTCCACGCCGTGCTTCTCCGCGGCATCCAAGGCCAGCCCCGCCGTACAGGCGTTATGCAATCGCAAGGCCAACTGTGTACGCGCGGCGATGGCTGGCTGCCGCCCGGGCATCACCGGCTCATGAAGGTAGCGATGGGTCTGCCGGGCGCAGGCGCGCCAGTGCGCCGCACGATCGCCGCGCGGCGCCCGCCTTGCGGCATGGTGCAGGACGTCCGACGCCGCGATCAGTCTCGTGCCTTCGCGCACCGTTCCCGCGGCCAGCAGGATCTGCGAAGCGCAGCGCCCGTCCAAGCTCGAACACGTGGCCTCGAGGTCGAGCATCGAGATGACTTCCTCGCCGGTATTGGACAGATGTTCCGCCAGCGCCAGCCCATCCAGGCTCATGCGCGAACGCAGCGATCCGCCATCGTGCACCCGCAGGGTGGAGCAAGCGCTCGCCATCACCACCAGGGCCACCATGAGAATGCCGCGGCCCGGGTGGACCGTGAATCGGTGTCGTGGCTGCTCCGAGTGCCCCATGCGACTCGCCAATGCAGGATCGAGAGCCCGCATTGTGCGTCGGACTGCATGGATCAACTAGGGAAGCGCTGGACAAGTCCGGTCTGTCATTCCGAACGCAGTGAGGAATCTTGTCGAATCAAAGGGCTGGATTTCTCGCTACGCTCGAAATGACAGCTGCTGGGGGTTCATGGCCGATTGGCCGCCACCTCGGCGGCAAGCTTGCCGCCGGAAGCGGACCTTTGCACGTGATCGCGCCGAGGCGCATCGTGGGCTGCCGGCCACTTCGACACGTCGACGTCGATCGAATCGTCCGGCCATGGGTTTCAACATTGTCAGCCCGTATGCAAACCGGACCCGCCTTGCGGCAGCGGTTCGAATGCGGGAACAATGCTCTTCCTTGACGGCCTGAATGGAGCTGTAGATGGACCGGATCGAGTGCATGCGCGCCTTCGTGGAGGCGGTGCGGGCCGAGAGCTTCGCCGCCGCTGCCCGCAAACTCGATGTCCCACGCTCCAAGGTCAGCAAACAGGTCCAATCCCTGGAGCAAGCGCTCGGCGTCCAGCTTCTGATGCGGACCACACGCAGCCTGCACCTGACCGAGGCGGGCGCGACCTATTACGAGGACGCGCAGGAAGTGCTCGCCTCCCTGGACGAGGCAGAGGAGCGCGCCAGGGGAACAACCGGCATCCGCGGAATCGTTCGCTGCAACGTCCCGGTCTCATTCGGCATGCGCGTGCTCACACCGATCGTGCCGAAGTTCCTGGACAAGTATCCGGAGATCGAGCTCCAGATCTCGCTGACCGACCACCTCATCGATACCGTGCGCGGCGGATTCGACGTGACGATCAGGATCGCCGACCTGACCGACTCGTCGCTTTCTGCACGCAAGATCATGCCCGCGCCCCGCAGCATCGTGGCATCGCCAGAATACCTGGCACGCCATGGCATTCCCCAGGTTCCCGCCGACCTGACGTCGCTTGCGTTCCTCAACTATGGCTGCCTGCAGGGCGGCATCACGATCCAGCTGACGCGTGGAAAGGAAGTGCAGCGCGTGCGCACACGTGGGCCCGTGATTGCCGACAACGGCGACTTTCTCGCCGAGATGGCACTGGCCGGCCTCGGCGCGACGCTGGTTCCCGACTTCATCGTCCGGGGCGAGCTCAATGCCGGCCGGCTGGTCCGCGTGCTCGAGGACTGGAGTCCGCCGCCAATTGCGGTCCACGCGCTGTTTGCACAAGCGCGCACCATGCCGCTGCGGCTCCGCAGGTTCGTGGATTTTCTGGTCAGCGAACTCGGCGGCGAGGCTGATCGGTCTGGGTAAGGCGACGCCTGGCACTGTCCCCGGTCGGGAAACAGTGATGTCGACTTTCTTCACTCTTTACTTCCGCCCAATCACCATAAGGTGATGGATGCGCCATTGGGCGTACGCGCAAGTCACGGGGAGGTCGGATGGACGTTCGCTTCCTTGGCTGGACTGATCTTCGGCATCGGCCTTGGCACCACAACAAGCCGACCTGCTGGCTCAACACACAGCGACCGATTCGGATCCATCGGACACGCCCAACCGCCGGGTCGCGCTGCATCGCCTTTTTTCCTTGCGTGCTGACGACCGCATGCCCGTGTGGCTGCGGCGGTTAGCTCCTGCAATGCGAACTCGCGTCCAGATGGGACGCCACATGGAGGACAACACATGCTCGACTGGAATGTCTATCGCGACGAACTGAAGGGCCGGATCGGTGAGATCGGCAAGCTCTCGCCGGATACCGTCCGGGGATACGCCACGCTGGCCGGTGCAGGCAACAAGACCCAGCACCTGGACGCCAAGACGCGTGAACTGATCGGCCTTGCCGTCGCCGTGACCACGCGCTGCGATGGCTGCATCACGGTGCATGTCGACGCGGCCATCAAGCACGGAGCCAGCCGCGAAGAGATCGCCGAAGCGCTGGGCGTGGCCATCGCGCTCAACGCAGGTGCGGCGCTCGTGTACTCGGCCCGCGTCATGGATGCGGTTGCCAGCCATCCGGGTTACTAGCGCAACGAGATCGTCTCAGAAACAGAAACAATGAGGTGATGATTGCCCGGTATTTGCGCCTGCCAAAGCTACATAGACTGTGCGCCATCGAATCCACTCTGACCCGCGCGACCCGCATCAAGCCGGTCCCGGCAACCCACCAGATGGCGTCGACGTATGGAAAACCTGCCGATGAGCTCGCCCAGTCATCCCTATCCATTTCGCGTCAAAGGAAAACACCATGAAACAGTCCAAGCTCATCAGCGCTGTCCTCCATGTGGCGGCGGCGGTGACCCTGATTTCCGCCCAACTCGTGGCCGCACCGGCTGCACATGCCCAGGAATCCCGCGCACAGGCTCCCATCGCGGGACTTTCGCGCCAGCCCACCCCTGAGGCCCGCGCAGCGCTGTACGACCCCAACGACGCGGTTCTGCTCCTGCTCGACCACCAGACCGGCCTCTTCCAGACGGTCAAGGACATCCCGCTCGCGGAACTGCGTGCGAACACCGTTGCCCTGGCCAAGATCGCGGTGCAGGCCGGCATCCCGGTGATCTACACCGCGTCGGAGCCCGGCGGCCCGAACGGCCCGATCATGGAGGAACTGCTCGAGGCCGCGCCGAACGCGATCTATGTCGCCCGCAAGGGTGAGGTCAGCGCCTGGGATAACGCCGACTTCGTGAAGGCCGTCGAGGCCACGGGTCGCAAGACCCTGGTAATGGCCGGTGTGTGGACCAGCGTCTGCGTCGCATTCCCGGCGCTGCAGGCCAAGGCAGATGGTTATGACGTGCTGGCCGTGATGGATGCTTCGGGTGACGTCAGCAAGCTGGCATCCGACGCTGCCATGCTGCGCATGGCGAATGCCGGGATCGAGCCCGTCACCACCAACACGATCCTCAGCGAGACACACCGCACCTGGAATCGTGGTGACGCCGCAGCCTGGGGTGCCCTGTACTCCGAACTCGTGCCGCACTACCGCGCCGTCTCCGAGAGCTTCCAGCGCGCCCAGGAAGCCGCCAAGTCCAAGTAAGGCCTGGCCCATGTTTCCCTGGTAAACCCCCGAGCCGGGGCCGGACATCCGGCCCCGTTTCGCCGTCCGCGCGTCGGGTCCGTGCGAGCCGGGTTCGGTCGTCTTGCGGACATCGATGATCCAGCGCCCGCGCTGGGAAGGAGTTTTTCATGCGATACCTGAGCCTGATCGGGGCGGCGCTGCTCGCGGCAGCCTGCTCGAGCACCCGCGAGGCGCCCGTTGCGGCGCAACCGGGCACCGCGACACCGTCGGCAGGCGCCGACCTCATCGTGACCAATGCCAACGTCATCACCATGGACGCCGGGCGCCCACGCGCCACCGCCTTCGCCGTGGCCGAAGGCAAGATCGTGGCAGTGGGAGACGACGCCGACATGGCTGCCCGCCGCGCCGACAATACCCGCGTGATCGATGCAGGCGGCCGCACGGTCATCCCGGGCCTCAATGACTCCCACGCGCACGTCGTGCGCGGCGGGCGCTTCTACAACCTCGAGCTGCGATGGGACGGAGTCGCCTCGCTGCAGCGTGCGTTGCAGATGGTCAGCGAACAGGCCGAACGCACCCCGGAAGGCCAATGGGTCCGCGTCATCGGCGGCTGGTCGCCCTTCCAGTTCGAAGAACGGCGCATGCCGACCGTGGCCCAGTTGAACGAGGCCGCGCCCGATACGCCCACATTCGTCCTCTATCTGTACAGCCAAGGCATGATCAACCGCGCCGCAGTGGAAGCGCTCGGCCTGACCGGGGACAGCAAGGCGCCAGACGGTGGCCGCTACGAATTCGTCGACGGTGGCGCGATCCTGCACGCCGAACCCAACCCCGCGATCCTCTACGCGATGATCGCCCAGCCGCCTCCGCTTTCGGCCGAGGACCAGGTGAACTCCACGCTGCACTTCTATCGCGAGCTCAATCGCCTGGGCATGACCAGCGCGATCGACGCCGGCGGCGGCGGGCACGCCTTCCCCGACGATTATGCCTCCAGCCTCCAGTTGGCCACGAACGGCGAAATGTCGGTGCGCGTGAGCTACTACCTGTTTGCCCAGAACGCGGGCCAGGAGGCCGCCGACTTCCAGCGCTGGGCCAGTGGCCATGCGTTGGAAAAGAACCGGCACGGCGCACTCGAACACGGCTACGAGCTTGAAGGCGCAGGCGAGTTCCTGGCGCACAGTGTGGGCGACTGGGAGAACTTTCTGGCGCCCAGGCCCGACCTGGACGCGCGCAAGGCACATGGCCAGGACTGGGAGAAGGACCTGCGAGAGGTGGCTCGGATCCTCGTCGACCACCAGTGGCCGCTGCGCCAGCACGCGACCTATGGCGAAAGCGTGTCCCGGATCCTCGACGTTTTCGAGCAGGTCAAGGGCGAGAAGGGGCGATTCGTCCCCCGCTGGGCCATCGACCACGCCGAGACCGTGACCGACCGGGACCTGCAGCGCATCAAGGCAATGGGCGGCGGCATCGCCGTCCAGAACCGCATGGCCTTCGCTGGCGAGTACTTCGCAGACCGCTACGGCAAGACGCAGGCAGCCAACGCCCCGCCGGTGCGCAAGATGTTGGAGCTCGGCATCCCGGTCGGCGCCGGCACCGACGGCACGCGCGTGAGCAGCTACAACCCGTGGCCGGCGATCTATTGGCTGGTCACCGGCAAGACCGTGGGCGGCACGCAGCTGTTTGCCGACGACAACCGACTGTCACGCGAGGAGGCGCTGCGCCTGTTTACCGCAGATGCCGCATGGTTCAGTCAGGAAGAGGACGTCAAGGGGCGGATCGCGACCGGCCAGTACGCCGACTTCGCCATCCTGAGCGACGACTACCTGACGGTGCCGGAGACTCGCATCAAGGACCTGGTGTCACTGCTGACCGTGGTGGGCGGAAGGCCCGTGCATGCGGCGGCCCCGTTCGAGGACGTTCCCGTGCCACAACTCCCGCCGGTCAGTCCCGGGTGGTCGCCGATCGCGCACTTTGGGGGCTACCAGAATCAGCGCCCTTGAACGTGTCGGCGCCCTCGCCCGGCTTCCTGGCCGGGGGCGGGCGATGCCGCACCGCCTGCCGCCAGCTGCCGTCCTCGACCGCCTCCGCTGTAGCAAACCGGGAAACGATGAAGTGACATTAGCCCGGTATCTGGCACCCCGCTCCGTCCATAGACTGGATCCAACGTATCCACTCCATGAGGAGACACACCATGATCGAGCGTCGCCCTTTTGAAAGCCTCGGCGGAGCCAACCACGGCTGGCTCGACGCCAAGCACCATTTCTCGTTCGCCGGGTATCAGGACCCCGAGCGCACCCAGTGGGGGGCGCTGCGGGTCTGGAACGACGACACCATCGCGCCCGGAACCGGTTTTCCTGCGCATCCCCACTCGGACATGGAAATCATCACCTACGTCCGCGAAGGCGCCATCACCCACGAGGACAGCCTAGGCAACAAGGGCCGCACGGAAGCCGGCGATGTGCAGGTCATGAGCGCGGGCAACGGCGTGGTGCACTCGGAGTACAACCTCGAGCCAGGCACCACCCGGATCTTCCAGATCTGGATCTTCCCTAACCAGCGCGGGGGCAAGCCATCGTGGGGCGCCAAGCCCTTCCCCAAGGGCGCGCGTTCGGGTCGCTTCGTCACCTTGGCCAGCGGCTTGCCCGGCGACGATGCCCTGCCCATCCGCACCGACGCGCGCGTCCTCGGCGCGACCCTCAACGCGGGCGAGACCACGGAATACCGCTTCGCCGGTGCGGGCCGGTACGGCTACATGGTTCCCGCCAAGGGCAAGGTGCAGATCGAAGACATCATCCTGGACGCCCGCGACGGTGCCGCCATCAGCGAGGTCGACGGCTTCCGCGTGACCGCCCTCGAAGATGCCGAGTTGGTGCTCGTGGACACCGCGGGCTGAACATTGCGCCTGCCTGCACGGCCCGGGGAGGCGCTCGTGGCGACTGGTCAGGAAAGTGGAGGACGCAGCGTCGCTGGAGGATTGCGGCCAGCTGAGGTAGCTCGGCATCACTCCACACGGCAGTCTGCAGGCGGATTCGAGGCGTTGTGCTCACGTGGCCTTTCGAAAGGGTTGGTCAGTGTGAGCACTCCGCCTCTTCTACGGGGGTCACCTAATGATTGAACTCGTCATCCAACAACGCCGCCGCGATCTCGGCGCCTTCGAGGTAGGCCGCGTACTGCCGTACGCCAAGCGCCGGATGATCGGGCCCTACATATTCTTCGATCGCATGGGCCCGAAGCTGATTGAACCCGGGCTTCCGCGCGAGGCGGACGTACGCCCGCACCCGCACATCGGTCTGTCGACCATCACTTACCTGTTCGACGGCGAGATCATGCATCGCGACAGCGTGGGGTCCGAACAGCCGGTCCTGCCTGGAGAGGTCAACTGGATGACCGCAGGCCGGGGTATCACCCACTCCGAGCGCTTCGAAGAGCTGCGCGCCACCGGCGGTCCCATGGACGGCATCCAGGCTTGGGTGGCGCTGCCCGATGAGCGCGAAGAGATGGACCCGGGCTTCTGGCATTACCCGAGCGATGCCTTACCGGTTTTCGAAGACGACGGCCTCGTGGGTCGGCTTATCGCCGGACGGCTGTCGGGCGTCGAGTCGCCCGTCAACGTCGACTCGCCGCAGTTCTATGTGCACTGGCAGCTGCGGACGGGTACCAGGACCACGCTGCCGCCGGAGTACACCGAGCGCGCGGTGTACGTCGCCAAGGGCGAGGTGGAGATCGCGGGCCATCGCGTGGAGATGGGCAGCATGGCGGTCTTGGCACCAGGCAAGGCGGCGACCGTGACGGCGCTCAGCGATGCGGTGGTCATGGCCTTGGGCGGAGAGCCTGTGGGCGAACGCTACATCGACTGGAACTTCGTTTCCTCATCAAAAGAGCGCATCGAACAGGCTCGAGCAGACTGGGCGGCCGGACGGATGAAGCTTCCGGATCTAGACAATGAAGAATTCATCCCGTTGCCACACAAGCTGGGCGCGGCTCCGGAGCCGATGTCCTGACGAGATTCTTCGGCGGCATGGCCGGCTGCGCGATGATCGGCCAGTCGGTGCTCAACGTGTCCTCGGGCGGCCGCGGGCAACTGTCGTGCCTCAACGCCGGTGTGGTGCTGCTGATGCTGGTGATCGACCTGCGCGACGCCCACTTCTGGGACACCAGCGCCGTGGCCGCCCTTGACCGCGTTGTACTCAAGCTGCGCCGGCATGGCGCAGAGGTGGAGGTGATCGGCCTCAACCAGGCGAGCGAATCGCTGGTGGAGCAGTTGGGGACGCATCGGGGCGTGGAGGCAGGCGCGACGACGGGGCATTGAGGGCCGCGGATCTCGGCGCTGGCCGTAGTCGGGGCCCGGAGGTCATGGGATGCCTGGGACCGAAGCGGGCGCGAGACTGATGGATTCAGCTGCAACTGTCGCTAGCTGCCACATCTTCACAATTCATCCACCTATTCCAACGTCAGCTGAAGGCGGGTCATGCTGCCGGTTAAAAGGCCGCTATATTCGAGACCCCAAACAAAGGAGGAATGGCATGTTCATGACCAAGCAACATCTGGCGATGGCGCGCACGCTCGGCGTGGCGATCGTCGCCGCCGTGGGTCTTGCCAGCTGCGCCACCTACGATGACGACTTTGCAAGGATCAACTCGCGCCTCGACCAAGTCGACACCAGGGTGCAGGGCGCGGCCCAGAGCGCCGAATCCGCCAATCAATCCGCGCAGCAGGCCAACCAACGGTTGGATCAAATCGAAAGCCGCGTCCAGCAGCTCGAAACGAAGCCGGGCCGCCCGCCGCGCGGTTAGTCGCTCTTGCACAATTCGCGACGAACGGCCTGAACCGGGACCCGGTGGCCTTTGCTGGCCACCGGTCTCCTCATCTTCATCCAGTCTTCTGTTTTAAGGAACGTCACATCCGTACGTGCACACACCCTGCGATCCGGGCCGTTTATGGTGCGCTCGCGCTGGGGCTGGCTTTTTCGAGCTTCGGCGTGGCCAGCGCGGAGGATGCCGCCGCGCAACCGGTCACCGCCGTCGACCAGCTTCCGCAAGGCCAAGATGTGTCCGGCACGGTGATTGAGCTCGCGGGCTGGGTTGTCGCAGCCAAGGACAGCGAAGGCTATCCGTTCGCGGTCATGGACAAGGCCGCCGCACAGATCCTGGTGTTCGGCGGCGACGGCCGGCTTCGCGGCGCGGCACCTGGGCTCTTTGGCTCAGCGACCGGCGACCATACCGCCCCCGGCATCGCCGGTCTGGCGCTTCGCGAGATTCCGGGCCGGGATCGCACGACGCCTGCTGGTCGCTTTGTGGGCGGTTACGGTCCGTCAATCGACGCTGGGCGCGTGCTGTGGGTGGACTACGATTCCGCGGTCTCCATTCACCCGACCGCGACTGGCGTCCCGGCCGAGAGACGCCCCGAACGCCTTGCATCGCCTTCGCCGGACGACAACCGCGTCACTCATGGCTGCATCAACGTCTCGCCCGAGTTCTACGAGCAGGTCATCCGTCCGACGTTCGAGCGGGGCGGGGTGTTCTACATCTTGCCGGATGAGGCGCCGATGGCGGAGACCTTCCCCGACTTCGCGCAAGGTCGCGCGACGACGCGGCGCAAGGATGGACGACGCCCACGGCCCGCCCGCCAGTGAAGGACGCGTCGGCTGTTGCCTTCAAGCAGTGCTTCTGAGATCCGGTGGACATCCATCAGTCGAACTTGATCAAGTCCTTGAAGATCAATTGACCCCAGCTTTTTCCGCGCGTCTGCACAAGCAGCCCACCTTCCAGAAGCCCGCCAAGCTGGATCGGCGAGAAACCGAGACTTTCCGCAAGCGCACCAATCTCCGCTGCGGCGCTGTCATCGTCGCTCGCCAGGAACACGACTCTCCTGCCACCCTGTACGGCCGGATCCTGTTCAAGGACGGCAGCCACCAGATGGTTGAAGCCCCTGACCAGCCTCCCACCAGTGAAGGCCTGCGCGACGACCCTGGAAGAAGACGGTCCTCCCAGTTCCTCGGCAGACACGCCGTAGGTGTTGGTCACATCGACGATGATCTTCCCCTGCCAGTTGGGGAGCGCCTTCGCGACAGCCGGGTGCGATTCGAAGCGGACCGCCAGAAAGATGACGTCCGCCTTGACGGCTTGCGCCAGTGTGGTGGGAATGATCCCGGGTCCGATCGCGGCCGCGTCGGCTGCAAAGCTTTCCGGGTCGCGCGTGGTGGCAACCGATACGTCGATGCCCTTGCGGGCAAACACCTTGGCCAGGGCCTGACCGATCTGGCCGAAGCCGATGATTGAATAGTTCATATGTGTTCTCCGTTGGGGGGATGGCTCAGAGTTGCGCCAGGCCGCCGTCCACCGCGAGCTCGCTGGCGGTCATGAAACTGCTGTCGTTCGACGCGAGGAAGGCAGCCCCCGCCGCGATCTCCGCCGGTTCGGCCATGCGCTGGAGCGGATTCATCGAGGCGAACATCTTCAACCCTTCCTCGCCTACCGCTGCCTTCGCCAGTTCGGTCGCCGTTGGCCCGGGCGACAGCACGTTGACCCGGATGCCGGTGCCCTTCAGGTCCTCCGCCCAGCTCCGCGCGAGGTTGCGTACCGCCGCCTTGCTCGCGCTGTAGACGCTGAATGCCGGGGCGCCCGTGGTGCCGGAGCTCGATCCGGTCAGGATGATCGACCCACCCTGGCCCATCAGCGGCAGCGCCTTCTGGACCGTGAAGATCGTACCCTTCACGTTGGTGTCGAAGGTTTCGTCAAGGTGCCCGGCGGTGATCTCGCCCAGCGGAAGCAGGCTTCCCGTCCCGGCATTGGCGAAGACGATGTCGAGGGTTCCGCGCTCGGCCTTCACCGCCGCGTAGAGCCGGTCAAGGTCGGCCGGCTCGGAGACCGAGCCCTTCACCGCGCGGGCATTGGGCCCGAGGTCGGCCACGGCGGCGTCGAGCGCTTCCTGGCGGCGGCCGAAGATGAAGACGAAAGCGCCTTCCTCGATGAAACGCTTTGCAGCCGCGCGGCCGATGCCGGTAGCGCCGCCGGTGATCACGGCGGTCTTTTCTTTCAGTCTGTTCATGTCATGCATCCTTCGTGGGGGTTGCACGACTATCTGCTCATGATTACCTTAGGACAAGTATGCACCTTTTGGTAAGTATCAAATGACGACGCACCCCCAAATCTGCGGTACCGGCTTTTCCTGCGGACTCGACGCCACGCTCCACATCATCTCGGGCAAGTGGAAACCGCTGGCCCTGTTCTTCCTGCGCGACGGCACCAAGCGCTACGGCGAGCTCAAGCGCTCGATCGGGGGCGTCAGCGACAAGGTGCTGATCCAGCAATTGAAGGATCTGGAGGCCGACGGCGTGCTGGTACGGACCGACTACAAGGAGGTGCCGCCGCGCGTGGACTACGCGCTGACCCCGCTCGGTCGCAGCCTGGCGGATGCGCTCGTCCCGCTGTGCACCTGGGGAGCCGAGAACATGGCGGAAATGACAAGCATCCTCGCCAAGCGCGCCGCCTTGGCCTAGCGGGATGTTGAGGAATCGCCGAGTCGGACGACCCTCTGCCGTATGCTCCCGTGACCGCAGGACGCAGAGGGGAAGGGGAACCCGGTGTCGGATGCAGAGAGCTTCATCACCCGCTGGCAGGGCGTCGCCGCCTCCGAACTGTCCACCTCGCAGAGCTTCCTGATCGATCTCTGCCGCCTGCTCGGCGTCGATGTCCCGCACCCGACGCCCGAACAGGACTACATGTTCGAGCGGCCCATCACCTTTCGCCACGGCGACGGCGGCAGCAGCGCCGGGCGCATCGACCTGTACCGCCGCGGCGCCTTCGTCCTTGAATCGAAGAAGCTGAAGCAAGGCGCGCACACCAAGGGCTTCGACGACGCCCTGCTGCGCGCGCGCAGCCAGGCGGAAGGCTACGCCCGCGCCCTGCCCGCCGACGAGGGCCGCCCGCCGTTCGTGGTGGTGGTCGATGTCGGCCACCGCATCGAGCTGTATTCGGAGTTCAGCCGCTCCGGCGCCACCTACGTCCCCTTCCCCGACCCGCGCAGCCATCGCATCGCGCTGCACGACCTGCGCCGCCCGGAGATCCGCGAGCGCCTGCGCCGCATCTGGCTGGAGCCGCTGTCGCTGGACCCCAGCCGCGAGTCGGCGCGCGTTACCCGCGACATCGCCGACCGCCTGGCGAAGCTTGCGCGCAGCCTCGAACAGGCCGGCCACGCACCCGAGGCCGTCGCCCAGTTCCTGATGCGCTGCCTGTTCACCATGTTTGCCGAGGACGTGCGCCTGCTGCCCGAGCACGCCTTCCGCGACCTGCTCACCCGCCACGGCGAACAGCCCGAAGTCGCCATGCGCATGCTGGCCCAGCTCTGGTGCGACATGGACGCCGGCGGCTTCTCGCCGGTGCTGGCCGGCGAGGTGCTGAAGTTCAACGGCAAGCTGTTCAAGCAGCCCGACACCCTGCCGCTCGACAGGGCGCAGCTCGACCTGCTGGTGGACGCCGCGCGCGCGGACTGGAAGCACGTGGAGCCGGCCATCTTCGGCACCCTGCTCGAACGCGCGCTCAGCCCGAAGGACCGCCACAAGCTCGGCGCCCACTACACCCCGCGCGCCTATGTCGAGCGCCTGGTGCTGCCGACCGTGATCGAGCCGCTGCGCAACGAATGGAGCAACGTGCAGGCGGCTGTTCTTACGCTGTCGGCCGAAGTCGGCGAAGCCGACGAGGCCGACAGCGCGACAGCGCGACAGCGCGACAGCGCGACAGCATAAGAACAGAATCAATTGCGCTGCTTAAAAATTTTCATCGGCGCTTATGCAACATCCGGGTCCTAGACCCGGCCTGCGGCAGCGGAAACTTCCTTTACGTCACGCTTGAACACCTCAAGCGCCTGGAGGGCGAAGTGCTGACCGCTCTTGATGACTTCAGCTATCGGCAAACCGATCTTGCCCTGGACGGTGAGCGCGCCGACACCGCCGGGGGCGAAACGGTGGATCCGCACAACCTGCTGGGCATCGAACTCAACCCGCGCGCCGCCGCGATCGCCGAGGTGGTGCTGTGGATCGGCTACCTGCAGTGGCACTTCCGCACCCGCGGCGGCGTGCACCCGCCGCAGCCGGTGATCCGCGACTTCCGCAACATCGAAAACCGCGACGCTGTGCTGGCGCATGACGGCATGGAATACGTCACCGACGAACGCGGCGTGCCGGTGACGCGCTGGGATGGCGAGACCATGAAGCCCTCCGCTGTGACCGGCGAGCCGGTGCCGGACGAAACGGCGCGCAGGCCGGTGGAGCGGTATCTCAACCCGCGCAAGGCGGCGTGGCCAGAGGCGGATTTCGTGGTGGGGAATCCGCCGTTTATTGGTACGAAACGAATGAGGGCCGCGCTTGGCGAAGGGTATGTAGAGTCCTTGCGTGGCGCATGGCCCGAAGTGCCGGACTCGGCGGACTTCGTCATGTACTGGTGGCATCACGCGGCAACTCTTACCGCGCGTGGCGATCTTGAGAGGTTCGGTTTCATCACGACGAACAGCCTGCGCCAGACCTTCAATCGGGAGGTGTTACGCAAGGCACTCGATGCGAAGACTCCTGTCACCCTGACTTTTGCCTTGCCGGACCATCCTTGGGTAGACAGCACTGACGGCGCCGCTGTACGAATCTCCATGACCGTAGGCGCGAACGTGGCACGCCCGGGTCGCTTGGTCGAGGTGGCCGCAGAGCATCCGGGTGGTGACGGAGAGATCACCGTCGAGTTGACCGAGCGCTCCGGCCTCATTCACTCCGATCTCCGGGTTGGCGCAAATGTCGCAGCGGCCGCAACTCTACAAGCCACCCGAAACCTGGCCGGAATGGGCGTCGCCTTGCACGGATCGGGCTTCATCCTGAGGCCGGACATCGCGAACAGGATTCGACCGAGCGGCGAGTCCGTCGTCAAGCCTTATCTAGCGGGTCGCGACCTGCTACAGGTTGCCCGCGAGCGCTACATCGTCGACTTCTTCGGGCTATTGGAGCAGGAAGCGCTCGCTGCCAACCCGGCCGCGTTCCAGCACGTCATTGACTACGTGAAGCCGGAGCGAGACCAGAACAATCGGGAGGCGTTGAAGCGGTTGTGGTGGCGGTTTGGATGGGAACGGCCGCTACTGCGGACCGCTTTGCGCGGTCTTTCCCGCTACATAGTCACCACAGAAACATCTAAGCACCGGCCATTCCAGTTTCTGGATGCCGATTTTCTTGCAGACCACTCAATCGTCTGCATCGCGTCCGACGATGCCGCGACCCTAGGCATTCTTTCGAGCCAAGTCCATGTCTCTTGGGCATTGGCCGCAGGCGCACGACTCGGCGTAGGCAACGACCCCAGATACAACAAGACCCGTTGTTTTGACCCCTTCCCCTTCCCCGACCTCCACGCCGCCGACAAATTCGGCGGCCCCATCGGCGTGGCCCTCGACAACCCGGACGGGACCCCCGGCAAGACCGAAACCTACGGCGAATACCCCTCCGACCGCATCCGCAACCTCGCCGAACAACTCGACGCCCACCGCAAGCGCCAGCAGGCCGCGCATCCCGGCCTGACCCTGACCGGCATGTACAACGTGCTGGAGAAACTGCGCAGCGGCGAGCCGCTGACCGCGAAGGAACGCACCTTCCACGAGCAGGGCCTGGTGTCCGTGCTGCGCCAGCTGCACGACGAACTCGACGCCGCCGTGTTGCACGCCTACGGCTGGGGCGACCTGCTGCCCCTGCTGCGTATCGCCCACGGCAACGATGCCCCCGTCGAAGGCCAGACCCGCGAAGACGCGAGGCGCGCCTTCGACGACGCCGTGCTCGAACGCTTGGTCGCGCTCAACGCCGAGCGTGCCGCCGAGGAAGCCCGCGGCCACATCCGCTGGCTGCGCCCGGAGTTCCAGGACCCGGCACGCGGGCGCGAACACGCGCCGGCACAGGGCCGCCTCGCCACCGGACGCGAAGACGACGATGGCGAAGGCGGCTCGGACGAGGCCGCGACCGCGCCGGCGCTGCCGGGCAAGCCCCAGCCCTGGCCAAAGGACACGCTGGACCAGGTGCGCGCTGTTGCCGAAGTGCTGTCCGCCAGCCCGGTGACGCTCACGCTGGACGAAATCGCCGCGCGCTTCACCGCGCGCGGGCCTTGGAAGAAGCGCCTGCCCAGGCTGTTGGACATGCTGGTGGCACTGGGCCGCGCGCAGGAACAGGAGGGAGCATTCAGCGCATGAAGACGGACTCTGCAACACAGGACATCCGCCAGATCGTCAGCCGCGCGATCCCACCCGCAGCGGTGAAGCCCGATGGTCCATTGACCACGCCCCGCAGCTACGGCGTCTACGAGGTACCTGCCGCCACAGCTGCGCGCAGGTTCCGGTTCGGCAACCACCCCGTGCGGATGCAGGAACTCGAAAGGGAACTCGGCTCCTGCCGGCTCATGTACCTGTTCCGGCAGCGAGAGGATGCCGCCGCCATCGCAGCAGCATTGAACGTCGGAGTGCCAATGCAATGACGCGCGCCAGCGAAGTGGAGATGTTCGATAACCGCGAGTCCGAATATCTCGCCTGGGTCGCCCGCCACCCTGCCGGTTACGTCGCCAACGCCGATCGGGCGGACAATGTGGCCCAGTACCCGATGATCCACCGCGCGTCCCATCGTGCCGTGTCCAGCGACAAGATCGGCGGCTTTACTACCGGTGCGTACATCAAGTTCTGTTCGATCGATCTGGAACTCCCGCGACGCGAGCTGCATGCTCGGTTCAAGCGGCGAGCCACGCATTGCGGGCAATGCATGTCACCGAGGAAAAATGCGAAGGACGGCGTGCCATGAGGAAGATGCCAATCCGGATCGACGCCCCCGCCGAAGTCCATACCCGCGAGGACGCCCTCAGCGCCTTCGACGCCGTGCTCGAACGCCTGGTCGCCCTCGACGCGGCGCAAGCCGACACCCGCGGCCACGTTCGCTGGCTGCGACCCGAGTTCTAGAACCGCAGCGCTCGCACACCCGAACAGCACAAGCTCGCCGCTCCGGACGATGACACCCCGACACTTGGACGTGCACACGAGCAGGACGGCAGGTTTGAGGTTGCCTGAGGCAACGGCCCGGAGCCCGGGTGCCAATGGAACCATAACGCTCCAGAGTTCGGCGATATTGCCGATAACCGACTAGCGGCACACCGTGTGCCGTGATACCAAAGGGGAGACAATGAAAAGAATCATCGTCGCGATCGCGTTTGCGATCGCCATTACTGGCTGCGCTTCGAATCCGCCACTGAACTTCTCCGTTCCCAACGTAGGAGTGGCCCAGCACAAGCTCGATGCGGACATGCGCTCCCTTACCGTATCCCTCGCCCGTCCCGACGAAGCCAAGGGGAAGATTCCTGCCGCTGCACAGCACGAGGTTCCCCAGATGTGGGAATCGGCCCTGACAGAAGCCCTCAACCGCATGGCCATCTTCAGCGACAATTCGCCCAGGAAAGTGAGCGTGTCGGTGAAGGTTCTGGAGTTGGACGTACCTGCATTCGGTGCTTCGATGACCACGAAGACTGGCGCGCGCTACGAAATTATCGACCGCGAAACCGGCGCGATCATCTATACCCAGGACATTTTCGCGGAAGGACTTGTGCCTGCTGGATACGCCTTCGCCGGAGTGATTCGAGCGCGTGAATCCATCAACCGCTCCGTGCAGAACAACATCGCCCAATTCCTCCAGGCCTTGGCAACGATCGATGTCAGCAAGCCCATGTTCCCCAGCAGCCGGACAACAGGTGCCGAATGAAATCGATCTTGGCGGCGGCCGCAATAGCTTGCACGCTCGTTGCGTGCGCTCCAAATGTGAGGCCCGATAGCTATTCGGTCGGTGCCGTGGGCCAAGTGAATCGTACAGTTGGTGGTGTGATCGTGAGCGCTCGGACCGTCTCGATCGACGGTTCAAGAGGGGGCGGCGCGATGGCAGGCGGCGCGGCTGGAGCAGTTGCCGGCTCGCAGATTGGGGGGAGCGACGCGGCTGGAGCGGTCGGCGCTATCGGCGGGCTGGTTGTCGGCGCGATTGCGGGCGCGGCCGTCGAACGCAGTGCCTCCGCGACGAGCGGTATCGAGTACGTGGTCGAGACCAGCAACGGCAACATGATGACCGTCGTACAAGGCGCCGACCCCGCGCTGCACTTGGGGCAACGGGTGTTGATTCTATATGGTTCGCCCGCCCGGATAATTGCGGATCCGCGGAACTAGGCCGTCAGCAAGCCCCTCTCAGGGGGGGCTTTTTCTTGGTTCTTCCCCCCGACAGTCCAGCGACCTGGCCATCGGGTTGCCGGGGCCAGCGAGGCCGTCGTCGAGTCACCGGACGGGAGTTGGACCGGCTCAATGCAGTTGTACCGTTGGATGCAGTGGGGTCACGAATCCGGCGAAGCGGTCATCCACTCCATGCAATGGGTCCGGGTCCTGTCGCGCCGGTTCCCGACTTCATGCATGGGCCACGGCCCCTCCTGGCTTCGGCCGGACGCCACGCCCTGTCGGCCGGGAACGCTCTCTGCTGCTCCCGCTGCGATGCTTCGATGGCTGCCTCGAAGTCACGCCGGTGACTGGGCGATGGTCGTCCCGGGCTGGGAGTTGCGGAAAGCAGCGCATGGATGCGCTGCGGCGGCGAGTCAGCCGTGGGTGAGCACGGACGCTTGCGCGGCACTGCCGCGCGTCCGTGCGAACGCCCGGCGCGCTGCGCCGGTCCGGACCGCGCAGCGGGCTGACCGAGCCGGGGAGCAACCCCCTGCCCGGGACGACCACCAGCCGAAGGCGAAGAACTACGGGCAACCGTCGGGCGTTCCCTTGCACTGGGTCCCCGCCTGCGCGGAGACGACGGCTCAGGGCCCGCCAAAACAAACGGCGCAGCTGCAATGGCAGCCGCGCCGTCGAAGTACCAAGTACCAAGTACGAAGAACGTACAGCGTGTCGCGCTTATCCGACCTTGATCGGGCCGTGCATGACCGCCCAGTGGCCGGGGAAGCTGCAGAAGAACTCATACGGGCCGGCGCCCTGGATCTTGCTGACCGCGAAGGTGACCGAGGTGGTCTGGCCGCCGCCGATCAGGTCGGAGTGGCCGATGACGCGGGCGTCGCCTGTCTTGAGGTAACCACCGTCCGCGCCAGCCGACACACCTTCGGCGGAGATGCCTGCACGGTCGGATGCCGCGGCAATCACGACGTTGTGGCCCATGGCCGCCACCGGCAGCTTGCCGACGTGCTTGAGGTTGATCGTGAACTCGCTGCACGACGAGGGCACGGTGATCGAGCCGACGTTGAACTGCATGGCGTCGTTGCCTTCGATGGTCGTGCTGCAGTTGCTGACCACGGCCTCGGCCTTGCCGTCGGCGGGCGCGGTGCCCGCGTCAGCGGCAGGTGCGGTGCTTGCGTCAGGGGCCGGGGTGGCGACCGGAGCAGGCATTTCGGCTGCGGGCGCGGCGGGCTCGGTGACCGGAGCCGGCGTCGTCGCAGGCGCATCCGGGGCCGAGGAAGGCGGTGCCGACTTGTCGCCGCAGGCGGCCAGCGCGAGCGCGCAGGCGAGGCTCAGGCCGGTGATTTTCATGTTCATGGCGGTTCTCCTTAGGTAGATGACCACGACATCATGGTCCGTGGGCGATAGCACTGAGTGAAGACGTACAGTGGACGCCCGCTATCGGGTCGAAGCCGCGCAGTGCGGCCCGCAGCCCTGAGCATCTTCAATGCGTGCGCCTTCCATGATGCGCCTCTTCGCGCCGCGCCGCTGCGCCACACAACCCAGAAAGGGCTGGCAACTGACGCAGTTGGTCACTAGGATGGCCCATCGGCACCTGCGGGGAGCAGTCCAATGAAAGCGACCAGTCTGGTTTCACCCGTGCGCTGGGTCGGCATGCTGGTGTTGTTGCTGATGGCGGTGGCAGTGGTCTATGCCGGCTACACCGCGATCTCCTACTGGCCCTCGATCGCCGTCTGAGGAAAGGACGCATGAACAAGCGGCAGTCACGGATATTCGCCATCGTCGCAACGGGCCTCGCCGCCGTTGCTTTCATTGGCCTGACCATCCACAGCCACATGCGCTTCGGTGAGCTCACCAATGCGCAGAACATCACGCCGGAAGTCACCCACGGCAAGGATGTCTGGCACAAGTACAACTGCATCAACTGCCACACCCTGTTCGGCGAAGGCGCCTATTACGCGCCCGACCTGACCAAGATCGCGCAGCATCGCGGCGAGGCCTACCTGAAGGCCTACATGCGCGATCCCTCGAAGTTCTACGACGAGCAGCGCCATCGCCGACTGATGCCCACGCAGAACCTGAGCGAAGTGGAGATCGCAAACCTGGTCAAGTTCCTCGATTGGGTGTCGAAGGTCGACAACCAGGGCTGGCCGCCGCGCCCGATCCTGGTCGTCGGCGGCGCCGTCAACGTGGCCGCGCAGGGCACGGCCCAGGGCGTCGCGCAGGCCCAGGACGTGCGGCCGGTCACCGCCGACAGCGATCCGCGCGCCATTGGCGAGCACCTGTTCCGCACCGCGGTGCCGGTGTGCACTGCATGCCATTCGCTGCAACCGGGCGTGCAGCTGGCCGGGCCGTCGATGGCCGGCATTATCGAACGGGCCGAACTCACCCTGGCCTCGCCGACCTACACCGGCAGCGCGACCGACGTGCAGGGCTACATCCGCGAATCGATCGTCGAGCCCAGCGCGCACGTGGTTCCGGGCGACATGTTCTCGGCCGCCGGCGTGTCGTTCATGCCCGACACCTATGCCGAGGCGCTGGGCGATGAACAGATCGACCAGCTCGTGGCCTACCTTGCAACGCTGAAGTAGCACTGGCGGGCGCACGACGCCGGCACCAGGAGATTTCCACATGCGCTACAAGTCCCAATCGGTCGCCTACTGGTACTTCGCCGTGGCGATGGTGCTGTTCGGGCTGCAGATCGTGTTCGGGTTGCTGTCGGCCGCGAAGTACCTGGGCCCCGATCCGCTGCTGTACATCCTGCCGTTCGACGTCACCAAGACGATCCACACCAACCTGCTGATCGTGTGGGTGCTGACCGGCTTCATGGGCGCCACCTACTGGATGGTGCCGGACGAGTCGCGCACCGAGCTGTACAGCACCAAGCTCGCGTACTGGCAGCTCGGGCTGTGGACGCTGATGGGCGTCACCGCCGTCATCGGCTACGTGTTCCGCTACGGCACGGGCAACAAGCTGCTCGAGCAGCCGCTGCCGCACAAGATCGTCATCGTCATCTGCATGCTGATGTTCCTCTACAACATCGGCATGACGATCAAGAGGTCGGGGCGGCTGACCACGACCGAGGGCGTGCTGATCGGCGGGCTTGCGCTGTCGGCGATCCTGTATATCCCCGCGCTGCTGCACTACGAGAACTACACGGTGTCGATCTTCTACCGCTGGTGGACGATCCACCTGTGGGTCGAGGGCGTATGGATGATGATCATGGCCGGCTTCCTGGCCTACCTGCTGATCCGCCTGTCGGGCATCGATCGCGAGGTGATGGAGAAGTGGCTGTACGTGATCGTGGGCCTGGTGTTCTTCGCCGGCATCCTTGGCACCGCGCACCACTATTACTGGGTGGGTGTGCCGCAGATCTGGCTGCCAATCGGCGGCTTCTTCAGCGCGCTGGAGCCGCTGGCGCTGGCCGCGATGGCGATCTACGCCTATGCGGCGATGCGTCGCGGCGGCGTGCGGCACCCGAACGTGCTGGCCCTGCACTGGACCATCGGCAGCGCGATCTTCGCCCTGTTCGGCGCCGGCCTGCTCGGGCTGGCGCACACCTGGCCCAGCGTGAACAAATGGACCCACGGCACGCTGATCACCGCGATGCACGCGCACTCGGCGTTTTACGGCGCCTACGCGATGATCATCATGGCGATGATCACCTACGCGCTGCCAAGCCTGACGAACCGCCCGCAGAACAGCTATTCGCCGCTGGGCTACTGGGCGTTCTGGCTGCAGGTGTCGGGCATGTTCGGCATGACGCTGTCGTTCGGCACCGCAGGCATCGCACAGGTCTATCTGGAGCGGATCATGGGCATGGGCTACCTCGATGCCCAGCTCAAGATCCAGGTCCACTTCCTGATGCTGATCCTGACCGCGACGGTCTTCGCCACCGGCGTTGCGATGTTCATCTTCGACTTCTTCCGGCACCGGCCGCACTTCGAGGTGGTTGCCGACCATGCGGTTGATGGCGAGCCAACGGTACGCGTGGAACGCTGACGGGTGGATGGGCACGTGAGGGCAGAGGCGGGGCCGTACTACCTGCCCACCGGCAACGAGGTCGAAATCGTCGAGCAGTGCCACGCCGGCGGGCTTGCGGTGATGCTCAAGGGGCCGACCGGCTGCGGCAAGACGCGTTTTGTCGAGCACATGGCGTGGCGACTGGGTCGTCCGCTGATCACGGTGGCCTGCCACGACGACCTCACCGCGAGCGATCTGATTGGCCGATTCCTGATCCGCCACGACGACACCGTGTGGCAGGACGGCCCGCTGACCCGCGCCGTGCGCGAGGGCGCGATCTGCTACCTCGATGAAGTGGTGGAAGCGCGCCAGGACACCATCGTGGTGCTGCATCCGCTCACCGACTACCGCCGCATGCTGCCGATCGACCGCACCGGCGAGACGCTCGAAGCGGCGCCCGGATTCCAGCTGGTGATCTCGTACAACCCCGGCTACCAGCGCATGCTCAAGGACCTCAAGCCGAGCACGCGCCAGCGTTTCGTGGCGATCGAGCTGGGCTTTCCCGAACCGCCGGCCGAAGCGGCGATTGTCGTTACCGAGAGCGGCGTGGACCGCGGCACTGCGGTCGCGCTGGTCGAGCTGGCGGTGCGCGTGCGCTCGCTGCGCGATCGCGGGCTGGCCGAGGTGCCAAGCACGCGGCTGCTGATCGCCGCCGGTCGCCTGGTCGCCAGCGGCATCGGCGTGCGCGAGGCCTGCAACGCGGCGGTGATCTCGCCGCTGAGCGACGATCCAACCCTGCTCGGCGCGATGCGCGAACTCGTCGACGCGATGTTCCCCTAGGCCGGCCGACATGGCCGAAGCCGAAGACGTCGTCGTCGATGCAGCGCGACATGCGACGGTATTCATCCGCGACACCTGGCGCCGGCATTACGCGCGCGAGCCCGACGCACCCATAGCGCTGGCATCGCTGGCGCGGCGCCTGGACCTGCTGCTGTCGGCCGCCTGCGGCACCAGCCTTCCGATGCGGGTCGCCCTGCCCCCGGCGCGGCCGACCCTGCTGCACCGGCTGTTCCACGCGCCTGCGTATCCACGCCACCGGCAGGCACTGCCGGCCACCAGCGGCGACACCATCTGGCTGCCCACGCACCTGGATACCTGCGACGCGGTGGAAGCGTCCGAGCTGTATCGCGCGATGGCCATGCAGCAGGCGCGCCGGGCCATGCGCGGCAACGCACAGGCGATCGTCCAGCAGCGTGATGCGCTGCTGCGCGACACCGCGCTGGTGCTGGAGGCGCAGGCCGCCGAGGACGACATCGCACGGTCGTTCCCCGGACTGGTGCCGGCGCTGCGACGACTGCGCCGGCTGGCGCTTGCGGCTCGGCCACCCCTGGCCGACTTCGCGCCGGCACGACAGCCGCTGGAGCGGCTGGTGCGCGACATCCTGGAGCGCGATCTGGCGTCGTCTCCCACGCCAGCGGCTCATGCGGTCGGGGATTCCCTGGCACAGGCGGAACGGCTGCTGCGGGAGTGGTCCATCAGCGCCGCCGAATCGCGTCGGCTCGGGCCGATGCCGCTGTACCGTGACTGGTGGACCGGTGAACTGCGCACGACCGGCGGCGCCACCGCCCACCTCGTCGACGGCGCGCCGTCCGCGGTCGACGACGACCGGCCGGTGCGCAGCGCGCGGATGGAGCGCCGGCCCGAAGGGCGCGATGCGGTCGAGGACGAGGACAAGCCAGGCGAGCCCGGCGTGTGGATGATCCAGCAGGACGCCCCGCACGAGGTCGCCGAGGATCCCTTCGGCCTGCAGCGACCGGTCGATCGCGACGACGAGACCAGCGCCGACGAATACGGCGACATGCTCTCGGAGCTGGCATCGACGCGCATGATCGCCGCGCCCGACCCGCCGCGCGAAGTGCTGCTGTCGGACGACCCGCCGGCCAGTCGCGCAATACTCGAGTTCAAGGGCGACGGCGAAGGCGACGCGCGCTTCCGCTATCCCGAATGGAATCATGCGGACGCGTCCTACATCGAACACGGCACCACGGTGCGCCTGATCGCGCCGGTGCACGGCGATCCCGCGTGGATCGACGCCACGCTCGCCCGCCACCGCTCACACCTGGACGGCATTCGCCGCCAGTTCGAGGCGTTGCGGCCCGAACGCGTGCGCCTGCGCCGGCAGAGCGACGGCGAGGACATCGACATCGACGCCTGCGTGGAAGGCCGCGCCGACCTGCGCGCGGGCGGCTTCCTGCGCGAAGGGTTGTACGAGGCACGGCGGCCGGGCCGGCGCAGCATCGCGGTCTGCCTGCTGGTCGATGCCAGCGGCTCCACCGACGGTTTCATCGGCGATCGCCGGCGCGTCATCGACGTCGAACGCGAGGCGCTGCTGCTGGTGTGCATGGCCCTGCAGGGCCTGGGCGAACCGTTCTGCGTGATGTCGTTTTCAGGCGAAGGCCCGCACGGCGTGATCATGCGCATGCTCAAGGACTTCGACGAGCCGTACGGGCAGGAAGTGGCGCTGCGCATCGCCGGTCTTGAACCGGAAAACTACACCCGCGCCGGCGCCGCCATCCGCCATGCGACGGCGTTGCTGATGCGCCAACCCGCCGAGCATCGCCTGCTGCTGATGCTGTCGGACGGCAAGCCCAACGACGCCGACCGCTACGACGGCCTGTTTGGCGTCGAGGACATGCGCCAGTCGGTCACCGAAGCGCGGCTGCAGGGCGTCTTCCCGTTCTGCCTGACGGTGGACCTGCAGGCCCCGGGCTACCTGCCCAAGGTATTCGGACCGGGCCACTACGCCCTGTTGTCGACGCCCGAGCGCCTGCCGCTGGTGCTGCTGGACTGGACCAAGCGCCTGCTGGCGCGATGACGGCAGTCGCGCACGCGTTCCATGCCTGGCCGATCAGGTTGCTGCGCCAACGCCCCCGGCGGCCTCCGGTCCCGGCTGCCGTTCCGCAGCTTCCGGCGGCGGTCGCTCCAGGCAGGCGGCCCCACTGATGATTGACCGGGCACGTGCAGCGGGGTAACGTTGCGCCCGCCGAAGGTATATATCTCTCTATTGCGATAGAGAGATATATTTAATTGGGAAGTCCGGTGCGGGCCTTCGGGGCCCCATTCCGGCGCTGCCCCGCAGCGGTGTGTGGAAACGACCCTCGCCACAAGCACTGGTCCTGGCGGACCGGGAAGCGGCGGGCAGTAGGTGGACGGCTTCGGCCGGCCGGGTCCACGAGCCCGAAGACCTGCCTCGGCCAGGGAGCGATCCCTGTCTGACCTGGCGCCCGAAGGGTGCGCGGGAAGCCCATGCCCGACCTGGCATGGAAGTCCGCGCATGTCCGACGGTACCGGTTCGCCCGAGGGGGCGAAGGTCGCTGGCGTGGGCGCCTGCCGTGTCGTGGGGAGCCTGCGCGGTTCCTTCGTTCTTCGTTCACTCCGAATCGAGGACAAGCACCATGACCACCGTGACAAACCTGGGATTTCCCCGCATCGGCGCCAGGCGCGAGCTCAAGCGCGCGGTCGAGGCATTCTGGCGGGGCGATACGTCCGCCGCGGAATTGCAGGACCAGGCGCAGGCGCTGCGCCTTCGCCACTGGCAGCTGCAGCATGCCGCAGGCGCGGACACCGTGCCCTGCAACGATTTTTCGCTCTACGACCACGTGCTGGACACCGCGTTCCTGTTCGACGCGATTCCCGCCCGCTACCGCGCGCTGGCCGACGCCGACCCGCTCCAGGCCTACTTCGCGATGGCGCGGGGCCTGCAGACGGAAGACTTGGACCTGCCGGCGCTGGAAATGACCAAGTGGTTCGACACCAACTACCACTACCTGGTGCCCGAACTCGAGGCCGGGCAGACCTTCCGCCTGCGTGGCGACAAGCCCATTGCAGAGTTCCTGGAAGCGAAGGCGGCCGGAGCGAAGGCGCGCCCTGTCCTGCTCGGCCCGGTGAGCTTCCTGCTGCTGTCCAAATCTGTCGATGGCGGCGACCGGCTGGAGCTGCTGCCCGACCTGGTTGTCGCATATGCCGACCTGCTCGGAAAGCTGCGCGAGGCCGGCGCCGAATGGGTGCAGATCGACGAGCCCTGCCTGGCGCTCGACCAGGACGCATCGGAGCAGGCCGCCTATCGCCACACTTATGCCACGCTGGCACGGGTGTCGCGGCCGCGGCTGCTGCTGGCGACGTGCTTCGGCGCGCTGGGCGACAACCTGGTGACGGCGTGCTCGCTGCCCGTCGAGGGCCTGCACGTCGACCTGGTCCGCGCACCGGAGCAGCTTGACGCGGTACTGGACGCCTGGCCAGCCGACCGCGTGCTGTCGCTGGGCCTCGTGGACGGGCGCAACGTCTGGCGCACGGACCTGGACCAGGCACTGGCGCTGGCGCGGCGCGCCCACGACCGGCGCGGCGGCGAACGACTGCAGGTCGCCCCGTCCTGCTCGCTGCTGCACAGCCCGCTCGACGTGACGCTGGAACGTTCGCTGCCTGCCGACCTCCACAGGTGGCTTGCATTCGCGCGGCAGAAGCTCGAGGAGCTGCGCGTGCTGGCCGATGCGCTGAACGGGCTGGTGTCGGCCGACTCGTCGCTGGCGCTGGCGCGCGAGCGGATCGAAGCCAGACGGCGATCGCCCCGGGTCCACAGGCCGGAGGTTGCCGATCGTGTCGCAGCGATGGGCGCGGCCGTGGACAGGCGCAGCTCACCCTACGTCCAGCGCAGGGTCGCACAGCGACAGCGCTTCGACCTGCCCCTGTTCCCCACCACCACAATCGGCTCGTTCCCGCAGACCAAGCAGGTGCGCGATGCACGGGCCGGGCTGCGATCGGGGCGCTTGAGCGAATCGGACTACGACGCCTTCATAGCGCTTGAAACCGAGCGCTGCGTGCGGGTGCAGGAGGAGATCGGCCTGGACGTGCTGGTGCACGGCGAGTTCGAACGCAACGACATGGTCGAATACTTCGGCGAGCAGCTCGACGGCGTTGCATTCACCGGCAGCGGCTGGGTGCAGAGCTACGGCTCGCGCTGCGTGAAGCCGCCGATCATCTTCGGCGATGTCAGCCGGCCGGCGCCGATGACGGTGCGCTGGTCGCGCCATGCGCAGTCGCTGACCGACAGGCCGATGAAGGGCATGCTGACCGGACCGGTGACGGTGCTGCAGTGGTCGTTCGTGCGCGACGACCAGCCGCGTGCGCAGACCTGCCAGCAGATCGCGCTGGCCCTACGCGACGAGGTGCTGGACCTGGAGGCTGCCGGGATCGGCATCATCCAGGTCGACGAACCTGCCCTGCGCGAAGGCCTCCCGCTGCGTCGCGCGGAGTGGCAGGAATACCTCGACTGGGCAGTGCGGTGCTTCCGCATCGCCGCATCGGGCGTGGAGGACGAGACCCAGATCCACACGCACATGTGCTACTCGGAGTTCAACGACATCATCGAGGCGGTGGCGGCGATGGACGCGGACGTGATCTCCATCGAAACATCGCGCTCGCGCATGGAGCTTCTGGACGCGTTCGTGAAGTTCCGCTACCCCAACGAGATCGGGCCTGGTGTCTACGACATCCACTCGCCGCGCGTGCCCGACCATGCCGAGATGGGCAGGTTGCTGGCCAAGGCGAAGGCAGTGCTCGCGCCCGAGCAGATCTGGGTCAACCCCGACTGTGGCCTGAAAACGCGTGGCTGGCGGGAAGCCCGCGCCGCGCTTGAAGCCATGGTGGAGGCGGCGCGGAGACTGCGCGCGGAGGTCGTAGCCGCGTGAGCGGACGGCGCGCCGCCAACGACCCGGCGGCGGCGCGCCGCTGCTTTCCCGGCCTGCGACGTGCCGGGGCACGTGCCTATACTGGCGCCCGCATGAACCGGTCGACGCCCTTCTCCAGGCACATGGCGCTGCTCGCCCTCGTAGCCATGCTGCTGGCCGTGGCCGCGCCGGCCGTCAGCCGCGTGCTGGCCGCCTCGATGCCGGATGGCGCACTGATCCTGATGGAAATGTGCACCAAGGCGGGCATGAAGTTGATCGACGTCTCGCCCTTCGTGGGCGACGTGGAGCAGCCTGCGAACCTGCCGACGGCGGACGACGATGCCTGCGGCTATTGCGCGCTCACCACGCCGGCACCGCTGGTGCTGGCGCTTTTGTTCGCGCTGCTGTTGTGGGCGGCGCAACTGCCCGCATTGCGACGCTGCACGCGGATCGCGAGGCCGCTGCGCAACCTTCGCGGCCTTGGTTCGCAAGGCCCGCCGCTCCTGTCCTGAGCCACAAGCCATCCGCCCGCGCGACCTTCGCGTCGCGTCCTTGTGCCTTGGAGCCAACATGTCGATTCCCCTCTGCCCGGCGCCGCGCGCGCCGCGCCTGTGCGCGGCCGTCCTGGTCGTGCTGTCTGTTTCCCTTCCCGCGTTCGCGGATCCGCCCCCGCCTGCCGGCGCCAAACCCCGGGCCACCACCCTCGATGCGATCGAAGTGCAGGGCACTCGCGACCCGCTGCACGCCGAGCGGGCGCTGACGCCCGGTGCGGTGACCGTCGTCGATGGCGAGACCTTCCAGCGCCGGTCTGTCGGCCACCTCGCCGACGCGCTGCGCTATGTGCCGGGCGTCTGGATCGAGAGCAGTACCGGTGGCGATGCCGTGTTCATCTCCAGCCGCGGCTCCAACCTCGACGCCACCGGCTATGACAGCAATGGCATCAAGCTGTTCCAGGACGGGCTGCCGGTCACCACGGCCGACGGCAACAACCACAACCGGTTCCTGGATCCGGTCGCGGCGCGCCATGTCGTGGTGGCCCGCGGCGCCAACGCGCTCACCCATGGCGCCAGCACGCTCGGCGGCGCGATCGATTTCATCTCGCCCACCGCGCGCAACAGCGCTCCACGGCAACTGGCCGCCACCGTTGGCAGCCACGGCGTGTGGCGCGGCCGGCTGACGGCCGGCGGCGTGTCGGGCGACCTCGATGCTGGAAGGCACCGGCCGCGACGGCTATCGCGGGCACAGCCGACAGGACCGCGCCGGCCTCTACGCCAATGCCGGCTGGCGCGCGACCCCGGCGCTGGATCTGCGCGTGTTCGCCACCTACCTGGACAGCGAGGAGGAACTCGCCGGCGGCCTGAGCCGCGCGCAGTTCGACGCCGACCGGTTCCAACCCAATCCCTCGGCCATCAGCGGCCATTACCAGCTCAACGTGCGAACCAGCCGGCTGGCTGCCAGGGGCAGCTGGAGCCCGGCCACGGACCGCAGGCTCGACTTCGGCCTGTCCAGGGAGGGCCAGCATCTCTACCACCCCATCGTCGACAAGGTCATGGTCGATTTCGATGGCCCCGGCCCCGCCCCGCCAGTGGAGGTCTTCAGCCTGCTCAAGACCACCGACCAGCGCACTCTCGCCGGCATGGTCCGCTACAGCGCACGAATCGGCGAGCACGACGTCCTTGCCGGCATCAACCTGGCCGACACCCGCGAACAGGGCGGCGACCATCGCAATGCCGGCGGCATGCGCAACGGCCAGACCGGCATCATCGACAACCGCTCCGACAGCGTGGAGCTGTTCGTGGTGGACCGCTGGGCGATCGCGCCCGACTGGACCATGGTCTATGGCGCGCAGGGCGTGCTCACCGGCCGCGACGTGCGCAGCACGGACCTGGCCACCGGCACCGTGCGCAACCCGCGCCGCGACTACACCGCCTTCAACCCGCGTGTGGGCGTGATCCACGCGCTGGGCGCCGGCAGCGAGGCCTTCGCCAGCGCCAGCCGCCTGTACGAGGCGCCCACGGTTTTCGAGCTGGAGGACGATGTGCGCGGCGACGGCGCGACCCTGGATGCGATGCACGGCGCGGTGCTGGAAGTCGGCGTGCGCGGCGAGACCGCGCTGTCCTTGGATGCGGCGCGCTGGCATTGGGACGTGTCGTTGTATTACGCGCGCATCCGCGACGAGATCCTGTCGGTGGACGATCCGGCGGCGCCGGGCACCAGCCTGTCGTCCAACGTGGACCGTACCGTGCACGCCGGCCTCGAGGCACTGCTTGGCGCGAGCTTCGCCATCGGCAATGGCACGCACCGCATCGAACCGCTGCTCAGCGCGACGTGGAACGCGTTCTCGTTCGACGGCGACCGCTTCCATGGCGACAACACCCTGCCCGCCGCCCCCGACTACGCGATCCGCGGCGAACTGGTGTACCGACATCGGGGCGGCCTGTTCGCCGGACCGACCTTCGACCTGGTCGGCTCGCGCTACGCGGACTTCGCCAACAGCTACCGCGTGGGCGGATACGCCCTGCTCGGCCTGCGCACCGGCATCGAGCGCGAGCGCTGGCAACTGTTTGCCGAGGCCAGGAACCTGCTCGACCGGAAGTACGTGGGCAGCTTCAGCGTGCGCGACCGGGCCCGCCTGGACGATGCCATCCTGCAGGCGGGCGAGCCGCGCTCGGTCTACGTCGGTATCCGGTATCTGTTTTGAACGGCGACGGCCAGCGCGACACGTTCAGCCCGCCTGCCCCACCCGCGCATGACGCCGCCCGTAGATGAAATACACCGCCGCGCCCAGCACCAGCCACACCCCGAACCGCACCCAGGTCAGCGTGGTCAGGTTGAGCATCAGGTAGAAGCAAAGCAGCGCCGAGATGATCGGCAGCACCGGCGAGAACGGGACGCGATAGGCACGCGGCAGGTCCGGGCGCGTGCGCCGCAGCACCACCACCGCCAGGCTCACCAGCACGAAGGCCGACAGCGTGCCGATGTTGATCATCTCCTCCAGGATCTCGACCTGGGTGAAGCCCGCCAGCAGCGCAACCGCCGCGCCGGTGATCAGCTGCAGGCGCACCGGGGTCTTGCGCGTTTGCGAGGTGACGCTGAGCCAGCGCGGCAGCAGGCCGTCGCGGCTCATCGCCAGCAGCACCCGCGACAGTCCCATCAGCAGCACCATGATCACCGTGGTCAGGCCGACCAGGATGCCGATCGAGATCACCTGCGCCGCCCAGCCCGCGCCGACCGCGACGAAGGCCGTGGCCAGCGAGGGGTTCTCGGCTTCGGCCAGCAGCGTGTACGGCACCATGCCGGTCAATGCCAGCGCGACGCCGACGTACAGCAGGGTCACCAGCGCCAGGCCACCGAAGATGCCCAGCGGCAGGGTGCGCTGCGGGTCCTTGACCTCTTCGGCCGAGGTCGCGACCACGTCGAAACCGATGAAGGCGAAGAACACCAGCGCCGCACCGGACAGCACGCCGGCCAGCCCGTATTTCGCCGGCTCCGCGCCGGTGGCCCAGGCCAGCAGCGACTGCGCCCACACGTCACCATCGCCGCCCTGCGTGGGCACGGCCGGCGGAACGAAAGGCTTGAGGTTGGCCGGGTCGAAGTAGGTCAGGCCCACCACGATCACGAACACCACGATCCCCACCTTGATCAGGGTGAACACGTTGTTGACCTGCGCCGAGATCTTGGTGCCGAGGATCAGCAGCCCGGTGAACACCGCGACGATAAACAGCGGACCCCAGTCCAGGCCGATCCCGGCCACGTCGACGGTGGTCGGTATGTCGACATCGAACAGCTCGAACACCATCGCCAGGTAGATGCCCCAGTACTTGGCGATCACCGCGGCGGCGGTCAGCAGTTCCAGGATCAGGTCCCAGCCGATGATCCAGGCCAGGAATTCGCCAAGCGTGGCGTAGGTGTAGGTGTAGGCGCTGCCCGCGACCGGGATGCTGGAGGCGAACTCGGCGTAGCACATCATCGCCAGCGCGCAGGCCAGCGCGGCCAGCAGGAACGACAGCGTCACCGCGGGACCGGCGAAACTGCCCGCCGCGCGCGCGCCCACCGAGAAGATGCCCGCCCCGACCGCCACCGCCACGCCCAGGATCATCAGGTCCCAGGCGGTGAGCGAGCGCTTGAGCTCACGCCCCGGCTCGGCCGCATCGGCAATGGTCTGTTCGATCGACTTGGTGCGCAGCAGGCTGGGCAGGAAGCTGGCCTTGCGGCTTGGGGAAGGCGACATCTCGGGCTCACGGAACGGCGGGGGCGTGCTGCGCCGCCCGGGTGTGCAGGCGCAGTCCTGCGCGCAGGCTACGCCCGGCGACTGCAAGGGAACAATGCCCGGTGCCGGCATCAGCGTGCTTCAAGTCCTCCCCTTCAAGGGGAGGGTTGGGAGGGGATGGTGTGATTGGCCGGACCCGCCAGCTGCGGGCGTGGCGGGCAGCACACCATCCCCACCCCGGCCCTCCCCTTGAAGGGGAGGGAGAACAGCGGCGCGTCGCGCGGATCGGGCCGGGGCCGGCTCCGGATCAACGCAGGAGCGGCGCCGGATCCACCACCGGCCAGCCTTCTCCATCCCACGTCATCGGCAACACCTTGAGCTTCGGCAAGCCGCCGTCCTCGACGTCGTAGGCGTGGAAGACGAGGTAGTCCCTGCCCTCGAAGCTGTAGGCGCTGTTGTGGCCGGGGCCGGGCCAGCGCGGGGTGCCGCGCAGGACTTCGGTGGCGCCGCCCTGGTCCATGCGCTGGCCGTCGCGATCGAGGTAGGGGCCGGTGAGCGTGCGCGAGCGGCCGACCATGATGCGGTAGTCGCTTTTCGCACCGCGGCAGCAGTGGTCCCAGGAGACGAAGAGGTAGTACCAGCCGTCGCGCTTGAACACGAACGGCGCCTCGATCGCGCCGGGCTCGGGCTCGGCGTCGTCGACCAGGATCGAGCGCGCGCGCTTGGCCAGCGTGTGCCATTGCTGCGGCTCGGCGGGGCGCAGGCGGTCCTCGCGCAGCTTGACCAGCTTCAGCCCGCCCCAGAACGAGCCGAAGGCCAGCCACGGCGTGCCGTCGTCGTCCTCGACGAGATTCGCGTCGATCGCGTTCCACATGTCGCGATGCGGCACCGAGCGCAACACGATGCCGTGGTCGACCCACCGATGCGCGGGATCGGACGCATCGAGCGTGGTGTTGGTGGCCACGCCAATGGCGGATGTGTTCTTGCCGCCGCTGGAGATCGAGTAGTACAGGTACCAGGTGCCGTCGTGGTGCGAGATGTCCGGTGCCCAGATGTGGCCGTTGAACCCGGGGACGATGTCGTAGGCCCACGCGGGAATCTCCGCGAACACCTGCGGCTCGGCCTTCCAGGTCTCGAGGTCGTTCGAGCTGTAGACGGTGATGCCCGGGCCGGTGACGAATGCGTACCAGGTCTCGCCCTGGCGGATCATCACCGGGTCGTGCGCCAGCACGTCGGCCCAGTAGCCTTCGCGCGGCGCGGCGACCGGCGGGCTTTCCATCATGTCGTCGTTGTTGGGGCGGACGTCCTGCGCGCACGCGGGCAGCGCGAGCATGCAGGCCAACGCCAGCATCGCCAGCTGCAGCAGCCGCCTCATCCTGCCGCCCCCGGGATCTCCACTTCGCGCAGCGGCCGCCCGAATACCGGCATGCCGTCGGCGTCCCATTGCAGCGGATGCAGGCACGTGTGGCGGTCCGGATTCCACAAGGGGTCGCCTTCGATCTGCGTGTAGTTGCGCGCGTGGTAGACCAGCAGGTCGGTGACGCCGTCCGGCGCGACGGTGAAGCTGTTGTGGCCGGGACCGAACACCTCGGCCTCGATGTTGCTGGTGAACACCGGTGTCTGCGCCTTGTGCCAGCTGGCGGGGTCGAGCAGGTCCGCGTCGGCATCGGCCCAGAGCAGGCCCATCGCGTAGCGTTCGTCGGTGGCGCTGGCCGAATAGGTGACGAACACACGGCCGTGGCGGATCAGCACCGACGGGCCTTCGTTGACCAGGAAACCCTGCACTTCCCAGTCGAACTCGGGCCTGGTCAGCAGCACCGGCTCGCCCTCGATGTGCAGGCCGTCGCGCAATGGCGCGAGGTAGAGATTGGAGTTGCCGGGGATGTCGGGATGCTTCTGCGCCCAGAGGTAGTACTGCACGCCGCGGTGCTTGAAGCTGGTGGCGTCCAGGCAGAAGGCGTCGATGCCGCTGTCGACGTGGCCGGCGAGTTCCCACTCGCCCTGCATCGGGTCCTGGGCCCTGCAGCGCAGCGCGTACATACGGTGCTGGAACAGCTCGTCCCTGATCTCGCGCGAGGGCGCGACTGCGAAGTAGATGAACCAGGCGCCGCCGATGCGGTGCAGCTCCGGCGCCCAGACCAGCGAACACGTCGGTCCGCTTGCGGGCGCGGCCCACAGCGCCCTCTCTTCCGCGGTGACCAGTCCCGCCAGGGTCGGCGCGCGGCGCAGCACGATGCGATCGTACTCGGGCACCGAGGCGGTGAAGTGGTAGTGGCCATCGTGCAGGCTGATATGCGGATCTGCACGATTGAGGATGAACGGGTTGCGGAGCTTCATGCGGGACTCCCTGCTGCGCCCATCACGCTGCCGGCGCGTCGGACAGGATCTGCGCGCGGATCTGGCGGTAGCGTTCGTCGGTGATGCGGTAGAAGAACATCACTCCGCCCATCAGCGCGTGGAACAGGCCGGGAATGATGGTCAGCATCAGCGCGATGCCGTTGAGCGCATGCGGCGTTTGCGGCTGGTCGGGCACATAGCCGAACCCGCCCAGCAGCATGCCGACAATCGCGCCGGCCACGCCCATGCCGGCCTTCTGGCAGAACGAGATGCCGCCCATCGCCAGTCCGGCCACGCGCCGGCCGCTCCTGGCGTGGCCGTAGTCCACCGCTTCGACGATGGCCGACCAGAACACCGGTGCGTGCAGGTCGACCACGAAGCAGATCAGGAAATAGAACACGAAGGCCAGCGCCACGTCGCCGGGCTGCACCAGGAAGTACATCGCCACGCTCAGCACGCCGACGGCCAGCTGCGACCAGCGGAACATCGCCACCTTGCACCAGCGCTTGGTGATCCAGGTGGAGGCCACCATCGCCAGGATCGCGGCGCCCACGCCGGTGGCCAGGAAGGCCGACAGCATCTTCGCGTCGCCGCCGAGGTAGTACTTGGCGTAGTAGGCCGCGACCGAGCCGCGCACCACGTAGCCGATGGTGCCGATCACGCACACCGCGCACAGCAGCAGCCACTGGTCGTTGCGCAGCAGCAGCCGCACCTGCTGCCGCAGCGGCGTGCGGTCGACGTGGTGGCGGATGCGCTCGGTGGTGGTGAAGAAGCACAGCAGCAACAGCAGCGTCGCCATCAGCCCCATCAGCCCCATCGCCCAGCGGTAGCCCTCGGCGAGGTTGCCGCGGCCCCAGGATTCGGCCAGCACCGGCACCAGGATGGTCACCATGAAGGCCGCGACCTTGGCGAAGAACAGGCGATAGCCGTTGGCCGACAGCCGCTCCTTCGGATCGGCGGTGAGCACGCCGATCAGCGAGATGTAGGGAATCGTGACCACGGTGAAGAACAGCGTGACCAGCAGGTAGGTCGCGTAGGCCCAGGCCAGCTTGGCGCCGTAGTCGGCGTCGGGCGTGGTGAACACCAGGAACACCGAGATGCCGAACGGGATCGCGAACACCAGGAAGTACGGGCGGTAGCGGCCCCAGCGCGTCTCGACGCGGTCGGTGACCAGGCCCATCAGCGGGTCGGTGACGGCATCGAACATGCGCACCACGATCAGCAGCAGGGCGACGTCGGTGGGCTTGAGCCCGTACACGTCGGTGTAGAAGAAGGTGATGATCAACATCATCGAGGAGATGACGACGTTCACCGCCATGTCGCCGGCGCCGAAGCCGACCTTCTCGAGCACCGACAGCTTCTGGTCCTGCATCGCCCCTCCGCGGATGCGTGATCCTTCCCGCAGCCACGCGGGTCGTCGGCCGGGCGCATCTGCGGCGTCCTCGGCCGTGCCCATTCTGGTCGGGGCACGGATATGCAACAAATACAAAAATAGCGATAATCGATATCGATGCCGATATAGGAGTCCTGCCGTGCCCAGCCCTCCCTGGTTTGTCCGTGCGCGCCTGAAGACGCGCCAGCTGATGCTGCTGATCGCGATCGAGGAGCAGGGCAACATCCACCGCGCGGCCGAAACGCTGAACATGTCGCAGCCGGCCGCGTCCAAGCTGCTCAAGGACCTGGAGGAGCTGATCGGCGTGCCGCTGTTCGAGCGCCTGCCGCGCGGCATGCGCGCGACCTGGTACGGCGAAAGCATGATCCGCCACGGCCGCATCGCGCTGGCCAGCCTGGCCGAGGCCGGGGCCGAGATCGAGGCGCTCAAGGCCGGCCACGCCGGCAACGTGACCATCGGCGCAATCGCCGGGCCGGCCATGACCCTGCTGCCGCCCACGCTGGCGCGGCTGCACCGCGACCACCCGGACCTGCGCGTGTCGGTGATGGTGGAAAGCAGCGACGTGCTGCTCGAGCAACTGGCGCAGAACCGCATCGACCTGATGATCGGCCGCCTGTTCCCACGCCACGACAAACGCAACCTGCAGTATGAGCCGCTGGCCGAGGAGGACGTGTGCGCGATCGCCCGGCCCGACCATCCGCTGCTGGCGGGCGGCACGCCGGGGCTGGCTGAGCTGGCCAAGGCCAGTTGGGTGGTGCCGCCGGAGGGCAGCGTGCTGCGCCACCGCTTCGAGCTGATGTTCCAGAACGCGGGCCTGCAGCCGCCGCGCCAGGTGATCGGCACGGCCGCCCTGGTGCTGGTGCCGCGCCTGCTGCAGGGCAGCGACCACCTGGCCGTGGTGCCGGTGGACGTGGCGCGCCATTACGCCGGCTACGGGATGGTGAAGCAGTTGCCGGTGGATCTGTCGTGCCGGATGGATTCGTTCGGCTTCATCACCCGCACCGACTGGCTGCTCTCGCCCGGCGCCCGCACCGCGCTGGCAACGCTGCGGGAGCTGGCCGCGCAGGTGTACGCCGGTGACGGGGCTGCAAGCGGCGGCTGAGGAACATCCCGATTGTCATTTCGAGCGCAGCGAGAAGAGCTTTACAACGGCAAGGCCGGTCAATCTGCGGCGCTGATTTCCCGGGATTCCTCGCTCCGCCAGCAATGACGGGACCAGACTGTCGCGGTGCGCGGCGCTCGCGCACCCGGCATCCATACCAGGACGCATATCGATACCCCTGCAATTGTTATTTTCCTTGCATGTGTCCGCCGGCTAGCATCGCCGAGGCAGACGACCGGCGCGGCTTCCCGCCGCGCCCGGTCATTTCCCTCACCCCAGGCAGGATCCGCGACCGCATGAGCGCTCCAGGCAAGCCAGCGCGCCGCAGCCAGCAGTGGTTCGGCCGCGACGGCAAGCAGGGTTTCTACTACCGCAGCTGGCTCAAGGGCCTGGGCCTGCCGCACGAGATGTTCGACGGCCGGCCGGTGATCGGGATCTGCAACACCTGGTCGGAGCTGACGCCCTGCAACTCCTCGTTCCGCGAGCTGGCCGAGCACGTCAAGCGCGGCGTGTACGAGGCCGGCGGCTTCCCGCTGGAGTTTCCGGTGATGTCGCTGGGCGAGACCCAGATGCGGCCGACCGCGATGCTGTTCCGCAACCTCGCGTCGATGGACGTGGAGGAATCGATCCGCGCCAACCCCATCGACGGGGTGGTGCTGCTGATGGGCTGCGACAAGACCACGCCCGCGCTGCTGATGGGCGCGGCCAGCGTCGACCTGCCGACGATCGGCGTGTCCGGCGGGCCGTCGCTGTCGGGCAACTGGCGCGGCAAGCCGGTGGGCTCGGGCACGGGCGTGATCGAGATGTCGGAGATGGTGCGCGCCGGCACCCTCAGCCAGGAAGAATTCACCGAGGCCGAGGCCTGCATGCAGCGCTCCAAGGGCAGCTGCATGACCATGGGCACAGCTTCGACGATGGCCTGCATGGTCGAGGCGATGGGCATGTCGTTGCCGGAGAACGCGGCGATTCCGGCGGTGGATTCGCGCCGTTTCCGGCTCGCGCACCTGTCCGGCCGGCGCATCGTGGAGATGGTGCGCGAGGACCTGCGCATGTCCAAGCTGCTCACCTACAACGCCTTCGCCAATGCAATCCGCGCCAACGCGGCGATCGGCGGTTCGACCAATGCGGTGATCCACCTGCTCGCGATCGCGGGGCGGCTCGGCGTGCCGCTGTCGCTGGACGACTGGGACGAGCTCGGCTCGGCGCTGCCCTGCCTGGTCAACCTGAAGCCGGCTGGCGAGTATCTGATGGAGGATTTCTACTATGCGGGCGGCCTGCCGAGCGTGCTGCGGGAGATCGCCGGATACCTCGACCTGGATGCGCTGACGGCCAACGGGCGCACGGTGGGCGAAAACATCGCCGACGTGCCCTGCTGGAACCTCGACGTGATCCGGCCGCTGGCCAAGCCCGTGCGCGCAGCGGCCGGCATCGCCGTGCTGCGCGGCAACCTGGCGCCCGATGGCGCGGTGATCAAGCCCTCGGCGGCCTCGCCGCAGCTGCTGCAGCATCGCGGCCGCGCGGTGGTGTTCGAGGACATCGACGACTTCAAGGCACGCATCGACGACGAGGCGCTGGAGATCGACGAGCACTCGGTGATGGTGCTGAAAAACTGCGGCCCGCGCGGCTACCCGGGCATGGCCGAGGTCGGCAACATGCCGCTGCCGCCGAAGCTGCTGCGCCGTGGCATCACCGACCTGGTGCGCATTTCCGATGCACGCATGAGCGGCACGGCCTATGGCACCGTCGTGCTGCATGTCTCGCCCGAAGCCGCGGCCGGTGGCCCGCTGGCGCTGGTGCAGGAGGGCGATTTCATCGAGCTCGACGTGCCCGGTCGGCGCCTGCACCTGGACGTGCCGGATGCGGAGCTGGCGCGTCGCCGCGACGCGTGGACGGCGCCCGCGCCGCCTGCCCGCGGCTGGAGCAAGCTCTACGTCGACCACGTGCAGCAGGCGCACCTGGGCGCGGACCTGGATTTCCTGGTGGGTGGAAGTGGCGACACGGTCGCGGGCGATTCGCACTGAGTGGTGAACGGCATCCGTCCCGGATTGCACTGTCGGTGTGACCTGGACTGTTCCGGCTCCCTCGCGGCTTCGGATTCCTCACCCGCTGCGCAGGTTCGGAATGACAGGTCATCACCTATTGTCATCCCGAACGCAGTGAGGGATCTCCCACCGGCGCAGCGCCCCGCCCCGCGCTGCCACAGTCGGCATCCGGCCGCCACCCGATGGAGCCACTGATGCACACCCCGCCTCCATCGCCCGACCGCCGCCGCTTCCTCGCGGCGGCCGGTTCGACCCTGCTGCTGCCCGCTGCCGCCTCCCTGCCCGCCTTCGCCTCTGGCGGCATCGCCACGGCCGCCGCCCCATTCGCACTTGCCGATGTGCACCTGGACGCGGGCCCGTTCGCGCATTCGCAGACGCTCAACCGGCGCTACCTCGCCGCGCTCGACATCGACCGCCTGCTTGCGCCCTACCGCATCGAGGCCGGCCTGCCCTCGCCCGCACCGAAGTATCCCAACTGGGAGTCGATGGGCCTGGACGGCCACACTGCCGGCCACTACCTGTCCGCCCTCGCCCAGCAGGCCGCGCAGGGCGACCATGCAATGCGCCAGCGGCTCGACGCCATGGTCGAGGCCTTGGCCGAATGCCAGCGCGCCAACGGCGACGGCTATCTCGGCGGCGTGCCCAACGGGCGCGTGCTGTGGCAGCGCATCGGCTCGGGCGAGTTCCAGGCCGAGGCCTTCTCGCTCGACGGCGCCTGGGTGCCGTTCTACAACCTGCACAAGATGTACGCCGGCCTGCGCGATGCCTGGCTGATGGCGGGCAACGCCACCGCCCGCGAACTGCTGGTGCGATTCGCCGACTGGTGCGACGCGCTGGTCGCCAATCTCGACGACACGCAGCTGCAGCGCATCCTCGACACCGAACACGGCGGCATGAACGAGGTGCTGGCCGACGTGTACGCGATCACCGGCGAGCGCCGCTACCTGGCGCTCGCCCGCCGCTTCTGCCACCGCGCCATCCTCGATCCGCTGCTGCGAGGCGAGGACCGGCTGGACGGCCTGCACGCCAATACCCAGATTCCGAAAGTGATCGGCTTCGCCCGCATCGGCGAACTCGACGGCGAGCCGGCGTGGATCGAGGCGGCGCGCTTTTTCTGGGAGACGGTGGCGCAGCGACGCAGCATCGCCTTCGGCGGCAACAGCGTGCGCGAGCACTTCAATCCGGTCGACGACTTCTCGCCGATGCTGGATTCGCGCGAAGGGCCGGAGACCTGCAACAGCTACAACATGCTGCGCCTGAGCGCGCTGCTGCACAGGCTGCAACCGCAGCCGCGCTACATCGAGTTCTTCGAGCGCGTGCTGTTCAACCACATCCTGTCGACCCAGCATCCCGGGCACGGCGGGCTGGTCTATTTCACGCCGATCCGGCCGCGCCACTACCGCGTGTACTCGCAGCCCCACCAGTGCTTCTGGTGCTGCGTCGGCACCGGCATGGAGAACCACGGTCGCCACGGCGCCTTCGTCTACACCCGCGGCGACGACGCGCTGGCGGTGAACCTCTACATCGCATCGACCCTGCACTGGCGCGAGCGCGGGCTCACGCTGCGGCAGGAAACGGCCTTCCCGGAAGATCCGCGCAGCAGCCTGCACCTGCAGCTGGACAGGCCGCAGGCGTTCGCGCTGCAGCTGCGCCATCCGCAGTGGCTGCAGGGCGAACTCGTCGTGCATCTCAACGGTCGCCGCTGGCCACTGGCGTCCACGCCCGGCAGCCAGGTCGCAATCACGCGCACCTGGCAGGACGGCGACCGCGTCGACATCGCACTGCCGATGCAGACGCGGATCGAAGGCCTGCCCGACGGATCGGACTGGGTGGCGGTGATGCACGGCCCGCTGATGCTGGCTGCGCGCACCGGCGAGGAGGCGGTCGAGGGCCTGATCGCCGACGACGGCCGCGGCAGCCATATCGCGCCCGGCCCCTACCTGCCGTTGGACGGCGCGCCAATGCTTGTGGGCGAGCGCGACACGCTGGCGGCGCATATCGTCCCGGTCGCGGGCGAGGCGCTCACCTTCACCGCGTCTGCGCTGATCCGACCCGGCGAATTCCATCCGCTGAGGCTTGAGCCGCTGTCGCGCGTGCACGATGCGCGCTACATGGCGTATTGGCGTACGGCGACGCCGGCGCAGTATCCGGGCGTGGTTGCAGCGATCGAGGCCGCCGAGCGCGAGCGCCAGGCGCTGGACGCGCGCACGCTCGACCAGGTGCGGCCGGGCGAGCAGCAGCCCGAGGTCGACCACCGGTACGAAGGGCGGGATTCGGCCACCGGCAGCCTGCTGGGCCGCGCGTGGCGCGATGCGTCCGGCTGGTTCGCCTACCGGCTCGAAGCACGACGCGAGATGGCGACGGACACGCCGCTGCTGCTGCAGCTGGTGCTGTTTGGCGGCGACTGGAACGTGGCGATGGATGTCGAAGTGGAGGGGCGGACGCTGGCGAACATCGATACGGTGAAGCCGGGTCCGGATGACCTGGAAACCCGCGAGATCGCACTGCCGGCCGAGCTCGCATCGGCGGCGCTTTCCGGCGGCATCCGCGTGCGCTTCGTTGCGCGCGACGGGCGGCGTACGCCACGCCTGTTCGGCCTCAGGCTGCTGGCAAGGGACGCATCCGGCGGTTGATCCAGCACGTTGCCGCTCCGCGGCGCAGTCGAACGCTGGCCAGTACAACGTCGCGCTTTGCTCCCTCGCCTTCGTCGCGCCTTGCTCCCTCCCCTTCGTCGCGCCTTGCTCCCTCCCCTTCAAGGGGAGGGCCGGGGTGGGGATGGTGTCCAGGCGTGGCAGGCGGGCGCATGCGGCATCCACACCATCCCCTCCCAACCCTCCCCTTGAAGGGGAGGGCTTTGGTGCGCTGCGCGATCGGGCGAACACAAGGGATCTGACTGGCTGCCCGACCGCGGGCCTCAGTCCCCCGCCACCACCAACAGCGCGCGGATCACCTCCTGCGCTCGCGCCGCCAGCGCTTCGTCATACTCGAACGACGCCTCGTCCATGTAGACGCGCTGGCTGATCTCCAGCTGCACGGCCTGGATGCCGCGCGCGGGATCGGCGTAATGGCGCGTGATGTGGCCACCGCGGAAGCGACCGTTGTGCACCCAGTCGTAGCGCGACTGCGCGGCCAGCACCGCTACCAGTCGCTGCTGCAGCGCGGGCGTGGCGCTGGCGCCATTGGCGGTGCCGAGATTGAGGTCCGGCAAGCGGCCTTCGAACAGGAACGGCAGTTCGCCCCGGATCGAATGCCCCTCCCACAGCACGACGCGGCCGTGTTCGGCATGCAGGCGCTCGAGCTCGTCGCGCAGTGCACCGTGGTAGGGACGCCAGTACGTGTCGACGCGCGCGCGCACCTCGTCCTCGGTTGGCGCCTGGCCATCGAGGTAGACCGGTTCGCCGGAAAAACGCACGGTCGGGCACAGGCCGGTGGTGTTCTGGCCGGGATACAGCGAGACATCGTCCTCGCTGCGATTGAGATCGATGACGTAGCGCGAATGCGTGGGCACGATGACCGACGCGCCGAGGTCCTTCGCGAAGGCGTAAAGCCTTGCGATGTGCCAGTCGGTGTCGGGCACGCGCCGCGCCTGCGGCGTGAGCCTGGCGGCGATGTCGTCGGGAACGAAGGTGCCGTCGTGCGGCAGGCTGACCAGCAGCGGCGCGCTGCCGCGTTGCAGGGAGACGATGTCCATGGCGGGATTGTAGGTGGCTACAGAGGCGGCACGTGAGTCGTCGCCCCTCGCAGGCGCGGTGCCTGCTCCCTCCCCGCTTGCGGGGGAGGTTGGGGTGGGGGCCGCGGTGGCGGATGTCCTTGCGCGGCTCGCGGCCGCTCCACCGCCCTGCTCCCTCCTCCGCTTGCGGGGGAGGGTTGGGGTGGGGGCGCTTTTCGTCAAGCATTCGCCGCTGCGTCACGGCCCCCATCCCGACCTTTCCCCGCAAGCGGAAGGAGCACAAGCGCGTGGGCTTCACGCAGCGTTCCTCCTTCGCTCGCGCCGAGGACTTACCGCATCAACACCACTTCTTCCGCGCTCGTCGGATGGATGGCGACGGTGTCGTGCAGGTCGGCCAGGGTGATGCCCTTCTTCAGCGCGACGGCGAAGCCCTGCAGGATCTCGTCGGCGCCCTCGCCCAGCAGGTGGATGCCGACCACGCGGCGCTCCTCGCCGACGCACACCAGTTTGAACAGGCTGTGCTGCGGGCGGTCGACCAAGGCCTGGCGCATCGGCCGGAAGATGCTGCGATACACGTGCACCGCGTCTCCGTGCCGCTCGCGCGCCTGCACCTCGGTCAGGCCGACCTCGGCCAGCGGCGGATGCGAGAACACGACGGTGGGGATGTCGTCATAGTCCAGTCGCGCGTCAGGACTACCGCCGAACACCCGGTCCATGGTGCGACGCGCGGCCGCGATGGCGACCGGCGTGAGCGTGGCGCGACCGGTGACATCGCCAACCGCGGCGATGTGGGCAACGCTGCTGCGCTGGCTGGCATCGACAACGATGTTGCCGTGCTTGTCCAGGTCCACGCCCGCGGCCTCGAACCCGAGCTTGGCGGTGTTGGCTTTGCGGCCCGTGGCGAGGAACACATGCGCGTACTGGTCTGACACTTCCCCAGCGACATTGCGCAGCCGCAACGCACCTTGCGCGCCCTCGATGGCCGCCAGTCCGTAGCTGAAGTGCAGGCCGATGCCCTGCTGGCGATAGTTTTCCTGCAGCCGCTCGGCCAGCTCCGCGTCGGAATGGCTGAGCAGGCGCTGGCTGCGCGCATAGATGTCGACGCGGCAGCCCAGCGCCTGCAGCACGCCGGCCAGCTCCACCGCGATATAGCCGCCGCCGACCAGGGCCACCTGGCCAGGCGGCTGGTGCAGGGCGAAGAAGTCGTCGGACACGCCGGCCAGGTCCGCGCCGGGCACGTCGGGTCGGCCCGGATGGGAGCCGGTTGCGACGAGGATGTGCCCGGCGCGCAGGCGGGTGCCGTTCTCGCATTCGACCGTGTGTGCATCGTGCAGCCGGCCGCGCGACGGCAGCAGCACGATGCCCGCTTCGTCCAGGCGCCGTCGATAGCTGCCGTGGATGCCGTGGATGTAGCGCTGGCGGCTGGCGATCAGCGCCGGCCAGTCGAGGTCGGGTGACGCGGGCACGTCGAAGCCGAGCTGCGAGGCCAGGGTGATGCTGCCTGCCAGCTCGGCCGCAATCCACATCGCCTTCTTCGGCACGCAGCCGACGTTGACACAGGTGCCGCCGAGTTCGCCGGGTTCGATCAGCGCCACGCGCGCGCCATGGCCTGCCGCGCGGAAGGCGCCGGCCAGTCCGCCGCTGCCTCCGCCGAGTACGACGAGGTCGAAATCCAGGACGGGCTGGGTCATGCGAAGCGCTCCGGCGAATACGGTTTGGGATCGATATGCGGCGATTGACCGGTGACCAGCTCCGCCAGCAGGCGCCCAGTCGCCGGGCTCATGCTCACACCCAGCATGCCGTGCCCGGTGGCCAGCCACAGGTGCGCATGGCCCGGTGCGCGGCCGATGATGGGCAGGTCGTCCCAGGACAGCGGACGCCAGCCGTACCACTCCTCGCGCTTCTCCGGGCCGACCGGCTGGTGCAGGTACTCGGCAGCGCCACGCTCCAGTGCATCGAGCCGGCGCCGGTTGAGCGTGGTGTCGTGGCCGGAGAATTCCATCGTGCTGCCCAGGCGGAAGCCGTCGTCCCACACGGTCACGCAGACCTTGCGTTCGAACAGCGTCATCGGCCGGCGCGGCACCAGCGACGGCCGCGAGTAGGTGATCGAATAGCCCTTGCCCGGCTGCATCGCATCGCGCAGCCAGCGCAGCTGCAGCGAGCGCGCCAGCAGCGGCGACCAGGCGCCGGTGGCCAACACCACGTCGCGCGCGAAGCGCTCGCCCAGCGAGGTGCGCACGCGCATGCCATCGCCCTGCGCTTCGGCGTGCGTGGCCTCGCAATCTGTCTCGATGATGCCGCCGGCGGCGGTGACCGCGCGTGCAAGCCCCGCCACATAGCGATCAGGGCGCAGTTGCGCATCGCCCGGATAGCGCACCGCGCCGGCCACGCCCTCGCGCAGCGCGGGCTCCTGCGCGAGATAATCCTTGCCTTCGATGACCTCCGATTCGATGCCCAGTTCGGCCAGCGCCGGCAGGTGGCGCGCGTAGGCCTCCAGCTGCACCGGATCGCGAAATACGCAGTCCGCGCCGGACTCGGCGAACTCGCAGTCGATGTCGTGCCCGGCGATCCACTCCGGGAAGACCTGGCGCGAGGCGTTGAGGATGGCTGCGCGCGGCCACGCCGAGGCATTCCAGTCGCGCAGGTTGCAGCGCCCTGCGAAGCGCAGCATCCAGCGCCACAGCGACGGATCGAAGCGCGGACGCACGTAGAACGGCGCGTCGGGCGTGAGCATCCAGCGCAGCGCCTTGGCCACCGTGCCTGGCGCGTGCAGCGGCCCGGCATGGCTGGGCGTAAGCGTGCCGCAGTTGCCGTGCGAACTGCCGCCGCCAACGCGGCCGGCATCGATCACGCGCACGCTGCGGCCACGTTCGAGCAGGCACAGCGCGCTGGCCAGCCCGGAAACCCCGGCACCGATGACGAGGATGTCGCTGCGTTGCTCCATCCGTGCAGTGTAACGGCGCGTGCCTGCCGCCCCGGTGACTCAGCCCACGCGCATGGCCGGCTTCGCGCCATACGTGAGCCAGCGCCACAGCCATTCCATCGGCCCGAAGCGGTAGCGCGCCAGCCACCAGTGGCTCGCCGCCACCTGCAGCGCGAACACCACCAGCACCAGCACGACCTGCCCGGCGCGCCCCACCTGTCCCCACAGCCCGAAGCCATAGCCGTAGAACAGCGTCGAGGCGATCAGCGACTGCAGCAGGTAGTGGGTCAGCGCCATGCGTCCGGCCGGCGCCAGCCAGCCGAGCACGCGCGAGATGCCTGGCACGCCCAGGCCCAGCACGAGCAGCGCCACGTAGCCCAGCGCCAGCGGCAGGCTGCCGAGCATCATCAGCCCCGATGCGAGCAGCATCGGCCCCATCTCGCGCATGCCCTCGAAGCTTGTGCCGACCGACATCGCGAGCGCCACGAACACCGCGCCCAGCGGGATCGTCCACAGCGCCAGCCGCGCGAACCAGCCCCGCTGCGAGGCCACATCGTGCATGCGCCCGGAGCGCACCAGCCAGGCGCCGAGCATGAATACGCCCAGCGCCAGCGGGATCACCATCAGCGCGCCCTGCACGGAGAGCGTCAGGAAGTCGCGTGCACGCTGCACCACCGCGTCGGCGTAGCTGCCGTGCGCATAGACCTGCGTGGCGACCGCCGCGGCGGATTCCATCTCTTCGGCCATGGTCCCGATCTCGTCGATCTCGCCGGCCGGCACCAGCGACATCAGCCCGCCACCAAACGTGATCATCAGGGCGAGCGTGGCGTACAGGGCGATGCCGAGCCACAGCCTGGCGCGGTTGGAAATCTCGCCGAACGCGAGCAGCAGCAGGCCGGTGATGGCGTAGGCGTGGAGGATGTCGCCCGGCCACAGCAGCACCGCATGCAGCACGCCGAAGGCCAGCAGCACCAGGCAGCGGCGCAGGTAGCGGCCGCAGAACTGCGGACCGTGCCCGCCGCGGCTGGACATCACCGCGAAGCCCATGCCGAACAGCAGCGAGAACAGCACCCAGAACTTGCCCGCCACGAACACGTGCACGGCCCAGGCCGCGGCGTGGTCAAGCCCGGTCGCGCCCGGATCGATGCCCGATCCCATCTCCTGCAGTGGCCGGCTGAACCACTCGATGTTCATCAGGAAGATGCCCAGCAGGGCGAAGCCGCGGATCACGTCCAATGCCTGGATGCGCTGCGCCGCGTCGATCGGCGCGAATGCCGGCGGCGCGCCCGCGCGGCGGTCGTCCCTGTGCGTCACGTCGTATTCCCCTGGTCCCTGCGCACAGGATGGCGGGCGCCGAGGGCGATTGCCAAGCGTGCCTGGGATGCGTGATGCGGGTGGCTCCGGCTGGGCCGCATCGTCCGGCTTTGGTCATCACCAGGCACCGGCACTTCCGCCGGCGCCACGCCACGCACCGCCATGCGGCGCGGGTGGCCCATCGCGATCAGTGCTGGTGGCCGCCGTCGCCGTGCACGTGGCCGTGCTCGATCTCGACCTGCTCGGCCTCGCGCACTTCGACGATCTCGATGTCGAAATGCAGGTCCTTGCCGGCCATGGGGTGGTTGAGGTCGACATCGACCACGGTCATGCCTACCTTCTCCACGGTCACCGCGCGCGGGCCGAAGTTGGTGGTGAGCACCACCTGCTGGCCGGGGGCCAGCTTCTGCGCGCCGAAGTGCTTCTTGGGCACGCGCTGGGTCAGGCCGTCGCGGCGCTCGCCGTAGGCCTCGGCCGCGGGCACGTCGACGCCGAAGCTGTCGCCTGCCTCGTGGCCCTCGAGCGCCTTGTCCAGCCCCGGGATGACGTTGCCGTGGCCGGCCAGGATCGACAGCGGCTCGCCGCGCTCCTTGGACGACTCCAGCGGCGCCTGGCCGGCTTCGGAGACGCTGTAGTGGAAACGGACGACGCGGTCTTTTTCGATCTTCATGGCGGCTCGCTGGGAGGCGCGGCGCGAGCCGCGGCTTGTCTGGATGGAATGGCCCGGGCACGATGCCGCGCATGACACCGCCACGCGAACGCATCCTGCCGTCGGGCGACGGAGCCGGGCATTATCCGGACTCCGGTGCTGCAACGCCAATCCTGGCGCCTATCCGCGCGCTCGCGCTGTGCGGCGCGATGGTGCTCCTGGCCGGCTGCGGCAGCGGCGACGTGCGCCCCACGCCACGCCCGACGGCCACCGTGCCCAAGCGCGAGTGGCCGGTGGTCGCGCCGCAGGATCCCGCCGCCGCCAACGCGGTGCTGATGCGGGCGATCAGCCTGGTGGGCACGCCTTACCGTTACGGCGGCAATACCCCGGATGGGGGCTTCGACTGCAGCGGCCTGGTCAACTACGTGTTCCGCGACATGCTGGACCTGCGCCTGCCGCGCACCTCGCGCGACCTGGCTGGTTTCCAGGGGCCGAGGATCGAGCCGCAGCGCCTGGCTGCCGCCGACCTGGTGTTCTTCGGGAACGGGGCGCAGGTCACACATGTCGGCATCTACGTGGGAGAGGGACGATTCGTCCACGCCCCCAGCAGCGGCGGCACGGTGCGCCTGGATCACTTGGACGGAAGCTACTGGCAGCGCCACTACAGCGGCGCGAAGCGGATCCTGCGGTGAACGGCCCGTTTCGATTTGTGAGCAGAATCACGTACTTGGACAGGTTTGTGTAACCCTGTTTTAACATCACGCAGCTTTCACTCCGGCACACTCCGCCGCTGATCCGCTCCAGTGAAGTCCGCGTGACGAGACCAACCGCCCCGTCCGGCCGAACCCGCCACCGCTCCAACCCGGCCAGACACGGCAAGTTCGTCGCCCTCTGCGGCTGCCTGCTCTCGCTGGCCGCCCTGCCCGCCTTTGCCGGCCCCGGCCTGGCCGGCGACTCCGCCGATACGCTGGCCGCCCCGTCTGCCTCGGTCACCCGCACCCTGGTGTCCAATCCGCTGCGCACGACCAGCCAGGACGTGCTGTTCGCCAGCGACGTCAACGCGCTGATCGCCGAGGCCGCCGCGATGGAGGCCGCGCAGGCTTCGCCCAAGGAGGAGGAAGGCCGCGTCCAGACCCTGCTCAAGCGCGGCCTGGCCCTGCTCGGCACGCCCTACCGCTGGGGCGGCAACTCGCCCGAGGGCGGCTTCGACTGCAGCGGCCTGGTCGGCTACGTGTTCCGCACCGCGCTTGGCGTCGAGCTGCCGCGCGTTTCTCGCGACATGGCCCGCGACGGCGAGAAGGTCGAACGCACCGCACTGGTGCCCGGCGACCTGGTGTTCTTCGGCCGCCGCGGCAAGCGCGTCGACCACGTCGGCATCTACATCGGCGAAGGCCGTTTCCTGCACGCCCCGCGCACCGGCCGCGACGTGACCGTCTCGCAGCTCGACACCGGCTACTGGAGCGGCAGGTTCCTGCAGGCCCGCCGCGTCGCGGGGCTGGGCACGGAAAGCTGAGGGCACGCACCCTCCGCCGTTGAAGAGGCCGCCGCACGGCGGCCTCTTTGTTGGTTCTTCACCCGATCAAGCGAGAAGATGGACACGATTGCTTGAAGTCCGCGCGGGCTTGGGCTGGACGCCGCGCCCCGTCGACCGGGGGTCGCTTTTCGCTCGGTCAGGGCCGCTGCGCGGTCCGGCCCGGCGCAGCGCGCCGGGCGCTCGCGTGGATGCGCGGCATGCCGCGCAAGCCATCCACGCTCTCCCTGCCCTGACTCGCGCGCAAAACATCCATGTTTTGCTTGCCGCGACCCCCGGTCGCCAGGGCACGGCTCACTGCCACTGATGCTGCGATGCTTCGGTGGGAGCTTTTTCGAAGCCACGCCAGTGACTGGGCGATAGTCGTTCCGGGCTGGGGGTTGCGGAAAGCAGCGCATGGATGCGCTGCGGCGGCGAGTCAGCCATGGATGGCTGACCGAGCCGGGGAGCAACCCCCGGCCCGGAACGACTCCGACCGCAGGCCTGAGCCAGGATCACGTCCCGGGCGTGGATTCGCCGCAGGCGGCACAATGTCGCGATGTCCGCCCCCCCCATCTCCGCCCTCACCATCGCCGGCTCCGACTCCGGCGGTGGCGCCGGCATCCAGGCCGACCTCAAGGCGTTCGCCGCTCACGGCGTGCATGGCCTGTCGGCAATCTCCGCGCTGACCGCGCAGCACACCCGCGGCGTGATCGCGGTGCATGTGCCGCCGGTGGAGTTCCTGCACGCCCAGATCGACGCCTGCTTCGACGATTTCGATATCGGCGCGGTCAAGCTCGGCATGCTGGCTACCGCCGAGGTGATCCACGCGGTGGCCGATGCGCTGCAGGCGCACGCGCCGCGCCAGCTGGTGCTCGACCCGGTGATGGTGGCGACCTCCGGCGCGCGCCTGCTGGCCGAGGATGCGCTTGAGGCCATGCGCACGCGATTGCTGCCGCGCGCCGACCTGCTGACGCCCAACATCCCCGAGGCCGAACTGCTGGCCGGCATGAAGATCGGCAACGCCGCCGATGCCGAACAGGCGCTGGAGCGGCTGCTGGCGATGGGCGCGAGGGCGGTGCTGCTCAAGGGCGCGCACCTGGACGAGGGCGCGCAGGTGATCGACCGCTACCGCGACGGCGCCACTGCCAACGTCTTCATGCACCCGCGCCTGCCCATCGAAGGCCACGGCACCGGATGCACCCTCGCCTCGGCGGCCGCGGCCCAGCTGTGCCTGGGCCTGCCGGTGGCGCAGGCGACCGCCGCCGCAGTGGCCTACGTGGGCCGGGCCCTGCGCCAGGGCTACCGGCCGGGGCGCGGCGATGTGTACGTGCTCGACCATCTCGGCGCGGTGGAACCGGGCGCGTGAGCCAGGCGGCCTGCAGCGTCGAGCGCGAGGTCGCGGCGGCGGATGGCCACGGCTGGCGCTTGATCACACGCATCCCCGCCAATCCGCAGTGCAGCCTGCTTTGGCTACCCGCGCTGGGCGTGGCTGCCCGACACTACATCCCGTTCGCCGAAGCCCTGGCCGCGCGCGGCGTGGCGGTCTTCCTGCACGAGTGGCGCGGCAACGGCAGCAGCAGCCTGCGCGCCAGTCGCGGAGTCGACTGGGGCTATCGCGAACTGCTGCTGCAGGACATCCCCGCCAGCCAGGCCGCCGTCGACCTGGGGCTGCCGGAAGGCCTGCCCCGCAGCATCGGTGGCCACAGCCTGGGCGGGCAGCTGGCCTGCTGCAGGCTGGCGCTCGCGCCGGACTCGGCGGACGCACTCTGGCTGATCGCCAGTGGCGCGCCCTACTGGCGCGCGTTCCCGATGCCGCACCGCGCCTGGCTGCCGCTCGCCTACCGCTTCCTGCCGTGGCTGGCGACGGTCAACGGCGTGCTGCCCGGCCGCCGCATCGGCTTTGGCGGCAACGAGGCCGCGGGCCTGGTCCGCGACTGGGCGCGCACCGCGACCAGCGGACGCTATGCCGCCGCAGGGCTCGCCCAGGACCTGGAGGCCGCGCTTGCCAGGATCACGCGTCCGGTCCATGCGCTGGTGCTGGAAAGCGACTGGCTGGCGCCACGCGCCTCGCTGGACTTCCTGCTCGGCAAGATGCCGCTGGCGCCGGCGCGGGTGGAGTGCCTGGACGCGCGCGACGCAGGCACCCGCCCCGACCATTACGCCTGGATGAAGCAGCCGGATGGCGTGGCCAACCGGCTCTGTGCTCAGCTGCCGTAGCCGTCCGGATTCATCGACTGCCAGCGCCACGCGTCGCGACACATCGCGTCAAGGTCCAGCGCCGCGCGCCAGCCCAGCAGCGCCTGCGCGCGCGCGGGATCGGCATAAACCTCGGCCACGTCGCCCGCGCGGCGGTCGACGATCGTGTACGGCACCGCGCGGCCGGACGCGCGCTCGAAGGCCTGCACCAGTTGCAGCACGCTCACGCCGGCGCCAGTGCCGAGGTTGACGGTGAAGCCGCTGCCAGTGCGCGCCAGCGTGTCCAGCGCGTCCGCATGCGCACGCGCCAGGTCGACCACGTGGATGTAGTCGCGCACGCCGCTGCCGTCGACCGTCGGCCAGTCGCCGCCGTACACGCTCAGCCGTTCGCGCCGGCCCACGGCCACCTGGCAGATGTAGGGCATCAGGTTGCTCGGGACACCGGACGGATCCTCGCCGATCAGCCCCGAGGGATGCGCGCCGACCGGATTGAAGTAGCGCAGGATACCCGCCTGGAAGCCCGGGTCGGCCGCGCACAGATCCTCGATGAGCTGCTCCATCACCAGCTTGGTGCGCCCGTAGGGATTGGTGACGCGCAGCGGCGCGTCCTCGTCCACCGGCACCCGCTCCGGATCGCCGTAGACCGTGGCCGACGAACTGAACACGAGCCGCCGCACCCCCGCCTGCTGCATCGCCTGCAGCAGGTTGAGCGTGCCGGTGATGTTGTTGTCGAAATAGTCCAGCGGCCGTTCGCACGATTCGCCCACCGCCTTGAGCGCGGCGAAGTGCACCACCGCGTCGAAGCCGCCCGAGGCAAGCAGCTCGACCGTGGCAGCGCGATCGCGCAGGTCGACGTGGCGGAAGTCCAGCGGTTTGCCGATGATCTGCTGCAGCCGCTCGAGCACGCGCGGCGAGCTGTTGCACAGGTTGTCGGCGATCACCAGATCGTGCCCGCGCGCGGCGAGCTCCACGCAGGTGTGGCTGCCGATATAGCCGGTACCGCCGAATACCAGGATGCGCATGCTGAGGTCCGCAGGGAGGCTGAGTCGATTATCCGACACCGCGGCGCCATGCGCGCACTGGCCGCACCGCGCCGCAATATGCGTTGTGCCATGTCGCATCCTGAGCGTGCGCCGGCCTGCCCCGGGACCGCGGCTAGAATGCGACCTCCTTCCACAGACGGCCTGACGGATGACCGCTTCCCTGCCCGAACGCAACGACATCCGCATCGCCGTCATCGGGCTCGGCTACGTGGGGTTGCCGCTGGCGGCCGCCTTCGGCCGCAGCTATCCGACGGTCGGCTTCGACATCGATGCCGCACGCGTGGAGCAGCTGCGCCGCCACCACGACCAGACCCTGGAGATGTCCGAGGAGGAACTGCGCGCCTCGACCGGCCTGGCCTGCACCGCCGATCCCGCTGCGCTGCGCGACTGCAACGTGTTCATCGTCACCGTGCCCACGCCGATCGACGAGTACAAGCGCCCGGACCTGCGGCCGCTGGAGTCCGCCAGCCGCACGGTCGGCACGGCCATCGCCCGCGGTGGCGTGGCGATCTTCGAATCGACGGTGTACCCCGGCGCCACCGAGGAAGTGTGCGTGCCGATCATCGAGCGCGAGTCCGGCCTGCGCTTCAACCACGATTTCCATGCCGGCTACAGCCCCGAGCGCATCAACCCGGGCGACAAGGAGCACCGGCTCGAGAACATCCTCAAGGTGACGTCCGGCTCCACCCCGGAAGCGGCGGACTTCGTCGACGCGCTGTACGCGAGCGTGATCACCGCCGGCACCCACAAGACCTCGAGCATCCGCGTGGCCGAGGCGGCGAAGGTGATCGAGAACACCCAGCGCGACGTCAACATCGCGCTGATCAACGAGCTGGCGCTGATCTTCGACCGGCTCGGCATCGACACCCACGAGGTGCTCGAAGCCGCCGGCACCAAGTGGAACTTCCTGCCGTTCCGGCCGGGCCTGGTCGGCGGCCACTGCATCGGCGTGGACCCGTACTACCTCACCCACAAGGCGCAGCAGATCGGCTACCACCCCGAAGTGATCCTGGCCGGGCGCCGCATCAACGACAGCATGGGCAGCCACGTCGCCCAGCGCGTGGTCAAGCTGATGCAGCAGCGCGGGCTGCGCACGAGTGGGGCGAAGGTGCTGATGCTGGGCCTGGCGTTCAAGGAAAACTGCCCGGACCTGCGCAATACCCGCGTCATCGACATCATCGACGAGCTGCGCACCTACAGCGTCGACGTCGACGTGCACGACCCCTGGGTTTCGCCTGCGCAGGCCCACCACGAGTACGGCATCGCGCCGGTGGCCGAGCCGCAGCCCGGGCACTATGACGCGGTGATTCTTGCGGTCGCACACCGCGAATTCGTCGCACTGGGCGCAGACGGCGTGCGCGCCTTCGGCAAGCCCGATGCGGTTTTGTTCGACGTCAAGCGCGCGCTGCCGCGCGATCGCGTCGACGGCTGCCTTTGAACCAAACGGAAAAGACACGAATGCGCGTACTCGTCACCGGCGCCGCCGGCTTCATCGGTTCCCACCTGACCCATCGCCTGGTCGAGCGCGGGGACGAGGTCCTCGGCTACGACAACCTCAACAACTACTACGATCCGACGCTGAAGCAGGCGCGCCTGGATCGGCTGCTGCCCAAACCCGGCTTCTCGTTCGTGCAGGGTTCGCTGGAGGATCGCGGCACGCTCGAACGCGCCTTCGCCAACTTCCGCCCGCAGCGCGTGGTCAACCTCGCCGCGCAAGCCGGCGTGCGCTACTCGCTGGAGAATCCGCACGCCTACATCGACAGCAACATCGTGGGCTTCACCAACGTGCTGGAAGCCTGCCGCCACGGCGGCGTGGAGCACCTGGTCTACGCCTCGTCCAGCTCGGTCTACGGCGCCAACCGCAAGCTGCCGTTCGCGGTCGAGGACAGCGTCGACCATCCGGTCAGCCTGTACGCGGCGACCAAGAAGGCCAACGAGCTGATGGCCCACACCTACAGCCATCTGTTCGCGCTGCCGACCACCGGCCTGCGCTTCTTCACCGTGTACGGCCCCTGGGGCCGCCCGGACATGGCGCTGTTCCTGTTCACCAAGAACATCATCGAAGGCCGGCCGATCGACGTGTTCAACCACGGCCACCACACGCGCGACTTCACCTACGTCGACGACATCGTCGAGGGCGTGATCCGCACCCTGGATCGCATCCCCGGGCCCGACCCCACCTACGATCCGCTGCTGCCCAACCCGGGCTCGTCGAGCGCGCCCTACCGCGTCTACAACATCGGCAACCACCAGCCGGTGCAGCTGCTGCGCTACATCGAGGTGCTCGAGGAATGCCTGGGGCGCAAGGCCGAGAAGAACCTGCTGCCGATGCAGCCGGGCGACGTGCCCGACACCGAGGCGGACGTCGAGGCGCTGCGCCGCGACACCGGCTACCAGCCGTCCACGACGATCGAGACGGGCGTGCGCAACTTCGTGGCGTGGTACCGGGAGTACCACGGCATCTGAATGCGCCAGGCGGGTCGCGAGGCCCGCGCTGTCCTTGCTTTGCGCCCTTCTCCGTATATCCCCGTATCGAAACACTAACGGGGTCCTACCGATGCACATCCTCCGCCTGGTCGCGGCCGCCATGCTCATTCCGGCGCTCGTCGCCTGCGCCACGGCCGGGACCTCGTCGTCCGCGCCGCCACCTGCCGCCCAGACCATCGTGGGCGATTACCTGATCGGCGTTGACGACGAAGTCCAGGTCGCGGTCTGGCGCAACCCCGAGCTTGGCATCACCGTGCCGGTCCGTCCCGACGGCAAGATCTCGGTGCCGCTGGTCGGCGACATCATCGCCGGTGGCCGCACGCCCGCGGATGTGGCCAAGGACATCCAGGACAAGCTGGGCGACTACGTCCGCGACCCGCAGGTCGCCGTGATCCTGACCCAGCTGCGCAGCCACGAGTACCTGTCGCGCGTGCGCGTCACCGGCGCCGTGCGCCAGCCGGTTTCGATCCCGTACCGCCAGGGCATGACCGTGCTCGACGCGGTGCTTGCAGCGGGCGGACTCACCGAGTTCGCGGCTCCCGATCGCGCCGACCTGTTCCGCCGCAACGAGGACGAGACCACCACGACCTACGCCGTGCGCCTGGACCGCATCCTCAACCGCGGCGAGCTGCAGACCAACTACAACGTGGCCCCCGGCGACGTGATCACCATTCCCGAGCGCACGTTCTGATGTCCTCCCAGCTTCCCGCAATGCGCCCGTCGACGCCGGGCCGCAAGGTCGATGGCCTCCAACCCGACGAACTCCTGGTCATCCTGTACAAGGAGGCGCGCAAGCGCGTGGGCATGATCGCCGCGATCTTCGCGGTGATCATGCTGCTGACCCTGGTGGTGGGCCTGTTCGTCATCCCGCGCAACTACGTGGCTTCGACAACCATCCTCGCCCAGGACAGCGACATCATCCAGCCGCTGCTGGAGGGCCGCGCCGTGCCGACCGGGGTGTCGGACCGCGCCGGCCATGCGCGCCAGATCCTGTTCGGGCGCAAGGTGCTCGAGCAGATCCTGGACATCGGCGGCTGGGCCGCGTCCGACCCGAGCGCCATCGCGCGCGACCGGATCATGGAGGACATCCGCAACAACACCACGATCAGCGCCCCGCGTCCGGACCTGGTGCAGATCGACTACCGCGACACCGACCCCGAGCGCGCCTACCGCGTGGCCGACGCCTTCGGCGCGTTGTTCATCCAGGAAACGCTCGCCGCCAAGGAACGCGAAAGCCGCGAGGCCTACGAGTTCATCGACAAGCAGGTGCGCGGCTACCACGCCAAGCTGCTGGACGCCGAAGGCAACCTCCAGGACTATCGCTCGCGCAACGCCGACGCGCAGCCGGGCAGCGCCACCGACGTCAATGCGCGGATCACCTCGCTGCGCAGCCAGGTCGAACAGGCGCGGATGACGCTCATGGAGCAGGAATCGCGCGAGTCTGCGATTGCCTCGCAGCTGTCGGGCGAATCGGCGGTCACCGCGACCAACACCCGCGAGAACCTCTACAACACCCAGCTGCTCGAGCATCGAGCCGAGCTGGACCGGCTGATGCTCACCTTCACCGACCGCCATCCCGACGTGGTGCGCGTGCGCCACCAGATGGAGGACATCCAGCGCGCGCTGGCCGCCGAGCAGCAGCGCCGCAGCCAGCCCGGCCAGGGCGCGCTCGCCTCCGAGGACGTGCAGCTCAACCCGCTCTACAACGAGCTGCGCAGCCAGCAGGCGCAGGCGCGCCGGGAAGCCGCCGCGACGCGTTCGCGGATGGGCATCGCGCAGTCCCTGCTCGGCGAGGAAATGGACCGCAGCCGCCGCATCGCCGCGTCCGAGAGCGCGCTGTCCGAGCTGACCCGCGACTACGAGGTCAACCGCGAGATCTACCAGGACCTGCTGCGTCGGCGCGAAAACGCACGCGTGTCGATGGGCCTGGACCAGGAGAACCGGGGCCTGACCCTGCGCATCCAGGATCCGGCGACCGTGCCGCTGCGCCCCAGCGGACTGCGTTTCATGCACATCGGCGCAGCCGGCTTCGTGTTCGCGGTCGCGCTGCCGCTGGGGCTGCTGTTCCTGCTGGCCCGGTTCGATCCGCGGGTGCGCTCCGCACGCCAGATTCCGCTCAGGACCGGCTTCCCCCTGTTGACCACCATTCCCGCCTATCCCACGCCGCGCGAACGACGCCGCCAGTCGCTCAAGCTCGTCATGAGCGTGGCCACAGTCGCTGCGGTGTTCGTGATCTATGGCCTGGTGTTCGCCTTCAAGCTCGCCAGCGCGTGACCCTCCATGCAATCGCACCGCCAGGAATTGCCGATGAATGACCCCGCGAACGAGGTCCGCAGCATCTCGACTGCGCCCAAATCCCGTTCGATCTCCCGCGCCACCGAATCCCAGGCGCTCAGCACGCAGGGGCTTGAGGAACGCAGGCTGATCCACCGCAACGATTCGGCACGTGTCCAGGCCGATGCCTTCCGCGACCTGCGCACGCGCCTGCTCGCGCTCGGCGGCGACACCAACTTCGTGACCCTGGTGGCGCCGGTCGTGGCCGGCTGTGGCGGCAGCTTCGTCGCGCGCAACCTCGCGGCGGCGTTCGCGTTCGACGAAACCAAGGTCGCGACCCTGGTCGACTGCGACGCCCTGCACCCTGCACAGCATTCGGCGCTCGGCGTGGATGCGCCCGAAGGCGGGCTGATGGACTACATCGAAGGCAGCGTCGGCGAACTGCAGGACGTGCACTACGGCACCGGCCTGCCGCGCCTGTACCTGCTGCCGTCGGGCAGCGTGCGCGAGATCGCCGGCGAATCGTTCTCTTCGCTGCGCATGCGCACGCTGATCGACTCGCTGCGCAGCAGCCATTCCAACCGCTACATCGTGCTCGACAGCCCGCCGGTGCTGCGCTCGCCGGACGCGCGGATCCTGTCCGACCTCGCCGACCTGGTGGTGCTGGTGGCCGGCTACGGCCGCGTCACCACCGACCAGATCGAAAAGGCCGCATCCAACTTCGCCCCCGGCAAGGTCGCCGGCGTGGTTTTCAACGACATCCATTGAACCAGCGGGGACAAGCCATGCAGTGGACCAGCATCCGGACCACGCTGATCGCGCTGGCGATCGCCGCGGCGCTGCCCGGCGTCGCGCATGCGGTGCGCGTGGACTACACGATCGATGCCGGCTACGAGCACGACGACAACGTCACGCTCAGCGAAGTCGACCCGATCGAGCAGAACATCGCGCGCCTCGGCCTGGGTTTCTCGGTCGAGCAGGCCTCGTCGGTGGTCCGCGCCAGCGTCATCGGTCGCGTTGACCACCGGCGCTATGAAGACGTCTTCGACGACATGACCGACCGCATGCTGCAGGGGCGGCTGGACTGGGAGATCCTGCCCGACCGCCTCGCGTTCGTGGTCGAGGACAGCTACGGCGTCCAGACCATCAACCGATTCAGTCCCGATGCGCCCGACAACCGGCAGCAGGTCAACGTGCTGTCGCTGGGGCCGACCTTCATGTTCCATCCGGGCAACCTGCGCGGGCTGGCCGAGCTGCGCCACATCAACAGCGACGCGGAGATCACCGAAGACTTCAACTCCGACCGCATCCTCGCCGCGCTGCGGCTGACCCGCGAGATCGACGCGACCAGCTCGCTGTCCTGGAATGCACAGGTCCAGCAGATCGATTTCGACAACGACCTGGTCGCCCGCGACCACGACCGCATCGAGATGTTCGCCACCTACGCGCGCAACTACCGCCGCTTCGACCTGCTGGTCGACGCCGGCTACGCGCACCTGGACTACGACGACGGGGAGAGCCGCGGGCGCCCGCTGGTGCGGGCGGAGATTGGCTGGAACCCCAGCACCCGCAGCCGCTTCTCGATCAACCTCGCCGACCAGTTCTCCGACGCGGCGACCAGCACCCTGGACGCGATCGACACCACCGGCGGCGTGCCGACCTCGGTCATCACCGGCAACACCACCGTCACCGCCTCCGCGTTCGAGCAGCGCAGCGTCATGGCCCAGTACGAATTCCAGGGCACGCGGACCGCGGTCTCGCTGCACGGCCAGGTGCTGGAGCTGGACTATGTGGACGCCGGCGATTCCAACGAGGAGATCCGCAGCGTCGGCGCCTCGCTGCGCTACCGGCTGCGCCCGACGCTGACCGTCGGCGCCTCGGCAAACATCGACCGCAACCAGTACGAGGCCCCGGCCGACCGCAGGGAAACCAACCGGCTCTACAGCGCGTCGCTGGACAAGCAGTGGTCGCGCCACTGGAGCTCGTCGCTGAGCTACACCCGCTACGAGCGTTCGAGCTCGCTGCTGGCCGGCGAGTTCGAGCAGAACGTGGTGTATCTCAGCCTGTCCTACCGCAACCGCTGATGACGGCACCGATGGACCAGCGCCAATCCTTCCGGCAGTGGCTCGCCGGCTCGCCACATCCGGCCGCCGCCGGCGCACGCGCCGCGCGCGGCATGCTGCGCAACTTCACCCTGCCCGCGCCGCGGCTGCTGGTGCTGCCCTACCTGTGGCTGTTCCTGGCCCTGCGCTCGACGATATTCGCCGTGCGCCGGCTGCTGGTCGCCGAGCCGCTGTTCAAGGCCTACTGCACCCGTGTCGGGCGCGGCGTGACCACCGGCATCTATGTGCCGTGGATCCAGGGCAAGGGCGAGCTGCTGGTGGGCGACGGCGTCCACGTCAGCGGCAAGCTGTCGATCAACTTCGCCGCGCGCTTCTGCAAGCGGCCGAGGCTGGAGATCGGCAACGGCACCGACATCGCGCACGACTGCAGGATCGTGGTCGGCAAGGAAGTGGTGATCGGCGCGCGCGTGGAGATCGCAAGCAACGTGACCATCCGCGATTCGGGCGGTCACCCCGCCGACCCCGCGCGCCGCGCCGCAGGCGCGCCGCCGGACGAGGCGGACGTGAAGCCGGTGGCGATCCACGACAACGTGTGGATCGGCTCGCATGTCCTGGTCATGCCCGGCAGCGTCATCGGCGAGGGCAGCATCGTGTCCGCGCATTCGGTCGTGGCCGGCACCGTCGCTCCCTACACCATCGTCGCCGGCAACCCCGCACGCAGGATCGGCACCCTGGAGCCGCCACCCGAACGCGCGCACCTGGTGCCCGTCAAACCCACAGCCACGCCAGCGCGCCCTGCCGCCGCTGCCGGAACAGGTGCGGCTACGCCGAATTCGCCCACGCCGGCCTGAGCCGCGCCGCAGGCAAACAAATGGTGCTTCTTCCATTCGAGGGGAGTCGGCCGGGTGGGCGGGATCAGGCCTGCGGCCCGGAGTCGTCCCGGGCCGGGGGTTGCTCCCCGGCTCGGTCAGCCATCCATGGCTGACTCGCCGCCGCAGCGCATCCATGCGCTGCTTTCCGCAACCCCCGCCCCGGAACGACCATCGCCGAGTCACTGACGTGGCTTCGAAGAGGTGGTAACGAAGCATCGCACTAGGAACAGCGATGAGCCGCGTCCTGGCGGCCGGGGATCGCGTCAAGCAAAACATGGATGTTTTGCGCGCAAGTCAGGACATGGATGTCCTGACCGAGCGGAAAGCGATCCCCGGCCGACAGGGCGTGGCGTCCATGCCGAAGGCCCGAAGGCGGACTTCTCCCTACCGTTCCGGCACCCTCGCAGGCGCGACGCCAGATCAGACCAGCGCTTCGACGACCTCGGGATGTCCGAGGAACCCACGCGGGCTCGCGCTGCGCCCGTAGGCGCCGGACTGGAACACCACCACCAGATCGCCGGGCCCGGCCTGCGCCAGCTCCATGCGATCGGCCAGCAGGTCCATCGGCGTGCACAGCGGCCCCACCACGCTGGCCACCTCGCGCTCACGCGCGCCGGCGTTGACCTCGACCGGATAGTTGCGCCGGATCACCTGGCCGAAGTTGCCGGACGCGGCGAGGTGATGGTGCATGCCGCCATCGACGACGAGGAACACCTGCCCTCGCGAGATCTTGCGGTCCACCACGCGGCAGACATAGATGCCCGCCTCGCCCACCAGGTAGCGACCCAGCTCGATGACGATGTGGGCGCCGGGGAAATCCCCGTCCAGGCGCGCGGACAGCGACTCCAGGTTGGCGACCACCGGATCGAGCTCCAGCGCCGCCTCGCCCGGCGTGTAGGGAATGCCGAAGCCGCCGCCCAGGTTGAGGCTGCGCACCGGCGCGGGCAGCAGGTCCTGCCAGGCCAGCGCCTGTTCGTAGCACTTGCCCTGCGCTTCCACGATCGCCGCATGGCGCAGGTTCTGCGACCCGGCGAACATGTGGAAGCCCTCGAATGCCAGCCCCGCCGCGGTGATCTCGCGCAGCAGTTCCGGCACCACCTCGGCGTCCACGCCGAACTGGCGCGCGCCGCCGCTCATCTTCATGCCCGAAGCCTTGAGCTCGAATGGCAGGTTGACCCGCACCGCGACGCGCGCGGGCGCACCGACCGATTCGCTCGCGCGCGCCAGCAGCGCGACCTCGCGGAACGATTCCAGGTTCACCACGATGCCCGCCGCCACCGCCTGCATAAGCTCCGCGTCGGACTTGCCGGGGCCGGCGAAGCTGATGTGCTCGGGCGACATGCCCGTATCCAGCGCCAGGCGCAGTTCGCCCGCGGACGCCACGTCGAGGCCGTCGACCAGGCCGGCCATGTGGCAGACCAGCGCCGGCATCGGATTGGCCTTCATCGCGTAGTGCAGGAGCACGTTGCCGGGCAGGCGCGCGCGCAGGCCGGCGGCGCGGCGCGCGATCCGGGCGCGGTCGTACAGGTAGCACGGCGTCGCGCCCATCGCAGCGACCAGCCGCGACAGCGGCTGTCCACCCACCAGCAGCTCGCCGGCGCCATCGCGCGCCCAGGGTTCCATCAGCGTCCGCGGATCAAACTGTACTTGCACCACATTCCTCCCGTTGGGCGGCCACCCGGCAGCGCCAGGTGCACCAGGGCCGGCCACTGCCGGCACCGCATTGTTCGGCGACGCCATGCCTCGCGCCGTCGCCATTGCCGCTGCATCATCCGAACGCCAGCAGCACCTTGACCATCAGGTACAGCCCGATCGTGGCCGCTGCGGCGATCACCGGCCAGCGCAGCAGGTTCTGCTTCAGGCTGAAGCCTTCCACGCCGGGAAACATTCCGCGCACGACGGTGAAGTGTGCCACCACCAGCGCCGCCAGCAGGTAGAGCAGGATCACGTAGCTGCGGCTGAGGAAGAAGGCGGCGGTGAAGAAGCCTGTCAGCGACACCAGCAGCGCCAGCGTCAGGCGCCGGGACTCCCACCAGTCCCAGGCCAGCTGCTCCTCGCCCTCGGCGAACTCCGGCTCGTGGCGCAGCAAGCGATGCATCATCCAGAAGCAGTAGCCCACGAACGCGAGCCAGATGGTGAAGCCGACCACGCCGTTCTCGGCCAGCACCAGCACGTAGGAGTTGTGCGCGGTGAGATGGTGGTAATCGGTGAAGCGGCCGGTGCCCACGCCGAACACCGGATGGCTGATCAGCAACTGCATGCCTTCGTACCAGGCGTCGACGCGTCCCGCCGCGGACTCTTCCTGCACGTCGATGTCGCTCATCCGGTTGGGCATGAGCTGCAGCCCGGCCACCGCCACCAGGCCGAGCATCCCGGCCAGCACCGGGCCACGCCGGACCAGCACGTAGACGCCGGCCATCGCGATCACCGCGACCAGCGCGCCACGCGAGTGGGTGAGATAGATGCCGTAGACCAGCAGCAGGCAGGCGCTCCACCAGAACAGCTTGCGCAGGCCCATCATCCCGCCGCGCGCGCCGAGGTAGACCGCCATCGGCACGCACATCACGAACAGCATGCCCAGGTCGTTGGGATCGCTGAAGATGCCCACGTACTGGATGCGACCGTCGTTGACCAGGCCCATGCCCGTCCAGCCCTCGCCGGTCGTTGCCTGGTCGGCGCCGTGCAGCGCCAGCACGCCGGCGCACAGCACGAACACGGCCATCGTCGCGACCACCTTGCGCTGCGTATCGACGGCGTTGGCCAACAGCACGAACGACACCACCGTGGCCAGGAAGCCACTGAACTGCTGTATCGCGCCGCCCGGCCAGCCCGAGACCAGCACCGACAGGCAGGTCGCCAGCAGGAGCATGACGATCAGCGGGTACTGCGGCGCATCGAAACGTTTCTCGCGCGAGAACATCCACGCCAGCAGCGCGCAGGCCAGCGCCAGCGGCAGGAACGGCACACCGGGAAACGGCCAGCCCGGGTATTCCTGCGGGCGGATCAGCACCAGGATCAGGTAGATGATGATGAACAGGTACAGCATGGCGTCTCAGCAGTCTTCGGTCGAAGCGGGGGTGGGCCGGCATCCGCGGTTACCCGGCGCAGTCCTTCCCGTCAGGTATCGGTACCACGTCCACGTTCCCTGTTCACGCCTGCTCATGGCAGTTTCAGCGCCCAGCGCTGCAGGAAGCCCGACATCCGTCCATGCAGGAACGGATAGCGTTCGAGGAACTCGAGGAAATGGGCGACGTCGGACGAGCGCCAGGCGTTGAAGGCAATGGTCGCGGCAAGGAACAGCACGGCGAACAGTACGCCTGCGGCCAGTTCCGACCACACCCCCGGCATCAGCAGCGCCAGCCCGGTCGCCACGATGCCGGCCAGCAGCGCGCTGCCCAGCAGTCGCGCAAACGCACCAAAAGGCAGCCGCAGCCGCAACATGCGGCTGACCGCCACCCACAGCAAGGCCGAGCCCAGCAGTCGCGAACACGCGTACGACGCCACCGCGCCGACCAGCCCGTACCGCGGCACCAGCGCGAACGCGAACGCCACCGACAAACCCAGGAACAGCGCCGAGAACCCCACCCGCATTCGCTGGTTGTCCGTGGTCGACAGCAGCGCGGTGAACGCCGCCTCGCCCAGGGTCAGCCCGCCCACCAGGATCATCACCCGCAGCGGCAGCAACACCTGCGCGTATTCGTCGCCGTAGAGCAGCATGACGCCGGGGCGCGAGACCAGCAGGCCCACGCCAATCAGCATCAGGCCCAGGAACACGCAGTGGCGCAGCGCCGTGGACATGATCCGGTTGACGTGTTCCAGCCCGCCGCGGCCGAAGGCATGCGCCATCACCGGCATCAGCACGGTGATGAGTCCCGAGGCCAGCAGGTCGACCCCGCCGCGGCTGAGTGCGGCGGCGATCGCGAAGAAGCCGACCTCGGCAGGTCCGACCGTGGCATTGAGCAGGTAGGTCTCGATCGACTTGTTGCTCAGGGTGAAGGCCAGCACCAGGATCACGGTCCAGAACAGGTGGCCGCGAACCCGCTGGCGCAGCACCGGATCCAGCGGCGCGGCGGAGGTGACCATGCCGCCGCGGCGCAGCATCCATGACGACATCAGCCCGTAGCCCATGCTGACCAGCACGAACGCGAGCAGGTAACCCAGCAGCGGCGCGTCGAAATACACCAGCAGCAGCACCGCGACGACGTTGACGCCGCTGAGCGTGACCGTTGCCTTGGCCTCGACGTCGAAGCGGCCGTAGCCCTTGGCCACCGAGGCATCGAAGATGTAGACCGCCTTGGACAGCCCCGCCACCAGCGCGATCAGCACGAACCAGGCAAGCGGGCCTTCCCAGCCGTCGGGCGCCAGATGGCGGCTGCCGAGGACGAAGACGACCGCCACCAGCGCCAGGCATGCCAGCTGCCGCCGCAGCAACCAGCCGTGGACGCTGCGCGCGGCCTCGGGCGCGTCGCGCCCCAGCAGGTCGGACATGAAGCGGATCGCGGTGGTGCTCAGGCCGTTGTTGCCCAATGCCAGCAGAATGCCGGCCACCCAGACGACGTAGGAATAGCGGCCGAAATCCTCGGGGCCAAGGCTGCGGGCAACGATGATGCTGACCAGCAGGCCGACTGCGTACGTGACGTAGGTCGACCCCATGATCATCGCCGCGGCGCGAATCGCAGCGGCACCACTGAACTGCTGGCCCATGATGTATCGACTACTCGGTGGAGGCGGTGCGGACGAATGCCCGCGGTTCATCCGCACGCCACTGGCGCACGCGATGCGGATCAAGACAGCAAACGTGTTTCGACCCCCGATTCAGGACATCCGAGGCGCATTTCGCGGTGCCTGTCCTGGGATGGCCGGCAAACGCGTTGTTACATGCAACGGCGGACCTCCGTCCGGGCCGTGCTCCGCAGCGGCGCGGCGGCGCGCCTGCACAGACGCCCAGCCACTGATGGAACCGCACCCGCCCCTCGGCATCCTGCATGTCGTCAACTCGCTCGACTACGGCGGCCTCGAGCGCGTCGTATGCGACCTGGCCCTGCAGCAGCACGCCGACGGCCACCGCGTCCGCGTCTTCAGCATCTGCGACACCGGCGGCTTCCGCGAGTCTCTGGAAAGCGCCGGCGTGTCGGTGACCGTCGGCGGCAAGCGCCGCACCCTGGACCTGCGCGTGCTGCGGGCGCTGCGCCAGGCCGCGACCGGCCACGCCATCGACATCCTGCACACCCACAACTTCGTACCCAACTACTACGCGGCCACCGCCATGCTAGGCGCGCGCCACCGGCACGCGATCGTCAACAGCTGCCACAACATGGGCACGCGCCTGTCGAACGCGCGCCTGCGCGGCCTGTACCGGTTGTCGCTGAGGCGCACGGCACGGGTCGCGATGGTCGGCGAGCAGGTCCACGGGCGCTTCACCGCCGACGGCATCGTCGATCCGGCGCGTGCGGTCACCGTGCGCAACGGCATCCCGGTCGCGCGCTTCAGTCCGGACGACGCACGCAGGCACGCGGCGCGCGCGCAGCTGGGCATCGCCGATGACGCGCCGGTGATCGGCAGCGTGGGGCGGCTGGTCGACCTGAAGAACCATCGCCTGCTGATCGCCTGCATGCCCGCGCTGCTCGCCGTGCACCCCGCCGTCCGCCTGGTGCTGGTCGGCGACGGCCCCATGCTTGCTGAGTTGCGCGCTTGCGCGCAGTCGCTGGGCGTCGCCGGCCAGGTGGTGTTCGCGGGTGCGCATGACGACGTTGCCGGGCTGCTGCCGGCGCTGGACATCTTCGCCCTGCCCTCGCGCACCGAAGGCCTGTCGATCGCCCTGCTCGAGGCCTGCGCCGCGCAGCGCGCGGTCGTGGCGACAGCGGTCGGCGGCAATCCGGAGATCATCGAGGACGGCGTCACCGGCCGCCTGTTCGCCAGCGAGGACCAGGCCCGGCTGTGCGCACTGCTGCTGGAGCTGCTCGGCGACGCGCCGCAGCGTCAGCGCCTCGGCGAAGCGGCGCGCCGCTGGGTCCAGGCCAACGCCTCGGTCGAGGCGATGGCAGGCCGCTATCGCGAGGTCTACGCCGACGCGCTGGCGCGCTGAGCGGCGGACCCCTGGCACAGCGCGCTCAGGCGCTGCGCACCGCCCGCAGCTTCACCTCGCCATAGCCCGGCCGCGGGATCAGATGGTCGCGGTACTGGCCGGGCTCGCCGGCCAGCCCCGCCTCGGCGGCCTTGGCGATGTTGTAGGCCTCGCGCGCGCTCACGTAGTGCAGCTTCCAGTGCGCGCCGTCGTTGTAGCGCGACTCGAGGTGGTCGTAGGCCTCGTGCATGGCCTTGCCGAGCAGTGCGTCCATGTCCTGGTCCTCGGCGCCATGCGTGTGGATCTTGACGAAGATCCACTCGGGGCGGCCTTCGACGTGGATCCCGGTCTCCACCCAGCCATCGATGCGGTCCGGGCTGGCGGTGGCGACCGCGCGCACGTCCGAGTTCTCGATCCGCGGCAGCAGCCCCCACTTGCGGCTCTTCCAGCGGAAGCCCAGCGGCCCCTGCACGATCATCAGGTCGCCTTCGTCGCGCCCGCCGACCTTCACCCGCGGCCCGGTGTCGTGCGACTTCGGGCGTGCCGGGTCGTCCTTGGCGTAATAGATGCGGTTGATGGTCCGCGTCTGGCAGGGATCGGGCGCCGACGGCAGGGTGAAATCGGCATAGCAGCCGGTTTCGCGCAGTACGATCAGCTCGTTGTCGACGCCACAGTGGCGGCCGCTCGGGTGGCTGTTGTCGAGCGCCCAGTTGCCGTGGATGAAGGCCCAGCGCGGCTGCCCGGTGATCGGATCGCGCGGCAGCGCATCGTGGCGCGAGGCCAGAAGTTCGGTGAAGCGCGACAGGGTTGCGCGCAGGTTTTCGGCGGTGTCGTTGTCGTGGTGCAGGTGGATCTCGATCTCGCCCAGGCCAAGCCGGCACAGCTCGACCAGCGCGTCCAGGTGCTCCTCGCGGTACTCCTCTTCGGGGTAGAAGAAGGTGTGTACCGGCGGCCGACCATCGGCATCGCGGTGCCGCTCGCACAGCGTTGGCAGGTCACGCCGCCAGCGTGCCACTCGCTCGCGCTCCTTGGCCAGGTCGGGTTTGCCCCAGGCCGGCTCGTAGTGGTCGACGAAGCAGAACATCAGGTGCCGCGTGGTGCCGGCGGGCACCGGCGCGCGCCAGTCCTGGCGCATCCACGCCAGCAGCCAGCCGGTGATGTTGCGCCGGCGCGCGACGCGCACGGCCAGGCCGGCGGCGACGATGGCAAACAGCAGCAGCACCAGCGCGGCTGCACGCAGCGGCGAGATCCACGGCAGCGCCGCGTACCAGGCGCGCTGCACATACGGCGCCGCTGCGGCAGCGCTCACGCCGGCCTGGGCCGCCATGTCGCGGAGCGTGGCTTCCGGCGGGGGTGTGCCACCGGCGCCGCCACCTGACGGCGGCACGAGCACACCGATCGCTTCGCTGGAAGGTGTTTCGTAGGCGCCTAGCGTGCTGCGCTCACCCCTGGGCCGGCCCTCGATGTCGTCACCGACCTGGGGCAGCGCGTGGCCTGCGCCGATCGCCGCGCTCCCCGCCAGCGGCCGTCCGTCCGCATCGACCCCAAGGCCGGCATCGACGCTGTGCGCATCGGTGCCCATCGCCTTGCGCCACTGTTCGAACCCGACCCGCCGCGCCAGCAACGGCAGCGGCGAATCCGGGCGCTGGTCGACGAAACCGCAGGGGCCCGCGCTGTCGTGGTAACCGTTCCAATCCAGCCCGGCGTTCCCCTCCAGCGCCGAGATGCCGCCCAGTTCCGGCGACCAGCGGATCTCCACGCAGGGCCCACCGCTCTGCACCACCAGGTTGTTGTGGACGGTCGGGTTGCGGTTCGGCGGCCGCTTCGCATCCTCGTTCCAGTCCTGGAACACGATGCCGAAGAACAGCGCCGACTGCGCTTCGCGCGCCGCGTCGATGATGGTGTTGTTCGCGACCAGCGTGTCCTTCGAGGCGTACAGCCCGATCCCGGCATAGCGCGTGTTGCGCACGAGGTTGTTGCGCACGATCCCGCGGATCGCCTCGTGGTACTCGGGATTGGCCTCCAGGTCGAAGAAATCGACGCTGGTGTCAAAGCCGACCAGGATGCCGGCATCGCCGGTGTTCTCGATGCGGTTGCGCTGGATCACCACGTCGCGCGCGCCGCCCTTGAAGTAGAGGCCGGTGGTCGCGACGTCGTGGATGTAGCTGTCCTCGACCAGCATGCCGTCGCCGTTGACGTTGTCGATGCCGTCGGCGTTCTCCGCGTCGCGGCGACCGGTGCTGTGGATCTCGACCCTGCGGATCGTGGCGCGGTTGGACTTGGGCGTGATCTTGATGCCGTCGCGCCCGGTGTCGTGGATCAGCAGGTCCTCCAGCACCACGTCCGAGGCACCGGTGTATCCCTCCGTGTCGCCCTGCGACCAGTTGGTCTGCAGCATCACGCCGTAGTAATGGCCGCCGCTGATCTCGAGGTTCGACAGCACGCTCCCGGACGCTTCGGGATCGATGTGGATCGTCACCGTATCGGGCTCAGCCGGATCGCAATGGATGTGCGCGCGTTCGCCGGGGGCGGAGCGGATCGTGAGCGGGACGCGCAGGCGCACGTCGCACTCGTCGTAGCGGTTGTTGCCCGCGGGCCCTGCCAGCACCAGCGTGTCGCCCGCGTTGGCGACGCCATCGGAAGTGTTGAGCACGCGCCCGAGCGTGCGGAACGGCCGCTGCGCCGACCCGTCACCACGGCTGTCATCACCGGCGGTCGAGACGTGCCACGTGGCCGCATGCGAAGGCCCGTGGGCCAGGGCGGCGGCGGCGATCACGAGCGCGAGCAGGAGGGTTCGGGTTGTCATCGGGATCGGTCCAGCCATGCAGTGCGAAGTGCTGGCCCCGGACGAATGCATGCCGCGGTGGCCTGGGCCGGCCGCATCCGGCGGGGCCGCACGAACCGGCCACGCGCTCCGCGCATGCCGGGAATCTTCCGGTAAGACGCGATTCCGGCCCGCGTCCGGCCAGCGTCCGTTCCCGTCGACGTTCACCGTTACAGGTTGCAGGGGAAGGAACGGGTCGCGCAATGTTGTGCCTGCGCCCCTGTGGAAACAGGAGTATGCAGATGAAGAAGCGGATTGCCGCAAGAGTGGTTTCGCGCACGGGACTGGACCGGCTGTTTGCGGCCCTGCTGCCTTCCAGGGGCGTCCTGATCCTGAACTACCATCGCGTCGGCGATGCCGCCAACTCGCCCTTTGATCGCGAGCTGTGGAGTGCGGACGCCGAGGCCTTCGACGCGCAGATCGCGATGCTGGCGCGGCACTTCGACGTCATCTCGCCCGACGATTTCGAAACCGCGGCAAGCCGTCGCGGGCGCCACGTACTCGTCACCTTCGACGATGGCTACCTGGACAACTACCAGATCGCCTATCCGATCCTGCGCCGGCACGGCGTTGCGGCCACGTTCTTCATCGCGACCGGCTTCATCGACCGGCCTTCGTTGCCGTGGTGGGACGAGATCGCCTGGCTGGTGCGCGGCAGCACGCGCGCACGGATCGACCTGCGTCCCTGGATCGACGAGCCGCTCACCCTGTCCGCGCATCGCGAGGCGCAGATCCACGCGCTGCTGGCGAAGTACAAATCACTGGAAGCATCCGATGCCGCGGCGATGCTGGCGGCGCTACGCGCGGCGACGGGCCTGTCGCCGCCCGACACCGTCGCCGAACACTGGATGAACTGGGACATGATCCGCGAGATGGCGGACAACGGCATGACCATCGGCGGGCATACGGTCAACCATCCGGTGCTGTCGCGCCTGCCGAAGGAACAGCAGCGCGAAGAGATCGAGGGTTGCGCGGCGCGGATCCTCGCCGAAACCGGCAGGCCCATGGAATACTTCGCCTATCCCGTCGGCAGCCCCTGGGCCTTCAATGACGATACCCGCGATTGCCTCGAGGCTGCCGGCGTGCGCCGCGCGTTCTCGTACTACGGCGGCGAGGCTTCACCGTCCTCGCCCCGCTTCGACACGCCGCGCGTGGCGGTCGAACCCAATGTCGGCCTGCCGGACCTGAGCGCCATGCTGCGGCTGCCGGGCATCTTCTGCAGGCTCGATCCGGAATGAGGGCTGGCCGATGCGCCACCCGGCCGTGAACGTGCCCATCGACTTCTTCGCGCTGTACCGCGAGCTGGGAGTCGAGCCCTCCTGCACGCCCGAAGCGCTCAAGCGCGCCTACCGCCGTCGCGTCGCCGAGCTGCATCCGGACCGTTGCGGCGATGGCCTTGCGGGCCAGGATGCGCTGAAGACGATCAACATCGGCTACGCCGCCGCACTCGAGTTCTTCCGCGCGCACGGCCGTCTGCCGGGTGCTGCAGCAGCGCCGCCGGCGCAGGTGCCGCCCCCGCGGGCACAGCCCGTCGAGACCTCGCTGATGCCGGTACAGGCCGAGGACTGGGACGACGCCCCGTCGCCGCGGCGCCGCCGCGTGCTGGCCATGGCGCTGGTGGCGCTGGCGCTGGTGTTCGCGCTGTCCCAGTTCCCCGACCTGCGTCCGGCCGCCGAGGCGGCCGCGGCGCCGGAGCCGGTGCTTGGCGCGCTGCCGCAGGCACCTGCACGCCCGCGCCCGGAGGCGCAGATCGCACTCGCGGCGGGCATGCCCGCCAGCGAGGTGCGGGACGCGCTGGGCGCCCCGACCGACACGACCGAAGACGGCCATCTATGGCACTACGGCCCGTCCTGGGTGCGCATGGTCTGCGGACAGGCGCGCGACTGGTACAGCTCGCCGCTCAAGCCGCTGGGCGCTTCAAGCAGGCAGCCGGGGCCGGGCGAGCGCTGGGAGGGCGAGACCCCGCGCCACTGCGGGGACCTGCCGGCGGGGATGTTCCCGCCGGGCTGAGGTGCGCAGCGGGCGGCGCTCAGGCCGCCTCGTCCTCCGGCAGCGGCCGTCCCTCGGCTTCGGCCTGCAGCACGCTGCGGCGGATCTTGCCGGTGCCGGTCTTGGGCAGGGCATCGCGGAACTCGACCGTGCGCGGGACCATGAACTCCTCCAGGTGCGCGCGGCAGTGGGCCAGGATCGTGCGCGCGTCCAGGTCGTCGCGGTCGGTCACCACGATCGCCTTGAGCGCATGCCCCATCACCGGGTCGGGCACGCCGACCAGGGCCGCCTCGCGCACGCCGGGCAACGCATACAGCACGTTCTCGACTTCCTTGGGGCTGACCTTCTCGCCGCGCGACTTGAGGATGTCGTCCTTGCGCCCGACGAAATACAGGAAGCCTTCCTCGTCCATTCGGAACAGGTCGCCGGTGTGCAGCACCCGCTCCCAGGGATAGCGGCCGGGCCTGAGCGTCTTCGCGGTGGCCTCGTCGTTGCGCCAGTAGCCCTGCATCACGTGACCGCCGCGCACGACCAGCTCGCCGACGGTGTTGGGCGGTACGCGCCGGCCCTCGTCATCGGCCACCCAGGCCTCGGTGCCGGGGATCGCGATGCCGACGCTGTCGGGCCGCGTGTCGAGCTGCTCGGGCGGCAGCCAGGTGCAGCGCTTGGACTCGGTCATGCCGTACATCGAGTACACGCGCGCATTGGGGAACAGCTCGCGCAGCTTGAGGATGTGCGCCGGCGGCAGCGCCGCCGCGGTGTTGGTGAGGTAGCGCACGCTCTTCGCCCATTCGGGATCGAAGTTGCGCAGCTGCAGGATCAGCGCGGCCATCGTCGGCACCAGCGGGAAGCCGGTGATCTTCTCCGAGGCCAGCAGCGGCAGGACCTTCTGCGGGAACGCGAACGATTTCTCGAGCACCAGGGTGGCGCCCATCTTCACGCACATCAGCAGCTGGTAGAGGCCGTAGTCGAACGACAGCGGCAGCACGCTCAGCACCACGTCGTCGCTGCGCGACTGCAGATAGGTGGTGATCGAGGACGCGGCGCACTCGATGTTCCGGTGCGTCATCATCACGCCCTTGGGATTGCCGGTCGACCCCGAGGTGTAGACCAGCATCGCCAGGTCGATGTCGATCCCCGCAGGCCTGCGCGACGCCGCGCCGGGCGAGCGCAGCGACGAGAACGCGTCGAAGGACATCGCGTTGCCGGGCATTTCCCCCGCCGCGTCGTCGACCACCACGATCCTGCGCACGCTGGGCGCCTGCGCGGCCGCTGCGAACGCGACCGGGGCCAGGCTGGCCTGCGTGAACAGCACCGCCGCCTCGCAGTTGTTGAGGATGAAGGCGAGCTTGTCGGCCTTGGTGGTCGGATTGACGGCGCTGAAGATGCCGCCGGCGCGCAGCGTGCCGAAGATGCCGATCGCGGTTTCGACCCGGTTTTCCAGGAACAGGACGCAGCGCTCGCCGTTCTCGAGGCCCGCGTGCTCGACCAGGCCGTCGGCGAAGCGGTTGGCGGCGGCATCGAGGCCGGCGTAGCTCGTCCTCTGCCCGGCATGCACGATCGCGACGTGGTCGGGACGCGCGGCGGCCGCCAGGGCCAGGTGGTGTTCGTAGCGGTTCATGCCGGGTTGCCGGCCTCCTGCAGCTTGCGCTCCACGTAGGCGGTGATGCCGTCGACGCTGCCCAGGTTCTCGGGCACCACGTCCTCGTCGTCGACCAGGAAACCGAATGCTTCCTCCAGCCACGTCACCAGCGTCAGCACGCCGATCGAATCGATGATCCCCGCCTGCAGCAGGTCGGTATCCCCGGGGTATTCGCCGCCATCGGTCGGGAAGGTGTTGGCGATGAATTCCCGGACCAGGCTTTCAGTGGCTGCCATGCGTGCTTCTTCTTCGTGTCGGAGGTGTGGCGGGACGGCCGCGGCGGGAGGCCGCGGACGGTTGTTCAGCCCCGCAGGCGCTGCATTCCGGGCGGCTCAACGCGCGCCGCGGCGGAACAGGACGACCTCGACGGTCTGCAGCAGGATCATGAAATCGAAGACCAGTCCGTGGTTCTTGACGTAGAACAGGTCGAACTTCAACTTTTCCCGCGCATCGTTGACCGAGGCGCCGTACGGGTAGCGAAGCTGGGCCCAACCGGTGAGCCCGGGCTTCACCGAGTGCCGGACATTGTAATAGCGGATTTCGTCATTGAGCTGGTCCACGAACTGCGGCCGCTCCGGGCGGGGACCGACGAAGCTCATGTCGCCGGCCAGCACGTTGAACAGCTGCGGCAGCTCGTCGAGTCGGGTCATGCGGATGAACCGTCCCACCCGCGTGGTGCGGTCGTCGTTGCTGCTGGCCCAGCGCGCCACGCCGTCCTTCTCGGCGTCGGTGCGCATGCTGCGGAACTTGGTCAGATTGAAGGTCCGCCCCGCCTCGCCCACCCGGGTCTGCCGGTACAGGATCGGCGACCCCGACTCCAGCCACACGCAGGCCGCCACCAGCAGCATCGCCGGCCAGGCCATCAGCAGCAGCAGCAGCGCGGCCGAGATGTCGAAGGCGCGCTTGCTCAGCCTGCGCGGGAACGAATGGTCGAAGCCGCCGGAAAACACCAGCGAGGACGGGTCGGCGATCTCGAGCTTGATCAGCCCGGCCTCGCGCTCGAAGAACGCCGGCAGGTCGACGATCGCGATGCCCTGCTGCGCGCACTGCAGGATCTGGTCCATCGGCACGCCGCCGCGGCGCTCGTCGGGCGCGATCACGATCTCGTGCGCATGCAGCGCGGACGCGGTGTCGAACAGGGTGGACCCGCTCGGCGCGACCAGCAGATTCTCGGCCACGACCCTGGTCTGCCCCTCGATGGGCAGGAAGCCGATCACGCTGAATGCCTTGCGGTCGCTGCGCCGGCGCAGGCGGCTGTTGATCAGGTCGGCGTTGTTGCCTGCGCCCAGGATCAGGATGCGGCGCTTGAACGCCTCCACGCCGGCCAGCGGGTAGATGACCAGGCGCAGGAAGCAGACCAGGACCAGCCCGACCACCAGCGCGATGCCCAGCACGCCGCGGCCGATGTAGGTCGCGGGGATCGCGTAGTACAGCACCAGCAGCCCGACGCCACCGAACGCGAACGCCAGCACGATGCGCAGCGCCAGGTCGACGCGGTTATGCCGCGTGTGCGGTTGGTACAGCCCGAACGCCGCCATCGCCGCGGTCACGAACAGTGCGACCAGCAGGGTCCGCCCCGGCGCGGTCTCGACGAACAGGCCACGGCTCGCTGGATCGTCGATGAAGCGCAGCCAGACCGCCAGGGTGACCGCCAGCAGGATCGCCAGCAGCTCCAGCAGCCACAGCAGCCGCACCGTCCGGTTGGCCCGGCCCGCGAATGCGCCGATCACGACCGCCACCCGCAGCTGGATCGCGACCCGGTGGTCGCATGTTCATGGCCGAATGCTTGCATGTCCCTCGCCCCCCGTCCTGCATCGATCAGGCAGGTTGCCGCCAATGGCGCAGCAACCCAGTGCCAGATTCAACGCATTCCGGGCCGGGGGCAGGACATGTCATCGCCACCGGCCGGCCACGCGGGCCGGACTGTCAATCGCGCCGCAGCGACTCCGTTGCACGCGTCTGGCGTGCGGCCCACCAGCCGCGCAGGCGCGACCACAGCTGCAGGGCCGGCGGCGCGATGCGGACACCGGTCCGCGCGGCCACGGCCACTGCCGCCGCAGCCGGCTGGCCTGCCGCGGCCTCGACCGTCGCGTCGGTTTCCGTGCTTGCCATCGGCGTGGCACGGGCGGGGCCCGCCGACAGCGCGCGACCAGCTGACGCGGCGGCAGGCTGCATCGCTGCCGAGGCGCCGCCGCGGGTCAGCGGCTGGTTGCCGCTGCGGCGGATCCGGCTGGCCGGGGGTGGCGAGGACACCACTTCATCCGCGCCCAGGTCGTAGGGCACGTTGCGCGACTGCCGGTCGATGTCGTCGGCCACCTCGGCCAGCGTGGTGCCTGCGTTGATCGCCGGGCTGCCGGCCGGGAGCCGTCCGGTGGCGTCCACCGCATAGGCCGCCTGCTTGCTGTTGGCGTCGGCGTTGAGCGCGCTGCGCCACTGCGACAGGTTGCCCTGGCCGAAGCCGCCTGGCCTGCTGTCGCGGAACACGCAGCCGTTGCCGTAGCCGTTCCAGTTGCTGCCGGGCGAGCCGCTCAGGCCCGACAGCCCGCCAAGTTCGCTGGAATAGCGGATCTCCACGCAGCGGTTGTTGTTCTGGATGACCAGGTTGTTGGCGACCTTCGGATTGACGTTGGCCGGTCGCCCGGCGGCGGGGTCGTAGTCCTGCAGGGTCACGCCGAAATAGATCGCCGAATGGCCGCCGCTGGCGGCATTGACGATGGTGTTGTTGGCCACCACCGTGTCCTTCGAGGCATACATGCCGATGCCCGAGTAGCGCGTGTTGCGCACCACGTTGTTGCGCACGATGCCGCCGATGGCCTCGTAGTACTGGGGATTCACCGACAGGTCGAAGAACTCGGGGCTGGTGTCGAAGCCGGCCAGGATGCCGGCGTCGCCGGTGTTCTCGATGCGGTTGCGCTGGATCACCACGTTGCGCGCCCCGCCCTTGAAGTACAGGCCGGTGGTGGCGGTGTCGTGGATGTAGCTGTCCTCGACCACCATGCCGTCGGCGTTGACGTTGTCGATGCCGTCGGCGTTGCCCGAATGGCGCGCGCCGGTGCTGTGGATCTCGACCCGGCGGATGACCGCGTTGTTCGACTTGGGCGTGAGCTTGATGCCGTCGGTGCCGGTGCCGTGGATCAGCAGGTCCTCGAGGATGACGTCGCTGGCGCCGGTATTGAAGGATGGGCCGCCCTGGTACCAGTTGGTCTGCAGCATCACGCCGTAGTACTGGCTGCCGGTGAGCTCCAGGTTCGAGACCCGGCTGCCGGAGGCGGCCGGATCGATCTGGATGGTGACCGAGTTGGTGACGTCCGGATTGCAGTGGATATGCGCCCGTTCGCCGGCGGGCGAACGCAGCACCAGGCGGTGCCGCAGGCGCACGTCGCACTCGTTGTAGGTGCGGTTTGCGGACGGCGCGCGCACGGTCACCGTGTCGCCGGCGCGCGAGGTCGAGATCGCCTTCTTGACGGTCCGGTAGGGGCTGGCGGCGCTGCCGTTGCCGGAGGAATCGTTGCCCGCGGTGGAGACGAACAGTTCGGCGGCAGCGGCGGGAAGGACGGGCAGCACCAGGGCCAGGGCTGCAAAAAGGACACGGCAACGCATTCGGGCGGATCTCCCAGGAACCGGAAAAGCTTCGGATTGCCCCCTGATTGCGCCGCGCAGGCAAGCCGCGTCGCCCGGCGAGGCTCACACCGAAAGCCTGAACGCGCAATGCATGGCCCGGCAGCCCGCCGGAAAGCCCGGCAAAGCGGACACCGGCCCACCCCGACCGTGACCACCATCACGTGGGTGCGCCCGCGGGGCGCGGCCCGCCGCCTTCCTACATGCGCTTGCCGACCGCCCGCAGGGCGTAGTGGGCGAAGCACCAGCCGGAGCGGAGCATGCCCAGCCGCTCGGACTCGCGATAGATCCGCCACTGCCAGCGCATCGCCCTGAGCTTGTTGGACGACAGCGAGCCGGCGCGCACCAGGTAGGAGGCCAGCACCCGGTCGGGCTGCGCGCAGACCGCTTCCCCGGCGATCCGCACCAGCTGCAGCCAGAACACGTAGTCCTCGTGTCCCCAGGCGCCGAACCGCATCTCGCCCAGCGAGCGCTCGTACATGCCGGTGAGGTTGCCGATGCTGTTGCCCAGCAGCATGTCGGCGTGGCGCACGCGCGCCGGCGGTCGCACCACCGACAGCCTGCGGCCGGATTCATCGACGCGTTCATAGGCGGTGTAGCCGACCCGCGCCCCGGCCGCCTGCATCGCGGCCAGCTGCACCTCGATCTTGTCCGGGTACCAGCGGTCGTCGCTGTCGAGGAAGGCGATGTAACGGCCCGTGGCGGCCTCGATGCCGGCGTTGCGCGCGGCGGCGACACCGGCGTTGCGCGGCTGCCGGATCGGCACCACCCGCGCATCGGTGCGCGCGATCGCCTGGACCAGGTCCCAGCTGTGGTCGGTCGAGCAATCGTCGATCACCAGCAGCTCCAGGTCGGCATGGGTCTGCGCCAGCGCCGAGCGCATCGACGCCGCGAGCGTCGCCGATGCGTTGTAGGCGGGCATCACCACGCTGATCCGGTCCATCCAGGTTTCCCGTGCATGCAAGTGTCGAAACGTGGAACGCGGAAAGCGCGCCGTCCCGGGCACGCGCGCCGCCGATGACCGGCCGCGGCACCGGTTTGCGTTGTACTTGCCGACCGTTCCGCCCCGGGTAATGCATGCTGTTTGCCGAAGACGTCAAGGCCAAGGCCAGGTGGTGCTACGGCGACGACCGCCCCGGCAACATCGTCAAGACCCTGCTCACCGACGGCACCTTCGCCATGGCCTGCTATCGCGCGATGCAGTGGTCGCAGCGGCGGCGGCTGGCGCCGCTGGCAATGCTGTTCAACAAGCTCAACGCCTTCTTCGGCCAGTGCATCATCGGCCGCGGCGCCGAGTTCGGGCGCTGCTTCGTGCTGATCCACAGCCAGGGCGTGGTCATCAACGGCAGCGTGCGCGGCGGCGCCCATGTCCATATCGAGCACCAGGTGACGATCGGCGCGGAGAAGTACACCTCGCCCGTCGTCGGCGACCATGTCTTCATCGGCGCGGGCGCCAAGGTCATCGGCGCGGTCCGGCTTGGCGACCATTGCCGCGTCGGCGCCAACGCGGTGGTCGTGCACGACGTGCCGGCCGGCGCGACCGTTGGCGGTATCCCGGCGCGGATCCTGCGCCAGCGCACGCCCGGCGAAGATGCGGCGGGCGAAGCCTGAGGCCACGCTGGCCGGATCGCGCGGCCGCGCACGTATTGCACTACGGGGACCATGCGCCGTTGCGCCAGTGACCGCCCCGATGCCCGGCGGCAGGCCGCCACCATCGCGGACATAGCCGCCGCGCGCATGCAGCGCGATACACGGGTGACGATGAAGATCCTCGCACTGACCAACCTCTACCCGAACCCGCTGCAGCCGCACCGGGCCGCCTTCAACCGGCACCGCTTCCGCTTCCTGGCCGGACTGCACGAGGTACGGCTGATCGCGCCGATCGCCTGGCGCGACGAATGGTCGCTGCGCAGGACCGGCGCCGGCGCCATCGCAGGCGATCGCCGCAGCGTGAGTGACGGCATCCCGGTCGAACACCCGCGCTACTGGTACACGCCCGGCGTGCTGCGCGGAATGTACGGCCGCTTCTTCCTCGAATCGGTGCGCCGCAGCTTCGACCGGCACGTGCGCGAGTTCGCACCCGACATGGTGTTCGCCACCTGGGCCTATCCCGATGGCTGGGCCGCGGTCCGGCTGGCGCGGCGCCACGGCCTGCCGGTAGTGCTGCAGGTGCACGGCAGCGACGTGCGCCGCGTCGACGAATACGCCGCGCGCCGCGAAGGCACGCGCTTCGCGCTGTCGCAGGCTGACGGCGTGATCGCGGTGTCGGCGGACCTCGGCCGGCGCGTGGTCGAACTCGGCGCGGACCCCGACCGGGTGGAAGTGGTCATGGACGGCGTCGACAAGACCGTGTTCGGGCCAGGCGACCGCGCTGCGGCGCGGCAGGCGCTGGCGCTCGACCCTTCCACGCGGCACCTGCTGTTCATCGGCAACCTCGTCCACGTCAAGGGCATCGACGTGCTGCTGCAGGCCTGCCGCAGGCTGGCCGATACGCGCGGCGACTGGCACCTGCACCTGATCGGCGAAGGCAGTGATCGGGCGCGGCTGGCGCAGCAGGCGCATGCGCTCGGACTGGACGACAGGATCAGCTTCCACGGCAGCCGCCCGCACCACGAGCTGCCGCGCTGGCTGCATGCGGCCGACCTGTTCGTGTTGCCCAGCCGCTCCGAGGGCGTGCCGAACGTGCTGCTGGAGGCGTCGGCCTGCGGCACGCCGTGGCTGGCGAGCGAGGTCGGCGGTATTCCCGAGATCGCCGCGCTGGGCGCCAGCACCCTGGTCCCGCCGGAACGCGCGGACGCACTGGCCGACGCGATCATGCGCTGCCTCGATGCGCCCGTGCCGCAGCCGGCGGTGGGGCCGCGCGATCGTCGCGACGCGGTTGCTGCGATCAGCGATTTCCTGGTGCACACCACGTCGCGCGTGCGCGCCGCGCAGTCGCTGTCCCGACCCGCGCCGATCTGACGTTCTCTTCGTTGGCGTCGCCGCGATCGCGCGTCGCCACACACCAGGTAACGAACGCCCATGTCCAGCAAAGCCGACCCGACGCGCCTGAAGATCCTGTTCCTGCACAAGCAGATCCTGTTTCCGCGCGACACAGGCGGCAAGATCCGCGTGCTCAACCTGCTGCAGCACCTGGCGCGCTGGCACGACGTCACCTATGTCTGCAACCTGCGCCAGGGCGAAGAAGCGCTGCTGCCACAGATGGCCGCGCTGGGCCTGCAGGTCGAGGCGGTGCCGGGCGAAGCCTCGCCGCACGGCAGCCCGCGCTTCCTTGCCGGCGCCGTCGCCAACCTCGCCTCGCCGCGCCCCTACGCGATCGACCGCAACTACGACGCGCGCCTGCGCGACAGGATCAAGGCGCTGGTGCGCAACGAGCGCTACGACCTGGTGATCTGCGACACGGTGCAGATGGCGCGCCACACCATCGGCCTGGACCTGCCGCCGACGATCCTGTTCCAGCACAACGTCGAGGCGCAGATCCTGGAGCGCCACGCGCAGGTCAGCGAAGGCGGGCTCATGCGCGCGTACATGTTCAACCAGTTCCGCAAGATGGAGGCGTTCGAAGGCCTGTGCGGCCGCCACTTCGACCACGTGATCGCGGTGAGCCGGCAGGACGCGGAGATCTTCGGCAAGCGCTACGGCTGGCAGCACGTCGACGCGATCGACACCGCGGTGGACACCGAATTCTTCGATCCCCGTCCGCAGGACGAGATCGAGGGACGGGTGATGTTCCTGGGCTCGATGGACTGGCTTCCCAACCAGGACGGCATCCGCTTCTTCTGCGACGAGGTCTGGCCCGAAGTGATCCGGCAGCGTCCATCGGCCACCTTCCAGGTGGTAGGCCGCAACCCGCCGCCGGCCGTGCGCGCGCTCGCCGAGCGCCCCGGCATCGCGGTCACCGGCTCGGTGCCAGACGTGCGGCCCTACCTGGCGCAGGCCTCGGTCGTGGTGGTGCCGCTGCTGGTCGGCGGCGGCACGCGCCTGAAGATCTACGAGGCCATGGCGATGGCCAGGGCCACGGTCAGCACGACCATCGGCGCCGAAGGTCTGCCGGTCGAGCCCGGCACGCACTTCCTGCAGGCCGATACGGCCGCGCAGTTCGCGCAGGACATCGTGAGGCTGATCGACGATGCGGCGCTGCGCAGGCGCATTGGCGATGCGGCCGATGCCTTCGTACGCGCGCACTACGGCAGCGAAACCATCGCCCGCCAGTTCGAATCGATCTGCCTGGACGTCATCGCGCGCAGCAAAGCCCGCAGCGCGGCCTGAGCACCGGTTTCTTCCCTTCCCAATAGCGAGCCCCAGAAATCATGAGCAATGTTGCGGTATTCGGCCTCGGCTACGTCGGTTGCGTCACCGGCGCCTGCCTGGCCAAGGATGGCCATTCGGTGGTCGGCGTGGACATCGACGAGGACAAGGTTGCCGAGATCAACGCCGGCCAGGCGCCGCTGCGCGAGAACGGGCTTGAAGAGCTGATCGCCGAACAGGTGGCCAACGGCCGCCTGCGCGCCACCACCGACACCGCGCGCGCGGTGGCCGAGTCGGACATCGCGATGATCGCGGTCGGCACGCCTTCGATGGACGACGGCAGCGTCACCACCCACGCGCTCGAGGCGGTGATCGCCAGCATCGGCCAGGCGCTGCGCGCTGCGCCCAAGCCGTACCACATCGTGGTCCGCTCGACCCTGCTGCCCGGCCTGCTCGAGACGCAGATGCAGGACGCGCTGGATGCCGCGCTGGGCGAAGGCTTCGTCGAAGCCGTCGTGCTGTGCAACAACCCGGAGTTCCTGCGCGAGGGTTCGGCGCTCAAGGACTACTACCAGCCGCCCTACGTGCTGGTGGGCGCGTCCAGCCAGGAGCAGGCGCAGCCGATCCTGGACCTGTACGCGGAAGTGGACGGCAAGCAGTTCGTCACCGACTCGCGCACCGCGGCCCTGGTCAAGTACGCCTGCAACGCCTTCCACGCGGTCAAGGTGACCTTCGCCAACGAGATCGGCGCCGTCGCCAAGGCGATGGGGGGCGACGGGCATGAGGTGATGAAGCTCGTGTGCGAGGACAGGAAACTCAATATCTCGCCGGCCTACATGCGGCCGGGCTTCGCCTTTGGCGGATCCTGCCTGCCCAAGGACGTGCGTGCGATCAGCCGCTTTGCCGAACACGGCGCACTGAAGCTGAACATGCTCTCCTCGGTGCTCGGATCGAACGAGAACCAGCTCAAGCGCGCGCTGAAGATGGTCCGCGACGAGGGCCGCAAGAAGATCGGCCTGGTCGGCCTGAGCTTCAAGAACGGCACCGACGACCTGCGCGAAAGCCCGATGGTGGAGCTGGTGGAAACGCTGACCGGCTGGGGCCACACGATCAGGATCTACGACCCGAACGTGACCCTGGGCCGCCTGCGCGGCCGCAACCTCAGCTACATCGACCGCCACCTGCCGCACCTGGCGCAGATGCTGGTGTCCGAGCCCGACGAGGTGCTCGAACACGCGGAATTGCTGCTGCTGTGCACTGACGTGGCCGACGGCCACGACTGGCACGCGGCCATGAGCGGCAAGGTCTACGACCTCAGGAAGGACCTGGCACGGCCCTGCTGACCGCGACACGGGGCGCCGTCCGGCCTGCGGCCTGGCGGCGCCCGTTTTGCGTTGTCATTGCGGATGGCCTCTGTGCGTTCATTGCGGAAGTCATCTGCGCATTCATTCGTGGCGACCGCCGACCTTGTCGTTTCGACGGCCCAGCCCTCTGTCATTTCGACGGCCCAGCCCTTTGTCGTTTCAACGGCCCAGCCCTTTGTCATTTCGACCGAAGGGAGAAATCCGGCATACCCGCCGGGCCGCGTCCGAATCCGCCCTGCAAAGACACCTCGGCCGGAACGATGGTCCCTGGCTTTGCGGCGAAGACCCGCTGTGCCTGTATTTGCGGCGAACACTCGCTGTTCCTGTAGGAGCGGCTTCAGCCGCGATCGCCCTCTCCGCATCCGGGCAAGCCGGGAAGAAGCACCTGGCGCCTCGCGCGCAGATTTCTCCCTTCGGTCGAAATGACAAAAGGGGAAGCGAAATGACAAAAAGGGTGAGGGCGAAATGACAAAAGGGTGAGGGCGAAATGGGAAAACGGACGGCGTGATGACACAGGGCGCCGCGCCGCTCAGTCGGGAAAGCGCGTGCCCATCCAGTCGACCAGCTTCGTGAACAACTTTTCGCGATGCGCGCGCACGTAGAACGTGTGGTCGCACTCGGGCCAGTATTCGGTCGCCATGCGCGGCGAGCGCATCACCTTGCCGAAGCATTCCCGCGCCTGCCGGCGGTGGTTGTAGTAGGAGACGACGCCGCCGGTATAGAGCAGCAGCGTGCTGACCCCGCGCTCGTCCAGCGATTCCAGGCGCCGGGTTGCCTCGGCGCGGCTGGGGAAATCACGCAGGTCATCGTTGCCCACCACCAGCGCATCCGCAGGTGCATTGCGCAAGCGCCTGTACAGGAAACGCAGCACGCGCAGCGGATTGAGCAGGCGCGGCAGGTAGTGGCGGAAGCGGTGGCCGCGGGTCGGGTAGCCCATGCCATCCATCAACAGCAGCCCGACCACCCGCGGTTCGAGCGGTGCGAAGTTGAACGCGTCGTCGGCGCCCGAGCACAGGCCGCCCAGCACGAAACGCGCCACGCCCGTCTCGCGCGCGACCAGGTCCAGCGCGGCGGCCACCTCGTCGCGCTTGCGGTTGTCGGACACGCGCGGCGAAAGCGTGCTGTCGCCCAGCCCCGACTGGTCGAAGCGCAGGACCACATACCCCTGCGCGGCCAGCCGCCGCGCCATCTGCACGTAGAGCCGGAACGGCCCCATTCGGTGCACCAGCCCGGCGTTGAGCAGCACCAGCGCGGTACCACGCGGCGTGCGCCCCAGCGGGCGCGAGATGGTGCCGACCAGTCCGTCGCCGAAGCCGTGCAGCGTTTCCGCCATGTCCGGCTCAATCGGGGATGGATCCGCTTCCCGGCCCACTGGTTCAATTGCCTCGATCACCGCTGCACTCATGCCTGCTTACCTTCGATCAACGAGGCCACCTCGCCCACGCTGCGGCGCGGGAACACCTGGGCTTCGAAACGTGCCGGATCGTCCCAAGTCGGCCGGTCGTCGGCGGTCAATGCCACGCGCTCCACCGTGACGCCCGCACCCTGCAGCGCTTCGACCAGGGCATCCGTGTCCGGCGCATCGCCCGCCCACTCCAGCACCTTCACCCGGCTGCCGGCGGGCAGCGCAAGCGTGCGGAAGTCGAGCCCGCCAATCGCATCGAGCAGGGCCGGCGACACGTCGAAGCCGTGCAGTTCGTCCGCGCGTGCCACCGCCCTGCCCTCGCGCAGGTAGCGGCCCGCGGCCGTCAGCTGCACGCGGTGCTGCCGCTTCCACTCGTCGAGCATGGCACCGCCACGCAGGACCGGATCCCAGAGCACGAGATCGACCGGCCTCGCCTGCGCGGCCGCTGTGGCCAGCACCGGCAGGCAGGCACTGCGGAATGCGAGGATGCGCACGCCCGCGCCTGCGCCATCGAGGTGGCGGATCGCCTGGTGCAGGTCGTCCTGCATGCCGCTCCATTCCACGTCCAACGCATCGCCGGCGGACTCGCCGCTGCCGTACCAGTCAAAGCGCATGGCCTGGCCACCACGCGCGGCGATGCCTTCGCACAGCATCCACAGTGCGCGCTGGCAGACCACACCCTCCTGCAGCAGCGGCGACGGCACCAGCAGCGGCTTGCGGCCGGCCTGCGAGGCGAGCGCACCGTGGCGCATGCCGAACAGGCGGCGCGCGTCCGGGCCGAAATGGAAGATCCGCCCGTCGCTCCCGTCCACCGCAGGCGTAGCCCGGCCGGCGCGATCCGCGCTTGCCGGCGCCAGCGCTGACGGCAGTGCCGACAGCGGGATGTCCGCGGCCAGCAGCGCCAGTGTCTGCGTCGCCAGCGGCATCAGCTTGATCCGGTGGCCGGTGTCGCGCGAGACGCGATTGGCCATCTTCGCGGCAAGCATCGAATGCCCGCCCAGGTCGAAGAAGTTGTCATCCGGACCGGCGATGGTTCCGAGGATGTCGGTCCATACGTCGACCAGATAGCCGACGCGGGGGTCGGCATGCCGTGCCGTCTTGTGCAGCGTCGCGGACGCGGCGGCGAGCACGGGCGGCGGCAGCGACTTGCGATCCACCTTGCCATTGGGCAGCAGCGGCAGCGCGTCCATCGACACCAGGTGCTGGGGCACCATGTAGCCCGGAAGCACATGCCGCAGACGCGCCTGCAGGGCGGCCTCGTCCAGGTGCGCGCCCGAGGACGTGGCGTAGGCGACGATCCGCTGGTCGCCCGGTGCATCCTCGCGCACGATCACGACGGCGCGTGAGACGCCAGGCTCCGACTCCAGCACCGCTTCGATCTCGCCAAGCTCGATGCGGTGGCCGCGGATCTTGACCTGGAAGTCCAGTCGCCCCTGGTGTTCCAGCACGCCATCCTTGCGCCAGCGCGCGCGGTCACCGGTGAGGTAGAGCCGCGCCGGCAGGCCGGTGCCATGGTCGTGCGGGGCGACATGGTCGGCGATGAACTTCTCCGCGGTCAGCGCCTCGCGGCCGAGGTAGCCCAGGGTCACGCCGGCACCGCCGATGCACAGTTCGCCGGATACGCCGGGCGCGCATGGCTGGCCGCGCTCGCCGAGGATCCAGACGCTGGTGTTGGCGATCGGACGGCCGATGTGGATGTCGGGCGTGCCGTCGGCGCCTGCCTGGATGCGTGCACAGGTGGACCAGACCGTGGTTTCGGTCGGGCCATACATGTTCCACAGCTCGACCCCGCGCTCGAGCAGGCGCGCGGCCAGCTCCGGCGCCAGCGCCTCGCCTCCGCACAGCGCCTTGAAGCGCGGTGGCGGCTGCCAGCCCGAATCCAGCAGCAGATGCCAGGTGGACGGCGTGGCCTGCATCACCGTCACCGGTTCGCGTGCGGCCAGCGCAGCCAGTTCGTCGCCATCACTCGCCTGCTCGCGGCTGGCCAGCACGATGCCCGCGCCGGTGGACAGCGGCAGGAACAGTTCCAGCACCGAAATGTCGAACGAGGGCGTGGTCACCGCCAGCAGCACGTCGTCGGGCTGCAGGCCGGGCGCCTCACGCATGCTGTCGAGGAAGTTGAGCACCGCGCCGTGGGGAACCACGACGCCCTTGGGCCGGCCGGTCGAGCCGGAGGTGTAGATCACGTAGGCCGGCGCATCGCGGCCAACGGCGTCATCGGCCGCCGGCGCCGGCTGCGCGGCGTCGACTTCGGCGGCGTCCGCATCGAGCAGCAGCAGGCGCTCGCGCGGCAGCCCCAGCGGCGCGGACAGTCCGCTTTCGCCGATCACCTGCGCCAGGGCGGCATCGCCGGCCATGTAGGCCAGCCGGTCCGCGGGATAGTCCGGATCCAGCGGCACGTAGGCCGCGCCGACGCGCCAGGCCGCGATCATCGCGGCGACCATGTCCGGGCCGCGCGCCAGGCAGATGCCGACGCGATCGCCCGGGCGCACGCCGCGCGCATGCAGCGCCCCGGCAATGGCGCCTGCGCGCGCATGCAGTTGCGCATACGTCAGTTGTTGCCCTTCGCTGCGCAGGGCGATGCGCTCCGGCGTGCGCGCCGCCTGCTCGGCCAGCAGCGCACAGGTCGAACGCTGCGGCGGCAGCGGCCGCACCGTCGAGTTCCATTCGCCCAGCCGGTCTCGATCGGCCGCCGACAACAGGCTGGCGTCGCCGATCGCCTGCCCAGGCTGCGCGCACAGCGACTGCAGCAGCGACCCGAACCGGTCGCAGATCGCCCGCGCACCGTCGGCGTCGATGATGTCGACGTTGTAGCCCACCGCGCCCGACAGCCCTTCGCCATGCTCCAGGAACCAGATGCCGAGGTCGTTGGCCATGCCCTTCTGGAACATCAGCAGGTGTTCGTGCTGCAGCTCGCCCCAGCGCAGGTTGCGCGCGCGCACGTCCTGGAACGAGAACACGGCCTGGTAGACCGGCGAGCGGCTCGGGTCGCGCGGCAGCTTGAGTTCGCGCACCAGCCGTTCGAACGGTACGTCCGGATACTCGAAGGCTTCGACCACCCCGGCCCTGACCTCCTGCACCAGCTGCAGGAACGGCATCGCCGGGTCCAGCCGACGGCGCAGCGGCAGCATGTTGACGAAGAAGCCCATGACCTTCTCGAGGGCTTCGGTGGGACGGTTGCGGAACGGCAGGCCGACCACCAGGTCGCGCTGTCCGCCCAGCCGGTGCAGCAGCACGTAGTAGGCCGCCAGCAGGGTCATGAACAGCGTCGCGCCGGCAGCGGCGCCGATGTTGCGCAGCGCCGTGGTGGTGGCCGCGTCGACGTGCACCCAGTCGGTGCCGCCGATGCCGCTGGCGAGTGCCGGGCGCGGCCGGTCCTCGGGCAGGTGCAGCGGCTCCAGGTCGCCAGCCAGGTGCTGCTTCCAGTGCGCGAGCTGGCGGTTCGCGCCGTCGCTATCGAGCGCGTCCGCGCGCCAGGTCGCGTAGTCCGCGTAGCTGGTTTCCAGCGCCGGCAGCGGCGACGGCCGGCCTGCCGCGAAGGCCGCGTACAGCGCCGACATCTCGCTGTAGAGCACGTCGAACGACCATCCGTCCCAGATCGCGTGGTGGGTCATGAAGTACAGCACGTGGTCGTCGTCGGCCAGGCGGTACAGGCGCGCGCGGAACAGCGGCGCGCGGTCGAGCACGAACGGCTCGGCGGTCTGCGCCTCCAGGTCCGCCATCAGCGCCTGCATGCGTGCCGGCTCGGTCAGGTGCGACAGGTCGACCGGCGGCAGCAGCGGCACCTCGACTTCGTCCAGGACCTTCTGCACCGGGCCATCATCGTCGGGCTCGACCAGGATCGTGCGCAGCGAGGGCTGGCGCCGCACCATTTCCGCGAATGCACGGGCGAATGCGTCCTCGTCCATCGGCCCATGCAGGCGATGCGCGGACGGCGTGTTCCAGGTCACCCCGCCGGGCTCCATCTGTTCGAGCACCCACAGCCGCTGCTGCATCGGCGTCAGCGGCGCGGTCGACTGGTCGGCGCACCTGGGGATGGCCAGGACCTGCGTGGACCGCGCTGCCGGCGAGTGCATGCGCATCGCATCGGACAGGCGCCTGGCGGTTGGCGCGTCGAACAGTTGCCGCAGGCGTAGCGGCGTGCCGGTGTCGCGGCCCAGCCGCGCGCACAGCTGCGCGGCAAGCAGCGAATGCCCGCCGGACTCGAAGAAGCCGTCGTCCATGCCCAGGTCCGGGCGTGCCAGCACCTGGCGCATCGCCAGCAGCACCTGCTGCTGCAGCGCGTCCTGCGGCTCCGCCGGGGCTGTCCGCTCCGCCTGCGCTGATGCGGTCTCCGCCAGCGGCGCAGGCAGACCCTTGCGGTCCACCTTGCCGTTGGGCAGCAGCGGAATCGCCGCCAGTCGCACGAAGTGCTGCGGCACCATGTAGTCGGGCAGCTGCTGCTTGAGGTGCGCGATCAACGCCCTGTCGTCCGGATCGCCTGCGCCCGTCACCACCAGGTAGGCCACCAGCCGCTGGTCGCCGGGCCGGTCCTCGCGCGCCATCGCCACGGCGCGCGACACGCCCGGATGCGCCAGCAGCCGGCTTTCGATCTCGCCCAGCTCGATCCGGTAGCCGCGCACCTTGACCTGGAAGTCCAGGCGGCCGAGATGCTCGAGGTTGCCGTCCGGGCGCCAGCGCCCGCGGTCGCCGGTGCGATACAGCAGCGGTGCCGGGATGCCGGTGCCGAAGCCGCGGGCGGCGTCGGCGAACGTGTCGGGCAGGAAGCGATCGGCGGTCAGCTCCGGACGCGCGAGGTAGCCCAGGGTCACGCCTTCGCCGCCGATGCAGATCTCGCCGGACACCCCACGCGGACAGGGCTGCGCGTTCGCGTCCAGGATCCACACCTGGGTGTTGTCGATCGGGCAGCCGATATGGATGTCCGGCGCGGCGCCCGCCCTGCCCTCGCGAACCTGCACCGCGGTCGACCACACCGTGGTCTCCGTGGGGCCGTAGAGGTTCCACAGCTCGCCACAGCGCGAGAGCAGATCCCGCGCCAGGTCCGGCGGCAACGGTTCGCCGCCGCACATGGCCTTGAAGCCGGCGCGTCCCTGCCAGCCGGCCTCGACCAGCAGCCGCCACGAGGCCGGCGTGGCCTGCATGGCGGTCGCCTGCGACTGCGCCAGCAGGTCCACCAGCGCGAAGCCGTCGACCACGGTGTCCTTGTCGGCCAGCACCACCTGCGCGCCGACACTCAGCGGCAGCATCAGCTCCAGCACGGCGATGTCGAAGGACAGCGTGGTCACTGCCAGCAGACGGTCGTCGGGACCCAGGCCGGGCTCGCGCTGCATGGAGGCGATGAAGTTCGATACCGCCCGGTGCGGCACCTGCACGCCCTTGGGCCGTCCGGTGGAACCGGAGGTGTAGATCACGTAGGCCGGCGATTCCGGATCCGCGGCGGCCTCGTCGCGGCCCAGCCGTTCGGCCGGCAGTGCTTCGAGTTCGGCGGCCAGTTCGTCCAGCGCCAGCACCGGGCGCCCGCCCAGGTCGAAACGGCCGGCATGGCGCTGCTGGGTGAGCAGCGCGGCCAGGCCGGCGTCGGCGGCCATGTAGGCCAGGCGGTCGGCGGGAAACTGCGGATCCAGCGGCACGTAACCTGCGCCGGACTTGAGGATGCCCAGCAGCGCGGCCAGCATGTCCGCGCCCCGGTCCAGCGCCAGCCCCACCAGCGCGCCCCTGCCCACGCCACGGGCGCGCAGCAGGCGGGCGATGCGGTTGGCACGTGCATCGAGCGTGCGGTAGTCGAGCTGCGTTTGCTCCGCGCGCAGCGCGATGCGTCCGGGGCCGCGGTCGCACTGCGCCTCGAACAGCTCGTGCATGCGGCACTCGCGGTCGAAGGCCACCGGCGTGGGCTGCAGTGCGGCGATCTCGTCGAACAGCGCATCGTCCAGCAGCGACAGCCCGGATACGGGCGCATCGGGCGAATCGCAGGCCGCGCGCAGCAGGTTCTCGAACGCCGCCAACCAGCGGCGCACCGTGGCCGCGTCGAACAGGTCGGTGTTGTACTGCGTTTCCAGGCGGATGCGGCCCTCGACCTGGACCGCGTTGATCGACAGCTCGAAGTTCTCGTAGCGGCGCGGGTTGGTGGTGAGGTCCAGCGCCAGGCCGGTGAAGCCGCTGCGCTCCTGGTCCAGCGCCTGGTCGATGTTGAACATCACGCTGACCAGCGGCAGCCGCGCCGGATCGCGCGGCACGCGCAGCTTCTTGAGCAGCGTGCCGAAGGTGTAGCGCTGGTGCTCGATCGCATCGAGCAGGGTCGACTGCGCGCCATCCACCAGGCCGTTGAAGGTCTGCCCGGGTGCAAGCTCGAACTTCAGCGGCAGCAGGTTGACGCAGTGGCCAACCAGATGGTCGTGCCCGTCCACCGACTGGCCCGCGGCCGGAATGCCGACCACGACCTCGTCCTGGCCGGCGATGCGCGCAACCAGCGCCGCGAACGACCCGAGCAGGGTCGCGAACAGGCTGGCGCCGCGACGCGCGCCCAGGCGCCGCACAGCCGCCACCAGCGCGGCATCGAGCACGTGGTCCTCGCGCAACGAGGCGAAGCTGCGTCGCGCCGGGCGTGGCCGGTCGGTGGGAAGCTCCAGCACCGGCGCGCCGTTGGCGAAACGCGACAGCCAGTAGCGTTCGTCGTCGCGGTACTGCGGGCCGGCCGGATGCAGCGCCTCGGCCAGCGCGTAGTCCGCGAAGCCCTGCACCGCCGCGCCCTGTGCTCCGGTCCCGCCGTAGGCGGCCCCCAATTCGCGCACGATCACCCACCACGACCAGCCGTCGCAGACGATGTGGTGCGCATGCATCAGCAGCACATGCTCACGCGGGCCCAGCTGCAGCAGCTCGGCGCGGAACAGCCGCCCCTTCTCCAGCACGAATGGCGTTTCCACGCTGGCGCGACGGCGTTGCTCCAGCTGCGCGGCGCGCGCGTCCGCGTCGAGCGCGGACAGGTCGGTCAACCGCAGCAGCACCGGCGCCGGCTCGAGCACGCAGAACGTCTCGCCATCCGGGCCGAAGCTCGCGCGCAGCGCTTCGTGCGCGCCGACCACCTGCTGCAGCGCCTGCTGCAGCCGCGCGGTATCGAGCTCGCCGCGCAGATGCAGTGACACCGATTCGTTGTACGCCAGCGAGCCATCCTCGCCCAGGTGCGCGGCCAGCCACAGCTCGCGCTGCGGCTCGGTCGTCGGCACCACCCGGGCGACCGCGCCGCCTGCGAAGGGGTCGTATGCGACCACGACGGCGTTCTCCATGTACGCCTCCCTGCTGTTGTTCACGTGCCGACCTTGAGGTACTGCCCGGGCGCCTGCGGATCCGGCACGTACCACGCCGGCCGGCCTTCGGGGTCACGCCCCAGGCGCGCGCCCGGCACCGACGGCTCGGCCGCGTCCATCACCGTGCGCGGCGTGGCCGTGCGGCGCGGCAGCAGCTCGGCCTCCTGCAGCTCCAGCACCGAGTCCTTCCAGGCCTGGGTGATCGCCTGGAAGTCGGCTTCGGTGTGGGCCGTGGTGAAGAAGCAGGGGAAGTTGTCGAGGATATGGATGCCGCGGCTGCGCATCATCGCGAAGAGCAGCTCCTGCTGCGGATGGTCCTCGTCGAAGTGCGTGCGCCACAGCGAAGCGAAGTTCTTGATCCGCAGAGGCGCGCCGGCCTGCGCCGAGAATGCGTTGAGTTCGGCGGCCATCGCCGCGGTGCGTTCGTTGAGCCGCTGCTGCAGCGCCGTGCCGTGCTGCTTCATGTGCAGCAGCGATGCCTTCGCGGCCGCCAGCGTGAGCGGATGGCGCACGAAGGTACCGGCGAAGTAGGTGACACCGACCGTCGGAACGGAATCATCGCCGTACTGCCAGTGGCCGCCATCGAGCGCATCCATGTACGCGCGGCTTCCGGCGATCACCCCGATCGGGAAACCGCCGCCCACCACCTTGCCGTAGGTGGCCAGGTCGGCGCGGATCCCGAACAGCGCCTGCGCGCCGCCTGGGTGCGAGCGGAAGCCGGTGATCACCTCGTCGAAGATCAGCGCGGCGCCGGCGTCGGCGGTGATCCGGCGCACTTCGCGCAGGAACTCGACCGGCTGGAAGTCGGGGCGCCTGCTCTGCACCGGCTCGACCAGTACCGCGGCCAGCTCGTGCGCGCGCTCGCGGATGATCTGCAGGGTTTCGGGGGTGCCGTAGTCGAGCACCAGCACCTTTTCCGCGGTGTTGCGCAGGATGCCCGGCGCGGCGGGCACGGCGCGCAGCTTCTTGGTGCCGCGCACGATCACTTCGTCGTTGATGCCGTGGTAGGAGCCTGAGAACACCACGATGGTCTCGCGTCCGGTGACGGTGCGCGCCACGCGCATCGCGCCCAGCACGGCTTCCGAACCGGTATTGCACAGCGCGGCGCGGTCGAGCCCGGTCAGTTCGCAGACCAGCTGCGAGACCTCGCCAGCCAGCGGATGCATCGGGCCGATCTCGTAGCCGGCCTCGAGCTGCGCCTTCACCGCATCGAGCACGAAATCGGGCTGCCAGCCGAACAGGCTGGTGCCGAAACCGTTGAGCGCGTCGACATATTCGTGGCCGTCGATGTCCCAGACGCGCGCACCCTTCGACCGTTCGATCACGATCTGGTAGACGATCTCCTTGGTCAGCGGACGGAAGCCGGTGACCACGCGCGGGTCGGCCATGTGCGGGCGATGCTGCTGCGTATAGGCCTTCGACTTCGGCGTGCGCGCGAGGTAGCGCTCGATGAAGGCGTCCAGGCGCGCGCGTTGCTGCGGCTCCAGTTCGGTGCCGCCGGCTGCGTCGATGCGCGCGATGGCGCCGAACGCCTTCTTGACGTCATAGCGCGTGTGCGCGAGCGCGGCTTCTTCATCGTTCGCAGGCTCGGCAGCCGTGGCCGCAGCCTCGAGCTGCATCGGCTCCGCCGCCTGCGGCGCGGGCTGCGGCGCAGCGGCTGCGACCGGCGACGCAGCGACCTGTACGACAGGCGCTGCCACCGGCGCACCCGCCAGCAGCGCCAGCTGCTGCGACATCAGCTGCATCTGCTGCGCGATGAGCGCGCGCACGGCACTGGAGTCGCCGCTGGGCCTGGCGGCCGGCGGCATGAAGACAGGCAGCGACGGCGCAGGCGCGGCAACCGCGGCGACTGCCGGGGCCGCAACAGGCATCTGCACTGCAGGCGCGGCGGCCGTAACCGGCACTGCGACCACTGGCTGCGCAACCGGCTGCGCCGGCTCTGGCGGCAGCTGTGTATCCAGCGCCGCGACCAGCCGTTCGAGGCTTGCACACTCGCCCATCAACTGGCGAAAGCTGATCTTCACCGCGAACGTCTTCTGCAGCTGCAGCGCGACCTGGGTGAGCATCAGACTGTCGAGCCCGAGCTCGATGAAGTTGGCGCCGTCATCCTCTTCCTGGATGTCGAAGCCGGCGACATCCTCGAACACCTCGCGGACCTGGCCGGCCAGGCGCGTCGCCCGGTTGGCCACGACGCAAGCTTGCCTATCCTGAACGCTCATCGATGGACTCCGGGACGCCTGGGGGAAACGCGGGCAGCCGGCACATCCCTTCTCCGCCTGCCCACGAACATGGAATACGCAAAACGCGGCGCATTCCGGCCCGTAGCGTCAGCCGCGGTCGCCGCAGAACCAACCCTTCACGCGGCCAGGCAGATCGAGCTACGGTCCGGCGGGCTCGGCCAGTGCCGCGACCGAGAGCTGTTGCGGCATCAGGCGCTGCTTCTGCAGCACCTTGAGCACGGCGTCCTGGTCGTCGCCGGCCGCCGACAGCACGGCCAGCTGCTGCGACATCAGCTGCAACTGGAGGTCGAGGATCGATGCCATGTCGACGGCAGCAGAGGCCGCGCCTGATGGCCCCAACGCGGTGGATTCGGTCGCCGCAGTCGCCACACTGTCCAGGACAACCGCTGCAGTCGTAGCCGGATGCGCGTGCGTTTCCGTCGCGACGACCTGCGGCTGCTCCACAGCGACCTCCACCCAGTAGCGCTTGCGCTCGAACGGATAGGTCGGCAGGCGCAGCCGCGCCTTGCGGTCGCGCCGGTCCAGTGCTTCCGGCCGCAGCGACAGGCCAGCGGCCCAGGCCTGCCCGAAGGCCGTCACCAGCGCGGCATGCTCGCGCTCGGGCGCATCCGCCAGCGAGGCCAGCGCCGCGATGCGCTGCTTCTGCAGCAGCGGCTGCTGGCGCGCAAGCGTGGCCAGCGTGTTGCGCGGCCCGATTTCCAGCAGCACGTGTTCGCGCCGCTCCAGCAGCCGCGAGATCGCGGCGGAGAAGCGCACCGGCTGGCGCAGGTGCTGCGCCCAGTATTCGGCGGAGGTCGCCTGGTCGTCGGACAGCCAGTCGCCGGTCGCCGTCGACACGATCGGGATCGTCGGCGCGCGTCGCACCAGCGCCTCGACTTCGCTGCGGAAGCGCGGCACCACTTCGTCCATCATCGCCGAGTGGAAGGCGTGCGAAGTCTTGAGCAGGCGACAGGCCACGCCTTCGGCTTCAAGCTGCGACTGCAACGCCGCCACTTCCCCGTGCGGGCCGGCGACCACGCAGGTGCCGGGCGCGTTTTCCGCCGCCAGCGACAGCGTGTCCGGCAACTTCGCCGCCAGCGCATCGTGCGGCATCCGCACCGAGAGCATCGCGCCGGACGGCTGCGCCTGCATCAGGCGCCCGCGCCGGGCCACCAGCCGCAGCGCGTCGGGCAGTTCGAACACGCCGGCGAGGGTGGCGGCGACGAACTCGCCCACGCTGTGCCCGGCCATGGCCACCGGCACCACGCCCTGCGCCATCCACCAGCGCGCCAGCGAATACTCGATGCTGAAGATCGCCGGCTGCATGATCGCGGTGGGCAGCAGCGCATCGCCATCGTCGCCAAACACCAGCGCGCGCAGGTCCAGTCCGAGCTCGCCGTCGAGCACGGCGGCGCAAGCGTCGAAGGCCTCGCGGAACGCCGGTTCGCGCGCATGCAATTCGCGACCCATGCCGGCGTACTGGCAGCCCTGTCCGGGGAACAGGAACACCGCCTCGCCCGCCGGCACCGGCCGCGTTTTCGCGGCAGCCGCGCCGAGCTCCGCGCTGCGCAACCGCGCCACCGCGTCGGCGCTGTCCTCCGCTGCGATGGCGACGCGGTGGGCGAATGCCTTGCGCCCCACCGCCAGCGTCCACGCCACGTCGGCCAGGTTGATCCCGGGTTCGCTTTCCAGGTGATCGGCCAGGCGCGCCACCGCTTCGGACAGCGCCACCGGCGTGCGTGCCGACAGCACCAGCAGCTGCGGGCCATCGACGCGCTGCGTTGCCGGCAACAGCGGCGGCTGCTCCATCACCACGTGCGCATTGGTGCCGCCCACGCCGAACGAACTCACGCCCGCACGGCGCGGCACGCCGTCGACCTCCGGCCACGGCAGCAGTTCCCCGCTGGCGTGGAAAGGCGTGCTGTCGAAATCGATGACCGGATTGGCACTGCGGAAATGTGCGGTCGGCGGGATGCAGCCGTGCTGCAGCGCATACGCGGTCTTGATCACACCGGTGGCGCCTGCGGCCATCAGCGTATGGCCGATGTTGCTCTTCACCGAACCGACCACGCAAAAGCCGGTGTCGGTCGTGCCCTGCCGGAACGCGCGGGTCAGCCCCTCGATCTCGATCGGATCGCCCATCGGCGTGGCCGTGCCATGCGTCTCGACGTAGCCGATGCTGCGCGCATCGACGCCGGCGTCGGCGTGCGCCATCGCGATCACCGCCGCCTGGCCTTCGCTGCTGGGCGCGGTGAAGCTGGCCTTGCCGCCGCCGTCGTTGTTGATCGCCGCGCCGCGCACCACCGCGTACACCGGATTGCCGTCGGCGATCGCATCGGACAGGCGCTTGAGCAGCACCACCGCCGCGCCATCGCTGAACACCGTGCCGGTCGCATCGGCGTCAAAGCTGCGCGTGCTGCCGTCGGCCGACAGCATCCCGCCTTCCTGGTACAGGTGGCCGCTGTTGACCGGACAGGTCACCGCGATGCCGCCGGCCAGCGCCATGCCGCAGCGGCCCGCGCGCAGGCTGTCGATCGCCTGCGCGATCGCGACCAGCGAGGTCGAGCAGGCGGTGTGCACGCTGATCGCCGGCCCGGTGAGGTTGAGCTTGTGCGCCACGCGCGTGGCGATGTAGTCCTTCTCGTTGCCCAGCATCACCTGGAAGGCGCCGAGCTTCTCGACCAGGTCAGGGCGCGACAGCACGTGGCGCTGGTAATAGCTGGCGTTGTACATGCCGGCGAACACGCCGACCGGCACCGTGGTGGCATCGGGCACGTGCCCGGCGCGTTCGATGCACTCCCAGCACAGTTCCAGGAACACGCGCTGCTGCGGGTCCATCAGTTCGGCTTCCTTGGGCGAGATGCCGAAGAAGGCTGCGTCGAAGCGGTCGACGTCATCGAACACGCCGCGCGCGGGCACGTAGCCCGGGTTGCTGCGCATCGACTCGGGGATGCCCGGATCGAGCTGCTCGGCGCTGAAGCGCGCCACGCTGTCGCGGCCTGCGCACAGGTTGTCCCACAGCGCCTCGACCGAAGCGGCGCCGGGGAAGCGGCCGGCCATCGCGATGATCGCTATCGGCTCGTCGTCGTTGCCGCGGCGCGTGGACAGGCGCGATGCGTCGAGCGTGGTCGAGGCACCCGCGGCCATCTCCGCCGCCAGCAGCGCCGGCGTGGGCGAGCGGAACAGTGCCATCGGCGGCACGTCGCCGACGCGCTCGCGGCGCGCGGACTCGAGCACGCGGAACGCGAGCAGCGAGGTGCCGCCGAGATCGAAGAAGTTGTCGTCGCGGCCGAGGTCTTCCAGGTCCAGCACGTCGGCGAAGATCCGGCACAGCGCGCTTTCGACCGGCGTGCGCGGCGCGGCGTACTGGCCGGCCCAGTCGGGCCGGCCGCGTCCCGGCGCGGGCAGCTTGCCGCGGTCGAGCTTGCCGTTGGGCGACAGCGGCAGCGCGTCCATCTGCACGTAGGCCACCGGCACCATGTAGTCGGGCAGGTGCGCGATCAGATGCTGGCGCAGCGGCTCCAGATCGACCGGCGCGGCCGCGTCCTGCGGCGCGAGATAGGCCACCAGGCGCTTGAGCCCCGGGACGTCCTCGCGCGCCAGCACGCCGGCCTGGCGCACGCCGGGGAACGCCATCACCTGCGCTTCAATCTCGCCCAGCTCGACCCGGAATCCGCGGATCTTGACCTGGAAATCCTGGCGCCCCAGGTATTCGATGCTGCCGTCGGGCAGGCGCCGGCCCAGGTCGCCGGTGCGGTACATCCGCGCCGCGCGGTCGGCGAACGGATCGGCCAGGAAGCGCTCGTCGCTCAGGTCGGGCCGCTTGAGATAGCCGCGCGCCACCACCGGCCCGGCCAGGTGGATCTCCCCGACCACGCCCGTGGGCAGCGGACGACCGTGGCCATCGAGCACGTACACGCGCGCATTGGCGATCGGCCGGCCGATGCTGGGCAGCCGTGGCCAGGTCGTCGGATCCTCGTCCAGGGTCAGCGCGGTGACGACGTGGGTCTCGGTCGGGCCGTAGTGGTTGTGCAGGCGGACGCCGGGCAGGTGCGAGAAGAAGCGCACGATCTTCGGCTCGATGCGCAGCTGCTCGCCGGCGGTGATCACCTGGCGCAGGTCGCAGCGCACGCGCTCGCCGGGCGCGAGCGCGGCCAGCTGCCCTTCCAGACCCTCGGCCAGCATCTGCAGCGCGAAGTACGGCAGGAACAGGCGCTCGATGCGGCGCTCGACGATGAACTCGAACAGCTTGCCTGCACTGAGCCGCGTGTCCTGGTCGATCAGGTGCAGCTCGCCGCCCGTGGCCAGGGTGGCGAAGGTTTCCTGGAACGCCACGTCGAAGCCGAGCGCGGCGAACTGCAGCGTGCGCAGCGGCGCATCGTTGCCGGGCTCGCGCATCTGCCACTGGATCAGGTTCACCAGCGGGCCGTGGGTCATCGCGACGCCCTTGGGCTTGCCGGTGGAGCCGGAGGTGTAAAGCACGTAGGCCAGGTTGGCTGCGCCCACATCGCCTTCGCCCGATTCCAGTGCGTGCGCGGGCAGCCCCCGCCAGGCCGCGTCGTCGCGCAGGTCGATCACCGCCAGCGATGGCGGCAGTTCGCCCAGCACCTCATGGGCGGGGTTCTCCATCCCCGACATGGTGAGCAGCACGCGCGGCTCGCTGTCGGCGAGCGTGTAGGCCAGCCGGTCGGCCGGGTAGGTCGGGTCCAGCGGCACGTAGGCGCCGCCGGCCTTGAGCACCGCAAGCAGGCCCAGCACCATCTCGACGCCGCGCTCGACGTAGATCGCCACGCGCTCGTCCGGGCCCACCCCGCAGGCACGCAGGTGTCGCGCCAGGCGGTTGGCCTGCGCATCGAGTTCGGCATAGCTCAGGCGCCGTCCGCCCTCCACCAGCGCCAGCGCATCGGGGGTGCGCGCGGCCTGGAGTTCGAACAGGCGATGCACGTTCGCCACCGGCTCGAATGCGACGCCGGTGTCGTTGCCCGCTTCCACCGCCTCGGCCAGCTGCGCCGGGGTCAGCATCGCCAGATCGGCGATGCGTGCCTGCGGCTGGTCCAGCATTGCATCGAGCAGTTGCCGCCAATACCCCAGCCAACGCTCCGCGCCTGGGCTGTCGAGCAGCGCGTTGGCGAAATGCAGTTCGACCAGAATGCCGCCATCGGCTTCGGCAGGCTGCGCGCGCATGGCCAGCAGCAGCCCGTCCGTGGCTGCGATCGGCGCGCCATCGGAAAACAGCACCTGCCAGTCCGGCGCCGGCACGCCCGACTCGCGCCACGCCTGCGCATTCTGCGCGGCTTCGCGCGAGCGCGTGGCCACCGTGCGCAGGCAGGCGGCCACGTCGATGTCGTCGGCCAGTTCGAAGCGCAGCGGCAGCGCCTGTCCGTCGAGGCCGGCGCGCGGCAGCACGATGTCGGCCTGCGACGAAAGCCGATGCAGCAGCAGCAGGAATGCAGCCAGCAGCACGTCGGATCTTTCGACCGATTGCGCCGCGGCAAGCGCGTCGATCCTGCCTGCAAGCACGGGCGACAGCCGGCCGGCGACGCTGCCGAAGCCGCTGCGCGCCCCGTCGGTCGACAATCCGATCGATTCGGGCGCGCCAGCCAACGTCGATTCCCAATACCCGCTCGCGTCGACCATCTGGCCGCCCCCAACAGAACTGCTACTCCGGAATCAGTTAACGCGTTTCATCCCGGTTCGCGGCCAGCGGCGCGTGCGCCAGGCCGCCGCGCGCAGGCGTGGCCAGCATGATCGCTGCGCCCGGCGGCACCGCCACGGCGCAGGCCCAGCCCGGGTCATGCAGGGCGCGCAGCTCCACCGATCGCCCCGGGAAGGTGTCCCCGGGCAGCGCCAGCGCGACGCCCCAGGGCGCGACGAAGCTGTCCATCTCGCGCTCCAGCCCGATGCCGGCCGCCTTGAGCAAGGCCTCCTTGCGCACCCACATGGCCAGCAACGCCTCACCCAGCGCGCCCGGCGCCAGGTACGCCAGTTCGCGCAGCTCCTCCGGGTGGGCGACGCGCTCGGCCAGCTCGGGCATGTCCGGCGCACGACTGGCGGGTTCGACATCGATGCCGATCGGGCCGGCGCCGGCAATCGCGATGGCCACCCGCTGTCCGGCGTGGCTGAGACTGGTGAACAGGCGATCATCACGCAGGCGCGGGCATCCCTTGGCGTCGCGGACCAGCGGAACATCTCCGCTTCCACAGCCGAGCACCTGCGACAGCAGCAGGCGGTGCAGCGCATAGGCCAGCACGAGCACGTCGCGATTGGGCGCCAGGCGCTGGCGCGCGACGCGCGCGGCTTCCTGGGCGTCGATCAGCGCGGCGGCCCGGGAGAGGTAAGGCTGCCAGTCCTCCAGGTCGAACATCGCGACAAGCACGCCGGCCTCGGCCTGCGCCGCCAGCGCGGGACCGTCGTCGCGCAGGCAGCGCAGGAACGCCTGCTCAAGGGCGGGATGTTGTTGCGGGTCCGGGCTGCATCGCATGCCGGGGATCGTCGCAACGACACCCCGGTTGCGCAACCGTGCGCGTGGTCGCTAACGCGTGGCCGTGTCCCGCTGCCGCGCATCGACCCACTGACGCCAGCGCTGCCACAGCACCTGCACCGGCGGCAGGATCCGCACGTGCCGGCCGGATCCCGCGGGCACTACCCCGGACACCTCGTTCGTCGGGGCACGCACATCCGACTCCACACCGTGGTCGATGTCGACCCGGACCCGTCCGCCGGCGCCGGACGCTCCGCGATCCACTGCCGCGGCAGCGGACGCCCCCGGCGGCGCCAGCGGCTGCGCGCCGTTGCGGCGCAGCCGCAGCCCGCCACCTGCACTTTCCAGCGCACCGATGTCGATGCGTGCGCCCGGCACGCGCGCGACCTCGCCGCCGATCGGCAACTTCGCGCGCAGCGGCGGGTCGAACTGCGGCAGCAGCAGCAGCGGCGACGGGAACGGGAATCCCGGGGGCGCCGGCGGCCGAGGATTGCCAGCCGAGACTAGCGGGCTGGTCGTAGCCGGACGCAGCTGCAGCTGGCCGAGGCTGGTGAAGCCGGGGTCGGTCCCGCGCAGCGTGCCGGTCCACTCGCCCGGCACCATCGTCGCTGTGCTCTGCACCCAGTTGCCGGAACCGGCAACCTTGCGCCCACTCGACCAGGGTTCGCGGCTGCTCGGCGCGCAATACGGCGTCTCGACTTCCGAGGCCGCGTGCACGCGCAGGATCGTGGGCGCCGCCCCCGATCCGGTCTGGAAGATGACGTTGTTGTGCATCTCCAGCGACTCCAGGCCCAGTTGCACCAGCACCGCCGTCGCATTGCCGGAACGGTTGAAGACGAGGGTGTTGTTGACCATGCGCAGCCGCCCCTGGCTGCGCCCGTTGAGGTCGCCACCGGCGCGGATAGCGTTGCGCCAGCTAGAGCTGTGGACGATGACGTTGCCCACCACGTCCACGTCCTCGCGCCGCAGGTCGGGCGACCAGCCTGACTGCTGCGTCTCGCAGTCCGGGCCTATCAGTTCGAGTTCCTGATAGGCGGAGTTCTCGAACCAGTTGTAATAGATCAGCGCGCGTTCGTGCCGGTTCTTGAGCAGGTTGCCGCCGTTGCCGCTGTGCACATGGTTGTAGCGCATCAGGAACACCGAGCCCGGGTACGCCACCTCATCGGACTGCATGTAGATCGGATGGCGCTGCGTGCCGGAACCCGAATCGCGGACCTCGCTGTACTCGAGCGTGAAAGACCCCGAGTTGTTGTCCGCGCCGAGGATGCCGTGCGACGGACAGTCGCGCACGATCGTGTCGCGCACGGTCACGTCGTGCGCCTCGCTGAAGATGCACGAGGACGACCCCCCAAGCACGTCGAAGCCCTCGAACACCACGTGGTTGGACTGCTGGAACTTGATCGTGTGCGACCCGCCGCTGAGCACGGGCCGCGTCGCGCCCACCGCGCGGTTCCAGCGCAACGTCACCGAATTGCCCGGCGCCCCGCTGTCGTTGCTGCCGACCACGATATTGCCGCTGTAGGTCGCGCCGCCATCCACCAGCACGACGTCGCCCGGCTCCAGGTTGACGTTGTTCACCAGCGTGGACAGCTGCGTGTACTGGCGACCGGACGGACCGACCGTATAGGTGGCCGCGAACACGAAGGACGGCAGCGCCAGCAGCACGCCGCCGGCAATGGCGGTTCGGCACAGGATGGTCATGGGAGCACTCCGGAGTGAACGATCCCCTGCCCTGCCTTACCGCTCGCGCGGCCCGGCAGCCAGGCCATTAGACGCTTTAGGAGACCACCGGCAGTGAATGCCGCGTGCAACGCCGGATCAACGCGAGCATCCCGGGCTGCCGACACAGTTTCGACGTGAGCCCGGACACAGGGGAGCGCAGGAGCTGCGTGCAGCGCAGCGCGACTGCGACTGCATGTGTCATTTCCACTGCATCTGTCATCTGGATTGCATCTGCCATCCCCACTGCAGATGTCATTTCAGTCGCGGATGTCACCCCGGATGTGATTTGAAGGCAGGGTCCCTGCAACTTGCGAAACGCTGCTTCACGCAAGCGTGAACGCGCTTTGCCCACGCAGCGGCGCGACAATTCCGCGGGCACAAAAAAACCGGCCATTGGCCGGTTGATTTGGTGCGCCCGGAAGGATTCGAACCTCCGACCCCCAAGTTCGTAGCCTGGTGCTCTATCCAGCTGAGCTACGGGCGCATTGCAGAAGCGGAATTGTGCCCAACTCACATGGGCGTCGTCAATACTGTCGACGCAATTGCAGCTGGTGGAACTGGCGGAGACTGAGGGATTCGAACCCTCGATGGAGTTTTTAGCCCCATACTCCCTTAGCAGGGGAGCCCCTTCAGCCGCTCGGGCAAGTCTCCGGAAACATCGCGCAGCGCGAAAGCTGCTACGCACCGAAGCCGCGAAGGATACCGGAGTCCCCGCCGCCGCGGCAAATCAATCGACGCCGGCCTCGGGTTCACGCGCCGCCTCGGGTTCACGAGCCGGCTCGGCTTCGTCGCCGCGACGGATGCGCTGGTAGATCTCTTCGCGGTGGACGGCAACTTCCTTGGGCGCGGTGATGCCGATACGCACCTGGTTGCCCTTTACCCCGAGGACCGTGACGGTGACCGAGTCGCCGATCATCAGGGTCTCGCCGACGCGGCGGGTCAGAATCAACATCTTGGAAATCTCCGTAGGCCGGTGGCCTGTGCCGAAACGCCCCGGCCACGGCGCGCGCGCCTGCTGCCAACACACGTTTCAAACTGAAACAAACGGGAAGAATGTCGGGGACTGGACGTCCGGTCAACCGACAGAGGTCATGGAGCAATTACTCAGGGTCAGCTTGCAGCCAGCTTGCCGGCGACCCAGTCGGCCACCTCGGCCAGCGCCGCGACCAGTTCCGGGCCGTCCGTGCCGCCGCCCTGGGCCATGTCGGGTCGACCACCGCCCTTGCCGCCGGTCCGACCGGCGACAAAGGCCACGAGTTCCCCGGCCTTGACCCTTCCGGCCGCCGCGCCGCCCACGCCGGCCACCAGCGCAGCCTTGCCGTCGCTGGTGCCGGCGAGCACGATCGCGGCGTCGCCGAGCTGTTGTCGCAGGCGGTCCATCGCATCACGCAGCGCCTTGGCGTCCAGGCCTTCCACGCGCGCTGCCAGTACCTTGATCCCGGCCACGTCGACGGCCTGGCCAGCGAGATCGGCGGTCGCGCCACTGGCGGCCTTGGCCTTGTGCGCGTCGATTTCACGCTCCAGCCGCTTCTGCCGGTCGAGCAGGCTGCGAAGCTTGTCGGCAACCTCCGCCGTGGTGCCACCGAGCAGGCCGGCGGCCTCGCGCAGGCGACGTTCCTCGCCCAACAAATAGTCCAGCGCCGCCTGTCCGGTCAGGGCCTCGACCCGGCGCACGCCAGCCGAGACACCGCCTTCGGACACCAGCTTGAACAGGCCGATCTCACCGGTGCGGCCGACATGGGTGCCGCCGCACAGCTCGACCGATTCGCCCATCTTCACCACCCGCACGCGCTCGCCGTACTTCTCGCCGAACAGGGCGATGGCACCGGCATCCATGGCGTCCTGCATGCCCATCTCGTTGATGGCGACGGCGTGGTTGGCGCGGACTTCGACGTTGACGCGGCGCTCGATCTCGGCCAGCTCCTCGCCTACCACCGGCTGGAAATGGGAAAAGTCGAAGCGCAGGCGGTCGGGCGCGACCAGCGACCCCTTCTGCGCCACGTGCGTGCCGAGCAGGCCGCGCAGCGCGCCGTGCAGCAGGTGGGTGGCGCTGTGGTTGAGCACGATGCTGCCGCGCCGATCGGCTTCGACTGCGGCGGACAGGATGTCGCCGCGGCGCAGGATGCCGGCCTGCAGCTTGCCGACGTGGCCGAAGAACTGGCCCGCCAGCTTCTGGGTGTCGTCCACGGCGAAGCGCGTGTCGAGCCCGCCGAGCGAGCCGGTGTCGCCGACCTGGCCGCCGGACTCGCCATAGAACGGCGTGGCATCCAGGATCACGATGGCCTCGTCGCCGGCTTCGACCATTTCAACCGGGCGCCCGCCCTTGAGCAGCGCAAGAACCTTGAGCCCCTCGGCCTGCAGCGCCTCGTTGCCCAGGAACCTGGTCGGCTGCAGCTGCGCGACCAGGTCAGCGGGCAGCTGCACGCCGCCGCCGAATCGCCCGGCGGCGCGCGCGGTCTCGCGCTGCTTTTCCATCGCCGCGTCGAAGCCGGCGGTGTCCACGCCCAGCCCGCGCTCGCGCGCGATGTCCTGGGTGAGGTCGAGTGGGAACCCGTAGGTGTCGTAGAGGCGGAATGCGTCGGCGCCGGGGATGGTGTCGCCCGACTTCGCCGCGACCTCGTCGAAGATCTTCATGCCCGCGTCGAGCGTCTCGGCGAAGCGCTCCTCCTCGGCCAGCAGCGCGCGCTCAACCAGCTCGCGCCTGGCCGGCAGTTCCGGGTAGGCCTCGCCCATCAGATCCACCAGAGTGCCCACCAGGCGATGGAAGAACGGCTCGCGCGTGCCGAGCATCCAGCCGTGGCGCAGCGCGCGGCGGATGATCCGGCGCAGCACGTAGCCGCGGCCTTCGTTGGAGGGCAGCACTCCGTCGACGATCAGGAAACTGCAGGCGCGGATGTGGTCGGCGATCACGCGCAGCGACTTGTTCTCCAGATCGGCCATGCCGGTGAGTCCGGACGCCTTGCGGATCAGCGCCTGGAACAGGTCGATCTCGTAGTTGCTGTGCACGTGCTGGAGCACGGCGGCCAGGCGCTCCAGGCCCATGCCGGTATCCACGCAGGGTGCGGGCAGCGGCAGCAGCGTGCCGTCGGGCTGCTTGTCGAACTGCATGAACACCAGGTTCCAGATCTCGATGTAGCGGTCGCCGTCCTCGTCGGGCGAACCCGGCGGGCCGCCGAAGTGCTCGGAGCCGTGGTCGAAGAAGATCTCGGTACAGGGACCGCAGGGACCGGTGTCGGCCATCTGCCAGAAATTGTCGGACGCAAACGGCGCGCCCTTGTTGTCGCCGATACGGACGATGCGCTCGGCGGGCACGCCGATGACGTCGTGCCACAGGCCGTAGGCCTCGTCATCGGTGTGGTAGACGGTGACCAGCAGGCGCTCGGCGGGCAGCTTCCAGACCTGGGTCAGCAGCTCCCAGGCCCAGGCGATGGCGTCCTTCTTGAAGTAGTCGCCGAACGACCAGTTGCCGAGCATCTCGAAGAAGGTGTGGTGGCGCGCGGTGTAGCCAACCGCATCGAGGTCGTTGTGCTTGCCGCCAGCGCGCAGGCAGCGCTGGACGTCGGCCGCGCGCGGATTGGCGCGCTTCTCCGCACCCAGGAACACGTCCTTGAACTGGACCATGCCCGAGTTGGTGAACAGCAGGGTCGGGTCGTTCGCGGGCACCAGCGGTGCCGAGGGGACGATCTCGTGGTCCTTGCCGCGGAAAAACTCGAGGAAGTCGCTGCGGATGCGCGCGGTCGTGTAGGGGCTGGGCGTGGTCATGGCGGACTTGAATACGGGCGGGCGACCTGATTCCTCCCGCCACACCCCAAGAAGAGGCCCACGGCCAGAGCAGGCAACCCAGCGAAGCCGCCAGATTAGCAAACCGGCCGGTACAAGTCGCCGGCAGGTGCGGTGACCCAGTGATTTCGACCGCAGCGAGCCCTGTCATTTCGACCGCAGGGAGAAATCTTCGCGCCCGGCTCCCTCCCGTCCTCGCGCACGCGACCGTCTCTTCGCGCGCCTGCCCTAGCCTTCCGACTCGTCCGGGTCGAAGCGGGTCGCTGCGCGGATGCGGTCGCCGTCGAAGCCGCGGCGCATCAGCAGTTCGGCGGCCTTGCGCCGCTGGGCGGGATCGCAGGGGCCGGCATCGCCGAATCGGCGACGCACCAGGTCGCGGGCGACCTCGGCCCAGTCGCCCTCGAAACTGGCCATCGCTGCGTCGACGGCCTCCTGATCGAGCCCATGCATGCCCAGTTCCGCGCGGACGTGCAGCGGGCCGTATCCACCGCCAGCGCGGCTGCGCACAAGCGACTGGCCAAAGCGCGCGTCGTCCTGCCAGCCGGCCTCGACCAGTTTGGCCACGGCGGACTGCGCCTCGCCCGCCTCCACGCCGCGCGCGGTCAGCTTGCGGGTGAGTTCCCGCCGCGAATGCTCGCGCCGGGTCAGCAGGCCCAGTGCCCGCTGGGTGGCGGAGAGCTGCGGGCGCTGCCGCCGCGGCCGCGGGCTGTCGCTCACAACGCCCCCGGACCCTGTCCGACCGCCGGACGGGTCGGGGTGCACTGGTCAAAATCCGCGACCAGTGACCCGTCAGCCCCCCCGGTTCCCGGAAAGGGCTGGATGAAAAGGCCGTCCCTGGCCGCGAAGATCATTCCCGACTCAGTCCGCAGCGACCGCGTCGTCATCACGCTTGGCCTCGACCACCGGCTGCAGCTTTTCGCGCAGCTCGGCTTCCAGTTTCAGGGCGACCTGGGGATTCTCCTTGAGGTAGTTGCGTGCGTTCTCCTTGCCCTGGCCGATGCGCTCGCTGCCGTAGCTGTACCAGGCGCCGGCCTTGTCGAGGAGCTTGGCCTCCACGCTCAGCTCGATCAGCTCGCCCTCGCGGCTGATGCCCTCGCCGTACAGGATCTCGGTGATGACCTGCTTGAACGGGGGCGCCATCTTGTTCTTGACCACCTTGATCCTGGTCTGGTTGCCGATGATCTCGTCGCCCTTCTTGATCGCGCCGATGCGGCGGATGTCCAGGCGCACCGAGGCATAGAACTTGAGCGCATTGCCGCCGGTGGTCACTTCCGGGCTCTGGCCCGGCATCATGATGCCGATCTTGTGGCGCAGCTGGTTGATGAAGACCACCATGCAGTTGCTGCGCTTGATGTTGCCCGTCAGCTTGCGCAGTGCCTGGCTCATCAGTCGCGCCTGCAGGCCGGGGAGCTGGTCGCCCATCTCGCCCTCGATCTCGGCGCGGGGGGTGAGCGCCGCCACCGAGTCGATCACCACCATGTCGACCGCGTTGGAGCGCACCAGCATGTCGGCGATCTCCAGCGCCTGCTCGCCGGTATCGGGCTGGCTGACCAGCAGGTCGTCGATGTTGACGCCCAGCTTCTGCGCGTAGCCCGGATCGAGCGCATGTTCGGCATCGATGAACGCGGCGGTTCCGCCAGCCTTCTGGCATTGCGCGATGGTCTGCAGGGTCAGCGTGGTCTTGCCCGAGGACTCGGGACCGTAGACCTCGACCACGCGCCCCTTGGGCAGGCCGCCGATGCCCAGCGCCATGTCCAGCATCAGCGAACCGGTGCCGATCACCTCAGCCGGCTCGACGCTGCCGTCGCCCATGCGCATCACCGAGCCCTTGCCGAACTGCTTCTCGATCTGGCTCAAGGCGGCGGAAAGGGCGCGCTTCTTGTTCTCGTCCATCTTGGTGGTCCTTGTCATGATGTTGTCGGGTTGGGTGCATCCTTGCAGGCACCCATCGCAAAGGCTGCGACGCAGGCGCCAGCGCCAATGCTGGTCATGTGCCCGCGCGCGGACTGCCGGCCAATCGCCCCGGCCGCTGTCGGAAAACCCCGCGCCTGCCTCACCGGTTCGGCCTCACCAGGCCGCAGTAGAGGCCTTCGATGGCGAAGTCCTGGTCGGGCTGCACTTCGATGGGCGCGTAGTCGGGATTGCGCGGCAGCAGGCGGATGCGGTCCTTGCCGATCTTCAGGAGCTTGACGGTGATCGCCTCATCCACGCGCGCGACCACGATCTGGCCGCTGCGCGCATCGCTGGTGCGGTGCACGCCGATCAGGTCGCCTTCGAAGATGCCCTCGTCGATCATCGAATCGCCCTTGACCTTGAGCAGGTAGTCGGGCGCGGGCGAGAACAGCGCGCGGTCCATCAGCACCATCTGCTCACTGCCGATGTCGGCGCCGATCGGCAGGCCGGCCGCCACCTGGCCCAGCACCGGCAGGTGCAGGGCGTTGTCGTTGGACGGGGGCAACTCGAGTCCGGGCTGGACCCGGGCCGGCTGCACCAGCACCCGGATGCCGCGTGCCCGGCCCGGGACGCGGCCGATGGCACCGGCGGCCTCGAGCGCTTCGAGATGATATTGCGCGGCACGCACGCCGCTGAAACCGAAGGCGCGGGCGATCTCGGCCTGCGACGGGGGGACGCCCTCGGCTTCGATGCGTTCGGCGATCAGGCCGAGGATGGCCTGCTGGGTGTCGGTGAGAGTCATGGTTAGTAGTAATACTACTAATCGATGGATGGAGCAACCGGCGTGGGCGCAGTTGTCTGATGGACGAGGCTTGGGGCTCGACGAGGTGAAGCGTCGGGTCGCGGCTGAAGCCGCTTCTACAGGGACATCGGGGTGGGGCTATCGACCGCCGCGCCAGATGGAGAACAGGACCCACATGCCGGCGATGGCGGCGCCGACGAAGCCGACGGTACCGAGGATGCGCAGGCCCGTACTGGCGCCGCTGGCGCTGTTGAGCACGATCGAGGAGCCGACGATCAACGCTGCGGTCACCACGCCCATGGTGAGCCGGCTCACCGCGCGGTCGACCTGGTCGCCGAAGGCCTTGAGCGAATCGACGTCGACGTGCACACGCAGCTTGCCACGACGGGCGGCGCGCAGCAGCCGATGCACGTCCTGCGGCATGTCGCGCGCCAGGTCGAGCAGGCCAGCCAGCGCGCGCCGGCCGCGCCTGGCCAGCACGCCGGGCGCATAGCGCTCGAGCATCGCGCGCTCGAGGAAGGGCCGCGCCGCGCTGGCCATGTCGAAGTCGGGGTCGAGCTGGCGGCCCATGCCCTCCAGGGTGAGGAAGGTCTTGATCATCAGCGCCAGGTCCGGCAGCAGGGTCAGGCCGTGCCCGCGCAGGATCGCGGTCACGTCGGCAAGCATCTGCCCCATCCGCAGGTCCTTCAGCGGCACGCCGCGGTACTGGTCGACGAAGCGGCCCACCGATTCCTGCAGCCGGCTTTCGTCGATGTCGGGGCTGTCGCCGGCCCAGTCCACCAGCACCTCGGACACGGCCTCGGCATCCTGCCCGACCAGGCCGTGCAGCAGGCGCACGATCTGGAAGCGGCGCTGCTCGGAGACGTGCCCGACCATGCCGAAGTCGATCACGCCGATCGCGCCGCCCGGCAGGTAGAAGATGTTGCCGGGGTGCGGATCGGCGTGGAAGAAGCCGTCCTGCAGCACCATCTTCAGCACCAGTCCGGCGCCAGTGCGGGCCAGTGCGCTGCGGTCGAGCCCGGCGGCATCGACCGCGGCCAGGTTGCGACCGGGAATGCCTTCCAGCCGCTCCTGCACGTTGAGCCGCTCACAGGTCCACTGCCAGTAGACCTTCGGCACCACGATGTCGGCGCGGCCCTCGAAGTTGCGCGCGATGCGCTCGGCGCTGCGGCATTCGGCGGCGAAATCAAGCTCGCGCCGCAGTGATGCGGCGAACTGGCGCAGGGTGTCGGCCGGATGGAAGCGGCGCAGTTCCGGCATCTGCTTCTCGACGATCGTGGCCAGGTGCGAGAGCAGGCGCAGGTCGGCCTCGACCACGTCGCGGATGCCCGGGCGGCGGACCTTGAGGATCACCGGCGTGCCATCGGCCAACGTCGCGCGGTGGGCCTGCGCCAGCGAGGCGGCGGCGATCGGCACGTGCTCGAGGTCGGCGAACACGCTGTCGGGGTCGGCGCCGAGATCCTCGGTGAGCTGTGGCCGCACCAGTTCGAAGTCGACCGGCGGCACCGCATTCTGCAGTTCGGACAGTTCCTCGATCCAGCGCGGCGGCAGCATGTCCACGCGGGTGGCCAGGACCTGGCCGAGCTTGACGAAGGTGGGCCCGAGGTCCTGCAGCGCGGCGCGCACGCGCTCGGGCACCTCGAGCTGCAGCAGCCCATCCTCCACCCCCCGCCAGTGCACCAGGCGCCCTGCCCGCTCGAGCGCGCCGGCAAGGCCGACACGGCGGGCGATGTCACCGAATCCGTAGCGGACCAGGACACGGGCGATGTCCTGCAGTCGCCCGAGGTCGCGGACAGTGCCAAGCGTCTCCCACATCACGCCCGTCCCCGCGCCGGCATCACGACAGCGCGCCGTCGATGCCGCGCAACGCGGCGGCAACGGTCTGCCTGCGCACCGACTCGCGGTCGCCGTCGAACTGGAACAGCTCTGCGCGCGCATAGCCGCCGCGTCGCTTCCATGCAATCCACACCGTGCCCACCGGCTTGTCGGCACTGCCGCCACCGGGGCCGGCGATACCGGTGACCGCCACCCCGACCGATGCGCCTGAATGCACCAGCGCGCCGGACACCATTTCGATCGCGGTTTCGCGGCTGACCGCGCCGTGCACTTCCAGCGTCTGCGGCGACACGCCCAGCAGCGCCTGCTTGGCCTCGTAGCTGTAGGCGGCCATGCCGCAGTCGAACCAGTCCGACGATCCGGCGATATCGGTCACCACCTTGGCGATCCAGCCGCCGGTACAGCTTTCCGCGGTCACCAGCATGTGGTGGCCCTCGCGCAGCTGCTCGCCCACGCGGGTTGCGAGTTGGCTCAGAACGTCATCGGAAAACAGCTGGCTGGACATGGACAAGGCAGGCGGACAGGGCATGTCTTTGTACCCGAAACCGACTCGGATCGCAGATCCACGGCACGGCGCGCGCCGTGCCTGCGCGATCAGGCTGCGCTGCCCGCAGCGTGGCCCGAGGCCCATGCCCACTGGAAGTTGTATCCGCCCAGCCAACCGGTCACGTCCACGACCTCACCAATGAAGTACAGCCCCGGCACGCGGCGCGACATCATCGTGGCCGAGGACAGCCCGTCCGTATCCACGCCGCCCAGCGTGACTTCGGCGGTGCGGTAGCCCTCGGTGCCGCTGGCCACCAGCGGCCAGCTGCGCAGCGTGTCGGCCGCCGCGTGCAGCTGCGCCGGCGTGAGCTGCTTCATCGGCCGGTCGGGCAGCCACACCTCGCACAGGCGCTGCGCAAATCGGCGCGGCAGTACTTCGGCCAGCACGCTGCGCAGCGCGGCGTCGGGGCGTTCGCGCTGCTGCTGCGCAAGCCAGGCGGGGGCATCGAGCGCAGGCAGCAGGTCCAGGCGCAGGTCGTCGCCCGGCTGCCAGTACGAGGAGACCTGCAGGATCGCCGGCCCGCTCAGGCCGCGGTGGGTGAGCAGCATCCGGTTGCGGAAGCTGGCGCCATTGCACTGCGCCTCGATGTCGAAGGCCACGCCGGACAGGTCGTGCAGCCGCTCCAGGTGCTTGCCGCTGAGCGTCAGCGGAACCAGGCCGGCGCGCGTGGGGAGGACCTCGTGCCCGAACTGGCGCGCGACTGCGTAGCCAAAGCCGCTCGCGCCCATGCTGGGGATCGACAGCCCACCGCTGGCAATCACCAGGGCGCCGCATTCGATCACACCGAGCGTCGTCCGCAGCCTGAAATGGCGCTCGCCGACCTGCTCGATCGCATCCACGCTGCAGAGTGCGTGCACCTGCGCGCCGACCGCGGCGGCTTCGTCCAGCAGCATGCGCACGATCAGCCTGGAGGACTCGTCGCAGAACAGCTGGCCGAGTTCCTTCTCGTGGTACGCGATGCGATGGCGCTCGACCATTTCGATGAAGTCCGCCGGCGTGTAGCGCGCCAGCGCCGACTTGCAGAAGTGCGGGTTGGCCGACAGGAAGTTCGCGGGCGTGGTGCCGGTGTTGGTGAAGTTGCAGCGGCCGCCACCCGACATGAGGATCTTCTTGCCGACCTTGTTGGCGTGGTCGAGCACCAGTACGCGGCGGCCGCGCGCGGCTGCGGTGATCGCGCACATCAGGCCGGCGGCACCGGCGCCGATGACCACGACGTCGGCTTCGGTGGCGGGACTGCCGGCGTCGGGTTGCGGACGATCCGTGTTCATCGCGCGCGGTCGGGCCGTCCGGTCGCTGCAACGCGGTACCGCATCGCTCAGCGCTTGCCGCCCAGCAGCCCGCCGCCGATCTTGAGCAGGTCGCCAAGCCCGAGCTGGCCGTCGCCGTCCTGGTCGAGCACGGCGCCAAGCAGGCCACCGCCGACGCCGCCCTGCTGGCGCACCTGCTGTTGCTCCTGGCCCAGGATCGAGCCCAGCAACTGTGCGTTCGGATCGCGCTGCGCCAGTTCGCCCTCACCGCGGTTCTGGAACAGCTGCCGCGCCAGGAAGGCGAGCACGATCGGCGCGAGGATCTTCATCAGCTGGCCGGCCTTGTCGTTGCCAAGGCCGGTGGCCTGGCCGAGCCCAGCTTCAGCGCGCGGAAGCTGGCCGCCCAGCACGTGGCCGAGGATGCCGGCACCGTTGGTCTGGCGCGACTGCGCGCCGCCCAGCACCGCACCCAGCAGCCCGCCCAGGTCGCCGGTCCCGGAGAAATCGTTCTGCAGCGCGCTGTACAGCGATTCGGCACCCTGCGGCTGGCTGGCGTTGCGGCCGAGCGCACCGAGCAGCAGCGGCAGCGCCGCGGTGACCGCGCCTGCGGTCTGTGCCTGCCCGGCGCCGAGCTGCTGCGCGATCTGCTGCAGCGGTGCGCCCTGGAGCTGTTCGAACAACTGGTCGGTCAGCGAACTGGACATGGCAGGTCTCCGGAAATGGCGCGCGGCGCGGGCGGCTACTGTATCCCCTTGAGCCGGTACAGCGCCTCCAGCGCCTGCTTCGGGGTGAGTTCGTCCGGATCGATCGAGGCCAGTGCCTCCATTGCCGCCGAGGACTGCGCGAACAGCCCGAACTGCTGCGGCTGGTCGATGCGCTCGGCCGACATCGGCGCCGACGTGGTCGCACCGTCCCCGCGCTGCTCGAGTTCGGCCAGGCGCCCGCGCGCATCGCGGATCACCGCCTTCGGCAGGCCGGCCAGCGCGGCCACCTGCAGGCCGAAGCTGCGGTTGGCCGGTCCGTCCTTGACCGCGTGCATGAACACCAGCGTTTCGTTGCCGTGGCCGTCGTGGTGCTCCACCGCGTCCAGGTGCACGTTGGCGATGCCGCTGCCGGGCGTGGCCAGCGCGGTCAGCTCGAAATAATGCGTGGCGAACAGCGTGTAGCTGCGGTTGCTGGCGGCCAGGTGCCGCGCGCAGGCCTCGGCCAGCGCGAGGCCGTCGTAGGTCGAGGTGCCGCGACCAATCTCGTCCATCAGCACCAGCGACTGCGCGGTGGCGTGGTGCAGGATGTAGCTGGTCTCGGCCATCTCGACCATGAAGGTCGACTGGCCCTTCGCCAGGTCGTCGCCCGCGCCGATGCGGGTGAGGATGCGGTCGATCGGTCCGATCTCGGCACGCGCCGCCGGCACGAAGCTGCCGATGTGCGCGAGCAGCACGATCAGCGCGTTCTGGCGCATGTAGGTGCTCTTGCCGCCCATGTTCGGACCGGTGATGACCAGCATGCGCAGCCCGCTCCCGTCAGGATCGCCGTCGAGCACCAGGTCGTTGGGCTCGAAGGGCTGGTCGCGCACCGCCTCGACCACGGGATGACGGCCACGCTCGATGCACAGGCCGGGTTCGGGCTTCAGCACCGGGCGCGACCAGTCCAGCGCCTGCGCGCGTTCGGCGAAGGCTGCCAGCACATCGAGCTCGCTCAGCGCGGCGGCGCATTGGCGCAGCGGTTCGAGCCTGGCGTTGAGCGCGTCGAGCAGTTGCTCGTACAGCAGCCGCTCGCGCGCCAGCGCGCGTTCGCGCGCCGACAGCACCTTGTCCTCGAAGGTCTTGAGTTCCTCGGTGATGTAGCGCTCGGCGTTGGTCAGCGTCTGCCGGCGACTGTAGTGCGCCGGCGCCCTGCCCGCCTGCGCCTTGCTCACCTCGATGAAGTAGCCATGCACGCGGTTGTAGCCGACCTTGAGCGTGGCGATGCCGGTCGCTGCCTTCTCGCGCGCCTCCAGGTCGACCAGGAACTGGTCGGCGTGGGTGCTGAGCCTGCGCAGCTCGTCGAGTTCGGCGTCATGGCCGTCGGCGAACACGCCGCCATCGCGCGCCAGCACCGGCGGTTGCTCGACCAGCGCCTGCGCCAGCAGCGAGGCTTCGGCGTCGTGCTCACCGAGCTGGCCGGACAGTTCGCGCAGGCGCGGCGCATCCAGCGGCGCCAGCAGATCGCGCAGCGACGGCAGCATCGCCAGTCCGTCGCGCAGCGTCGACAGGTCGCGCGGCCGCGCCGAGCGCAGCGCGATGCGCGAGAGGATCCGCTCCAGGTCGCCCAGCGCGCGGAAGCGCTCGCGCAGCGTGTCCTCGCAGCGGTGGTGGATCAGGGTTGCGACCGCGTCGTGGCGCAGGCGCACGGTGTCCTGCTCGCGCAGCGGCCGGTGCAGCCAGCGCCGCAGCATCCGCCCGCCCATCGGCGAGACGGTGCTGTCGAGCACGCCGAGCAGGGTGTGGCGGGTGTCGCCGTCGACGCGGGTGTCGAGTTCGAGGTGGCGGCGCGTGGCCGCGTTCATGGCGATCGCGCCATCGCCGCTTTCCACCGCGAGCGAGGTCAGGTGCGGCAGGCGCTGTTTCTGCGTTTCCTCCACGTAGCCCAGCAGCGCGCCTGCCGCGGCGATGGCCAGCGGCCGGTCCTCGATGCCGAAGCCGGTGAGATCGTGCAGGCCGAAGAAGCGAAGCAGCTGGCGACGTCCCGTGTCCGGGTCGAACAGCCACGGCGCGCGCCGACGCATACCGGTGCGCTCCTGCAGCGATGACGGCCAGCCTTCCTCGTCGGGCAGCAGCAGTTCGGCCGGATCGAGCCGGGCCAGCTCGGCCTCCAGCTGGTCCTGGTTGGCGACCTCGTTGACCAGGAAGCGCCCCGCCGACAGGTCCGCCCAGGCCAGGCCGTAACCGGCCTTGCCGCGCACCAGCGCCAGCAGCAGCGTGTCGCGCCGCTCGTTGAGCAGGGCCTCGTCGGTGACCGTGCCGGGGGTGACGATCCGCACCACCTTGCGTTCGACCAGGCCCTTGCTCGCGGCCGGGTCGCCGATCTGTTCACAGATCGCCACCGACTCGCCCAGCGCCACCAGCCGCGCCAGGTAGCCTTCCGACGCGTGGTGCGGCACGCCGGCCATCGGGATCGGTTGCCCGGCGGAACTGCCGCGCTGGGTCAGGGTGATGTCGAGCAGTCGCGCGGCCTTGCGCGCGTCGTCGTGGAACAGCTCGTAGAAATCTCCCATCCGGAAGAACAGCAGCACGTCGGGGTGCTCCGCCTTGGCGGCGAAGTACTGCTTCATCAGGGGCGTGTGTTCGGTGGCCTTGCCCGGCGCTGGGGAATGGGCGGGATCGGGGCGCTGCAAAGAGGACGGTCTCGGTGGATGGATGGAACGGCAAGTGTATGCCGCGGCGCCCGCGCGGACAGGACCGGGGGCGGGAGCGTTGCACCGCCGCCGCGGCGGGGAAGGGAACCACGGCCACGGCGGTGCATCGCCCCGCCGCCGGAATCAGGCGTCGGCCGACGCTGCTCCCCCCTTCGGGACGGGCTGCGGGTCCGGGTCGGGAATCTCGCCTGGCCGGTAGTTCGGCAGGCGGCCGGCGGGGAAGATCGCCAGCAGCGCGAAGCCGGCCATCAGCAGCAGCGCGATCTTCAACGCGCGCAGCCGCGACTCGGTGTTGATCCGGATCGCTTCGGCCTTCTGCGCCGGGGTGGCGTTGGTGGCCTCGACGAGCGCGGCAAGCTGCTCGTTGCTGACGAAAGTGATGCGGTCGAGCGGCATCTGCGCCTGCAGCTCCTCCGTCAGCTGCGGGGTGGCGGCGACGTTGCGCATCACCGCCGCGCTCAGCAGGCCCACCAGCAGCGCGCCGGCGACCGCAGTGCCCACGGCCGCGGCCAGGTTGTTGGTGGTGCCGCGCAGCGAGCCGACATCGCCGGCCAGTTCCTTGGGCGAGGAGGTCACCAGCACGTTGAACAGCAGGGTCACCAGCGATCCCTGGCCGATGCCGAACACGATCAGGCCGGCCATCACAGGCACTTCGCTCCAGTCGTTGCGGATCACGAAGGCCAGCCACAGCAGTGCGACCGCGCACAGCACGAATCCCCCCCGCCCGATCTGGCGCGGGGTGAAGCGCGTATAGAAGCGCACGATCAGCATCGCCGCGAAGAACACAGTGAGGTTGAACGGCAGCATCGCCACGGCCGTGGCCATCGGGCTGCGTCCCTGCACGATCTGGATGTACAGCGGCACCGAGAAGTTCAGCACCGCCTCCAGGGCCACCACCGTGAACATGGCGTAGACTGCGGCACGCTCCTGCGGCGAGTCGAGCACCTCCAGCGGCAGCAGCGGTGTCCTGCCCAGGCGCTCGCGCCGCCGGGTCCAGCTCAGGAACGCCTGTCCCAGCGCGACGCCGACAACGATCATCGCCGGCGCCGGCGATACGCCGAACAGGTTGAACGGCGCGCCGGGTCGCGCCAGCCCGATGCCCCAGGTGTTGAGGTTGTTGAAGCCGAAGCTGATCAGCACGATCGCCGAGGCCGCGAGCAGAACGCCGACGCCATCGATGCGCACGTCGGGGCGACCGCCGTCGGAGCGCAACCGGAAACTGAGCAGGAACACCAGCGCCGACACGGCCATCAGCAGGCCAAAGGCCGGCCGCCAGCCGATCGTCGTGCCGAGAATGCCGCCGATCAGGAACGCCGCGACGCCCGCGCCCGCGCGGGCCGAGCCCAGTGCGCCCAGCGCCGTGGCCTGCTGCGTGCCGCGGTAGTTTTCCGCGATCAGCGCCACCAGCGACGGCACGATCGCGGCGCCGGCGGCGCCGCACAGCGCCTGCGCGGTGATCATGGCGTTGGCGCTGGGGGAGAAGGTCATCAGCCCCTGCGCGGCGCCGAACAGCGCCACCGCCGCGCGGAACACGCGCAGCGCGCCGAAGCGCTGCACCAGCTTGGCGCCCAGCATCACGAAACCGGCCACGATCATCGAATAGGCGACGATGCCGGTGGCCACCACCGTGGGCGCCACCCCAAAGCTGTCGACCATGCCGCCCAGCGCGACCGGCAGCGAGGCGACGTTGTAGGACATGATCGCCTGGCCCAAGGCGATGGCGATCATCGGGACCCAGGATTCGCGTCGGTCCTGCATGTCAGTCGCGTTCATGCGAGTTCCTTTTTCTGGTGGTGCAACGGTTCCGCGCGACGCGCGCCGGGACTACGGCCAGCCGCTCGACGGCGTGGACATCAGCAGGTCAAGGCCGAGGCGCTGCGACAGGGACTGCGCGGCGAGCTGCCCGCGCACGCTGTTGCCGGCCTCGTCCAGCGGCGGTGAGAAGGTGCCGAGCCCGCCCTTTCCGGGCGACACGGTGACGATGCCGCCACCGATGCCGCTCTTGCCCGGCAGGCCGATTTCGTAGAGCCAGTCGCCCGAGGTTTCGTACATGCCCGCGGTCAGCATCACTGCCAGCACGTAGTGGCCCACGTCGGGCCTGACCACGTACTCGCGGGTGAGCGGGTTGAAGCCGCCGTTGGCGAGCGTGGCCCCCATCAGCGCCAGGTCGTGGGCGGTGACGTCGAGCGAGCACTGGCGGGTATAGAGTTCGACCGCCTCGGTCGGATCGCACCAGATCGCGCCGTTGCTGTGCAGGAACGAGGCGATCGCGCGATTGCGATGGTTGGTCTCGCTGGCCGAGGCGAACACCTCGTCGTTGAGATACAGCTCGCGTCCGGCGAAGCGCGACAGGCCGCCGCGCAGGAACTCCCATCGCTGCTCGATGGTTGCGCCGGGCGCCAGGCTGGTGGTGGCGATCGCGCCGGCGTTGACCATCGGATTGCTGCGCGCGCCGGGCTGCCGTTCGATCCCGGCCACCGAATTGAACGCATAGCCGGTGGCGTTGGCGCCGATGCGCTCGCGCGCGCCGGTGGCGCCGATCAGGTCGCAGACCAGCGCGAACACGAACGGCTTGGACACGCTCATGATGGTGAACGGGTGTGAGGCATCGCCGACCGAGAAGACCTGGCCGTCCACGCCTGCGACGCAGATGCCGAACAGATCGGGCGACACACGCGCCAGGGCCGGATACACCTGCGACACCTGCCCCTGGTCCAGGGAGGCGAAGCGGGCATGTGCGTCGATGACGAGCTGGCGCACCCGCGCCGCGTCGGGAAGGCGCCCCGTGGAGACATGGGACAGCTGCGGATCGACCAGCGGTTCGAGCAGATCCATGCTCCTCCCTCGCCGCGTTTGGCGGCAGCAGGCGTGCGCGTGCACGAAGGCCGCGCGAACCAGGCCGGCGTGGCGGCGCATGCAGCCTACTGCGGCCGGAGACGCTCCGCAACTGCGCGCCGCCAGGCGGTGCTTGGCGGTTGGCCGCGTCGCCGGTCCGGGCGGTATCCGGGCACTCCGGCGGCGCTGGGGAGGGGGCCGCCCATACGCAAACGCACGGGGCGCTTCCCATATTCCGTAATTATGTTAGGTTTTTGTTTGCTCCAGGTTTTCCGGAAGCCGGCCAGTCCCCCACGCGGGCCGTTATTTCCGAGGTCCACCCGCGGCGCCCGCCGCGGCCGGCCGCGCATCGTTGTCGCAGCATCCGCTTCGCGTCACCGCAGTGCCATTCCAACCTATTGGGGGAGTTCTCATGGCGTCAGGCCATCCGCAGCGCAACACACTTGCCGTCGCCCTGTTCTCGGCGATCGTTTCCATGGCCGCTCCGGCGGCTGCCCAGGATTCCGCAGCAGCACCGGCAGAGGAAACCAGGACCCTGGCCACCCTGACCGTGACTGCGCAAAAGCGCGAGGAAGCCCTGCAGGACGTGCCCATCTCGGTCACCGCGCTGGACGAGCAGTTGCTGCGCGATGCCAGCGTGCGCGACATCAAGGACCTGCAGATCCTGGTGCCTGGCCTCACCGTCACCAGCACCCAGAACGAGGCCATCACCACCGCCCGCATCCGCGGCATCGGCACGGTGGGCGACAACGTCGGCCTGGAATCGTCGGTGGGCGTGGTGATCGACGGCGTCTACCGGCCGCGCAACAGCGTCGGCTTCGGCGACCTCGGTCAGCTCGAGCGGATCGAGGTGCTCAAGGGTCCGCAGGGCACGGTGTTCGGCAAGAACACCTCGGCCGGCGTGATCAACGTGATCACCCGGCGCCCGGGCTACACCCAGAGCGCCGAGGCCGAGGTGACCGCCGGCAACTACGGCGCGCTCGGCGTGGCCGCCAGCTACAACGACAGCTTCAGCGACAGCGCCACGTTCAGCGTCTACGCGGCCAAGCGCAAGCGCGACGGCTGGATGGACGTGGAGACCGGCAACGGCCCGCGCACCGAGGACGAGGACTACGACCAGAACTTCCACACGCTGCGCGGCAAGCTGCTGTTCGAGCCGTCCGAAAGCCTCGAGATCCTGCTTTCGGCCGACTACACCAGTCGCGAGGAGAACTGCTGCACCGCCGTACAGACCACCGTGGGCGGCACCGCCCCGATCCTCAACGCGCTGGCCGGCGGCCAGGCTCTCGCGGCGCCTGGCGACGATCCCTTCGACCGGGTCGCCTACAGCAACCGCCCGACCACCCAGGACATCAAGGAAAGCGGCGTTTCGGCCGAGATCAACTGGGACATCGGCGCCCTGGGCGGCGCGACGCTGACCTCGATCACCGCTTCGCGCGAATGGGAGGCGATCAACGGCCTCGACTACGACTTCAGCACCGCCGACCTGCTCTACCGCAACGCCAACGAGGACGAGTCGTATACCGGCTTCGAGACCTTCAGCCAGGAGCTGCGCCTGACCGGTTCGACCGACCGGCTCGACTGGATGGTCGGGATGTTCTATGCCGACGAGGACCTGACGCGCAACGAGAGCTACCGCGTCGGCCCGCACTACGAGCCCTATGTGTCCACCCTTGTCTATACGCTGGTGGGACAGGGTCTGGCCGCCGCTGGCATTCCGCTGGACAACCCGCTGGGCATTCCGCCCGCGGCGTTCTTGTCGCAGGTGGGCGGCACGCCCTACGGCAGCGGATTCACAGGCCTGGGCGCGCTCGACCGCTACGAGCAGAACGCGAAGAGCCTGGCGCTGTTCACCAACAACACCTGGCACGCAACGGACGCGCTCGACCTCACGCTCGGTCTGCGCTACACCCGCGAGGACAAGGAACTGACCTCGGACTACAGCAACCCGAACGGCAGCCTGGCCTGCACCGGCGCACTCACCGATCAGAATCCGCTCAACCCGGGCCGTTACGCTCGGCTGCGGGCGGCACTGAGTTCGCGCAGCAGCACGTTTGCCAGCCTGCCGGCCGCGGTGCAGAACGCCATCATGACCGGGACGCCCGCCAGCCCGGGCGTTGGCCCGCAGATCGCTGGCTACATGTGCCTGCCCTGGGCCAACGCGCTGCACAACTCGCCGGCACGCGACACCTTCCAGGAGAGCGAGGAGAAGGAGTGGTCGGGCACGTTGAAGGCGGCCTACCGCTGGAACGAGAGCGTCATGACCTACCTGTCGGCCGCGCGCGGCTACAAGGGCGGCGGCTTCAATCTGGATCGCGTGCAGTCGGCCGACGGCGATTCCGCCAGCGGCGCGGGCATCACCCCGGTGCTGGATACCTCGTTCGACGGCGAGTTCGTGGACAGCTACGAACTCGGTGCCAAGACCACCTGGGCCGGCGGATCGCTGCTGCTCAACGCCACGCTGTTCCACCAGGAGTACGAGGACTTCCAGCTCAACAGCTTCCTGGGCACCAGCTTCGTGGTGCGCTCGATCCCGAAGGTCACCTCGAAGGGCGTGGATGCGGAAATCCTGTGGCAGCCGCAGGCGGTCCAGGGCCTGATGCTGCAGGGCGGCCTGATGTATGCCGACACCACCTTCGGCGACGACATCCCGGGGGTGGACTTCGTCGAGCGCACGCCGCTCAGCACCTCGGGTGCGCTGTACAAGCTGCCCGGCGCGACGATGCCGTTCGCGCCGGAGTGGTCGGGCTCGATGGCGGTCACCTACGAGTGGGACTTCAGCAACGCGATGGTCGGCCGCTTCAACATCGGCGCGAAGTACATGGGCGACTACAACACCGGCTCGGACCTTGACGTCGAGAAGCACCAGTCGTCCTACACGGTGGTCAACGCCCGCTTCGGCATTGGCGCCGAAGACAGCCGTTGGGTGGTCGAGCTCTGGGGCACCAACATCACCGACACCGACTATGTGCAGGTCGGCTTCGACGCTCCGTTGCAGGGGCTGTTCCCGGACCCGGGCAACCCGCTCAACACCTTCAACGCCTTCCCGGCGGCGCCGCGGATGTATGGCGTGACCCTGCGCGTCCGCTACTGAGTCCAGCTTCGCGTAAACCGGCCCGCGCATCGCAGGATGCGCGGGCTTTTTCTTGCGGCGCCGGAAGGATCTCCGTCGCCACGCAGTTCTGTAGGAGCGGCTTCAGCCGCGAAAGGGACTTCCGTGGGCGCGTGCCCGGTTCTCGATCGCGGCTGTAGCCGCTCCTACAGGGATTCGGGTAGGCCGGGCCGGACGGGCCGGACGAGAGGCGACCACCCCTCAACTCGCGTCGATGTCGCCCAGCGCGCGGATCAGCCGGCGTGCGCGTTTGTCCGGCTTGCTTTCCGGTGCTCGGTAGCCGGTACGCTCGGCGCGTGCGAGATCGCGCGCCGCCTCTCGCCGCAGGCGCGAGGCCTCGGACTCGGCGTAGAGCGCCTGTGCCACCGGCGCTGGTCCGCGCGTGTCCGACAGTCCCCACACCTCGAGCTCGAACACCTCGGCACCGCGTTCGATTCGCAGCGCATCACCCACGCGTACGCCACGCGCCGGCTTCGCGCGCTGGCCGCCGATCTCGACCTTGCCGGTCTCGACCGCCTGCTTGGCCAGTGCGCGCGTCTTGTAGAAACGCGCCGCCCATAGCCACAGGTCGAGCCGGACGGTATGCGCTGCGCCGGAGTGTTCGGTCATGGGCGGATTCTAGGTCCTGCCCCGTCCCAATGCCGTCGAGAACACTCGTCCCGCCACAGGTTCCGCCGGGCCGCATCGCGATCGGCGATTCACGCCCAGGCTGTTTGCCTGGCGTTCGGACCTTCATCACCATGACATCCGCTTGAGCTTGTCCGCGCATCCGCGCAATCCGCAGCGGGACCAACCCGACCGTGCGCAGCCCGGCCCCCTCTCTTCGCGCCTCAACAGCGCTCTGGCAAGATGCCGCAGATGAAATCCGGCGGACGCGATCTCACCCGGGGCCCCATCGCCCCCACCCTGCTCGTGTTCGCACTGCCGATCATGGGCGGCAACGTGCTGCAGTCGCTCAACGGCTCGGTCAACGCGGTCTGGGTCGGACGCTTTCTCGGCGAGCACGCGCTGACCGCGACCGCGAACGCCAACAACATCATGTTCTTCCTGATCGGCGCGGTGTTCGGCGTCGGCATGGCGGCGACGATCCTGGTCGCGCAGGCGATGGGCAGCCAGGACATGGTGCAGGCGCGCCGCGTGATCGGCACCAGCGCCAGCTTCTTCCTGGCCGTCTCGATCATGATCGCGCTGGCCGGGCTGCCGCTGTCGCGCGCGATCCTGGGCTGGATGGATACGCCCGCCGAGTCACTGCCGCTGGCCGAAGCCTACCTGCGCATCATCTTCCTGGCGGTGCCGTTCCTGTACATGTTCGCGTTTCTGACTGCGATCCTGCGCGGCGCCGGCGACACCCGCACCCCGTTCGTGTTCCTGCTGCTGGCAGTCGTGCTCGACATCATCATCAATCCGCTGCTGATCTTCGGCATCGGCCCGCTGCCGGAAATGGGGATCGCCGGCTCGGCGATGGCGACCTTCATCGCCAATGGACTCGCCCTGGCCGCGCTGCTGCTGTGGCTGCGCCACCGGCGCCATCCCCTGTGGATCAGCCGCCACGAACGCGCCTATTACCGGCCTGATCCCGCCATCCTGCGCGCACTGGTGGTCAAGGGCGTGCCGATGGGCCTGCAGATGATCCTGATCTCGCTGGCGATGATCATGATGATCAGCATGGTCAACGGCTACGGCGTCGAGATGACGGCCGCCTACGGCGCGACCCTGCAACTGTGGACCTACGTGCAGATGCCGGCGATGGCGGTGGGTGCGGCCTGCTCGTCCATGGCAGCGCAGAACGTGGGCGCGGGGCGATGGGATCGCGTCGATGCGACCGCGCGCACCGGCGTGCTGTTCAACTTCCTGCTGACCGGCGCGCTGATCGCGCCGATCCTGCTGTTCGACCGGCACACGCTGGCGCTGTTCCTGCCCGAGGCGAGCGGAGCCCTGGAGCACGCGCGGCACCTCAACCACATCGCGGTCTGGTCGTTCCTGTTCTTTGGCGTGACCTTCGTGGTGTCGGGCGTTGTGCGCTCGACCGGCGCGGTGCTGCCGCCGCTGCTGATCCTGGGGATCGCGCTGTGGGGCATCCGCATTCCTTTCGCCACGCTCCTGCAGCCCACGCTGGGTGCGGATGCGATCTGGTGGAGTTTTCCCGCCAGCGCCGTCTGCGCCATGGCGATGTCGCTGGCCTACTACCGCTGGGGCCGCTGGCGCGAGGCGAAGATGATGACGATCGAACCACGCGCGGTGGCAGTGCCGGCGGAAGTACCGGCGCAGACGCCGTCACCGGTTGCCGACCTCTGCCCGGAGCCGGCGCGGCACCCGGCGCGCGGCGAGGCCTGAAACGCGAACGGCCGCCTTGCGGCGGCCGTCTGCGGATCGGAAGCGGAGCGCCGGATTACTTGGCGGATTCCGCGGCCGCAGCCGCCGCAGCAGCAGCCGCGGCCTTGGCCTTGGCGTGGTGCGACAGGTCTTCCTTGATGCGCGCCTTCTTGCCTTCCAGGCCACGCAGGTAATACAGCTTGCCGGCGCGAACCTTGCCGCGGCGCTTCACGTCGACCGAGTCGATGGTCGAGCTGTGGGTCTGGAACACGCGCTCCACGCCGAAGCCGTGCGAGATCTTGCGCACGGTGAACGCGGAGTTGAGACCGGCGTTCTTCTTGCCGATGACCACGCCTTCATAGGCCTGGATGCGCTCGCGGGCGCCTTCCTTGACCTTGACGTTGACGATGACGGTATCGCCGGGGCCAAAGTCGGGAAGCTGGCGCTGCACCTGTTCGGTCTCGAACTGCTGCAGCAGGGTATTCAGGGAGGGCTTGGTGGTCATGGCGGGATCTCGTTGGAGCCTGTTGGATTCGTTATAGGCGTGGTGCACGCGGACGCACGCTCTTGGCTAGGCTGCCCACCTTGCTGGCGGGTCAGCCGCGTATTATAGCCGCAATCGGCGGCGGCGCGCCAAGACCCGCTCAGCCAACCGGGCCGGCCCCGGCCGCTTCTGCCAGCCAGCGGCGCTCTTCGGCGTCGAGTTCGGCCCCGTCCAGCAGGTCCGGGCGCCGCTGCTGGGTGCGCAGCAGCGACTGGCGCCGCCGCCAGCGCGCGATCTCGGCATGGTTGCCCGACAGCAGCACCTCCGGCACGGCGCCCAGCGCGTGCTCGACCGGCCGGGTGTAGTGCGGACAGTCGAGCAGGCCGTCGGCCTCGAAACTGTCCTGGGCGGCGGATTCCGCATCGTTCAGCGCGCCATCCTGCAGCCGGGCGACCGCGTCGATGACCACCGCCGCGGCCAGCTCCCCGCCCGACAGCACGTAGTCGCCGATCGACAGTTCCTCGTCGACCTCGGCCGCCACCAGGCGCTCGTCGACGCCCTCGTAGCGCCCGCACAGCAGGATCAGCCGCTCGCGGCCGGCCAGTTCACGGACCAGGGACTGGGTCAGCGGACGGCCCTGGGGACTGAGGTAGATGACCTTCGCCGGCGCCGGATCGGCCTCGCGTGCGGCCCGGATCGCCGCCCGCAGCGGATCGATCAGCATCACCATGCCTGGCCCGCCACCGAAGGGCCGATCGTCGACCCGGCGATAGTTGCCTGCCGCGTAATCACGCGGATTCCAGCCCTGGATCGACAGCAGCCCCCGCTCCTGCGCCCGCCCGACCACGCCGAAGCCGGCGCACTGGGCGACGAATTCGGGGAACAGGCTGATGAGTTCGATGCGCATGGTGGGCTCAAGGATCGAGATTGCGGCGGGGCGCCGGGTCAGGAATCACGCCTGGTTTCGGATCCGGCTGTCTGTCTGGACGATTGTCATCCCGAGCGCAGCGAGGGATCTGGTTTGCCGGCGACCTGGGACAAGATCCCTCGCTGCGCTCGGGATGACATCCTGATGGCGACCCTCGACCGGAGCGCCTTCAGAAATCCACGTCCCAGTCGACCGTGACGCAGCGCGCGTCGAAGTCGACCGAGACGATGTAATCGGGCAGCACGAAGGGAATCATCCGTTCGCGCTCGCCGCGCGCGACCAGCACGTCGTTGGCGCCGGTCGAAAACAGGTGCGAGACCACGCCGAAGTCGGCGCCGTCGGTGTTCAGCACGCGCAGGCCTTCCAGGTCGACCCAGTAGTACTCGCCGGGCGCCGGCGGCGGCAGTGCACTGCGCGGGACGAAGATCTCGGCGCCGCGCAACGCTTCGGCAGCGTCGCGATCGTCGACCCCGGGCAGCTGCATCACGATGCCCTTGGCGGTGCTGCGGCCGCGGGCGCCTTCCAGTTCGCGCTCGCTGCCCTGCACGGTGCGCAGGGTCAACGGCAGGTACCGGAGGATCGCCTCGGGCGGATCGCTGAAGGATTCGAGCTTCAGTTCGCCACGCACGCCAAACGCGCCGTGGATCCTGCCCATGAGGATGCGGCGCGTCTGGTCGGTCATGCTTTGCGTGGCCACGCGGCGCGCGGCCCGGACATCACGCGGCCGGGGCGACCTTGACGGTTTCGCGGTACAGGTTGCGGACCTTGTCGGTCAGCTGTGCGCCCTTCGAAACCCAGTGGTCGACACGCGCGGTGTCCAGCACGATGCGCTCTTCGGCGCCCTGCGCGACGGGGTTGTAGTAACCCAGGCGCTCGATGTTGCGGCCGTCGCGCGCGCTGCGCGAGTCGGTGACGATGATGTGGTAGAAGGGGCGCTTCTTGGCGCCGCCGCGGGTAAGGCGGATCTTGACCATGGTGGTTCTCGGTGTTGCCCAGTCGCCAGGATGGCGAGGTAAGCCGGCAATTGTAAGTCATTGACCCGAGCCGCGGAACCCCGCCAAGTGCAGCCGGCGGCACTGGGAACCCGCCGGGCCCGCGACCAACGTCGCACCTGCAAGGCCGCTACCCCGCGCGCGCCAGCGCTGTTCCGCTCCGGTCAACCGGCCAGTGGCTGCCAGGGCTGGGTGCGGAGCGCTGCCGCAAGCGCCTCCATGAGACGAGGATCCGGCCGCAGCGTGGTCTCATCGATCCCGGAGATGGGCCAGATGCCGGTGGCGTTGGCCGCGAACGCGGCGCGCATCCCGTCCAGCGCCCGCGCCTCGACCGGGACGGTCCGCTGCGCCACGCCGGTTTCGGCCAGCCCAGCCTGCAGCAGGCGCTCGGCGGTACCGCGCAGGGCGTCCGCCTGTGGCCAGACCACCTGGCCGCCATCCCAGAAGCCGATGTTCCAGACCGAGCCCTCGCTGATCCGGCCCTCGGCGTCGGTGAACAGCGCGTCGTCCACGCCTTCGCGCCGCGCCTGCCGCCGGTGCTGGAACAGCGGGAATGTGCCCACGTGCTTGAGGTGCGGCAGCGGCCGCTGGAAGGGGTAGGTCTTCACCCGGGCCGGCGCGGGGTCGGCCCGGCGCGGCGGGTTGAGCGAGACCAGCACGTCGACCGGCACGGCGCGGTCGGGTGCGGTGTAGTCGAAGCCGCGCGCGTACACGGTGACGCGCACGCTGGCGTCCTCCATGCCGGCCGCGTCGAGCGCGGCGAGGATGGCAACGCGGATGTGCGCGTCGTCGAGCGTCGCGTCGAAGAGCTCGCGGGTCGCGGACTCCAGCCGGCGCAGGTGCAGGTCCAGCCCCTGCACCGCGCGACCGCGCACCTGCATCGAGCTGAAGTGGCCGTAGTTGGCCAGGGCCAGCGCGCGCAGGTCGTCGGCGGTGGCGGGCCGGCCGTCGAGGAAGGCGAGGGTCATGCGTTCATTCCAGATCGTGTCGCCGGCGCGACCCCGGAAGCTGCCATCCCGAGCGCAGCGAGGGATCCTGTTTCCGCTGGCACCCGGGGCAAGATCCCTCGCTGCGCTCGGGATGACAACCGGATGCTGCGTGTGGGTCACAACCGGATGCTGCGTTCGGATGACACCCCGATGCCATCAGCGGAACGGCATCCGCCCCGCGCCGCCCATCATGCCCTGCAGGCCGCGCATCATGCCCTTCATGCCGCCGCGGGCCATCTTGCCCATCATCTTTTCCATCTGCTGGTACTGCTTCATCAGTTTGTTGACATCCGACGGGTGCGTGCCCGAACCGGCGGCGATGCGCGCGCGGCGCGAGCCGTTGAGCAGGGCCGGGTTGCGCCGCTCCTTCTTCGTCATCGAGCTGATGATGGCGATCATGCGCGGCACTTCCTTGCTCTGCTGCACCTGTTGCTTGAGGTGCTCGGGCACCTGGCCCAGGCCCGGCAGCTTTTCCATCAAGCTGCCGATGCCGCCCATGTTCTGCATCTGCTCGAGCTGGTCGCGCATGTCGTTGAGGTCGAACTTCTTGCCCTTGGCGACCTTCTCGGCCAGCTTCTGGGCCTTGTCCTTGTCGACCTGCTGCTCGACCTGCTCGACCAGCGACAGCACGTCGCCCATGTCGAGGATGCGGCTGGCGACGCGATCGGGATGGAACACGTCCAGGCCGTCGGTTTTCTCGCTGGTGCCGATGAACTTGATCGGCTTGCCGGTGATGTAGCGCACGCTCAGCGCCGCGCCGCCGCGCGCGTCGCCATCGGTCTTGGTCAGCACCACGCCGGTCAGGGGCAGCGCTTCACCGAAGGCCTTGGCGGTGTTGGCCGCGTCCTGGCCGGTCATCGAATCGACCACGAACAGCGTCTCGACCGGATTGACCGCGGCGTGCAGCGCCTTGATCTCGGCCATCATCGCCTCGTCGATGGCGAGCCGGCCGGCGGTATCGACGATCAGCACGTCGGCGAAGGACTTCCTCGCGTCGGCGATCGCGGCGCGCACGATGTCCACCGGCTGCTGGCCGACGTCGGACGGGAAGAACAGCACCCCGGTCTGCTCGGCGAGGGTCTTGAGCTGCTCGATCGCGGCCGGACGGTAGACGTCGGCGCTGACCACCATCACCTTCTTCTTGCGCTTGTCCTTGAGCAGCCTGGCCAGCTTGCCGACCGTGGTGGTCTTGCCGGCGCCCTGCAGGCCGGCCATCAGGATCACCGCCGGCGCCGGCACGTTGAGGTTGAGCTCGCTGGCCTGCGCGCCCATCACCGTGGTGAGCTCGTCGCGCACCACCTTGATCAGCGCCTGCCCCGGGGTCAGCGACTTGAGCACCTCTTGGCCAACCGCGCGGACCTTGATCCGTTCGACCAGCGCCTGCACCACCGGCAGGGCGACGTCGGCCTCGAGCAGCGCGATGCGCACCTCGCGCGTGGCCTCGCGGATGTTCTCCTCGGTCAGCCGGCCGCGGCCGCGCAGGCGGTCCATGGTGCCGGACAGGCGCTGGGTGAGCGATTCGAACATGGCGGAAACGTCGCGGAAAACAGGGCCGCCGAGTATAGCGGGCGGCCGCCGCGGCTCCGCTGGCTGCGGCCCGCCCGCTGCCCCGCAGCCCGGTTCGTGCGACACTTTCCCGATGCCAATCGTTCTCATTGCCGCCGTGTTCTACCTGCTGGGGGCCTGGCTGGTGGCGCGCCGCCTGCAGGTCGACCGCGCGGCCGGCGCCGGCTTCTGGCTGCTGACCGCGGTGAGTGCGGTGGCGCTGCATGGCCTGGTCCATGTCCTGGCCTGGCGCGCGGAATCCGGCCTGGACCTGCACTTTTTCTCGGCGCTGTCGCTGGTGGGCCTGGGCATGGCGGCGCTGACCACGCTCTATGCCGCCGCAGGACGCATGGGCGCGCTGGGGGTGGTGGTGTTTCCGGTGGCGGCGCTGTCGCTGCTCGGCTATGCGCTGGCCGCAGGCACGGTGGCGCGTGATCTGGACTGGCGCCTGGAGCTGCACGCCTGGCTCGCCCTGCTCGCCTACGCCGCGCTCGCCATCGCCGCCCTGCTGGCGATCATGCTGTGGGCGCAGGAGCGCGCATTGCGGCGGCGCGAATTCCACGCCTGGCTGCGCGTGCTGCCGCCGCTGACCGAGCTGGAAACGCTGCTGTTCCGCACGATCTGGACCGGCTTCGTGCTGCTGACGGCGACCCTGCTGACCGGTGTGCTGTTCGTGCAGGACTTCTTCGCCCAGCACCTGATCCACAAGTCGGTGCTCAGCATGCTGTCGTGGCTGGTGTTCGGCGCGCTGCTGGTTGGCCGCTGGCGTCGCGGCTGGCGCGGCGGCAGGGCGGTGCGCCTGACCCTGGTGGCGATGGGGCTGCTGGTGTTGGCCTTCTTCGGCAGCAAGTTCGTGCTGGAGCTGCTGCTGCAGCGCGTTTGACCGCAGGGGTCGCGGCGGTCGTTCAGCGCCCAGCCGGGCCGTGCGGGATCGGCGAGAATGAGGTCCCCCCGCCCCGTTGCGCGCCATGCCCTTCCTTGACGAATCCAGCCATCTCGCCTGCTCCGGCCACCACGCCTGGACGAGCGCCGCGATCCGCCGGATCGAGGCCGATTTCAACCGTTCGGCCGATACCCACCTGATCCCGCTGGCGCTGCCGGGCTTCCCGGGGATCGATGTCTATTTCAAGGACGAGTCCAGCCATCCCACCGGCAGCCTCAAGCACCGGCTCGCCCGGTCGCTGTTCCTGTACGCGCTGGCCAACGGCTGGCTGCATTCGGGCAGCATGGTGGTGGAGGCGTCGAGCGGCTCGACCGCGGTGTCGGAGGCGTATTTCGCGAGCCTGCTGGGGCTGCCGTTCGTGGCGGTGATCCCCGCGTCCACCTCGCCGGAGAAGATCGCGGCCATCGAGTTCCACGGCGGACGCTGCCACCTGGTGCGCGAAGCGCGCGACATCACCGCCGAGTCGGTACGGCTTGCGCGCGAAAGCGGCGGCCACTTCATGGACCAGTTCACCTACGCCGAACGTGCCACCGACTGGCGCGCCAACAACAACATCGCCGAGTCGATCTTCAGGCAGATGGACCAGGAGCCGCACCCGGTGCCGGCCTGGGTGGTGTGCAGCGCCGGCACCGGCGGCACCAGCGCGACGATTGGCCGCTACGCGAGCTACCGCGGCCTGCCGACGCGGGTGCTGTGTGCGGATCCGCAGCATTCGGCATTCCATGGCCATTACGCCGCGCTGGCGCAGGGCCAGCCGTCGCCGGCGGTGTCGGTGCCGTCGTCGAGGATCGAGGGCATCGGCCGGCCAACTCCAGAACCGAGCTTCATCGCCGGCTGCGTCGACGCGATGGTCAAGGTGCCCGATGGACTCAGCCTGGCGGCGATGCGCTACGTCAACCGCCGGCTTGGCCGTCGCGTCGGCGGGTCCACCGGCACCAACTTCGTCGGCGTGCTGCGCGTGGCGCAGGCGCTGCGCGCGCGCGGCGAAACAGGATCGATCGTCACCATCCTCTGCGACGGCGGCGAACGCTACGCCCACAGCTACTACAACCCGGACTGGTATGCGGCCGAGGGCATCGAGGTGGAGGCGGCTGACCAGGTCATCGCCGCGGTGGCCGACGGCGACGGCGCCCTGCCCGACCTGCAGCCGGTGTCGCGCCACGCGCGGCCGTAGCAGCAGCGACCTCAGCTCCCTTCGCCACTCCCGTCGGCAGGCAGGTTCTCGAACAGCAGCAGCCGGGGATGCTCCTTCGCAGACCCGGGCGGGGGCTCGGGGCGGGTGTCTTCATTGACCGGCATGTCCAGCATCTCCTGCAGCAGGTCCATGCGGAACGCACCGGCGACGATGTCGAGCCGGCCGTCGCCGTTCATGTCGGCCAGCCACAGCGAGGTCAGCCCGGCCGGCTCGCTGGCGATGGCGTGCGGGGTGAAGTTCCCGCGGCCATCGTTCTGGTACCAGACCAGGGTGTGGCGGCGCGGGTCGCGCCAGTAGTTGACCCAACTGCTGGCCACGATGTCGAGGTCGCCGTCGCCGTCGAGATCGCCGACCGCCGTGGTGACGGCGCCATAGAAGCGGCCGATGTCGCGGAAGGCGAACTGCATGTTTCCCAGATTCTCCATCCACTGCACGCCGTGGTAGGGCTTGGGATCTGTCTGCAGGTCGAAGGCGTCGCCGTTGGTGAACAGCAGGTCGATGTCGCCGTCCTGGTCCAGGTCCACCGGGCGCAGGGAGGTCGAGCCGAACATCGGATGCGGCGCGCGCGCCAGGTCCATCTGCTCGAAGCGGCCGCCGCCAAGGTTGTGGAAGGCGAGCACCATTTCGTGCTCCTGGGAGACCAGGCTGACCAGGTCCAGCAGGCCGTCGCCATCCAGGTCCACCGCGTCGATGCCGAGCGCGCCGGCGAGCGACGTCAGATTGTGTCGATACAGTGCGCCCTCGCGGTTCTCCATCCAGAAGATCCCGCCAATGTCGTTCATGCCGAACACGGCCACTGCGAGGTCCATGTCGCCGTCGCCGTCGAGGTCCGCGGCGCGCACGTCGGTGACCCGCCCCAGGCCTTCGACGAGGGTACGGCGGACGAACGTGCCGGACGGGTCGCCAAGCAGGACGACCACCTTGCCAACGTTCTCGCCCGACGGCGCCATCTCGCCCAGTTCGGCCACCACGATGTCCAGCAGGCCGTCGCCGTCGAGATCGACGACCTGGGCATGCGCGGGCGCGACCAGCTCCGCCAGCGCGCGCTCGCGCCATTGGCCATCTTCGTGCCACAGCCGCAGCACCTCGCGGCGGCCGGCGTCGGACACCAGCAGGTCGGTCGGCGCGCCGCTCAGTCCTGCGGTGACATGCGTGACCAGCGGAGTTTCGGCGGTCGCACCGATGGTCGAGGCGCGGAACCGCAGCGGCGAAGGCGCAGGCGCCAGGTAAGGCAAGCGCGGCAGCTCGGCCGGGCTGCTTCCGTAATAGAACGCCTTGATGTGCGGCAGCACGTCGGCGGGAATGAACTCCTGGCCCCGCATCTTCTCCGAGAGCTCGGCCATGGTCTGCACCGCGTACGGCCAGTCGCGCTTGGGCAGGATGTCCGGCGGCGGCACCAGATGGCAGGCGCCGCAGTACGTATTCACCAGGCCGATGGCTTCGTCCAGCGAAATAGGCGGCGGCGGCGCGTCCTGCGCCCGGCCCGGTGCGGCCGCCAGCAGGCCGAGCCAGGCCAGGCCCAGCAGCAGCGTGAGGACGATGCCGGCGCATGCGAGCGCCCGCGTGTTGTCGTGGCGAAGCTTCATTGCAGGTCCCACTGTAGTGACAGCCGCAGCCGGCGGCCCTGCGCCTCCAGTCCGATCACCTCCTCGCCGCGCGCATCGCCCACGTCGTCGAGCGCAAGCAGCAGCGCTGCCGGGCCCCACTGCCGGCGCAGCGCCAGGTCGAACGTGGTCGCTGACGCCAGCCAGCGATCGCCGGTGGGAATGGACGAGTCGAAGCGGCGCCCGAGGTGGTGCAGCCGCAGCGACAGTTCGTACTGCCCGTCCAGCGGCACCGTCAGGTCCGCGCCGGCCTGCAGTCGCGGCCGGTGGCGCAGGGCCACGCCGCCGACCGGATCGCGCACCCGCATCCATGCGCCGTCCAGCCCCAGCTGCCAGTCGTTGCCGAAGCGGTGTGCGCTGCGCCATTCCAGCCCGTCGGCTTCGATCCGCGCGCGGTTGACCAGCTGCGGCGGCGGCCCGCCGTCGAAATCCACCAGGTCGCGATAGCGCGCGCTGAACACGGTGATCCGGCTCGGCCAGGCCGCATCACTGGCGGTGGCGTAGTACAGCTCGCGGTGCCCGGCGCGCTCGGTCCGCAGTTCGGGGTTGCCGACCAGCGGATGGCCCAGCGCGTAGAAGCTCGGCGGCCTGGAGCTGCGCGAGAACGAAGCGCCCCAGTGTGCGCCGGACGTGCCGAGGTGCCGCTGCAGCGACAGCATTGGCTGGGTGGCGTGGTCGGCCTTGGCGCCGGCATCGCGGCGGCGCTCGTGGCGCAGGCCGCCCTGGGCGGTCCAGGCGCCGTGGCGCCAGCGCAGTTCGGCGTATGCGGCATCGGTGGTGCGCTGCATCGAGAACGCGACCGGCGACTGGAAGAACCCGTAGTCGATCCGGCCGTCGTAGATGCCGCGTTCGCGCTGGTGCAGCACGCCGGCACCGAACTCGCTGGCGGCGCCGAGCGGCCGGCGCCAGGTGGCCTGCAGTTCGTCGCGACGGTAGTCGGTATGCGCGGCCAGCGCGGGCAGACCGGCCGGGTCGCGCAAGCCGCCGGCCACGCCCGGCGAATCCTCGTCGCCCTCACGCGAGAACCTGGCCCACTGCGCCTCGATCGTGCCCGTCGATGGTCGATACCGGGCCTGCAGCGAGAACTGGCGGGCGCGCGCCTCGCGTTCGTCCAGCTCACGTACCACCGCGTAGCGCGGACCGCCGCTGTCATCGGGGAAGCCGCGGCCTTCGCTGTCGCTGTAGCCGAACGCCGCACGCAGCGTCAGTGCCGGCTGCAGTTCGCGTTCCCAGGCCGCATCGAAGGCGCGCACGCCCTGCAAGCCGCGGCCGCCGTCGCCATCCTCGCGGTCGCTCGCGGCCAGGCTCCAGTCCGTGCCGGACAGGCCGGCATGGAGCGCGCGCAGGCCGTCGCCGCCGATCGCGACGCCGGCGCTGGCGCCTTTCGCGGCGCGCCGGGTGTGCAGATGGACCAGCCCGGCGATCGCCTCGGCATGGGCGACGCTGGCGCTGCCGCGCACGATCTCGATGCGCTCGATCCGCTCCAGCGACAGGGTGTTGAGGTCGACCGCGCTGCCGCGCGATGACAGCGGGTCGTTCTGGCGTACGCCGTCGACCAGCACCACGACGTGGCTGGGATCGGCACCGCGCAGGTACAGCGCGCCGTAGCCGCCGCCGCGCGCGCTGCGATCCACCACAAGCCCGGCCTGTGCGGCCAGCACGTCGGCCAGGCTGCGGCCGCGCCACGCCTCGAGTTGTTCCGGGCCGAGCACGGTGATGTTCTGGCTGGCGTCGATCGCTGCGGTGGGCAGGATCGTGGCGGTGACCTGCAGGGTGTCCAGGTCCCTGGTCGGCGTCGCGGCCGACTCCGGCGCCTGCGCCCGCAGCGCTCCGGCCGCGCACAGGGCCAGCGCGGCGGCCCACGCCAATGGCCTCACGGCAGCGGCGCCTGCAGCGATCCGGTCGCCTTCCCGGATTCCGCGCGTCGCGTGATCATCCGGGCGTCCATCGCCGGCGAAGGGAAGCTGAAATTTGGCATGGACGAACTCTATTGCGCCGCCCGCGCCGGCCGCACTGACCCAGGTCAATTCCGTCGGCCCTCCTGCGCAAGCCCGCTTCCGGATCGGGCCCAGCCATGCCGGGCCGCTTCGGGTCGGCCCTCAGGCGTGTCCAGCCGCGCCCGGCCCCGACTGTCCGGGCTGGCACATCCCTCGGCAGCTGCAACGCAGGATCAGCGCACGCGAATCATCGCGCCTCAATACAGCAGCAGCGGCGCGGTGCCGCAGGCCAGGCCAAGCGCCGCGCCACCCAGCACTTCCGGCAGGCTATGCCGCGCCATGCGCAGCCGCGACCAGCCCAGCAACGGCAGCAATGCCAGCGTCGCCGCGCCGGCTGCGGGCCACAGGGCCAGCAGCGTCACGCCGGCAAACGCCAGGCTGGCCATGTGCAGCGACAGCTTGATCCAGCGGTTGGCCATCGCCGCCACGCACAGCATCACGACCACCGCCAGCACACCGGTGGAACTTGCCGATCCACGCCCGCCCTGCCACCACCAGTAGCCGCCCGCGACCAGCAGGGCAAGCAGGTACAGCGCCGGCCGCTCGTGCGGACGCGACGCGTCGACGGTCTGCCATCGCCCCGAACGCCGGCGATGCAGCACGAACGCCCATACGATCGCGACCGCAACCCCGATGCCGGCCGCGGTTCGCAGCAGGCCTGACGGATCCAGCCGCCACGCCGCAACCAGTGCCAGCGCGACGAACACCGCGAACGGATGCAGCAGCACCGACACGACGCGCGCCGCAGGCCAGCGTCCGCCATCGCCAGGCGCAAGGCTCACACCTGCTCCAGCGCGTCGGCCAAGCGCTCGACCGCGATCACCTCCATGCCCTTGTAGCTGCCCGCCTTCGGCGCATTCGCCTTGGCCACGATCGCGCGCTTGAAACCGTGCGTCGCCGCCTCCTTGAGCCGCTCCTCGCCGTTGGGCACCGGCCGGATCTCGCCCGACAGCCCGACCTCGCCGAACGCGATCGTCTTCTCCGGCAGCGGCGCGTCGCGCAGCGAGGACAGCACCGCCAGCAGCACAGGCAGGTCGGCCGCGGTCTCCTGCACCCGGATGCCACCGACCACGTTGACGAACACATCCTGGTCGCTGGTGACCACGCCGCCGTGCCGGTGCAGCACCGCCAGCAGCATCGCCATGCGGTTGCCCTCCAGGCCCACCGCGACCCGGCGCGGGTTCGACAGCGACGAGCCGTCCACCAGTGCCTGCACTTCGACCAGCAGCGGCCGCGTGCCTTCGCGCGTGACCATCACGCAGCTGCCGGGCTGCCGCGCGCTGCCGCCGGACAGGAAGATCGCCGAAGGATTGGGCACCTCCTTCAGCCCCTTGTCGCCCATCGCGAACACGCCCAGCTCGTTGACTGCGCCAAAGCGGTTCTTGAACGCACGCAGCACGCGGAAACGGCTGCCCGAATCGCCCTCGAAGTACAGCACCGCATCGACCATGTGCTCGAGCACGCGCGGGCCGGCGATGCCGCCTTCCTTGGTGACGTGTCCGACCAGGAACACCGCGGTGCCGGTCTCCTTGGCGTAGCGCACCAGCCGCGCCGCGCTCTCGCGCACCTGGCTCACCGAACCCGGCGCGGCGGTGAGCGACTCGGTCCACAGCGTCTGCACCGAATCGGCCACGATGATGCGCGGGCGCAGTTTGGCGGCCTGCTCGAGGATGCGTTCGATCCCGGTTTCGGCAAGCGCATTCAGGCCTTCGACCGGCAGCCCGAGACGCGAGGCGCGGCCGGCGACCTGCGCCAGCGATTCCTCGCCGGTCACGTACAGCCCGGGCAGCGACGATGCCATCGACGCCACCGCCTGCAGCAGCAGGGTCGACTTGCCGATGCCCGGGTCGCCACCGACCAGCACCACCGCGCCCGCCACCAGGCCGCCGCCGAGCACGCGATCGAACTCGCCGATGCCGGTCGACACGCGCACCTCTTCGCCCTGCTGCACGTCCTTGAGCGCTGTGACCTTCGGCGGATCGACCTTGCCGGCCCAGCCGCTGCGGCGCGAAGCCGGCGACTTCGCGGTGCCCGCAGGCTCCACCACGAACTCCGACAGCGTGTCCCAGGCGCCGCAGGCACCACATTGCCCCTGCCACTTGCTGAAGTCCGCGCCACACTCACTGCACACGTAGGCTGTCCGCGCCTTGGCCATATCTGCGTTTGCGTTGTAGATCCGGACGACAGCGTACCGGAGTCCAGTCTGCGCACCTGAGACAGACCCGACCCGTCCCGCAGAGCCCTGACGACCGATGATCGATGATTTCAGCTCGCCCGCCTGCCCGGATGCCTTCGACGCGGACGTCTGCATCATCGGCGGCGGACCGGCCGGCATCACCATCGCCGCAGAGCTCGCCAACACGCCGTGGAAGGTCTGCCTGCTCGAAGGCGGCGGCCTGCGCAGCGAGCGCGCCAGCCAGGCGTTGAACGCCGGGGAATCGATCGGGCCGCATGCGCTCGATCCCGCTTTCAGCCGCTTGCGCACCTTCGGCGGTTCGACCCGCCTGTGGGGTGGCGGCTGCATCCCGATGAGCTCGATCGAGATGGCAAGGCGCGAATGGGTACCCGAAAGCGGCTGGCCGATCGAGTGGGACGCGCTGGCGTCGTACTACGCGCGGGCCAACAAGGTCTGCCGCGTCGATCCGGGTGATTTCGGCGACGGCACCTACCTCTCCTCCGGCAACGGCGACGCGCCCTCGCCCAACCTCGACAACCGCACCAGCCGGATCAGCCCGCTCGACTTCGGCCAGGCGCACATGGAGCTGCTGCGCACGTCACCCAACCTGCAGCTGGTGCTGCATGCCAACGTGCTTCGCCTCGAGGCTCTCGACAACGCGTCGGCGGTGCGGCGGGCGCTGATCGGCACCACCGACGGCCGCCGTGGCCATGTCAACGCCCGCTATTTCGTGCTGGCCACCGGCGGCATCGAGAACGCACGGCTGCTGCTGCTGTCCGACGACGTCGCGCCCGCAGGACTGGGCAACGATCGCGACCTGGTCGGCCGCTACTTCATGGACCATCCGCGCTGCGGGCTCGGCACGTTCCGGGCTGGCGCCATGGACCAGCTGGCGAACCTCTACAGCCGCGCGCTCGACGATGCGCCCTGCCCGGCCTACCACCAGCTCAGCCTGTCGGCGTCGGCACAGCAGAGCCACCGGCTGCTCAATGCACGCGCGCGGCCATTCGCGGTCGAACAGCCTGCGTCCAAGGGACTGGCCTCGCTGCGCGCCCTGCGCGCATCGTTGCGCGGCAAGCGCGGCCCGGCCGACGAGAGCCAGAGCGTGGAGAACGAGGTGCTCGACGCGCTGGCGCAGGAGATTCCCGAACGCATCCCGGCGTACGACGGGCCGGTCGACCGTGGCCGCCTCGCGCTGCGCACGGCCCTGAATGCCGGCGACATCTTCCAGGCGGGGCGTCGCAAACTTGCCCGACGCAGCGTCGTGGACACCGATCGCGTGGAAATGGTCGGTTATTTCGAGCAGGCGCCAAACCGCGACAGCCGCATCCTGCTGTCCGACGACCGCGATGCGCTGGGCCTGCGCAAGGTGCGCATGGACTGGCGGCTGTCCGCCGCCGACCAGGCCAGCATCCGTGGCGCCGCGAACCTCATCAGCGCCGACGTGGCAACCCGCTTCGAGTGCGAATTCGAACCGGCCGACTGGCTGCGCGACGCCAGCGCCGTCCCGCACGTGCACGGCACCGCGCACCACATCGGCACCACCCGCATGGCGGATTCGCCGGAAGATGGCGTGGTCGACACGCAGTGCCGGGTGCATGGCGTCGACAACCTGTACGTCGCGGGCAGCTCGGTGTTCCCGACCGGCGGATGGGCCTTCCCCACCCTGACGATCGTGGCACTGGCGCTGCGCGTCACCGACGAGTTGCGCAACCGGCTGAACGAAGTTCCGGTAGCGGGCACGCTGTAAGGCCGCACGGCACGCCGCGGCGTGCCGCGTTCCGCCGTCCCCGTGCGATTGCAGTGCGGCCTGCGCCTGCCGCCGCAACGTGTCTTCCCCTTTGACCGGGCGCCGCCCAAGGCCTAGAATTTGCGACCCTCGCCGGAATAGCTCAGTTGGTAGAGCGGCGCATTCGTAATGCGTAGGTCGTAGGTTCGATTCCTATTTCCGGCACCAGATACGTGAAAGCCCCGCAGTGCGGGGCTTTTTCGTTGGGGCGCAGTCAGGGACGCGTTCAGTCGATCAGCTGCAGCCGCAGTTCCTTCGGCAGGGCGAACACCATGCTCTCGGGTTCACCGTGCAGTTCGCGCACGGGGCCGGCGCCCAGCTCGCGCAGGCGCGTCAGCACGCCCTGCACCAGCACGTCGGGGGCCGACGCACCGGCGGTGACGCCGATATGGCGGCGGCCGACCACCCACTCCGGGTCGATCTCGGCGGCGCCATCGATCAGGTAGGACTCCACGCCATCGCGTTCGGCCAGCTCGCGCAGGCGGTTGGAGTTGGAGCTGTTGGGCGAGCCGACCACCAGCACCAGGTCGCACTGCTGGGCCAGCGCGCGCACTGCGTCCTGCCGGTTCTGCGTGGCGTAGCAGATGTCGTCGTTCTTCGGGCCCTGGATGAGCGGGAAGCGCGCGCGCAGGGCGGAGATGATGTCGCGGGTGTCGTCCACCGACAGAGTGGTCTGCGTGGTGTAGGCGATGTTGGCCGGCTGCGACGGGTCGATCCAGGCCACATCCTCCAGGTCTTCGACTAGGTAGATGCGGCCGCTGCCGGCTTCCGCCTTCCACTGCCCCATCGTGCCCTCGACCTCCGGGTGGCCGGCGTGTCCGATCAGCACCACGTCGCGCCCGGCGCGGCACTGGCGCGCGACTTCCAAGTGCACCTTGGTCACCAGCGGACAGGTGGCGTCGAACACCTTCAGGCCGCGTCGCCCCGCCTCCTCGCGCACCGCCTGGGAGACGCCGTGGGCGCTGAAGATCACGGTGTTGCCATCGGGCACTTCATCGAGCTCCTCGACGAAGATCGCGCCGCGGCGGCGCAGGTCCTCGACCACGAAGCGGTTATGGACCACTTCGTGGCGCACGTAGATCGGCGCGCCCAGGGTCTCGATGGCGCGTTTGACGATCTCGATGGCGCGGTCGACGCCGGCACAGAAACCGCGGGGATTGGCGAGGACGATGTCCATGGCGCGCAGTGTAGCGCCCAGGCGGGCAACAGCGCCGGAACACGGTGTGTCGCAGGCGGCGACGGCGTGCCTGCGCGGGCCGGTGCGGCGGCATGGCCACGGCCAGAAGGCGCCGGCCGGCGAGGCCATCACCCGGTCGGGGCGCAAAAAGTGACTCTCCGCCGGTGACGTAAGGACCGCCCCGGTCGGTGGACACGCGCATTCGCGCCCTTGCTGCTGCGCTCAGCGACGCTTCGCGCCGTCCGTACCCTTGCCCTGGAACAGTCCGAACAGTGCGATGCCGATCGCCCCGCCCACCACCGCGCAGTCGGCGATGTTGAAGGCCGGCCAGTAATGACCTTTCCAGTGCCACTGGATGAAGTCGACCACGTGGCCGTGGACCTGGCGGTCGATGATGTTGCCCAGCGCGCCGCCGATCACCAGCGCGAACGGCAGCGCGGTGCGCCAGTCGGCGCGCGGCGTGCGCGACAACCAGAACGCGAGCAGGCCGCTGATGCCCACGCCAAGCACGGTGAAGAACCACTTCTGCCAGCCGCCGGCGCCCGCCAGGAAGCTGAAGGCCGCGCCGGTGTTGTAGGTGCGGTACCAGTTCCAGAAACCTTCGATCACCGGTATCGCGGTGTACTCGGGCAGGCTGGTCAGCACCCACCACTTGCTCAGCTGGTCGAGGACGATGACGATCGCCGACAGGATCAGCCAGGGCAACGCGTTGGGTCGTATGGACGAGGTCATTGTGTTCCCTTGGCTGGTGTTCGGCAGTGTTCCCGGATCGCCCGCGCAGGAGCGGCTTCAGCACCGATCGCTCCCCGGCTCACCGAAGACCGGGTCGCGACTGAAGCCGCTCCTACAGGAGGAAGCCTGCGGCGGGTTCCGGTCAGACCCACTTCCGATCCTCGCCCGGGCCTTCCACGTTCGACACGCAGCGACCGCACAGCTGCGGATGCGCGGCGCTCGTGCCCACGTCCGCGCGATGGTGCCAGCAGCGCACGCACTTGGGTTTGCTGGTCCGCGTCGCGACGATCCGCGATTCCTCGCCGTCGAACGGCAGCACCTTCACGTCGCCGCTGATCAGGAAGAAGCGCAGCTCGTCGACCAGGGGCGCGACCCGGATCTGGTCGGCGGTGCCAGCGTGCAGCTCGATCTCCGCCTCCAGTGCCGCGCCGATCTCGCCGCTGGCGCGCATCGGCTCCAGCACCTTGGCCACGTTCTCGCGCAGGGTGAGCAGCCGCTCGAAATCGTTCGCCGACAGCAGCGCGTCGGCCGGCAGCGGCGCCAGGCCTTCGTACCAGGTGGCCATCAGCACGTTGCGCTCGCGCGCGCCTGCGGCCGGCGCCGGCAGGTAGCCCCACATCTCCTCGACAGTGAAGCTGAGCACCGGCGCGATCCAGCGAACGAAGGCCTCGGTGACGTGGTAGATCGCGCTCTGCGCGCTGCGCCGGCCGCGCGAATCCTCGCGCATGGTGTAGAGCCGGTCCTTGGTGACGTCCAGGTACAGCGAGCCCAGGTCGACGCTGCAGAAGTTGAGCAGCAGCTGCACGATTTCGGAGAAGTCGTAGCGCGCGTAGGCGGCCTTGATCTTCTCCTGCACCTCCCAGGCGCGATGCACGATCCAGCGGTCGAACGCGAGCATCTCTTCAGGCGCGCACAGGTGCCGCGCGGGCTCGAAGCCGTTGAGGTTGCCGAGCAGGAAGCGCGAGGTGTTGCGGATGCGGCGGTAGGCATCGGCGTTGCGCTTGAGGATCTCCTGCGACAGCGACATCTCGTTGCTGTAGTCGGCGCTGGCGATCCACAGGCGCAGGATGTCCGCGCCCAGCGTCTTCATGATGTCCTGCGGCTCGATGCCGTTGCCCAGTGACTTGGACATCTTGCGGCCGTGCTGGTCCACGGTGAAGCCGTGGGTCAGGCACTGGCGATAGGGCGCGGCCTTGTCGATGGCGACGCCGGTGAGCAGCGAGGACTGGAACCAGCCGCGGTGCTGGTCGGAGCCTTCCAGGTACAGGTCGGCCGGCTTGCCGAAGCCGCGCTCGAGCAGCACGCCCTCGTGGGTGACGCCCGAGTCGAACCAGACATCGAGGATGTCGGTGATCCTGTCGTAGTCCTTCGCCTCGTCGCCAAGCAGCTCGGCGGCGTCGAGCGTGTACCAGACGTCCACGCCGTGCTGTTCGACGCGATCGGCCACCTGCCGCATCAGCTCGCTGCTGCGCGGATGCGGATCGCCCGTCTCGCGGTGCACGAACAGCGCGATCGGCACGCCCCAGGTGCGCTGGCGCGAGATGGTCCAGTCCGGCCTGCCTTCGACCATGCCGGTGATGCGCGCCTCGCCCCAGCCCGGGAACCAGCCCACGCCCTTGATCGCCTCCAGCGCGTCGGCGCGCAGGTTGGCCTGGTCCATCGAGATGAACCACTGCGGCGTGGCGCGGAACGCGATCGGCGTCTTGTGCCGCCAGCAGTGCGGATAGCTGTGCTCGAGCTTGCGCGACGCAAGCAGTGCGCCGCTCGCGCGCAGTACTTCGACGATCGTGTCGTTGGCTTTCCAGATGTGCTGGCCGGCGAGTTCGACGCCATCCGCGGCCGGCGTCGACGGCAGGTAGACGCCGCGGCCGTCGACGGGATTGAGTTCGGCCGCGCTGTAGCGGTCGATCAGCCCGTACTGCTTGCTGACCGCGTAGTCCTCCTGACCGTGTCCGGGCGCGGTGTGCACGGCGCCGGTGCCGTCCTCGGCCGAGACGTGGTCACCCAGCAGCACCGGGATGTCGCGCTGGTCGTAGAACGGATGCGCGAACACCAGGCCTTCGAGCTTCGCGCCCAGCGCCCGGCCCAGCACCTGCGCCTGCTCGACGCCATAGCGCTTGAGCGCGCTTTCAGCCAGCGCGTCGGCCAGCACCAGCCAGCGGCGCTTGCCGCCACGTGCGGGACCTTCGACCAGCGCGTATTCCAGGTCCTCGCCCATCGAGATCGCGAGCGAGGCCGGCAGCGTCCAGGGCGTGGTGGTCCAGATCACCACCGCGACCTCGACGTCCTCGGGCACCTCGACGCCAAACGCGCGCGCCACCGCCTGCGGGCTGCGCGCGGCATACGCGACATCGACCGCAGGCGAGAGCTTGTCGGCATATTCGATCTCGGCTTCGGCCAGCGCCGAGCCGCAATCGAAGCACCAGTGCACCGGCTTCACGCCGCGGGTGAGGTGGCCGTTGTCGACGATCTTCGCCAGCGCGCGGATCTCGTTGGCCTCGAAGCGGAAGTCCAGGGTGAGATAGGGGTTGTCCCAATCACCGATCACGCCCAAGCGCTTGAAGTCCTTGCGCTGGATCTCGACCTGCGCCTGCGCGTACTCGCGGCACTTCTGCCGGAACTCGACCGCGTCGAGCTTCACCCCGACCTTGCCGTACTTCTTCTCGATCGCGATTTCGATCGGCAGGCCATGGCAGTCCCAGCCCGGCACGTAGGGCGCGTCGAAGCCGGCGAGATACTTCGACTTGACGATGATGTCCTTGAGGATCTTGTTGACCGCGTGGCCCAGATGGATCGCGCCGTTCGCGTACGGCGGGCCGTCATGCAGCATGAACTGCGGGCGCCCGTTCGCGTTTTCGCGCAGCTGCGCGTACAGGCCCTCGCGCTCCCAGCGCTCGAGCGTGGCCGGCTCGCGCTTGGGCAGGTCGCCGCGCATCGGGAACTCCGTCGCGGGCAGCAGGATGGTGGACTTGTAGCGCTGGCTGTCGTTGTCTTCGGTCACGCGGTGGCCCGCCCTGGAGTGTGCTGTTGGAGGATGCGACGGGCCTCGTCGGCATCGCGATGCATCTGCGCGACCAGGGTCGGCAGGTCGGGAAACTTTTCCTCGTCGCGCAGGCGCGCGACGAACTCGACCTCGATGCGCCGCCCGTACAGGTCGCCTTCGAAATCGAACAGGTGCGCCTCGAGCAGCGGCTCGATGCCGCCTACCGTCGGCCGCGTGCCGAAGCTCGACACCGACGGCCACGCGGCGCCGGCCTCGATGCCGTGCACGCGCGTGGCGTAGATGCCGCGCAGCGCCGGCACCTTGCCGCCAAAGCGCAGGTTGGCGGTCGGATAGCCAAGCGTGCGGCCCAGCTGCCGGCCGCGCACCACCCGCCCCGACACCGCATACGGCTTGCCGAGCAGGCGCGTGGCCGCATCGAAGTCGCCGGCGACCAGCGCCTGGCGGATGCGCGTGCTCGACACGCGTTCGCCGTCCAGGTGCAGCGGCTCGATCTCGGCTGCCGCAAAGCCGTGCTGCGCGCCCGCGGCCCGCAGCACTTCGATGTCCCCGGCACGCCGATGGCCGAAGCGGAACTCCGGGCCGACCCAGACCTCGCGCGCGGCCAGCCGCCGGGCTAGCACGGTTTCGACGAACGCCTGCGGCGCCATGGCTGACAGCTTCGCGTTGAAACGCAGCAGGCCGACGCAGTCGATGCCCAGGCCATGCAGCCCTTCGACCTTGCCGCGCGCCAGGCTGAGCCGCGGCGGCGGACTGGCCGCGGCGAAGAACTCGCGCGGCAGCGGCTCGAAGCTCAGCGCCACGGCTTCCACGCCCAGCGCGCGTGCGCGGTCGACCGCGTGGCGCACCAGTGCGCGATGGCCGAGATGGAGGCCGTCGAACGCGCCGATGCAGACCACACTGCCGTTGGGGCACAGCGGCCCGCCATCGACGTCGCGAAACAGCCTGCTCATGTGAACCGCGGAGTATAGCGGGCGCCCCGCGCGCCCGGCGCGCACGCAGTCCACCGGCCGCGATCCAGGGGCGTGATGCTCAATGGCGCAGGTCGCGCGGCCGGATCCCCTGCAGCCACAGGGCCGCCACGTAGACCAGGCCACCCGCGCCCACCACCACGGCCAGTTTCCAGACCCGCTCGCTCCAGTGCCACGCCGTCCACCCATCCCAGGCCAGCAGCAGGGCAAACACCACGGCCGCCATCGCCACGCTGGCCACCGCCAGCTGGCGCCAGAACCTGCCCCAGCCCGGCTGCGCGCGGAACACCTGCGCCCGGCGCAGGTACCACCACAGCTGCAGCGCGTTGGTCCATCCGGCCACGGCAGTGGCCAGCGCCAGGCAGGCGTGCGCACCGGGCAGCAGCTTGAGCGCGGCGCGGATGTCGCCGCCGCTGGCCGCCCAGGCCTCGCGCCCCACCCCGGTCAGCCACAGCAGCGCAGCCAGGAACAGCAGGGTCGCCACGATGTTCGCCGCCACCGCCACCACGCCCGCCTTCACCGGGGTCCGGGTGTCCTGGCGCGAATAAAAGGCCGGTGCCAGCACCTTCACCAGCAGGAACGCGGGCAGCGCGGTGGACAGCGCCAGCACCGTGAGCCGCGCCATCTGCGTGTCGTGCGGGGTGAAGCGGCCGTGCTGGAACAGCGTCGCCACCAGCGCCTCGGCGCACAGCATGAGTCCCAGGCATGCCGGTATCGCGATCATCAGGCACAGCCGGAAACCCCAGTCCAGCGCCTTCGAATACCCGTCCGGGTCAGCCACCGCGTGGCGGCTGGACAGGTGCGGCAGGATCACCGCACCGATCGCCACGCCGAACATGCCCAGCGGAAACTCCAGCAGCCGGTCGCCCAGATACAGCCAGGTCACGCTGCCGCCGATCAGCATCGACGCCACGATCGTGTTGAGCAGCAGGTTGAGCTGCGCCACCGACGAGCCGAACAGGGTCGGCACCATCAGCTTCATCACCCGCCGGACGCCTTCGTGCGCCGCACCCCAGCGCGGCCTGGGCAGCAGGCCCAGCCTCGCCAGCGATGGCAGGTGGAACAGCAGCTGCAGGATGCCGGCGGCAAACACGCCCCAGGCCAGCGCCATCACCGGCTGGTCCATGCGCGGCGCCAGCGCCAGCGCTGCGCTGATCATGGCGATGTTCATCAGCACCGGCGACAGCGCAGGCACCGCGAAATGGCGATAGCTGTTGAGCACGCCGCCCGCCAGCGAAGCCATCGAGATGAACAGCAGGTAGGGGAAGGTGATGCGCAGCATCTCCGCCGCCAGCTGGCCTTGCGGGCCGTCGGCATCGAAGCCGGGCGCAAACACCCGGATCACCCAGGGCGCGGCCAGCACTGCCAGCGCCGTCAGCACCAGCAGCACCGCGAGCAGGGTGCCGGCGACGCGGTCGACCAGCGCCTTCACTGCAGCGTGGTCCTGGCGCTCCCGGTACTCCGAAAGCACCGGCACGAAGGCCATCGAGAATGAGCCCTCGGCCGAAAGCCGGCGCAGGAAGTTGGGGATGCGGAACGCGACCAGGAAGGCGTCCATGGCCGGATTGGCGCCGAACACTGCCGCGTAGACCTGGTCGCGGACCAGACCCGTGATGCGCGAGATGAAGGTCATCGCGCTGAACACGGCGGTCGAGCGCAGCAGTCCGGCGCGCCGCGGTGCCGCGGCCGCCCCGGCGCCCGGCGGCAGGACCGGATCCGGCGCACTCACGTCCTGTCCTCCCGAGTGCCGACCCTGTTGACCCAAGTGACTGAATCCCCCATAATTTCCGGCTCCGTCTTTCCGAAGCCCGGCCCAAGCCGGCTTTCGCCGTTCACTTCCATACCAGTTTCCAGGATCCTATCGTGGCCAACATCAAGTCCGCCAAGAAGCGCGCCAAGCAGACCGTCGTGCGCAACGCGCGCAACACGGCCCAGCGTTCGCAGCTGCGCACCGCCGTCAAGAAGGTCCTCAAGGCCCTCGACGCCAACGACGCCGCCGGCGCCGAAACCGCATTCGCCGTGGCCCAGCCGCTGCTCGACCGTTTCGGTTCGCGTGGCCTGATCCACAAGAACAAGGCTGCACGCCACAAGAGCCGCCTGACCGCCCGCATCAAGGCGCTCAAAGCCGCCTGATCGCAGGCCCAGGCCGCTGCAGAAGGACCCGGCTCCGGCCGGGTTTTTCGTTTCTGCGGAGGCGGTTTTCGTGTTGGCCACGGATTGACGCGGATGAACGCGAATCGGGTGCGGGGTGGCGCGTGTTCCGCGTGCGTTTGCCTGATCTGCGTTCATCCGCGCAGATCCGTGGCAGAAAAAGGTGTCCGGCGCTTTCATCGCCGCCTCAGTCGCCGAGCTCGTCCGCCGCCTCGCGCTCGCTGCGCAGATATTCGTCCAGGTAGGCCTGCACCTTCAGCATCACCTCGCGGGTGCCCTCGCGCGCCAGGCCCGAGACGACGAACCAGGGCGCCGACCAGCCGAGTTCCGACACGATGCGTGCAGCCAGCTCACGCGCATCCTCGGCCGGAATCAGGTCGGCCTTGTTGAGCAGCAGCCAGCGCGGCTTGTCCAGCAGGTCCGCGTCGAAGCGCTTGAGCTCACCCTCGATGGTGCGGATCTGGTCGACGGCGTCTGTGCCGTCCAGCGGTTCGATCTCGACCAGGTGCAGCAGCAGCCGAGTGCGCTGGATGTGGCGCAGGAACAGCGCGCCCAGCCCCGCGCCCTCGGCCGCCCCCTCGATCAGGCCTGGAATGTCGGCGATCACGAAGCTGCGCGCCGGCTCCACGCTGACCACGCCGAGGTTCGGATACAGCGTGGTGAACGGGTAATCCGCCACCTTTGGCGTGGCCGCCGACACCGCGCGGATCAGCGTGCTCTTGCCCGCGTTGGGAAATCCGAGCAGGCCGACGTCGGCCAGCAGCTTGAGTTCCAGCCGCAGCGTGCGCTCGTCGCCCGACGTACCAGTCGTGGACTGGCGGGGCGTGCGATTGGTCGAACTCTTGAAATGCATGTTGCCCAGGCCGCCGCGGCCGCCCTGCGCCACCAGCAGGCGCTCGCCGTGGCGGGTCAGGTCGCCGATCACCTCGTCGGTATCGACGCTGTGCACCACGGTGCCGGTCGGCACGGCGATCAGCACGTCCTCGCCGCCCTTGCCGTACATCTGCCGGCCCATGCCGTTCTCGCCACGCTGGGCGCGGAACTGCTTCTGGTGGCGGAAGTCGACCAGGGTATTGAGGTTCTCGTCGGCGACCAGGTACACGCTGCCGCCATCGCCGCCATCGCCACCGTCGGGCCCGCCGAGCGGGATGAACTTCTCGCGCCGGAAACCCACGCAGCCGTTGCCGCCGTTGCCGGCGGTGACGGTGATTTCAGCTTCGTCGACGAGTTTCATTGGCGTCAGGTATCAGGGATTGGGGTGGGGATTGGAGATTGGAGATTGAAAAACCGAGCGCAGCGGGCTCGGTAACTTGTCATCCAGAGTGCGGCGGGCTCAGTAAGTTGTCATACCAAGCGTAACTGGCTCAGCAATTTGTCATCCCGAGCGCAGCAGGCTCAGTAACTTGTCATCCCGAGCGCAGCGAGGGATCTGGTGTCCAGTCGCCGGCAAGCGAGATCCCTCGCTGCGCTCGGGATGACACACCGCGGGAATCGGATCCGGTCCAGCCTGTTCGCGCCTGGATTCCCTTCCCCGACCCACGGCACTGAAACGAAAAGCCCCGCGCGCGGCGGGGCCCTTCGCTCGGCATGACGCGAGGCTTACGCCTGCGCGACCACGCTCACGGTGCGGCGCTTGTTCGGACCCTTGACGCCGAACTCGACCTTGCCGTTGACCAGCGCAAACAGCGTGTGGTCGCGACCCAGGCCGACGCCCGGACCCGGATGGAACTGGGTGCCGCGCTGGCGCACGATGATGTTGCCGGCATCGATGGCCTGGCCACCGAAGATCTTGACGCCGAGGTACTTCGGGTTGGAGTCGCGGCCGTTGCGCGAGGAACCTACGCCCTTCTTGTGTGCCATGACTGCTTCTCCTTACTTCTTGTCGCCACCGGCGATGCCGGTGATCTCGATTTCGGTGTAATGCTGGCGATGTCCCTGCCGCTTCATGTGGTGCTTGCGGCGGCGGAACTTGATGACGCGGATCTTGTCGGCGCGGCCATGGCTGACGACCTTGGCGGTAACCGTTGCGCCCTTGAGCGCGTCGCCGATGGTCACGCCATCGCTGCCGCCCAGCATCAGGATGTTGTCGAAGCTGATCTCGTTGCCGGCTTCGGCCTCGAGCTTCTCGACGCGGAGCGTTTCGCCCTGCGCCACGCGGTATTGCTTACCGCCGGTGACCAGTACTGCGTACATGTGGAGCCTCTGTAGTGTTCGATTCTGTAGTTATTATTTGATCTGCCTGCCATCGAGGGCGGACAGGAGCGGAATTATAGGGGTTTCAGCGAGTTGCGCGCAAGCAGCCCTGCCGGCGCGACCACTGCCTCACCTGTATCGCCACCTGCGGGTTGCCGGAGCCGGACCAATTCCCGAAATCCTGCCGCGGCGCGCCTTCGTTCAGGTATCGGCCCGGAGAGCGGAGTCAAGCGGTATCTCACGACCCGCTCCGCCTGCCGGTGCCTATCATCCGGACGCCGGCACGCTCGTTCAGACGCCAGCGCCTGCCCCCGCCCAACGCGAGCACACACCATGAAAGCCGTCGCCCTCACCCGCTACCTGCCCATCGACGATGCTCAGTCGCTGCTCGACGTCGAACTCGACGCGCCCCTCGCCAGCGGCCGCGACCTGCTGGTCCGCGTCGAGGCCGTGTCGGTCAATCCGGTCGACACCAAGGTGCGTGCGCCAAAGCCGCAGGTCGAGGCGCAGCCGCGCGTGCTCGGCTTCGATGCCGCCGGCGTGGTCGAGGCGGTGGGCCCGGATGTCACCCTGTTTCGTCCCGGCGACGAGGTCTGGTACGCCGGTGACATTACCCGCCCGGGCAGCAATGCGCAGTACCAGCTGGTCGACGAGCGCATCGTGGCGCGCAAGCCCGCGGCCCTCGATTTCGCCCAGTCCGCGGCACTGCCCCTGACCGCGCTCACCGCCTGGGAACTGCTGTTCGAGCGCATGGGCTATGCCGTCGAAGGCGGCGGCAACGGCAGGACACTGCTCGTGATCGGCGGCGCCGGGGGCGTTGGTTCGATCGCGATCCAGCTGGGGAAGCTCGCCGGCTTCACCGTGGTCGCGACCGCCTCGCGCGAGGAAACAGTTGCATGGTGCAGCGAACTTGGCGCCGACCACGTCATCGACCATCGCCAGCCGCTGGCCCCGCAGCTGCACACGCTCGGTCTCGACGCGGTCGATGCCGCGCTCAACCTCGCCGACACCGACCACTATTGGACCGAGCTGGGCGAACTGCTCGCCCCGCAGGGGCGCGTGGGGCTGATCGTCGAGCCGGCGGGTGCGCTGCGCATCGGCGATCCCTACAAGTCGAAGTGCATCGGCATCCACTGGGAATTCATGTTTGCGCGGCCGCGCTTCAGAACCGCCGACATGGCCGAACAGGGGCGCATCCTCGCGCGCGTAGCCGCGCTGTTCGACGAAGGGCGCCTGCGCGGCACAATGCGCGACACGCTCTCGCCAATCAACGCAGCCAACCTGCGCGAGGCACATCGGCGCCTGGAATCCGGGCGCACCATCGGCAAGCTGGCGCTGTCGGGCTGGTAAGGCCGCGCGTCGAACACCCACGCTGCTGCAACACAGCAGCGCGTGGCGCGAACGCCGTGGGCGTCTTCATTCCGGCGACAATTCGTCGCCATGACCCTTCCCCCATTGCTGGCGCTCCGCCTGGCCAAGCTGTTGGCCGGGGTTTTCCTGTACGGCTTGGCGATGAGCCTGATGGTGCGCGCCGGCCTCGGCGTGGCGCCCTGGGACGTGCTGACCCTGGGCCTGGTGCACCAGACCGGACTGTCGTTCGGCCTGCTCACCATCCTGATCGGCGTGGCCGTCCTGCTGCTGTGGTGGCCGCTACGGCAGCGCCTTGGGCTGGGGACCGCCCTCAACGCGCTGCTGGTCGGGCCCAGCGCGCAGTTCGGACTCTGGCTGTTGCCGGACTTCGGCATCGGATGGCAGCAGGTGCTCGTGTTCACCAGTGGCCTGCTCCTGCTGGCGCTGGCGACCGGGCTGTATATCGGCGCGCGCTTCGGCCCCGGCCCACGCGATGGACTGATGACCGGTCTGCACGCGCGCTTCGGCTGGCCGATCTGGGCGGTGCGCACCGGCATTGAAGGCTCGGTGCTGCTCGCCGGCTGGTGGATGGGCGGCACCGTCGGCCTGGGCACGGTGGCCTTCGCGGTGCTGATCGGCCCGCTGGTCGGCCGCGCCCTGCCCTGGTGCGACACCCGGATGCCGGTGGTCGCGCAGGCCTCGCCGGCCTGACCGCAGCGCCAGGGGCTGGCGCCGACTTGCCGCGGCGCCAGGTTCGCGGCATCGTGGGCAATCCATACGCCAGCGTATTCCGAGCATGACGGCCGACTACAGCGCAGCCACGTCCTACCCGCACCTGTTCGCGCCGCTCGACCTGGGCTTCGCGACCCTGCGCAACCGCGTGCTGATGGGATCGATGCATACCGGCCTGGAGGACCGCAAACGCGACTTCCCCAGGCTCGCCGCCTATTTCGCCGAGCGCGCCGCCGGCGGCGTGGCACTGATCGTCACCGGCGGCTTCTCACCCAACTTCGAAGGCTGGCTGACACCGTTCGCCAGCCGCCTGGCCTGGCCGTGGGAAGCGCGCAAGCATCGCCAGGTCACCGACGCCGTGCACGCGCACGGCGCGAAGATCTGCCTGCAGCTGCTGCACGCCGGCCGCTACGCCTACCACCCGCTGTCGGTGGCGCCGTCGAAGGTCAAGTCGCCGATCACGCCGTTCACGCCGCGCGCGCTCACCGCACGCGGCGTCGAACGCACCATCGATGCCTACGCAACCGCCGCAAGGCTCGCGCGCGACGGTGGCTACGACGGCGTCGAGGTGATGGGTTCGGAAGGCTATCTGATCAACCAGTTCCTCAGCGCGTGCACCAATCGCCGCGGTGACGCCTGGGGCGGCGATGTCGCCGCACGCATGCGCTTTGCAACCGAGATCGTGCGCCGCGTGCGCGCAGCCTGCGGCCCCGACTTCATCATCATCTACCGCCTGTCGATGCTGGAACTGGTGCCTGATGGATCGGACTGGACCGGGATCGTGCAGCAGGCGCGCGCGATCGAGGCCGCCGGCGCGACGATCATCAACACCGGCATCGGCTGGCACGAGTCGCGCGTGCCGACCATCGCAACCTCGGTGCCGCGCGCGGCATTCGCCGGCGTCACCGCGAAGCTCAAGCCACACGTGTCGTTGCCGCTGGTCGCGACCAACCGCATCAACATGCCCGACGTGGCCGAAGGCATCCTCGCCAGCGGCGGCGCCGACATGGTGTCGATGGCGCGGCCGCTGCTCGCCGATCCGGAGTGGGTGAACAAGGCGCGCGCCGGGATGCCACAGGCGATCAACACCTGCATCGCCTGCAACCAAGCCTGCCTGGACCACGTGTTCCAGCGCAAGACTGCAAGTTGCCTGGTCAACCCGCGCGCCTGCGCGGAAACCGAGCTGAACTACCTGCCAGCAGGCACGCGCAAGCGCATCGCGGTGGTCGGCGCCGGACCGGCGGGACTGGCCTGCGCCACGGTCGCAGCGCAGCGCGGGCATGAGGTGGTGTTGTTCGATCGCGCCGAGCGCATCGGCGGACAGTTCAACCTCGCGCGGATCATTCCGGGCAAGGAGGAGTTCGGCGAGACACTGCGCTGGTTCGACCACCGCATCAGGGAAACCGGCGTCGCCCTGCGACTGTCCACCGAGGCGACGCCGGAGGCGCTGGCGGGCTTCGACGAGATCGTGCTGGCCACCGGCGTGACGCCGCGTCGTGTCGATTTCGAAGGGCACGATCACCCGAAAGTGCTGGGCTATCTCGACGTGCTGCGCGGAACCGTGGTGCCGGGACGCCGCGTTGCAATCGTGGGCGCGGGCGGCATCGGCTTCGACGTTGGCGAGTTCCTCGTGCAGGAGGCGCCGTCGCCCACCCTGGATGTCGCACAGTGGATGCACGAATGGGGCGTCGATCCGCAGTTCGAAAGCGCCGGCGGCCTGGTGCCACCGCGCGTGGCGCCGCCGCAGCGCGAGATCTGGCTGCTGCAGCGCAGCCCCGGCCGGCCCGGCGCGCGGCTGGGCAAGACCACGGGCTGGATCCATCGCAGCACGCTCAAGCACAAGGGCGTGCGCATGATCGGCGGCGTGGAGTACGTGGCCGTCGATGACGAGGGTTTCCACCTGCGCGTGGATGGACAGCCACAGCTGCTGCCGATGGACCATGTCGTGGTCTGCGCCGGGCAGGAACCCGAGCGTGGACTGGCAGCGCCGCTGCAGGCGGCGGGGCATCGCGTGCACCTGATCGGCGGCGCCGACGTGGCGGCCGAGCTCGATGCCAAGCGCGCGATCGACCAGGCCTGCCGGCTGGCAGCGGTCCTCTAGGCGCGCGCACGGCACACCCGATCGGGTGGGCACGACAGGCCCAGTGCGAAATCCGTCACATTGGCCGTTTGCCGGCTAAGACCTTGATCCGATGGGGCGAACGGCCCTGCTCCAGAGCAAAAACTCCAATCGAATCATCCACTTCTTTACCCCTGTTCAGGAACGATTCGGTTCCCGGCCGATACCGTTCGCCCACTTTTCCCGCCCTGAGTACTGGCGGGAACCGGCCCGATCCGCACTTCCGCGGCCTTCGGCGCCCGGGCTAAAGCGCCATAGAGCCGCTGCCCTCCCCAATACGCCATGTCCGACCATCGCCGCTGCTGGCGTCGTCTCTTCAGGGGACGCATGCACGCGACGACCGGGCGCAACGCAGCAAGGAGTCTTGATGAAATTGGCCTGGATCCTGTGGTTGGCCTCGTTGATGTCGCCACAAGCCGCCGATTCGCTGTGCCTGAGCACGACGCTCTACCTGGAGGCACGCAACCAACCCGTCCTCGGCCAGCAGGCCGTCGCGGAAGTCGCCCTGCGCCGCGAGGAAAGCGGACTGTGGGGTGATTCGATGTGCGAGGTCGTGACTGCGCGCAAGCAGTTCGCGCCGACGATCGTCTCGCCCGGCATGCGCATGCACAACACCGAGGCCTGGGCGCAGGCGGTGAGCGTCGCAATCGAATCCGAGCGCAACTGGGCGCTGCCCGCCGCGGAGCGTACGGAAGTCGTGCCAGGCGCCAGCCACTTCATGGCGCACGCGATCGCCGCACCCAGCTGGCGCAATGCCTACCAGGTGGCGACGATCGGCGACCACACCTTCCTCAAGGTGCAGAGGCTCAAGCCAAGAGGTTGACGGCTGCCGACGCGACAGGCGCAACAACGCCCCGCTGCTTGCGGGGCGTGGCGATGCCTGGTTTCGCCCTACTTCAGGCTGCCGTGGCGATGTCGGCGGCGGCGCGGATCCGCGCAATGCTCGATGCCGCACCCTGCATGCTGGTCTTCTTGGCCAGCGCCGCCTGCAGCTCCGGCAGCAGGCCTTCGAGCGCGGCGTCGTCCTGTGCGCGCTCGAGCTTGAGCTGGAAGAAGTAGCCGCGCACGCCCAGTTGCTCGCGCACCAGGTCGGTCATCAGCGCGTACAGGATGGCGTAGCGGTTGACGCCGCTTTCGCGCGGCGCGATCGGCTCGTTGGCTGGCTCGCCGATCGAAGGCTGCGCAGCCGCCATCTCGCCCGAGATCAACTCGAGCGACAGCAGCTGGTGCAGCGCGTCTTCCGGCGCGTTGAGGCGATTGGCCAGCTCCTGCAGTTCGGCGACGCTGCGCCGTCCATCCACCAGCAGAAGCACCGAGCGCAGGCCACCTGGCAGCTTGCGGCTACGGCTCTCGATTTCGGCCCGGCCCTGTTCGGTCTTCGCCGGCAATAGCTGAAGCTGCATGTCGCCCTCCCGTGATCGCTTACCCGGGTGGGAATTCGCACGATCCGTACCAGCTGCATCCACGCGACCGATGCGCGGCGCACCAGCCTTGCAATACGTGACGCAAGTCGCGAAACAGGCAGCAGCGGGCCGTTCCGTTTTTCCCCACGATGTGGTGCTCACGCGCGCAACAGCTGCGCCGATCACCGTGTCGGCGGTCCGCGCACACGGCTGGGCCGCAATCATCTGCCCTGCTGCGTCAACTTGTGGCGCAGCCCGGGTCCAGCGCGCCGGGATCGTCGAGCGTGCACAGGTCGCCCGGGTAGCGAACGCTGCAGCAGCTTGCCGGGCGGGTCCGCCAACGTGAGACGGATAACACGGCGCCAGTTGCTGCTACCGCGCTGTCTCGATATAGGCGTAGATGTAGTTCGAACCGCCGTCGACATTGCCCAGCATCCGCGAACTGGCGAAGATGCCTGAACGGTGCGAGATGCCGAGCCCGACCCAGGTCGAACGCCACTGATCGCGCCCGAACAGGTCGCCGATGTTCACATCGATCGTCGGATCGAGGTAGTTGATCAGCTTGGACAAGTTGCGATCGCGTTCTTCCAGGCTGATACGCTCTGCATACGGAACGCGCTGCGCGTAGGACACACCGAAGCCGAAGCCGAGGCGCGTCTGCACGCGGTTGCTCCACGGAAAGCCGTAGTAGTAGGCCTTCATGTACGCATCCATTCGCCAACTGTCGGGCTGGTGGCCGCGGTCGTCGTGGTAGACCACCCCGACGAATCCGACGAAGTCCAATGGCCACCCGTGGAACCGCTCGACGAAGGGCCGGCCCACGTGCAGTCCGATCACCGCCGTCGGCGTGTCGTTATCGAGCGAAGTGCACTGCAGGGTCATGATCCTCGCCATGTGGCAGCCCTCGCCCGCGGCCCTGCCGTAGAACAGCTTCCAATAGGTGCGTGCGCCGTCATCGTCCCACGCCACCTGGTTGCTGCCGAAATCGTAGACCGCGCCCAGGTTGACCGCGGTGGCCGGCCCGTTGGTGGTGATCGGGCTGTCCTCGACTGCCGAACTGAGCCAGGTGGCGTCGATCCCTCCCAGCAGCCGCCAGTTGGACGTGAGCCGGAAACTGGCATTCAACGACAGGGTCAGGTCGACGCCGGAACCGGCTCGATAAGCGGGGCGACCTTCAAGCGCCTCCTCCGCGCCGACGCCGAAGTAGTAGTCGTTGAGGTCGCCACTGCGCCAGGCTGCGGCCGCGCCCGGTACCAGCGCCCAGCGGCCGCGTCGAAGCGTGTAGCTGTAGTCCACGCCGAGCTCGCTTCCGTGGGAGACGCCGCCGATATCGTGCATCGCGGCCGCGGACCATGTGGAGGCTCCCCGCTGCGCCCGGTAGCGCAGGCCGAGGTCGACGCCGGTGTTGCGTACGCGCATGCCCTCCAGCGACTCCGGCTGGCGATCCTCGGGATAGCCTTCCAGGCGCCGCCCCACGAACAGCTCCAGACGATCATCCCGGGCCTCGTCGTCCCACAGTTTCACACCGGCGCGGTTGGCGCGCAGGAAGAAGCGCTCGCCTTCGTAGAGGTACAGAGGAAGCAGGTCGCGGCGGGTGCCGCCGTCGACATACGGCGAATCCTCCCAGCGGCTGACGAAGCCCAGACCCGCGCTGCCCGGTTCCTCGAGCAGGCCACCAAGGGGATCGTCGCCGCCAAACACCGGGCTCGTGCCCAGCAGCGCCGAGATCGCAAGCAGGAAGCGCATAGCACGTACGCAAGCCATCTCCGACTCCCTGGATCGCCGCTGACGACACACTACTGCCGTCGCCCTGGCCGATCAACCATCAGCAGCTTGCCAGTCTCGCCTTCCTGCGCGACTTCATTTCACCGACCGGAAGCACGCTTCGTCAGTCGCCCGCCTCGGGCCCCCGCAGCAGCGCGCGCTTCACTTCCTCCAGCGCACTGGGATCATCGAGCGTGGACAGGTCGCCCGGGTCGCGGTTCTCGGCCAGCGCCTGCAGCGAACGCCGCAGCAGCTTGCCAGAGCGGGTCTTGGGCAGCGCGTTGACCAGGTAGACGCGGGCCGGCCGGGCCACGCCGCCAAGCTGCTCGACCACGACCTTCCGCATCTGCGCAGCGGTTTCGCCCGCCTCGTCGCCGACGGCCGTGCGCTTGAGCGTGGCGAACACGATCGGCACCTGCCCTTTCACCGCATCGTGCACGCCGATCACCGCCGCCTCGGCGACATCGGGATGGCTGGACACCGACTCCTCGATCTCGCGCGTACCAAGCCGATGCCCGGCGACGTTGATCACGTCGTCGGTGCGGCCGAGGATGAAGGTATAGCCATCCGCGTCGCGGATCGCCCAGTCCAGCGAGCTGTACAGCAGCTCCCTGAAATGGCTGAAGTAGCTGTCGACGAAACGCTTGTCGTTGCGCCACACGGTGGTCATGCAGCCCGGCGGCAGCGGCGGCTGGATCACCAGCACGCCCTTCTCGCCCGCCGACGCATCCTCGCCGGTCACCTCGTTGATCACCCGCAGCCGGAAGCCGAGGTTTGGCAGGCCCGGCGAACCGAAGCGCACCGGCTTCATGTCCAGGCCCGGCATCAGCGTCAGCACTGGCCAGCCGGTTTCAGTCTGCCAGTAGTTGTCGATCACCGGCTTGCCGAGCACGCCGGAAATCCACCGTGCCGTCGGCTCGTCGAGTGGTTCGCCGGCCAGGAACAGGTGCTGCAGCGTCGACAGATCGCGATCGGTGATGAAGGCAGCATCGTGTTTCTTCAGCACGCGCAGCGCGGTGGGCGAGGAGAACATCGTGCGCACGCCGTAGCGCTCGGCGATGCGCCACCAGATGCCCGCATCCGGCGCGGTCGGCAAGCCTTCGTAGATGATCGAGGTGGCGCCTGCGATCAGCGGTCCGTAGACGTTGTAGGAATGCCCGACCACCCAGCCGATGTCGGAGGTGGAGAACATCACCTGTCCCGCGCGGATGTCGTACACCGACCACATCGACAGCGCCAACGCGACCGCGTAGCCGCCGACGTCGCGCTGCACGCCCTTCGGCTTGCCGGTGGTCCCCGAGGTGTAGAGGATGTAGCTGGGCTCGTTGGATTCGAGCCAGGCGACGGCAACCTCCGCGCCCTCGTGGTCCTTGCGCAGCGTCGCGTAGTCGACGTCGCGCCCTTCGCGCAACGGCAGCGGCCCCGCCAGGCCGCGATCGATGACCAGCACCTTCGCAGGCGGGTGCGCGGCACGCGACAGCGCCTCGTTCACCAGCGGCAGGAACGGAATCACCTTGCCGCCGCGGATGCCGGCATCGGCGGTCACCAGCACGCGCGGCTGCGCGTCGTCGATTCGCAGCGCCAGGTTGTGCGCGGCAAAGCCACCGAACACGACCGAATGGATCGCGCCGATCCGCGCGCAGGCCAGCATCGCGACCACCGCGTCGATCGTGTGCGGCATGTAGATCACCACGCGCTCGCCGCGGTCGACGCCCAGCGACTGCAGGCAGGCGGCAAACGTGTTCACCTCGCGATGAAGCTCGCGATAACTCAGCTCGCGAATGCTGTCGGTTTCGGTGGACCAGCCCACCAGCGCCAGCTGATCGCCGCGCGCATCAAGGTGGCGGTCAACTGCGTTGAAGCACAGGTTGGTTTCGCCACCGACGAACCATTTGCGAAACGGCGGATTCGAGTCGTCGAGGATCCGATCCGGCGCCCGGTGCCAGTGGATGGCACGTGCCTGATCGGCCCAGAACCCTTCCGGATCCTCCAGCGACCGTCGGTACAAGTCTTCGTAACGCATGTGGCCTGCCTCCCTCAACGGAGTGGCCGAAGGCTAGACCCGGCTCCCGCTGGATGCGTTAAGACCTTGGTCCTACACCTGCGAGCACCCATCAAATCAACGTCTTGCGAGCGGCTTCAAGCAGGTTGACGCTACCGATCAACCACGTTGACCGCGCCGGTCAATACGACATCTGCGCAACCGCCGTGCGGGACGCGGTGGCCGCCGCTATCGCCCCGCAGGATGTTGGGCGCCGTGTGGCGTGTCTGCCGACAGCATGAGCGCCAGGCTGCACAGCAGTGGCGCCAGCAGGAACATGCCGATGAAGTAGCGCCCCTGTATCTCGAACACCATGTGCACGAGCCAGAACGACACCACCCAAACGCCCGGCAGCCATGCGGCTGGACGGCTTCGGCGCAACGCGACCACGATCGTGGTGCGGGCGACGAGGGCGAGGATGCACAGGGTGACCACGGCATACAGCACGCGTTCGGCACGCAGGACCCGGAAGTAGCGCGTCTGGATCGCCTCGCGCTGCGGGGACGCTGCCCTCGCGGCACGGACATTAGGCGCGTTGGCCAGCCAGTCGATCGCATATGCCTTGGGCAACACGATATGCGGAAGCTTGCAACCGAGGACAGAAACCCAGTGCGCCGCGGGCCGCGCCGACAAGCGATCGAGGACCGCCCGTCGCAGCGGCTTGTGCAGGTCGTCCCGGGCCGCCCGTGTCGCCGCCAGCGACCAAGTGCCGCAACCTGCCCCGCTATCGGAAGCCAACAGCCCCGCGTACAGGGTGACGGCGGAGCTGGTGCGGTTAGATTCCCCGCGTTCGCCCAGTGCGCGCAACCCCTGGTCAGTCGCGAAGCCAATGACCGAACCCAACACGAGTACCCACAGCAGGCTGTCCATCGCCCCTCCGTGGCTCCGGCGATGGCGCAGCCACGGAACGGCGAGCAGCCCCAGCATCGTCCACAGCGTCAGTGCGTATTGCGGCTTGGTCGAGACGGCGGCGGCGGTCAGCGCGACGGCTGTGGCCAGGGTGACCGGACGTGGCCACGCCGCGGGCGCCATGCACGCCAGCCACAGCCCGCCCGCGAGCAGCGTCGCGGCGAGCACATCGAGCTGCACCAGCGCCAGGTACGGCGAGATCAGGATCAGGTATCCCGCGCATGCAAGCCACAGTACGGGGCCTGTACGGAGCGCCGCGTCCCGGACCAGCCACAGCAACAGTGCAGCGCTTGCCAAGTTGATGCACAGGGCGGAAAGCACTGGCGGCAATCCCAGCAACTTCGGGATAGCCAGCAGCCAGAGGCCGAGCCCCCCTCGCTCGTATTCCTGGATGCTGCCGGCCGCGTTCCAGTAGTACGCCCAGTCGCTGTGGGGTTCGGGCTGGAGCCACAGCGCCAGGCCGGCGCCTGGCAGCAGGATCGCCACCAGGCAGGCGGCGAACAGGACCGGGCTGGACAGTACCCGGCCAGCCCGGCCTTCCACGTCGCGCAGCCAGCGCACGCCGGTCAGCCCAGCAGGTGCGCCACGCCGCTGCGTTCTTCCTCGAGCTCGGCCAGGGTCTTGTCGATGGCAGTGCGGCTGAAATCGTCGACCGGCAGGTCGCGCACCATCGTGTACTCGCCGTCCTGAGTGATCACCGCGAAGCCGAAGATCACGTCCTCGGGGATGCCGTAGGAGCCGTCCGACGGGATGCCCATCGTGACCCACTTGCCGTTGCTGCCCAGCACCCAGTCGCGCACGTGGTCGATGGCGGCATTGGCGGCGGAGGCCGCCGAGGACAGGCCGCGGGCCTCGATGATCGCCGCGCCGCGCTTGCCGACCTTGGGGATGAACTCGTTGGCGTTCCAGTCCGCGTCGTTGATCCGGTCCTTCAGCGAGGCACCGCCGACGGTGGCGAAGCGGTAGTCCGGGTACATGGTCGGGCTGTGGTTGCCCCACACCACCAGCTTCTCGATCTCGCCCACGGCCACGCCGGCCTTGCCCGCGAGCTGGCTCAGCGCGCGGTTGTGGTCGAGGCGCAGCATGGCGGTGAAGTTCTTGGCCGGCAGGTCGGGCGCGGACTTCATCGCGATGTAGGCGTTGGTGTTGGCGGGGTTGCCGACCACCAGCACCTTGACGTCACGGCTGGCGACCTTGTTCAGCGCCGCGCCCTGGGCGGTGAAGATCTTGGCATTTTCAAGCAGAAGATCCTTGCGCTCCATACCCGGACCACGCGGACGGGCACCGACCAGCAGGGCGTAGTCGGCGTCCTTGAACGCGACTTCCGGATCGTCGCTGCCGACCATGCCGGCCAGCAGCGGGAACGCGCAATCCTCCAGCTCCATCATCACGCCCTTGAGCGCGGCCTGGGCCTTGTCGACGGGCAGCTCCAGCAGCTGCAGGATCACCGGCTGGTCCTTGCCCAGCATTTCGCCCGAGGCGATGCGGAACAGCAGGGCGTAACCGATCTGGCCGGCGGCGCCGGTGACTGCGACTCGAACGGGGGCTTTCATCGTGATGTCCTCTTGCGAAGTGGAATGCAGGCCGGCGCTGGGAGACGCGTCAACCGGAGTGGGGGAGCGGATCTGCGGCGACGGGCATGGGCGCGCCCCTGCTGGCACGGCCGATTCGGCCGGCGAGTTGAGGCATCGCGGACGGTCTCGAATCGCGTCAGGCGGCGAGGATCTTGTCCCACTCCGCCACGCGGTCGGCCCTGGCGGCCAGCGCCGCGTCGGCGTCGCCTTCGATCTTCACCGACTTGATCGCGTCGCCCTGCTTCACCGCGTCCACCACCTCCAGGCCTTCGGTGACCTTGCCGAACACCGTGTGCTTGCCGTCCAGCCAGTCGGTCTTGATGTGGGTGATGAAGAACTGGCTGCCGTTGGTGTTGGGGCCGGCGTTGGCCATCGACAGCACCCCGCGCTCGTGGCCCACGCCGTTGCTGGCCTCGTCCTCGAACTTGTAGCCCGGGCCACCCGTACCGGTGCCCTTGGGGCAGCCGCCCTGGATCATGAAGTCGGGGATCACGCGGTGGAAACTCAGCCCGTCGTAGAAGCCGCGCCTGGCCAGGTTGACGAAATTGGCGACGGTCAGCGGCGCCTTGTCGGCGAACAGGTCGACCTTGATTTGGCCCCGGTCGGTGTCGAAAACGGCAACAAGACTCATGTATTCAGCTCCAGTGGCCCGGACAGGGCGCTTGACCGCATATAATAGCCCGCTTCCTTCCACCCTCCCCCGCGCCCTGCCCCTCAACGGCAGCGAGTGCGGCTGACCCGACCTCCGAATCCATGCCCATCCAACGCCTGCGCAACATCGCCATCGTCGCCCACGTCGACCACGGCAAGACCACCCTCGTCGACCAGTTGCTCAAGCAGTCGGGCACCCTGAACGAACGCACCGTCCTCGCCGAACGCGTGATGGACAGCAACGATCAGGAAAAGGAACGCGGCATCACCATCCTGGCCAAGAACACGGCCATCACCTGGCGCGACAACCGCATCAACATCGTCGACACCCCCGGGCATGCCGACTTCGGGGGCGAGGTCGAGCGCGTGCTGTCGATGGTGGATTCGGTGCTGCTGCTGGTCGACGCGATGGACGGGCCGATGCCGCAGACGCGCTTCGTCACCCAGAAGGCGTTCGCGATGGGCTTCAAGCCGATCGTGGTGATCAACAAGGTCGACCGTCCCGGCGCGCGCCCCGAGTGGGTCGTCGAGCAGGTCTGGGACCTGTTTGACCGCCTCGGCGCCACGCCCGAGCAGATGGACTTCCCGATCATCTACGCCTCCGGCCTGAACGGCTACGCCGGCCTGACCGACGACGTGCGCGAGGGCGACATGACCCCGCTGTACGAGGCGATCATGGAGCACGTGCCGGCGCCGCCGGTCGACCTGGACGGTGCGTTCCAGATGCGCATCAGCCAGCTCGACTACAACAGCTTCGTTGGCGTGATCGGCATCGGCCGCGTGCAGCGCGGCATGGCAAAGAAGAACATGCAGGTGGCGGTGATCGACCGCGAAGGCAAGAAGCGCCAGGCCAAGTTGCTGCAGGTGCTCGGTTTCATGGGCCTGGAGCGCATCGAACAGGACACCGCGCAGGCTGGCGACATCGTCGCGATCTCCGGCATCTCCGACCTGACCATCTCCGATACCATCTGCGCGCTCGACACGCCCGAAGCGCTGCCGGCGCTGACCGTCGACGAGCCCACGATCTCGATGACCTTCCAGGTCAACAACTCGCCGTTCGCCGGCAGCAAGGACCTGTCGGGTGGCAAGTTCCTCACCAGCCGCCAGATCAAGGACCGGCTGGAGCGCGAGGCCGTGCACAACGTCGCCCTGCGTGTCGAACAGCTCGAGGATGCCGACAAGTTCCTGGTGTCCGGCCGCGGCGAGCTGCATCTCTCGGTGCTGATCGAGAACATGCGCCGCGAAGGTTTCGAGCTCGCCGTCTCGCGTCCCGAAGTGATCATCAAGGAGATCGACGGCCAGGCGATGGAGCCGATCGAGCAGCTCGTGGTCGACGTCGAGGAAATCCACCAGGGCGGCGTGATGGAGAAGCTGGGCATGCGCAAGGCGCAGCTCAAGAACATGGAGTCCGACGGCAAGGGTCGCGTGCGCCTGGACTACATGATCCCCGCGCGCGGCCTCATCGGCTTCCAGAACGAGTTCAAGACCCTGACCTCGGGCAGCGGCCTGCTGTTCCACGTGTTCGACCACTACGGCCCGAAGGAACAGGGCGCGATCGCCAAGCGCCAGAACGGCGTGATGATCGCCAACGCGCCCGGCACGACGCCGGCGTATTCGCTGGGACCGCTGCAGGACCGCGGCAAGCTGTTCGCCGCCGAAGGCGACAACATCTACGAGGGCCAGCTGGTCGGCATCCACTCCAAGGACAACGACCTGACGGTCAACGCGATCAAGCCCAAGCCGCTGACCAACATGCGCGCCTCGGGCAAGGACGACGCGATCCAGCTGTCGCCGGCGATCAAGTACACGCTCGAACAGGCGCTCGATTTCATCGACGATGACGAGCTGGTCGAGATCACGCCGAAGGAAATCCGCCTGCGCAAGAAGCAGCTGACCGAAAGCGACCGCAAGCGGGCCAGCCGCGCGGCGTGAGTCGCACGCTGTTCACCGCCTGGAGGCCGGACGTCGCCGACCAGGCGGCGTTGTCGGGGCCGCGCGACCGCATCGTCGCAGCCCGGCCGCAGGATGCGCCGCGGCTGTCGCTGCGGCGCCCCGACCAGTGGCACATCACCCTGTGTTTCGTGGCACGGGAACTGGACGAGGCGGTCCTGGAGGCGACGCGCGACGCGCTCGATCGCGCCGCGGCCGCGATCCCGCCACACGCCTTCACGATCGGGCGCGTCGCGTTCTGGCGACACTCGGGCGCCGTGGTCGCCTTGCCACACCGAAATGACACCCTGCAGGCCCTGTGCGACGCCCATCGCGACGCGCTGCGTCGCGGCGGCATTCGGCCGGAAGAAACAACCACCCAACCACACGTGACGCTCGCCTATCTGGAGCGTGGTTCTGCACCGCAACCCTGGCTGGACGAAGTCGACTGCGCCAGCGAAGCACTGCGCGTGGAGCGGTTCGAGCTGCTGTTCAACGCTGGTGGCCGCTACCAAGCGTTGGGCACATGGGCGCTGCGCGGGGCAGCGCTGCCGCAGCAGGCGCAGTTGCTCTGACGGCAGTGCCCCGACAGCCTCCCGACGCCGGTCCCCCGGCGGCAGCGGCCATGGCCGCTACCGTCGCCGTCGCTCGACGCGACGCGCTGGAAAGTCCAGTCAGGCCCTGACTGGAGGATTGAGCTGCGCGTGCTTGCGCACGATCAGCATCGCGGTTTCCAGCGCCTGCTCGTAGTTCAGGCGCGGATCGACGGTGGAACGGTAGGCACGCTCCAAGTCGACTTCGGTCAGGGCGCGCGCGCCACCGGTGCACTCGGTGACATCTTCGCCGGTGAGCTCCAGGTGCACGCCGCCCAGGCGCGTGCCCGCCGCGGCATGGATGTCGAACGACTGCTCGATCTCGCTGCGGATGTTGTCGAAGCGTCGGGTCTTGTAGCCGTTGCTGGTCGATTCGGTATTGCCGTGCATCGCATCGCAGATCCACAACACGCGGCGCCCCTCCCGCTTCACCGCGTCGAGCAGCGAGGGCAGCTTGGCGGCGACCTCGGTCGCACCCATGCGATGGATCAGGCCGAGCCGGCCCGGCTCGTCGTCGGGGTTGAGCACGTCGATCAGCTTCAGCAACTGGTCCGGCGTGGCGCTCGGTCCCACCTTGACCGCGATCGGGTTGCGGATGCCGCGGAAATATTCGGTGTGCGCGCCGTCGAGGGCGGCAGTGCGCATGCCCACCCACGGGAAGTGCGTGCTGAGGTTGAACCAGCCCCACTGCCGCGGCACCTGGCGCGTCTGCGATTCCTCGTAGGGCAGCAGCAGCGCCTCGTGCGAGGTGTAGAAGTCGACGCGGTTGAGGCTGTGCATCTGCCGTCCCGCCAGCGTCTCCATGAACCGCACCGCGTCGCCGATGCCGGCAACCATCTTCTCGTACTCGCCGGCCAGCGGCGCCTGGCTGACCCAGCCCAAACCCCAGTACTCGGGGTGGTGCAGGTCGGCGAAGCCGCCGTCGATCAGCGAACGCACGAAGTTCATCGTCATCGCCGAGCGCGCATGCGCCTTGACCATGCGTCGCGGGTCCGGAATGCGCGCCGCTGCAGTGAACGCCGGGCCGTTGACGATGTCGCCGCGGTAGCTCGGCAGCTCCACGCCGTCGCGCACTTCCATGCCCGCCGAACGCGGCTTGGCGTACTGGCCGGCAAAGCGGCCCACGCGCACCACCGGCAGCTTCATGCCGTGCACCAGTACCAGGCTCATCTGCAGCAGCACCTTGAGCCGGTTGGAAATGATCTCCGAGCTGCACTCGCGGAAATTCTCGGCGCAGTCGCCGCCCTGCAGCAGGAAGCGCTTGCCCTCCTGGGCCTCGGCCAGCTGCTGCTTGAGGGTGAGGATCTCGCGCGAGGTCACCAGCGGCGGCAGCTCCCGCAGCTCGTCCTGGACCTCGGCCAGCGCCTCTTCGTCGGGATAGACCGGCAGCTGCAGCGCCGGACGCGCACGCCAGCTGCCAGGATGCCATTCGGCGGGAAGGTTGACGGGCTGGAGGTTGCGATCTGGGCTGTGCATTGACATGTGCTCTATACGAACGCGCATGGTGCGCCGCTTGCTGCGGCGCGTCAATTTCAGCTGCAACGGACCCGTTGACGCCTCAGCGGCGGCGCAAACCGGCCTGCAGCGCCCACGCCGCGAGCAGTACGAACCAGATCAGGCTCCACCAGGGCATCGACAGCCCGAGGAAGGTCCAGTCGATCGTCCCGCAGTCGCCGGTGCCGGTCAGCACCTGCCGGATCAGCCCGGGCGTGTCCATGGTTTCGCGCATGAACGCGAACGGCGCGCCACACGCCGGGATTTCGGGCGGAAACATCTGCAGCCAGACGTGGCGCCCGGCAATGCCGATCCCGACCGCGGCCGCCACCAGGGCCAGCATGCTCCAGACGCCGCGCCCGCCGCTTCCGCGCGGCGCGTGCAGCCCGGCGGGCAGCATCACCAGGCCCAGCGCCGCGAAGGCGATGCGCTGGAAGATGCACAGCGGGCACGGCTCCAGCTCCCAAGCCAACTGGCTGTAGATCGCAAAGCCGATCAGCGCGAAGCAGACGGCCGCGCCGGACAGCATCTGGAAACGGAAGGACCAGTGAAGTGGATTCATGGACGCCTGCAGTCATGGAGACAGGCCGCATTATCACTGCTGCCGGCCGCGGCGCGTACATGCACCGTCCGGTCGGGAGCCGTTCGTCACGCGTCGACCAGACACGTACCTCATTCTCTGGTTATGCATACACGCACCCGCCAGCGCAGCCGGGGAAGCGACGAGGCGCAGGTCCGGATGCCGCTCTTCCGGAATTCCACAGGCCCTGAAAGCAGAAACCCCGGCGTTGCCGGGGTTTCGCATGTCGCACCTCAGGAGGCCGGTTACTCGGCGGCCACCTGCGGACGATCGATCAGCTCGACGTAGGCCATCGGCGCATTGTCGCCAGCACGGAACCCGCACTTGAGGATGCGCAGGTAACCGCCCGGACGGCTCGCGTAACGCGGGCCAAACGTGGTGAACAGGTTGCCGACGGCTTCCTTGTCGCGCAGGCGCGAGAAGGCGAGGCGGCGGTTGGCGACGCTGTCGACCTTGGCCAGGGTGACCAGCGGCTCGGCGACGCGGCGCAGTTCCTTGGCCTTGGGCAGGGTGGTCTTGATCAGCTCGTGCTTGAACAGCGACGCAGCCATGTTGGAGAACATCGCCTGGCGGTGGGCGCTGGTGCGGTTGAACTTGCGACCGGCTTTCTGGTGGCGCATGGACTTGATTCCTTGATAGGTGGAAAGTTGAAGCCTTGGACGTCTATGTCGCCATCCTGGCGTTGCAAGCGGACTGCGGATGGTCCTTGCCGGCCTCCCTGGCCGGCGGGCCGCGAACTGGTGTTCGTCGGCGGGGTACAGCACGCGGCCCGCATCGCTGCGGGCCGCGGTTGGATCAGCCCAGCATGCCGTGGGCCGAGACGCCGGCCGGCGGCCAGTTCTCGAGCTTCATGCCAAGCGAAAGGCCGCGCTGGGCGAGGACTTCCTTGATCTCGGTGAGCGACTTCTTGCCCAGGTTCGGGGTCTTGAGCAGCTCGACCTCGGTCTTCTGGATCAGGTCACCGATGTAGTAGATGCTCTCGGCCTTGAGGCAGTTGGCCGAACGCACGGTCAGCTCCAGATCATCGATCGGACGCAGCAGGATCGGGTCGACGCCTGGCGTCGCCGCCTTCTGGCCGCCGCGGTCGCGGTGGGTGAAGTCGCCGAACACCGACAGCTGGTCGGTAAGGATGTCGGCGGCGGTGCGCACCGCTTCCTCGGCGTCGATCGTGCCGTTGGTCTCGATGTCCAGGACCAGCTTGTCCAGGTCGGTGCGCTGTTCGACGCGGGCGGCCTCGACTTCATAAGCCACGCGGCGCACCGGCGAGAACGACGCGTCCAGCATCAGCCGGCCGATCGAGCGGGTTTCCTCATCCGGACGACGGCGGGCAGCCGCCGGCTGGTAGCCGAAGCCGCGCTCGATCTTCAGGCGGATGCTGAGCTCCGTGTCCTTGGTCAGGTGCGCGATCACGTGATCGAGATTCAGGATCTCGACGTTGTGGTCGGTCTTGATGTCGGCAGCGGTGACGACGCCCGGGCCGGACTTGGTCAGCGTGAGCGTCGAGCTCTCGCCGGTGCCCATGCGGATCGCGACGTCCTTGAGGTTGAGCAGGACTTCGAGCACGTCTTCCTGCAGGCCCTCGATCGTGCTGTACTCGTGCAGCACGCCGTCGATCTCGACTTCGGTGATTGCGAAGCCGGGGATCGACGACAGCAGCACGCGGCGCAGCGCGTTGCCGAGGGTGTGGCCATAGCCGCGCTCGAGCGGTTCGATCACGACCTTCGCGCGGTTGCCCGCGAGGCGTTCGATCTGGGGACCACGGGGGCGCAGGACCTGGTTGGCGGTAACTGTCATATTCGTAGCGTCTCCTGCAGGGACACCGCATCCGTCGACGCGATGGCTCTGGACGTTTGGAGCCCCTTGCGTACTGCCGAGGGGTGGCCCGTGCGCGGGGCACGGGCCGGGGGGAGTTGTTGCTGGTGCTGCGGGATGACCCGCCGCCAGTCCTTACTTCGAGTACAGCTCGACGATCAGCGCTTCGTTGATGTCCGCCGGCAGGTCGCCGCGGTCGGGGACCGCCTTGAACACGCCGCTGAACTTCTTCTGGTCGACTTCGATCCACGACGGCGCCAGGTCCATGCTGGACGAGACGTTCAGCGCTTCCTGGACGCGCATCTGCTTCTGCGCCTTTTCGGACAGGGCAATCGCGTCACCGGCCTTGACCTGGTAGGACGGCAGGTTGACGGGCTTGCCGTTGACCGTGACGCCACGATGCGAAACCAGCTGTCGGGCGGCCGGACGGGTGACCGCGAAGCCCATGCGGTAGACGACGTTGTCGAGACGCGTCTCCAGGAGCTGCAGCAGGTTCTCGCCGGTGTTGCCCTTCTTGGTCGAGGCCTTCTTGTAGTAGTTGCGGAACTGGCGCTCCAGCATGCCGTAGATCCGCTTGACCTTCTGCTTCTCGCGAAGCTGGAGGGCGTAGTCGGAAACCTTGCTGCGACGCGCGCCGGTGCCGGCACCGTGCTGGCCGGGCTTCTGCTCCAGCTTGCACTTGGAGTCGAGCGCCCGGGTCGGGGACTTGAGCGAAAGGTCGGCGCCTTCACGGCGCGCGAGCTTGCAGGTGGGACCGATATAACGAGCCATTTCTTATCGCTCCCTTAGACGCGACGCTTCTTCGGCGGACGGCACCCGTTGTGCGGGATTGGCGTCACGTCGATGATGTTGGTGATCTTGTAGCCCACGTTGTTCAACGAACGCACGGCCGACTCACGTCCCGGACCCGGGCCCTTGATGCGGACTTCCAGCGACTTCACGCCGTAGTCCAGCGCATCCTTGCCCGCCTTCTCGGCGGCAACCTGGGCTGCGAACGGGGTCGACTTGCGCGAGCCGCGGAAACCCGCGCCGCCCGAAGTCGCCCACGACAGCGCATTGCCCTGGCGGTCGGTGATCGTGATGATGGTGTTGTTGAACGAAGCGTGGACGTGCGCGATGCCGTCGGTGACGACGCGCTTGATCTTCTTCTTCTGCTTGGCAGCTGGCTTGGCCATGGTTTTTGTTCCTTATTTCCTGATGGCCTTGCGCGGACCCTTGCGGGTGCGTGCATTGGTCCGGGTGCGCTGGCCACGCAGGGGCAGGCCACGACGGTGGCGCAGGCCGCGATAGCAGGCCAGGTCCATCAGTCGCTTGATCGCCATGCCGATCTCTCGGCGCAGGTCACCCTCGACCACGAACTTCCCGACCTCGGCGCGCAGGCGCTCGACTTCGGGCTCGGACAGGTCACGGATCTTGGTGCTCGAGGTCACGCCGGCGGTATCGCAGACGAGCTTCGAACGGGTACGGCCAATGCCGTAGATGCTTTGCAGCCCGACCCAGACGTGCTTCTGGGCAGGCAGGTTGACACCTGCAATACGCGCCATGCGCGAATCTCCAACTGGTTGGTCGCCTGGAAACGGAGTCCCCGACGAAGTGAACACGAAATTCTAACAGGGTCCCGGGTTTCTTGGAAGCCGATGGCACCAGAGGTGCCACCGACCCGGCATGGGGAGTGTGCCCATGCTCCGGCGATGGATCCGGGATGGCTGAACGGGGTCTCCCCCGCCCGGCCCGCGCACTACTCTGGTGCGCGAAGGTCCCGGACCCACCCGTGTGCGGGACTGCCACACGGGTCGCCCATCGTGCCGGGGGAGGCTGTGCTCCGCGCCGGCGTGAATTCTTGTGGCCGTCCTGGCCAGTTGCCGCCGACCGGCGCCAAGGCGCCTTCCAGCGACAGCACCGGACCATCCATGGCCCGGCGCGGGTTCCGACGCGCTAGCGCGACCGGGCGCCACCTCGGAGGTTGGACTTCTTGAGCAGGCTCTCGTACTGGTGCGACATCAGATGAGCCTGGATCTGGGCGATGAAGTCCATCACCACGACCACCACGATCAGCAGCGACGTGCCACCGAAGTAGAAGGACACGTTCAGCTCGGCCCGCATGAACTCCGGCAGCAGGCACACCGCCACCAGGTACGCAGCGCCCGCGGCGGTCAGCCGCGTCAGCACGCCGTCGATGTACTCGGCAGTGGCCTTGCCCGGACGGATGCCCGGCACCAGCGCGCCCGACTTCTTCAGGTTGTCAGCGGTTTCCTGCGAGTTGAACACCAGCGCCGTGTAGAAAAAGGCGAAGCCGGCGATCAGGCCCGCATACAGCAGGATATACAGCGGCTCACCCGGGGAGAGCGCCTGCGCGACGCGCTGCAGCCACTGGGCGGACCCGGCCTGGCCGAACCACGTTGTCGCCGTGGCCGGGAACATGATGATCGACGAGGCGAAGATCGCCGGGATCACGCCCGCCATGTTGAGCTTGAGCGGCAGGAACGAACTCTGGTTCATGTACGCGTTGCGGCCACCCTGGCGGCGCGCGTAGTTGACCGTGATCCGGCGCTGGCCGCGCTCGACGAACACCACGAAGTAGGTGAACACCGCCACGATCAGCGCGATCATGATCACCGCGATCGGGCTGATGTCGCCGTTGCGGGCGGCCTCGATCGTGCCGATCACCGCCGACGGCAGGCCCGCGACGATGCCGGCGAAGATGATCAGCGACACGCCGTTGCCGATGCCGCGCTCGGTCACCTGCTCGCCCAGCCACACCAGGAACATGGTGCCGGCGGTGAGCGCCACGATCGCGGTCATCACGAAGCCCGGGCCCGGTGCGTACACCACGGGGATGCCGCTGCCTGCACCCTGGCTCTGCAGCGCGATCGCGATGCCGGCCGACTGGAAGATCGCCAGCGGGATCGCGCCGATGCGCGACCACTGGGTGATCCTGCGGCGACCGGACTCGCCTTCCTTCTGGATCGCCTTCAGGCTCGGCAGGATCTGCACCATGAGCTGCATGACGATCGAGGCCGAGATGTACGGGATCACGTTCAGCGCGAAGAGGCTGAAACGCTCCAGGGCGCCACCGGAGAACATGTTGAACATGTCCACGATGGTGCCTTCCTGGCGCTCCATCAGCTGCAGCATCGCCTCGGGGTTCACACCCGGCACGGGGATGAAGCAGCCGATGCGGTAGACGATCAGAGCACCGACCACGAACAGCAGGCGCTGGCGCAGTTCGGTGAACTTGCCCGCGCCGGCCAGACCCGACATCGCTCCCGCACTTCGCGCCATGCCGTCCCTACTCCTGGATCTGGCCGCCGGCGGCCTCGATTGCCGCGCGTGCACCTGCCGTCACCAGCAAGCCCTTGAGCACGAGCTTCTTCGAAACCTCGCCCTTCTTGACGATCTTGACCTTCTTGGCGATGCGCGACACCAGCTTGGCGGCGCGCAGGGCGGCCAGGTCGATATCGCCCTCGAGCTTGTCGAGCTGGTACAGGAACACTTCGGCGCTGTCGGTCTTGAGCTTCGAGCGGAACCCCACCTTCGGCAGGCGCATGTGCAGGGGCATCTGGCCGCCTTCGAAGCCGGCCTTGATCTTGCCCTTGCCGGAACGCGCGAACGAACCCTTGTGGCCACGGCCGGCGGTCTTGCCCTTGCCGGAACCGATGCCGCGACCGACGCGGGTGCGCTCCTTGCGGGCGCCGTCTGCGGGCTTGAGCGTATTGAGCTTCATGTGCTTATTCCTCGACCCGGACCAGGTAGTGGACCTTGTTGATCAGGCCACGGACCTGGGGGCTGTCCTTCAGTTCGCGGACGTCGTTGAGCTTGTTCAGGCCAAGCGCGCGCACCGACAGGCGATGCTTCGCCTGCGAGCCGCGCAGGCCCTTGACCAGGCGCACCTTGACGGTGCCGCCGGTGGATTCGTTCTTAGCCATTGAGGATCTCCTCGACCTTCTTGCCGCGCTTGGCCGCGATGCGGGTCGGCGACTGCATTTCCGACAGCCCCTTGACGGTGGCGCGGACGAGGTTGATCGGGTTGCGCGAACCGGTGGCCTTGGCCAGCACGTCCTTCACGCCAACCGCCTCGAGGACGGCGCGCATCGCGCCGCCAGCGATCACGCCGGTACCTTCCGAGGCGGGCATCATGAATACGCGTGCCGCGCCGTGGCCGGACTTGACCGTGTGGAACAGCGTGCCGCCGTTGAGATCGACGCTGATCATGTTCTTGCGCGCGGACTCCATCGACTTCTGGATCGCGACCGGCACTTCGCGCGCCTTGCCGTAGCCGAAGCCGACCTTGCCGTTGCTGTCGCCCACCACCGTCAGCGCGGTGAAGGTGAACTGGCGACCGCCCTTGACCGTCTTGCTGACGCGGTTGATCGCGACCAGCTTCTCGATCATGCCGTCGTCCATCTCTTCCCGGTCGCGATTGCGGTCGCGCCCGCGGGATTCACGTTGTGGTTCTGCCATTGCCATGTCTCGGGTTCGAAAGGGAATTTGCGGCGTGGCCGCTTATGGTTGTGATGTGGATCGGCGGACCGCTTCCGTCGGACATAAGCCGCGGAGCGTCCGGTGCAGCCCGCACCGGCAGGGTGAGTCAAGGCACGCTCAGCGCGGCAATGCCGCGCTGCCTTGGCGAACGCCCGGCCATGGATGGCCGAGCCGGACTGTCATGAAGCGACAGTGTTCCGCCATGGATGGCCTCCACGACCGGATTTTCAAGCAACAGGGGCAAGCCCCCGTCGATCCATCAGAACTGCAGGCCACCCTCGCGGGCGGCGTCGGCCAGCGCCTTGATGCGGCCGTGGTAGCGATAGCCCGAGCGGTCGAACGCGACCTTCTCGATGCCGGCCTCGCGCGCCTTCTCGGCGATCGCGCGGCCAACCTTGGCAGCGGCATCGGTGTTCTTGCCGCTCTTCAGGCCGTCGCGCAGAGCGGACTGGGTGGTGCTGGCCGCAGCCAGGACCTTCGAGCCGTCGGCGCTGAATACCTGGGCGTAGACGTGCTGACCGGTGCGCAGCACCGACAGGCGCGGCACGCCGAGTTCGCGAATGTGCGCGCGCGTGGACTTGGCGCGGCGCAGGCGGGCGATTTTCTTTTCCATGGGTATGCTCTGTGGCGGGAAGCGGATCGGCTGGCGGAAACTCCGGCGTGCTCGCCGGCGTCCCGCATTACGCCTTCTTGGCTTCCTTGCGGATGACGACTTCGTCGGAGTACTTCACGCCCTTGCCCTTGTAGGGCTCCGGCGGACGGAACCCGCGGATCTTGGCTGCGACTTCACCGACCAGCTGCTTGTCCATGCCGACAACCAGGACTTCGGTCTGGGTCGGCGTGGTGATGGTGATGCCATCCGGCGCGCTGAACACGACCGGGTGCGAGAAGCCGAGCGACAGGTTCAGGTTGTTGCCCTGGGCGGAGGCGCGGTAGCCGACGCCGACCAGCTCGAGCTTGCGCTCGAAGCCTTGCGACACACCGTGGACCATGTTGGCGACGATGGAGCGAAGGGTGCCGGCGAGGGCCACCTGGCCCGGATCCTCGGCCGAGAACAGCGCGTTGCCGTCCTCGATCGTGATCTGAATGTGGGCCGGCTTGGCGATCGACAGCGTGCCCTTGGGGCCCTTGACGCTGACCGATTCGGGCTGTGCATTCAGCTCGACACCCTGGGGCAGGGCGACCGGCTTCTTGGCGATGCGGGACATGCGCGTTACTCCCTTAGGCCACGAAGCACAGAACCTCGCCGCCGACGCCCTGCAGGCGCGCCTTCGAGTCGGTCATGATGCCCTTGGAGGTGGAGATGATGGCGATGCCGAGGCCACCCAGGACCTTGGGCAGCGCGTCCTTGCCGCGGTACTGACGCAGACCGGAGCGCGAGTAGCGCTTCATCTGGTCGATCACCGGACGGCCTTCGAAATACTTGAGGACGATCTCGAGTTCGGCCTTGGCGCCGTTCTCGGTCACGCGCAGGTCGCCGATGTAGCCTTCGTCCTTGAGGACGTTGGCGATGGCGACCTTGACCTTGGAGGACGGCATCTTCACCGTCGGCTTGCCAACCGCGGCCGCATTCCTGATGCGGACCAGCATGTCGGCGATGGGATCAGTCATGCTCATGGAAGTTCCTTATGAGTACACCGATATCCGCTTTCGCGAAAATCTGTTCTGGATTGTTCCCGGCACGGCCGGGGGCCCGTCGGGCCACCCGCTGACGCGGGCAAGCCGGCGATTATATACGACTTGCGACGCCCCGTGGGGCATCGCGGTCGCATCCACCGGAGCAGGCCTGGCCCCGGTGGCGCCCTGCCCCGCCAGCGGCGGAGCATGTGGTGTTGCTTACCAGCTCGCCTTGCGCAGGCCCGGCACGTCGCCGCGCATGGTCGCCTGGCGCAGCATGTTGCGGCCGAGGCCGAACTTCGCGTACACGCCACGGGGACGGCCGCTCAGCGCGCAGCGCGTGGTCTGGCGCGCAGGCGAGGAATCGCGCGGCAGCTTCTGCAGCTTCGTCGCCGCCTCGAACTTCTCCTCGTAACCCGCCGTCTGGCTGGAGATGATCTTCTTGAGCTCGGCGCGCTTGACGGCGTGCTTCTTCACAAGCTTGGCGCGCTTGGTCTCGCGGTTGACCATGGAGGTCTTCGCCATGTGTGTTTCCTCAGTTGCGGAACGGGAAGCGGAAGGCTTCGAGCAGCGCCTTGGCTTCCGCGTTCGTCTTGGCGGTGGTGGTGATGGCGATGTCCATGCCGCGCACTGCGTCGACCTGGTCGAAGTCGATCTCCGGGAAGATGATCTGCTCCTTCACGCCCATGTTGTAGTTGCCGCGCCCGTCGAACGACCGGGCGGACACGCCGCGGAAGTCGCGCACACGCGGCAGCGCGATGTTCACCAGGCGGTCCAGGAACTCGTACATGCGGGCACGGCGCAGGGTCACCTTGCAGCCGATCGGCCAGCCGTCACGGATCTTGAAGGAAGCCACCGAGACACGCGACTTGGTCACCAGCGCCTTCTGGCCGCTGATCTTGGCCATGTCGGCGGTCGCGTTCTCGAGGATCTTCTTGTTCGCGGCGGCTTCGCCCACGCCCATGTTGATCGTGATCTTGTTCACGCGCGGAACCTGCATGATGTTGTCGTAGCCGAACTGCTCCATGAGCTTCGGCACTACTTCATCCTTGTAGAACTTTTCCAGACGGGTCGTCATTATCTTCTTTCCTGGGGATCAGGCGGGTCTTTTCAGACCGCCTCGCCACTCGAGCGGAACACGCGCAGCCGCCGTCCATCCTCGAGCACCTTGGTACCGACGCGCTCGCCCTTGCCGGTGGCAGGGTTGAACAGCATCACGTTCGACGCGTCGATCGGCGCTTCGCGCTCGATCACGCCACCGGGCTGGCCGGCCTGCGGATTGGGCTTGGTGTGACGCTTGACGATGTTGATGTTCGACACGACGACCTTGTCGCCGAGCACGCGTACCACGTCGCCGGTCTTGCCCTTGTCGCGACCCGCAATGACGACCACCTGGTCGCCCTTCTTGATTCGATTAGCCATTGTCCTGTCCTCCGCTCACAGCACTTCGGGAGCGAGCGAGACGATCTTCATGAACTTCTCGGTACGCAGCTCGCGGGTCACAGGCCCGAAGATGCGCGTGCCGATCGGCTCCTGCTTGTTGTTGAGCAACACCGCCGCATTGCCGTCGAAGCGGATCAGCGAGCCATCTGCACGGCGCACGCCCTTGCGGGTGCGCACCACGACGGCATCGTAAACCTCGCCCTTCTTGACCTTGCCGCGCGGGATCGCGTCCTTGATCGATACCTTGATGATGTCGCCAATCGCGGCGTAACGGCGCTTGGAGCCGCCGAGCACCTTGATGCACATCACTTCCTTGGCACCGGAGTTGTCGGCCACGTCGAGGTGGCTCTGCATCTGGATCATGGAAAGTGTCCTTTCGTTACTCGGCCGCGCGGGTGACGATCTCGACCACGCGCCAGTTCTTGGTCTTCGAAATCGGGGCCACTTCCACCAGGCGGACGATGTCGCCTTCCTTCGCGGAGTTCTCGGCATCGTGGGCGTGCAGCTTGGTCGAACGGCGGATGTACTTGCCGTACAGCGGGTGCTTGACGTTGCGCTCGACGAGGACAGTGACCGTCTTGTCCATCTTGTTGCTGACCACCCGGCCCTGGACCGTATTTTGCTTCTTTTCGCTGTTGTTCATGGTCGTATGCCTTACTTCTTCGCCGACAGCAGCGTGTGGACACGCGCGATCTCGCGGCGCACGCGGCGCGACTCGTGGGTCTTGGTCAGCTGGCCGGTCGCCTTCTGCATGCGCAGGGCGAAACGCTCTTTCTGCAGCTCCAACAGGTGGCCCTGCAGTTCGTCCGCGGACTTGCCGCGCAGTTCCTTGGTCGTCGCCATCAGCGCACCGTCCGGGTAACGAAAGTGGTGGTCACCGAGAGCTTGGCGGCGGCAAGGCGGAACGCCTCGCGCGCAGTCGCCTCGTCCACGCCCTCGATCTCGTAGATCATGCGGCCGGGCTGGATCTGTGCGACCCAGAACTCGACCGCACCCTTGCCCGAGCCCATGCGGACTTCGATCGGCTTCTTGGTGATCGGCTTGTCGGGGAACACGCGGATCCACATCTTGCCGCCGCGCTTGACGTGGCGGCTGATCGAGCGGCGGCCGGCCTCGATCTGGCGTGCGGTCAGCTGGCCGGTGGCCGTGGACTTCAGGCCGTACTCGCCGAAGCTGACGGCATTGCCGCTCCAGGCCAGGCCGTCGTTGCGGCCCTTGTGCATCTTGCGGTATTTGGTTCGCTTGGGTTGCAACATGACTTAGTCCCTCGCCTCGCGGTCGCGACGCGGGCCACGCGGACGCTCGCGGTCACCGCGGTCGCCACGTTCGCCACGCGGCGAATCGTCCTGCTTCTCCTGGCCAACCTGGGCGAAGTCGAAGATCTCGCCCTTGTAGATCCAGGTCTTGATGCCGATGATCCCGTAGGTCGTCTTGGCCTCGGCAAAGCCGTAGTCGACGTCAGCGCGCAGGGTGTGCAGCGGCACGCGACCTTCGCGGTACCACTCCGAACGCGCGATCTCGGCGCCGTTCAGGCGGCCGGCGACGTTGACCTTGATGCCCAGCGAGCCAAGGCGCATCGCATTGCCGACCGCGCGCTTCATCGCGCGACGGAACATGATGCGACGCTCGAGCTGCTGCGCGATCGACTCGGCGACCAGCTGCGCGTCGAGCTCGGGCTTGCGCACCTCGGTCACGTTGATGTGGGCGGGAACGCCCATCATCGCGGTGACGTCCTTGCGCAGCTTCTCGATGTCCTCGCCACGCTTGCCGATCACCACGCCCGGGCGGGCGGTGTGGATCGTCACGCGCGCGGTCTTGGCCGGACGCTCGATCAGGATCTTGCTGATGCCGGCGGCGGCAAGGCGCTTACGAAGCATCTCGCGCACCTTGAGGTCGGCGGTCAGGTATCCGGCATATTCCTTCTTGCCGGCGTACCACTTCGAGTTCCAGTCCTTGGAGATACCAAGGCGGATGCCGGTGGGATGAACTTTATGACCCATATTACTTGCCCTCTCCCACGACGACGGTGATGTGGCTGGTGCGCTTGAGGATGCGCGTGCCGCGGCCCTTGGCGCGCGCCATGAAGCGCTTCAGCAGCGGACCTTCGTCGACGGTGATCGTGGCGATCTTCAGCTCGTCGATATCGGCGCCTGCGTTGTTCTCCGCGTTGGCGATCGCCGACTCGACCAGTTTCTTGATCAGCACAGCCGCCTTCTTGTCGGAGAACTTGAGCAGGCTGACCGCGCGCTCGGCCGGCAGGCCGCGGACCTGGTCTGCGACCAGGCGCGCCTTCTGCGGCGAGATGCGGGCCGTGCGCAGCACGGCGGTCCGCTTGTTGACCTCGGTACGCACGCGCTTGGCTTCTTCGTGCTTGGCTCGTTTTGCCTTGTCCATCGTGCGCTCCTTACCTGCCCGACTTCTTGTCGCCGCCGTGACCCTTGAAGGTCCGCGTCAACGCGAATTCGCCGAGCTTGTGGCCAACCATGTTTTCATTGACCAACACCGGGATGTGGTTCCTGCCGTTGTGGACGGCGATCGTGAAGCCCACCATTTCCGGCAGGATCATCGAACGGCGCGACCAGGTCTTGATCGGCTTCTTGGTGTTGCCCGCGACTTCCACCTTCCTGACGAGATGGTGGTCGACGAACGGGCCCTTCTTGAGTGAACGTGCCATGGCCGATTAACTCCTGCGATCGCGCACGATGAATTGCTGGGTGCGCTTGTTCTTGCGCGTCTTGTAGCCCTTGGTCGGCACGCCCCACGGGGTGACCGGGTGCGGATTGCCCTGGCCGGCCTTGGCCTCACCACCGCCGTGCGGATGGTCGACCGGGTTCATCGCCGCGCCGCGGACAGTCGGCTTGATGCCGCGCCAGCGGCTGGCACCGGCCTTGCCCAGCTTCTCGAGGTTGTGCTCGACGTTGCCGACTTCACCGATGGTGGCGCGGCATTCCGACGGCACGCGACGCATCTCGCCCGAACGCAGGCGGAGCGTGGCGTAGACACCTTCGCGGGCGACCAGCTGGACGCCGGCGCCGGCGGCACGAGCGATCTGCGCGCCCTTGCCCGGCTTCATCTCGATGCAATGCACCGTCGAACCGACCGGGATGTTGCGCAGCGGCAGCGTGTTGCCCGCCTTGATCGGCGCATCGTTGCCCGCGATCACCTGGTCGCCGGCCTTCAGGCCCTTGGGGGCGATGATGTAGCGGCGCTCACCGTCGACGTAGCACAGCAGCGCGATATGCGCGGTGCGGTTGGGGTCGTACTCGATCCGCTCCACGCGCGCCGGGATGCCTTCCTTGTCGCGCTTGAAGTCGATGATGCGGTAATGCTGCTTGTGGCCACCGCCCATGTGACGGGTGGTGATGCGGCCGTGGTGGTTACGGCCACCGGTCTTGCTCTGCGGTTCGACGAGCGCCGCGTGCGGAGCTCCCTTGTGCAGATCGGGCGTCACCACGCGGACCGCGCTGCGGCGACCGGGGGACGTGGGCTTGAACTTCATCAATGGCATGGGAGCTTCCTCAGGCCGTCGCGTTGATGACGTCGATCGACTGGCCTTCGGCCAGCGTCACGTACGCCTTGCGCCAGTTGCCACGGCTGCCCTGGCGCGAACGGAAGGCCTTGCTCTTGCCCTTCACGTTCAGCACGTTGACAGCCTGGACCTTGACGTCGAAAAGCTTCTCGACCGCGGCCTTGATGTCGGCCTTGGTCGCACCCTTCGCCACTTCGAACGCGTACTGGTTGGACACTTCCTGCAGGCGGGCGGTCTTTTCGGACACGCGCGGTGCACGGATCACTTCATAGAGCTTGGCGTTGTTCATGCCAGCCACTCCTCGATCTTCTTCAGCGCGTCGGTGGTGACCAGCACGCTGTCGGCGCCGACCAGCGCGACCGGATCCAGACCCTGCACGTCACGCACTTCGACGTACGGCAGGTTGCGCGCGGACAGGTACAGGTTTTCCGAGGCGTCCTCGGTGACGATCAGCGGGCGGCGACCCAGCTCGAAATCCTTGAGCTTTTCCACCAGGCCCGAGGTCTTCGGCGCGTCGATGTCGAACGCCTCGACGATCGTGATCCGACCCTGGCGATTGAGCTCGGACAGGATCACCGAGATCGCGGCCCGGTACATCTTGCGATTGACCTTCTGCGCGAAGTTGCGCGGCTTGGCCGCGAACGTCACGCCGCCGCCGACGAAGATCGGAGCCGTCAGCGCGCCATGACGCGCACCGCCGCCCTTCTGCTTCTTCGACTTCTTGGTCGTGCCGCGGACCTCGGATCGGGTCTTCTGTGCCTTGGTGCCAGCGCGACCGGCATTGCGATACGCCACGACCACCTGGTGGACCAGGTCTTCGCTGAATTCGCGACCGAATACCGCGTCGGATACCGACAGCGTGTTGTTGCTACCGTTGATGGCGAGTTCCATCGTCATCTCTCCTTATGCCTTGCTCGAGGGACGCACGATGACGTCACCACCCGGCGCACCGGGGACGGCGCCCTTGATTGCGATCAGGCCGCGCTCGGCGTCGACCTTGACCACCTGCAGGCGCTGCGTGGTCTGGGTCTCGGCGCCCATGTGGCCGGACATCTTCTTGCCCGGAAACACGCGACCCGGGGTCTGGCGCTGGCCGATCGAGCCTGGCGAGCGATGCGACAGCGAGTTGCCGTGCGTCGCGTCGCCCATGCTGAAGTTCCAGCGCTTGATCGTGCCCTGGAAGCCCTTGCCCTTGGTCACACCCTGGACGTCGACGATCTGGCCGACCTCGAAGATGTCGGCCTTGATTTCGCCGCCAACCTGGAAGTCGGCGATCTTGTCGTCGGCAACGCGCAGCTCCCACAGGCCGCGACCGGCTTCCACCTTGGCCTTGGCCAGGTGGCCAGACTCGGGCTTGGTCAGCAGCGAGGCGCGCTTGACGCCGGCGGTGACCTGCACGGCGCTGTAGCCGTCGGTCTCGACCGTCTTCACCTGGGTGATGCGGTTCGGGGTGGCTTCGATCAGGGTCACCGGCACGGAGTTGCCGTCTTCGGTGAACACTCGGCTCATGCCGGCCTTGCGGCCGACAATGCCCAACGAATGAATCTTCGCGGTCATGATTCGGGGCCTCAGGTCAGCTTGATCTGGACGTCGACGCCAGCCGCGAGCTCGAGCTTCATCAGCGCGTCCACGGTCTTGTCGTTGGGGTCGACGATATCGAGCACGCGCTTGTGCGTGCGGGTTTCGTACTGGTCACGCGCATCCTTGTCGACGTGCGGCGACGTCAGGATGGTGTAACGCTCGATCTTGGTGGGCAGCGGGATCGGGCCGCGCACTTGCGCGCCGGTCCGCCTGGCCGTTTCGACGATCTCGCTGGCCGAACGGTCGATCAGCCTGTGATCGAACGCCTTGAGCCGGATCCGGATTTTCTGGTCCGCCATGACGGAATTCCTTCATTTAAAGAGCGACAGGCCCGGCGGCTGGTGGCCGGACCCCGTATCGGGGCTTCGATTACTGCAAAAAACAGGGCAGACCGGCTTCCCGATCCGCCCAGACCTGGATCACAAACGTGACAAAACGCCCCGCCTATGTGTCCCGGAAACCTCCGGGACGGACGAAGCACATGCCGCGCGACAAGATCCGTGTCTGGCGAAGACGAGGCGCATCCTGCACCTCATTTCGCAGTTCCGTTGCCGCCCTGACAGGCTCGGCCCCGGTGAGTCGAACATTATGAAACCTTCACCCGCTGGATGCAAGGGGTTATTTGCATCTTTTTGCACGGATCCGGACCAGCCAAGGCGATTGTGCCGCCCTGCCCTGCTTCAGCCGTCTTTGAGGAGAGAGAAGCGGAAGTCCATTGCGCGGGGGTTGTCCCTTGCGCGGCGGGGGATGGGGATCCCTCGCAGCGCTCGGGATGATGTTCCGGCAGCCGTGCGCGCAAGGCGCGCACGGGCCGTCACATCACTTGACGATCTTTGCCACCACGCCGGCGCCGACGGTGCGGCCGCCTTCGCGGATCGCGAAAC
>NZ_JBSVRO010000006.1:0-179618 GCF_054072655.1 Luteimonas sp. A482
GGCCGCTACGCGGTCCGGCCCGGCACAGCATGCCGGGCGCTCGCGTGGATGCGCGGCATGCCGCGCAAGCCATCCACGCTCTCCCTGCCCTGACTCACGCGCAAAACATCCATGTTTTGCTCGTCGCGACCCCCGGTCGCCAGGGCACGGCTCACTGCAACTGGTGTCGCGATGCTTCGGTGGGGGATTTTTCGAAGCCACGCCAGTGACTGGGCGATGGTCGTTCCGGGGCGGGGGTTGCGGAAAGCAGCGCAGGGATGCGCTGCGGCGGCGAGTCAGCCATGGATGGCTGACCGAGCCGGGGAGCAACCCCCGGCCCGGAACGACGCCAGCCGGAGGCATGGTCCAGTCGTTCGCATCGTGTATCACCACCGGATGCTGCAATCGCAACTGAAACCGCTCCTGCGGCAGCCTGTCGGTTCAGCTCGCACGCCCCAGCTGCGATGATGCCGCCCACGGCACACGCCGCGGCAGCCAGGAGGCGCGACATGATCGAACTTCTCATCCGCCAGCGCACCCGCGACCTGGGCAGCTTCGAGGTCGGGCGGGTACTGCCCTTTGCCCGGCGGCGCATGGTCGGGCCCTACATCTTCTTCGACCGCATGGGCCCGAAACTGATCGAGCCTGGCCTGCCGCCGGAAGCCGACGTGCGCCCGCACCCGCACATCGGACTGTCCACGATCACCTACCTGTTCGACGGCGAGATCATGCATCGCGACAGCGTCGGTTCCGAGCAGCCGGTGCGCCCCGGCGAGGTGAACTGGATGACCGCCGGCCGCGGCATCACCCATTCCGAACGCTTCGAGCGGCTGCGCGACGAAGGCGGGCCGATGGACGGGATCCAGGCCTGGGTTGCGCTGCCTGAGGACCGCGAAGAGATCGATCCCGGCTTCTGGCACTACCCGGCGGATGCGCTGCCGGCATTCCATGACGAGGGCGTGGCCGGGCGTCTGATCGCCGGGCGCCTGGCAGGCGTGCAATCACCGGTGCGAATCGATTCGCCGCAGTTCTACGTGCACTGGCAGCTGCCCCCGGGCGGGCGCGTGTCGCTGCCGGCCGAGTATCCCGAACGCGCGGTCTATGTCGCCCGTGGCGACGTGGAGATCGCAGGCCAGCGCGTGGAGCCCGGCAGCATGGCCGTACTCGTGCCGGGGAGCGCCGCCACCATCGCGGCATCGAGCGAAGCGGTGGTCATGGCCCTGGGCGGCGATCCGGTGGGGCCGCGCTACATCGACTGGAACTTCGTATCCTCCTCGAAGGAGCGCATCGACCAGGCACGGGCGGACTGGGCGGCCGGCCGCATGAAGTTGCCTGACCTGGACGATGGCGAGTTCATTCCGCTGCCGGCGAAGATCGCGGGCATGCGCGAACCCGAACCCATGTCCTGATCCACCCGGCGCAAGCCTGCACCAACCTTCCGCCCTACCTGCGCACATGCCATGACCCTGACCTTCGTCGCCATGATCGATTTCCTCGGCACGTTCGCGTTCGCGATCAGCGGCGGGCTGGTGGCGGTGCGGCATCGGCTGGACCTGTTCGGCGTGCTGGTGCTGTCGTTCGCCGCGGCAACGGCCGGCGGCATCCTCCGCGACGTGATGTTGGACCTGGTGCCGGCATCGATGGTGGATTGGCGCTATCTGGCGGTATCGGTCGCTGCGGGCCTGGTGACCTTCCAGTGGCACGAGCAGGTCGAACGCATGCGCAATCCGGTGCAGATCTCCGACGCGATCGGGCTCTCGCTGTTCGCGGTGCTCGGCGCGGGCAAGGCGCTGGCGCACGGGCTGGGGCCGACCGGCGCGGTCATGCTCGGCATCCTGTCCGGCGTCGGCGGGGGCATCGTGCGCGACCTGCTGGTGGCGACCATCCCGGGCGTGCTGCAGCGCGAACTCTATGCGGTGGCCGCGCTGGTGGGCGCGCTGGTGGTCGTGACCGGGAACGCGCTGTCGCTGCCGGGACCGCCGACCGCAGTCGTCGGCGCGGTGGCCTGCTTCGTGCTTCGCTGGCTGGCGATCCGGCGTGGCTGGCGGCTGCCGCTTCCGCGCGGCGGTGCGGCCTGAGAGGATCGCGACCCACGCAGGCGCATGCATCACGCCGTGATCGGACGCAAGGTTGCCCCGGCACCGCCGGCAGCACTCAGCCCAGCAGGTACAGCGCCCCCAGCGGATGGTGCGTGCGTGCGATGAAGTAGACCTGGGCGAAGACGAGCAACGCCGCCACGTAGCCGATCGCGCGCGCGCGACGGGTGCGGCCGCGACGCAACGCGAACACGCCAAGCACCACGTAGACCACGATCAGCACCACCTTCACCGCCAGCCAGCCATTGGCGTACAGCGCCGAGGGCAGGATGGTCAGCAGCATCATCGCCGCCGTCAGCAGGGCGGTATCGATGGTGTAGCTCAGGTAGCGCACCGGCGCAGCATTGGGCCAGCGCGCGCCCAGGAGCAGCAGCAGGCCGCGCATTGCGAACAGCCCGCCGCTGAGCAGGGCAAAGCCGATATGGGCGTGCTTGATCTGCGGGTAGAACTCGATCATCCCGAAAAAACCTCCGGCCAAAGGCCGACCATTGTCCCTCTCCCGCGCACCACTCCCCTACCCCGGCTTGCCGTCCGCACGCGGCGACAGGTAGATGCCGCCGATCCGGAACACCCATGGCGACAGCGCCACGAGCCAGCCCAGCGCGGACAGTGCCTGCCATGCCAGCACGTCCGGCATCATTTCTGCGGCGATGCGCATCGCCGCCGCCACCTGGATGCCGACGAAGGCAAACCACGCCAGGCCATACATCTTCAGCGGCCTGCCCGAATGACCCTGGGTGACGCGGCTCACCATCGCCACCAGCACGCTGCCGAACAGGCCGATGAACAGCGCATGCGCCGGCGCGCGGCCGAGTACGAACGCGCCCGATTCCAGGTACAGCAGGCTTTGCAGCGAAAACAGCGCGAACGTGATCGGCCACCACAGCAGCCCCACGAACAGCACGCGCAGCAGCCCCGGTGCCGCGCCGCGCGGCCACCAGCGCCACAGCACGCACACCGACAGCACCAGCATCGGCAGGTCCACCAGCCACAGCCAGGCGTAGGCATGCAGCAGCTCGAGCAGCAGGTGCGCCATCGCCAGGGCCCAGATCGCGGCCAGCAGCCACATCGGACGCCAGGCGACATAGCCGGGGACGGTGTTGCCGGCGAAGAACGGGAACATGCGGTGCGCGACGGTCAGGTACACCGGCAGCAGCAGGCCGAAGGTGCCCAGCTTGATCGCGAAGAACACCGACCACGCCGAACCTGTCAGCAGGAATGCACCGAAGCACAGCACGCCGAGCAGGCCCAGCAGCATCGCCGCGAAGCACGAGCGCGCGTGCCAGGTCGTTCCGCGCTCGGACAGCAGCAGCCGCCCCAGGATCCACACGCCCGAGCTCCACCCGGCCAGGGTCATGAACAGGCCCACCACCAGCGCGACCTCCAGCCCCAGCGCGCCCAGCAGCATCGCAGCCTGACCACCGAACATGCCCACGCCCACCGGCACGTAGCGCCAGCGCGGGATGTCGGGCAGGCCGAGCCAGCGCGGGAACACGGTCAGCAGGAAGCCGAAGAAAAAGCTCGGCAACACCTGGTACTGCATCACGAAGGCATGCAGCCAGCCCGGATAGGTGGCTGCCTGCGGCACCTGCAGCAGTCCCGGCCAGCGTTGCGCGGCCAGCCAGGCCGCCCACCAGGCCATCGCCAGCAGCAGATTGCCGGCGCCAATGAAGAACATCAGCCGGTGCGGCGCCTCGGTCAACAGGCCGGGCGAAGGTCCGGAAGCGGGTCTGGTCATGCGGCCATCTTCAGGCAACGACGTGCAGGGGACGTTGACGCAGGTCAAGCGATCCCGATCCGCTATCGCCACCCCTGCCCTGCGGCCCCTCTGTAGGAGCGGCTTCAGCCGCGATCGGTGCATCAGCCGCGTCGCATCCGTGAATGCGTATCGCGGCTGAAGCCGCTCCTACAGAAGCAACGGTCCGCGATCTACGACACATCCGCCACTGGCGTTCCATTTGCGTCAACGACCATGCGGGCGCGCCGTTCGCCGTAGTAGAAGCTCGCGCGGTACAGGCCCTCGTCCTCGCCCACGCCGCGTTCGCACAGCACCGAGATGCGGCGGTCCTCCATCAGCCGCCGGAACTCCTCGACCTCCAGGTCGAGGGCGCGCGCCACCAGGGCGCCGTCGACCTCGACCTGCGGGTTGACCTGGATGCCGATGCGCTTGCCAGTGTCCATGTCCTGCTCCCTTTTCATTCAATGTACCGCGTGCGCCGATGGATGCAGCCACGCGCCCAGCCACTGCCGTCCCCGCGAAGCACGAAGCCCGGCGGCCTTCGTGGGCCCCCGGGCTTGCGCCGTCATCAGCCGACGGCGCCCGTGCGTGCTGCGATCACGCTTCCGCCAGATCGCCACCCACCGGCAACACCTCGCGCCTGGGCACGATCCACAGCCGCAGCATGAACCAGGCCAGCGACAGCGCGCCGACGCTGAAGATGGTGTCGCCCGGCACCCTCAGCCACACCAGCATGTCGATCAGCGGCTGCTGCATGAACTCGGCCGAGCGTGCATACCAGTAACCGTGCTCGAGCGCGGCGGCGAGCTGCAGCACGCCGATCGGCAGCAGGGTCAGCAGCGCCATCGCGGCCAGGCCGATGTTGAAGGCCCAGAACGAGAACTTCAGTGCGCCCTCGTTCCAGACCACGTCCGGCTTCAGGCCGCGCAGGCAGAACAGCATCAGGCCGACGCCGAGCATGCCGTACACGCCGAACAACGCCGTGTGTCCGTGCGCCGCGGTCAGGTTCATGCCCTGCATGTAGTACAGCGGCAGCGGTGGATTGATCAGGAATCCGAGCAGGCCGGCACCGACCAGGTTCCAGAACGCGACCGCGATGAAGAACATGATCGGCCACCGGTACTTCGCCATCCACGGCGTGGCCTTGCCCAGCTTGTAGCTGTGGTAGGCCTCGAAGCCCACGTAGGCCAGCGGCACCACCTCCAGCGCCGAGAAGCTGGCGCCGATCGCGATCACCGCCGTCGGCGTGCCGGTGAAGTACAGGTGGTGCAGCGTGCCGAGCACGCCGCCGGCCATGAACACGATGGTCGCGAACAGCACCGCGATCGTCGCGGTCTTGATCTGCAGCAGGCCCAGGCGGGTGAACAGGAAGGCGATCACCGCCACCGCGAACACCTCGAAGAAGCCTTCCACCCACAGGTGTACCACCCACCAGCGCCAGTACTCGACCATCGACAGGTGGGTGTGCTCGCCCCACATCAGGCCGGCCGCGTAGAAGATGCCGATGGCCACCACCGACAGGAACAGCAGGCTGACGATGGACCTCGATTCGCCGCCATGCCGGATCGACGGCCACAGCGCGCGGCCCACCAGGGTCAGCCACAGCATCAGGCCCACGAACAGGAACCACTGCCAGAAGCGGCCGATGTCGACGTATTCCCAGCCCTGGTGGCCGAACCAGAAGTTGTTCGCCAGGCCCAGCTTCTGCATCACCGCGAACCACTGGCCGGCGAACGAGCCGACCACGATCACGATCAGGCACGTCCACAACACGTTGACGCCAAGTCGCTGGAATTTCGGCTCATGCCCGGAAATCGCCGGGCCGATGTACAGGCCCATGCCCAGCCACGCGGTCGCGATCCACAGCACCGCGAGCTGCGTGTGCCAGGTGCGCGTGAGCGAATACGGCAGGATCTCCGACAGCGCGAAACCGTAGGCCTGCTGGCCTTCAACCTGGTAGTGCGCGGTGGTCGCGCCCAGCAGGATCTGCACGAGGAACAGCGCCATCACCACCCAGAAGTACTTGGCGGTGGCGCGCATCGACGGGGTGATCCTGATGCTGGCCAGCGGATCGGTCTTCGGCAGCACCGGCGCCATCCCGTCGCCGTGGCTGACCGCGTAGTGCCAGCCCAGCAGCGCCACGCCGGCGATCAGGAACAGCACACTGAACACCGTCCACAGGAAGGTACTGGGCGGCGGCGTGTTGCCGACCAGGCCGTCGGCCGGCCAGTTGGCGGTGTAGCTGATCTCCTGGCCGGGACGCTGGGTCACCTGCGACCAGGACACCCACCAGAAGAACCCGGTCATCGCCGCGCGATGTGCCGCGGTGTCAACGGTGTCGTTGCGCATCGCATAGGCTTCGCGCAGCGCGGCGGTTTCGGGCTCGTTGCCGAACAGGCTGACGTAGTGCGCAGCCACCTGCTCGATCGCGGCGACGCGGTCGGCGTCGAGGGTGATGGTCGCGGACGCCTCATCCCAGGTATTGGGACGCATCAGCGCCTGCAGGCGCGCGGTATAGGCCGCCTGCATCGGGGCGTCGAGCAGCTTGTAGCTGTCCTGGCCGTGCTCGCGCGCGGCCCAGATATCGAGGATCGCCTCGGCCTCGCGATGCATCCAGTCCGCGCCCCAGTCGGGCGCGACGTAGGCACCGTGGCCCCAGATCGAGCCCAGCTGCTGTCCGCCGACCGACTGCCAGACCTGGCGGCCCTTCTCGATATCGGCACGGGTGTAGACCACGCTGCCATCGGTGGACACCACCCGGTCTGGCATCGGTGGCGCCTGGCGATGGACCTCGCTGCCCACCCACAGCAGCACGGCGAATGAGCTGATCAACAGGATCGCCAATCCTGTCCAGAGTTTGCGCGTCGAATCCATTGGTGCAGAGCCTCTCTTGGAGATTGCGGCATCGTGTTGTCGCGGGGCTGGTGGCACCTTGACCTGCGTCAAGGCCGCGTGAATGTCGGAAAACCGGCCGGATTCCGCGGTGGACCGGTGTCGCCGCCGCTGCTCTTGGCCCTTCCCCCGCAACGCGGGGCATTGCGCCCTTCACGCGGGGAAGGCCGGGATGGGGGTGCGCACCGAAGGTGCGCTGGATGCATCGACGCGACCTGCCGCCCCACCCCAACCCTCCCCCTCCGTGCGAGGGAGGGAGCTGGGTGCGGTTGATCCATGTCAGTGCGGCTGCGGCCACGCGGGCGCAACCTGCGTGCACGATGCGTCCCTACCCGCTCCTGCTGGTGCTGCACCTGTTGGCCGCGCTGCTGTTCGTGGGCACGGTGTTCTTCGAGGTGCTGATCCTGGAGCGGGTGCGCCGGCACGTGCCGAAGAACGCGATGCACCTGGTCGAAGCCGGGATCGGCAAGGTGGCGCGCGGGATCATGCCCTGGGTGCTGCTGGTGCTGTACGGCAGCGGCGCCGGCATGGCCTGGCGCTACCGCGAAGCGCTGGCGCAGCCGCTTTCAAGCGGCTTTGCGCTGATGCTGACGGTCAAGATCGCGCTGGCGCTGGGCGTGGCCGGGCACTTCGGCTACGCGATGTGGAAGATCAGGCGCGGGCAGCTGCGCGGCAGCCTGTCGCGACGCCTGCACCTGAGCCTGTTCTGGCACATGGTGGGTATCGTGGTGCTGGCCAAGGCGATGTTCCACTTCGGCTGGTGAGGCCGGTTGGGGCGGCGGCAGCGCTTTGGGTGTCATCCCGAACGCAGTGAGGGATCTGCTCTGCGGAAGGAAGATCCCTCACTGCGTTCGGGATGACAGATGAAAACCCTCATCGCATCCGGGATGACAAACAGGTATCCCTGCATCCGGAACGACAAACGGATCCCACCGCATCCGGATGCCTACGGACGCAGCCTCAATCGCGCAGCACGTGGTGCGCCAACGCATCGAGCACCTCGGGCTGGAGGATCTCCATGTCGCGGCGGTCGACCTTGAGTACGCCTTCGTCCTGCAGCCGGCGCAGCACGCGGCTCACGGTTTCCGGCGCCAGCCGCAGGTAGTTGGCGATGTCGGTGCGGGCCATGGTCAGGCGCATGCGGTAGGCGGAGAAGCCGCGCTCGGCGAAGCGCCGCGACAGCATCACCAGGAACGCCGCCAGGCGCTCGTCGGCGGTGAAGTTGCCCGACAGCACCGAGGCCTTGCCGATGTCCTGGCTGAGCAGGTTGAACAGGTGACGCTGCAGTCCGGGCATGCGCCCGGCCAGGGTCGCCATCATCGGGAACGAGAACCGGCACAGCATCACCGTGTCCAGCGCCACCGCGTTGCAGGGATAGCGCGAGGCGTGGATGGCGTTGAGGCCGATCACCTCGCCGGGCAGGAAGAAGCCCAGCACCTGCTCGCGCCCGTTGGCGTCGTTGACGTAGGTCTTGACCGTGCCGGCGCGCACCGCGGCGATGGCGTTGAACGGATCGCCCTCGCGGAAGATGTGGTCGCCCTCGCGGAACGGGCCGACGTGTTCGACCAGCACGTGCAGGTCGCGCAGGACGCTCTTGTCGTAGCCCTCCGACAGGCAGGCCGCGGAGAAGGCGCAGGTACTGCAGAAGGTGTATTCATCGCCATCGTCGGCGATCGGGGTCCCGGTCAACACCTTCAGTGGTTGTTCTTGCACACGCCCGCCCTGTCTGCCAGTGGGTTTCAGATGGCCCTGGAATAGCGCACTCCGTCAGGCTGCGCACCCAGGTACCGGTCGAAACACATGGCAATGATACGCAACAGGGCGCGTCCGCGGGGCGTGGCGCGGATCCAGCCGGGCGGGCACTGCACCAGGCCGTCGTCCTGCAGCGGCCGCAGCGCGGCCAGGGATTCGCTGAAATACTCGCCGAACGAGATGCCGTAGGTCTTTTCGACCCTGCGCACGTCGATCTCGCCCTGGCACATCAGCTGCTGGATCAGGTCCGCGCGCAGCACGTCGTCGTTGCCCAGCATCAGGCCGCGCCAGATCGGCAGCCGGCCCTCGTCGACCGCGATCTCCCACGAGGGCAGGTCGCGGTGGTTCTGGGTGAAGCTGTCGCCGACGTGGCTGATGGCGCTCACGCCAAAACCCACCAGGTCGGTCTGCGCATGGGTGGTGTAGCCCATGAAGTTGCGGTGCAGGCCGCCCTCGCGCTGGGCGCGGGCGAGCTCGTCGCCGGGCAGCGCGAAATGGTCCATGCCGATGTATTCGTAGCCGGCGTCGCCCAGCCGCTGCACCGCCAGCTCCAGCAGCGCCAGCTTGCCCTCGGGGCTGGGCAGGTCGGCGTCCTCGATCTGGCGCTGGGCCTTGAACAGGCGCGGCATGTGCGCGTAGCCGTAGATCGCCAGCCGGTCCGGACGCGCGTCGATCACCGTGTCCAGGGTGCGGCCGAAGCCTTCCGGGGTCTGCTTGGGCAGGCCGTAGATCAGGTCGACGTTGACCGAGCGCATGCCGAAGCGGCGGCAGGCGTCGATGATCGCAAGGGTTTCATCGATGCCCTGCTCGCGGTTGATCGCCTTCTGCACCTCCGGATCGAAGTCCTGCACGCCCAGGCTGGTGCGGTTGAAGCCGATTGCCGAAAGCACCTCGATATCGTCGGGGGTGACGAAGCGCGGATCGAGCTCGATCGAGAAATCGCGGTCCGCTGCACGGCTGAAGCTGAAATGCCGGCCGAGGCTGCCGACCAGCTCGCCCAGCAGCTCGGGCGCCAGGAAGTTCGGGGTGCCGCCGCCCAGGTGCAGCTGCACCACTTCGCGGTCGCGGTCGAACAGCGGCGCGGCCAGAGCGATCTCGCGCTCAAGGCGGTCCAGGTAGATGCGCCCCCTGGCCACGTCGCGGGTGATGATTCGATTGCAGCCGCAGTAGAAACACGGGCTCTGGCAGTACGGGATGTGCACGTACAGCGAGAGCTGGCGCGGGATCGGATCCTGGTTGCTGCGCCGGGCCAGGTCGCTGAAATCGGCTTCGCCGAAACCTTCGGCGAAATGCGGCGCGGTCGGATAGGACGTGTAGCGCGGCCCCGGCCGGTCGTAGCGGCGCAGCAGCTCCGCGTCGAAACGCCAGGTCCTGGCCGGATTCAATGGAGAGATGGTCTGCATGGGACCCGAGTATGTGGACTTTTCGTCCTAGCGCCTTGACCCGGATCAAGCCGGACCCCGCGAAAACAGGCGTTTGTCAGCGAGGCCGTTCCCGCAACGCAGCGTCCGGAAGGTGAACCCGGCCCGCACGCTGGGCGATAATGCCGGGCGGGCCGATCTTGCCGCCCGGCCGCGTCCAGCGCCGCGGCAGCCCTTTGCGCCTCACACCGTTCCACAGCCGTCCGGGAGACGCCTTGATCGTGATCAAGGCTGTCATTCCACCCCCGGACTAGTCTTCGCCACGTTCAACGTCAGGACGCGCCATGCACCAGGCCGCTACAGAAACTTACAACGACAAGGTGGTCCGCCAGTTCGCGGTGATGACCGTGGTCTGGGGCATCGTCGGCATGGCCGTGGGCGTGCTGATCGCCGCGCAGCTGTACTGGCCGGACCTCACCAAGGGCATCTCCTGGCTCAGCTATGGCCGCTTGCGGCCGCTGCACACCAATGCGGTGATCTTCGCCTTCGGCGGCAGCGCGCTGTTCGCCACCAGCCTGCACGTGGTGCAGCGTACCTGCCACGTGCGGCTGCTCTCCGACAGGCTGGCCGCCTTCGTGTTCTGGGGCTGGCAGGCGGTGATCGTGTCCGCGGCCATCACCCTGCCGCTGGGCATGACCCAGGGCAAGGAGTACGCCGAGCTCGAATGGCCGATCGACCTGCTGATCACCGTGGTGTGGGTGGCCTACGCGGTGCTGTTCTTCGGCACGATCGCCAAGCGCCGGGTCAAGCACATCTACGTGGCCAACTGGTTCTACGGCGCGTACATCATCGCCATCGCCCTGCTGCACATCGTCAACAACATCGCGATCCCGGTCGGGCTGGGCAAGTCCTACAGCATCTACACCGGCGCGGTCGACGCGATGGTGCAGTGGTGGTACGGCCACAACGCGGTCGGCTTCCTGCTGACCGCCGGCTTCCTGGGCATGATGTACTACTACGTACCCAAGCAGGCCGGGCGGCCGATCTACTCCTACCGCCTGTCGATCGTCCACTTCTGGGCGCTGATCGCGGTCTACATGTGGGCCGGCCCGCACCACCTGCACTACACCGCCCTGCCCGACTGGGCGCAGAACGTGGGCATGGTGTTCTCGCTGATCCTGCTGGCGCCCAGCTGGGGCGGCGCGATCAACGGCATCATGACCCTCTCGGGCGTGTGGCATAAGCTGCGCACCGACCCGATCCTGAAGTTCCTCATCGTCGCGCTCAGCTTCTACATGATCGCCACGTTCGAGGGGCCGATGATGTCGATCAAGACGGTCAACTCGCTGTCCCACTACACCGACTGGACCGTGGGCCACGTCCACGCCGGCGCGCTGGGCTGGGTGGCGATGATCTCGATCGGCTCGATCTACGCGCTGCTGCCGCGCCTGCTGGGCCTGCGCGAGATGTATTCGATCAAGTGGATCGACCTGCACTTCTGGCTGCACACCATCGGCGTGGTGCTGTACATCGCCTCGATGTGGATTGCCGGCGTGATGCAGGGCCTGATGTGGCGCGCCACCAATGACGACGGCACCCTGACCTACAGCTTCGTCGAGGCGCTCAACGCCACCTACCCCTACTACCTGGTGCGCCTGCTGGGCGGCGTGGTGGTGCTGGCCGGCATGTTCCTGATGGCGCTGAACGTGTGGCGCACCTATCGCCAGGGCCAGGCCGTCGCCGCCGACCAGCCGGTGCTGGCGCCCGATCCTTCCCAGTCAATCGCCACCGTGGCCCAGGCCCGCGCCGGAGGCCAGGCATGAGCGAGAACAAGAACGCGCACGCGCACGAGAAGGTCGAGAAGAACGTCGGCCTGCTGGCGGTGCTGATCGCGGTGGTGGTCTCCTTCGGCGGCCTGGCCGAAATCGTCCCGCTGATGTACCAGGCCGAAGCGATCGAGCCGCTGCCCGGCGTCGAGCCCTACCCCGCGCTGGAGCTGGCGGGCCGCGATGTCTACGTCCGCGAAGGCTGCTACAACTGCCACTCGCAGATGGTGCGCACCCTGCGCTTCGAGACCGAGCGCTACGGCCACTACTCGCTGGCGGGTGAATCGGTCTACGACCGCCCGTTCCAGTGGGGCTCCAAGCGCACCGGGCCCGACCTTGCCCGCGTCGGCGGCCGCTACTCCGACGACTGGCACCGCGTGCACCTGATCAACCCGCGCGACGTGGTGCCCGAGTCCAACATGCCCGCCTACTCCTGGCTGGCCACGAACACCGTCGACCGCGACCAGACTGCCCGCCGCATGCGCGCCCTGCAGCGCCTCGGCGATCCCTACAGCGACGAGGACATCGCCCAGGCACCGGCCGAACTTGCCGGCAAGACCGAACTCGACGCCGTGGTCGCCTACCTGCAGGGCCTGGGCCGGCACGCGCCGCGCGCAGGAGAAGCACAATGATCTCCGGCATCGTCACCGTCGTGCTGCTGGTGTGCTTCCTCGGCGGCTGGATCTGGGTCTGGAGCCCGAAGCGCAGGCGTGAGTTCGACGAGGCGGCGCAGCTGCCGCTGACCGACGACCAGGAGTCTTCCCGATGAGCAATGCGTGGTCGTGGTACGTCATCGTGCTGGTGGCGATCAACATCGGTGGCTGCGCCTGGCTGCTGTGGTGGACGGCGCGCCGCCGCCCCGGCGATCCGAAGCCGGAAGAGACCAGCCACATCTGGGACGGCGACATCACCGAGTACAACAAGCCGCTGCCGAAGTGGTGGATCAACGGGTTCTACCTGACCATCATCTTCGGTATCGGCTACCTGGCCTGGTACCCCGGCCTGGGCAACTTCGCCGGCGCCTCGGGCTGGACCTCGGCCAAGGCGCATGACGCGGACAAGGCGCGGCACGCCGAGCTGCTCGAGGAAACCTTCGGCGTCTACGCCAACCAGCCGTTCGACACGCTGGCGGCCGACCCGACCGCCATGGAGCTGGGCCGTTCGATCTTCGCCAACACCTGCGCGGCCTGCCACGGCTCATCGGCGCAGGGCGCATCGGGCTACCCCAACCTGACCGACACCGCCTGGAACTGGGGCGGCGATCCGGAGCGCGTCCTGGAATCGGTGCTGGATGGCCGCCAGGGCATCATGCCGCCGCTGGGCACGGTGCTGGAGGGGATCGGCGGCGACCTCGCCATCACCCAGGCCGCCACCTATGTCCGCGCGCTGCGCTCGGAGGACATCGACGCCACCCTGCGCAACGACTACATGGCCGCGCGCGGCAAGAAGTATTACGACAGCCTGTGCGTGGCCTGCCACGGCCCCGAGGGCAAGGGCAACCCGGACCTGGGCGCCCCCGACCTGACCCAGCGCAACACGCTGTACGCCAATACGCTCGACAGCATCCGCACCACCATCGTCGGGGGCCGCCACGGCATCATGCCGGCCCATCGCGACCTGCTGGGCGAGACCCGTGGACGGCTGGTGGCGGCGTATGTATGGTCTTTGTCAAACTCCGACCGGACGGACCCGCCTCCAGGACGGCAATGACCGACTTCACCCAGCCGCGCTTCGACCACCCGCCGCGCCCCATGGCGCAGCGGGTTGGTGCGATCGCGTGGCCCAGCTTCTTCGCCGCGGGCGTGTGCACGATGGTGTTCTTCGCCTTCATCGACCCGATCCAGCTGCGCGACATGACCTTCCCCGAGTTCCCGATGACCCGGGGACTGGGCTACACCTTCGGGTTCTTCATGTTCTGGGTGGCCACCGCCGCCTCGAGCCTGTTCACCTGGATCCTGCTGCGTCCGGCCAGCCGCTTCAACCGGGCCCTGCCGCCGGGCTGAAGCGGCGCTGCGCGGCGTCCACCGGGCGCCGTGCAGGCGCCTGGGACATTCTGTCGCTTTGACCGGTCCGGCCGATCCCCATACTGGCGTGTGCCGGCTTCGCCCGGCGCCGCTACAGCCACGCCGTGACCGCGAACCGGTGGAGCCATCGATGATCTTCCGCACCCACAAGCCACCGTCCGTCCGATCCGGGACGCCGCGATGAGCCGCAACATCCCCATCGACGTCGTCGACGACGGCGGCGGCTCGCTGTACGTCAAGGAGCGCAAGGTCTATCCGCGCGACGTCTCCGGCCCGCTCAACCGGCTGCGCGTGGCGGCGGTGGTCTGGCTGCTGGGCATGTTCTACGGAGTCCCCTGGTTGCGCTGGGACGACCGCCAGGCGGTGCTGTTCGACCTGCCGGCACGCAAGTTCCACGTGTTCGGGCTGACCTTCTGGCCCCAGGACTTCCTGTTCCTGGCGCTGCTGCTGATCATCGCCGCGCTGGCGCTGTTCTTCTTCACTGCGCTGGCCGGGCGGCTGTTCTGCGGCTATGCCTGCCCGCAGACGGTATGGACCGAGGTGTTCCTATGGATGGAGCGCTGGACCGAGGGCGACCGGCCGAAGCGGATGAAGCTCGACGCCGGCCCCTGGACCGGCGAGAAGATCCTGCGCAAGGGCGCCAAACACACGCTGTGGGCGGTGTTGGCGCTGTGGACAGGCTTCACCTTCGTCGGCTTCTTCACCCCGATCACCGAGCTGGGCGCGCGCCTGGCGACGCTGTCATGGGGCAGCTGGGAAACGTTCTGGGTGCTGTTCTACGCGCTGGCCACCTGGGGCAACGCCGGCTTCCTGCGCGAGCAGGTGTGCAAGTACATGTGCCCCTACGCGCGCTTCCAGGGCGCGATGTTCGACCGCAACACCCTGATCATCGCCTACGACCCGATGCGCGGCGAGCCGCGCGGCCCGCGCAAGCGCGGCCTGCCCAGCGTGTTCGAACGCGTGCGCGGCCTGCTCGACCCGCGCACCGCCTACGACTACGTGTTCCGCGCCAGCCGGCATCCGTCGGCGGCGACCCAGGCCGCGCACGCCAGCAGCACGGTCACCTGGGACGGCGACTTGGGCGAGGTGCATCCGCTGCCGAAGTTCCAGTTCGAGGAGCTGGGCGACTGCATCGACTGCACCATCTGCGTGCAGGTCTGCCCGACCGGCATCGATATCCGCAATGGCCTGCAGTACGAGTGCATCGCCTGCGGCGCATGCATCGACGCCTGCGACGACGTGATGACCAAGATGGGCTACCCCAAGGGCCTGATCCGCTATTCGACCCAGAACGCCATCGACGGCAAGGGCACGAAGGTGTTGCGCCCGCGCATCTTCGTCTACGGCCTGCTGCTGCTCGGCCTCATGGTTGCCTGGGCGGTGGGCGTGGGCACGCGCAGCGAGCTGATCGCCGAAGTGCTGCGCGACCGCAACGCGCTGTATCGTGAGACCGCCAACGGCGCGATCGAGAACGACTACACGCTCAAGCTGGTCAACAAGAGCGACCGCGAGCGCAGCTTCCGGATCATGCTTGAATCGGCGCCTGGCATCGCGCTGCGCGACGCTGCAACCAGCGTGCAGGCCCGCGCCGAGGCGGTGGTATCGGTGCCGGTGGTGCTGGTCGCGCGCGATGGCGCCAGCGGCCGCAATGATGTGCGCTTCATCATCGAGAGCGATGATGGGACGAGCCGCGAGATCGTCGACAGCAGCTTCTTTGGACCCATGTGATGGACAAGCAGAAACAACCGTTCTGGAAGATGCCGATCATGTGGCTGGTGATCGGCCTGCCGGCGGCGTCGGTATTCGCCGGCATGGCCCTGGTGATCATCGCTTCGCGCAGCGGCGGCGCGGACGTGGTGCGCGATGACGTGCGCCGCGTCTCCCAGATCCAGACCACCGACCTGGGCCCTGACGGACGGGCGCACGCCCTCGGCCTGAGCGCGGTGCTGCGCGCCGACGAGGGCGTGCTGGAGGTGATCCCCGCCACCGGCGAGTTCGAACGCGACTCGCCGCTGCGGGTGGTGCTGCAGCATCCCAGCCAGGGCAGCGCGGACCTGTCGCTGGAGCTGTCACCCAGCGACACCGGCTGGCGCCTGCAGCAGTCGATCGACCACGGCCATGACTGGATCGTGGAGCTGGCGCCCGCCGACGGCAGCTGGCGCCTGCAGGGCCGGCTGCCGCGGCAGCAGCACGCCACGCGCCTGGCCCCGTCGCTGGCGCAGTAGCGCTGGCCGTGGCGGGTCCCGCCTGCCACCACTGTGGCGAAACGCTGCCGGCCGACCTGCGCCAACGCGCGAGCGACGACGACGGCCACGCCTACTGCTGCGATGGCTGCGCCTCGGCCGCGCGCTGGATCCGTGACGCCGACCTGGGCGACTACTACCGGCTGCGCACCGCCGCCGCCGGCCGCGTCGGCACGGATCACGTCGACCTCTCGGTCTGGGACCGTGAGGACCTGCTGCGTGAGCACGCACACGCCGTGCCGGAGGGGCGCCGCATCACCCTGCTCACCGACGGCATGCGCTGCGCGGCCTGCGCCTGGCTGATCCAGAACGCGCTGCAGCGCGAAGCCGGCGTCGCCGAGGTGACCGCCAACGCGGTGACCGGCCGCATCCGCATCGACTGGGACCCGCAACAGGCGCCGCTCTCGCGCGTGCTCGACCGGCTGGTGTCGCTGGGCTATCGCCCGTGGCTGGCCGGCGGCGATGCGCGCGAGCGCGCCCGCACTGCCGAGCGCAACCGCTGGCTGCTGCGCCTGGGCATCGCCGGCATCGGCATGCTGCAGGCGATGATGATGGCCGAGGCGCTGTACCTGGATTTCAACAACACGATGCCGCTGGCCACGCGTGATTTCTTCCGCTGGCTGACCTTCCTATTGGCAACGCCGGTGGTGTTCTATTCGGGCTGGCCGTTCCTGTCGGGCATGTGGCGCGAACTGCGCGCGCGCCATGTCGGCATGGACACGTTGATCGCCACCTCCACCCTGCTGGCCTACTTCGCCAGCCTGTTCGAGACCATCCGCGGCGGCCAGCACGTCTGGTACGACGCAGCGGTGATGTTCGTGTTCCTGCTGCTGGCCGCGCGCATGCTCGAACAGCGCGCGCGCAACGTCGCCAGCGCCCAGGTCGATGCGCTGGCGCGGGCGCGGCCAGCCTTCGCCACGCGCGAGAAGCCTGACGGCAGCCGCGAGTCGGTGCCGCTGGCCGACCTGCGCAGCGGCGACGTGGCCTGCATTGCAGTCGGCGATTCGGTGCCGGCCGACGGCGTGCTGCTCGACACCGAGGCCTGGCTCGAGGAATCGCTGCTGACCGGCGAATCGGGCGCAGTGCGCAAGCCACCGGGCGCGACCGTCTACGCCGGCACGGTGAGCCGGGAAGCGCCGGCGCGGATCCGCATCACCTGCACCGGCCCGGAGACGCGGCTGTCCCAGCTCACCCGCCTGGTCGAGGACGCGCAATCGCACCGTCCGCGGCTGGCACGGCTGGCCGACGACATCGGCAGCCGCTTCGTGGTCTCGCTGCTGTTCGTGGCGGTGCTGGTGTACATCGGCTGGCGCATGTACGACCCCTCGCGCGCCTTCGAGGTCACCCTGGCCCTGCTGGTGATCAGCTGCCCCTGCGCGCTGTCGCTGGCGGTGCCGACCGCGCTCGCCGCGGCGCACGGCAGCCTCGCCCGCGCAGGCGTGCTGGCCACCCGCGCCGATGCGATGGAAACCCTGGCCACGGCCACCGACATCGTGTTCGACAAGACCGGCACGCTCAGCGACGACCGCCCGGCGCTGGCCGCGGTCGAGGCCTTCGAGGGACTGGACCCGCCTGCGGCCCTGGCCATCGCCGCCGCGCTGGAGCGCGACGCCGGGCATCCGCTCGCCGCCGCTTTCGCCGACGCCGGCGACGAGCTGGAGGCAACGGTGGTGCGTGCGGTGGCCGGCCAAGGCGTCGAAGGCCGCGTCGACGGCCGTGACTGGAAGCTGGGCCAGGCCGCCTTCGCCTTCGGCGGCGACGACGATGGCGCGATCTGGCTGGGCGATGGCCGGCGCGCGGTGGCGCGCTTCGAGCTGCGCGAACACGTCCGCCCGGATGCGGCCGAGGCGCTGCGGGAGTTGCGTGCGCTGGGCCTGCGCGTGCACCTGTCCAGCGGCGACGCGGCATCGCGCGTGGAGACGCTTGCAGCGGCGCTGGACATCGACCGCACCCACGCCCGCCAGCGGCCCGAGGACAAGCTCGCCCTGGTGCGCGGGCTGCAGGACGAAGGACGGATCGTGGCGATGGTCGGCGACGGCCTCAACGACGCCCCGGTGCTGGCCGGCGCCGACGTCTCGCTGGCCATGGACAAGGGCGCCGCCCTGGCCCAGCGCGCGGCCGACCTGGTGATGACCGGGCCCACCCTGCTGCGCATTCCCGTCGCGGTGCGCGTTGCGCGCGACACCCGCCGCATCATCCGCCAGAACCTGGGCTGGGCGCTGGGCTACAACCTGCTCGCCATCCCGCTGGCCGCGAGCGGCGTGGTCACGCCCTTCATTGCAGCCCTGGGCATGGCCGGCTCGTCGCTGGTGGTCACGCTGAATGCGCTGCGCCTGGCCAGGGCGGCATGATGGCTGCGCGGCTTGCCATGCGGGTCTCCCGCCGCCATCCCGTCCAGACCCCCCGCGTGTTTGCGCCGATCACTGCCTGCGCCGCGGATGCCGCCCACCTCCTGTCCAAGCCGCCGGAGCATCGCCAATGAGGATCCTGCTGCTGCTCGTCCCGATCAGCCTGGTGCTGCTGGGCGTGGCGGTCTGGGCCTTCGTGTGGGCGGTGCGCCGCGGCCAGTTCGACGATCTCGATACGCCCGCGCTCGACATCCTGCGCGAAGACAGCCCGGGGCCACGTCCGGCAAAGCCGCGCGCGCCCGAGCCGCACGACCCGGAACCGCCGCATGCCGATTGACTGGCTGGTGCTGCTGGCCGCGCTGACCAGCGGCCTGCTGGGTGGGCTGCACTGCATGGCCATGTGCGGCGGCATCGCGACCGGGCTGTCGGCCACGGCGCCCGCTGGCGGCTGGCCGGCGGCGCTGCAGCTCAACCTCGGCCGCGTGGGCGGCTACACGCTCGCGGGCGCCATCGTCGGCACGTTCGGGCACGGCCTGCTGGGGGTGTTGCGCGACCCCTGGATCGGCATCGTCCTGCGCGCCCTGGTCGGCGCCGCGCTGGTGGTGGTGGCCCTGCGCCTGCTGGGCGTGCGCGCCCTGCCCGGCTTCCTCTCGCGCCCCGGCACCCGCGCCTGGGGCTGGCTGCGGCCACTGCAGCGGCGCCTGCTGCCGGCGGACACGCCCGCGCGCCGCCTGGGCATCGGCGCGCTCTGGGGCTGGATGCCCTGCGGCCTGAGCTTCAGCCTGCTGGCCGTGGCCTGGCTGCAGGCGCATCCGCGCAACAGCGCCCTGACCATGCTCGCCTTCGGCCTGGGCACCCTGCCGGTGATGCTGCCGCTGACCTGGTCCGGCCAGCGCATGGGCCGCTGGCTGCAGCGCCCCGCCCTGCGCCGCACGGCCGCGGCGCTGGTACTGGGCATGGGCCTGCTGACCATCGCCGCGCCCTGGCTGATGCAGATCCCGGCACTGCACGGGGTGCTGACGGCGCTGGGGTGCGCGCCGGCGCCGCGGTGAGCTTTTTTAGACTTTTCTTACAAGCGCCACTTTCGGGCTTCGGACCCACGCCACGCCCTGCTGCGATGCTTCGATGGCCAGCTTTTCGAAGCCACGCCAGTGATGGGGCGATGGTCGTTCCGGGGCGGGGGTTGCGGAAAGCAGCGCATGGATGCGCTGCGGCGGCGAGTCAGCCATGGATGGCTGACCGAGCCGAAGAGCAACCCCCGGCTCGGGACGACTCCCGGCCGCAGGCCTGATCCAGTCCGTTGCAACTCCGCCGAACTTCCTCGAATGGAGAGGAACCTTTTTAACCCATACGGTGCCGTCCGGATGATCCAGATCAAGGCGCACCCGGGCCCGCGGGCGGATCATGCCGGCAAGACGAAAAAGTCATCGATTCCCCACGGAGAAGTACGCAATGAACGTCCACAAGGTCCTCCTCGCCCTCGTCCTCCTCGGTGCCGCCGGCATGGTCCAGGCCGCGCCCAACTGCACGGTCAAGCTCAAGGGCGGCGACAACATGCAGTTCGACCAGAAGAGCGTCACTGTCTCGGCCGCGTGCAAGAGCATCAGCTTCGAGCTCGAGCACACGGGCAAGCTGCCGGTCGCCGCAATGGGCCACAACATCGTGGTCACCGCCACGGCCGATGTGGCCGGCGTCGCCAAGGACGCGATCAAGGCCGGTGCCGCCGCCAGCTACGTCCCGGCCGGTGATGCGCGCGTGCTGGCCGCCACCAAGATGATCGGCGGTGGCGCGAACGCCAGCGTGGCGATTGCGGGCAGCAAGCTCAAGGCCGGTGGCGACTACAGCTTCTTCTGCTCGTTCCCCGGCCACTCGGCGCTGATGCGCGGCAAGATCGTCGTCACCCCGTAAGCCACCGCAGCGGGCAGCCGCCCGTCCTGCAGCCACCGCAACAGGCCCGCGCACCGTCGCGGGCCTGTTCGCGTTTTGGCATGTCCAGGCGCGACATGCGAAAATCAGCGCACTGCTGCCCCCGTAGCTCAGCTGGATAGAGCGTCCCCCTCCTAAGGGGAAGGTCGTGCGTTCGAATCGCGCCGGGGGCACCATCCCTATCCGCATACGCGCCCAACCCTGCCGCCCCGCGGCCACGCGGCGCACAGGAGTTCCCCGGCATGACACACCCCGTCCTTTCCGCGCTCGGCCTGGGCGCCAGCGAATCCGGCACCTGGCTCGGCAACGGCGAATGGTCCACGACCAGCGATGCCGGCGTGCTGGAGCCGGTCAATCCGACCACGGGCGAAGTGCTCGGCCGCGTGCAGGCCTCGTCGCAGGCGGACTACGAACTGATCGTCGAGCGTGCCCAGGCCGCGTTCAAGGTCTGGCGCACGACGCCGGCGCCGCGCCGCGGCGAGGCGATCCGCCTGTGCGCCGATGCGCTGCGCACGCACAAGGACGCACTCGGTTCCCTGGTCGCGCTGGAGATGGGCAAGTCCAAGCCCGAGGGCGACGGCGAAGTGCAGGAGATGATCGACATCGGCGAGTTCTCCGTCGGTCTCTCGCGCCAGCTGTACGGCCTGACCATGCATTCCGAGCGCCCCGGCCACCGCATGTACGAGCAGTGGCATCCGCTGGGCATCGTCGGGATCATCAGCGCGTTCAACTTCCCGGTCGCGGTGTGGGCCTGGAATTCGTTCGTGGCCGCGGTCTGCGGCGACATCTCGATCTGGAAGCCGTCGGGCAAGACGCCGCTGTCGGCGATCGCCTCGATGAAGATCTGCAACGAGGCGCTGCGCAAGGGCGGCTTTCCCGACATCTTCTTCCTGTTCAACGACACTGACAACGCGCTCGCGCAGCGCATGGTCGACGACAAGCGCGTGGCGCTGGTCAGCTTCACCGGGTCGACCAAGGTGGGCCGCACGGTCGGCGAGCGCGTGGCGCGCCGCATGGGCCGCTCGCTGCTCGAGCTGGGCGGCAACAACGCGATCATCGTCGACCCGTCGGCCGACCTGAAACTTGCGATCCCGGCGGTCGTGTTCGGCGCGGTCGGCACCGCCGGCCAGCGCTGCACCAGCACGCGCCGCCTGTTCGTACACGAGTCGATCCATGACGACGTGCTGGCCAAGCTGGTCACCGCCTATGCGCAGGTGGAGAAGAAGATCGGCGATCCCACCGATCCGGCCAACCTGATGGGCCCGCTCAACAGCCAGTCCGCGGTCGATGCCTACCTCGCCGCGATCGAGCGCGCCAGGGCCGCCGGCGGCAAGGTCGAAAGCGGCGGCGCCGCGTTGACCGACCGCAAGGGCTTCTTCGTGCTGCCGACCATCGTGACCGGCCTGTCCAACGACGCCGAAGTGGTGCAGACCGAAACCTTCGCGCCGATCCTGTACGTGATGAAGTACTCGAGCCTGGACGAAGCCATCGACATGCAGAACGCGGTGCCGCAGGGCCTGTCCTCGTCGATCTTCACCACCGACCTCCGCGCGGCCGAGGCGTTCCTGACGGCCGCCGGCTCGGACTGCGGCATCGCCAACGTCAACATCGGCACCTCGGGCGCCGAGATCGGTGGCGCGTTCGGCGGCGAGAAGGAGACCGGCGGTGGCCGCGAGTCCGGCTCCGACGCATGGAAGGCCTACATGCGCCGCCAGACCAACACCATCAACTACTCCGATGCGATGCCGCTCGCGCAGGGCATCAAGTTCGACCTCTGAGCCGAGCCGATCGTCGTGCGCCAGTCCGCCTGCAGGGCGCGACTGGCGCAACGCGATATGCGATGCTGCGGCGCGACACAACGCGTCCAGGTTCGCCGGCCTTGATGGTCAAGCGTGGCCTGGCGCATTGCGTGGCATGACAGGACTGCCTGGTGATTCCACCACCGACGGCCACCGGCCCCAGGCCGCATAGCAGAACTTCCGGAGACACATGATGAACGTTGCAACCCGCCAGACCAGCACGCTCTCGGTCGTCAGCCTGATCTCCGGCATCCTCGGCTGGTGCCTGCTGCCGCTGATCGGCAGCATCGTGGCGATCATCACCGGGCACATGGCGCGCAGCGAGATCCGGCGCGCGCCCGAGCGCCTGGAGGGCGACGGCCTGGCCCTGTCCGGGCTCATCCTCGGCTACTCGATGCTCGTGATCGGCACGATCGGCATCGTGCTGGCGCTGGTGTTCTTCGGCGGCCTGATCTGGCTCGGCCTCGCCAGCTGACATGTACGGCCTGCTCCGCCCGCTTCTGTTCGGCCTGGAGGCCGAGCGCGCGCACCGACTCGGCCTGCATGGCCTGGGCGCGCTGCAGCGCGTTGGACTGGGCGCGCTGCTGGGCGCACAGCCGCGGCCGTTCCCGACCCGGCTGCTGGGGCTGACCTTTCCCAATCCGGTCGGCCTTGCCGCGGGGCTGGACAAGAACGGCGCGCATATCGATGCGCTGTTCGGGCTGGGCTTCGGCTTCGTCGAGATCGGCACCGTCACGCCGCGTCCGCAGGCCGGCAATCCGTCGCCGCGGATGTTCCGGCTGCCGCGCCACCGCGCGCTGATCAACCGCCTGGGCTTCAACAACGATGGCGTCGACGCGCTGGTGCACAACGTCGAACGCGCGCAGCGGCGCGGCGGCCCGCTGGGCATCAACATCGGCAAGAACAAGGACACGCCCAACGAGGAAGCCGCGCGCGACTACCTGCACTGCATGGAGCGGGTGTATCCGTTGGCGGACTACATCACCGTCAACATCTCCTCGCCCAATACCGCCGGCCTGCGCGAGCTGCAGGAAGAGCAGGCGCTGCGGCGCCTGGTCGCCACGCTGCGCGAGGAACAGGAGCGCCTGGGCGCGCAGCACGGCAAGCGCGTGCCGATGCTGGTCAAGATCGCGCCCGACCTGTCCGACGAGGACGTGCATGCCTGCGCGCGCGTGCTCGGCGACCTGCAGGTCGATGGCGTGATCGCGACCAACACCACCGTCTCGCGCATCAGCGTGCAGGACCATCCGCTCTCGCGCGAGACCGGCGGACTGTCCGGCGAGCCGCTGATGAACAAGTCCACCGCGGTGCTGCGGATGCTGCGCACGCGCCTGCCCGAGGCGATCCCGCTGGTGGGCGTGGGCGGCATCCTGTCCGGCGCCGATGCAGTGAAGAAGATGGCCGCCGGCGCCTCGCTGGTGCAGGTCTACACCGGCCTGATCTATCGCGGGCCAGGCCTGATCGGCGAATGCGTGGAAGCCATCCGCCGGCGCAAGGAAGCCCCGAGCCGGGGCAACCTGCCCAACCTGTGAGCCGGCGATGAGTGCCGGCTACCGCATCCACCGGGACGCCGATCTGCGCGCCCGCAACAGCTTCGGCGTCGCCGCGCGCGCGCCGCTGCTGGTCGAGGTCAAAGACGCCGCGGCGCTGCCGGAAGTATTCGCCCGCCATGTGCCGGCAGGAACCGCCCCGCTGCTGCTGGGCGGCGGCAGCAACCTGCTGTTTTCCGGCGACGCCGACGTGCCGGTGCTGGCGCTGCGTGGCGATGCGCTGCGCGTGCTGGACGATGACCGAACGCACGCCACCGTGCGCGCCGAAGCCGGCGCCAATTGGCACGGCCTGGTGCGCTGGACGCTCGACCAGGGCCTGTGCGGCCTGGAGAACCTGGCCCTGATCCCGGGCACCGTCGGCGCCGCGCCGATCCAGAACATCGGCGCCTACGGCGTGGAGGTGGCCGAATCGGTGCACGCGGTCGATGTCTTCGAACCGGCGCGCGCACGTTTTGCACGCCTGTCGCGCGAGGACTGCGCCTTCGCCTATCGCGACAGCCTGTTCAAGCGCGAAGCCGGGCGCTACGTGGTCATGGCAGTGGAATTCCGCCTGGCGCGTACCGCTGCCGTGCGCACCGGCTATGCGGGAATCCGCGACGAACTGGCCGCCGCCGGCATCGAATCGCCAACACCGCTGCAGGTGTTCGACGCGGTCTGCGCGATCCGCAGCCGCAAGCTTCCCGACCCGGCGGTGATCGGCAACGCCGGCAGCTTCTTCAAGAACCCGATCGTGGCGCGCGCGCAGGCCGAGGCACTCGCCGCCGCGCATCCGCAGCTGCCGGTGTTTCCCGGTGCGGGCGCCGACAGCCACAAGCTGCCTGCGGCCTGGTTGATCGAGGCCTGCGGCTGGAAGGGCCAGCGCGATGGCGACGCCGGCGTGTCCGCCGACCACGCCCTGGTGCTGGTCAACCATGGCACGGCGACCGGCGCGCAGCTGCTGGCACTGGCGCGGCGCATCGCCGGGTCCGTGCATGCGCGCTTCGGCGTTGCGCTGGAGCCCGAGCCCCGCATCGTCGGCGCACGCTGGTGAACCTGCCGCGCCCGCGCTGGTGGCCCGAGTCGGTGTACGCGCGCGCCGCGCTGCTGATGCTGGGCAGCACGCTGTCGTTCGCGGTGATGGCGCTGACGATCCGTTTCGCCACGCGGACCATTCCGACCACCGAGATCGCCTTCTTCCGCAATCTGTTCGGCCTGGCGGCGCTGCTGCCGCTGATCATGCGCTGGGGCGATCCGTTTCCGCGCACCCGCCATCTGGGTCGCTACCTGGCGCGCGCCACGATCGGGCTGGGCGCGATGCTGTGCGGGTTCTGGGCGGTCGGCCACCTGCCGCTGGCGCAGGCGATCTCGCTGTCCTACGCCACGCCCCTGTTCGTCACCATCGGCGCGGCGATGTGGCTGGGCGAGCGGGTGCGCATCCGCCGCTGGATGGCGGTCGCGGCCGGTTTCGTGGGCGTGATCGTGATCCTGCGCCCCGGCACCGGATTCACGCCGGGGATGATGGTGGCCCTGGTGGGCGCGCTGTTCGCCGGCATCGTGGCGATCCAGATCAAGCAGCTCTCGCGCTTCGATTCACCCGACACCGTGGTGTTCTACACCTACCTGTTCTGGGTGCCGATGTCGCTGGTGCCGGCGCTGCTGCAGTGGGTGTGGCCCGAGCCGATGGCCTGGGTGTGGCTGCTGGCGACCGGCGTGATGGGCACCTTCGGCCAGCTGCTGTGGACGCGCGCGATTGCGCTTGGCGAGGTGTCGGCGCTGCAGCCGATCAGCTTCGTGCAGCTGCCGGTGCTGGTGCTGCTTGGCTGGTGGCTGTTCGGCGAGACCATCGACACCTGGACGCTGCTCGGCGGCGCGATCGTGCTGGGGGCCAACGGCTACATCGCGCATCGCGAAGCGATGCTGTTGCGGCGCGCGGCCACCCAGGCACCGGTCGAGGCGGCCAAGCCCGCCGAGTGACGGGCGCCGCTGTCAGCGGCGTCGCGCGAGCCCGTCGACGTCCCCGGCCAACGCTTCGCCGATCGCCTCCTGCAGGCCCTGCAGGCGTGGATCCAGGGTGTGTGGATCCGTCGCCAACAGCGGATCGATCAGGCGCGCCTGCAGCGCGTCCGCCTCGGCCTTGCCGGAGGCACCGGTGTCGCGCAGCACGCCGATCAGCGTCCAGGCGGTGTCGATGATCTGGTGCGAGCCGGCGGGCAGGAACTGCTCGCGCAGCGCAAGCGCCGCGCGCAGCTGGTTGGCGGCGCCGGCCAGGTTACCGGCATCGCGCAATGCATGGCCCCAGGCCACCATGCCCAGCTGGTACTGCGGATGCTTGGTGCCAATCACGGCCAGCGCCCGCGGCATCGCCTCGGCGAACTGCGCCTGCGCGCGCTGCAGCTGGCCGGCCCGGGTGAGGGTCATGGCGTGGTTGAGCGCCACGAACAGCGTGTCGGGATGCTCCGGGCCGAGTAGCCGGGTGCGGGCCTGGAGCACCTGTTGCTCCAGCGGCAGCGCCCCCGCGAAATCGTCGAGCCGCGCGCGCAGGCTTGCCAGGTTGAGCAGGCCGCGCAGCGTCATCGGATGCTCCTCGCCAAGCACGCGCCGCCGCGCCTCGGCCACCGCTTCCGCTTCGCCGATGGCTTCCTCGGTATCGCCGCGGTCGCTGAGCATGTTGGCGAGGTTGCCGCGAGCGCCCAGCGTGTCCGGGTGCTCGCTGCCCAGCCGCCGACCCTGCACCGCCACCACAGTGCGCTGCAGCTCCACCGCCGGCACCAGGTCTCCCTGCATCGCCATGGCGGTCGCCAGCGCGCTCATGCTCGCCACCGTATCGGCGTGCTCGTCGCCCAGCACGCGGCGCCGGACCGTGAGCGCGTCTTCGAGCAGTGCCCTGGCTTCCGGCAGGTCGCCCATGCGCGCCATCTGCATCGCCAGCCCGGACTTGACCTGCAGGACCAGCCGCTCCTCCGCTCCGCGCGTCGACTGCAGTCGTGCAAGCAGCGTCCGCCTCGCAGCAGCTGCGCCGGCCAGGTCGCCCTGCAGTCCCTGCACCTCCGACAGCTCGTATTCGATCAGCGCCCTCGTCTCGTCGTCGGCAGGCAGGTCCGCCGCGTCGGCGAGCGCGGATTCCAGCATCGTCCGTGCTTCGTCATAGCGCGAGAGCTGTCGCAATGCCTCGGCGCGGGCGCGACGCGCGCGCAGCGTGGCCGGATCGCGCGGACCCAGCGCCGACATCCGCCACTCCATCACGGCGGCCTGGGCGCGTTCGGCACCGGCGTACAGCCCGAGTGCATCGTGCACGCGTCCCGAGGCCTCGCGCAGATCGGCAGCCAGCGCCGGCTGGTCGGCGAAGTCGCGTTCGATCGCCTGCTCCGCGCGGGCCAGCACGCTGGTTTCCATCAGCGAACGCGCGAGGTCTGCCGTGCTCACCTTCGCCAGCACCTGCTCCACCGACCCGGCCATCTGCGGCGCGCTGCGCGCCACCTGCTGGCGCAGTTCCTGGCCCAGGCGCAGCCCCATGCCCTCGACGTCGATCTCCTCGAGCATCGACTGCTGGAAGGCGGCCACCCGCTCGAGCTGTCCGCTGCGTTGCTCAGCCAGCGTCCGTTGCGCACGCGCCTGCATCAGCCCGTGCAGCGACAGCGCCAGCCCGGCCACCAGCGCCAGCGTGGCCACGGCACTGGCGGCCAGCCCCGCGCGATGGCGGCGAGCGAACTTGCGCCACAGGTAGAGGCGCGAGGGCGGCACTGCCTGCAGCGGGCGTCCATCGAGGAAGCGCTGCAGGTCGTCGGCCAGCGCGGCGGCCGAGGCATAGCGATTCTCGCGCTCGTGCGCCATGGCGCGCGCCACCACCCAGTCCAGTTCGTCGCGCAACAGCTTCCGCATCGGACCCGGCTGCTGCCCTTGCGCCTGCGCCAGCCGCGCCCGCTCCGTCGCCGGCATGGCGTCGAGCTGGGCCGACGGCAGCCAGGTGGTGCGTGAGTGCGTCGTCAACGTCTCGCCGCGGACGTGGGGACGCTGGCCGGAGAGCAACTCGCACAGCACCACGCCGAGCGAGTAGACATCGCTGCGCGTGTCGAGCAGCGCCTGGTCGCCGCTGGCCTGTTCCGGGCTCATGTAGTCGGGCGTACCGGCGATCTCGCGGGTGCCGGCGCGCTCGGCCGCGGTGGCGATTCCGAAGTCGATGATCCTGGGGCGGGCGCGGCCCTCGCTGTCGTCGACCAGCAGGTTGCCCGGCTTGAGGTCGCGGTGGATCACGCCCTTCTGGTGCGCGTGCTGCACGCCTTCGCAGATCTCGATGAACAACTTCAGCCGCTGTGCCAGCGGCAGCGCGCGCGACTCGCAGAAGCTGGTGATCGGCTGCCCGTCGATGAACTCCATCGCGAAGAACGGATGGCCATCAGGCGTGGTGTCGGCGTCGTGGATCTGCGCGATTGCGGGATGGCGCATCTGCGCCAGCACCTGCCGCTCGATCTCGAAGTGCGCCTTGCGCCTGGCATCGAGCGCCTGCCCGCGCAGCAGCTTCAGCGCGACCGTCCTGCGCACCGGCTCAAGCTGCTCGGCGCGGTACACCTCGCCCATGCCGCCGCGGCCGAGCAACGAGTCGATCCGGTAGCGGCCCAGCCGGGTGCCGCGCGGCACGTCGCTGTCGCGCGCGACAGCCTCACCCGGCCGCGCCTGCGTGTGCAGAAGCTGGGTGCGATCGGGATCGTGGTCGGGCGGATTCGTCATGGGGCCCCCTGTTGGCCCATTGCGACGGGCATGGTAGCGGAAAGCCCCGCGCCGCCGCTGGCGGGTACACTGAATGGCCCCCTGCCAGCGCCACCATGTCCCGCCCCGACGACCCGGCCAACACCACCCAGCGCACCCTGCTCAGCACCGGGCCCGACCGGCCGCTGCCGCGTTCGGCGTGCCTGGTGGTGATCCTCGGCGAAGGGCTCGGCGCGCGCCTCGACATCGATGGCACGCCCGTGCTGGTTGGCCGCTCGCACGAGGCCGACCTGGTGATCGCGCACAAGAGTGTGTCGCGCGAACACTGCCGGATCTGGTTCGAACACGATGCCTTCCGCATCCGCGACCTGGGCGCGACCAATCCCACCCGGATCAACGACGTCGCAATCAACGAAACCACGCTGGCTGACGGCGACCACATCGTGGTCGGCGAGAGCCTGCTCAAGTTCATCAGCCAGACCAGCATCGAGGGGCACTACCACGAGGAGATCTACCAGCTCGCCACGCACGACGCGCTGACCGACCTCTACAACCGGCGCCACTTCATGGCGGTGCTGGACAAGGAGATCGCCCGCGCGCTGCGCCACGGCCGCGAGCTGGCGCTGTGCATCATCGACGTCGACCTGTTCAAACCGGTCAACGACACCTTCGGCCATATCGCCGGCGACGAGGTGCTGCGTCGGATCGGCGCGGTGCTGCGCCAGCACGTGCGCAGCGACGACATCGCCGCACGCATCGGCGGCGAGGAGTTCGCGGTTTTGCTGCCCGAAGGCAGCGCGGGCGATGCCGTCGCCTTCGCCGAGCGGCTGCGCGAGGCCATCGCCGCCACCATCTTCTCTCCCGGCGGCACGCCCCGGCAGATCACGGTCAGCGTGGGCGTCGCCCCGCTCCGCTCACCGGACACCAGCCGCTCGCAGCTGCTTGCCGCCGCGGACGCCGCCCTCTACCGCGCCAAGCACGAAGGCCGCAACCGGGTGCATGCCAAGGGCTGATGCGATCCGTCCGCCTGCGCCGTTTCGGCGTGGCCACGTATCCGACCCCGGCCTGCAAAGACGAAGGGCCGGTTGCCCGGCCCTCCGTCCTCGACTCACTGCGCATGTTGCTTTTTTACGGCGTCACCGTCAGGCGGATCGCGCCGGCGCGCTTGGGCGCGACCGGATCGTTGCTGCCCACGCAGTAGAACGCCTCGCGCACGCCTGCGGACAGGCCGGCCGCGCTCAACTGGATGGTCGAGGCGCGTGAGGCGCCGGCCGCCAGCGTTCCCATCGGCGGGCTGACCGCGCCCATCCACGGGGCCCCGCAGGCGACCTCGCCCACGACCCGCATCGACAGGCCCGGAGACGTGGTGTTCGCCGCCCAGGCGCCAGCACCCGCGGTCGACACGTTGAGCCCGGCGAAACCGCCGCTGCCGAGCGTGGTCGAGGCATACCAGGCCCAGCGGTTGGCGAAGGTCGAGTTGGTGTGCACCAGCAGCCAGTAGCGGCCCGGCGCGAGGTCGACGGTGGCGCCGGCCGCGACCAGGTCCAGCGTGATCGCCGCACCGGTCGTGTCCACGCCAGGCGCGTTGACCGGGGCGGTCAGCGTCCAGGCTGCCGCGTCCGGCGAGCGCAGCGGATCGCCCGCCGGTACGCCACCGGCATCCGGGTAGATCGCCCAGGTCAACGTGGGCGAGATGGCGGTCAGCGCAGAACCGCTCACCACGAAGCCTTCCGCACGCAGCGAGAGGATCCGGGTGGACGCGGCGAGGCTGAAGTCGTCGGCGCTGAACTGCGCGGCGAACCCGGCCGCCGCGGGGTCGGCATAGCGCGTGGCGCGATAGCCGCTCGTCGCGTTCTGCCCCAGCGCGTTGGCGAGCGTCGCCAGGCCCGAGCCGCTGTTGTCGAAGCTGTACACCAGCGGCGAACCGCCCGCGTTCGCCACGGTGGTCGTGGCGCGACCGCTGCGCCCGGCCTGCAGTGCGGACCCGACCAGGTCGGGCAGCTGGATCACCGGCGGCGGCACCACCACCGCGATCGGCAGGTGCAGCGTCGGCGGCGGGTTGCGCGAGCCGGCAACCACCGGCGTGAGCACCAGTTGGCCGAAGTTCCAGCTGCCGTCGGCCGGCAGCGCGGTTCCGTCCACCACCACCCGCACCGACACCGAACCGCCTGCCGGCACCTTCAGGTTGGCCGGGGTCGCCCGTGCAGGCAGGCCTTCGACCTGCACCCGATAGCCCTGCGCGGTGGCGAGCGGGTTGCGGAAGGTCCGCACGAACACGCACTGCGGCGCGCAGTTGCGGCGGATCATGTTGGGCTGGTTGAGCGTGGCCGGATCGCCGCCGGTGGCGGGATTGGCCGCCTGGTAGCTGGCAGCGGTCTCGTGCATCACCAGGCCGGCCGCGACCGCGCGGTCCACCTGGATCCGCCCCGAGCCTGCGGCGTGCGGATCGGCCGGCGTGACGCCGTCCTCGAGCAGCACGCTCTGGCTGGCAGTCATCGCCAACGCCGACTTTATTTCCGGCGGCGTCCAGCCCGGACGCACCTGCCGGACCAGGCCCGCGGCACCGGCCTGGTGGGGCGAGGCCATCGAGGTGCCGTTGTACAGCGCCACGTCCTCTTCGAAGCCGGTGATGGTGGTCCCCGCCACCGCCGCCAGGATGCGCACGCCCGGGGCGGTCACATCCGGCTTGAGCAGGTCGAAGCTGCCGGCCGGTCCGCGCGAGCTGAACGCGCCGAGCGCATCGACCTGGTTGGTCAGCATGATCGCCGGATACGGGATGCCGGCGGTGACCGCCGGATTGGCCGCGGCAAAATTGCGCAGCGCGTCGGCATCCGCCTGCAGCATGCCAAAAGCCGGCACGGTGGTGCCAGGCACCGACGGGATGAGTGCACCGGCGGCGTTGTTGGCGACGACCACCGCCACCGCGCCGGCCGCAGCGGCATTGTCGACCTTGATGGTGAACGAGCAACTGCCGCGGCGCACGACCGCGATCGCGCCGGTAAAGGCGCCCTCCGGATACGCGGCGCAGGCGTCGTCGACCGAATCGATCCCCGGGCTCACCAGCAGCGGCGTGTCGCCGGGAATGGCGGCGTCCTGGCTCACGCCGTTGCTGCCGGGGTTCATCTCGATGGCGGCCAAGGCTTCGGGCACCGGTTGCGGGCCGGTCACTTCCAGCACCACCACGAAATCCCCGCGACCGTGCTGCGATGCCGCGGTGGACGACACCCAGGGCTCGACGTGTCCAAGCGTGTTCGGGGCCGGCCCGCTGTTGCCCGCCGAGGCCGCGATGTAGATGCCCGCCTCGACCGCATTGAGGAAGGCCTGCGACACCGCCTCGCTCCAGGGAGAGGCGCCGCCACCGATCGAATAATTGATCACGTCGACCACGCCATCTGCGATCGCCTGGTCCACCGCCGCCACTGCCGATACGTTCGGACACAGGCCCTGCCCGGTCGCGGTGTTGGTGTAGCAGATGTCGAAGGCGACGATGTTCGCGCGCGGCGCCACGCCGGAGATCCGGCGCGTGTTGCCCAGCACGTCGACGTCGCGGCGGTTGCCGGCCGCGGTCGAGGCGACGTGGCTGCCGTGGCCGTTGCTGTCGCCGAAGCCCGGCTCCTCGCGGATGTTGGCCGCGCCGCAGGTGTTGGCCGGTGCCGCGCAGACGAAGTCATAGCCGCCGACCAGTTTGTCGTTGCAGCGGCCTTCGTCGATGCCGCCTGCCGCACAGCTGCCCAGGTAGTTGCCGGCGCCGAGCGGGTTGACGTGCGCATGTCCGTCGATCGGATCGAGCGCATCGAACGAGGGGCTGCCGAAGTTGATCCCCGAATCGAGGATGCCGAAGACGACGCCTTCGCCCTGCTGGCCGGTGCCGCCGGCCGCGGTGCCGTTCCACACGGCGGGGGCGCCGATCAGCGCGGGGCCGGTGTCGGTGTCGTGCGGGTACTCGCGGTACTCATCGACCAGCAGCACCTCGGGCAGCGCGCGTACGCGCTCGGCTTCGGCCGGGCCCAGTTCGGCGACGACGCCGTTGATCGCGTGCTGGAAACGCTGCGACACCTGCGGCTGGCGCCCGATCGCCTGCGCCATGCCGCGTTCGATCTGGGCCTGGCGTCCCTGCAGGTAGCGCGCATATTCGCGCGCCTGCGGGCTGCGCATGTCCGGACGCGAGGTGCCGGTGGCGCTCGAACGCTTGGCCGGCGCCGCGGCGATCCCAGCGATCCCGCCGCGATAGGCGGCGACCGTCGGCTCGCGGAACATGATGATGTAGGTGCCGCGTGCCGATGCGTCTTCGCGGCCGCTTGCTGCCGCTACGCCGGCTGTTGTCGACGAGGTGGCGACCGTCGCCGCCGCCGTCTGTGGCTGCATCGCCGCCAGCCATGCGCGGCCGGCGCTGCGTCCTTCCCCCGTCGTGACCGCGGCCAGTACTGCCCCGCCCGCCACACACAGTCCAACGACAAGCCCCCAACGTGTCCTGCTGTCCATGCCCACCTCCGGATCGTCGATACTCCGCGGAAATCGACGACCGGCCCGCCAAACCGCCCGGACCAACCGCCGAAGCTATTGCGAAGAACCCAGGGGCGCATGCGTGTCGGGACATCCGGTGACCCGGATATCGCCTTCACAACCGCCCCTGTCCGATTGCGCATCCCTGTGCCCAACGGCCGCACTCTACGCCTGCCAGTGCCGCGCGCAAGACCGGGTCGCATCCCGTGCGGACAATCGCCGGGGACGGCGTGTTCAGCCGCTGTTTGCGCCCGCGGCAATGCGGCGGTGCAGCAGCAGGTACGCGCCCACCGTCCACAGCGCCGCCGCAGACCAGCCGGCCAGGATGTCGGAGGGGTAATGCACGCCCAGGTACACGCGCGACAGCCCGACCATGGGCACGAACACCGCCATCGCCGTGACCACCCACCAGCGCAGGCGCGTCGGCCAGGCCAGCAGCACCAGTACCAGGGCGAGGGTCATCGACCCCATCGCGTGGCCGCTGGGGAAACTGTAGGTGGCCTCGGGCGAGATCGACTCCCACAGCGCCGGCCGGTCGCGCGAGAACAGGCGCTTGGTCGCCAAGTTCAGCAGCGCCGAGCCGCCGGTGGCCACCGCGGCGAACAGGCCATCGCGCCAGCGACGCAGCGCAAGCAGCACTACAACCAGAACGATATCGACCGGCACCACGCCCCAGGCGTATCCGATCTTCGAGAAGAACAGGAACACCCGGTCGAATCCCTCGCTGGCGATGGCCTGCGCGAACAGCAGGACCGGCTCGTCGAACGGAATCGCCTCGGCCTCGTGGACCTCGTCGGCCAACTCCAGGAAGGCCCACATCGGCAGCAGCATGCCGGCGAACAGCAGCGCAAGTCGCCAGCCATGGCGACGCACGAAGCCGCCGCAGGCGTCGACCGCGCCGCGGCGCCAGCTGGCCTCAGGCATCCGCGCCCCGGCCCCAGGTGCGATCGACGTAGTCGTCGACCAGGGCCACGAACTCGCGCGCGATGTGCTCGCCGCGCAGGGTCAGCGCCTTCTCACCGTCGATGAACACCGGCGCGGACGGCGCCTCGCCGGTGCCGGGCAGCGAGATGCCGATGTTGGCGTGGCGCGATTCGCCCGGTCCGTTGACCACGCAGCCCATCACCGCCAGGGTCATGTTCTCCGCGCCCGGCCGGGTGATCTTCCACTCCGGCATCTTCGCGCGCACGTGTTCCTGCACCACCTGCGCCAGTTCCTGGAAGAACTCGCTGGTGGTGCGGCCACAGCCCGGGCAGGCGGTGACCATCGGCGTAAACGCGCGCAGGCCCATGGTCTGCAGCAGTTCCTGCGCGACCACCACTTCGTTGGTGCGCGGCGCGCCTGGCTCGGGCGTGAGCGAGATGCGGATCGTGTCGCCGATGCCTTCCTGCAGCAGCACGCCCAGCGCGGCACAGGAGGCAACGATGCCCTTCGAGCCGATGCCTGCCTCGGTCAGTCCCAGGTGCAGGGCGAAGTCGCTGCGGCGCGCGAGGTCGCGGTACACGGCGATCAGTTCCTGCACGCCGCTGACCTTGGCGCTGAGCACGATGCGGTCGCGGCCCAGGCCAAGTTCCACTGCACGCTCGGCCGAGTCCACCGCCGAGCGGATCAGCGCCTCGCGCAGCACGCGCCCGGCGTCCCAGGGCTCGGCGCGCAGCGCGTTCTCGTCCATCAAGGTGGCCGCCAGCGACTGGTCCAGCGAACCCCAGTTGGCGCCGATGCGCACCGGCTTGCCGTAGCGGATGGCGAACTCGATCAGCTGCGCGAACTGGGTGTCGCGCTTCCTGCCGAAACCGACGTTGCCCGGATTGATCCGGTACTTGGCCAGGGCTTCGGCGCAGGCGGGCTCGCGCTCGAGCAACTGGTGGCCGTTGTAGTGGAAGTCGCCGATGATCGGCACCTCGATGCCCTGCATCGCCAGGCGCTCGACGATGCGCGGCACCGCCGCGGCCGATTCGGGATTGTTGACGGTGATGCGCACCAGCTCCGAACCCGCGCGCCACAGTTCGGCGACCTGCTTCGCGGTCGAGGCCACATCTGCCGTGTCGGTATTGGTCATCGACTGCACCACCACCGGCGCCTGCCCGCCCAGCGTGACGCCGCCGACGCGCACCTGCTGCGTATGCCGTCGCGACAGCGTCCCGAAGGGTGCGGCCGGATCGGCGTGGCAGGGCGGCAACGACTGGGGCTGGGCGGACATGCGCGCATTTTAGCCGCGAACCGGTGACCGCCGCCTGTCGCGATGCGGGCGCGGCACGGGCCGGCAACGCTCCGTTGCGGCCATGGCGGCTCCGGTGGGCGGTGCCGCCCCCACATTGAAAAGGTTCTTTTCCCAAAGTGGAAGATTTCCGGAAGTCCCGCGCGGGCTTCGAATTGATGCCGCGCCCTGTCGACCGGGGATCGCTTTTCGCTCGGTCAGGGCATCGTGCCCTGACTCGCGCGCAAAACATCCATGTTTTGCTTTCCACGACCCCCGGTCGCCAGGGCACGGCTCATTGCGACTGGCGCTGCGATGCTTCGATGGCGAGCTTTTTCGAAGCCACGCCAGTGACTGGGCGATGGTCGCTCCGGGGCGGGGGATTGCGGAGAGCAGCGCATGGATGCGCTGCGGCGGCGAGTCAGCCATGGGTGAGTGCGGACAGCTCGCGCGGCACTGCCGCGCGTCCGCACGAACGCCCGGCGCGCTGCGCCGGGCCGGACCGCGCAACGGGCTGACCGAGCCGGGGAGCAACCCCCGGCCCGGGACGACCCCCGGCCGCAGGCCTGATCCAGCCCACCCGGGCCGACTCCAGCTCGAATGGGAAAAGAACTCATTGAAAGACCCCGGCCCCGCCGTGCCCGCCCGGTCAACGGCACGGTCGGGGCGCCAGAACAGCTCCAGCCCTCCTCCCCGCAGGCCCACAGATGCCCATCTCATCCTCCGCCACCATCGCCACGCCAGAAGCGACCCACCTCATCAAGCGCCTGTGCACGCACTGGGCGCACAAGTTCGAAGTCGCGTTTGATGCCGACAGCGGCTTCGTCCCCTTCGACCCGACCACCAGCGCGCGCATGCGGGCCGAAGCCGACCGGCTGGACGTCTCCGTCGAGGCTGCCGACGACGCAAGGCTCCAGCGCTACCAGGAGGTGGTGGCCAGCCACCTGCAGCGCATGGCGCGGGTCGGCGAACTTTCGATCCAGTGGCAGGCCGACGCGCCGTGATGGGCTGGGCGCATCGGCACGGCTATCCTGCCGGGCATGAATGACGCGATCACCGGCGAGATCCTCAGCCCCAGCCAGCTCAACACGCTGGCGCGCAGCCTGCTGGAGGACACCTTCCCGCTGGTGCTGGTCGAGGGCGAGCTGGGCAACGTCTCGCGCCCCTCCTCGGGCCATCTGTACTTCACGCTGAAAGATGCCCGCGCGCAGGTGCGCTGCGCGCTGTTCAAGCCCAAGAGCCAGCGCCTGGCGTTCCTGCCGCGCGAAGGCATGAAGGTGCTGGCCCGCGGTCGGCTGACCCTCTACGAAGCGCGCGGCGACTACCAGCTGATCCTGGATTCGCTGGAGGATGCCGGCGAAGGCGCGCTGCGCCGGGCCTTCGACCAGCTCAAGGCGCGCCTGCAGGCCGAGGGCCTGTTCGACGTCGAGCGCAAGCGCCCCCTGCCCGCCTACGTGCGGCGCCTTGCGGTGATCACCTCGCCCTCCGGCGCGGCCGTGCGCGACGTGCTGAGCGTGCTGGCGCGGCGCTTTCCCCTGGTCGAGGTGGACATCCTGCCGGTGCCGGTGCAGGGCGAGGCGGCGGCCGCACAGATCACTTCGATGCTGCAGCGGGCCGCGGTCAGTGGGCGCCACGACGTGATCCTGCTGGCGCGCGGCGGCGGTTCGCTGGAAGATCTGTGGGCATTCAACGACGAAGCACTGGCGCGCGCGATCGCGGACTCGCCGGTGCCGGTGGTGTCGGCGGTCGGCCACGAAACCGACTTCAGTCTGTCCGATTTCGCCGCCGACCTGCGCGCGCCCACGCCGTCGGCCGCAGCCGAACTGCTGGTGCCCAGCCAGGTCGACCTCGGCCAGCGCCTGGCGGGCCTGCACCGGCGCGCCTCCGCGCTGCAGGCCAACCACCTGCGCCAGTTGGCGCAGCGCACCGATCGCGCGGCGCTGCGCTTGAATGCACAGCGCCCGCAGGCGCGGCTGCAGGCCTACGCACTACGCCGCGACGAAGCCCTGCGCCGCCTGCAGTCGGCATGGCAGCAGCGCCTGCTGACGCATGCCGCCAGCCTGCGACACGCCCGCGCGGTGCTGCAGGCCACGCGCCCGCAGCGCCGGCTGCAGTTGCTGCACCAGCAGCTGTCCGACGCGCAGCCACGCCTGCAGGCTGCCATCGCGCGGCGCCTGCAGCGCGATGCCCTGCAGCTGCGCGGACTGGCCCGGTCACTGGAGGCGGTGAGCCCGCTGGCAACCATCGCGCGGGGCTACAGCATCCTGCAGCGCGACGATGGGCAGGTGGTGCGTGGCACCACCGATGTAGCAACAGGCGATACGGTGTCGGCACGCGTGGCCGACGGGCGGCTGCGGCTGCGGGTGGAGGATGTGGAGGGTGGTTCGGGCGCCGGGTGACGCAAGGGTTCGCGGTTGAAGCCACTCCTGCGGGACGATGCCCCGTCCCCGCTCGTGGCGGGTAACGCGACGGTTCGCGGCTGAAGCCGCTCCTACAAGTGCGATACCACGTCCCCTGTAGGAGCGGCTTCAGCCGCGACAGGAACATCGCCGTAACGTTCTGCATGCGAGGGTGGCCCGCGATGACAAAAGCCTCCGATCTGTTTGTCCAGGCGCTGGAAGCCGAAGGCGTCGACCTTGTGTTCGGCATTCCCGGCGAGGAAACGCTGGCGCTGCTCGAATCGCTGCGCACCTCCAGCATCCGGCTGGTGCTGACCCGGCACGAGCAGGCCGCCGGCTTCATGGCCGCGACCTGGGGCCGACTGACCGGCAAGGCCGGCGTCTGCCTGGCCACCCTCGGCCCGGGCGCGACCAACCTTGTCACCGCTGCGGCCTATGCCCAGCTCGGCGCGATGCCGATGCTGATGGTCACCGGCCAGAAACCGATCCGCGACAGCCGCCAGGGACACTTCCAGATCGTCGACGTGGTCGACATGATGCAACCGCTGACCAAGTACACGCGCCAGCTGGTGTCGGCCGGCGGCATTCCGGCCAAGGTGCGCGAAGCGGTCCGGCTTGCGCAGGAGGAGCGCCCCGGCGCCACCCACCTGGAGCTGCCGCAGGACGTCGCCGACGAGGACACCGACGCGATCGTGCTGCCTGCCGTGCACACGCGTCGCCCGGTCGCCGAGGACAAGGCGCTCGACGTCGCGGCCGATGCAATCCGCAAGGCGCGTCATCCGCTGCTGATGATCGGCGCCGGCGCCAATCGCAAGACCACCTCGAAGATGCTGCATGCCTTCGTCGAGCGGCTCGGTATCCCGTTCTTCAGTACCCAGATGGGCAAGGGCGTGCTGGACGAAACCGGCCCACTGTGGCTCGGCACCGCCGCGCTTTCGGATGGTGACTTCGTACACCGCGCAATCGACGCCGCGGACTGCATCATCAACATCGGCCACGACGTGATCGAGAAGCCGCCCTTCTCCATGCACCGCGGCCGGCGCACGGTGATCCACGTCAACTACTTTCCGGCGGTGGTGGACCGGGTGTACTTCCCGCAGATCGAGGTGGTCGGCGACATCGCCAACTCGGTGTGGGAACTGGCGCAGCGCCTTGACCTGAAACCGCAGCCGCATTGGGAGTTCGCGTTCTTCGACCGCGTGCGCGACGCACTGTGCGCGAACATCGCCGGCCTCGCCGCGGACGCGCGCTTCCCGATGTCCGCGCCGCGGCTGGCGGCTGAACTCGCCGGCGCCCTGGATGCACAGGACATCACCTGCCTGGACAACGGCCTGTTCAAGCTCTGGTTCGCCCGCCACGCACGCTGCCGCCTGCCCAACACGCTGCTGCTCGACAACGCGCTGGCCACGATGGGAGCGGGCCTGCCCTCGGCGATCGCCGCGGCCATGGTGCATCCGACACGCAAGGTGGTGGCGGTGTGCGGCGACGGCGGATTCATGATGAATTCGCAGGAGCTGGAGACGGCGATGCGGCTGCAGATCGACCTGGTCGTGCTGGTCCTGCGCGACGACGCCTACGGCATGATCAAGTGGAAGCAGGCGCACGAGGGCTACGCGGAGTTTGGAATGGACTATGGCAACCCGGACTTCGTGCTCTACGCACAAAGCTACGGCGCGCGCGGCCACCGCGCCGGCTCGATCGACGACTTCCGCCGGCAGCTGCGCACCGCGCTGGACACGCCCGGCATCGACCTGATCGAGGTGCCGGTGGACTACAGCCGCGACGACGCGCTGCTCAACCGCGAGATCGGCGAACTGGCCGCCGCCGTCGAATAGGTTTGATTCCCCGTTTCAGACTTCCCCGCAAGGAACCCCGCAATGGCACGCAGCGGCAAGCAGCCCAAGGGCGGCGCAATCGCGAAGACCTATCCCGGCTACCTGGCCAACGCGCCGGTGCAGCCCAATACCGACCTCGAGGTGCTGGACAAGTACAGCGGCAAGGTCGCCACCCGCGTCGCGCTGGCCGACGCAGCCCTGATCGACAAGGCGATCGCCGCCGCATACGGCGCACGCGAGGCGATGGCCCGGTTCACGCCGGACCAGCGCCGCGACGTGCTCGAACACTGCATGCGCCGTTTCGACGAGCGCGCCGATGAACTCGCGCTGGCGCTGTGCATCGAGGCCGGCAAGCCGATCCGCGACGCGCGCGGCGAAGTCTCGCGCCTGGTCGACACCTTCCGCATCGCCGCCGGCGAAGCCACGCGGGTCGAAGGCGAAACCATCGAGCTGCAGATCTCCGAACGCACGCGCGGCTACCGTGGCATGGTCAAGCGGGTGCCGATCGGTGTGTGCAGCTTCATCACGCCGTTCAACTTCCCGCTCAACCTGGTCGCGCACAAGGTCGCGCCCGCGATCGCGGCCGGCTGCCCGTTCGTGCTCAAACCCGCGGCGAAAACCCCTGTCGGTGCGCTCATCATCGGCGAGGTGCTGGCCGAAACCGACCTGCCCAAGGGCGCATTCTCGATCCTCGCCTGCAGCAACGAGGATGCCGCCGCGCTGACGGAAGATGATCGCATCGCCCTGCTCAGCTTCACCGGTGGGCTGGTCGGCTGGGAACTCAAGGCGCGCGCCGGCCGCAAGAAGGTGACGCTGGAGTTGGGCGGCAATGCCGCCTGCATCGTCGACGCCGACCCGGGCGCATCGCTCGACCACATCGCCGATCGCCTGGTCACCGGCGCCTATTACCAGTCCGGACAGAGCTGCATCAGCGTGCAGCACATCCTGGTCCATCGCGACCTGTACGAGCCGCTGCGCAGGAAGCTCAAGGCACGCACGGCCGCGCTGGTGCAGGGTGATCCGCGCGACGAACAGACCTTCATCGGCCCTGTGATCGACGAGGCCGCGGCCAAGCGGATCGAGTCCTGGATCGAGGCGGCGCGCAAGGGCGGCGCGAAGCGCCTGGCTGGCGGCGCGCGCGAGGGCAACATGGTCCCGGCCACGCTGATGGAACAGGTGCCGACGGACAGCGACCTGTACCGGCAGGAGGTCTTCGGCCCGGTCGCCTGCCTGCAGCCGTTCGACGATTTCGATGCCGCGCTCGATACCGTCAACGCCAGTGCGTTCGGGCTGCAGAGCGGCGTGTTCACTGCCAGCCTGGCGCATGCGATGCGCGCCTGGGACAGGCTCGAGGTCGGCGGCGTGGTGGTCGGCGACGTGCCCAGCTTCCGCGTCGACAACATGCCCTACGGCGGCGTGAAGCAGTCGGGCCTCGGCCGCGAGGGCGTGAAGTACGCGATCGAGGACATGACCGAACCGCGCCTGCTCGTGATCCGCGACCCGCAGGCCGACTGACATGTGCCTGGTGGCCATCGCTTGGCGCGTGCACCCGCGCTGGCAGCTGGCGCTGATCGCCAATCGCGACGAGGCGCATGCGCGGCCGAGCGCACAAGCGGGCTTCGATCCGGATGCGCCCGATGTCTACGGCGGACGCGACCTGGCCCAGGGTGGCGGCTGGCTGCAGCTCTCCCGCGGCGGGCGCGTGGCCGCGGTGACCAACGTGCGTGCGGGACGGGGCGCGGAGACGGCGCCACGATCGCGCGGCTGGCTGGTGCGGGATTTCGTGCGCGGACACGCGGATGCAGGCGACTTCACTGCCGCCCTGGGCGCGCAGGCCGCCGACTACGGCCGCTTCAACCTGCTGGTGCACGACGGCGCGCAGCTGGTCTGTGCCAGCAATCATCCCGCCTTCTCAGCACGGACCGTGGCGCCCGGCATGCACGCGATGTCGAACGGCGGCTTCGACGCGCCCTGGCCCAAGGGTGTGTTCGCGACCCGCGCACTGCAGGCGTGGCTGGAGTCGCCGCTGGCCAATACCGCGGTGCCCCGCGCGGACACCATCGAACCACTGTTCACCGCCCTGCGCGACACCACCCGCGCACCCGACCAGTCACTGCCCGACACGGGCGTCGGAATCGAGCTGGAGCGCATGCTGTCATCGCCCTTCGTGCTCGACCCGACATACGGCACGCGCTGCAGCAGCGTGGTACTGGCCAGCGCCGGGGAACTGCTGTTCGCCGAACGCCGCTACGGCGCGGACGGTGCCGCACTGGGCACATCGATCGAGCGGCTGCCGCGCGCTTAGGCTCCGGCGCTACGGCGCAAGCGCAGACGCCTCCACGCAGGCCACCGGCGCATCGTTCTCCAACCGCTGCTGCCAGCCGTTCTCGTCGCGCCAGGCGATCGTGCCGCTGATGCAGGCTTCCGGCGCGCCATCGCGCCTGGCGACGATTGCGCCGGGCAGGGACGGTACGGATGCGACTGCGTCCTCGTCCTCATGCAGCACGGGAGATGCCGCGCCCGGGGCATGGGGTGCCGGCACGACCGCCTCAGGCGGCGCAGGTGCCGCCGCTGCCGCGTCCACCTCTGCACGCGCTGAATCTGCGGCTTCGACCGGTGCCCCGACTTCACCTTCCGCACTGCCCGGTGATGCAGCCACCGGGTTGGCATCGTCATTGCCGGACACGCCATCGATTCCGCGCAGGATCAGCCCGGCCACGACTCCACCGACAAGCACCGCCAGCGCTACCGGCAGGAAGAACGACCAGGGCGCCATACCAGGGGTTCGGCCATCGCGCATGATTCCGTCTCCTTCCTAGGTGCGTGGTGCTGCCTGGCCGTGGCCGTCAACGGCACCATGGCCGTCATCCTTCGGCGTGAGCTTGAGCAGCCAGCCCTCGGCGCCGCGGGTGCCATCCTCGAGCAGCCAGATCGCGCCATCCGGGCCCTGCTCGACCTCGCGGATGCGGCGCTGCATGTCGAAGCGCTCGGCCTCGCGCGCGCTTTCGCCGTCGAACTCCACCCGCACCAGCGCCAACGACGACAGGCCGCCGATGAAGCCGTTGCCCTTCCATGCCGGGAACAGGTCGCCGTCGTAGATGACGAAGCCGGCCGGCGAGATCACTGGCGTCCAGGTGATCACCGGCGCACGGAATTCTGGCCGGGTGTCGTGGTCCGGGATCGGCGTGTCGTCGTAGTGCACGCCGTTGGAGACCAGCGGATAACCGTAGTTCTCGCCCTTGACGATGAGGTTGAGTTCGTCGCCGCCCTTGGGCCCCATCTCGTGCGCCCACAGCCGCCCCTGCGCGTCGAAATCGATGCCCAGTATGTTGCGATGGCCCAGCGTCCAGACCTGCGCCGCGATCTCGCCCGCCCCGGCGAAGGGGTTGTCAGCGGGCACGCTGCCGTCATCGTCGAGCCGGATGATCTTGCCCAGGTTGGTGGCCATGTCCTGCGCCGGATCGAACTCCTTGCGCTCGCTGGAGCTGATCCACAGCTTGCCCTCGTCGTCGAAGGCGATGCGATAGCCGAAGTGGCCGTCGCCGCTCCTCTTCGGCACCTGGCGCCAGATCACTTCGACACCTTCCAGTGCGCCGCCACCCGCGTCGTCGAGCGCCAGCTTCGCGCGCGCGACCGCGGCGCCAAGCAGGCCGTCATCGCCGCGCTCCACGAAGCTGATGTAGATCATCTGGTTGCCGGCGTACTGCGGATGCAGCACCACGTCGCCCAGTCCGCCCTGCGCGACATGCACCACTTCGGGCACACCGCTGATGCTGCCCGTGGTGTTGGCCGAGGGATCGTAGAGCTTCAGCGCGCCGCCCATCTCGGTCACCAGCAGGCGGCCGTCAGGAAGGAAGGTCATGGCCCAGGGATGGTCGAACCGGGCGAGTTGCGCGGTATCGAAAGTATGGGTGGCCGAAGCAGTTGGGCTCATGGCCGGTTCGACAGCCGCCGGCGCAGGATCCGTTTGCGCAGCGTCCTGCACTTCGGTATCGGACGTGCCGCCGCAGGCGGTGCCGAGGATGGTGGCGAGAGCCAGGGCCAGGCTGCGAGTGTGCAGGCGCATGCTGCGTTCTCCGGTGGAGGAATGTCGGGGACCGATACCGTGCGGACATTACGCCAGCGCGGTGCACGCCGCCGTACTCCAGGACACGCGCCGATGGCGCAAAAGCAGAAGGCCCAGTCTTCCGGTTTGATCCGGTCGGCTGAGCCTTCCTTGTCGAATCGTCTGCTTCGGGCTTTCGCCGTCGGTTTCTTTTTCGACGCAAGCAGAGTATCGCGGGTGCTGTTACGCGACCGTCAAATACCGCGACCGTTCGTCGGCGCTCGCCAGATCCGCATGAGTCCGCATTCGAGACGCCGGCGATGTTGTCTCCGGCATCGGCATCGGCATCGGACCGACACCGACACCGACACCGACACCGACACCGACGCAGCGTACCTGTCGACAGCAACGCCGCGTCCATCCCTGGCCTGTCATCTCGACCGAAGGGAGAGATCTGCGGCCCGTCGCCGGGATTTCTCCCTGCGGTCGAAATGACAACTTGGACATACCGACAAGGGTTGCAAACGCATCACCCCGGCCAGGGCCACCAGCCGCGACCTGTCTGCGCGTAGCGGTCGGCGGCGCGCTCGAAGCGGTTGCGCACGCTGATGCCGCCGCACAGCAGGTACAGCGGCAGGAACAGCGGACCCAGCGCCATGTACTGGTAGACGTGCGCACGCTCGTGGTCGCCCAGCACGATGCCCGGCTCGCTGCACAGGCCTGCCCGGTGCGCGTAGGTCATGCAGGTGGAATCGAGGCTGTCACCGCTGTGCAGGATCACGTTGCCCAGCGTCATCGCACCGCCCGGTCCCCACGGCCAGCGATGGAACACCAGGGCACGCTCGCGCCGATTGAAACGCGCACGCGCGCCGACCGGTACCGCGATCATGCCGGCCAGCAATCCGATCAGCGTATTGGGCAGTGTCCAGGCGATGCCGAGCAGCAAGCCGGCGGCCTCCAACAGCGGCGCCACGCGCGATCGCGTGGCGGGCTGGATCAATCGTTGCCTTCCGGGATCAGCAGCCACAGCACCAGGTAGACCAGGATGCCGGGGAACGCCGCCGACAGCACCGAGCCGACCACGTACAGGACCCGCAGCAGGGTTGGGCTCCAGCCGAAGCGGTGCGCGATGCCGCCCACCACGCCAGCAAGCACGCGGTCATTGATCGAACGGGTCAGGGCAGGCTTGGCGGTCGTGTTCATGGCTGTGTTCCGTGGATGCGCGGGCAGTCTATCGCCGGGATTGTGAAGAATCCGCTGCGTCCGATGACCGCCCCGCAGGACGCTCAGCGCGCCCGCGCCGCCAGCCAGTCGTGGATGGCCGAGGGCACTTCCTTCTGCGCGCGGCCCGAGACGTAGATGCCGATGTGCCCGCCGCGGAACGACAGCTCCGAATAGTCGCCCGTGCCCACCACGCCCTGCAGCGCGCGCGAGGCATCCGGCGGCACCAGGTGGTCCTGCTCGGCATAGATGTTGAGTACCGGCATGTCGACGAAGCCCAGCTCCACCTCGCGCCCGCCGATGTCGATGCCACCGTTGATGAAACCGTTGCCCTGGTAGAACTGCTTGATGAACTGGCGGAACGCCTCGCCGGCCTGGTCCGGTGAATCGAAGATCCATTTTTCCATGCGCAGGAAGTCCTCGAGCGCCCGGGAATCGTCGAGGATATCGACCAGGCCCACGTATTTCTGCACGAACAGCCGCCACGGCTTCAGCGTGAGGTAGGAGAAGTTCATCATATCCGCCGGCACGTTGCCGAGCGTGTCGACGAACAGGTCCACGTCGATGTCACGGGTCCAGTTCGAGAGCATGTTGTCCGGCGTGTGGAAATCCACGGGCGTGACCATGGTGATCAGGTTCTTCACCTTGTCCGGGTGCAGCGCCGCATAGCACAGCGAGAACGCGCCGCCCTGGCAGATGCCGAGCAGGTTGACCGCATCCAGCCCGCTGCGCCGGCGCAGCACGTCGATGGCGCCGCCGAGGAAGCGATCGATGTAATCCTCCAGCGTGAGGTAGCGGTCGGAGCGGTCGGGATAGCCCCAGTCGATGATGTAGACATCTTCGCCGCGCTCGAGCAGCCCGCGCACCAGTGAGCGGCTTTCCTGCAGGTCGACCATGTAGGGACGGTTGACCAGCGCGTAAGCGATCAGCAGCGGCACCTTCGCGGTGGGCGTCTTTTCACCCACGTAGCGATACAGCACGACCTTGCCGTCACGCCAGACTTCTTCCTTGCCGGTGGCGCCATAGTCGTAGTCGCCGACTTCGCGCAGGCTCTGCAGGCCCGCGGCAAGCTTGTGGTGGAAGCGCATGGCCTCGCTGGCCAGGCGGTCGGGCGTGATGCCGAGGGGTCCGTGCATGTCAGCGTCCTCCACGCTTGGATACCGGCGCCGCATCGGGCGGCAGTGGCGTGTCCGGGATCGGGATGTGGCTGGTGAATCGGTTGGTCGGCGGACGCCGTGCGGTCACGCTGGGGCGCGGCGCGAGCTTGCGGGCGGCACGCTTGGCGGGCTTGCTCCGGGCAGCCGGTTTCGCAGGCTTGGCTGCCTGCACCAGCTTGCGCGGCGCTGCCTTGCGGGACGTGGGCTTGTTTGAAGTCGACTTGCTGGAAGCCGACTTGCTGGCCGTCTTGCCCGAAGGCGCCTTTCTCGAAGCTGTCTTGCCAGCCGACCTGCTGGACGCCGACTTGCTGGGAACCGCCTTGCTCGAAGCCGTCTTGCTGGCAGCGCCGGCCGAATCCGCCTTAGCCGTGACCCGCGCGGACTTAGATTTCCCCGCCGCCGCCTTCGCAGCCGCGCGCTTGCCAGGCGGCCTGGCACCGCGCTGGCCCGATGCCGCAGGCGTTGCCGGCATCGGCCCACCCTCGACCGCATCGCGCAACCGCCGCATCGCACGCTCGAGTTCGACGATCTTGCGATGCGCGGCATCGACCTCGGTGCGCGTCGGCATGCCCAGGGTCGAACACATCTGTTCAACCTGCCGCTGCATCCCGGCGCGCAGGCGCATCTGCGCATCCACCATCTGGCCATAGGCCTGGCGGAACTCCTGCGACAGCGCGATCTCGGCGTATGCCTCCTCGGCCGCATCGATCCACAGGTCGAACAGAGCGCGCGGGGTTTCGATCTGGCGGCCCGGCTCCTCGTGCGCGGCCAGCTTGTCCTCGAAGATCGTGAACGCCTGCTGCGTGGCCTTGAGCATCAGCGCGTTGTAGGCGTTCTTGCTTTCCTCGTATTCCAGCAGCGACTGCGCCAACTGCTGCAGGCGCTCCTGGTGCTCGCGGCCGAGGCCAAACGCAGGCATCCGCAGCCACGACATGCCCTCGCCGCGCATCGCATCCAGCCACGGAGAGGCATCCTCGACCCACTGGTCCAGCCCACCCAGCCCCTGCCCGCGCATCGAGCGCAGCATCTCGGGAAAAGGATTGGTACCGGCCGCACCCAGCGCCTGCTTCCAGGCCTGGGTGATGTCCCCCGCGGTATGGTCGCGGCCCGCGAATTGCGCGGCCACCTGCTGCATGTGTCCATACCAGTCGCGCGCCTGGCTGTTGAAACGCTCCAGTGCGTCGTTGACGCCGGAGCGGCCGCCGTGTGCATGGCGCGTCCACGATTCGATCGCGTCCTGCCAGGCGTGCGTCCCGGCCTGGCCGCCGCCCGGGGTCGTACCACGCAGTGCATCGCCCCACGCCGCCCAGTACTGGCGCGCCAGCCGCTCGAAATCCTGCGCCTGCCCGCTGCCCGCACCGATGCCGGAACCCTGGTTCAACATGCCGTCCTCCTGTATCGGTCGATCATAGCAACGGCAAGCGACGCTCCGGTGTCATGCGCCTCAGAACTTCGGAATACGGATCGTCTTGCTGATCATCAGCGAACCGGACAGCGCGTACACCAGGACCAGTGGATGCAGCTGCCAGGGACCCAGCTGCCACTGCCCGAACCAGATCGCGTCCCCGATCGCACCCTGCCAGGCCGCGATCGCGAGCATGATCACGATCGCCAGGCTGGTGGGGATCGGCGTGCCCTCGAAGAATTTCACTTTGTCACCGCCATCGGCCAGGGTCTCGGCGGTGACGTTGTAGCGTGCCAGGCGGCTGACGCCGCAGCCGACGAAGTAGCTCAGTACCACCCAGTCCCAACCGCCCTGCAGGCCGCAGGCATAGCCAAGCGCGGCGGGCGCGACGCCGAAGGAGATCACGTCGGACAGCGAGTCAAGCTCGCGCCCCAGCGTGGAAGCGACCTTGCGCCAGCGCGCGATGCGCCCGTCGAGCGCGTCGAAGATGAAGGCCAGCGGGATCAGCGCCATGCCGACCAGCAGGTCGCTGACCACCCCGTCCTGCAGGAACCGCATCGCCGCGAACACAGCGCCGGTGCCGCAGACCGCATTGGCCAGCGTGAACCAGTCGGCCAGCTGGAAGTCGCGCAGCATCGAGAAATGGCGGGGTCTGGACATGGCCGGTCCTGCGGAAACAACGGACCTCCAGAGTGCCAAAAGCGTCGTGAGGATGACAGGAGCGGGGGGGGGGCAAGCAGGTAGCTGCGCAACTGAACCAGCCCAAGACCACAGCGGTTGACGTCTCGGGGGCGCCGAAGGCACAGCACCCTGCATCCCCCGACGCTTCGCCGTGCGACAGCCCCGCCCCTACTCCGGCATCGCCAGATTCGTCTTTTCCAGCGCCCTGCCCATCCCCCGCGGCGTGGTCGCGATTACCGCGTTGGCCGGCAATCCGCCCTCCTCGTCCAAGTGCGCGGTGACCCGGTCGAGCGCCGCATACATGTACGGCAGCAGCGGCACGTAGCGCGCGGCATAGTCCGGCAGCCCGAGGAAACCATCGAAATGCTGCGCATTGCGCACTTCCCAGAAGCGCACGTCGCGCCCGGCCGCACGCGCCGCCGCCACGTAGGGCACGCTGCTGAAGGCCATCGGCACCAGCCCGTCGTCGGCGCCGTGCACGATGACCATCGGCAGCCCGTCGCGCGGCAAGCCGGCGCGGGTCGCTGCGATCCCCGCCTGCACCCGCCTGGCATCCTCGCCATCACCACCGTTGAGCGCACGCAGGCACTGCAGGCCGGCGAAACCGAAGTCCGGCGGCGCCAGCGATGGATCGACAAGCCCCACGCCCGCCCCCGGCGGAATGCCGCTGGCGTCGCTCCACCACGCGGCCTGCTCGGCCGGCGTGGCCGCACGCGCGGAGAAGTCGGCGTTCTGCACCGAGAACGCAAACCCGCAGGGATGCTCGCCGACCCCAAAGCGTCCATAGGCCGAGGCATAGGTCGCTGCCACCGCACGCCACAGGTCGAAGCCGGTCGACAGTACGCCGGCACGCAGCGCTTCGTCGGTCCAGCCACTTGCCAGCATCCGCTCGTAGGCCGATTTCGCCTGCGCCGCGACATCGGCCCCTTCCACCAGCCCTTCGGCCGCCAGCGAGGCGCAGCGCGCGGTCCACAGCGGTGCCACCTGCGCGGCCAGCGGTGGCTGTGGCAAGTCCTGAAGATGCAGCTGCGCGCAGGGCATCAGCAGCGCGGCTTCGGTGGTGTAGTCGTAGAGAGTGCGCGAACCGGGCGCGTCGACATGGACATTGGGCTCGCCAGCCACCACCGCGTCCAGCCAGTCGCCATCGAGTTCCGCCGCGCGCAGCACCGCGCCGCCGCCGTTGGAGATGCCGACCGCGATCACGCGCGTGTTGTCGAACGTGAAAGGCGCCTGCGCCGGCAGCGCCTCGGCCAGCGACTGCAGGGCGAACTCGGCCGCCTGGCGCACATGCCGGCCCCAGTCCGCCTCCGGATTGTCCTTCGAGTGCGCGTGCCTGAAGCCCACGCCGGAGGCATTGACCGGCGCATCCGGCACGAAGGCCAGGTCCGGCGCCCCCAGCGCGGCGCGCGTGCCGTCCGGCCGGCTGCCGGTGTGGCTGTCGAGATCGTAATAGTCGCTGCCCGCGCCCTTGTCGGTATAGGCCACCGCGCAGCCCTTCGGCAGGCCCCAGGCACCGGCGACCGCGATCGAACCATAGATGCCGCGAGAGCCGGACGAGGCAGTGACCACCACGCAGCGTCTGCGCGCATCGAACGCGTCGGGCAGCTGCAGCATCACGCGGTGCGGATGGATCGCGCCAGGCACCTTCGCATAGGCATGGAACTCGCGACCCGGCACCGTGGCAACGCTGCCGTACAGCTCGCCATAGCCGCCGCCTGGCGCGAGATCGGCGATACCGCGCCAGTTGCTCCACAGTGCGCGGCGACGCAGCTCGGCCGACGTGGGATGGCCCGCATCGGCAAACGCCGGCGGCACCATCGCGCGCAGGCCGTCCAGGCCCAGACCCGCGGTGAGCAGGTCGTCCTGGCCGCGATGTTCGCTGCTGCGCTGCGCGCTGAACACGGTCGCCTCCGCTGTCTTCGTGCGCGGCCCCCCGGCACAGGCCACCAGACTGGCAACCAGCGCCACCGCGCACACTTTTCCGATCATGGATGGATAGCTCATGCCGGCACGGTAGCAGCCCGCCCGGCCCGGCCCATCGTACTTTGGTACCACTCCCACCCGCCTCGCGCCTGCTACCGTGGCCGCAGGCCCCCATGACCCCGAAACGCATGAATGACCGCTTCCTCGAAGGCCGCACCGCACTGGTGACCGGCAGCACCTCCGGCATCGGCTTGGCGATCGCCCAAGCGCTCGGCGCGCACGGCGCGCGCGTCGCCGTCAACGGCCTCGGCAGTGAGGAACAGATCGCATCGGCCGTGCAGGCCGTGCGCGATGCCGGCGCCCCGGACGTGCGCCACTTCGATGCCGACCTGCGCAATCCCGACCTGATCGACCAGATGGTGGCTGCCATCGATACCTGGTCCCCGATCGACGTACTGGTCAACAACGCCGGCATCCAGCACGCCGTGCCGCTGGCCGAGATGCCGGTAGCCAAGTGGAACGACATCATCGCCATCAACCTCAGCTCGGCCTTCCACACCATGCGCCTGGCGATGCCGGGCATGGCCGCACGCGGCTACGGGCGCGTGGTCAACGTCGCCTCGGTGCACGGCCTGGTGGCCTCGAAGGACAAGGCGCCCTACGTGGCCAGCAAGTTCGGCATAGTCGGCCTGAGCAAGGTGGCCGCGCTGGAGTACGCCGCGGCCGGCAGCCGTGACAGCGGTGGCGTGACCGTCAACTGCATCTGCCCGGGCTGGGTGGAGACACCGCTGATCGAACCGCAGATCGAAGCGCGCCGCAACGGCGGCAGCCGCGAGGACGGCGTGCGTTCGCTGCTGTCGGAAAAGCAGCCCAGCCAGCGCCTTTCACTGCCCGAGGATATCGGCGCGATGGCCGTGTGGCTGTGCCGCCGCGAAGCCCACAATGTCACCGGCACATCGATGCCCATCGACGGGGGCTGGACGGCGCAATGACCGGTGCTCCCGCCCCCGCTTGCGGGGCTACGTACCCGCCGGGGTAAAGGTGGCGAAGACGAATGAGAGCAGCCACCGCAGCCAGACGACCTCTGGCCGCCACGGTCCCACGCGTTCCTATTGCATCACGGGCACCAGCCCGCCCACCGCCATGCACATCCGCCCCGCCGACCTCGACGACCCCGCTTTCGCCGCGCTGATGCAGCAGCACGCGGACGCCATGGCCGCCACCGCCCCGGCTGAAAGCCGCCACGCGCTGGACCTGTCCGGCCTGCGCGAGCCTGGCGTGCGCGTCTGGACCCTGCACGACGGCGACCAGCTCGCCGGCTGCGGCGCCCTGCAGCACCTCGGCCCGGGCCATGCCGAGATCAAGGCCATGCGCACCGCGATCGGTTATCTGCGGAGGGGCGTGGCCCGCGAGATGCTGGCCCACCTGCTCGCCGACGCGCGTGTCGCCGGCTACGCGCGCGCCAGCCTCGAAACAGGCTCGATGCCCTACTTCGAGCCGGCACGCAGGCTGTACCAGGCGGCCGGCTTCCGCCCCTGCCCGCCCTTCGGCCACTACGTCGAAGACCCCAACAGCGCCTACTTCAGCCTCGCCCTGTAGCCTGCCCGCAATGCCCAACCTGCTCATCGCCGACGACCACCCGCTGTTCCGCGCCGCCCTGCGCGGTGCTGCCGTGGATGCGGCGGAGGGCGTGGTGACCTGCGAAGCCGAGTCGCTCGACGGCGTGCTCGCCCTGCTCGAAACGCACGACGACATCGACCTGGTGCTGCTCGACCTGCACATGCCCGGCAACCACGGCCTTGCCGGCCTGGCCGCCATCCGCGCCCAGTTCCCGGCGGTGGCCGTGGTGCTGGTCTCGGCCAACGAAGACCCGGCCATCATCCGCCGCGCCCTCGACCATGGCGCCGCCGGCTACATCCCCAAGAGCGCCGGCCTCGACGAACTGCGCGAAGCCATCCGCACCGTCCTGGCCTGCGAACAGTGGCTGCCCCCTGCCCTGCGCGGCGCCGTCACCCGCACCCAGTCATCCCCTGCCGACGCCGATCTCGCCGCGCGCCTGGCCAGCCTCACCCCGCAGCAGTTCCGCGTGCTCACCCTCGTCGCCCAGGGCCTGCTCAACAAGCAGATCGCCGACCGGCTCGACATCCAGGAACGCACCGTCAAGGCGCACCTGTCGGTGATCTTCGAAAAGCTCGGCGCCCGCAACCGCACCCAGGCAAGCGTGATCCTGCGCGAGCTGGAGATCGGAGACCCGAGCCGGCAGGTGTCGGGGTAGGACGACGACACCACTGGGAGCGAGTGCGCGCCAGAACTGCTGGCGGTAACAGCGTCCAGACCGCATATCGATTGCACGACGTCGGCGCGCGCGGCCGCACATACGCCCACGCGCAGGCACGCCGGCTGCCACGTCCGGATCCTGCCCGATCATGCAGCGATATCGCACATCCCGCAGCAACGCCGCACGTACCGGGCGGTGCCGACAACACGAAGATATGACCCTCCCGGCACCGCGATATCTCTTATGGCCGCGCGTCCATACGGTATAACGCCGAGTCTTGGGCCAACGGGCTCGAGCGGGGCCAAGCTCCAAGCCACCAAGCCACTGAAACCGCGGAAGGTTCGCGCATTGACCGTGTCTGCGCGGCCAGCCAGAATCGGGTTGTACAGACCGAATCGGGTTGAATTAACACCCCAAGTGCAACACCCCTGAGATCTCGTGCATGCGCTCCCTCGGGCTGGTGGCGCGGACGTGATGGACAAGTGGCAGGCGCAGCGCGATGCGTAAGCCGTGCCACACCGCCCACCCCCGCCGTTATTCGGCTGCTCGCAGTTGCAGTCCACCTGGCGATCTCACTGGGACGGGCCCGACGCCTACCGCCTATCAAGTGCGTCGGACGTTTGCTGCGTCGCGGCGCGCGGTGACACAACGCCGCAGCCGCGTTCTATGATTGCGTTTCCAGGGAGCGGGGGAGAGGCAATGGGACGGAAGGTTCTGTATTGCGGCGTGGCGGGACTGAGCTGCGTCATGTTGCTGGCAACGCAGGTGGCTTCCGCGCAGGTTCGCAGCGCCTCGCGCCATGCCGTCGAAGAGCAGGCGCAGGCAGAGCGCGGCCAGGAGCAGCGCATCATGGAGCGGTACGACGCGCGCGAGCTGGAAGCGATGATGGAGCTGGGCAACGGCAGCCTGCGCGGAGTCATGGGGTACTCCATCAAGCCGGGGCGCTCGCTGGCGCGGATGCTCAGCCGCGCCGCCACTGCGGTGGCCGATCGGGAGTGGGTGTTCCTGCTGCCCATGACGGCTCATGTGGAGGCTTGGCATGACGCCTACGGCCTGAGCTTTTCCAGCCATCACCTGCGCAAGCTGCATCCGGATATCTGGAAGTACGCCGGGCGCGTGCGAACGGACCGCGAGGGCAACTTCGAATTCGCCGGCCTCAAGCCGGGGCGCTACCTGGTGTGGGCCGAGTTTCCGGTGACGTTCGAAACCGAGCGCCACGTGGATACCGGGCGGCGCAGCGTTTCGTATTCGCCGGCCTTTGGGTCCGGCAGCATCGATCCCGTCTACCGGCGGGAGTTCGGCACCCAGAGCGGCACGGTGACGCCGGGGCAGCTGGTCACGGTGAGGGAAGGCGCCGCCACCACCTTCCGGCCGCTGGTGGAATGACCGCGCGGTCCGCGGCGCCAGGCCAGCAAGGGCGCGGCGCATTGGATCAGGAATCAGGGAGAGACACGATGGATTTGCGGGCACGGCTGCGCCGGCGCGGCGCGTTGGTGGCGGGGCTGTTGATGGGAATGTCGACAGGCTTGCCGCTGGCCACGATGGCACAGGATGCCGACCCACTGACCAGCAGACAGCTCAAGTGCAATCCCGCGGCCGACCTGCGCTGCTGGTATCTGGTGGGTGGCATGGGCGAAGCGCCGCAGCGCGTGGCCTTCGTTGCACGCAACGTGGATGCACTCTCCGCTGGCATGCGCAGGATCGAGTACATCCAGGTAGTGGAGCAGGCCAGCCATCCACATCGCTTCTACATGTGGGATCTGGAGGTGGACTGCAACGCCGGCCGCTTCCGGGTGCTGCGCGACCAGGTGGGCAACGCCAACGGCACGGTCACCGACGATCCGGTGGAAAGCGACCAGTGGCAGGCATTCGGTGAGGGCCGGTTCGGAGAAGTGAACGCGCGGCCGCTTGCGTGCGCCGGCGGGGAGCCGCCTGCTGACGCCATGTTCGTGGGCAATGCCTATCGTGCGCCCGACATGATGCATCACTTCCGCAGCGTGTTCTGGGTCTCGGCGGGGCGCTGAGTGCCCTGGCCGCTCCTCGCGCCGGCTTACCTCACCTATGGTTCGGTGGCGCGTTACTCATTCAAGCCGATGTCGCTTCGCCGCGCGGCTTGATTCTGGTGTTTGACCGCTAGGACACATCTATGCCGATTGGGGAGATCGCTGGAGATGCGCTTGGCGGGGTTGCTCGTGTTCTTGGTCGGATCCTGTTCGAGATCTTCTTCGAGTTGATGATCAAAGGCGTGGGATATGTGCTACTTCGCAAGTTCCGGCCGAAGGCCGAGGCGAGTGAAGCGCAGTGCGCAGTCGTTGGACTGTTGTTCTGGGTGGCCGTTGCAGCAAGCGGATACTGGCTTTCCCGCCAGGCGGCAGCGGCCTGACCACTCATTCAAGTCGACACCGTTTTGCGGCGCGGCTTGATTCAAGCGTTGGCTATCAGGGGAAACATATGCGGAGATTGTTGTTCTGTCTGCTTTGGTTCGTGCTGTTTGCAGCTGTTGCGCTGACCGTGTCGGGAATCTTCGTTGCGTTGAGTGGCTGCCCTGAAACAGAAGATTTCTCTGTTGGATACGACTGCGGGAAGATGGCTTCGGAGCAGTTCATGGCCAGGTATCGTCTGCCGATTGTCGTTGGCGCCTTGCTACTTTCCATAGCGGGAACTTTTTTCAGCATCCTGCCGGGGACAAGGAATCGGTAAGTCCTCCATCGCATCTGATATCTACCAGGCGTCACGCACAGGGAACGCGCGATTGATTTCGGTCACCGGGCACAACAAGGCTGGTTTTTGCAGGTCTACGCATGAATCAAGCGATCGTCCACGTCTCACTCCTGGTCCGCGACTATGACGAGGCCATCGCGTTCTACGTCGGCAAGCTGGGCTTCCAGCTGGTCGAGGACAGCCCGCGGCCAGAGCAGGACAAGCGCTGGGTGGTCGTCGCTCCTTGCGGCGGTGCTGGCGCCAGCCTGCTGCTGGCTCGCGCCTCCACGCCCGAGCAGCTCAGGCTGGTCGGCGACCAGACGGGTGGGCGGGTCTTCCTGTTCCTGCAGACGGACGACTTCTGGCGCGACTACCATCGGCTTGCAGGCGCCGGCGTGGAGTTTGTACGCCCGCCGGCGGAGCAGCCGTACGGCACGGTCGCGGTGTTCCGCGATCTGTACGGCAACCTGTGGGATCTGCTGGAGTACAACGGGTCGGCACCGTATTGCGATGACGTCAGCCGACCCTGATCCCGCGCAGCGCTCGCGGCAAGGCGCGACGGCTGGACGGAACTACGATGCGTGTTCCCCCACGACGCCGAGGTGCTGGGCCTCGATGTCGGGCGCTGCTCAAGGAAACAGATGAACCGGATTCTCATGCTCGCGTTCGCGTGCCTGGCGAGCTTCAAGTTCCTGGCCGTGATGTCCGAGGGGGCCGAACCCCTCGCGGCGACGGTCTTCATGCTCATGTTCGGTTCGCCCCAGCTGCTCTGGGTTGCGCTGTGCTTCAAATGGATGGATCGCCCGTCCGAGACCAGGACGGGGGCGTGGGTCGCGGCCGCCTTTGTCGGCACTTCGGTCTTTTTCGGCTCCTTTCCGGGAACGGGTACGCCCAGCTGGGCCGGCGAAGGCCACTTCGAGGTTCCGGCAGCCTTCCTGATCGAGTGGCTGGTTTCCATGATCGGGGTCGCCGTGCTGTTCACCCGGCGGAGAAGGCTGGACGCCTGATCTTTTCTGCTGCGTCATGTGGACGGCATGCTCGGCAAAGCGCGGCGGTTGCCAGCCGGCGCGAGGCCGCTATGATCCGCCATCGCCGTGCTGCGCCCACGGCATCGGCCACCGGAGGAAGCAGCCGTGCGACTCGCAGGCAGGATCACCGACTGGAACGACGACAAGGGCTTCGGCTTTGTCATGCCCAACGGTGGCGGTGACCGTGCCTTCGTGCACGTCAATGAGTTCCAGCGTGGATCGCGCCGTCCTGTTTCCGGCGACCTGATCTCGTATCTTCCCGGCAAGGATGCGAAAGGCAGGCTGCAGGCGCGCCAGATACGGCATGCCGGCCAGAAGATCGAGACGCCGCGACAGCCGTCCCGCGTGCCACGGGCGGCGCTCGGGGTTGGCGCCCTGGCCGCCATCGCGGCGGCGGCCGCCCTTGGGGCGATTCCCGTGCTGATGGCTGTCGCCTGGTTCGCGGCGAGCGGCCTGGCCTGGCTGATGTACTCCTTCGACAAGGCGGCAGCGCGGCGCGACGCCCAGCGCACCCCCGAGAACAGCCTGCACCTGGTGAGCCTGTGCGGCGGCTGGCCCGGCGCACTCATCGCCCAGCAGCAGTTCCGGCACAAGACGGTCAAGCAGCCGTTCCAGTCGGTGTTCTGGATCACGGTGGTCCTCAATCTCGCCGCGGCGTGGTGGCTGGTTTCGACCGGCATGGCGGATGAGCTGGCGCGGACGTTGGGCGGATAGCGAGAACACGGGCGCACAGGCATGCGGAACTGCTTGCCCGTGCGCCCGGTCCGGATGCAGCATGGCCACCCAGGCTGGACACACGGGAGTCCGACATGCCCGACCTCGACGCGACCTTCGCCGCCCTGCCCGGCATCCTGCGCAAGCATGTCGCGGGCATGCCCTTGAGGACGGACGAGCCGCGTCATCTCTACATCGAGCTGCCGGCCGCCACTGCAAAGGCCAAACCGAAGTTCTTCGCCGCAGTGCAGACGAAGAAGGCCTACGTGAGTTAATCACCTGATGCCGGTTTACGAGAACCCGGAGCTGTTGGTGGATACCTCGGAGGCGCTTCGCAGAAGGATGCAGGGCAAGTCCTGCTTGAACTTCACCGCCGTGGATCCGGCGCTGTTCGAGGAACTCGATCGGCTGACCGGCAGATGCGCTGCGGCGGTCCGCTAGCCGGGCGCTCCAGGCTCTCGCCGCATCCCACTTATCGTCAAGTTCGGAGACCACCATGCCGAAACATGAAAAGATCGATTACGTCGAATACCCGTCGCGTGACCTCGACGCCACGAAGCGCTTCTTTAGACAGGTGTTCGGCTGGACGTTCGTGGACTACGGCCCCGACTACGTCGCCTTCTCCGGCGCGGGCCTCGACGGAGGATTTTACAAGGCCGAGCTGTCGGCGCGCACGGAGACCGGGAGCGCGCTTGTCGTCTTCTTCAGCGACGCGCTGGAGACCACGCTCGCCAAGGTGGTGGACGCCGGCGGCGATGTGGTGAAGCCGATCTTCGATTTCCCGGGCGGCCGGCGCTTCCACTTCATCGAACCCGGTGGCGGCGAGTTCGCCGCGTGGGCCGAGCCCGAGGGCTGATCGGGGTTCCCTAGATCCGCGACACGTTCCACGACACCATCCGCCCGTCGCGGTACGGCATCACGCCATGGAAGGCGCGTGGGTCATCGTCGAACACCAGCGGCAGGAACTGGCGATCGCCGTCCCACAGCGGCAGATCGAGGATGCGGTCGATCTCGATCCATTCGAGCGTGCCTTCCGGGTTCGAGGTGAACGCCTCGCCGGAATATCGCGTCACCACGAACAGGAAGCCGAACCAGTCCTCGCCCTGCTTGCCGAAGCCGGGCCAGCTGATCGTGCCGCGCAACTGCAGCTCGTCGCATTCGATGCCGGCTTCCTCGTGGATCTCGCGGCGCATGCCGGCGACGATGTCCTCGTCGGCTTCTAGCTTGCCGCCCAGTCCGTTGTATTTGCCCAGGTGCTGGTCGGCGGGCCGCGCGTTGCGGTGGACCATCAGCACGCGCTTGCGGTCTGGCGAGAGCACGTAGCCGAGGGTGGCGACGATGGGGGTGTAGGGCATGCGGGATGCTTCCGTAGGACGCGGGGGCGTTTCGGGAATTATCGCATCGACATACTGACTGTCGTTCCGCAGGAATGGGGACGCCGGGGACTGTCATTCCGGATGGGGAGATCTGCGGTGGAGCAGATCTCTCACTGCGTTCGAGATGACAATCTTCATTACAGTCGAGATGACAATCTTCATTGCATTCGCGATGACAGGCCGCCTATTGCCTACCTGCAAGCATCCGGTCGAGCACCGACTTCAGCGCCAGCGGGCGCACCGGCTTCTGCAGCAGCGACAGGCCCTGCTCGAGCGCGGCGCGGCGCACTTCGCCGCTGTCGTCGGCGCTGAGGATCAGGGCCGGCCGCGCGCCGTATCGCTCGGCCAGGCGCGCGTGCACGGCGATGCCGGTGTCGCCGTCGTCGAGGTGGTAGTCGAACAGCCACAGCGCTGCGGGCTGGCGCTGCAGCAGCGCTTCGGCGCCGACGCCATCGGCCGCGGCATCGACGGTGCAGCCCCAGGCCTCGAGCAGCCCACGCAGCGCAGCGAGCGCGGCGGGATCGTTGTCGACGATGAGGATGCGTTCGCCGGCCAGCCCCGGACGCGCCAGCGGCGCTTCGTGACGCTGCGCTGCGGCCACACGCGGCACGAGCAGCCAGAACGCGGTGCCCTGCCCCGGCCGGCTGGACAGGCCCAGCGGCGCATCAACCAGCCGCGCGATGCGGTCGGCGATGGCAAGCCCCAAGCCAAGCCCCTGCCCCGCTACGCCATCGCCGCGACGGAACTCTTCGAAGATCAACGCCTGCTGCGAAGGCTCGATGCCAGGACCGGTGTCGTACACCCCGATGCGCAACGCACTGCCGTCACGGCGCACGCCCAGCAGCATGCCGCCGCTGCGGGTGTAGCGCACGGCGTTGGCCAGGAAGTTCTGCAGCACGCGGCGCAGCAGCTGCGGATCGCCGTGCACCCAGGCCGCGGTGGGCACGTACGCGAACAACAGCCCCTCCGCTCTCGCCAGGGCGCGGAACTCGGACGCGAGCGGATCGAGCACCTCGGCCAGCGGAAAATCGCGCGGCTGCGGCACCAGCCCGCCTGCCTCCAGGCGCGACATGTCGAACAGGCCGGTGAGCAGGTCGGTGGTCGAATCCAGCGCGCCCCGCACCTGGCCCAGCGCGGCACGCTTGCCCGCGTCGAGCTGCTGCGACAGCGATTCGGTGAACAGCTGCGCGGCGTGCAGGGGCTGCAGCAGGTCATGGCCCACCGCGGTGAGGAAGCGGCTCTTGGCGTCGTTGGCGCGCTCGGCCTCGCGCCGCGCCTGGTCGAGGCTGGCGGTGCGTTCGGCCACGCGCTGTTCGAGCGTTTCGTTGCTGCGCTTGAGTTCGACCTCGGCGACGCGGAAGGCGGTGACGTCGGTGAACGTGGCCACGAAGCCGCCGTTGGGCATCGGGTTGCCGCGTATTTCCACCACGGTGCCGTCGGGGAAGCGGCGCTCGGCGACATAGGGCGTGCCCGCGCGCATGTGCTCAAGGCGCCGCTGCAGCTCGCGCTCCATGTCGACCGGGCCGAGCAGGCCGCGGCCGAGGTTCCAGCGCACCAGCTCGCCGACCGGCACGCCCACGCGCAGCATCTGCGGCGGGTAGTCGAAGCGCTCTGCGTAACGGCCGTTCCAGGCCACCAGGCGCAGCTCGCTGTCGACGACACTGATGCCCTGGCTCATGTTCTCCAGCGCCGCCTCGAGCAGGCGCTGGTTGAAGCGCAGGTCCTGCGAGGCCTCGCCGACGATTGCGGCGACGGTGTCGAGATCGGGGCCCGCCTCGCGGCGCGCGGCGTCGAGCAACAGTCGCGCCGAGGCGCTGCCCAGCACGGCCGCGAGTTCGCGTTCGAGCGTCGATTCGATGGCCGCCGGCACCGGCCCGCTGGGCGGCGCGCCGCGCAGCAACTCGTCCACGCGCTGCGCCGCCAGGAACCGGCGCCCCGCATTGCGCAGGGTCTGCAGGTCCGAGCCACGCGCCTCGCTGCGGTGCGGTGCGCTGCGTAGGCCGGCAAGCAATGCGGTGGTTGCGGTGCCGACGAACAGGCTGACCCCGACCGCGCGGCCGAGGCGACTCCAGCCGGTGAGGCCGAAGAGTGACTCCGGCGCCAGCCAGGCCAGGCCGAACGGGCCGTGCTGCACGAACGCATCGCCGGGCGCGATCATCGGCGGCAGCATCACCCAGGCCCAAGCGGCGAAACCCGTGGCGACGCCGGCCACCGCCGCGCGCGCCGGCGTCTGCGGGCGCCAGACCGCGAACGCGAGCGCCGGCGTGAGCGTGGCCAGCGCCGAGAACGACACCGCGCCCACGTCAGCCAGCGCCTCGTTGCCGCCCACCAGGCGCGCATAGGCCCAGCCGAGCAGCATGATCACCACGATGCCGGTCCGCCGCAGCAGCAGCAGGCCGCCGCGATGGTCGTCCGCGCGCCCGCGCGACCAGGCGCCACGCAGCAGGCCAGGCGCAAACCAGTGGTTGCCGATCATCAGGCTCAGCGTCAGCGTGGCCACGATCACCATGCCCGTGGCCGCGCTCAGTCCACCAAGAAAGACCAGCAGCGCGATCGCGTCGTTGCCCGCGGCCAGCGGCAGCGCCAGCGCGTACATGTCCGAGGGCACGCTGTCGCCCAGCAGCTGCGCGCCGGCACGCGCCAGCGGCAGCGCGGGGATCGCGATCAGCAGCAGGTACAGCGGGAACAGCCAGCGCGCGGTGCGCACGTGACGGTCGTCGCGGCACTCCACCACGCCCACGTGGAACTGGTGCGGCATGACGAACATCGCCAGCGCCCCCAGCAGCACCAGCGGGACGAAGCCGCCGGTCGCAGGCGGCGACGGCAGCGGCGCGGCGTCCATGCGCACCCCATCGAGGCCCAGCCAGACAAACCCTCCCAGTGCGAGCATCGCCAGCAGCTTGAACACCGACTCGAACGCGATCGCCAGCACCAGGCCGCGGTTGTGCTCGGTCGCGCTGGCCCGACGCGTGCCGAACACCATTGCGAACAGCGCCATCGCCAGCGCCACGTACAGCGCGCCGTCGCGCCAGGGCAGCGGCACTCCGGCCGAGGCCGCGTCGCTGGTGAGCGTGGCGAAGCTCTGCGTGATCGCCTGCAGCTGCAGCGCGATGTAGGGGATCACGCCCAGCGCCGCCACCAGGGTGACGATCGCAGCCAGCCACGCATCCTTGCCCAGGCGCGTGGCGATCAGGTCGGCCAGCGAGGTGGCGTTGGTCTCGCGCGCCAGCCGCACCAGGCGGATCAGGAAGAACACCGCCAGCGCGTAGAACGCGATCGCGCCGACGAAGGTGGGCGGCAGCGGCCAGCCGTAGCGGCCTGCCTGGGTGACGGTGCCGTAGAACGTCCACGAGGTGCAGTGCACCGCCAGCGAGAGCGCGTAGACGTGCTTCCAGTGGCGTGCGAGCACGCCCGTGCGGCGCTCGGCATACACCGCGATGCCGAACAGCAGCGCCAGCCACAGCAGCGACGCCGACACCACCGCACCGATGCTCAGCATCGCCTCCGCCCCTGCCCTGCCATCACCACGACCCTGACCCTACCGCGCGCGAGCATAGCGCGAAGGGCCGCGGACGGATCCGCAGCCCTTCTTCGTCCGGGATGACCGGTGACATCGCCTGCCCGCAGGGCCGCTCAGAAGTTGTAGCGGGCCGTCAGGCTGTACTGGCGCGGCGGGCCATAGAACCCGGTGAGCACGCCGAGGCCGGCGCTGACGAGGTTGTAGCCGGTGGTCCGGTATTCCTCGTCGGCCAGGTTGGTGCCCTGCAGCGAGAACGACCAGGCATCGTTGGCGCGCCAGATCACGCCGGCATTGACCAGGCCGTAGCCCTCCTGCCTGATCACCGGGCTCAGGTCGGTGGTGGGCCAGACCTCCGACTGGTAGGAATAGCCTACGCGCGCGGACAGGTTGCCGCCGTTGGCCAGGTCGGTGCGGTACTCCACGTTGATTGCGCCCGAGAACTCCGGTGCATTGGTGAAGTACTGCGTGTCGGCGATGTTGACCCCGCCGCTCATGAACTCGTCGTACTCCGCATCCAGCCATGCCAGGTTGCCGCTGATCAACCAGTGCTCGGTCGGCATGAACTGGTACTCGGCCTCGACGCCCGTCACCGTGCCCTTGCCGGCGTTGGTGAAGTCGCCGAAGAAGCCGCCACCCGGCAGCGCGGTGAACACCGACAGCTGGATGTCCTCGTAGATGTTGTGGAACGCGGCCAGGTTGAGGAACAGGCGCTGGTCGAGCAGACCCATCTTGGTGCCGATCTCGAAGCTGTCCACGCTCTCGTCGTTGAACGGTTCGCCCGAGCGCGGCACCGCCGTGGTGTTGGCGCGGATGTTGTAGCCGCCCGACTTGAAGCCGCGCGAGGCCGAGCCGTAGATCATCACGTCCGGCGTGAGCTGGTAATCCAGCGAGACCTTGGGCGATACGTTCTTGAAGTTGACGGTCTTGTCGAAGTTGGCCGCCACCACGCCATTGGGCACGGTGAACGTCGCATCGGTGTAGCCGATGTTGTAGGCGACCGCGTGCTTGTCCTCGTCGGTGTAGCGCGCGCCGACGTCGAGCTTCAGCCGGTCGGTCAGGTCGTGGGTCCAGTCGGCGTACAGCGCGATCGCCTTGGTGTTGACGTAGCCCTGTGTATCGCCGAAGGACAGATCGAAGAAGTTGTTGAGCACCTGGCCGCCGGCATCGCCGTTGAAGGCGTAGATGCCGACCACGCCGCGGCCGCGGCCGCCGGCGTCATAGTTGGCCTGCAGCTCATGGCTGACCTGCTGGTCGCTGTAGAACGCCTTCACGTCGGCGATCCTCTCCGGCAGCGTGTCGAAGTCGATGTTGGTTTCGGTGTCCGACTCGCGCTTGGCAACCACGTACTTGAGCGCCCAGTCCTCGCTCGGCCGCCAGTTGACGGTGGCGGAAATGCCCTTCATCTCGGTGTCGTTGACGTTGGGCATGCCGCTGCGGATGTCGTAGCGGTTGTCCATCGGCGCCCCGCCAGTCACCGGCACCAGCGGGTTGGTGTTGGGCGCCAGCATCTTCGCGCCGCGCACGCCCGACTGGTCGTCGATCCAGTCGAACGCGAACTGCACGTCGAAGTCTTCGTGCGAATACGCGCCCAGCTGCATGCGCAGCGCGTTGATCTCCTTGTCGCTCACGTCCTGGCCGTTGAACAAATTGGTGCCGTAGCCGTCGCGGTTCATGCTGGCGACCGCGACCCGGCCGCGCAGGCCACTGTCCTCGCCGCCAAGCGACCCGCCGATCCCCGCCTTGGCGTCGAGCTGGTTGTAGTTGCCCACGGTGATCGAGCCAAAGCCGGTTGTTTCGGTCGGCAGGCCGCGTGAGATGTACTTGATCGCGCCGCCAATGGTGTTCTTGCCGTACAGCGTGCCCTGCGGCCCGCGCAGCACTTCGATGCGCTCGACGTCGAACACGTCGAGCAGCGCGCCCTGCGGCCGCGCGATGTAGACGTCATCCAGGTAGATGCCCACGCCCGGGTCCACGCCCCACAGCGGATCGGCCTGGCCGACGCCGCGGATGTAGGCGGTCACGGTGCTGGTCGACCCGCGCGCGGCATAGATGGTCAGGTTGGGCACCTGCGCATCGAGGTCGCCGATGTCCTGGATGTTGAGCTTGTCGATCGTGTCGGCGGTGAACGCGGTGACCGCGACCGGCACGTCCTGCAGGGTCTCCTCGCGCTTGCGGGCGGTGACCGTGATCACGTCCAGGGTCGTGGCCGAAGATCGCGGCGCGGTGATCGTGGCGGCACTGTCCTGCGCCCAGGCGGCGGCGGGCGCGGCGAGGCCCAGGGCGATGGCCAGGCTCAGGCTGCTGGTTTTCAGATTGCGCTTCATCGATGCCCCTCCCAGGGATGCAAGGCGAACGGCCGCAGGGCCGCATGGCGCAGAGATTAGGGAGGCCGCGCATCCGGCGGCATCGTACCTTCGGACAATGGGCTGGCACCGCGCGTGTTGCCGACACTGGCTGCCGTTCCCGGGCGCCCTGCGCCGAAGGTCTGCACATGGATTTCCTGATCGTGCTCGGCGCGCTGTGCTTCCTGATGCTGGTGGCCTACCGCGGCCACAGCGTCATCCTGTTCGCGCCGGTGGCGGCGATGGGCGCGGTGCTGCTCAGCGATCCCACGCTGGTGGCACCGATGTTCACTGGCCTGTTCATGGACAGGATGGCCGGCTTCCTGAAGCTGTATTTCCCCGTCTTCCTGCTGGGCGCGGTGTTCGGCAAGCTGATCGAGATCTCGGGTTTTTCCCGCTCGATCGTGGCCGCGACCATCCGGGTGGTCGGCGCGAAGCGCGCGATGCTGGCCATCGTGCTGGTCTGCGCGCTGCTCACCTACGGCGGGGTGTCGCTGTTCGTGGTGGTGTTCGCGGTGTATCCGTTCGCGGCCGAGCTGTTTCGCCAGGGCGACATTCCCAAGCGGCTGATCCCGGGCACGATCGCGCTGGGCGCTTTTACTTTCACCATGGATGCCCTGCCCGGTACACCGCAGATCCAGAACATCATTCCCACCGCGTTCTTCGGTACCACCGCCTGGGCCGCGCCGGTGCTGGGCACGCTGGGCGGCGTGTTCATCCTGGTCGTTGGCATGACCTACCTCGAGTGGCGCCGGCGCGCAGCGCAGCGTGCGGGCGAAGGCTATGGCGATCCTGCCCTGTTGCTCAACGAGCCCGCGCCCTTCATGGGCGAGCGCCTGGCCCATCCGCTGGTCGCGCTGCTGCCGCTGCTGCTGGTCGGCGTGAGCAACCTGCTGTTCACACGCTGGATCCCGGCGCTGTACGGGACCAGCCACGCCTTCGTGCCGGCGGTGGTCGGCGACCCGGCGCCGGTGGTGCAGGAAGTGAGCAAGATCGCCGCGATATGGGCCGTGCAGGGCGCGCTGCTGGTTGGCATCGCGACGATCCTGGCGTTCGCGTGGAAACCGGTGTTAGCGAGCTTCGCCGAGGGCACGAAGTCGGCGATCGGTGGCGCCCTGCTGGCATCGATGAATACGGCATCGGAATACGGCTTTGGCGCAGTGATCGCGGCGCTGCCTGGTTTCCTGGTGGTGGCCAACGTGCTGAGCGCGATTCCCGATCCGCTGATCAACCAGGCCGTCACCGTGACCGCGCTGGCCGGCATCACCGGTTCGGCCTCGGGCGGCATGAGCATCGCCCTGGCGGCCATGGCCGAGACCTTCATCGCCAATGCCGACGCCGCCGGGATCCCGATGGAGGTACTGCATCGCGTCGCGTCGATGGCCTCGGGCGGCATGGACACCCTGCCCCACAACGGCGCGGTGATCACCCTGCTGGCGGTCACCGGCCTGACCCACCACCAGTCCTACAAGGACATCTTCGCGATCACGCTGATCAAGACCGCGGCGGTGTTCGTGATCATCGGAGTGTTCTACGCGACCGGGCTGGTGTGAGGCGAGGGGACGTCGCTTGTGGAGAGCCAGCAACCTGGCAATCCGGGACATACGCGCGCGAACGGAAACGGACTGTGGGCCCTGTCACAACCGGGCCCGGTTTGCGCCGATACTCTCCGCGCAGGGGATCAACAAGGAAATGTCATGGATCGAGGCCTCTCCCGGGGGGAGCGCGCCGCGCTTGAGCGCGCGCACCGCCAGCGTTACCGGCTTGCGCGGGCGCCGCGCTTCCAGGGCTTTCCCGAGCAGGCATCGGACGCCGCGCCCGCCAGCGCCGTTCCCTCGGTCGGGATGGAAAAGGCCTCGCCCAGGCGCCTGCTGACCCTGCCCACGCCACCCTTCGCCGTGCGCGTGCTCAACAACATGAGCCATGGCGCCACGCCCGAATCGGTCGCCGAGTTCAACGCTCTTGGCAGCAGTGACGTCGCGCGTCTGACCACGTGGGTCGATCGCCAGCTCAATCCTGCCGCCATCGACGACGCTGCCGTCGCCACGCGCCTGTCGAGCGCCGGCTACACCACGCTGGGCAAGACCCTTGCGCAGCAGTGGACCGAGCACGTGCGTGCCGACGTCGAGTACGCGGTGCGCATGCGCCCCGGCTGGGAAGTGCAGCGCGAGGCACTGGTTCGCGCGGTGTTTTCCAAGCGCCAGCTGTTCGAGGTCACCACCGCTTTCTGGCATGACCACTTCAACGTGATGGTCAGTGATTACGACTGCTGCCCGGTCTACGGCCACTACGACCGCGAAGTGATCCGCGCCAACGCGTTCGGCAACTTCCGCAAGATGCTCGAGGACGTGGCGCGCAGCACCGCCATGATGACCTACCTCGACAACAAGTCGAACCGGCGTTCGGGCCCGAACGAGAACTTCGCGCGCGAGTTGCTGGAGCTGCACACCTTCGGCGCGGAAAACTATCTCGGCTTCATGGATCCGTTCGAGGTGCCGCCCTGCCCTGAGGATCCGGACTATCCGATCGGCTACACCGACATCGACGTCTACGAGACCGCGGCGGCATTCACCGGCTGGTCGGTCAACAACAACCACTGGGAATTCACCCACGCCAGCAAGGACGACGGCGCCTTCTACTATCACGCCGACTGGCATGATTCCGGGCCAAAGTTCGTGCTGGGCCGTTTCATCTATCCCGAGCGGCCGGCGCTGCAGGACGGTCGCGACATCCTCGACCGCATCGCCAGCCACCCGCGCGTGGCGCGCTTCATCTGTCGCAAGCTGGTGCGCCGCTTCATCAGCGACGACCCGCCGCAGGCACTGGTCGACAGCGCCGCGGCGGTATTCCGCGCCAACTGGCAGGCGCCCGACCAGATCAAGCGCACGCTGCGCCACATCCTGCTGTCGGACACGGCCCAATACGCCTGGGGCCGCAAGACGCGGCGCCCGTTCGAGGCGCTGGCCGCGACGCTGCGCGTGCTTGGCTGCCAGTGGACCTACACCTTCGACGAGAACCGCAGCAACGACCTCAACTGGCGCCTGGGCTTCACCGGCCACCAGCCCTACGACTGGGCGGCGCCGAACGGCTATCCGGACGTGTCCACCGCGTGGTCCGGCGCCAGCAGCTTCGGCATGACCTGGAAGCTGCAGAACTGGCTGACCGAAACCAACAACGTGGCCGGCACCGGCAAGCTGCTGCCGCTGCTGGAGATCACCAGGGCCGGGCTGCCGCCCGCGCAGTGGACCGCGAACCGGCTGGTGGAATTCTGGTGCCGGCGCGTGCTGGGCTACCTGCCGACGGCCCAGCGCCTGGGCGTGCTGCGCCAGTTCATGGCGCAGAACGGCGACCCCGCGGGCTACGTGATCGAGGACACCAACGCATGGCAGCAGGGCGACCTCAAGCGCCACTACAACCACGAGCGGCTACGCAGCATGGTGTCGCTGATCCTGATGTCGCCCGAATTCCTGAGCCGCTGAGGACGAGACCATGACCATCGAACTCGATCGCCGCGGCTTCCTGAAGGGTTGCTGCGCCACTGCCGCGGTTGGCGCCGCGGCTCCCGCATTGTTCTTCGGCAACAACGCGCACGCAGCCGTCAACAGCTACGACACCATCGTCCACGTGTTCCTGCGCGGTGGCATCGACGGGCTCAACCTCGTCGTGCCTATCTCGGGCAACGACCGCGACCACTACCAGCAGGCGCGTCCGGATATCCAAGTGCCGGTCAGCGGCGAGAACGCCGCGCTGCCGCTCACCCTGGCCAACGGTTCGGCCACCGGCTTCGGCCTGCACGCAGCAGCTACCGGGCTGCGCGACGTCTGGGCCGACGGCAGGCTCGCCATCGTCCACTGTTGCGGCATGCAGACCACGGTCACGCGCAGCCATTTCGACGCGCAGCAGTACCTGGACTTCGGCACGCCCGGCAACAAGGGCAACGGTACCGGCTGGATCGCCCGCGCCTGGGAGACGCAGCCGGGCGCTTCGTCGTCAGTGGTCATGCCGGCGCTGGCGGCCAACAGCCGCATGCCCGCCAACCTGCTCGGCGCCACTCAGGCCCTGACCATGGGCAGTCCCACCGACTTCGACCTCAACTCGGGTTCCTATGCCTGGCAGCGCGTGCGCGACGGCTCGCCCACGGGCTTCAAGGGCGTGAACGAGACGCTGGCCAGCATGTGGCAGGGCAACGTGGGGGTGGAACACAGCGGCCGGGCTGCCGACGGCGCACTGCGCACGGTCGCGCGGCAGGCCTACAACGCAACCCTGCCGACCGCGTGGCCGACCACGACCTTCGCCCGCCAGCTGTGGACGGTGGCGCAGTCGATCCGCTTCAACCTCGGCCTGCGCTATGCGGCCGTCGACGTGGGCGGCTGGGATACGCACGAGAGCCAGGGCAACAGCGGCGGCGGCTATTTCCACGGGCGCGTGGGGGAGCTGTCGCAGGCGCTGGCGGCCTTCTATGGCGAACTTGCGGCGACCGGTGAGATGGGGCGGGTGACGGTGGTCGTGCAGTCGGAATTCGGCCGACGCGTGCGCGAGAACGGCAGCGGCGGCACCGACCACGGTTACGGCAACCCGCTGCTGGTGATGGGTGGCCCGGTGAACGGGCGACGCTTCTACGGCAGCTGGCCCGGGCTGCATCCGGAAATCCTCTCGCCGCACTTCGGCGACGTGCCGGTGACCACCGACTTCCGCCGCGTCTTCACCGAACTGCTGCGCGCGCGCATGGGGCACACCCGCACGGCCGAGGTGTTTCCCGGCTACAGCGGCTACAGCACGCTGGGCATGTTCGCCGCCGCAGGCGCGGCGGCGGCGGCGGCCTCGGCGTCGGCACCCGCGCGGCAGGTACCGCAGCCGGCGCTGTCCAATATCCACACGCCATCCGCCGCGTCGACGGGCCCTGCTGAAACCGCCTCGACAGTCACGGGACCGATCCGCCATCGCCGCGGCACGGTGCGGATGCCCACCCGCATCTCGCAGCCGTTGCTGCGCCTGCGGTTGAAGCTCTACCGGCTGATGCAGCAGCACCGGCTGTAGGCGCCTGCGTCATTTGTACGCGGCCCGTGCCGTGTGGCGCCCCGGCGGGCCGCACCAGGAAAGTCTGGCTGTCATGTCGACCGCAGGGAGACATCTGCTCTCGGATGCGCAGCCTATTGGATAGCCTTCGGTCGGAGTCGTCCCGGGGCGGGGGTTGCTCCCCGGCTCGGTCAGCCATCCATGGCTGACTCGCCGCCGCAGCGCATCCATGCGCTGCTTTCCGCAACCCCCGCCCCGGAACGACCATCGCCCAGTCACTGACGTGCTTCGAAAAAAGCTCCCACCGAAGCATCGCAGCACCCGTCGCAGTGAGCCGTGCCCTGGCGACCGGGGATCGCGGCAAGCAAAACATGGATGTTTTGCGCGTGAGTCAGGGCAGGGAGAGCGTGGATGGCTTGCGCGGCATGCCGCGCATCCACGCGAGCGCCCGGCGCGCTGCGCCGGGCTGGACCGCGCAGCGGCCCTGACCGAGCGAAAAGCGATTCCCGGTCGACAGGGCGCGGCGTCTATCCGAAGCCCGCGGGACTTCAAGCAATCGTGCCCACCTTCTCCCTTGATTGGGAAAGAACCAAAGAAAAAGGCGGGCCGAAGCCCGCCTTTCCTTGACGCGAACGTTGCCGGCTTATTCGGCCGACACGCCCTCGCCTTCTTCGATGGCCTTCATCGACAGGCGGATGCGGCCCTGCTTGTCGACTTCCAGCACCTTGACCTTCACCACGTCGCCTTCCTTGAGCACGTCGCTGACCTTCTCGACGCGGTCATTGGAGATCTGCGAGACGTGCACCAGCCCGTCCTTTCCGGGCGAGATGGTGACGAACGCGCCGAAGTCCATGATCTTGGCGACCTTGCCCTCGTAGATGCGGCCCGGCTCCACGTCGGAGGTGATCTGCTCGATGCGGTCCTTGGCGGCCTGGCCGGCCACGGCGTTGACCGAGGCGATGGTGATGGTGCCGTCGTCCTGGATGTCGATCTGGGTGCCGGTTTCCTTGGTGATCGCCTGGATCACCGAGCCACCCTTGCCGATCACTTCGCGGATCTTGTCGGGGTGGATCTTGATCGTGATCAGGCGCGGCGCGAACTCGCTCAGCTCCGAACGCGGCGCGGTCAGCGCGGCTTCCATTTCCTTGAGGATGTGCAGGCGGCCCTGCTTGGCCTGGGCCAGCGCGACCTTCATGATCTCCTCGGTGATGCCCTGGATCTTGATGTCCATCTGCAGCGCGGAGATGCCGCTCGCGGTGCCGGCGACCTTGAAGTCCATGTCGCCGAGGTGATCCTCGTCGCCGAGGATGTCGGACAGCACGACGAAGTCGTCGCCTTCCTTCACCAGGCCCATCGCGATGCCGGCGACCGGCGCCTTGATCGGCACGCCCGCGTCCATCAGCGCCAGCGACGAACCGCACACCGACGCCATCGACGAGGAACCGTTGGACTCGGTGATCTCCGAGACCACGCGGATGGTGTACGGGAATGCTTCCATCGTCGGCATCACTGCCAGCACGCCGCGCTTGGCGAGGCGGCCGTGGCCGATCTCGCGACGCTTCGGGCCCATCATGCGGCCGGCTTCACCCACCGAGTAGGGGGGGAAGTTGTAGTGGAACAGGAAGTGTTCCTTGTACTCGCCGGCGACGGCATCGATGATCTGGCCATCGCGCGCGGTGCCGAGGGTCACGGCCACGATGGCCTGGGTCTCGCCGCGGGTGAACAGCGAGGAGCCGTGCACGCGCGGCAGGATGCCGACGCGGCTGGCGATCGGGCGCACGGTGTCGAGCGCGCGGCCGTCGATGCGGATCTTGGTCTTGAGGACCGAGTCGCGCATCGTCTGGTATTCCTGCTCGCCGAACTCCTTCGAGAGGTCGCCGGCGGTCCACGCCTTGGTCTCCGCCTCGGGGGCCAGCGCGTTCAGGATGGCCTTCTTGACGGTGGAGATGGCGTCCTTGCGCTCGAGCTTGTCGCGCACCTGGAACGCGGCCGCGAGCTGGTCGCCCACGGCGGTGCGAATGGCGCTGACGATGCCTTCGTCGGCAGCCGGCGCGCTCCAGGTCCACTTCGGCTTGCCGGCTTCGGCAACCAGCTCGTTGATCGTGGCGATCGCGACCTGCATCTGCTGGTGGCCGAACATCACCGCGCCGAGCATCACGTCTTCCGACAGCTCCTTGGCTTCGGACTCGACCATCAGCACTGCGTTGGCGGTGCCGGCGACGACCAGCTCGAGCTCCGAATCGGCCAGCTCGCTGACGGTCGGGTTGACCACGTACTGGCCAGCCTTGTAGCCGACCTTGGCGGCGCCGATGGGGCCGTCGAACGGCGCGCCCGACAGCGACAGCGCGGCCGAGGCGCCGAGCAGGGCGAGGATGTCGCCATCGACTTCCGGGTTCATCGACATCACGGTGGCGATGATCTGGACTTCATTGCGGAAGCCGTCCGGGAACAGCGGACGGATCGGGCGGTCGATCAGGCGCGAGATCAGCGTTTCCTTCTCGGTCTGGCGACCTTCGCGCTTGAAGAAGCCGCCGGGGATCCGGCCACCGGCGTAGAACTTCTCCTGGTAATCCACGGTGAGCGGGAAGAAGTCCTGCCCCTCGCGCGCGGTCTTGTTGGCAACGGCGCTGACCAGCAGCACGGTGCCCTCGCACGAAACCATCACCGCGCCGCCGGCCTGGCGCGCGATCTCGCCGGTTTCAAGGGTGATGGTGCGGTCGCCGTACTGGAAGCTCTTGGTCACTTTTGCCACTTGGGGATTCCTTGGGATGACTCTTTCGATGGACCGGCCAGGACCCCTGTCCCGGTCGGGTGGCCGCGTCCACCACGGCCAAAAAAAGAACCGCGGCGCATCACTGCGCCGCGGCGGTGTTCCGGCTTAGCGACGCAGGCCGAGCTTCTCGATCAGGGCCCTGTAGCGCGCAGCGTCCTTGCGATGCAGGTAGTCGAGCAGGCTGCGGCGGCGGTTGACCATCATCAGCAGGCCGCGCCGGCTGTGGTGGTCCTTCTTGTGCGTCTTGAAGTGTTCGGTCAGGTGCACGATGCGTGCGGTGAGCAGGGCCACCTGCACTTCCGGCGAACCGGTGTCGTTGGCGGCGCGCGCGTGTTCCTGGATGATCTGGTTGTTGTCGATGGACATGATTGCCTCTGGTCACGAAACCCGCAGATCACGTCGCCGCATTGTTGGTGTCGGCGCGTACCACAAGGGTTCGTCATGGGGATGATGGGAAGGCCGGAATGGCCAGCCCGTGCTGGATCGATCTGCTGTTGGAAGTGCTTGAAAAAGCCGTGGAATTGTAGCGGCTCCGGACCGGCCGGACAAGCTCAGCGCGCGTCGCCGGCTGCTGCCTCGCTGGCCCATGTGAACAGCCGCTTCGCGCGCAGCGCGCCGTCCGCCACCTCGCCCAGCCCCAGCGCGCGTCCGTCCGGGCCGAACACCGCCACGCCTCCGGCGGGGTGGAAATCTCCGTTCACGACCTGCCCCCGGCCCAGGCGCCGCGCCTGCGCGTCGTCCAGCTCGACCGGTGGCCACGAGGCCATGCCCTGTTCCAGCGGCAGCAGGCAGGCCAGCAGGCTGCGTTCCCCGCGTGCGGCCAGCGCCTGCAGCTCGTCCAGGGTCCACATCCGCGGATCCCTGAACGGATCGACCCACAGCCGTCGCAGCTCGACCACGTGGGCGCCGCAGCCCAGGTCCTCGCCCAGGTCGCGCACCAGGCTGCGCACGTAGGTCCCCGAGCCGCATTCGACATGCAGGCGCAGCTGAGGGGCAATGCCGTTCAGGTCGTCGAGCAGGTCGGCCGCCGACTGCAGCCGGAACTCGTGCACGTCGACCGGCCGCGGCTCGACCTCCACCACCTCGCCACGCCGCGCCTTCGCGTACAGCGGCTCGCCGCCGCGCTTGAGCGCCGAATAGATCGGCGGGCGCTGCTGGATGCGGCCGGTCAGCACGTGCAGGGCCTGGTCGATCCGCGGGATGCGCAGCATCGGCACGGGCCGCTCGCGCAGCGGCTGGCCGTCGGCATCGTCGGTGTCGGTGACCACGCCCAGGCGGGCGACAGTGTCGTAGGCCTTGCGCGCGCCGAGCAGGCCGCCCGCGATCTTGGTCGCCTCGCCGAAGCACACCGGCAGCAGGCCGGTCGCAAGCGGATCAAGGCTGCCGGTGTGGCCGGCCTTCTCGGCGCGGAACAGATGGCGCACCCGCTGCAGTGCCTGGTTGGAACTCAGGCCACGCGGTTTGTCGAACAGCAGGATGCCGTCGAGCTTGCGGAATTTCGTGCGTGGGCGGGAGGTCATCGGGTGATTGTAGGAGGCCGACTCACAACCGGGGAATTCGTCCGGGCCTTGTCATTGCGGGGCGCGGTGATTTGTTTGTCCCGAAAGCGCAAATTGTCATCCCGAGCTTAGCGAGGGATCTGCCTTTCGCGCGGGCGCAGATCCCTCGCTGCGCTCGGGATGACAGAGGATCGAGGAACTACAGGTCGCGCAGCAACTGGTCGATGCGCTCGCCGCGATCAACCGAATCGTCGTAGTGGAAATGTAGCTCGGGCACGTGCCGCATCTTCACCGCGCGCGCCAGGCGGAAGCGGACCTCGTGCGCGACCGCGCGCAGCCCCTTCACCGCCTCGAGCGCACGCTCCGCTTCCAGCGCGGTCACGAACACCTTGGCGTGCGCCATGTCGCGCGAGACCTCGACATCCGACACGCTGAGCGACGGCAGCCCGTGTTCGGCCACCGCCTCGCGCACCAGCGTGCCGAGCTCCCTGCGGAGCTGCGCGGCGATGCGGTCGGTACGGTGGAAAGACTTGGTCATCGTGAATGGGGAACCGGGATTGGGGAATGTGGGAGAAAGGGCGGGAAACGCCGGAACGGATCCGGAGCCGGGATGTCGGAACGGTGGCTGTCTGCCACCGTTCCCTGTTCCCGGCTTTCCATTCCCGGTGGACGCTTACAGCGTCCGCTGGACCTCGATGCGCTCGAAGCACTCGATCTGGTCGCCGGGCTTGACGTCGTTGTAGGCCTTCACCGCGATGCCGCACTCGGTGCCGTTGCGCACTTCCTCGACGTTCTCCTTGAAGCGGCGCAGCGATTCCAGCTCGCCCTCGAAGACCACCGTGTTGTCGCGCAGCACGCGGATCGGGCGGTTCTTGCGAACCACGCCCTCGACCACGATCGAACCGGCGACGGCGCCGAACTTGGAGCTGCGGAACACGTCGCGGACCTCGGCGATGCCGATGATCTCTTCGCGGATTTCCACGCCCAGCAGGCCGGATGCCACCTGCTTCACCTGGTCGATCACGTCGTAGATGATCGAGAAGTAACGCAGGTCCAAGCCGCTGTTCTCGATCACCTTGCGCGCCGAGGCGTCGGCGCGGACGTTGAAGCCGATGATCGTGGCCTTGGCGGTAGCCGCGGCGTTGGCGTCGGACTCGGTGATGCCGCCCACGCCCGAGACGATCACGTTGATGCGGATCTGCTCGTTCGACAGCGCGGTCAGCGCCTGGCGCAGTGCTTCCACCGAACCCTGCACGTCAGCCTTGATGACCAGGTTGAGCTGCAGCTGCGCCTCGCTCTTGCCCATCTGCGCGATGATGTCTTCCATGCGGTTGCCCGCCTGCGCCACCAGGCGCAGTTCGCGGCGCTTGGCCTCGCGCTGCTGGGCGACGTCCTTGGCCAGGCGCTCGTCCGCGACCACGACGAAATCGTCGCCGGCATCGGGCACGCCCGACAGGCCGAGCACCTGTACCGGGATGGACGGACCGGCATTCTCCACCTGCGAGCCAGTCTCGTCGAACAGGGCACGCACGCGCCCGTACTGCACGCCGCACACCAGGTAGTCACCCTTCTCCAGCAGGCCCTGCTGCACCAGCACCGTCGCGACCGGGCCGCGGCCCTTGTCGAGCGAGGATTCGATGACCGTGCCCGAGGCGCGGCCGTCGGCCACGGCGCGAAGCTCCAGCAGCTCGGACTGCAGCAGGATCGCGTCGAGCAGGTTGTCCACGCCATCGCCGGTCTTGGCCGACAGCTCGACCATCTGCGTGTCGCCACCGAAGTCCTCGGCGACGAGTTCGTGGGCCAGCAGCTCGTTCTTGATCCGCTCGGGGTCGGCGTCGGACTTGTCGACCTTGTTGATCGCCACGATCAGCGGCACCTTCGCCGCCTTCGCATGCTGGATCGCCTCGATCGTCTGCGGCATCACGCCGTCATCAGCCGCAACCACCAGCACCACGATGTCGGTCAGCTTGGCGCCGCGCGCGCGCATCGAACTGAACGCGGCGTGGCCCGGGGTATCGAGGAAGCTGATGACGCCCTTGCTGGTCTCGACGTGGTACGCGCCGATGTGCTGGGTGATGCCGCCGGCCTCGCCGGTGGCGATCTTGGTGCGGCGGATGTAATCCAGCAGCGAGGTCTTGCCGTGGTCGACGTGACCCATGATCGTGACCACCGGCGGACGCTGGGCCTGCTCGCCCTGCGTGTCGACGGCGTGCGCCAGCAGCTCGGACTCGGCGTCGTTGCTCTCGGCGGCGACGGCCTTGTGGCCGAGCTCTTCGACGATCAGCACCGCGGTGTCGTGGTCGATGCTCTGGGTGATGGTGGCCATCACGCCCATCTTGAACAGCGCCTTGACCACGTCGCCGCCCTTGAGCGCGAGCCTCTGCGCCAGGTCAGCCACGGTGATCGCCTCGCCGATCGCCACTTCACGCACCACCGGTGCGGTCGGGCGTTCGAAGCCATGCGGGCCCGCGCCGCTGCGCGACTGCTCCACGTGGCGACGCGACTTCGGCTTGCCGCGCGAGCTGGTGCTGCGGCGCGCGCGCTCGGTCGGGCTCAGGTGCAGCTGGCCGGCGAAACGGGCGGTGTTTTCGTCGTCCTCGACACCGGCCACCATCGCGTGCGAGCCGCGGTTGCCCTTGTGCTTGGGACCGGTGCCGCGCTCGTCGCGCGGCGGCGGCGGCTTCGGATGGCCGTGGCCGTGGGCCGGCTTGCGCGCGGCCGCATCGGCATCGGGCTCCGCCGCGCCAGTGCCAGCGCCGGCGGCCTGTTCGGCCTCCTTGCGCAGCCGCTCGGCCTCGGCATCCTGCTGGCGCTTGATCTCGGTCGCTGCGTCGACACGGCGCTGGTCTTCCTCGGCCAGGCGCTGCTGCTCGGAGAGGTTGCGCTGGCGCGACTCCTCGAGCTTGCGCAGGATCTCGGCCTGCTCGTCGTCCACCCCAGCGCCGCCGCCCTTGGCGGTCTCGTTGGTCGGCTTGACCAGCGTGACCTTCCTGCGCACCACCACGTCGACGGTCGCGCGGTTCTTGCCGCCGCCGACGGTGAGTTCCTGCTTGCGCGTGCGGTTGAGCGTGATCTTCTTCGGCGCAACCGCTTCCTCGGCTGGCTTGTCGGCCTTGCCGTGGGTGCGGCGCAGGAAGCCGAGCAGCTTGACCTTTTCGGTGCTGGTGACGACCTGGTCGGGACCAGTGAACGCCATGCCCGCTTCGGACAGCTGTTCCAGCAGCTTCTCCACCGGCGTGTTGACCAGGGCGGCGAGCTTGCGGATGGTGGTTTGTTGCGACATTCGGATTCTATGCTCTGTTTGGCGCCCCCTCGCCAAGTGCAAGGGAAGCGCGGATTCCAAGCCCTGACCTGTGCAGGGCGGCGTTCATCGCGTGGTCATTCGCCGCGCTCCAGGCGTGCGATTTCTTCGGCGCGGGCGGCCAGGATCAGCGCTGCGGCGCGTTCCCCGTCCAGCCCTTCGATGCCGAACTCAAGCACTTCGTCCGCCGCCAGGTCGGACAGTTCTTCGCTGGTTCGCACACCGTGCGAGGCCAGCGCGTAGGCGGTTTCGTCGTCCATGCCTTCCAGGGCCAGCAGGTCCTCGGTCGGCGCGTTCTCGTCCAGCCCCTCCTCGACCGCGAGCGCGTCGTTGAGCAGCGCGTCGCGGGCGCGGGCGCGCAGTTCCTCGACGATGTCCTCGTCGAAGCCCTCCACCGCCAGCAGCTCGCCGACCGGCACGTACGCGATCTCCTCGACGGTGCCGAAGCCTTCGGCCACCAGGATGCCGGCGATCTCCTCGTCGACCTCGAGCTTTTCCTGGAACAGTGCGCGCGCCGTGGCCTGCTCGGCCTCGGACTTCGCGGTCACCTGGTCCTGGGTCATCACGTTCAGCTGCCAGCCCGTGAGGCGGCTGGCCAGGCGCACGTTCTGCCCGCCCTTGCCGATCGCCTGGGCCAGCTTGTCCTCGGCGACCGCCAAGTCCATCGAGTGCTTGTCCTCGTCGACGACGATCGACTGCACCTCGGCCGGCGCCATCGCGTTGATCACGAACTGCGGCGGGTTGTCCGACCACAGCACGATGTCCACGCGCTCGCCGTTGAGTTCGTTGCTCACCGCCTGCACGCGCGAACCGCGCATGCCGATGCAGGCGCCGATCGGATCGGTGCGGGTGTCGTAGGCGATGACCGCGATCTTGGCGCGGTCGCCCGGATCACGCGCGCAGCCCTTGATCTCGACCAGGCCCTGGCCCACTTCCGGGACCTCGAGCTTGAACAGTTCCATCATGAACTCGGGCGCGGCGCGGCTGATGAACAGCTGCGGGCCGCGCGGCTCGTTGCGCACGTCGAACAGGTAGCCGCGGATGCGGTCGCCGGCGCGCACGATGTCGCGCGGGATCGCCTTGTCCTTGGGGATGAAGGCCTCGGCGTTGCCGCCCAGGTCGATGAATACGTTGCCGCGCTCCACGCGCTTGACCACGCCGGTGACCAGTTCGCCGATGCGGTCCTTCCACGCGTCCACCACCTGCTGGCGCTCGGCCTCGCGCACGCGCTGCACGATCACCTGCTTGGCGGCCTGCGCGGCGATGCGCCCGAAGTCGACGTTCTCGATCTGCTCTTCGATGTAGTCGCCGACCTCGACGCCCTCGACCTCGTCCACGGCGTCCATCAGGCGCAGCTGGCGGTCGGGCGACTCCATCACCACGTCGTCGGCCACGACCTCCCAGCGACGGAAGGTCTCGTAGTTTCCGTCCTTGGAATCGATCGACACGCGGGTCAGCACGTCCTGGTCCAGATAGCGCTTCTTCGCCGCCGTGGCCAGCGCGGCCTCGATCGCTTCCAGGATCACCGACTCCGGTACGCCCTTTTCGTTGGCGACCGCATCGACCACCAACAACAGTTCTTTGCTCATCTGTTTGAAAACCTCTGAAAACCGGTTTGATCCTGTCATCACGCCCGGACACACCGTGCCCGGTCCCTCGTTCCGCGCCAGCACGACCACGCCGGCGCGGCGGAAAATCAGTCGCGCGGCGGCCTGGCCGCGCGGCGGCCCGCCGCCTTGCGCCCGGGCTTGCCGGGACGCGCATCGCCCTCGGGCAGCTCACGCGCGGGCGCATAGCCCAGTGCAGCCCAGTCCGGCACCAGGCGAGCCTTGTCGATATTGTCCGCCGACACTTCGATCATCTCGCCATCGACATCGAACACGACCGTCCCGGCGTCGACCGACACGATGGTGCCGGTCAGGCGGCGACGGCCGTCCTGCGGCAGCTTCAGCCCGACCTTGGCGCGTTCGCCGGCGAAGCGCGCGAACTGCGCGACATCGAACAGCGGCCGGTCGACGCCCGGCGAAGACACTTCCAGCGTGTAGTTGGCGGTGATCGGATCCTCGACGTCGAGCTGCGCCGACACCTCGCGGCTGACCGACTCGCAGTCCTCGACCGTCACGACCCTGGTCGCCGCCTCGGCCTGCGGCACGTCGATATACAGGCGCAGCACCGCACCGCCAGGTGCGGACAGGTATTCGATGCCGAGCAGCTGCAGCCCCAGCGATTCCACCGTGGGCGCAAGCAGCGTGCTGATCTGTGTCGCCTTGTCTGTCACGTCGTGTCGTTGAACCTTTCAGATCGCCGGAAACAACAAAGGGCCCGATGGGGCCCCTTGTCCTGAATGTCCGGCCAAAGCCGGATTTCGGCATCGAGGCAAGCAGTGACCTCGATGAAGCCCGGTTTCCCGGCACCATCCGGAGGCTTCAGCGCCTCCGGTGGTCCGATGAAACTGGTAGCGGGGGCAGGATTTGAACCTGCGACCTTCGGGTTATGAGCCCGACGAGCTGCCAGACTGCTCCACCCCGCATCAGAAGCGGAATTATGAAGATGTTGGGCGGTTTTGACAAGCCCCCCCATGCATCTTTGCGACAGGATAAGGACGATCAGGCGAATGCCTGCTGGCACCACTCCATGATCGGGCTCCAGAACAGGCCCAGGCCCAGCAGCGCCAGCGCGTTGATCGAGAACACCGCCTGCAGCGCGCCGCCGCGCACCGTCACCGGCTCGCCGGACGGCTGGTCGAAGTACATCACCTTGATCACGCGCAGGTAGTAGAACGCGCCGATCACAGCGAACACGATGCCCACGATCACCAGCCACAGCAGGTCGGCCTCGAGCGCCGCGCGCAGCACCGCGACCTTGGCCCAGAAGCCCAGCAGCACTGGCACGCCGGCCAGCGAGGCCATGATCAGCAGCACCAGGCCCGCCATCCAGGGGTTGCGTGCGTTCAGCCCACGGAAGTCCTCGATGCGGTCGGCCTCGAAGCCCTGCCGCGACAGCATCACGATCGCGCCGAACGCGGCGGCCGACATGATCGCGTAGCTGATCGCATAGAACAGCGCCGCCGCGTAGCCCTCGGCGCCGCCGGCGGCCAGGCCCATGAACATGAAGCCCACGTGCGAGATCGTCGAGTACGCCAGCATGCGCTTGAGGTTGCTCTGCGCGATCGCAAACAGGTTGCCCACTCCCAGCGACAGCGCCGCCAGCACCGCCAGCAGCAGTTGGCTCTGTTCGTAGACCGGGCCCAGCGCGAGGTCGAGCATGCGCCAGGTCATGCCGAACGCGGCGATCTTGGGCGCGGAGCCGATGAACAGTGTGATCGGCGTGGGCGCGCCGTGATAGGTGTCGGGCAGCCACATGTGGAACGGCACCGCGCCGAACTTGAAGGCGATGCCGACCACCACGAACACCGTGCCGGTGAGCAGCAGCGTCTTGTCCGTGCCGGACACGGCAACGGCCGCGTCACGGATTTCAGTGAGGTCGAGCGTGCCGGTGGCGCCGTAGACCAGGGTCATGCCGTACAGCAACAGGCCCGAGGCCAGCGAGCCGAGCACGAAGTACTTCATCGCCGCCTCGGAACCCAGCGGGCTGTCGCGGTCGGTCGCGACCAGCGCGTACGAGCACAGCGCCAGCAGCTCCAGGCCCACGTAGACCATGGTCATGTTGCCGGCCGAGACCAGCAACATCATGCCGGCCACCGCGAACAGCACCAGCACCGCCACTTCGCCCTTGTACAGGCCGCGCTCGCGCAGGAACGGCCAGATGTAGGCCATCGCCAGCGCGCTGACCAGCAGCAGCACCAGCTTCATCACGTCCGCGCCTTCGTCGCGCACGAACATGCCGGCGAGCACGGTGCCGTGTCCGCCGACGTCGAACCAGACCATCGCCGCGGCTGCCAGCAAAGTGGTCATCGCGAGCGCATGGGTGACCACGCGGCGGCGGTCGTCCAGGAACAGGTCGAGCATCAGCAGCGCAAACGCGCCGAAGACCACGAGCAGTTCGGGCGCCATCGGCGCGAGCTCGGCCAAGGAACGTACGGGAGGGGGCGTCATCGCGGTCGTAATCACTTCATGCAGTCCTCGGCGGCCACGCGGGCCACCCTGTCTCCACCCACCAACCGATGCATGGTCCGGGACCGGCTCACAGCTTGCTCGCCGCGATGTGGGCCGCCAGCTCGGCGATCGCCGGGTCCATCAGGTCGATCAGCGGCTTGGGCCATACGCCGATCAGCAGCGTGCCGAACGCGAACGTGCCCAGCACGATCCACTCGCGTGCGTTGATGTCCTTGAGCTCGGCCACGTGCGCATTGCCTACCTCGCCGAACATCACCCGCTTGACCAGCCACAGCGAGTAGCCGGCGCCGATGATCAAGGTCAGCGCGGCGGTGAACGCGATCATCGGATGGTGCTGGAAGCTGGCCAAGACCACCATGAACTCGCCGACGAAACCCGAGGTGCCCGGCAGGCCCGAGTTGGCCATCGCGAACAGCACGAAGAAGAAGGTGAACCACGGCATCACGTTGGCCACGCCGCCGTAGTCGCGGATCATGCGCGTGTGCATGCGGTCGTAGAGCACGCCGACGCAGGAGAACATCGCGCCGGAGATGAAGCCGTGCGAGATCATCTGCACCATCGCGCCCTGCAGGCCCAGGCGTGCGGCATCCTCGCCGCCGCTCACGTCGCGCACCAGCGCGAAGGCGATGAACATACCCAGGGTCACAAAGCCCATGTGCGCGACCGAGGAGTACGCGATGAGCTTCTTCATGTCCTCCTGGACCAGCGCCACCAGGCCCACGTACACCACTGCGATCAGCGACAGCGCGATCACCAGCCAGGCCCATTCGTGGCCGGCGTCGGGCGTGATCGGCAGGCTGAAGCGCAGGAAGCCGTAGCCGCCGATCTTCAGCATGATTGCCGCCAGGATCACCGAGCCACCGGTCGGCGCCTCGACGTGCGCGTCCGGAAGCCAGGTGTGCACCGGGAACATCGGGACCTTCACCGCAAACGCGGCGAGGAAGGCGAAGAACAGCCACATCTGCTCGGTCGAGGTCAGCCGCAGCGCGTACAGGTCCGGCAACTGCCAGCTGCCCGCCTTCAGGTACAGGTAGATCAGGCCGACCAGCATGAAGATCGAGCCGAGGAACGTGTACAGGAAGAACTTGATCGCCGCGTACACGCGCCGCGGGCCGCCCCAGACACCGATGATGATGAACATCGGGATCAGCATGGCCTCAAAGAACACGTAGAACAGCAGCGCGTCCACGGCCGAGAACACGCCGATCATCAGGCCCTCGAGGACCAGCATCGAACCAAAGTACTGGCTCACGCGCCGGTCGATCGATGTCCAGGCGCCCACCAGCACCAGCGCGGTGGTCAGCGCAGTGAGGATGATCAGCGCGATCGAGATGCCGTCGGCGCCCAGGTGGTACTGGATGTCATAGGCGGGGATCCACGCGCGCCGCTCGAGGAACTGCAGCCCGGTGGCGGCATAGTCGAAGCCGGTGAACAGCGGCAGGCTGAGCGCGAACACCACCAGCGCGATGGCCAGCGCAAGCCAGCGTGCGGCCGCGGCGCGTGTGTCGCCCAGCGCGAACACGGCGGCACCGCCGAGGATCGGCAGCCAGATCAGGAGACTGAGGAGGGGCCAGTTCTGCACGGGGTCAGGTCCAATAGCGGATCAGGACGGCCAGGAGCACGATCAGGCCGACGATCATCGCGAATGCGTAGTGGTAGAGGTATCCGGTCTGCATGCGGCGGACGAGCCCGGCGGTGAAATCGACAAGCCTGGCGGCGCCGTTGACGAACACGCCGTCGATCAACTTGCTGTCCACCTCGCGCGAGCCGCGGCCCAGCAGCAGGCTGCCGCCGGCGAAGCCCTTGATCCACAGGTCGTCCATGCCGTACTTGTTCTCGAGCACCCGGATCGGGCCGCGCAGCGCATGCGCCACCTTCGGCGCGAGGCTCGGGCGCCAGACGTACATCAGGGTCGCCAGCAGGAAGCCGGCCAGGCTCAGCCAGAACGCCGGCGCCACCAAGCCGTGCAGCGCGAACGCCACCGGGCCGTGCCACAGGGTGTCCTTGAGCTGCGCCATCACGTCGTTGCCTGCGAGCACCTCGATGGCCCCGGCGAAGAACGGCGTCGTCTCCTCGTGGCCGCTCCAGTCGGTGCCAAACAGCATCGGCCCGGCGGTGAAGAAACCGATCAGGATCGAGGGAATCGCCAGCAGGACCAGTGGCACGGTCACCACCCATGGCGATTCATGCGGCTCGTGCACGCCATGGTGGTCGTCGTCCACGTGGTGGCCATGCGCATCCAGGTGCGAGGGCTCATGCCGGGTTTCCTGGCCCAGCGGGCCGTGCTGCGCCTCGGGATGCGACTGCGGCACATCGCGGAAACGCTCCGCGCCGAAGTAGGTCAGGTACAGCAGGCGGAAGCTGTAGAACGAAGTCACGAATGCGCCCAGCAGCACCGCCCAGTAGCCGTAGCTGCCGACCCAGCCGCGGCCGTCGGCGGCGAGCTTGGCCGCCTCGATGATGGTGTCCTTGGAGTAGAAGCCGCTGAAGAACGGCGTCGCCACCAGCGCCAGCGTGCCGATCAGGGTGGTCCAGAAGGTGATCGGCATGTACTTGCGCAGGCCGCCCATCTTGCGCATGTCCTGCTCGTGGTGCATGCCGATGATCACGCTGCCGGCGGCCAGGAACAGCAGTGCCTTGAAGAAGGCGTGGGTCATCAGGTGGTACACGGCCGCCGAGTAGGCCGACACGCCGAGAGCGACGGTCATGTAGCCCAGCTGCGACAGGGTCGAGTACGCGACCACGCGCTTGATGTCGTTCTGCACCATGCCGATCAGGCCGGTGAAGAACGCGGTCGTGGCGCCGATGAACAGCACGAAGTCCAGCGCCGTGGGGCTGAGCTCGAAGATCGGCGACATGCGCGCGACCATGAAGATGCCCGCGGTCACCATCGTGGCGGCGTGGATCAGCGCCGAGATCGGGGTCGGGCCTTCCATCGAGTCGGGCAGCCACACGTGCAGCGGCACCTGCGCCGACTTGCCCATGGCGCCGATGAACAGGCAGATGCAGATCATCGTGGCGACCGACCATTCGGTGCTGCCGAAGATCTGGATGGTGCGCCCGTCCAGCACCTCGCTGGCGCGCCCGAACACGGTCGCGTAGTCGAGGCTGCCGAAGTACCACATCACCGCGGCGATGCCGAGCAGGAAACCGAAGTCGCCCACGCGATTGACCAGGAACGCCTTGAGATTGGCGAACACGGCGGTCGGGCGCTTGAACCAGAAGCCGATCAGCAGGTACGACACCAGGCCCACCGCTTCCCAGCCGAAGAACAGCTGCAGGAAGTTGTTGCTCATCACCAGCATGAGCATGGCGAAGGTGAACAGCGAGATGTAGCTGAAGAAGCGCTGGTAGTCCGGATCCTCGGCCATGTAGCCGACGGTGTAGACATGCACCAGCAGCGAGACGAAGGTCACCACCACCATCATCATCGCGGTCAGGTTGTCGACCAGGAAGCCGACGTGCGCCGAATACCGGCCCACCTCGAAGAAGGTGTAGAGGTTCTCGTTGAGCGGTGGCGCGCCCTGCCCCACCAGCTGCCACAGCACGTAGCCCGACAGGGCGCAGCTGATCGCGACCCCGAGGATCGTGACCGTGTGCGCGCCGGCGCGGCCGACCTGGCGGCCAAAGAAGCCGGCCACGATCGCGCCCAGCAGCGGCGCCAGCACGATGATCAGCAGGTGGGTTGTCGAAATCGCCATGTCTTGTCCATTACCCGGGTCGTACCACCTTCACTGCCGCCCTTCCGGGACGGCGACGCGTGACTTCAAAAGTCAGCGCGAGAAAATCATGCTGTTGTCATTGCAGCCATCCATGGCGCTACAGCGTGGGCTCCGGAGGGACCCGGCCCGGCCATCCATGGCCGGGCGTTCGCCGATGCGCGGAGCAGTGGTCCGCATACCTGACGTTCGAGTTGTCATTGCGGCCATCCATGGCGGTACGGCGTGGACTCCGGGGAGATCCGGCCCGGCCATCCGTGGCCGGGCGTTCGCCGCAGCGCGGACCAGTGGTCCGCAAGCGCTGCGGCTCACCCCTTCAGCGTGTCGAGTTCGGCGACGTTGATGGTGCGGTTGTTGCGGAACAGGGTGACCAGGATCGCCAGGCCGATCGCGGCTTCCGCGGCGGCCACGGTCAGGATGAAGAACACGAAGATCTGTCCCGCCTCGTCGCCGAAGTGGCGCGAGAAGGCGATGAAGTTGACGTTGACCGCGAGCAGCATCAGCTCGATCGACATCAGCAGGATGATCACGTTCTTCCGGTTGAGGAAGATGCCGGCGACGCTGATGCAGAACAGCGCGGCACCGAGCGCGAGATAGTGGCCAAGCGCGAGGCCCTGTCCGAAGAATTCCATTACCGGGTCTCCCCTTCGCCGCCCGCGGCATCCGCCGGCGGGACTTCGTCGACGGGCCGCTCGGCCGGCATGCTGACCATGCGCAGGCGGTCGGCCGCGCGGGTGCGGGTCTGTTCGCCCGGGTTCTGGTGCTTGGCACCCGGGCGGCGCCGCAGGGTCAGGGTGACCGCGGCCACGACCGCGACCGTCAGGATCAGCGCGGCCACTTCGAAGGGCAGCAGGAAGTCGGTGAACAGACGCCTTGCGATCCAGCTGACGTTGTTGCCGCCGACCGCGTCGACCTGGTCCACGCCGAAGGGCGCCAGCCGCGACTTGATGCCGATCAGCGTCAGGATCTCCACCAGCATCACCACGGCCACCAGCAGGCCGACCGGCAGGTAGCGCACGTATCCCTCGCGCAGCGGCGCCACGTCGACGTCGAGCATCATCACCACGAACAGGAACAGCACCAGCACCGCGCCGACGTAGACCACCATCAGCGCCACGCCCAGGAACTCGGCGCCGGCCAGGATCCAGGTGCAGGCCACGGTGAAGAAGGTCAACACCAGGAACAGCGCGGCGTGCACCGGGTTGCGGACGCTGATCACCGCGGCAGCCGAGGCGACGGCCACGGCGGCGAAGGTGAGGAAGGCGAGCAGTGCGAAATCCATGGTCGGTCGCTTATCGGAAGGCGGCGTCGGCGGCGCGGCGCTCGGCGATCTCGGCTTCAAGCCGGTCGCCGATGGCCAGCAGCTGCGGCTTGGTGACGATGTTCTCGCCGCGGTTCTCGAAGTGGTACTCGTGCAGGTGGGTCTGGACGATCGAGTCGACCGGGCACGACTCTTCGCAGAAGCCGCAGTAGATGCACTTGAACAGGTCGATGTCGTAGCGAGTGGTCCGGCGCGTGCCGTCCTCGGGCCGTGGCTCCGAATCGATGGTGATCGCCAGCGCCGGGCACACCGCCTCGCACAGCTTGCAGGCAATGCAGCGCTCCTCGCCGTTCGGGTAGCGGCGCAGCGCATGCAGGCCACGGAAGCGCGGCGACTGCGGCGTCTTTTCCATCGGGTACATCAGCGTGTACTTGGGACGGAACAGGTATTTGAGCGTCAGCGCCAGCCCGCCGAGCAGCTCGAGCAGGAACAGGCTCCGGAACCAGGAAACAAACTTGCCCATCACTGCCCCGCCTCGAAAACGCCGAAGTACGCCATCAACGCCACCACCACGATCCAGCCGATGCTCAGCGGGATGAACACCTTCCACCCCAGCCGCATGATCTGGTCGTAGCGGTAGCGCGGGAACGATGCGCGGAACCAGACGAAGCAGCTGGCGAAGAAGAACGCCTTCGCGAACAGCCACCACCAGCCGTCGCCGAGGATCACGCCCAGCACCGGCACGTCGGGGATCCAGGCAGCGGGGATCGGCGACAGCCAGCCGCCGAGGAAGAAGATCGGGGTCAGGAAGCTGACCAGGATCATGTTCGCGTATTCGGCCAGGAAGAACAGTGCGAACGCCGAACCCGAGTACTCGACCATGTGGCCAGCGACGATTTCGGATTCGCCTTCCACCACGTCGAACGGCGAGCGGTTGGTCTCGGCCACGCCGGACACGAAGTAGATGACGAACAGCGGCAGCATCGGCAGCCAGAACCATTCGAACAGGCCGGCGTCGCCGGACTGCGCCATCACGATCTGCGACAGGTTGAGGCTGCCCGCGCCGACCATCACGCCGACCAGGGCGAAGCCCATCGCGATCTCGTAGCTCACCATCTGGGCGGCCGAGCGCATCGCGCCGAGGAAGGCGTACTTCGAGTTCGAGGCCCAGCCGGCCAGGATCACGCCGTACACGCCCAGCGAGGTCATCGCCAGCAGGTACAGCAGGCCGGCATTGGCATTGGACAGCACCAGCTGCGCGTCGAACGGCACCACCGCCCAGGCGGCGAACGCCGGGGCCAGGGTGATCAGCGGCGCCAGCACGTACAATGCCTTGTGCGCGTTGGTGGGCTGGATGACTTCCTTGAACAGCAGCTTGAACACGTCGGCGAAGGCCTGCAGCACGCCCCAGCCCACGTACATCGGGCCGTGCCGCGAATGCATCCAGCCGATCAGCTTGCGCTCCCAGACCACGTAGAACGCCACCGACACGATCACCGGAACCGCAATGGCGAGGATCTTGAGCACGATCCAGACGATCACGCCGATCGCGCCCAGCGACATCAGCCCGTCATGCAGCGGTGCGGTCCAAGCGGACAGCAGGGTGGCGGTATTGGTCGCGCTCATGCGGCCTCCACCGTGACGTTGCCGGCGCCAAGAGCGGCAGTGGCGCCATAGCCCGACTCGACCCAGGCGCAGCCGCGCGCGACCAGGTTGCTGACGTTGACCTGCAGCGTTGCCGTGCCGGCGCCGTTGCGGACCTTGGCCATTGCGCCGCTCGCGAGCCCGGCAGCACCGGCGTCATCCGGATGCAGGCTCAGGCGCGGGCCGACGGTGAGAGGATGCGCCTGCAGCGCCTGCGCGCGGCGGGTCAGCCCGTCGACGCGGTAGATCGCCTGCGACACCGCGAGCTCGAGGCCTTCGCCGGACGCCGCGGTGGCCGCAGCGCCACGGCTTGCGTTCGGCGCGGTCGCCTGCAGCCCGGCGCGAAGCCCGGCCAGGTCGGTGAACTCGAAACCTGGCACTTGCAGCATCCCGCCAAGCGCGCGCAGCACCGTCCAACCCTGTCGCGCTTCGCCCGGCAGCTTGCCGGCGGCGATCGCCCGCTGGTCGATGCCCTCGAGGTTGGTGAGGGTCGCGTTGTTTTCGAACAGCGTCGCGATCGGCAGGATCACGTCGGCGACGCGGCGCGTGGACTGGCAGGCGAAATGGCTGAAGGCCACCACCTGCGCGCCACCCAGCGCGTTCAACGCAGCCGCCTGGTCGGCAAAGTCCAGGCCGGGCTCGACGCCGTACAGCACGTAGGCCCCACGCGGTTCCGCCAGCATGGCGGCTGCATCGCGACCGGACGGCAGCACGCCGTGGCGCGACAGGCCCAGCGCATTGGCACCCTGCGGGATGCGGCACAGCCTGGCGCCGGTCGCCTGCGCGAAACCGGCCGCTGCGGCCCGAACGGCAGCCGCGTGCGGGCCGTTTTCGGCCACCGCGCCCACGATCACGGCGATGCTGCCTGCACCGCGCACGGCTTCGGCGAGGTCCGCCGAACCCAGCGCGTCGGCCAGCCTCGACGGTGCGACGATCGCCTTGCTGGCGATATCGAACGCAAACTCGAAGTCGACCGGGCTGACCACGTGCACCTTTGCGCCGCGACGCCAGGCCTTGCGCACGCGCTGGTGCAGCAGCGGTACCTCGTGGCGCAGGTTGGAGCCGACGATGACGATCGCGTCGGCCTGGTCGATGTCGGCGACCGCCATCGCGAATGGTTCGGCCACCGCGCCATCGGACAGGTCGCGCTGGGAGATGCGATGGTCGATGTTGCCGGTGCCCAGGCCCTCGGCCAGGCGCGCCAGCAGGCTGCCCTCCTCGTTCGAGGTGGCAGGGTGCACCAGCACGCCGAGGTTGTCGGCGCCGTTGTCGCGCAGGATCCGTGCGGCGCTGGCCAGCGCCTCGTCCCAGCTGGCTTCGCGCCAGTCGCCATCGTCGCCGTTGGAGGCAACGCGCAGCAGTGGCTTCACCGCGCGATCGTCGGCGTACAGGCCCTGGTGCGAGTAGCGGTCGCGGTCGGACAACCAGCACTCGTTGACCGCATCGTTGTCGCGCGGCACCGCGCGCATCACGTCGCCACGGCGCATGTGCAGGAACAGGTTGCTGCCCAGCGCATCGTGGAAGCCCAGCGATTCGCGCGCGATCAGCTCCCAGGGACGGGCGCGGAAGCGGAAGACCTTGTTGGTCAGCGCGCCGACCGGGCACACGTCGATGACGTTGCCCGACAGTTCGGTGGTCAGCGGCTTGCCGTCGTAGGTGCCGATCTGCAGGTCCTCGCCGCGCTGCATTCCGCCCAGCTCGTAGGTACCGGCGATTTCGTCGGTGACGCGGATGCAGCGGGTGCAGTGGATGCAGCGGGTCATGTCGCTGGACACCAGCGGGCCGAGGTCCTCGTCGGCGACCACGCGCTTGCGTTCGACGAAGCGGCTCACCGACCGGCCGTAGCCCAACGACAGGTCCTGCAGTTCGCACTCGCCGCCCTGGTCGCAGATCGGGCAGTCGAGCGGATGGTTGATCAGCAGGAACTCCATCACGTTGCGCTGCGCCTTGAGCGCCTTCTCGTTGCGCGTGAAGACCTTGAGGCCGTCCATCACCGGCGTGGCGCAGGCGGGCGACGGCTTCGGCGCGGAACGGCCGCCGACCTCGGTGTCGACCAGGCACATGCGGCAGTTGGCCGCGATCGACAGCTTGTCGTGGTAGCAGAAACGCGGGATCGCGATGCCGGCCTTGTCCGCGGCCTGGATGATCATCGAGCCCTTGGGCGCGGCCAGCTCGACGCCATCGATGATGACGGTGACGTGGTCGGGCGGCAGGTTCGGATTGACGGGCTGTGCGCTCACGCGGCCACCTTCTCGGCCTTGACCAGCGTGCCTGCAAGCTCGTCGTCGACGTGGAAACGCTTGTTCACGATGGCGTATTCGAATTCGTGCCAGTAGTGGCGCAGGAAGCCTTGCACCGGCCAGGCCGCGGCCTCGCCGAAGGCGCAGATGGTATGGCCCTCGATCTGCCCTGCCGCCGCACGCAGCATATGCAGGTCGTCGAGCGTGGCTTCCATGTTGGCGATGCGGGTGAGCATGCGGTACATCCAGCCGGTGCCCTCGCGGCACGGGGTGCACTGGCCGCAGCTTTCCTTGAAATAGAAGCGGGCGATGCGCTGGCAGGCGCGCACCATGCAGGTGGTGTGGTCCATGACGATGACCGCGCCCGAGCCGAGGCCGGAACCGGCCTTCTGGAGCGCGTCGTAGTCCATGGTCAGGCCCATCATCGTCTCGCCCGGCAGCACCGGCATCGACGAACCGCCGGGGATCACGCCCTTGATGGGGTTGCCGTTGCGGATGCCGCCGGCCAGCTCCAGCAGCTCGCTGAACGGCGTGCCGAGGCGGATTTCGTAGTTGCCCGGCCGACCGACATGGCCCGACACCGAGAAGATCTTGCAGCCGCCGTTGTTGGGCTTGCCTAGATTGAGGAACCACTCGGCGCCATTGCGCACGATCGCCGGCACCGAGGCAAAAGTCTCGGTGTTGTTGATCGTGGTCGGCTTGCCGTACAGGCCGAAGTTGGCCGGGAACGGCGGCTTGTAGCGCGGCTGGCCCTTCTTGCCTTCCAGCGACTCCATCAGCGCGGTCTCTTCACCGCAGATGTAGGCGCCGGCGCCCAGCGCGTTGTAGATCTCGATGTCGATGCCCGAGCCAAGAATGTCGCTGCCGAGCCAGCCATTGGCATAGGCCTCGCGCGTGGCTTCCTCAAGATGCTCGAATGGCTCGTGGTGGAACTCGCCGCGCAGGTAGTTGTAGCCCACGTTCGAACCGGTCGCATAGCAGGCGATCGCCATGCCCTCGACGACCGAGTGCGGGTTGTAGCGCAGGATGTCGCGGTCCTTGCAGGTGCCTGGTTCGGACTCGTCGGAGTTGCACAGGATGTACTTCTGCATCTCGCCCTTGGGCATGAAGCTCCACTTCAGGCCGGTCGGGAAGCCTGCGCCGCCACGGCCGCGCAGGCCGGACTGCTTGACCATCTCGATCACGTCGGTCGGCGGGATCTTCTCGGTCAGGATGCGGCGCAGCGCCTGGTAGCCACCGGTCTTGAGGTAGTTCTCGTACGACCACGGCTTGTCGAAATGCAGCGTGGTGTAGACAGCCTGGTGCTCCTTCGGCGCGGGGCCGACGGGGCCGTAGCCTTCCGAATAGTGCGAATGACCCGCCATTACTTCAGCCCGTCCAGCAGCTCGTCCACCTTCTCGGGGGTGAGCTTCTCGTGGTAATGCCCGTTGATCACGACCACCGGCGCGCCGCAGCACGCGGCCACGCACTCTTCCTCGCGCTTGAGGTAGACGCGCCCGTCGGCAGTCGACTCACCCAGCCTGCAACCCAGCTTCTTTTCCGCGTGCTCGACCAGTTGCTCGGCACCGTTGAGCCAGCAGCTGATGTTGGTGCAGAAGGCGACGTTGTTGCGACCGACCTCCTGGGTTTCGAACATCGTGTAGAAGGTCGCCACCTCGTACGCCCACACCGGCGGCAGGTCGAGGTACCTGGCGACGCCCGCGATCAGCTCGTCGGTCAGGAAGCCCTGGTTCTGCTCCTGCACGGCAAACAGCCCCTGCAGCACGGCCGAGCGCTTGCGGTCGGCCGGGAACTTCGCCAGCCAGTGGTCGATGTGCGCACGGGTCGCGTCGCTCAGCACGACCATCGGGTCGACGTTGCGCGCGTTTTCGAAATTGCCTGTCGCTTTCATCGCCTGCCTTACCTGTCGATTTCGCCAAACACGACGTCGTACGTGCCGATCATCGCCACCACGTCCGACAGCATGTGCCCCCTTACGATCTCGTCCATCGACGACAGGTGCGCGAAGCCGGGCGCGCGCACATGCAGACGGAATGGCTTGTTGGCGCCGTCGCTGACCAGGTAGCAGGCGAGCTCGCCCTTGGGCCCCTCGATCGCGGCATAGGTCTCGCCAACCGGCACGCAGTAGCCTTCGGAGAACAGCTTGAAGTGGTGGATCAGTGCTTCCATGTCGTCCTTCATCTCCTCGCGGGAGGGAGGCGCGACCTTGTAGTTGTCGATCATCACCGGGCCGGGGTTGGCCCGCAGCCACTTCACGCACTGCTCGACGATGCGCGTCGACTGGCGCATCTCGGCCACGCGGACCAGATAGCGGTCGTAGCAGTCGCCGTTGGCGCCAATCGGGATATCGAAATCGACTTCGGCGTACTTCGCGTACGGCTGCTTCTTGCGCAGGTCCCAGGCCACGCCCGAACCACGCAGCATCGGCCCGGTCATGCCCCAGGCCAGCGCCTGCTCCGGCGGGATCACGCCAATGCCGACGGTGCGCTGCTTCCAGATCCGGTTGTCGGTGAGCAGGGTCTCGTACTCGTCGACGCGGTTCGGGAAGTCCTTCGCAAAGGCCTCCAGGTAGTCCAGCATCGAGCCTTCGCGCCACTCGTTGAAGCGCTTGAGCTTGGCGCCCTTGCGCCACGGGGACTCGCGGTACTGCGGCATGCGGTCCGGCAGGTCGCGATAGACGCCGCCGGGACGGTAGTAGGTCGCGTGCATGCGCGCGCCCGACACTGCCTCGTACACGTCCATCAGTTCCTCGCGCTCGCGGAACGAGTACAGGAACACCGCCATCGCGCCCAGGTCGAGCGCGTTGGAACCGAGCCACATCAGATGGTTGAGGATCCGCGTGATTTCATCGAACAGCGTGCGGATGTACTGCGCGCGAACCGGCGCCTCGATGCCCATCAGGATTTCGATGGCGCGCACGTAGGCGTGCTCGTTGCACATCATCGACACGTAGTCCAGGCGATCCATGTAGCCGATCGACTGGTTGAACGGCTTGGACTCGGCCAGCTTTTCGGTACCGCGGTGGAGCAGGCCGATGTGCGGGTCGGCGCGCTGCACCACCTCGCCGTCCATCTCCAGGATCAGGCGCAGCACGCCGTGCGCGGCCGGATGCTGCGGGCCGAAGTTGAGCGTGTAGTTGCGGATTTCCTGCGAGAACTCGGCCCGGCTGCTGGCGAAGGCTTCGCCGGACGGTCGCGGTGGCGTATTCGGAACGAGGCTCATTTCGGCCCCTCCGACCTGCCCGCATGCTCGCGGCGTGCGCGCTGCTCGTCCACCGCGGTCTGGTAGCGCGCGTCGTCGCGAATGACGCGCGGCACGGTCACGCGCGGCTCCACCGAGGTCACCGGCTCGTACACCACGCGCTTCTTTTCCGCGTCGTAGCGCACTTCGACATTGCCGATCAGCGGGAAGTCCTTGCGGAACGGATGGCCGACGAAACCGTAGTCGGTCAGGATCCGGCGCAGGTCCGGGTGGCCCCTGAACACGATGCCGAACAGGTCGAAGGCTTCGCGCTCGAACCAGTTGGCCACAGGCCACAGGCCGGTCAGCGAAGACACGACGGGCAGGTCGTCGCTCGGCGCGTAACAGGTCACGCGCAGGCGGCGGTTGTGCTGCAGCGACAGCAGTTGCGTCACCGCGGCGAAACGACGCTGCGGCACATGGATCGCGCCGATACCATCGGGCTGGTCGAGCTGCTGCGAAGTCGTTTCGCCAAAGCCGAAGCGGCCGGGACCGCGCCCTTCGACGCCGCGGCTGTAGCCTTCGGACGAAGCTTCCGTATCCCACTCGTCGCTGCCGTAGCCCAAGTAGTCCACGCCGCACAGGTCGACCAGCGACTCGAATGCGAATTCATCGCGCAGCGCGGTGCAGACCTCGAGCCAATCGCCGGACGTGACCAGCCCGACCTCGCCACGCGGCATGGCCACGCTGACCGCAGCATCGGGGAAGCGTGCGCGCAGGCGCTCGGCGAAGGCAGCCGCGGTTTCGCGGGTCATGCGATCAGCCATGACGCATCCCCGTCTTCTCGTCGCCGAAGTTGGTGGCGCGGCGGATCTTCTTCTGCAACTGCAGGATGCCGTAGATCAGCGCTTCGGCCGTCGGCGGGCAACCGGGCACATAGATATCGACCGGCACCACGCGGTCGCAGCCGCGCACCACCGCGTAGGAGTAGTGGTAATAGCCACCACCGTTGGCGCAGCTGCCCATCGAGATCACCCACTTGGGGTTGGGCATCTGGTCGTAGACCTTGCGCAGCGCCGGGGCCATCTTGTTGACCAGGGTGCCAGCCACGATCATCACGTCGGACTGGCGCGGCGAGGGGCGGAACACCACGCCGTAGCGGTCCAGGTCCAGGCGCGCGGCGCCTGCATGCATCATCTCGACCGCGCAGCAGGCAAGGCCGAAGGTCATCGGCCACATCGAGCCGGTGCGCGCCCAGTTGAGCAGCACATCCGAGCTGGTGGTGAGGAAGCCGCGCTCGAGCAGCGGGTTGTTGTCCGCCGAGCCGCCGAGCAGGGTTTCCGGGCGCAGGATGTCGTCGACGCGACCATCCGGCAGCGGGTTGCTGGCCGAATCAGCCAGGCCGCGTATCGCCTGGATCACTCCCATTCGAGCGCTCCCTTCTTCCACACGTAGATGAATCCGAGCAGCAGCATGCCCACGAAGATGCCCATCTCGATCAGGCCCAGCGGGCCGAGCTCGCGGAACACCGTCGCCCAAGGCACGATGAAGATGATTTCCAGGTCGAAAATGATGAACTGGATCGCGATGAGGTAGTAGCGCACGTCGAACTGGATGCGCGAATCCTCGAACGCGTTGAAGCCGCACTCGTAGGGCGAGAGCTTCTCGGCCGACGGAGCTTTCGGACCCAACAGGTTGCCGATGATCAGCAATGCAACGCCGACCCCCGTGGCAACGATCAGGAACAGCAGGGTCGGCAGGTATTCGGCCAGCACTCGTTGTTCTCTCGGCTACTTGCCGCCATATGGCGGCCGTCGCTCGGCGCGCCTTGATGCGCGCGCGACATCGGTAAATATGGTGCCCAAGGGGGGACTCGAACCCCCACGACCTAAGCCGCTACCACCTCAAGGTAGTGCGTCTACCAATTCCGCCACCTGGGCAAATCTGTCGCCGCCTGGAACCGCTTTCGGCAACGCGGCAATTGTAAGCTTTATTGCCCGGTTTGAGCAGCCGGCGGCACGGGGTCCGGCGCGTCTTGCTGCTGCTGCTCCGGGGCGACCGGCACGGCACCGATGGCCGGCTCCTGCGTCGACTGCCGGGGCACAACCGGAACCGACGGCGAGGACTGCGGCGCAACCGGCACGGCGCCCGGCGATGCCGGGGCAGCGGGCACTTGCGACATGATGCCCAGGTCCGCGCCGGTTTGCGGGGTGGTGGCCTGCCGCGTCGCATACCACGCCATGAACAGCGTGATGGCAAAGAAGCTGATGCCCAGCCACTTGGTGGCCTTGGTCAGGAAGCTGGCCGAGCCGCGGGCGCCGAACACGGTGGCCGAAGCACCACCGCCGAAACCCGAACCGGCCGACGCGCCGGCGCCGCGTTGCATGAGGATCAGCGCGATCATCGCGATCGCGATCAGGACGAACAGGATATTGAGGATCAACAGCAGCATTGCGGCGTACTCGGAATGTCTTGGGAGCTGCGGTCAGCGGGCCGCGGCGCGCACGATGGCGAGGAAGTCCGCCGCCACCAGCGAGGCGCCGCCAATGAGTCCGCCGTCGATGTCCGCCTGGGCGAACAGCTCCGCGGCATTGGCCGGCTTCACGCTGCCGCCGTACAGGATCGGCAGCGAATCAGCAATTCTAGCATCCCATGCAGCGACGTGGCCACGGATCAGGGCGTGGACTTCCTGGGCCTGGGCGGGGCTGGCGGTCTGCCCGGTGCCGATCGCCCAGACCGGCTCGTAGGCGACCACGGCACCGGTGAAGCGCGCCACGCCGGCCCGCTCCAGCACCGGCTCCAGCTGCGAGGCAATGACAGCGGCGGTGCGCCCGGCCTCGCGGTCCTCGAGCGTCTCGCCCAGGCACAGGATCGGCACGAGTCCGGCGTTGGACGCGGCCAGGAACTTCTTCGCCACCAGGTCGCTGTTCTCCATATGGTGGCGACGGCGCTCGGAGTGGCCCACCAGTCCGTAGCGCGCACCGACATCAAGCAGCATCCGCGCCGAGACTTCGCCGGTGTAGGCGCCCTCTTCGTTGTGGCTGACGTCCTGCGCGCCGAAAGCGACCGGGTGTTGCTCGAAGTCCTCGATCAGGTCGCCCAGATAGGGCAGCGGCGGCAGCACCACCACGTCCACGCCCGGCACCGGCAGGTCCGCCACGAGTTCACCGAGCAGGTTGGCCGCGAATTCGCGGGTGCCATACAGCTTCCAGTTTCCGGCTACGATCCTGCGGCGCATCGCGTGACCCCTGCTGCATGACGGGCGCACAGGATAGCCGATGCCCGCGCCGCGCCGCCGGGCCCCATCGCTCACCGCTCGCCGCGCGACACCTGGGCAGTGGCGTCCGCGCCCGCGGCAACCACCGGCAGGTCGTCGGCCTCCGCCCCGTGCAGGTGGCGGCGGATCGCATCGCGCGCAGGCACGTCCCATTCGACGCGCCAGGCGCAGTGGCGTGGTTCGACCACGTCGCCGTGGTAGCCGAGGTTGCCCTCCACGCCGAGCATGGCGTAGACGCCGGCCACGGCCTGCACGGCCGCATGGCCGGCGGATGCGCCCAGCCAGTCCACGTGCGGGTTGTCCAGCACCAGCAGCCCCCGCGGTGCCACGAGCGCCAGGACCGCGTGCTGATCGATCGGCAGCCGCTCCACGTCATTGGCAAAGGCAGCGAATGCATCCGCGAGCCAGGGCTGTTCGCCAAACGCGCTATGCGGCGGCTGCGCCCCGCCACCGACCACGCCGCGCCAGAGCGGCACGCCGCCGGAACCAGATTCGATCGGAATCGTCAGGGCGATGCGCTCGTCGAAGGCACCTGCGGCGAGCGCACCCTTGCCATAGCGCGAGCAGCCGGCGACCGCGACCGCGTCGGGCCGCAGCAGGCCCTGCCCCGCCTGTTCAATCGCATCGATCAGCCGGCTCACGCCCCAGGCCCAGGCCATCAGGCTGCCGGTAGCCTGCACCGGCTCTCCGTAGAGTTCGAAGAACGCGCCACGCCGGTCCCGCGATTGCCCGGTTTCAGCGCCGACCGGGGTGGGCACGAAATCGATGCGGGCGATGCCCTCGGCGGCCAGCAGCGCGTCGTCGACGCCGGCAACCCCACCGATCACGATCAGGACCGGATGCGGCCCGGGCCCTTCCGGCAGGCGCAGTGTGGCGCCGAAGCCGGCTTCGCGGCCATCGTGACTGACCTCGACATGGATGCGATCGCCTTCGATCCGGGCCGACACGCGCTCCGGATCAGGTCCCCGTGGGCCGTAGACATGGGCCTCGGCGGTCGCGCGCAGCGTCTGGCGCCGGCAGGGCCAGTCCGCGCGCGTGATCCTGGTTCCATCTGGCTGGAGCAGCAGCCCGGGCAGGCCGGTGGCCGCCTCGCGCGGCGCGAGCGGCGTGGCGCAATCGGCCGGGACTGCGGCTGGTGCCGCGAACGCTGCGGACAACGCCAGTGCGAACACGGCAGGACGTACGGGGATCGTCGGCATCGTGGGCTCCACGTCGTGCAGATATGTGCGGGCCGCCGCTACTTCAGATTGATCTCGCGCAGGCGCTGTTCGAGGAAGCCGTGCGCGGTGATCGGCTCGGGATAGCGGCTGGGGCTGTCGGACGTGATGCACGAGGGCAGTACGTCGATCAGGAAATCCGGATTGGGGTGCAGGAAAAACGGCACCGAATAGCGCGGCTGTCGCGCCGCCTCGCCGGGGGGATTGACCACGCGGTGGATGGTCGAGGGATAGACATGGTTGGTGAGCCGCTCGAGCATGTCGCCGATGTTCACCACGATGGTGTCGCCCTCGGAGGTGAAGGGTACCCACTCGCCCTTCTTCGACTGCACCTCGAGGCCGGCGGTCGATGCGCCCACGAGGAGGGTGATGAAGTTGATGTCGCCATGCGCACCGGCGCGCACGTTGGGGATGTCGTCGGCGGTGATCGGCGGGTAGTGGATCGGGCGCAGGATCGAGTTGCCGAGGTTGGTCTTGTCGGCGAAGAAGTCCTCCGCCAGGCCGATGTGCAGCGCCAGCGCCGAGAGCACGCGCGAGCCGAGCGCATCGAGCGCGTTGTACAGCGCCAGGCCGTGTTCGCGGAACTCCGGCACCTCGTCGGGCCACACGTTGGGGGGCATCACGTCGCGGTACTTCGAATCCTCCGGCAACTCGCGGCCGATGTGCCAGAACTCCTTGAGGTCGAAGTGCTTCGAGCCCTTGGCGGTCTCGATGCCGAAGGGCGTGTAGCCGCGCGCGCCGCCCTGGCCCTGCACGTGGTACTTCTTCTTGACCTCCTCGGGCAGCGCATAGAAGCGGCGAAACGCCGCGTAGGCCTCGTCAATCAAGGCCTGCGGAATGCCGTGGTGGCTGATGCCCGCGAACCCCCATTCGCGGTATGCGTTGCCGAGCTCTGCGACGAAGGCGTCGCGGTCGCCGTCGTAGCGGCGGATGTCGAGGGTCGGGATGCGCGGGGTCATCATGGGCTCCGGGTGTTCTGCGATCCGGCGATTGGGCCACGCCTGCGGGCCGATGGCACTGATCCCGGTCAAAAATTCACGTCGCGGCGGCGCGGACCGCCTCGGCGAGTGCATCGAGGGTGGACTGCATCAGCGCCTGGTCGTCGGCCTCCACGGTCACGCGCACCACCGGCTCGGTGCCGGACGGGCGCAGGAACGCGCGGCCGCGCCCCTGCACCGCCGCCTGCGCGCGAGCCAGCGCGGCCTGCACGCTGTCGGCCTCGGCCGGCTTGCGGCCGTTGCCGCAGCGCACGTTGACCGTCTTCTGCGGAAGCTTGAGCACGCCGGCCAGCGCCTGCTGCAGGGTGAGCCCGCGGCGCTTGAGCACTTCCAGCACCTGCAGCGCACTGATGATGCCATCGCCGGTGGTCGCGCGGTCCAGGCACAGCAGGTGGCCGGAAGCCTCGCCGCCGAGGATGCCACCGTGCGCAAGCAGGGCCTGGTGCACGTAGCGGTCGCCGACCTTGCTGCGCAGGAAGCCGATGCCTTCGCGTTGCAGCGCCTGCTCCAGCCCGTAGTTGGTCATCAGCGTGCCGACCACGGGACCGCGCAGGCGGCCGCTGGCCTGCCAGTCGGTGGCCAGCAGGTAGAGCAGGTTGTCACCATCGTGGACCGCGCCATCGCTGTCGACGAACAGCAGCCGGTCGCCGTCGCCGTCGAAGGCGATGCCGAGGTCGGCGCCGGTGGCACGCACGCGCTCGGCCAGCCCTTCGGGGTGCATCGAGCCGACGCCGTCGTTGATGTTGGTGCCGTTGGGCTCGACCCCGATGGTGTCGACCCGCGCGTCGAGCTCGCGCAGCACGAGCGGGGCGATCTGGTAGGTCGCGCCATGGGCGCAATCGACCACCACGTGCATGCCGGTCAGGTTGAACCGACGTGGTACGGAGCTCTTGCAGGCCTCGACGTAGCGCCCCACAGCGTCGCGGGTGCGCAAGGCCTTGCCCAGCCGCTCGGAGGCCACGGTGGTGAACGGGCGGTCCAGCGCGGCCTCGATCGACAGCTCGGTGGCGTCGTCGAGCTTCTCGCCTTCGGCCGAAAAGAACTTGATGCCGTTGTCGTAATGCGGGTTGTGCGAGGCGGAAATGACGATGCCGCCATCGGCGCGCATCGAGCGGGTCATGTGCGCGACTGCCGGCGTGGGCATCGGACCCATCAGCTGCACGTGCACGCCGGCCGCGACCAGCCCGGCTTCCAGCGCCGCCTCGAACATGTAGTTGGAGATGCGCGTGTCCTTGCCGATCACCACCAGCGGCTTGCGATGGTCGCCGCGCGCTTCGGCCGCCTCGCGCAGGATGTGCCCGTAGGCGTTGCCCAGGCGCAGCACGAAATCGGCCGAGATCGCCCCTTCGCCGACATGGCCGCGGATGCCGTCGGTGCCGAAGTAGCGACGGCTCATGCGGCCACGTCCTGCGGCGCAGGCTGGCGCGTCATCATGGCCACCAGGGTGGCGATGCGGTCGCGCAGCTCGCGGCGATCGCAGATCTGGTCGATCGCGCCGTGCTCGCGCAGGAACTCGGGGCGCTGGAAGCCTTCGGGCAGGGTTTCACGCACCGTCTGCTCGATCACGCGCGGGCCCGCGAAGCCGATCAGCGCGTCGGGTTCGGCGATGTTGACGTCGCCCAGCATCGCGAACGAGGCGGAAACGCCGCCGGTGGTGGGGTGGGTCATCACCGAGATATAGGGCAGCCCGGCCTGGCGCAGGCGCCCGAGCGCCGCCGAGGTCTTGGCCATCTGCAGCAGCGAAAACAGGCTTTCCTGCATGCGCGCGCCGCCGCTGGCGGAAAAACACACGAAGCCCGAACCGGTTTCGAGCGCACGCTCCACGCCGCGGGCGAAGCGCTCACCGACCACCGACCCCATCGACCCGCCCATGAAGGCGAAATCGAACGCGGCGGCCACCATCGGCATCTGCTTGAGCCGGCCCTCCATGACCACCAGCGCGTCGCGTTCACCGGTCGCCTTCTGCGCGGCCTTGATGCGGTCGGCGTAGCGCTTCTGGTCCCGGAAGCGGAGCACGTCGGTCGGGCCCAGATGGCCCGCGATCTCGCGCAGCTCACCGGTGTCGAGGAAGGTGCGCAGCCGTGCGCGGGCGCGGATCGGCCGATGGAAGCTGCACTTGGGGCAGACCTCGAGGTTCTCCTCGAGCTCGGGCCCGTAGAGCACGGCGCCGCAGCGGTCGCACTTCTCCCACAGCCCCTCGGGCACGCTGCGCTTGCGGGCCGCGCCAGACTCGGTGCGGATGTGCGGCGGCATCAGTTTCTTCAACCAGGACATGCTTGGCGTCGGATCCGTTGGCGGCGGCGGCCGCGAAGGCGCGCAGTTTAGCGCACGGGCCGGTGTCGCCATGGACGGTCCGGGGCCGTTCCCGGTCCGGCCAGCAGGCCACGGCGGCTCTCGCCCTTCCCGCGTCCGGAACCGGCGGCCGGCGCCGGGGGAGCGCGATCAGCCCAGCGCGGCCCGCAGCGGGACCAGGAATTCCGCGGCACGCGCAGCCGCATCGGCCGGGTCTGCCGCATCGGCCATCGCCGAGACCAGCGCGCTGCCGACCACCACCCCGTCCGCGTCCACCGCCATGGCCGCGGCGCTGGCGGCGTCGCGGATGCCGAACCCGGCCACCACCGGCACCGGGCTGTGCGCCCGGATCTGGCGCAGGTGGGTTGCGGCCGCCTCCGGGTCGAGGCGTTCGGATGCACCTGTCACCCCGGCGAAGCTGACGTAGTAGAGATAACCCTGGGCGTTGTCCAGCAGCAACGACAGGCGCGCATCGGGTGTGGTCGGCGACGCCAGCAGCACCAGCGCCACCCCGTGCGCGGCGAAGGGCTCGCGGAACTCCGGCGATTCCTCCGGCGGCAGGTCGACCAGCAGCACACCGTCCACCCCCGCCTCGGCCGCGTCACGGGCGAACTGCTCCGCGCCGCGGATCTCGACCGGGTTGAGGTAGCCCATCAGCACCACGGGCGTGTCCATGTCGCGCTCGCGGAACTCGCGCACCGCGCCCAGCACCCAACCCATCCCCGCACCGCGTGCCAGCGCGCGCTCGGAGCTGCGCTGGATGGTCGGCCCGTCGGCCATCGGGTCGGAAAACGGCACGCCCAGCTCCAGCACGTCCGCGCCGGCAGCAACCAGCGCATGCATGACCGGAACGGTGGCCTCCAGCGACGGATCGCCGGCAGTGATGAAGGGGATCAGCGCCTTGCGGCCGGTGGCGCGCAAAGCCTGGAAACGCTGCTCGAGTCTGCTCATGCCTGGCGTCCAGGGAGGGTGGTGCGGCCACGGATTCGCGCGGATGAACGCGGATCCGGCAGTTCGAAGCCAAAGTGCGGCTGTTTCATTGCGATGGTCCTGTCTGCTGTCGATCCGCGTTCATCCGCGTCATCCGTGGCCGAATCAAACCTCCACCCCTTCGCGCGCGGCAATGGTGTGCACATCCTTGTCACCGCGGCCGGAGAGGTTGCACAGCACCAGCGCGTCCTTGGGCAGTTCACGCGCGAGCTTGATTGCCTGGGCGACGGCGTGGCTGGATTCGAGCGCCGGCAGGATGCCTTCGCTGCGGGTGAGCTTGTGGAAGGCGGCCAGCGCTTCCTCGTCGGTCACGCCGACGTATTGGGCGCGGCCGGTGTCCTTGAGGAAGGCGTGCTCGGGGCCGACGCCGGGATAGTCCAGGCCGGCGGAGATCGAATGCGTCTCGGTGATCTGGCCGTCATCGTCGCAGATCACGTAGGTGCGGTTGCCGTGCAGCACGCCGACGCGCCCGGCCGACAGAGAGGACGCATGGCGGCCCGTATCGATGCCCTCGCCCGCCGCCTCGGCGCCGACGATGCGCACGCCCGGGTCGTTGAGGAAGGCGTGGAACAGGCCGATCGCGTTGCTGCCGCCGCCCACGCAGGCGGTGATCACATCCGGCAGGCGCCCGTAGTCTTCAAGCATCTGCGCGCGCGCCTCGCGCCCGACCACGGCATTGAAGTCGCGCACCATGCGCGGATACGGGTCGGGCCCGGCCACGGTGCCGATGATGTAGAAGGTTTCGCGCACGTTGGTGACCCAGTCGCGCATCGCTTCGTTGAGCGCGTCCTTGAGCGTGGCCGAGCCGCTGGTCACCGGCACCACGGTCGCGCCCAGCAGCTTCATCCGGTAGACGTTGATCTTCTGGCGCTCGATGTCGGTCGCGCCCATGTAGACCACGCACTCCAGGCCCAGCCGCGTGGCGACCGTGGCGCTGGCCACGCCGTGCTGGCCGGCGCCGGTCTCGGCGATGATCCGCGTCTTGCCCATGCGCGCGGCCAGCAGCGCCTGGCCGATGGTGTTGTTCACCTTGTGCGCGCCGGTGTGGTTGAGGTCCTCGCGCTTGAGCAGGATCTGCGCGCCGCCCACGTCGCGGCTCAGCCGCTCGGCGTGGTAGATCGGGCTGGGCCGGCCGACGTAGTGCTTGAGGTCCTTGTCGAAGGCGGCCACGAACGCAGGGTCGACGCGCGCGGCGTCGTAGGCCGCCGCAAGTTCCTCCAGCGGCCCCATCAGGGTTTCGGCGACAAAGCGCCCGCCGTGGCGGCCGAAGTGGCCTGTGGCATCGGGGTAGGCGTGGAAGTCCTGCGGGGAGGGATTGGCGCTCATCAGTATGTGCCGGTGCTGCGGATGCATCGCACTCTAGCGCACATGTCTGCGCGTAAAAACCGATAAGATCTGGGCAACTCATCAGTAAAACTCACATGTCCGGTCACGATCTCCCGGCGCTCAATGCGCTGCGCGCCTTCGAGGCTGCCGCGCGACTGGGCGGTCTGGGACGCGCCGCTGCCGAACTTCACGTGACCCACGGCGCGGTCAGCCGCCAGGTGCGCCTGCTGGAGGACGAGCTGGGCGTGGCGCTGTTCACGCGCGAAGGGCGCGGCCTGCGCCTGACCGATGCAGGACGGCGCCTGGGCGAAGCCACCGGCACCGCGTTTGCCCAGATCCAGGCGACGGTGCGCGGGCTGCGGCGCGGCAGCGAGCCGGGCACCCGTGTCATCGGCTGCCCGGGCAGCCTGCTGGCGCGCTGGATGATCCCGCGCCTGGAGCAGTTGCGTAGCGATCTGCCCGGCCTGCAGCTGCATCTGTCGCCCCACGAAGGCGCGTTCGCACCCGCCCTGCCCGGCCTGGACGCCGCTGTGCTGATCGCGGAGCCACCCTGGCCGGCGCAATGGCGCGTGCACGTGCTGGCACCCGAACGCATCGGGCCGGTGGTCGACCCGCGGCATCCATCGGCAGCGCGACTGGCCGGCCGGCCGGCCGCGGCGCTGCTGGAGGAAGACCTGCTGCATACGGCGTCGCGCCCACAGGCCTGGCCACAGTGGGCGCGCCACCACGGGCTGGATCCGGCCGCGTTGCGCCAGGGAACCGGCTTCGAGCACCTGTACTACCTGCTGGAAGCGGCGGTCGCCGGTTTGGGCGTGGCGATCGCGCCGCAGCCGCTGGTGGCGGGCGAGCTCGCCAGCGGCCGCCTGGTGGCGCCCTGGGGCTTCATCGAAACAGGCGCGCACTGGTGCCTGTGTACCCGCGCGGATGCGGATCCCCAGCTCGAGCGGCTGGCGGCATGGCTGCGCGCGCAGCTTGCGGCAGCGGATTGAGCGCGTCGCCTCGCGATCCGGGCTAGGGCGCAGCGGAGAAATCCAGCTTTCGGACAATCCACTCCCGCAGGCGCGGATGTGCGCCGCGCCAGCCTCAGCCTTCAGCCGCAATCGGCGCGGCGCACTTCCTCGACGAAGCGGCGCATGCGCGCACCGTCCTTGGCACCGGGGAGGCCGTCGCGTGCTTCCACGCCGCTGGCCACGTCCACGCCCCAGGGCCGGGTGGCCATGACCGCATCGTGCACGTTGTCGGGCGTCAGCCCGCCCGCGACGAAGTAGGGTTTGGTAACGCCTTTGGGCACGCGCGACCATTCGAATGCGCGTCCGCCGCCACCGCCCTCGCCCGGCGCGTGTCCGTCGAACAGGAAGCCTGCTGCGCTGGGCCAGCGCGCGTGCAGCTCCAGCGCGTCCAGCCGGGCGTCGCCGCCCATCGCCACGGCCTTGAGGTAGCGCAACCCGAAGCTGCGGCAGAAGGCCTCGTCCTCGTCGCCGTGGAATTGCAGCAGCGAAGGGCGGACACGCGAGATCACCTCGCGCACCTCCTCGACCGGGTTGTCCATGAACAGCGCCACCGCATCCACCATCGGCGCCAGCGCCTCGCGCATCGCCGCCGCCTGCCCCGCATCCACCCGGCGCCGGCTGCGCGCCGCGAAGACGAAGCCGACCGCATCGACCCCGAGTTCGCCGGCAAGGCGCACATCGCCGGCGCGGGTCATGCCGCAGAACTTGATGCGGGTGCGAAACGGGGGCATGGACACAATCGGGATTCCAGGGGGCGATGCGGCATTGTGCGCGGTTCAGGCGAAGGCGGACAACGCGCCCGCGTCCGCGCCGGCTTCAGGCCAGCGTGACCTCGTTTGGCAGTCCATGCGCAGCCGGATACAGCGGACCGACGAACACCAGGCCATCGGCCGGGGCGGTCGGACCCGCAAGCCTGCGGTCGCGGCCGGCCAGCAGGCCGCCGATCCAGGCCTCGTCCTGCGCACCAGCGCCGACCTCGAGCAGCGAGCCGACGATGTTGCGGACCATGTGGTGCAGGAAGGCGTTGGCCTGCACGTCGACGACGACGAGATCGCCCTCGCGCCGGACCTCGATGTGCTGCAGCTCGCGCCGGCCGTGGTTGGCCTCGCATTCGCTGGAGCGGAACGCCCCGAAATCATGCTCGCCCAGCAGCGCCTGCGCGGCGCGGTGCATCGTCGCCGCATCCAGCGGGCGCCAGTGCCAGGACAGCCACTGCCGCGCCAGGGCCGGTCGCACCCGTCGGTTGAGGATGCGGTAGCGATAGCGCCGTGCCACCGCCGAGAAGCGCGCGTTGAAGTCGTCGGCGACCGGCCGGCACCAAGTCACGCTGACCGAGGGCGGCAGGCGCGTGGTCGCGCCGAGGGTCCAGGCGCGCAGGTCGCGCGCGGCTTCGCTGTCGAAATGGGCCACCTGGCACTGTGCGTGCACACCGGCGTCGGTGCGCCCGGCGCAGACGGTGACGACATTGGCGTCGGCCACCGCGCTGAGCGCCGCCTCGAGCACGCCCTGCACCGTGGCCCCGTCGTGCGCGCCAGCCTTGGTCAGCCGCTGCCAGCCGCTGAAGCCAGCGCCGTCGTACTCGACGCCGATCGCGTAACGCGGCACTTCAGGCCAGATCGCGCAGCAGCCGCTCGGCCTCGCCGCGCGCGTCCGCGTCGCCCGAAGCCGCCACTTCCTGCAGCAGGCTGCGGGCGGTCTCGACGTCGCCCAGGTCGATATAGGCGCGCGCCAGCTCGATGCGTTCCTGTCCCGCCGGGGCCTGGTTGAGCGGCGCGACCGACGCGGCATCGCCGCCGGCGTGCCAGGTCGGCGAGCCACCCGTGGCCGCGGCGGGCGCGTCGCGCCAGGACACCGCGGCCTGCATGGAAATCGGCTTTTCGACAGCAGGCGCGGGCGCCGGCACGACATCCGCCACGGGCACGACTGCCTGCGGTTCCGGGGCGACTGCCTGCTGGGCGGGCGTCGGCTGGGCGGCCGTGCGCTGGGTCGGCGCCGACGCGAAGCCATAAGCTGGCTTGCGTGCAGGTTCAACCGGCTTGCGCCGCGAGCGCAGCCACCAGGCCAGCAGGCCTGCAACCAGCAGGCCGAGTCCGATCCACAGCCACGGCAGGCCCGCAGTGGCGGCGGCCTGCGCATCGGGCTGGGGCTGGCTGGCCTGCGCATTGCTCTGGGCAAGGCGCTCCTGCGCGGCGGCCAGCTCGCTGTCCTTCATCTGGATCAGCTGCTGCTGCTGTTGCTGGAGTTGTTCCAGCTCGGCCAGGCGCGTCTGCAGCTCCTGCACCTCGGCGTCGCGCGCGGCCAGGGTTTCACGCGTCTGGGTCAGATCCTGTTGCTGCAGCATGTCGCCCTCGCCTCCGGCGGCCGTGCCGGTCCGTGTACCTGCCTGCTCTTGTCCGCCGCTGCCGGCCGGCACGATCTCCAGCCGCGCATCGGCCACCCGCGCGGCCGGCTGTGCGGCCGATGCCGGATCCGCGGCAGCGGCAGGTGCCGCGGCCTGCGCCGCTTCTGCGCCAGCATCCGGCTGCACCACGGGCCGCCGCATCTCGCGCCAGCGCGCAACGTGCTCGCGGACCAGGGCATTGGCCTCGGCCACGCTGGCCTGCGACCAGTCTTCCTGCGGCGGCACACGCAGCACCGCGCCCTGCCGGATCAGGTTGAGGTTGCCGCCGATGAACGCCTCGGGATTGGCGCGCAGCAGGGTCAGCATCACCTGGTTGAGGCTCTGGCCGCTGCCTGCCGAGAGCTCGGCGGCGATCCGGCCCAGCGTCTGGCCCTGCTGCACGGGTCCGTATTCGTCCGACGCCACGGCCGCGGCGGGCGCCGGAGGCTCGGGCGCAGGCGCAGGTGCGGGCGCAGGAGCAGGCGCCGTCGACTCTTCGGCGACGGGCTGCTCCGGTTCGGTCCCGGCTGCCGGCACGTCCTCGGGCTGCGCATCGTCGGCGGCCTGCCCGGCCTGCGGGACGCGCGCAATCACGTTCGACGGCGCGGCTTGCGGCGCCTGGATCGGCGGCTGCGCCGGCGCGGCCACCGTCTGCGGCGTGTCGACCAGGGCCGAGTATTCGCGCACCAGGCGCCCCTGCCCCCAGTCCACTTCGATCAGGAAGGTCAGCAGCGGCTGCTGCACCGGCACGTCGCTGGTAATGCGGATCACCGGACGCCCGCGCGGATCGAGCGCGATCGTGAAGCGCAGGCCCGAGACCAGGCCGGTCGGCGGCTCCAGCCCGATGCGCCGGAACGTCTCGGGCGAAGCCAGGCGCGCCTGCAGGTTGTCCAGCTCCGACGGATCGGTGGAGATGATCGGGATCTCGGCCAGCAGCGGCTCGCCGGCCTGCGACTTCACCTCGATCTGGCCCAGGCCCAGCGCCAGCGCTGCCGGCATGTGCAGCAGCAGCGCCAGCAGCAGGACGAGGCGGCACGCCAGCGTCTTCAAGAGAAGGTCCCCATGGATTCCGGATCAGAATCAGTCGAAATGACGCTCGCAACGTATTGATTGACGTAGCGATCGTCAAGCGGCGCGACGCGAACCTGGTGCCGCGCCAAGCGACATCTGCGCGACGCGACCCGCTTGGACGCCCCGTCTCAGCCCTCCGCAGCCACCAGCTCGGCCAGCTGCACGGCGTTGAGTGCGGCGCCCTTGCGGATGTTGTCCGAGACGATCCACAGGTTGAGGCCGCGCGGGTGCGACAGGTCCTCGCGGATCCTGCCGACGTAGACCGCATCCTTGCCCGAGGCATGGCTGACCGGCGTCGGATAGCCGCCCGGCTTGCGGTCGTCGACCACCTCGATGCCCGGCGAAGCGGCCAGCAGCTCGCGCGCGGCCTCGGGCGTGACCTTTTCGCGGGTTTCGATCGCCACCGCCTCGGAGTGCCCGTAGAACACCGGCACCCGCACCGCGGTCGGGTTCACCAGGATCGACTCGTCGCCGAGGATCTTGCGCGTCTCCCAGACCAGCTTCATTTCTTCCTTGGTGTAGCCGTTGTCCATGAACGCATCGATGTGCGGGATCAGGTTGAAGGCGATCTGCACAGGGAACTTCTGCGGGTCGATTTCCTGGAAGGCCAGCAGCTGTGCGGTCTGCTTGCCGAGTTCCTCCATCGCGCTGCGGCCAGCGCCGGACACCGACTGGTAGGTGGCCACGTTGATGCGCTCGATGCCGTACTTGCGGTGCAGCGGCGCCAGCGCGACCAGCAACTGCATGGTCGAACAGTTGGGGTTGGCGATGATGCCGCGCGGCCGGTTGCGCACCTGCTCGGGGTTGACCTCGCTCACCACCAGCGGCACGTCGTCGTCGTAGCGGAAGGCCGAGGAGTTGTCGATCACCACGGCACCGGCGGCGGCAAACTTCGACGCGTACTCCTTCGAGGTGTCGCCACCGGCGGAGAACAGCGCGATGTCGATGCCGGCGGGGTCGAAGGTCGCCAGGTCCTGGACGACGTGATCCTCGCCGCGGTACTCGACGGTGCTGCCGGCCGAGCGCTCGGAGGCGAGCACGACCAGCTTGCCGATCGGGAAATCGCGCTCTGCCAGGATCGACAGCATCACTTCTCCGACGGCGCCGGTGGCGCCGACGACGGCAACGTTGAAACGACGGTTGGGCGAGGTGCTCATGGGGCAGGAATCCGGAAAGGGGTGGGGCGCAGGGAATTCTGGACAGGTGCATCGGCGCGCGCGGATGCGCGCCGTCGCTGGTATTCGGGGGAACCCGCGCGCGGGACGACCGGCGTTGGCTCCCCTATCGTTTCGCGGTCGCTTTCCCGGTGACCGGCGTCGGCGGATTGCCGGCCTGCGGGCCACGGCCCAGCGCGGCGGTCAGGTTGTCGACGGCCAGGCTGGCCATCGCGCGGCGGGTGGCCCGGCTGGCGCTACCCGCGTGCGGAGTCAGCACCACGTTGCGCAGCGCCAGCAGCTTCGGGTTGACCGCAGGCTCGCCTTCGAACACGTCGAGCGCCGCCGAGGCAAGACGGCCGCCGGCAAGCGCCGCTGCCAGCGCGTCTTCGTCGACCAGGCCGCCGCGCGCGATGTTGATCAGCGTCGCGGTGGGCTTCATCTTCGCAAGGGCGGCGGCGTCGATCACGTGGCGGGTATGCGCGGAATACGGCAGGACCAGCACCAGGTGGTCCGAATCGCGCAGCAGTGTATCCAAGTCGACATACGTCGCACGACAGTTGCTTTCGACACCGACCGGCAGCCGGCTGCGGTTGTGGTAGATCACGCGCATTCCGAAGCCGTGCGCGCCGCGGCGTGCGATGCCCTGCCCGATCCGGCCCATGCCGAGGATGCCCAGCGTGCTGCCGTGCACGTCATGGCCCAGCAGGGTGTCGAACGACCACTGCGTCCAGCGCCCCTCGCGCAGCCAGCGCTCGCCCTCGGTGATGCGGCGCGCCGCGGCAAGCAGCAGGGCGAACCCCATGTCGGCGGTGGTTTCGGTGAGCACGTCGGGCGTGTTGGTGGCGACGATGCCGCGCGCGGCCAGCGCGGCCACGTCGAGGTTGTCGTAGCCGACGCCGACGTTGGCGACCGCGCGCAATGACGCCGCGCCGGCGATCTCGGCTGCGCCGATGCGTTCGTTGAGGGTCACCAGCGCGCCGTCGACGTCGCGCAGCCTGTCGGCCACCGCAGCCGGCGACCACGCGGTGACCTCGCGCGTGGCCTCGACGTCGAAATGCTCCGCCAGCCTGCCGACGATGTCGTCGAACAGCGGCTGAGACACCCACACCCGTGGCCGGACTTCAGCCATCCGGTGCCGCGGGAATGCGCGGCGACACCTCGCCGACATCGCCGCACTGCGCGCGGTGGCGCAGCGCTTGGTCGATCAGCACCAGCGCCAGCATGGCCTCGCAGATCGGCGTGGCGCGGATGCCGACGCAGGGATCGTGGCGGCCGGTGGTGATGATGTCGACCACGTTGCCGTCGACATCCACGCCTTCCACCGGCAGGCGCAGGCTGGAGGTCGGCTTGAACGCGACCGAGACCACCACCTGTTGCCCGGTGCTGATGCCGCCGAGCACGCCGCCGGCGTGGTTGGACAGGAAGCCGCCAGGCGTCATCACGTCGCGGTGCTGCGTACCCTTCTGCGCCACCGAGGCAAAGCCCTCGCCGATCTCCACGCCCTTGACCGCGTTGATCGACATCATCGCCGCGGCGATGTCGCCATCGAGCTTGCCGTACACCGGCTCGCCCCAGCCCGGCGGCACGCCGTCGGCCACGGCGACGACCTTGGCGCCCACCGAATCACCCGACTTGCGCAGCGCGTCCATGTAGCTCTCGAGTTCCGCAACCTGCCCGGCGCAGGGCCAGAAGAACGGGTTGTCCTCGACCACGCTCCAGTCGTGCGCGCGCGGCACCACGTCGCCGATCTGCGCCATGTAGCCGCGCACGCCGACGCCGCGCGCGAACAGCCACTTCTTGGCGACCACCGCCGCGGCGACGCGCATCGTGGTCTCGCGCGCCGACGAACGCCCGCCGCCGCGCGGATCGCGCAGGCCGTACTTCTGCCAGTACGCGTAATCGGCGTGGCCGGGACGGAACTGGCGCGCGATGGCGCCGTAGTCCTTGCTGCGCTGGTCGGTATTGCGCACCAGCAGCGCGATCGGCGTGCCGGTGGTGACGCCTTCGTACACGCCGCTGAGGATCTCGACCTCGTCGGCCTCGCGCCGCGCCGAAGTGTGGCGGGTCTTGCCGGTGGCGCGCCGCGCCAGGTCGTGCGAGAAATCCTCCGGCGCGATCGCGACGCCGGGCGGGCAACCGTCGATCACGCAGCCGATCGCCGGCCCATGCGATTCGCCGAAGGTGGTGACGCGGAAAAGATGACCAAACGTGTTCAACTTGACGCCTTCCTGATTCCGTCATTCCCGCGAACGCGGGAATCCATGCGGTTGATCCATCCATCTGGAATGGCAGTCCAAAGATCGCGCCACTCCGGCTACGAAACTAGAACAGGCGACCACCGGCCGAATCCACGACCTCGGCCGATGTCACACGACCCCCGCGCGCATCGGCAAGCGCCCGGATCCGCGCATGGTGCGAAACCAGGTCGTGGCGCTCGACCACGAACACGCCCATCTGCCCGACCTTGAACTCCACCCAGATCAGCGGCAGCCCCGGCAGCAGCGTCGACAGCGCGCCTTCGGATTCGCCGACTTCGCACACCAGCATGCCGTCCTCGGTGAGGTGCAGCGGTGCGTCGCGCAGGATCCGCAGCACGATGTCCAGGCCGTCGTTGCCGGCGCGCAGGCCCAGCTCCGGCTCGTGGGCGTACTCCTCCGGCAGCGCGTCGGTCTCGTCGTCGGTCACGTACGGCGGGTTGCTGACGATCAGGTCGTAGTGCTCGCCCTGCAGGTCGGCGAACAGGTCCGACTTCACGATGCGCGTATTGGCCGACAGCAGCCGCGATTCGTTTTCGCGCGCCAGCGCCAGCGCGTCGTCGCTGATGTCGGCGCCATCCACGTGCCAGTCGGGGTTGTAGTGCGCCATCGCGATGGCGATGCAGCCCGAACCGGTGCACAGGTCCAGCGCGCGGCGCACTTCGCGCCCGCCCAGCCAGGGTTCGAAGCCCGACAGGATCAGCTCGGCGATCGGCGAGCGCGGCACCAGGGCGCGCGCGTCGCTCTTGAAGCTCAGCCCGGCGAACCAGGCCTCGCCGGTGAGGTAGGCCGCCGGCACCCGCTCCTCGATGCGGCGCAGGAACAACGCCAGCACATCTTCCTTCTCGGCCAGCGTCACCCGCGCCTGGCCATAGGCCGGGCCCAGGTCGTGCGGCAGGTGCAGGGCGTGCAGGGTGAGCTGGGTGGCCTCGTCGATGGCGTTGTCGTAGCTGTGCCCGAAGGTCAGCCCGGCCGCGCTGAAGCGGCTGGCGCCGTAACGGATCAGGTCGATGATCGTCTGCAGTTCGTCGGTCATGGCGCTGTCCATCCCCGGCACGCCGCCGGTCGGCAAGTATAGCGAGCGGCGGGTATGATGGGCCGCTGTCGGCCTGGATTTACGGATGTTCAACCGTACCGTCATCATCGTGCTGCTGGTCGCCCTGTTTGCGGGACTGGGGCTGCTCGCTTCGCGCAAGTTCTTCAGCGATCCGGCCACGCCGCAGCCCTCGCTGCAGGCGGTGAAACTGTTCCCGCAGCCGCGCGAACTGCCTGACTTCGCGCTGCAGCAGTCCGACGGCACCCAGCTGATGCCGGGCGAGCTGCACGGCCACTGGACCCTGGTGTTCATCGGCTTCACCTTCTGCCCGGACGTGTGCCCGATGACGCTCGCGCAGCTGGCGCAGGCGCAGCGGCAATGGGAAGCGCTGCCCGACTCGACCCGGCCGCGCGTGCTGTTCGTCTCGGTCGACCCGGAGCGCGACTCGCCCGACCGCATTGGCGAATACGCCCACGCCTTCCATCGCGACACCCTGGCCGCGACCGCCGACGTGCCGTCGCTGGAGGCCTTCACCCGCTCGCTGTCGATGGTGTTCGCCAAGGTGCCGGCGCCCGACGGCGCGCCGGCCGACCAGTACTCGATCGACCACAGCGCATCGATGGCCCTGCTCGACCCGCAAGGCCGCATGGCCGGCGTGGTGACCGGCAGCGCCGTGGACGACCCGGCCGCGATCGCGGCCGACCTGCTGGCGCTGTCCGGGGCGGACGGCCCGTGAACCTGGTCACCGCGCTGACCTGGCTGCTGCCGCACCGGCTGCTGTCCTCGCTGGCGCGCGCACTGGCCTACTCGGACAATCCGCGCACGCGGGGCTGGCTGATCGACACGGTGACGCGGCGCTTCGGGGTCGACCTGTCGGAGGCGCAGGAGTCCGATCCAGGTGCCTACGCGACCTTCAATGCCTTCTTCACCCGCGCGCTCAAGCCCGGCGTGCGCGTGCCCGATCCCGATCCGCTGGCGCTGCTGATGCCGGCCGATGGCCGTGTCAGCCAGTGCGGGCGCATCGAGCAGGGCCGCATCTTCCAGGCCAAGGGCCGCTCGTTCACTGCCGCCGAACTGCTGGGCAACGAGGCTGCGGCGGCGCCCTACGCCGACGGCCTGTACGCCACGGTGTACCTGTCGCCCAAGGACTACCACCGCGTGCACATGCCCTGGACCGGGCGCCTGCGCGAGACCGTGCACGTGCCCGGGCGGCTGTTCTCGGTGGGTCCGGATGCGGTGGCCTCGGTGCCGCGCCTGTTCGCGCGCAACGAGCGCCTGGTCTGCCACTTCGACACCGACTTCGGCCCGATGGCCGTGGTGATGGTCGGTGCGCTGCTGGTGTCGGGCGTGGAGACGGTGTGGAGCGGCGAGGAGATCCCCGCCTACGGCGACAGCGTCACCGCGAAGAACTGGACCAGCGATGGGATCGTGCTGGAGCGGTTCGAGGAGATGGCGCGCTTCAACTACGGCTCGACCGTGGTGGTGCTGTTGCCGGCGGGCGTGGCCGAGCTGGATCCCTCGCTGAAGGCGGAAACCGCGGTGCGGCTGGGACAGGCGCTTGCAAGACGATCGGCGCCCTGACGCGACGCGACTGCGATCCGCATCACGGATCGTTGACACCACAACGGGTGTAGAGTGGCTTCGCTCGTCTCCCCACATGGTCGATGTCCGTCGGAATCGACCGACCGCGAACCCGCGCCACAGGAGCCGTCATGAGCCGCCTACTCGCCTTTCTCGCCTTGATTGTCGCCCTCGCCGCCTGCGCGAGCGGACCCCGCATGAGCCCTGCCGAGCGTCTGGCGGTTCTCGAAGCACACGCCGGCGAGCCGGTCAATTCCATCCGACACCCGGGCCGGTTCTCCGGCTGGAGTTCGGTGGGATCCAGCGCGCTGGTCCTGCACACGCGGCCCAGCCAGGCATTCCTGCTCGATCTGACCGGCCCCTGCAGCGATCTGCCCTTCGCCCACTCGATCCATATCTCCAGCCGCACCGGGTCGATCGTGGCGCGATTCGACTACGTCAGGCCGATGGGCCCGGGCACGTCGTCCATCCGGATTCGCTGCCACATCCGCAGCATCCGGCCACTCGACCTGGTCGCGTTGCGCCAGCCGCAGCAGGAACTGCTCGAAGCCACCTCGATCGAGCGCGAGGACGAGGCGCAGCAGGAAGACGGCGGCGACTGAGCCTGCCGGACCCCGGGCGGACACCTGCCCTTGGTCCGCGCCGGCCTGCCCGGCGCTGGAGCTGCGCCCGTGATCGCCTGGGAAGAATGCCCGGATAGCCCTGATTTGGCATTCCGAACGCAATCGTTGCGTTCGTGGATGTGTCCGGGTTTCTAGCGGCAGCCTTCCAGCTTCAGCTGCTGGCCCTGCCGGACCAAGTAGCGCGGCGGTTTGATGCCGTTGGCGGCGGCCAGCGATTTGGTATCGCAGCTGTAGCGTTGCGCGATGGCGACCAGGGTTTCGCCGGAAGCGACGCGATGGGTACGCGGCGCTGCTGGCGCCGGGGCCACCGTGGCGGCAGGTGCGGACAGCGCGGCCTGCTGCTGCAACACCGTGCCATCGGGCAAGGTCACCGTTTCCACATCGCCCACGCGCACGATCGCAGTGGACGGGTCGCTGTTGACCAGCTGCCGGGCGAGTTCGGCGCGCGCGCCCTTGGTGCACCAGCGCTCGTACAGGCCGGCCATGCGCACGGTGCCGTTGAGGCGCGCGCCTTGCGGGATCACCGCCTCGGCCTCGTACTGGGGATTGAGGTTGCGCAGCACGCGCATGTAGCCGTCGCGGGTATTGCCGTTGCCCAGGCAAATGGTCAGCTCGTAGATCGAGGCCGCACGCTTGAGCTGGAAGGTTGCCGGGCGGGTGTCCACGCGCGGGAAGTTCAGGCCGTACTCGCGCGGATGCAGGTAAAGCCAGGCCGCCGCGATCACCATCGGCACGTAGTCGCGGGTCTCGGGCGGGAACTGGCTGTAGACGTCCGGATCCCAGAAGCTGCGACCGCCGAACTCGCGATGCACGCGACGCGCCCTGCCCTCGCCGCCGTTGTAGGCGGCCAGCCACAGCTCGATGTTGTCGCCGCCCAATTCAGCGTAGCGCTCGCCCAGGTACACCGCGGCCGCGTCAGCCGAGGCGCGCGGATCGTAGCGGGTGTCAAAGCCGCGCCCGTCCAGCCCCAGGCCCAGGCGGCTGCCGGTGGCCGGCATGAACTGCAGCGGGCCGGTGGCGCCGGCGCGCGAGCGCGAGTGCACGCGGCCATTGGATTCCTTGGCCAGGATGCCGAACAGCAGCGCTTCGGGCAGGCCGCGACGCTTGAACGCCGGCGACATCAGGTGCTGCATGTACTGGAAGTTCTCGTGGCTGGTGATCAGCGCCACCCGCATGTCGGTCAGCCAGCGGCGGATGCCGGCCTGCACGGCAGGGTTCATCTGCACCTGCTCGAGGAAACGGCGGTCCTCGGCGCCCAGCAGCGCGGCGGCGGTGGCGCTGTCGGGCACTTCGCCGGTCGGCAGGTCGCCTTCCTCGGCGATGCTGTCGTCCGCTTCATCGCCGACCACGCCAGCGGCGGCATCGGCCTGCGCCTTGAGCAGCCGCTTGTAGCTGGCCAGCAGGTTGCCCGAGCCGCAGCCCTTGAGCTTGCCGCAATCGACGATCACGTCCTCCATGTCCTCGAGCGCGGCATTGCTTTCGTCCAGCCCGGTCGGATCGCTGTTGCCGATCTTCACCAGCGCGTCGCGCCAGCGCGTCTCGGCGGCGGCCATGCGCTGGTTGAGTGCTTCGATCGCAGCCACGGTGCGCCTGGACTGCGCCTGCGCGGCGGAGGGAACGACGGCGAGCACGAGCGCGCTGGCCAGCAGCAGGCCGCGCAGTGCAGGCATGGGCAGGGACGACATCTAGCACCGGGACCGCGGAGGGGGCCGGCAGGGTAGCCGCTGCCGCCGGGTGCCACAAGGAACTCAGGCCGATTCCGCGCAACCGCGCACTGCCGGCGCTACTTCGCCGGTGCGCCTGCCCGCACCCGGGACAAGGCTAGAATCCCGGGCAATCCACACCGGAACACGGACGCACGCATGCAGCCCATTCTTGTCGGCAAGGCCATCACCACCGGCGGGGGCGCCCAGGTGCACCTGCTGCCGCGCTACGGCAACCGCCACGGCCTGGTCGCCGGCGCCACCGGCACCGGCAAGACGGTCACCCTGATGACCCTGGCCGAGGGCTTCTCGCGCATCGGCGTCCCGGTGTTCATGGCCGACGTGAAGGGCGACGTGGCCGGTCTGGCCGTGCCGGGCGCCATGAACGACAAGTTGCTGGCCCGCGCCGCGCAGATCGGCGTGGAGGGTTACGCGGCCGAAGGCAGTCCGGTCGTGTTCTGGGACCTGTACGGCAAGCTCGGCCACCCGGTGCGCACCACCGTGAGCGAGATGGGCCCGACCCTGCTCGGGCGCATCCTCGAGCTCAACGACACCCAGTCGGGCGTGCTCGACATCGTGTTCAAGCTGGCCGACGACCGCGGCCTGCTGCTGCTCGACCTGGCCGACCTGCGCGCCCTGCTCGGCCTGGTGGCCGAGGAGCGCAAGTCGATCTCGACCGAGTACGGGCTGGTGAGCCCGCAGTCGATCGGCGCGATCCAGCGCGCCCTGCTGCGGCTGGAGCAGGATGGCGGCAACCACGTGTTCGGCGAGCCGGCGCTGGAGCTGTCCGACCTGATGCGCACCACCCACGACGGCCGCGGCGTGATCGGCATCCTCGCCGCCGACCAGCTGGTGCTCAAGCCGCGCCTGTACTCGAGCTTCCTGCTGTGGCTGCTGTCGGAGCTGTTCGAGCACCTGCCCGAGGTTGGCGACCTCGACAAGCCGAAGCTGGTGTTCATGTTCGATGAGGCGCACCTGCTGTTCGACGATGCGCCGGCGGCGCTGCGCCAGCGCATCGAACAGGTGGTGCGCATCATCCGCTCCAAGGGCGTGGGCGTGTACTTCTGCTCGCAGTTTCCCGACGACGTGCCGGACGAGATCCTCGGCCAGCTCGGCAATCGCGTGCAGCACGCGCTGCGCGCGTTCACCCCGCGCGACCAGAAGGCGGTGCGGACCGCGGCCGAAACCTTCGTCGCCAATCCGGCGCTGGACGTGGTGCAGACGCTGTCGCGGCTGGGCACCGGCGAGGCGCTGGTGTCGACGCTGCAGGAAAAAGGCATCCCGATGGCGGTCGAGCACACCCTGGTCGCGCCGCCGCGCTGCCGCATGGGCGCGATCACAGAAGCCGAGCGTGCGCAGGTGCGCGCAGGCAGCCCGGTCGGCGGCAAGTACGACACGGCGGTGGATCGCGAATCGGCGGCCGAGATGCTGGCCGCGCGCGCGCAGGCCGCCACCGACGTCGCTGCAGCGCCGCCGGCGCGTGGCGGCCCCGGGAAGGCGGACGAGGGCGGCGGCTTTGGCAAGGCGGTGCGCGACGTGCTGTTCGGGAGCGGCCGGCGCCAGGGCGTGATCGAGGCATCCAGCAAGCAGGCCGCGCGCACGATCACCAACCAGATCGTGCGCGGCATCCTGGGCGGCCTGCTGGGCGGCAAGAAGCGCTGAGCGGCGCCGGAGCCGGATTGAATACGCCGCCCTGGACACTGGAGGCGCTGGGCGAGGACGCGGTCCTGCTGCGCCTGGGCGCGTGCGTCGAGCTGCAGCTCAACCGGCAGGTGCATGCGTTGGCCGCGCGCATCTCCGCCGCGCGCCCGCCGTGGCTGCTCGACATCGTGCCGGCCTATGCCGCACTCGCGCTCTACATCGATCCAGGACATCTGCTGGCCCGCGACCGCTTCGCCCGCGACCTGGCCGAAGACTGGCTGGCGGGGCTGCCGGCCGGGGACGCGCACGCTGCGGGGTGCACGGCGACCGGCACGATTGAAATCCCGGTCTGCTACGAGCGTGCCTGCGCACCGGACCTGGATGCCGTGGCGGCCCGGGCCGGGCTGGACCGGGACGAGGTCATCGCGCGCCATTGCGCACCGGAATACAGCGTCGGGATGATCGGATTCGCGCCGGGCTTTCCGTACCTGCTGGGGCTGGACCCGGCGCTGGCCACGCCGCGCCACGCCACGCCGCGCACCCGGGTGGCGGCCGGCAGCGTCGGCATCGGCGGCAGCCAGACCGGAATCTATCCGTCCGGCAGCCCCGGCGGCTGGCAGATCATCGGCCGCACGCCCACCGCGCTGTTCGATCCGCATCGCGCGGCGCCCAGCCTGCTGCAGCCCGGCCAGCGCCTGCGCTTCGTGTCGATCGCCCTGGCCGAGTACGCGCGCCTGGCAGCGACCGTGGACGACGCACGTGGCTAGGCCGGCATCGATCGGGATCATCGCGCCGGGCCTGCTGACCACGGTCCAGGGCGCGCCGCGCCACGGCCTGCGGCATCTCGGCGTGGCCAGCGGCGGTCCGGCCGATCCCTGGGCGCACGCACTGGCCAACCTGCTGGCGGGCAATCCGGTTGGGCACGCCGGCCTGGAGATCACACTGGTCGGGCCGACGCTGCGCTTCGGCCAGGCGGCGCGCGTGGCGATCTGCGGCGCCGCCATCGAGGCGCGCGCGAACGGCATGCCGGTGCCGGGCAATCGACCGGTCGACCTGCCGAGAGGGACCACCCTCGCCTTCGGACCCTGCCTGGATGGCGCGCGCAGCTATCTGGCCGTGGCCGGTGGACTCGATGTCGAGCCGGTCCTGGGCAGCAGCAGTACCGACCTGCGCGGCGGATTTGGCGGCCTGGACGGGCGCGCCCTGCAGGCGGGCGACCAACTCGCGATCGGCGGCCGCTCCGCGTCGCCTTCGCGCCAGCTGCAGGTCGCGCGCTGGTGGATCGACGCCAATCCCCTGCCCTATGCTCATCCGTCTGGGCGGCCCCGCACGATCCGGCTCCTGCCCGGGGCCGATGCGGTGGACGGCGTGTGCGGCCCGGTCTGGCAGGCGGATGCGCGCAGCAACCGCCAGGGTCTGCGCCTGCAGGGTGCGGCCCTGCAGGTGGCAGATCGTGATGAGCGCATTTCCGAACCTGTCGCCCCCGGCACCGTCCAGCTGCCGCCCGACGGCCAGCCCATCGTGCTGCTGGCCGATGCGCAGACCCATGGCGGCTATCCGCGCATCGGCCACGTCATCCGCGCCGACATCCCGCTGCTGGCGCAGATGCGTCCCGGCGCACGGCTGCACTTCCTGCCCTGCACGCCGGCGCAGGCCAGCGCGGCCAATGCCGAGCAGCGCCAGCGCCTGCACCGCATCGCCCTGGCCATCGAGGCGAGGACCCGCGCGACATGACGGCACGCATCGACTTCAACTGCGATCTAGGCGAAGGCTGCGGCGACGATGCCGCGATCGTGCCCTGCATCAGCTCGGCCAGCATCGCCACCGGCGGCCATGCCGGCGACGCGCGCAGCATGCGCGAGGCGATCGCGCTGTGCCTACGCCATGGCGTGGCGATCGGCGCGCATCCTTCGTTCGTGGACCGGGCGCACTTCGGCCGGCGCGAGCTGTCGCTGCCGCCGGCGGAAGTGCATGCCCTGGTCCGCGACCAGGTCGAGCTGCTGGCAGCGCTGTGTACCCAAGCCGGCACCGTACTTGCCCACGTCAAGCCGCACGGCGCGCTGTACAACCTCGCAGCGCGCGATGCAGGCATCGCCGACGCCATCGCCCGCGCGGTCCACGACTCCGATCCGCGCCTGTGGCTGTACGCCCTGGCCGGCTCCGAGCTGGCCCACGCCGGCGCACGCCTGGGCCTGCCGGTGGCGCAGGAAGCCTTCGCCGAACGCGCCTACACCGCCGACGGCCGCCTGGTGCCGCGCGATCAGCCCGGCGCCGTGGTCCCGGACGTGGAGGCTGCGCTCGCCCAGGTGCGCAGCATGCTGCGTTCGGGCACGGTGACCTCGATCGACGGGCACGTTGTGCCGATCCGCGCCGACACGCTGTGCCTGCACGGTGATCGCGCGGACGCGGACGCCGCCGCGTTCGCCTCAGCCTTGCGCGGCGCGCTGCGCGCCGAGGGCTTCGCCATCCTCTCCCCCGCCACGCGGATGCCGCACGCATGAGCTACTGGCCCCTGGTCGGCATCGCGCTGGTCGTGATCGGCTTCGCCCTGCGCCTCAACCCCGCACTGATCGTGGTCGCGGCGGGGCTGGTCACCGGCCTGGTTGCAGGGAAAACGCCGGTGCAGGTGCTGGAGCTGCTGGGCGAGTCGTTCACCAAGCAGCGCTACCTGACGGTATTCCTGCTGACCCTGCCGGTGATCGGCCTGCTCGAGCGGCACGGGCTGAAGGAACACGCCCAGGCCTGGATCACGCGCCTGCGCGGCGCGACCGCGGGGCGCCTGCTGATCGCCTATCTCGGCGCGCGGCAGCTTGCGTCCGCGCTCGGCCTGACCAGCCTGGGCGGGCATCCGCAGACGGTGCGCCCGCTGCTGGCGCCGATGGCCGAAGCGGCCGCCGAGGCGCGCCACGGGTCGCTGCCGGAGGACAGCCGCGAGCGCCTGAAGGCGCTGTGCGCGGCCACCGACAACGTCGGCCTGTTCTTCGGCGAGGACATCTTCATCGCCTTCGGCGCGGTGCTGCTGATGCAGGGCTTCTACGCCGAGCACGGCATCGTGCTCGAACCCCTGCATATCGCGCTGTGGGGCATTCCGACGGCGATCTGCGCCTTCGTCATCCATGGCGCGCGGCTGGCGCGGCTCGACCGGCGCCTGCAGCGTGAGGCCGCCGCCCTCGCCGCGCGTACGGTCACGCCGGTCGATGTCGAAGGCAAGACGCCATGATCAGCCTGCAGTGGATCTACTGGCTGGTTGGCGGCACCCTGCTGTGGACCTCGCTGCGCGCTGCGCGCGACCGCGCCAATCCGCGCCGCTTCGCCAACGCGCTGTTCTGGGGCCTGGTCGCGCTGGCCATGCTGGCGGCCGAGCGGATGCCGCCGGCCGTGGTCGGCGGCATCGTGGTCGTGCTCGCCTGCCTGGCGGCATTTGGCCTGGGACGGGGACGCTGCGACGAAGGCACGCCAGCCGGGCGCGAAGCGTCGGCGCGCCGCCTGGGCAACCGGCTGTTCATTCCAGCGCTGCTGATCCCGGTGGTCGCGGTGCTGGTGGCCGTGCCGTTTGCCGACATCGAGCTGGGCGGCACGCGCGTGTTCGGCGCGCAGCTGACCACCCTGGTCGGGCTGGGGGTGGCCTGCGTGCTGGCGGTGATCGCCGCGCTGCTGCTCACGCGCAGCACGCCGGTCGCGGCGATCGAGCAGTCGCGCCGGCTGCTGGATGCGATCGGCTGGGCCGCGCTGCTGCCGCTGCTGCTGGCCACGCTCGGCAGCGTGTTCGCGGCCACCGGCGTGGGCGAGGCGGTGGCCGGAGTGATCCGAATGCTGATCCCGGTGGAGAACCGCTTCGTCGTGGTGGTGGCCTATGCGCTGGGCATGGCCGCCTTCACCATGGTGATGGGCAACGCCTTTGCCGCCTTCCCGGTGATCACCGCCGGCGTCGGCCTGCCGCTGCTGGTGCAGATGCACGGCGCCGATGCCGCATCGCTTGCGGCGATCGGCATGCTGTCGGGCTACTGCGGCACCCTGCTCACGCCGATGGCGGCCAACTTCAACCTGGTGCCCGCGGCCCTGCTGGAACTGCGCGATCCCAACGCGGTGATCCGCCAGCAGGTGGCGACCGCGCTGCCGCTGCTGGCCTGCAATATCGTGCTGATGTACTTCATCGTGTTCCGCTGATGACCGACGACGCCACTTCGATGCCCACCGTGCTGCTGACCGGATTCGGTCCCTTTGGCGGCCACGGCGACAACCCCAGCCAGGCCGTGGTGCGGGCGCTGGACGGCGAGGTCGTGGCCGGCCACCGCATCGTCGGCCACGCGCTGCCGGTGGTGTTCGGCGAGTCGCTGCGCGCGCTGCGTCGCGCAATCCGCCAGGCGCGTCCCGCGCTGGTGGTCTGCGTGGGCCAGGCCGGCGGCCGCGCGAACATCTCGCTCGAGCGTGTCGCCATCAACGTAGACGACGCGCGCATTCCCGACAACGCCGGCGCGCAGCCAATCGACACGCCAGTGGTCGCGGGCGGGCCGGCGGCGTATTTCACGACGCTGCCGGTCAAGGCCATGCTGGTGGCGATGACGCGCGCGGGGATCCCCGTCGAGGTCTCGCAGACCGCCGGCACCTTCGTCTGCAACCACGTGTTCTATGGGCTGATGCACACCCTGCGCAGGCGCAAGGCGGTGCGCGGCGGCTTCATCCACATCCCGTATTCCGATGCACAGGCTGCGTGCCATCCCGGCCAGCCCGGGCTGCCGCTGGAGACGATGGTCGCGGGCGTGCGGATCGCGGTGGAAGCGGCGCTGTCGCATGCGGTCGACATGGCGGTCACTGCCGGCGCGGAGCATTAGCCGATCCCTGCGGTGACGCCATCGCCGCATTACCAGCCCGCGGCTGCAAGGGTCGGCTCGCAGGAATGACGACCGCGCGTCGATCGTCCAGACTTCCCTGGCGCGTCCAGCGAAAGCATGTTCACGCCGCCGCCCTATCCTTCACCTTCCCCGTCCGCAGGAATCCTGCCATGCGATCGTCCCGAGCCCTTGCGCCGCTGTCCATCCTGATCGTCGTGGCGCTTGCTGCCTGCGCGCCGGAGCCGGATGCGGCGCCTGCACCGGCCACATCGAAGGTGGAAGAGCCCGCCCTCCCGGCCGATCCGCTGCTCGCCGGTACCGACGCCAGTGCCGTCATCCGTCACGACGCCACCGATCCGGCCGGTTTCGACCGCAAGGCGTTCGCAGGAACGTTCGCGGGGATCCTGCCCTGCGCGGATTGCCCCGGCATCGAAACCTCGGTCGAGATCCGCGCCGACGGCACGTACTCCCAGGCCGAGGTCCAACAAGGCGCCGAAGCCGCACGCGCGACCGGCACCTGGACGGTGAACGCCGACGGTAGCCAACTCCTGCTCGACCCCGAGACCAAGCAAGCCGACGACCGCCGCTTCGCCATCGTGTCGCGCGACGAGATCCGCCTGCTGGATGCGGACGGCGCGCCGCTCGCGGGCGACGGCTACACCAGCCTGCGCCGGAACTGAGAGGTCGCCTGCTTGGGTCGCTGGCGTCCTCCCGCCGAGAAGAGCACCGCGCTGGTCACCGCGGAGGGCCACGCGCGCCTGAAGGCCGAACTCGACACGCTGTGGCGAGTGCGCCGTCCGGAAGTGGTGGCCGCGCTTGCCGCCGCGGCGGCCGAGGGCGACCGCTCCGAGAATGCGGAGTACAGCTACCGCAAGAAGCAGCTGGGCGAGATCGACCGCCGCGTGCGCTACCTCAGCAAGCGCCTGGAGGCGCTGCGCGTGATCGACGGGCCGCCATCCGACCCGCAGGCCGTGTTCTTCGGCGCGCAGGTGGAGGTGGAACACGCGAGCACCGGTGAAACCGCCCGCTACCGCATCGTCGGCCCGGATGAGACCGACGCGAAGCTCGGCTGGATCAGCATCGATTCCCCGCTCGCCCGCGCGATGCTGAAGAAGCGCATCGACGACGAATTCGAGGCGCAGCTGCCGGGCGGCGCGGCAAGGTACTTCATCGTCGACGTGCGTTACGGGGACTGACCTGCCTCGCTCAGGAAATCCAGCAGTTCCTCGCACTTCGCCCTCGGTCTCGCCGGGGAAGCCGACGATGAAGGTGGCTGGGAATGCACGCGCGCGGCGCCTGGGCGTCACGGGGCGCGAATCATGGCCTCGGCTAGAATCGGTGGACCTGCGCACGGAGGCCTCGCATGGGCCGAGACATCGTCATCCAGACCGGAGCCGGCCCCATCGACGCCTGGCGGGCCGATCCGCCGGACCGCGCAGCCGCCCTGGGCGGGATCGTGGTGCTGCAGGAGATCTTCGGGGTCAACGAGCACATCCGCAGCGTCGCCGAAGGCTATGCCGCGGCCGGCTACGTGTCCCTGGCGCCGGCCCTGTTCGATCCGGTGGCGCGCAACGTCGAGCTTGGCTACGACGAGGCCGGCTTCGCCAGGGGACTCGAGCTGGTGGGCGAGCTGGGCATGGACCGGGCGGTCGACACCACGCGCTCGGCGGCCGAGACGCTGCGCCGCGAGGGCCTGAAGGTCGCCGTGGTGGGCTTCTGCTGGGGTGGCAGCGCCGCCCTGCTCGGCAATACGCGGTTGGGCCTGCCGGCCGTGGCCTACTACGGAGCGCGCTCGCAGCCCCACCTGGGCGAAGCGCTGCGCGCGCCGATGCTGTTCCACTTCGGCGAAGACGACGAAAGCACGCCGCCCGACTACATCCAGGCACACCGCGACGCGTGGCCCGAGGCGGAGGTGCAGGTCTATCCCGGCGCCGGCCACGCCTTCAACCGCGACGTGGATCCCCGCCACTTCCACGCAGCGAGCGCCGCGCTGGCGCGCAGGCGTACGCTGGCGTTCTTCGAATCGGCGCTGCGCTGAAGGAGTCCTTATGGCCAGGCATCACGACCACGCACCTTACGAACTGCACCCGCAGCTCGCCGCCGATACCCATCCGCTGGCCACCCTGGAACTGTGCGACCTGCGCCTGATGGATGACGCCAACTACCCCTGGCTGGTGCTGGTCCCGCGCGTCGCAGGCGCGCGCGAACTGGTCGAACTGGACGACGCGCAGCGCCATCGCCTCACCGACGAGATCGACCTCGCGTCCCGGCTCCTGCGCGATGGCTTCCGCCCGTTCAAGCTCAACGTGGCGGCGCTGGGCAACCTGGTGCCGCAGCTGCACGTGCACGTGATCGCACGCTTCGAGGACGACCCGGCCTGGCCGGCGCCGGTCTGGGGCCGCGTCGCCGCCCGGCCGTACACGCCCGAAACGCTGGTCGCGCGGATCCGCCTGCTCGAGGACGGGCTGCGGGCCTGACCGGACGCGCCCCCGCAAAGCCCACAAAGCAGGAGGCCCGCATCGCTGCGGGCCTCGTTGCATAAGCGCGTTGACTGGCGGGCTTCAGCCGCCCTTGACCACCTGGGTGCCCGCGATCAGGTCGTGGCCGCAGCGACGGTCACCGCGGAAGATCAGCAGCACGTTCACCAGGGCCAGCACCATCCCGACCACCGGCACGTTGGTGACCAACTGCACCGGCAGGTAGCGCAGGCCGATCAGCCGGCCGATCGGCGGCTTGTCGCCGTCCATGTCGACGATGCGGATACCCAGCATGCGCTTGCCCCAGGTCTGGCCATTGGCGTTGAGCGGAACCCATTGCACGGCCACGAATACGGCAAATCCGACCGCCGCCCACAGCAGCGCGGTCCCGAACGGGATCTCCCCACCGCCCGACATCGCCACCTGCCAGTAGCCGCCCACGAACATCAGCGGAACCAGGATCACCAGCAGGATGAGCGTGTCGATGATGGCCGCGCCCAGCCGCTCACCACGACCGGCGAGGTTGGTGTCGCCCAGGTCTGCGACCACCGCCTCGGGGCTGCCATACGGGTTTTGCTCGTTCATCGTGCTGCGTCCTTGCGGTTGTGGATTCGATGTCGGGAATGGCTGTGCGCGGCCTGCACTCAGGTCCGCGGCAGGGTCACGCCGGTCTGGCCCTGGTATTTTCCGCCCCGGTCGCGATAGGACGTCTCGCAGACGTCATCGGCGTCGGACTGGAAGAACAGCATCTGCGCCACGCCCTCGTTGGCGTAGATGCGCGCGGGCAGCGGCGTGGTGTTGCTGAATTCAAGCGTGACGTGGCCTTCCCATTCGGGCTCGAGCGGAGTCACGTTGACGATGATCCCGCAGCGCGCATAGGTGCTCTTGCCCAGGCACACCACCAGCGTGTCGCGCGGGATGCGGAAGTACTCGATCGTGCGTGCCAGTGCAAACGAATTGGGCGGGATGATGCACTCGTCGGCTTCGATGTCGACGAAGCTCTTGGGGTCGAAATTCTTGGGATCGACGATCGTGGAGTTGATGTTGGTGAAGATCTTGAACTCGCGCGAGCAACGCACGTCGTAGCCGTAGCTGGAGGTGCCGTAGCTGACGATGCGGCCGCCGTTCGCTTCCTTCACCTGGCCGGGCTCGTAGGGCTCGATCATGCCGTGCTGCTCCGACATCCGCCGGATCCAGCGGTCGCTCTTGATGCTCATGCGCGGTTCTCTGCGGCCGATGCGGCCAATCGCCGCATTGTAGGGCGCTTGCCGGGCGGCAGGAACCGTTGCGACCGCGCAGACGCTCCGCGTTCGAGCGGCCTTCGGAATGACAAATCTGACTTTTTCAGCGTTGCCCTAGAGCAGCGAAGCAGAAATGCTGCGCGGCGCGCGCGGACGCTTCTCGAGTTCCTCGACCAGCCGCCGCGCGGTCTCGTGATACGCAGCGGCCGCCGCCGATTGCGGCGCCGACGCCACGATCGGCACGCCCGCATCGCCCTGCTCGCGGATCCCGACCTCCAGCGGCAGCGATCCCAGCAGAGGCACGCCGTACTGCGCAGCCATGCGCTCGCCGCCGCCCTGCCCGAACAGATGCTCCACGTGCCCGCAGTTCGTGCATACGTGCTGGGCCATGTTCTCCACCAGCCCCAGCACCGTCACCTCGACCTTCTCGAACATCCGCAGCGCCTTGCGCGCGTCCAGCGTGGCGACGTCCTGCGGCGTGGTCACCACCACCGCGCCCGCGACCGGGATCTTCTGCGCCAGGGTCAGCTGGATGTCGCCGGTGCCGGGCGGCAGGTCGACGATCAGGTAGTCCAACCCGTCCTCGCCACCCCAGCGCGTCTCGTTGAGCAGCTGCGTCAGCGCCGAGGTCGCCATCGGCCCGCGCCAGATCATCGGTGTGTCCGGATCCACCAGCAGCCCGATCGACATCGCCTCGATCCCGTGTGCGCGCATCGGCAGGATCGACTTGCCGTCCGGACTCTCCGGCTTGCCCGACAGCCCCAACATCATCGGGATGCTCGGGCCGTAGACGTCGGCATCCAGCACGCCCACGCGCGCACCATCGGCGGCTAGCGCGAGGGCGAGATTGACCGCGGTCGTCGATTTTCCCACGCCACCCTTGCCCGAACCGACGGCGAGGATGTTGCGGACCTGCGGCAGCGGCGAAAGCGCGCCCTGCACCGCGCGGGAGTGGATTGCCATGGACGCGTGATCACCTGCGAAAAACCTGCGCCCAGTCTATCGCGCCATCGCAGCGCCACTCCCCCCCGGGACATTCCGTCCTCCCCCTGAGCGCGGTACCCACGCGGGCGTGCAGGCGATGCGGGAAGCTGAACACCGGGCGCGGGCGGTCCGTAGCCATGCCCTTGCACTTGTTGGATACTCCACCGTACGTACCGCGTCGGGTGCTTTTTTCAACCGGACTGCGGGCCAGCACACACACCCGGGAGTGACCATGTACCACTTGCGATCCAGGCTTCTCGTTGCAGCAGGTTTGTTGGCCCTGTGCCTGCCGGCGCTCGCCGCCGACCCAGCCGTTGGCCGCTGGAAGACCATCGACGACGAAACGGGCCAGGCCAAGTCGATCGTCGAGATCACGCAGGGCGCCAACGGCACGCTCAGCGGCCGCATCGTTGAACTGCTCAATCCCGGCAAGCCCAATCCGGCCTGCGACAAGTGCAAGGACGATCGCAAGGGCAAGCCGATCACCGGCATGGAGATCATCCGCGGCATGAAGCGCGACGGCGACGCCTACGCCGGCGGCACCATCCTCAAACCAGACGAGGGCAAGGTGTACAAGTCGAAGATGGAGTTGATCGAGGGCGGCAGCAAGCTCGAGGTATCGGGCTGCGTGGCCTTCATCTGCAAGTCTCAGGTCTGGCAGCGCCAGTAACGGGCTGCAGGTTCGACGCGCCAGGGGCCCGGCCAACGCGCCGGGCCTTTTGCTGTCCGCCGCCGCTGCAGCGGGCGGTCTGCAGCGCCATGCGATAATCCGCCACCGCCGCAGAACGCGAAGACATGCCCCGCTCCGCCATCGTCACCAGTGCCCTGCCCTATGGCAACGGCCACCTGCACATCGGCCACCTGGTCGGCTACATCCAGGCCGACATCTGGGTGCGCGCACGGCGGCAGGCCGGCGGCACGGTGCATTTCGTCTGCGCCAACGACACCCACGGCACGCCGATCATGCTGGCGGCCGAGAAGGCCGGGATCGCGCCGGAGCAGTTCATCCAGGGCACGCAGGCGAGCCAGGAGCGCGACTTCGCGGAGTTCCGCGTCGACTTCGACTGGTACCACTCCACGCATTCGGCCGAAAACCGCGAGCTGACCGAGCGCTTCTATGCCGCGCTCGACGCCGGTGGCCATATCGACCGGCGTTCGATCGAGCAGCTCTACGACCCGGTCAAGCAGATGTTCCTGCCCGACCGCTACGTCAAGGGCACCTGCCCGAACTGCGGCACCGAAGACCAGTACGGCGACAACTGCGAGTCCTGCGGCGCCACCTATGCGCCCACCGAGCTGAAGGACCCGCGCTCGGTGGTGTCGGGCGCAACGCCCGAACTGCGCGCCTCCGAGCACTTCTTCTTCAAGGTCGGTGATTTCACCGACAGGCTGCGCGCGTGGCTGCAAGGCGACGTCGCCATTCCCGGGGTGAGGGCCAAGCTGCGCGAGTGGATCGATGCCGAGGGCGGCCTGCGCGACTGGGACATCTCCCGCGACGCGCCCTACTTCGGCTTCGAGATCCCCGGCCATCCGGGCAAGTACTTCTACGTGTGGCTGGACGCGCCGATCGGCTACTACTCCAGCCTGCTTGCGCTGGCGCGCAGCGGCAGCAAGCCGGGCCTCGACGAGGCCGAGTTCGAACGCCTGCTCCGCCCTGGCGATGCGGCCGAGCTGCACCACTTCATCGGCAAGGACATCGTCAACTTCCACGGCCTGTTCTGGCCGGCGGTGCTGGGCGGCAACGGCCTGCGCCTGCCCGACCGGCTGCACGTCAACGGCTATCTGATGGTCGACGGCGCGAAGATGAGCAAGTCGCGCGGCACCTTCGTGATGGCGCGCACCTATCTCGACAGCGGGCTCGACCCCGAGGCGCTGCGCTACTACTTCGCGGCCAAGTCCTCCGGCGGCGTGGACGACCTGGACCTCAACCTCTCCGACTTCGTCGCACGCGTGAACAGCGACCTGGTCGGCAAGTTCGTCAACATCGCCAGCCGCTGCGCGAAGCTGCTGCAGGGGCAGTTCGACAATGCGCTTGCGACCGGGACGCCGGACGGCGTGAGCGCGGACTGGGACGTCCAGGCTTCGGCGCTGCAGGCGCGTGTGCTCGACGCCGTGCGCCTGGTCCCGGGGCACTACGAGGGCGGCAACTTCGCCGCCGTGGCGCGTGGCGTGATGGAAGCCGCAGACTGGGTGAACGAGTACATCGCCCAGACCGCCCCCTGGGCGCTGGCCAAGGATCCCGCGCGCAGCGGCGACTTGCACCTGGTGCTGAGCACCGCGCTGCAGGCCTTCGCCGACATCGCCGGCGCGCTCAAGCCGATCCTGCCGACCATCACCGCCCGCATCGAGCAGTATCTCGGTGTGACGCTGGCGCCGGGCGTGCGCACGCCGCTTGCCGGCCGCACGCTCAGCCCCTACCAGCCGCTGTTCACCCGCATCGACCCGAAGCAGATCGACGCCATGACCGAAGCCTCGAAGGACACCCTGACCACGATGCAGGATGCCGTACCTGCGAAGGCGCCGGACAAAAAGGCCGCGCCTGCGTCCGCTACCGTGGCCAACGATGGCCCCGGCCACATCGGCATCGAGGATTTCTCAAAGCTCGACCTGCGCATCGGCAAGGTGCTCGAATGCGGCTTCGTCGAGGGTTCGGACAAACTGCTGCGCTTCCTGCTCGATGCCGGCGAACTTGGCCAGCGCCAGATCTTTTCCGGCATCCGCGCCAGCTACGCCGAACCCGGGCAGCTGGTCGGCCGCAGCGTCGTGTTCATCGCCAACCTCGCTCCGCGCAAGATGCGTTTCGGCCTCAGCGAGGGAATGATCCTGTCCGCCGGCTTCGACGGCGGCGCCCTGGCCCTGCTCGATGCCGATGCCGGCGCACAGCCGGGCATGCCGGTGCGTTGAGAACGGGCCTCCGCACATTCATCCGCCAGCGCCCGAACGGTCGCTATGGCGGATCATGAAAGGGGCGGCGCCTACGGCGACAGCAAGGAGGATCGCAACATGCTGATCCTTGCCCATGAGCGCCGGCATGCAGGAACGCGCATCGCATGAGTCTGCCCCGTCCCGACCTGATCGAGCGCCTTGACCGGCTGCTGCCGCAGACCCAGTGCGGGCAATGCGGCTACGCAGGCTGCCGGCCCTATGCCGAGGCGATGGCGCGCGGGGAGGCAGGCATCGATCGCTGCCCGCCGGGCGGCGACAGCGGCTCGCGAATCCTTGCACGCCTGCTCGACGTGCCCGCGCTGCCCTACGACCGCAGCCGCGGCCTGCACAGGCAGCCACAGGTGGCGGTCATCATCGAGGCCGACTGCATCGGCTGCACGAAATGCATCCAGGCCTGCCCGGTCGACGCCATCGTCGGCGCAAGCAAGCTGATGCACACGGTGGTGGTGCCGCTGTGCACCGGCTGCGATCTGTGCGTGCCGGCCTGCCCGGTGGACTGCATCGAGATGCGTCCGCTCCCGGGCGCCTTGTAGGAGCGGCTTCAGCCGCGATGCCGTGGCGGGATGACGAACGGGTGCCGAAGCGCTTGATGCGCCGTTCGCGGCTGAAGCCGCTCCTACAGGGAGCAATGCGAGTGATTTCGCGGCGATACGCCCCGCTGTAGGAGCGGCTTCAGCCGCGATGCGGTGGCGGGATGACGAACGGGCCGAGGCGCTTGATGCGCCATCCGCGGCCGAAGCGGTCAATGCAGGGTCATACGGCCTATTTCGTTACGCAGGCTGAGCAGATGCGTTCGACCTCGTAGCCTTTTGCGCGCAGCTTCTCGACCACGCCGTCCTCGCCGAGCAGATGCAGCGCGCCGACCACGACCAGGACGTCGTCGGTCCCGGGGGCGCGCAGCTTGGCCTCCAGCCTGGGCACCCAGGCTTCGTTGCGCGCGACGTTGATGCGCTGGTACAGGTCCGGGAATTCGCGGCGCATATCGGCGGCCATGCCGGTCCACAGTGCATCCGCGTCGCCGCTACGCCAGGCGGCGTGCAGTTTGTCGATCTCGGCGCGGCCCTCCGCAGCGCCCTCCAGCGAGCTCTGCAGGAACTGCAGCTGCTCGCCGCGCTGCATGTCGTCCAGGAAGGCGATCTGCTCGACGCCGGTTTCCAGGCCCGACGTCGCCTTGCCGGCCTGGCTGGCCTTGCGCGCGAGATGCGCGTCCAGGCCCAGTGCCGGGTCCAGGCCCGCCTTGGTCATCTCCGCGATCGTCACCATCAACCCGGCGAACCACGGCTCGAACATCTGCATGGTCTGCGGCGGCATCTGCATCTTCTGCAGCTCCGCGGCGTTCGCCTTCAGCCAGGCGGCCAGCGCAAGCCGCGTCTTCTCCGGCAGCTCGCTGTCGAGCAGGGTCCCGTCGGTGCGCAGCCCGGCCTGGCCCATCTGCATGCCCAGCGCGGGCGACCCCAGCTCTTCCGGCGGGATTTCGAACACCAGCTTCTCGGCGTCGGCGAACGCGTCGTCGACATCACGCGAGAGCGGATAGTCGCCTGGCTTGAGCAGGTGGAAAGCGCCAAGCAGGTACAACGAGTTGTTGTCGTCCGACACCTTCCAGAGCAGCGGCACGGGCGCGTCGCCGCGAGGCGTATCGGCTAGAGCCGCGCCGGCGAACGCGACGAGCGCAGCAACGGCAAGGGTGGAGCGGATCAGGCGGCGGGGCATGTTCCAGCGGTCGCGCATCGTGTGTCCTTGCAGTGTGGGTCCGGGCGACTTTACGTCTTGCAGACGCGCTCAACCCGCCGGCCGTACGTACTTCTTCTCGCCCGCGGTCACCGCCAGGTCCAGGCGGTTCTCGGGAGGCGGCAGCGGGCAGGTCGCATAGTCGGTGAACACGCAGGGCGGGTTGTAGGCGCGGTTGAAATCGACCGCGACCGTACCGTCCGCCGCCGGCGCATCGGTGTAGAGGTAGCGGCCTGCCGCGTAGCTGTCATGGCCGCTGGTACGGTCGGAGAAGACCAGGAACAGCCCGCCCTCTTCACCCTCCAGTGCCTCCAGCCGATAGCTGCTGCCGCCATGTTCGAACTCGACGGTCCCCGGGTTCGGCTGCACCGCCTGCTGGCTGGTGATGTCCATGATCGGGATCGTCTTGCCGGCAGGGTGCGCGACGAAACGCGCCTGGACGCGCCAGGCCGGATCCGCCGGCCAGTACTCCAGCGGGCCCAGCCCGGTCAGGGTCTCGGCCTCGGCATGCCTGACGCGCAACGCCCTGCGCCCGCCGCGCTGGATCAGCGACAGCTGGCCCTTGCCGTCATCGAAGCCGACCAGGGTCGGCGCCCCGGACAGCTCGGGCTGCAGTTCGAACCGCGCGATTGCAGGCTCGCCGTCCACCGTCAAGCCGGCCTCCGGCTCGGGCGTGAGCCAGACCTTGCCGGCCTGCTGCTGCAGCAGGCCCATCTTCTCCGGCCCCTTGGCCAGGCGGATGCCGTTGGTCGCGCCGCTGCCGACGTAATGCGCGGGCAGCTCGATCCAGTGCAGGCCGACCAGGCTGGGCCAGCCGTCGGGCTCGAGCAGGCGCGCGCGGCGCTCGACGCGCCAGGCGTCGTTGTCCGCCACGAATGCAGGATCCGCAGCCGGGCCTGCGGCATCGTCCGTCATCGCAGTGCCATCGCCGCCTCCACAAGCGGCAAGCAACAACATCAGTGAAGCGGCCGCCGCCCCCATCACGCCCTTCGTCATCTCAACGCCCCCTCAGGAACCATCGGTCGATCTCGGACAGCTTGAAGTGCGCCCAGGTCGGGCGCCCGTGGTTGCACTGCCCGGAGCGCTCGGTGGCCTCCATCTGCCGCAGCAGCGCATTCATCTCGGGAACGGTCAGGCGCCGGTTGGCGCGCACGGCGCCGTGGCAGGCCATGGTCGAGAGCAGTTCGTCGCGGGCACCGCGCACACGCAGGCTTTCGCCGCGTTCGCGCAGGTCGGCAAGCACGTCGCGCAGCAGCGCCTCGGTGTCGCCGTCGGCGAGCAGCGCAGGCACGCTGCGCAACAGCAGTGTCTGCGGGCCGCCGCGCGATACCTCGAACCCCAACTCGGCCAGGGTCGCGGCTTCGAGTTCGGCCACGTCCGCCTCACGCTCGGATACCGCGACGGCCTGCGGCACCAGCAGCGGCTGGGTGCGCAGGCCCGCGCTGTCGTGTGCGGTCTTGAGCCGCTCGTAGCCGATGCGCTCGTGGGCGGCGTGCATGTCGACCACGATCAGTCCGTCGGCCGCCTCGCTGAGGACGTAGATGCCGTGCAGTTGGGCGATCGCATAGCCCAGCGGCGGCACGCCCGCGGCCTGGTCGGCGCGCGGCAGCGCTGGCCAGTCCTGGGCGGACGCCGGCGAGGGCGCATACAGCGCCGCATAGGCCGCGCGCGCCTCGTCGACCTGCAGCGACATCGGCACCTGCGGACCGGACGATGACGCAGCCCAGGATGGGCGCGCGCCCGCAAACCCATCCGGCTGCATCGTGTCGGCGGCACCCGGCAGCGCGTCACGCGCAAACGCAGGGGCCGTGTCCGCGAGCCCGGCGCGCGTGCCGGCCAGCGCGTCGTGCAGCGTGCGGTAGACGAAGTCGTGTACCAGCCGCGAGTCGCGGAAGCGGACCTCGTGCTTGGCCGGATGCACGTTGACATCGACGCGGGTCGGATCGAGCTGCAGGAACAGCACGTACGCCGGCTGCCTGCCGTGGTACATCACGTCGGCGAAGGCCTGCTTCACCGCGTGCGCCACGCTGCGGTCGCGGACCGAGCGGCCGTTGACGTAGAGGTACTGCTGGTCGGCGCTGGCGCGCGAATACGCCGGCTGCGCGATCCAGCCGTGCAGGCGCAGGCCCGCGCCCTCGTGTTCGATGCGCAGGGCCTGCTTCGCGAACTCCTCGCCCAGCGTCTCCACCAGCCGCTCGCCGGTGAACAGCGCACCGCCGGAGCCGTCGAACGCGCGATAGCGCCGCGAAGCCTTGCCGTTGTGCGAGACGCGCAGCTCGACATCGGGCCGCGACAGCGCCAGCGAGCGCAGCCATTCCTCGATGTGCCCCAGCTCGGTGCGCTCGGCGCGCAGGAACTTGCGCCGCGCCGGCACGTTGTAGAACAGGTCGCGGACTTCCACCGTCGTCCCCGCCGGATGCGATTTGGGCGACACCTCGCCAACCCGCCCGCCTTCGACGACGAGTTCCGCGCCATGCGCATCATCCGCCCGCCGGGTCGCGATCCGCAGCCGGCTCACCGACGCGATCGAGGGCAGCGCCTCACCGCGGAAGCCGAGCGTGGCCACCGATTCAAGGTCGTCGAGGCTGGCGATCTTGCTGGTCGCGTGCCGGGCCACCGCCAGCGGCAGTTCCGCGGCAGGCAGGCCTCCGCCGTCGTCGCGAACGCGGATCAGGCGCACGCCGCCTTCCTCGAGTTCCAGGTCGATCCGGGTGGCGCCCGCGTCAAGCGCGTTCTCGACCAGCTCCTTGACCACCGACGCGGGTCGTTCGACCACCTCGCCTGCGGCGATCTGGTTGATCAGGGTGTCGGGCAAGGGCTGGATGGGCACCCGTGCATGATAGCGGCGCGCGCATGCCGCCGCTGGCCGAACGTGCCTGCGTCAGGGGCTGCCGCCGGCGCTTGCGACCTGCCCGGCCGCGGCCCGCGCCGCGTACAGAGTGCCCGGTGGCGGCTGGCTGGAGAAATAGGTGTGCACGCCGTCGAGGATCGCGCGCGCCACCGTGCCCTGGAACTTCGGGTCGATCAGGCGCTTCTCTTCCTCGGGATTGGACAGGAAGGCGGTTTCGACCAGCATCGACGGCATGTCGGAGGTGCGCAGCACCGCGAAATTGGCACGTTCGATGTGCGGCTTGTGGTTGTTGCCGATGCGCTTGAGGCCATCCAGGATGTGGTTGCCCGCATCCTCGGATGCCTTCATCTGCCCGCTCTGGGTCAGGTCGAGCAGCACGCCGGTAAGCACGCTGTCGTTGGACGGCGCGCGCACGCCGCCGATCAGGTCGGCCGCGTTTTCCTTCTCCGCCAGCCAGCGCGCGCGCTGCGACGAGGCGCCGCGCAGCGACAGCACGTACACGGACGATCCCTTGGCGTTGCGGTTTTCGGCCGCGTCGGCGTGGATCGAGATGAACATGTCGGCCTTGCCCTGACGCGCGATGCGGGCGCGGTTGGTCAGCGGGATGAACACGTCGCGGTCGCGCACCAGCTGCGCGCGCAGTCCCGGCGTGGCGTTGACCTGGCGCGCCAGTTCGCGGGCGATGGCCAGGGTGATGTCCTTCTCGCGCTTGCCGCTGGGGCCGATCGCGCCGGGATCCTGCCCGCCGTGGCCGGCGTCGATGGCGATCACCAGCGGACGCCCGGTGCTGGCGATTGCCGGGGGCTGCGCGATCACGCGCGTCGGTTCGCTGGCGGCAATCGCCGGAGTGGCGGCAGTGGTCGCGACAGCGCTGGAAGTGGACGGCACCGCACGCGGCAATGACGGGGCGTCGGTTGACTGCGGCTGCGGCGGCGATGCCGAATCTTGGGGCGGGGCGGTGGCCCGGGCGGCCTGCTGCGCGGTCGCCAGCCCGGCGACGAGGCGCGAGGTCGCTGCGGCCGACGCGGCGACGGGATCGGGTGCGGGCGTCTGTGCCGCGGGTGGGGGTGCGGCGGCTGCGGTGTCCTGGACTTTCGGCGTCGCCGCCGAGGACGCCGCGGCGATGCGGGCGATCGGATCGGCGTGCCCGTCGCCCGGCCACTCGATCACCAGGCGCGCGCCACCGGGCCCGGCCTCGAAGCGTGGCTTGAGCGCCGCGACGGGCTCGGCCAGGTCGAACACGATACGCAGGGTGCCCGGCTCGGGCTGGCCGCGGCGGACGGTCTTCACGACCCCTGCGGGCGTCGGCAGGGCGAGCTTGCCGGCGACGCGGCTGCCCGGCAGGTCGACGACGAGGCGGTCGGGATTGGCGAGCGAGATCAGCCGGTATTCGGCTTCCCCGTCCACCTGCAGTTCGGCACGGGTGCCGGTGGGGCCGGCGTGCAGCTCGATTGCGCGGATTTCGGCCGCGTGGGTGAGGTTCCAGAGCAGGGCCGCCAGCAGCGCTGCCGCCAGCACGATCTGTTGGACGTTGATTCGCCGCGTGCGCATGGGCCGTAGTCAATCACCGTTGATACGGATTTGCAACGCAGTTTTCCTTTCAAATCGGCAACCTGCCGGTCTTTCCTATGGGTTCGGTTCAGGTATCGGGCGCAAATCGCCTTTGTTGGCCAGGCGGCGCACCCAGTCCTGGCCCTCGACACTGCCGGATTCCAGCCGGGCCGCGCGCCCGTTGCCCGCGATGGCCAGGTGGATGTGCAGGTCGGCCTGTGGCAGGGCCCCGGCCCCGCGATCGGGCCATTCGACCAGCCACAGCGCGGCCTGGCTGTCGTCCAGGCCCAGGTACTCCAGCTCGCCGGATGCGCCGATCCGGTACAGGTCCAGATGCAGCGCTTCGCCCCCCTTCGCCAGCGGGTAGCGCTCCACCAGGGTGTAGGTCGGGCTGCGCACGGTGCCGGTGACCCCCAACGTGCGCAGCCAGGCGCGGGCCAGCGTCGACTTGCCGCTGCCCAGATCTCCATGCAGGTAGACGACGGCGGCTGCGGGAGCCGTCTGCGCAAGCGTCGCAGCCAGGGCGCGGGTCGCCGCCTCGTCCGGCAGGTGGAGTGCGGTCAAGGCGTGGGCCCTCCGTTCGACCACAGCCGCATTGCATCGAGCAGGTCACCGGGCAACATGCCGCGCTCACCGCCGCGCGCAGCCGTATCGCCTGCGGCCGCGTGCAGGAGCGTTCCGCAGCAGGCCGCCTCGAACCCATCGAATCCCTGCGCGCGCAGCGCGGCGATGCAGCCGCTGAGCAGGTCGCCCATGCCGCCCACCGCCATGCCGGGATTGCCCGCGGCGATCACGCGCGGCGTGCGACCCGGCGCGGCCACCAGGCTGCCCGCGCCCTTGAGCACGACCACGCATCCGCACATCTCCGCCAGCAGCCGCGCCGCGGCGAAGCGGTTGCCCTGGATTTCCGCGACCGAGACGCCAAGCAGGCGCGCGGCCTCGCCCGGATGCGGGGTGAGCACGGTGTCCGCGTGCAGGGCCCGGGGGCTGCGCGCGAGCAGGTTCAACGCGTCGGCGTCGAGCAGCAGCGGTCGCGATGACGCCAGCACGCGTTCGTACAGGCGCTGGCCCCATTCGTCCTGGCCGAGGCCTGGCCCCAGTGCGACCACGCTGGCGCGTTCGAGCATCGCGTCGAGCTGCGCGGGAGAATCGATTCCGCGCACCATCGCTTCGGGACGTCGCGCCAGAAACGCCGCGACATGCTCCGGTCGCGTCGCAACGCTGACCAGGCCCGCGCCGCAGCGCAGCGCCGCATCGGCCGCCAGCATCACCGCGCCGCCGGTGCCCAGGTCACCGCCCACGCACAGCACGTGGCCGCTGTCGCCCTTGTGCGCATCGCGCCTGCGCGGCGCCAGCCAGTCGCGCAGGTCGGCGGCCTGCAGGCGCAGCGCCGCCACCGGCGCGTCGGCCAGGAATTCCTCCGCATCGAGCGTGGCCAGCGACAGGCTGCCGCTGCAGCGCGGCGCGACGCCGCCATGCAGCCCGGCGTGCGCGGCTAGGAACTGCAGCGTGTGCGTGGCCCGCACCACCACGCCGGGCGCGCTGCCGGTGTCGGCGTCCAGTCCGCTGGGCACGTCCAGCGAAAACACCGGCCTGGCCGAGGCGTTGATCGCATCGATGAGTGCGGCCGTCGCGGCGTCTGGCGCGCGCGACAGGCCGATCCCGAACAGCGCGTCGACGATCAGGTCGGTGTCGCCGAAACCAGCCCCGACGTCGGCCACCTGCCCGCCGGCATCGACGAAGGCTGCGCATGCGCGCTGCGCCAGCGGGGTGCGCGGCGCATGCGTCCCGAGCCGGAGCACGCGCGCATCGCAACCCGAACCCAGCGCGTGCCGGCCCAGTTCGTAGCCGTCGCCACCGTTGTTGCCCGGGCCGCAGACCACGACAATGCGCCGCGCCTGCGGCCAGCGCGCCAGCAGTTCGCGCCAGGCCGCCTGCCCGGCGCGCGCCATCAGCGTGAAGGCATCACCGCTGTGCCCGGCCGCACGTGCTTCCACTGCACGCAGCGCGGCAGTGTCGTAAAGCGGCGTACCGCGGGCGTTGGGGTCGGCGTCCATCGGGCGGATTCTATACTTGCAGCATGTCCTCGCCCCCCGCCCATCCCGCCCTGCCCGGTCCGGTCCCCGCCGATGCGGCCGCGCTTGCGCTGCGCATCAAGGCGCTCGCGCGCGAGGCCGGCTTCCAGCGCTGCGGCATCGCTGGCATCGAACTCGGGCAGGACGAGGACTTCCTGCGCGACTGGCTTGCGCAGGGCCTGTATGGCGACATGGAATGGATGGCGCGGCACGGCGACAAGCGCTCGCGCCCGCAGGAGCTGGTGCCGGGCACGCTGCGGGTGATCTCGGTCGGGCTGGACTACGGGCAGGATCCCGATGACGCCTGGCGCACGCTGCAGGATGGCGAGCGCGCCTACGTCGCGCGCTATGCGCTGGGGCGCGACTACCACAAGCTGATGCGCAACCGCCTGCAGAAGCTGGCCGAACGCGTCGCCGACGAGGTGGGCCCCTTCGGCCACCGCGTCTTCGTGGACTCCGCGCCTGTGCTCGAACGCGCGCTCGCGCGCAACGCCGGGATGGGATGGATCGGCAAACACACCTGCCTGATCGACCGCGACGGCGGGTCGTGGTTCTTCCTCGGCGAGATCTACGTCGACCTGCCGCTGCCGATCGATCCGCCGGCCAGCGCGCACTGCGGCAGCTGCGTGCGCTGCATCGAGGTGTGTCCGACGCAAGCGATCATCGCGCCGCATCGGCTCGATGCGCGCCGCTGCATCTCCTACCTGACCATCGAGCACGAGGGCAGCATCGACGAGTCGCTGCGGCCGCTGATCGGCAACCGCATCTTCGGCTGCGACGACTGCCAGCTGGTCTGTCCGTGGAACAAGTTCGCGCGCCGCACCGACGAGCCGGATTTCCGCGCACGTAATCGCCTGGATGAAGCCTCGCTGGCCGAGCTGTTCGCGTGGACGGAGGACGAGTTCCTGCAGCGCACCGAAGGCTCGGCGATCCGCCGCAGCGGCCATGCGCGCTGGCTGCGCAACATCGCCGTTGCGCTGGGCAATGCGCCGACGACGCCGGAGGTCATCACGGCGCTGCAGTCGCGGCGCGAGATCGGGGATCCGGTCGTGCGCGAGCACGTGGAGTGGGCGCTGCGGCGGCATGGCGCGACGTCGATGCTTGCGGACCCCGCGGCCGCAGATTGATCCGCAGCTGCGGGCCGCCATTCCCAGTGCCATCCCGAGCCCGTTCGCGCTGTCATCCCGAGCGCAGCGAGGGATCTGCTGCAGAGGCAAAGCCAGATCCCTCGCTGCGCTCGGGATGACATCCGGGAGGATCAGGGACGACAACCGGGAGGACAGCCGGGATTGCAACGGAAAGCCCCATTGCGGACCCGCCATGGCGCGTTCGGCGGATCCCCGGCCGACAGCACAAGCGACTCGACAGCCCGCGCTCGCGCTTGAAGGCGCTCCTACTGGCGGGCGGCGATCTCGTCGAGCAGCACGCGCGTGACCGGATCGTCGGCCTGCGCCTTGCCTTCCAGCGCCGGCAGCAGGCGACTGGCGAGCTGCTTGCCCAGCTCGACGCCGAACTGGTCGAAGGCGTTGATGCCCCAGGCCACCGACTGCAGGTAGACGCTGTGCTCGTACAGCGCCACCAGCGCGCCGAGCGCGTGCGGGGTCAGCGCATCGAGCAGGATCATCGTGCTGGGCCGGTTGCCGGCGTAGGCGCGGTGCGGGTCGTCGCTGGCCTGGCCGTTGGCCAGCGCCTCGGTCTGCGCCAGCAGGTTGGCCAGCAGCGCGCGATGGTTGTCGGCGTGTCCATCCTCGCTGTTCACCACGCCAATGAAGTCGGCCGGCACCACCTGGGTGCCCTGGTGCAGCGCCTGGAAGAAGCTGTGCTGGGTGTCGGTGCCTGGGCCGCCCCACCACACCGGCACCGTGTCGACCTGCAGCGGCGCGCCGTCCAGGCGCGCGGACTTGCCGAGGCTTTCCATCACCAGTTGCTGCAGGTAGTTGGGCAGCAGCTTCAGGCGCTCGTCGTAGGGCAGCACGGCCTGCGTGGCCAGCCCCAGCGCGTTGCGGTTCCACAGCGCGGTGAGCGCATGCCACACCGCAAGGTTCCCGCGCGGCGCGGCGGATGCGGCGTGTGCATCCATCGCAGCGGCGCCGGCGAGCAGCTCTTCGAAGCGGTCCATGCCGATCGCCAGCGCAATTGGAAAGCCCACCGCCGACCACAGCGAGTAGCGCCCGCCCACCCAGTCCCACATCGGCAGGATGCGCTCGGGTGCGATGCCGAATGCGGCTGCGCGCTCGACGTTGGCGCTCACGCCATACACGCGGCTGTCGTCGCCCAGCCAGTCGCGCACGATGCGGCCGTTGAGCAGGGTTTCCTGGGTGCTGAAGGTCTTTGAAATCAGGATCGCGGCGGTCTTGGCCGGGTCGAGGCCGGCCAGCGTGCGCTGCGCCGCGTTGCCGTCCACGTTGGACAGGAAGTGCACGCGGAAGCGCGCGCCCGCCAGCGCCAGCGCGTCGGCCACCAGCCTCGGGCCGAGGTCGGACCCGCCAATGCCGACACTGACGATGTCGGTGACTTCACCCGTGGCCAGGGCGTCGATCATCGCGGCCATGCGCGTGCGCGCATCGCGGGCGAACCCGGCGCTTTCGCGCGCGACCGGCGCATCCGACGTATCCCCGCGCAGCGCCGTATGCAGCGCCGCACGCCCCTCGGTGACGTTGACGATGTCGCCATCGAGCAGCCGTCGCATCGCGCCTGCAAGATCGGAATGCTCCGCCAATGCGAACAGCGCATCGAGCGCCGGCGCGTCGTAGCGCTGGCGCGCGAAGTTCGCATACAGCGGGCCCACGCGCAGCGACAGCGACTGCGCCCGCGCCGCGTCGTTGCCGACGAGCGCGGAAACGGCCGTGGCGGAGAGTCGTTCGGCGTGGGTACGGAGGGTCGCGAAATCCGACATGGACGGCCTGCCTGTTGCGTGGAATTGGACGATGCAGATTCAACTGCAACCATGCATGCGCATGCGCATGCCTTGCGGCCCCGAAGTATAGGGCGATCGCGGTGCCGGGTTGACCGACTGGCAGACCCATGCGCCGGCGTCGCGCAGATCCCCTACTGCGTTCGGGATGACATTCCGGGGCGCAACGCGGCCCGGCTTGCAGACTTTCGGGGGGACGTCCGCGCGCGACCCGGCTCAGGCGTCGAGATCGAATTCCAGGTTGTCGATCAACCGCGTCGTGCCGATGCGCGCGGCGATAAGCGCCACCCGCGCCCCACCCTGCGCCTCGCCTGCATCGTCAAGATCCAGGCGCCGCACCGCCGCGTAGTCGACCTCGAAACCATTGCGGCCCAGCCGCGCGACCGCATCGGCTTCGACCTGCGCCGTCGCGGCTCCGTCCCGCGCCGCCTGGCGCATCGCCTGCAGCGTGCGGTGGATTTCCGGCGCCAGCGCGCGTTCGGCCGGAGCCAGGTACTGGTTGCGCGAACTCATCGCCAGACCGTCATCCTCGCGCACCGTGTCGCCGGCCAGCAGCTCGATCGGGAACGCGAGATCGCGCACCAGGTAGCGGATCACCGCGAGCTGCTGGTAGTCCTTGCGGCCGAATGCGGCTACGTCCGGCTGCACCTGGTTGAACAGCCGCGACACGACCGTGGCCACCCCGTCGAAGTGTCCCGGGCGGTGCGCGCCCTCCAGCACGTCGGTGATTCCGGGCACGCGCATGCTCACCGCGTTGGCCGCGCCGTAGGGATACATCGTTTCCACCGACGGCAGCCACAACAGGTCGCAGCCGGCCTCGGCCAACCCACCGGCGTCACGGTCGGGGGTGCGCGGATAGCGCGCGAAGTCCTCGTCCGGGCCGAACTGGGTCGGATTGACGAACACGCTGGCGACGACGCGGTCTGCGCGGCTGCGTGCAAGCCTGGCGAGCGAGTGATGGCCCGCGTGCAGGTTGCCCATGGTCGGGACGAAACCGATCCGCAGGCCGTCGCGCCGCCAGCGCGCCACGCGCGCGCGCAAATCCTCAAGCGTATCGGCGACCTCGATCATCGCGGGCTCAGTAGAGGTGTTCGGGCCCGGGGAAGCTGCCATCGCGCACGGCCTGCACATAGGCGCGCACCGCGCCTGCGACCGATCCACCTTCGGCCAGGAAGTCCTTCACGAACTTCGGGCGGCGGTGGCCGCTGTCCAGGCCGAGCATGTCGTGCAGCACCAGTACCTGGCCGTCGCAGTGCGGCCCGGCGCCGATGCCGATGGTGGGGATCGGCGAGGCGGCGGTGATCTCCGCCGCAAGCGCGGACGGCACGCACTCGAGCACCAGCAGCGCGGCGCCCGCCTCGGCGACGGCAAGCGAGTCGGCGCGCAGTTGCTCGGCCGCGACCGCGTCTCGCCCCTGCACCCTGTAGCCGCCAAAGCGCAGCACCGACTGCGGGGTCAAGCCCAGATGCGCGGACACCGGAATCTCGCGCGCGGACAGGAATCGGATCGCGGCCAGCTTGTGCGGGCCCGCACCCTCGAGCTTGACCATCCCGGCACCGGCCTGCAGCAGCGCGGTCGAGGATTCCAGCGCGCGTTCGGGCGTGGCATCGGCCTGGAACGGCAGGTCGGCGACCAGCAGCGCGCGGCGCAGCACTTTGGCCACCGCACGCGTGTGGTAGGCGATGTCTTCGACGGTGACCGGCAGGGTGGAATCATGGCCCTGCACCACCATGCCCAGGGAATCGCCCACCAGGATCAGGTCGGCGCCGTTGGCGTCGAACACGCGCGCGAAACCGGCATCGTACGCGGTCAGCATCGCCAGGCGGCGGCCGGCCCGGCGCGCTTCGGCCAGTCCGGGAACGGTGATCGGCTTGTCTGCGGCGCTGTTCATGGGCCTAGGGTATCGCCTCGATGCCATCGGCATCCAATGCCGCCAGCGCGGCGCGCACGCTGGCGTGGCCGGGGATCACCGCATCCGGGGCAATCTCGGCCAGCGGAACCAGTGCGAACGCGCGCTCGTGCAGGTGCGGATGCGGCACGCGCAGGCCCGGTTCGTCGACCACCGCGTCGGCGTACAGCAGCAGGTCGAGATCGAGCGTACGCGGACCCCAGCGCCCGCTGTCGCCGGCCGCGCGCTCGCGACCGAAGCGCTGTTCGATCTCGAGCAATGCATCAAGCAATTGCCGCGGCCGCAGCACGGTCTCCAGGGTGGCGGCGGCATTGAGAAAATCGGGCTGGTCGCGCCGCCCCCAGGCCGGCGTCCGGTACACGTGCGAGGCCCGCAGCAGGCGCGAGCCGGGCAACGCGGCCAGCGCGAGCACCGCGTCGGCCAGCGTCCGCGCCACCTCGCCGACGTTGCCGCCGAGGCCGACGCAGGCGACGACGGGATTCATTCGCCGGCGCGGCTGCGGCGACGGCGGCGACGCTTGCGCGGCGCGTCCGCGTCCCCGTCGGCGTCCGCGTCCACTTCACCCGGCGGGTGGTGCGCGATGGCCGCATCCGGACTGCCCTGCGCCTCCTGCCAGAACGCGATGTCCTCATCGTGCGCGGGCGACGCCGCCCGACGCAGCACCAGGAAATCGAAGGCGGCACGGAAGCGCGGATGCGACAGCGTCCGTACCACCCGCTTGCGCTGGCGCAGCGAGAAGCGCGACTGCATCAGCCAGATCTCCTGCATCGGCAGCGAGAACCGCCGCGGCAGCGCGATCGTGTTGAGCTGGTGCAACGTGACCCGGTCGGCGGCGCGGCGCTCGGCTTCCACCGTGTTCAGCCCCTGCGCCTGCAGCGCCATCAGCGCGCGGCAGTAGGCCGGCCACAGCAGCACGGCGAACAGGAATGCCGGCGACACAGGCTCGTCCGTCGCCACGCGCTGGTCGGTGCTGCGCAGGCCGTCGATCAGCATCCGGCGCAGCGCGCCGCTGCGGTTGGCAGCCAGCGCGGCGGCGGTCTCTGGAAACAGTGCCGGCAGCAGGCCGTGCCGCTCGAGGCCTTCGAAACTGGCCACCGCGTGCCCGGACAGGAACATCTTCAGGCATTCCTCGAACAGCCGTGCTGGCGCGGCTTCAGCCAGCAGCGGCGCCAGCGGCGCCAGCGGCGCGGCCGCCTCGGGCGCGATCTCGAAGCGCAATTTGCCCGCCAGTCGGATCGCGCGCAGCATCCGCACGGGGTCCTCGCGGTAACGCGTCTCCGGATCGCCGATCAGGCGCATGACACGGTTGCCGACGTCCTCGAAGCCGCCGACATAGTCGCGCACCGAGAAATCGGCGATGTCGTAATACAGCGCATTGGCGGTGAAATCGCGACGGACCGCGTCGTCCTCGATGGTGCCGTAGACGTTGTCGCGCAGCAGGCGGCCGCCATCGTGCACCTGGCGATCGCCGCTGCCGTCGTCGATGTTGGCGCGGAAGGTGGCGACCTCGATGACCTCGCGGCCGAACACGACATGCGCCAGCCGGAAGCGCCGGCCGATCAGGCGGCAGTTGCGGAACAGGTGCCTGACCTCCTCGGGCGTGGCGTCGGTGGCGACGTCGAAGTCCTTGGGGACGAGCCCGGCGAGCAGGTCGCGGACGGCACCGCCCACCAGGCACGCGCGATGGCCGGCCTCGTGCAAGCGGTAAAGCACGCGCAGTGCGTTGGGGCTGATCCCGCGGCGCGAGATGGGGTGCTGGTCGCGCGGGATGATCCTCAGCGCGGGAGTGACATGTTTGTAGGTCGGCATCAGGCCAGGCGGTTCCGGGTGGGGGCCGACGTTTTGATATTCGGCAGCCTTGTATCGCTGCTATACTAGCAAGCTGCACCGGCACCCGTGATCTTTCATGGTCACTGCCGGGCAGTCGGACGTCCATCCGGCGCTGCCCAGGCAGCACCCAGCTCCCTTCGTCTAGAGGCCCAGGACGTGGCCCTCTCAAGGCTAAAACACGGGTTCGAATCCCGTAGGGAGCACCATATTCAAAAAAAGGCCCGCGCAAGCGGGCCTTTTTTCTTTTCCGCTCCCATTCGAGGGGAAGTTGGATGCGGAAGTCCCCTTCCGGGCTTCGAATGGACGCCGCGCCCTGTCGACCGGGGGTCGCTTTTCGCTCGGTCAGGGCCGCTGCGCGGTCCGGCCCGGCACAGCATGCCGGGCGCTCGCGTGGATGCGCGGCATGCCGCGCAAGCCATCCACGCTCTCCCTGCCCTGACTCGCGCGCAAAACATCCATGTTTTGCTTTCCGCGACCCCCGGTCGCCAGGGCACAGCTCACTGCCACTGTGTTGCGATGCTTCGATGGCCAGCTTTTTTCGAAGCCAAGCCAGTGACTGGGCAATGGTCGTTCCGGGGCGGGGGTTGCGGAGAGCAGCGCATGGATGCGCTGCGGCGGCGAGTCAGCCATGGATGGCTGACCGAGCCGGGGAGCAACCCCCGGTCCGGGACGGCCCCCGGCCGCAGACTTGATTCAGGCCTGCTCTTTGTCAGTCCGCGGCACGCACGGGAACGGAGCATCTGCCGCCGTCGCTTGCTGTGTCGGGGCAGACACTCCACAGGCCAGCTAACCCCGCCCGCGGCGAATGCGAACGCTTCGCACCGTTCGGTGCGCGAGTGTTCTAAAATCGCGGGTCATCCCGCCAGAAACCATGGATCGTCGCGAAATGCCCTTCGTCGTCACCGAGAACTGCATCAAGTGCAAGTACACCGACTGCGTCGAGGTGTGCCCGGTGGACTGTTTCCACGAAGGCCCGAACTTCCTGGTGATCGATCCGGACGAATGCATCGACTGCACCCTGTGCGAGCCGGAGTGCCCGATCAACGCGATCTATCCCGAGGACGACGTGCCGGCGGGCCAGGAGCACTTCGTCGCGCTGAACGCCGAGTTGTCGAAGGGCTGGCCGGTGATCACCACCCGCAAGGATGCGCCGGCCGATGCCAAGGAGTGGGAAGGCAAGCCCGACAAGCTGCCGCTTCTGGAACGCTGAGCGGCCGCTCCCGCCCCGATCCGATCAAGAAAAAAGGCGCCTCGCGGCGCCTTCTTCGTTACCGATTTGTGGCCTCAGCCGCCGCTCAGCGCCGCCTTGAGGGCAGAGATCAGCCGCTGCGCCGGATCGCCCGCCGCCGGCAGGCCGCGCGGATCGACCGCCGAGACATAGGCGCCGGTGTCGGTCCTGGTGACGCGGACCAGGAACTTGGCGTCGCCATAGTCGACGTCGTAGGTGCCCAGCAGCTGGGCGCGGTTGACCACGGTCAGGCCCTCGGTTGCCGCCAGCGCCTCGCCCACGCGGGCGTACACCTGGTCGAGTTCGCCGGCCACGGCAAAGCCGTTGGGCTGCGGGCTGCCCGCGTCGGCCACCGCCGAACGCGTGACCGAGCCGGTTTCCGGCAGTGCCATCGCCGCCGAGGTATCGGGACGATCGAGGTCCGGCGGGACTTCCAGGGGGCGGCTTTCAGGGCTGGCCGCGTACAGCTCGCTGCCCTTGCGGAACCACTTGCAGCCACTGGTGCCGACCACGGCAACGGCGACGAGGCCGACCGCGAGCAGACGGAACAGAGGGCGGGAATGACGCATCATTGGAATCTCCTGCGGAAAAAGGTTCAGGCCGCGATCTGATCGCGGAGGCTGTGTTCGATGGACACGGCGGCGGCGGCAATGCGCGCAGCCATGGGCTGGTGGATGTCGGCCAGTGGGGTCAGCGGCAGGCGCAGACCATGGCCGAGGCCCAGCAGCGAAAGCGCGGCCTTGACCGGGATCGGGTTTGGCGCGATCGACGCGAACTCGTGGAACTGCGCCAGCGCTGCATTCCATTGTTCCGCATCCGAACGGCAGCCGGCGCGGGCCAGATCGCACAGGCGACGCATCGCAGCCGGCACCAGGTTCGACACGACCGAGACCACGCCGTCGGCGCCGGCCAGCATCGCCGTCGCCGCGCTGGCATCGTCACCGCACAGTACGGCGAAGCCGTCGGTGCGCAGCGCCAGCCACTCCGCGATACGTGCCTGATCGCTGACCGCCTCCTTGATGCCGACGATCCGCGGATGGCCGACCAGGGCCGCCACGCTTGCCGGCAGCAGGTCGCAGCCTGTACGCGCGGGTACGTTGTACATCACCACCGGCAGCGCGCCGTCATCGGCCAGCGCCGTGTAGTGCGCCAGCAGGCCTGCCTGGGTCGGACGCACATACGGCGGCGTCACGACCAGCGCGGCATCGGCGCCGAGCGCCGCGGCGCGGCGGGTCTGTTCGATCGTTTTCGCGGTGGCCGACTGCCCGGTACCGGCCAGCACCGGGACACGCCCGGCCACGGTTTCAACCGCCGTGCGCAGCAGCGCGTCGAACTCGATGTCGAGCAGCGCGGTCGCTTCGCCGGTGGAGCCGGCGACCACCAGGCCCTGCGTTCCCGCCTCGCACTGGGCGTGCAGCAGGCGTCGCCAGGCGTCGAGATCGAGTTCGCCCGCCACCGTGAAAGGCGTCGCCAGCGCGGTGATGCTGCCGGAAAGTCGCAAGGGCCGGGGTCTCGTGCGAAGCGCCGGATCCGGGCGCATGAACGGATGATTCGAATGCCCGCATGTTACTTGCGGCCCGGAAGCACGGGCAAGTATGCTGGCCACTGCACCCGGCCATGCCCGGGCCACCGTTCAGAACCCGAGCCATCACGGAACCCATCGTCGCGGACGCCGCCTTGACCGATCCAGATACCGCATCGCGGCCCTCGCCGAACGAGAACCACCTGCTGATCAACGCCTACACGACGCATCCGGCATCGCCCCTGCTGGCGGTGTCGCGGCGCATCGCCGACAGCGGCTGCAACCTCGTCGATACCCGCCTGTCGACCGTCGGCCGCGACGTATCGGTGACCGCGCTCGCCACCGGCTCCTGGGATTCGGTGGCCAAACTCGAGGCGATGCTCACCCGGCTCGAGCGCGAGGAAGACCTCAGGCTGGTGTGGTACCGCACGGGCCCCAAGCCCGTGCAGTCCAACCTGCTGCCCTACATCGTCGAGGTGGTGGCCGCCGACAAGCCCGGCATCCTGTTCCAGCTCGCCGATTTCTTCGATCGCCAGGGCATCACCATCGAGAGCCTGCACTGCTCGCGCTACCGCGCCATGCAGACCGGCGCCGACATGTTCTCGGCCCAGGTCACCATCGGCGTGCCGGCGAACATGCACATCGCCGCGCTGCGCGACGACTTCCTCGAGTTCTGCGACCACCTGAACCTCGACGCGATCATGGATCCGATGAAGTTCTGATGCGCCCGGCCGCCACGATAGACGTGCAATGACACAAGTCGGCAAGACCCTCCCGAAGTCCACGCTCGAACTGCCGCTGGCGCTGTCCGGTGGCGCCAACGCCACGCTCGCCGATTACGCCGGCCGTTGGCTGGTGCTGTACTTCTATCCGAAAGACTCCACGCCCGGCTGCACCACCGAGGGCCTGGATTTCAACGCGCTGCTGCCGGACTTCCACGCACTGGGCGCGGACGTCCTCGGCGTCTCGCGCGACTCGGTGAAATCGCACGACAACTTCTGCGCCAAGCAGGGCTTTGCCTTCGCGCTGGTCAGCGATGGCGACGAGAAGCTCTGCCGTGCTTTCGACGTGATCCACGAGAAGAACATGTACGGGCGCAAGGTGATGGGCGTGGTGCGCAGCACCTTCCTCGTCGCGCCCGACCACCGTCTCGCCATCGAGTGGCGCGGCGTCAAGGTCGCCGGCCATGCCCAGGCCGTGCTGGATGCGCTGAAGGTCGCGCAGCACACGTGATTCCCATTGCCGACCGCCCCGACCGCCGCCCTGCCCCGCAGGTCGCGGCGGCGCGCGGCCGTGCCCGTCTTTCCGTCGCCAGGAGGCGAACATTTCGATGATGACCCACGGCAAGCGCGTCTACGTGCTCGACACCAACGTCCTGATGCACGACCCCACCGCGCTGTTCCGGTTCGAGGAACACGACGTGTTCCTGCCCATGCAGGTCATCGAGGAACTCGACAACGGCAAGAAGGGCACATCCGAAGCCAGCCGCAACGCGCGCCAGGTGAGCCGCTTCATCAATGAGCTGATCGAGGCGCACGGCAGCGACAAGATCGGGACCGGCCTGCTGCTCCAGCGCCCCAACGGCCTGCAGCTGCGCGGCGCGGCGAGCATCGGCAAGCTGCGTTTCCAGACCACGATGCCGAAGGAGGACAAGACCTCGTTTGGCGCGGTCGCGCCCGACAACCGCATCCTCGGCGCGATCCTGCAGCTGCGGCGCGACGAGCCCGAGCTACCGGTCGTGTTCGTGTCCAAGGACATCAACCTGCGGATCAAGGCCGCGATCGCCGGTCTGGTCAGCGAGGACTACGAAAACGACCGCGCGCTCGACGACTTCAGCCTGCTCTACACCGGTGCCAACGCGCTGCCGGAAGACTTCTGGACGCGCCACGGCAAGGACCTGCGCTCCTGGACCGATCGCGGCCGCACCTACTACGAAGTCGCCGTCGACGAGGACAGCGACTGGCATCCCAACCAGTACCTGTACCTGCCCGGCGACGACGACGCCGAGTTCCGCGTGGCCAAGGTCGACGAAGGCAAGGCGGTGCTGCAGATCGTCGACGACTACCGCCGCAGCCAGCACGCGGTCTGGGGCATTTCCGCGCGCAACCGCGAGCAGAATTTCGCGCTCAACGCGCTGATGGACCCGGAGATCGACTTCGTCACCCTGCTTGGCACCGCCGGCACGGGCAAGACCCTGCTCGCGCTGGCCGCAGGCCTGGCGCAGACCATGGACCAGCAGCGCTACCGCGAGATCATCATGACCCGCGCGACGGTGAGCGTTGGCGAAGACATCGGCTTCCTGCCCGGCACCGAGGAGGAGAAGATGACGCCGTGGATGGGCGCGCTCACCGACAACCTCGAGGTGCTGACCCACAACCAGGAAGGGGGCGCGTGGGGACGCGCGGCCACCAACGACCTGCTGGCCTCGCGGATCAAGATCCGTTCGCTCAACTTCATGCGCGGACGCACCTTCCTCAGCCGCTGGCTGATCCTGGACGAGGCGCAGAACCTCACGCCCAAGCAGATGAAGACGCTGATCACCCGCGCAGGGCCCGGCACCAAGATCGTCTGCCTGGGCAACGTCGAGCAAATCGACACGCCCTACCTCACCGAAACCACGTCCGGCCTGACCTACGCGGTCGACCGTTTCAAGAACTGGGCGCACAGCGCGCACGTGACCCTGCGTCGCGGCGAGCGCTCGCGGCTGGCGGATTACGCCTCGGAAGTGCTGTAGGAGTCAGCGGCACGCTGCCCTTCAGCAGCGCCGCGCGAACGGACAGTCCTGCTTCGGGAGCCGGACTTGTCATCCCGAGCGCAGCGAGGGATCTGCTCATGATGCCCTAAGGCAGATCCCTCGCTGCGCTCGGGATGACAGCCTCAGGACGGCGTGACAGTCCGCGGCCATCCGCGCGACAAGGCTACGGACGCGATGCACAATACCGGCATGAGCCGACGCGGGACCGAAAAAGCCGCCCCGAAGCCCAGCCGCGCAGACAGCCGGCCCAGCCTGCGCGAGCGCTTCGACGCGATGCGCAACCTGCCGCCGTTCCTGCGCCAGATCTGGGCCACCAGCCCTGCGTTGAGCATGACCAGCCTCGGCCTGCGCGTGATCCGCGCGTTCCTGCCGATCCTCACGCTCTACATCGGCAAGCTGATCATCGACGAGGTGATCCGGCTGGTCGGGCTGGGCCTTGGCTTCGACTCGATCGGCGAGGCCTGGCGCGGCGGACAGCTCGAACACCTGCTGTGGCTGCTGGTGATCGAGTTCGGCCTGGCGATCCTCTCCGACCTGCTCGGGCGGATCGTGAGCTATGCCGACGCGCTGCTCTCGGAGCTGTTCACCAACGCTACCAGCGTGCGCCTGATGGAGCACGCGGCCACGCTCGACCTGGAGGATTTCGAGGACCCGGAGCTGCAGGACAAGCTAGACCGGGCGCGCCGCCAGACCATGGGCCGCATGAACCTGATGGGCCAGCTGTTTGGCCAGGTGCAGGACGCGATCACGGTGGTGAGCTTCGCGATCGGCCTGCTGGTCTACGCGCCCTGGCTGATCGTGCTGCTGGCGGTGGCGCTGGTGCCGGCCTTCCTCGGCGAGGCGCATTTCAGTGCGCTGAGCTATTCGCTCAACTTCCAGTGGACGCCCGAGCGCCGGCAGCTCGAGTACGTGCGCCAGACCGGCGCCAGCGTCGAGACGGCCAAGGAAGTGAAGATCTTCAACCTGCACCGCTTCCTGGTGGACCGCTACCGGACGCTGGCAGACAAGTTCTTCCTCGCCAACCGCGCGCTCGCGCGGCGGCGCGCGTTCTGGGGAGCGCTGCTCGCAGCGCTGGGTACGCTCGGCTATTACGTCGCCTACGGCTACATCGCCTGGCGCACGGTGCGCGGCGACTTCACCATTGGCGACCTGACCTTCCTCGCCGGCAGCTTCCGACGGCTGCGCCAGCTGCTCGAGGGCCTGCTGATCGGCTTCTCGCAGGTGGCCGGGCAGGCGCTGTACCTGGACGACCTGTTCTCGTTCTTCGAGGTCGAGCCGGAAATCACCTCGCCGGACAACCCGCGGCCATTCCCCAGCCCTATCGCGCAGGGCTTCGTGTTCGAGGACGTCGGCTTCCGTTATCCCAGCGCGGAGCGCTGGGCGGTGCGGCACATGGACTTCGAGCTGCGCGCCGGCGAGGTGCTGGCTTTGGTCGGCGAGAACGGCGCCGGAAAGACCACGCTGGTCAAGCTGCTGGCGCGCCTCTACGACCCGGACGAGGGCCGCATCCTGCTCGACGGCCACGACCTGCGCGAATACGACATCGACGCGCTGCGTGCCAATATCGGCGTGATCTTCCAGGACTTCGTGCGCTACCACCTCACCGCCGGCGAGAACATCGGCGTCGGCCAGATCGACCGCATGGATGACCGTGCCCGGATCGAGGACGCCGCACGCCGGGCGATGGCCGACGAGGTCATCGACGCGCTGCCGGGCGGCTACGACCAGTTGATCGGCCGCCGCTTCAAGACCGGCGTCGACCTGTCCGGCGGGCAGTGGCAGAAGATCGCGATCGCACGCGCCTACATGCGCGATGCGCAGGTGATGATCCTCGACGAGCCCACCGCCGCGCTCGATGCGCGCAGCGAGTTCGAGGTGTTCCAGCGCTTCAAGGAATTGTCCGACGACCGAACCGCGGTGCTGATCTCGCACCGCTTCTCCAGCGTGCGCATGGCCGACCGCATCCTGATGCTGGCCGACGGCCGGGTCGAGGCGAGTGGCACCCACGAGCAGTTGATGGCGCAGGGCGGGCGCTATGCGGAGCTGTTCGAGCTGCAGGCGGCCGGGTATCGGTAGCCGGCCCGCTCGTGGACCACTGTAGGAGCGGCTTCAGCCGCGAATCGCGACCATCGGGCGCGTTGCTGCGGATCCAGCGATCGCGGCTGAAGCCGCTCCTACGCCGGTCTGTGGACAAAGTGTCACCCCTTAGCCACCTGGAAGATGAGAGCCAGTCTCATCCATTCGCTATAATTTGTGGCTGACTCTTCCGACCCCCTTTCCCATGTCCTCCGCTTTCGGCACCGAGACGGTGCTGGACGTCCGCCACTGGACGGACAGCTACTTCAGTTTCACCACCACCCGCGACGACGGTTTCCGCTTCGAGAACGGCCAGTTCGTGATGATCGGGCTGCAGGTCGCGGGCAAGCCGCTGCTGCGCGCGTACTCGATCGCGAGCGCGAACTGGGAGGAGCAGCTGGAGTTCTTCAGCATCAAGGTGGCCAACGGCCCGCTGACATCGCGCCTGCAGCACATCCAGCCCGGCGACGAAGTGCTGATCGGTCGCAAGCCGACCGGCACCCTCCTGATCAGCGACCTGCATCCCGGCCGCAACCTCTACCTGCTGGGCACCGGCACAGGCCTGGCACCGTGGATGCCGGTGATCAAGGATCCGGAGACCTACGAGCGCTTCGAGCGCGTGATCGTCGCCCACGGCGTGCGCAGCGCGGGCGACCTCGCCTACCGCGACTACATCGTCAACGAGCTGCCGCGGCATGAGTTGCTGGGCGAGCAGATCGCGCGCCAGCTGCTGTACTACCCGGCGGTGAGCCGCGAGGCCTTCGAATGGCAGGGCCGCGACCAGCGCGGCCGCCTGACCGACCTGCTCGACAGCGGCCGCATGGCCGCCGACCTCGGCCTCGACCCACTCGATCCGGCGAAGGACCGCGCCATGATCTGTGGCAGCACGCAGATGCTGGCCGACTTCCGCGCCCTGCTCGACCGGCGCGGCTTCGCCGCTGCGCCGCGCATCGGCACGCCTGGCGACTATGTGTTCGAGCGCGCCTTCGTCGAAAAATAGCGCGTCACCCGCGCCGGTCGCGATGCCGGCCGGGTTGCAGCAGCGCCAGCAGCTCGGCCTCGTCCACCGCCGGGATGCGCGCGCCAAAGTGGCGGTCGATCAGATCGACCAGGGCCCGGGCCCACAGTGCGTTCCATGCGCTGCCGGCGTGGCCATCGGCCAACACCGCATGCGAAGGCGCATCGCCCTGCGTATTGCTGACGCGCATGCGCCCGCCGATGTTGACGTCACGATAACGCGGCCGTCCTTCCGGGCCGCGCGACCCCCACAGCGCTGCGAACCAGGCGCGGTCGTCGAAGAACGCGATGCGGGAATCGCGCACCGCCATTGCCCGCAACGCGTCGTCATAGCGGTCCAACGCGGTGGCGATGTTGCGCAGCGCGGCAGGCGCACGCGGGGCGAGCGCGGCGTCGCCGATGTTGCTGTTGTCGAAGATGCCGACCAGCACCACGCGGGTATGCGGATGGCTGTGGTGCACGTGATGCACGGCCTCGCGCATGGCCGAGATGCAGCGGGTGATCGTGCCCGAAAGCTCCGGATCGTCCGGGTTGGTGGCGAGCCGTTCGAGGCTGTCGCTCTGTCCGAAACTGTTGACGCCGATACGGATCACCACCACTCCGCTACGCCACGCGTCCGGTTCCTCGTCCATCAGGCCGACCAGTTGTGGCACCTGTCGTTCGCCTCCCATCAGGCTCTCGCAACGGGCGCCGGAAACCGCGAAGTTGTAGCGGAAGTCCTCCTTTTCCGGCGCACGCGCCGACAGGCCCACCCATCCGGCGGCCCGTGCGATGGTGCCGGGACTGCCGTGGTGCGCCCATTCGCCCTGGTCGATCCAGCCGCTGCGCAGGCGCTGCAGGGCCTCGGTCCACTGCCAGGTGGTGGCGTGGTGAGCGCCGCCACGGGCGCCGTCGTTCCCGCTGAAACGCAGGCGATCGTGGTAGGAATGGCTGTCGGAGTCGCCGACGACGGCGAGCCGGATGCGCGCACCTTCCTCCGGCGCCGCGTGCGCCGCCCCTGTTGCGAGCGACAGTGTGAGCATCAGTGCGCAGGCCAGCTTTTTTGCGGTGGGGTCGATTGCCATGGCGGAGCCAACGCAAAGCCATGCGCGGCCCGGACATATCCAGGTCGGCACCACGGACGGCGCGCTGCCCGCTGGCCCGTTCGGGGGTAGCGCATCCGACGCCGGAGGGACGGGTAGAATCACACCAACATTCGGAGAACCCCGCAAATGAAGATCCTGGTACCGGTCGACGGTAGCGACACAAGCACGCGCGCCCTGAAACACGCCCTGGGCCTGGCCAAGTCGTTGGCCAAGCCCGGCAAGGTGGTGGTGGTTGCGGTCGACGACACCCTGTTCCCGGGCGTGGAGCGCAGGATCGGCGCCGAAGCCGCGCGCACCCTGCACGCCGAGAACTTCGAACGCATGTTCGCACCTGCGAAAAAGGCGCTGGCCCGCAGCAAGGTCCAGGTGAGCTTCGTCGAGAAGGTGGACGGCATCGCCGAGGGCATCCTCGATGCCGCGGCCAAGCAGAAGGTCGACCTGATCGTGATGGGCTCGCGCGGCAGCGGCGCGATCAAGGGCACCCTGCTCGGCTCGGTCTCGATGAAGGTGCTGGCCGGCATGCCGGTGCCGGTCACCATCGTCCATTGACCTTGCGCGCCGCGGCTCAGCCTTGCGCCAGCGCCGCTTCGATGTCGGCGCGCAGCGCGTCGGGCGTTTCGGTCGGCGCATAGCGCTTGCGCACGCGACCGTCGCGGCCGACCAGGAACTTGGTGAAGTTCCACTTGATCGCGTCGATCCCGAGCAGGCCGCCCTTCTCGCGCTTGAGCCATGCCCACAGCGGATGCGCGCTTGCGCCGTTGACCTCGACCTTGGCGAACATCGGGAAGTCGACGCCGTAGTCGAGCGTGCAGAACGCGCGGATCGCGGCCTCGTCGCCGGGCTCCTGGTGGCCAAACTGGTCGCAGGGGAAGCCCAGCACGACCAGGCCGCGTTCCCGGTAGTCGCGCCACAGCTGCTGCAGCCCCGCGTACTGCGGGGTGAAGCCGCATTTCGAAGCGACGTTGACGATCAGCAGCACCTTGCCGGCGTAATCGGCCAGCGCCACCTCGTCGCCATCGATGCCCGTCGCGGAAAACCCGTGCGCGGTAGTCATCGCGCGCCATCCGCGGCCTGCACGCGCAGGGGTTCGGCAAACGGGCGGATGCCCAGCTCGGTGAGGATTTCCGCCGGGTAGTAGACGGTCTGGCCCTTGATCACGGTGACCACCTTGCGGATGTCGGCGATGTCGGTGGTCGGGTCACCGTCAACCAGCACCAGGTCGGCCTGCTTCCCGGGCGCGATGCTGCCCAGCTGCTCCAGCACGCCGGAATACTTCGCGCCGTTCCAGGTCGCCACCTGCAGCGCTTGCGCCGGCGTCAGCCCCGCGCGCACGTACAGCGCCAGCTCGTGCTGCAGGGTGAAGCCAGGCACCTCGTCGGTGCCGGCCACCAGCGGTACGCCGGCACGGTACGCGCGCCCGACGAACTCGACCATCCGCTGGAACGACTCGCGATAGCGCGCCCCGGTTGCGTCATCGGGAATGTCCATCTCCGCGGCACGACGGCCACGCTGCACGTCCGGCGGCAGGTGGTCCTCGATGCCGGCGAAGATCGGCGTGATCTCGCCGTTGCGCTGGTGCAGGAACTCGAACGTCGCAAGCGTCGGGTCGAGCACGATCTGCTTCGCTGCGAGCGTGCCGATGAAGTCCTGCACCGCATCGGAGTCGAGGTCCAGGTCGATGGCCTCGCGCGCGGGCAGGTAGAAGCGCTCGAGCGTGCGCGTGTCGGTGTCGGGCTTGACCAGGAAGTTCAGCACCACCTGGTTGATGTGGTTCAACTCGTCGAAGCCTGCATCGACCGCGTCCTGCGCGCGCAGGAACACCGGCACATGGCCACTCACGCGCAGCCCCTTTTCGTGCGCGTAGGCAACGGTCGCCGGCAGGATTCCCTTCGGGAACGAGTTGTAGATCTTCAGCTGCGGGTAGCCATTGGCCGCATACCAGTCGATTGCCTTCTTCGCCCCATCGAGGCCCCCGACCACGAACCCGTTGCGCGCGGACTGCTTGCTCTCGCCCTCGAGGAAGCCGGCGGCGACGATGCGCGGCATCAGCAGCGTGCCGGCGCGCTCTTCGGCCATCACCTGCTGCAGGGTGGCGTTGTCGTTGCCCATGTCGCGCACCGAGGTGACGCCCGCGGCCAGCTGCAGGCCGCCGCCCCAGCGGTCGACGTGGGTGTGCATGTCGAACAGCCCAGGCAGCAGCACGCGCCCGCCCGCATCGATGACGTGGTCGGCCGCGGCGACATCCGCGCCGGCCGCCAGCACCGATACGATCCGTCCATCGGCCAGCCGCACGTCCGACGCCACGCCCAGCCGCGCCTGCTCGCTGTCGAACACGCGCGCGTTGCGGATCAGGGTGCTGCCGGCAAGCGGGTGCGCCAGGCGCTGCTGCAGCGACACCAGCGCCTCGGCTTCCGCGGCCTTCTGCGCCGTTTCGAGCGCGTCGGCATTGCCTTCCCAGCCGGCCTCGATCATCTGCATGAAGCCCGGGAAGATGTAGGCGAACAGGCGCGGCCGCGCCTCGTCGGTGGCCCAGGCGAAGGTCGGGGTGAAGCCGATGCCGGTAATCGCCACCAGCTGCACCGTGCGGGCTTCGTCGCCCCTGCGCACCTGCGCTTCGGTCACCTTGCGCACGCTCAGGGTGCCGCTGGGGATCAACGGCAGGCGCCCGTCCCCGCGAGCGGCAAGCGCCGAGAGCGCAACCGATGCCACCGCAGGCGTCCCGCCCAGCGGCGAGTACTGCGCGCCGTCGGCGACGCGTTGCTCGCCCTGGTCGGAGGTCGATTTCCAGCGCGCGACGCCATCGAGCAGTTCGAACTGCTCGTCGACCGGTGCGCCGTACGTGGAGATTCCGGCCACACGGTAGCGGCGGAACGTGCCGTCATCGTTGAGGGTGAACTCTTCCTTCAGCTCGGGTCCGCGGCCGTTGTCCTTGAAGATGAATTCGGTCCGGACCACGCCGTCCTCGCCGGTGGTCACCGTCTGCTGGCCGGCCTGCTTGCCGCCGTCCACCAGTGCCACGTAGCGCAGCGTCTCGGCCGCCCCGGCGGTACCCGCCAGGCCCAGGGCCAGCAGCAGGAACAGGAACCTGTCGCACTTCATGCAACCCCCGATGCCGCGCCGCGGCCGTGTGAAGAGATCCCCGCCGTCGAGGGAGTGTAGCGCTGGACCTGCCCCCTCCGCGCAACCCGGCCATGTGCCGTTTGTCAGGGGCCTGGTCAGCCGCCATCGGCTACCCTTGGGTTTTCCAGTTTCACGAGGATTGCCCATGAAGCACCCGCTCGCTGCCGCCCTGGCCATCGCGCTGACCGCCGCCGTGTCCACCGGGGCCACCGCCCAGACCACCGCCGACGGCCCCGTGAACGCGACCGCTGCCGCCAGCCCCGAGGCGCAGGCGGCCAATCCCCTGTTCGTGCAAAGCCCGCTGCCGCTGCGCTACCCGCAGTTCGACAAGCTCAAGGACGAACACTTCGCGCCGGCCTTTGACGCGGGCATGGCGCGCAACCTGGAAGAGATCCAGCAGATCGCCACCGTGAAGACGGCGCCGACCTTCGAGAACACGATCCTGGCGCTGGAGAAGTCCGGCCAGCTGCTGGACAACGCGCGCCGCATCTTCGGCAACCTCAACGGCACCGACACCAACGACACGCGCAAGCAGATCAACAACGAGTACGCGCCGAAGTTCGCCGCGCACCGCGACGCGGTCATGCTCAACCCGCAGCTGTTCGAGCGGGTGCAGGCCGTCTACAACCAGCGCAACGAGCTTGGCCTCGACGCCGAGGGCGTGCGCCTGGTCGATGAGTATTACGACAGCTTCGTCCGCTCCGGCGCCAAGCTCTCCGAGGCCGACAAGGTGCGCCTGAAGGAGATCAACTCGCGCATGGCCGCGCTCGGCACGCAGTTCTCCAACAACGTGCTCGACGAGGTCAACGACTCGGCGGTGCTGGTGGACGACGCGTCCGAACTGGCCGGGCTCAGCGAGGGGCAGATCGTCGCAGCCGCCGCGGCCGCGAAGGCCAAGGGCCAGGACGGCAAGTACCTGCTGACCCTGCTCAACACCACCGGCCAGCCGCTGCTGCCGCAGCTGGACAACCGGAGCTTGCGCGAGCGCATCCACAAGGCCTCGGTGGTCCGCGGCAGCCGCGGCAACCAGTGGGACAACACCGGCATCGTCGCCGAGGTGCTCAAGCTGCGCAGCGAGCGCGCCAAGCTGCTGGGCTACGACACGCCGGCCGAGTTCGTGCTGGCCGACGAGACCGCGGCCACCGTCGAAGCGGTGAACGAGATGCTCGGCCGCCTAGCACCCGCCGCGGTGGCCAACGCGCGCCGCGAGGGCGCCGACCTGCAGGCGATGATCGACCGTGAGCAGGCCGCCAAGGGCGAAGCCAGCTTCAAGCTCGAGCCCTGGGACTGGGCCTACTACACGGAGAAGGTGCGCAAGGACAAGTACGCCTTCGACGACAACCAGCTCAAGCCCTACTTCGAGATGAAGAACGTGCTCGAGAACGGCGTGTTCTTCGCCGCGACCGAGCTGTACGGCATCACGTTCAAGGAACGCAGCGACCTGCCGAAGTACCACGCCGACACCCTCACCTACGATGTCTTCGACAAGGACGGCAAGCCGCTGTCGATCTTCATCTTCGATCCCTATGCGCGTCCGTCCAAGCGCGGTGGCGCGTGGATGAACTCCTACGTCGGCGAGTCCGAACTCGAAGGCACGCTGCCGGTGGTCGCCAACCACCAGAACATCCCCAAGCCGCAGGCGGGCGAGCCGACCCTGCTGACCTGGGATGAAGTCACCACCATGTTCCACGAGTTCGGGCACGCGCTGCACGGCATGTTCTCGGACGTGAAGTACCCGTACTTCTTCATGAACGTGCCGCGCGACTTCGTCGAGTTCCCTTCGCAGGTCAACGAGATGTGGGCCGATTGGCCGTCGATCCTGGCCAACTACGCCAAGCACCATGAGACCGGCGAGCCGCTGCCGAAGGAACTGCTGGACAAGAAGATGGCCTCGGCCACCTTCAACGAAGGGTTCGCCACCACCGAATACCTCGGCGCGGCCATGCTCGACCAGTACCTGCACCAGTTGCCGCAGGACAAGCTGCCGGCGGCCGGCGAGATCGTAGCGACCGAAGCGGCTGCGCTGAAGTCGGTCGGACTGGACTACGCACCGGTGCCGCCGCGCTATCGCACGCCCTACTTCAGCCACATCATGGGCGGCTATGCGGCGGCCTACTACGCCTACATCTGGTCGGAAGTGCTGGACGCCAACACGGTCGAGTGGATCAAGGCCAACGGCGGCCTGAAGCGCGAGAACGGCGACCGCCTGCGCTCGACACTGCTCTCGCGCGGTGGCGCCAAGGATGCCAAGCAGCTGTTCGTCGACTTCACCGGTCACGAGCCCAGGATCGAGCCGCTGCTGAAGAAGCGTGGCCTGGATGCGGCACCGACGGCGAACTGATCCGCGCCATCGCAGCACAGGAAACGCCGCCGGTCATCCGGCGGCGTTTTTCGTTCTGCAGGCGCAATGCTCCGGTTAGGATCGCGATATGTCCGCGATCCCCGAAGCTGCGCCGCGCGCCGGATCAGCCGAAGCCCTGCGCGAATGGATTGCGCGCCATCGCCGCATCTTCGTGCTCACGGGTGCCGGTTGCAGCACGCAATCAGGCATCCCCGACTACCGCGACCGCGACGGCGAGTGGAAGCGCACGCCGCCAATCACCTTCCAGGCCCTGACCGGCAGCGAGGCCACCTACCGCCGCTACTGGGCGCGCAGCAGCGTCGGCTGGCCGCGCTTCCTGTCGGCCCGTCCCAACGCCGCCCATGCCGCACTGGCGGCGCTTGAACAGCGCGGACAGGTGCGAACGCTGCTCACCCAGAACGTCGATGGCCTGCACCAGCGCGCCGGCAGCCAGCGCGTGATCGACCTGCATGGCCGCCTCGACGACGTCGTCTGCCTGGGCTGCGGCGCACGCAGTCCACGCGAACGCATCCAGTCCGATATCCAATCCGCCAATCCCGGCTGGCAGTCCCGCCTTGCCCGCACCGCACCGGACGGCGACGCCGACATCGACGACAGCGCCGTCGACGGCTTCACCCCGCCGTACTGCATACAGTGCAGCGGCTTGCTCAAACCCGACGTGGTGTTCTTCGGCGAAAGCGTCCCGCGCCAGCGCGTGGCCGATGCGCAGCAGGGCCTGCACGAATCCGACGCACTGCTCGTGGCAGGATCCTCGTTGATGGTCTGGTCGGGCTTCCGCTTCGCACGCATGGCGGCCGCGATCGGCCTGCCGATCGCGATCCTCAACCAGGGCCGCACCCGCGCCGATTCCCTCGCCACCCTGCGCATCGACGCGGACATCGCCACATCCCTGCAGGCGACCCTGCGATGACGCTTCTCCGCCGCCTTCTTCTCGCCGCGTACGTTCGGCGCGCAGCGCTGCTGCCGTATCCAGAAGCGAGCAGGCATTGAGTCTGCTGTGGCGCGATATCACCCGCGCACGCCGCGCGCGAAATCCACCTTGACCATGCTTCGGCGCCCTCTGGCGAGTGCACCCGCTGAAGTCTGCCGGCGGATCTAGTTTGCGGCGACCGATCTCGAAAACAGCGGCTGGTACGCCGACGCCACATGCGGCAGCAGCACCGCGGCAGGCACTTCAACGGTCTGCACGCCATCCGAGTACGGCCCCACCTGGTAGGGCGGGAACACGAAACGCAGGGCGACCACGCTGCCGTCGGCGCCCATCACGGGTTCGAACTGTGCGAAGTTGTCCGGTTCGGGTGCCGTGCCCTCCTCGATCATGCGGCCGGCCGAGCGCATCACGCGCGCGCGCTCGCCCGGCTCAAGCTCGTCGGCGTCCACGCGCTGCGACAGCGCCGCGTGCAACTGTTCACGCACGTACGAGGACACCTCCCGCCACGCACTCGCATCGGCGACCAGGTCGGCCGGCGTGAGCAGGCGGTCCTCCTGCGGCAGCCAGACGAAACGCGCGATGAGCGGCGTGCCGTGCGCGCCGCCGGTATAGCTGCCGCCGTCGGCGGCCACGGCGAACACCTGCGGCGTGTCGGCGATCACCCTGAACTCCAGCGCCAGGTCGTACATCGCGGTTGCGTCCGGCCCGAGTCCCTCGACCGCCTGCATCACCTCGGCGCGTGCCGCATCCGCGTAGTCCTTGAGCAGCACGGCCAGCTTGGGATAGCGATCCACGCCGTCGGGCCAGGTGATGCCGATGATGTAGCGCGGATCGGTTTCCACCACATCCTCGAGCACCACGGGCGCCGCTGGTTCTTCCTGCGGCATCGGCGCCTGCGTGCCGGGCACGGCGGATGCACCCGGCTGGGTCGGCGCTTCAGGGCGGCAACCCGCCAGCGCGCACACGACGAGGATCGTTACCAGTAACCGCTTCATGAGTCCCCCTGCTGGGATGGCGGCATGAACATGCACGCCAACGCTTTTGTAACTCCGCGCGCGTGCAGGGGCGGTCAAGGTTGTCCGAGCAGGCATGGGACGATAGGGCCGGATGCTTGGCGGGCGCGGCCGCACGAGCATGCAACACCCTCCTTCGGTCGGGATCGTCCCGGGGCGGGGGTTGCTCCCCGGCTCGGTCAGCCATCCATGGCTGACTCGCCGCCGCAGCGCATCCATGCGCTGCTTTCCGCAACCCCCGCCCCGGAACGACTATCGTCCAGTCACTGGCGTGGCTTCGAAAAAGCTGGCCATCGAAGCATCACGGCAGCAGTCGCAGTGAGCCGTGCCCTGGCGACCAATCCGAAGCACGCGCGGGACTTCCAGCAACCGTGTCCATCCTTCTCCCTCGAATGGGAGAAGAACCACGAAAAAGCCCCGGGTGTCTCCACCCGGGGCTTTCTGGCATTGCCTGAGCGACGTGTCGCTTAGACCGGCTGTACTTCGTCAGCCTGCAGGCCCTTCTGGCCCTGCACAACCTTGAAGGTGACCTGCTGGCCTTCCTGCAGCGACTTGAAGCCGGTGCCCTGGATCGAACGGAAATGGACGAAGAGGTCCTGGCCGCTTTCCGGCGTGATGAAGCCGAAGCCCTTGGCGTCGTTGAACCACTTGACGGTACCGGTCTGACGTTCGGACATGCTGCTACTCCTTGAAACTGGACAGTGGATGGATACCGGGCCCTGTCAGGGATGCCTGGACTGTATCGAGCAAGGGGTAACGCGAACGATGGAGCGGATCGCCTGGAGCAACCGCCGGGGGGGACGGCTCGTGACTCTTGTGATCTACCGCATCGGAGTCACGATGTACCGTGATCCCGGCCTTGAACAGTTCGCGAAAGATACCAAACTTTTGCGGAAAGTGTAAATCCCGATTTGTCAACCGGTTACCAGTCCTCGCGGCCCGGCAGCAGGCCTGCCAGCTCGGCATCGGTGAGATTGCGCCACTGCCCCGGTTTGAGGTGGGCAAGCCTGACGCTACCGATGCGAACGCGCTGCAACTGTTTGACTCGCAAGCCGAAATGCGCCGTCATCAGGCGAATTTGCCGGTTCAACCCCTGCGTCAGCACGATCCGGAACCCGAAGCGCCCCAGCTTGGCGGTCTTGCACGGCAGCGTGGTCTGGCCGTGGATGGGCACTCCGCGGCTCATTCCACGCAGGAACTCGGGCGTGACCGCGTGGTTCACCGCCACCAGGTATTCCTTCTCCAGCCCGTTCTCGGCGCGGAGGATGGCGTTGACGATATCGCCGTTGCTGGTCAGCAGGATCAGCCCCTCGGAATCCTTGTCCAGGCGCCCGATCGGGAAGATCCGCTGCTCGTGATCCACGAAGTCCACGATGTTGTCCTTCACCGCCGACTCCGTGGTGCAGGTGATGCCGACCGGCTTGTTGAGCGCGATGTAGACGTGGCGGCGGCCGCGTGCGGCGGCACGCTGTTTCAGCGGCTGGCCGTCCAGCAGCACGGCGTCGCCCTCGCCCACCTCGGCGCCGATGCCGGCGCGCTGGCCGTTCACGGTGACGCGGCCTTCGCCGATCAGGCGGTCGGCCTCGCGCCGGGAACAATGGCCGGTGTCGCTGATGTAACGGTTGAGCCGCATGGGTCGCACGGGTCGTGGGAGGACGCGCAGTCTCGCAGATCGCGTGCTGCGCGGGCCATCCGTCGCGACCTGGATGCGTCCAGGTCCGGGACGGCGCAGTGCTCCGGAAGGCCCGCAACGGCCCCCGGCCTGCACTACGGCCACCGCATTCGCGCGCCGGCTCAGTCCCCGACAACGAGGTCGGCGTACTCCGGGTGCCGTTCGACCCAGGACGCCGCGTACTCGCACTGGGTTACGACCTGCCACCCTTCCGAACGCGCATGCTCGAACGCGGCACGTACCAGTTGTCCGGCGATGCCGCGTCCGCGCAGGGCGTCCGGGACCAGGGTGTGCGTGATCCGCATGCGGTCGCCTTCCAGCGTGTAGTCCACGACGCTGCGATGGCCATCCGTCTCCACACTGAAGCCACGTCCCTCCAAGTGTTCGATACCCATCGCGTCCTCCCGATCAGATGCAGCCGCACGGCCGCAGGCGGCTGCGCTTCGAGTCAGTATGCGCGCGACCAGCCAGGTGCTGACCTCCAGCGTCAGCCAGTATCTTGACGGCGATCACGGTTCACTTTGGCACGCAACGTGCTTCCAAGCAGGGAACGGACACCATTTTGCAAGGGGAACACCATGATCGACAGCAGCACGCGGCATGAGGCGGTCAACCGCCTGTTCGATCTGGTTCGCAATGGTGACGTCGACAACCTGGAATTCTCGCAGCTCGACTCGCTGATCTACGGCGGCCTCGAGCAGACCTACCGGGTCACCGACACCGACATCGAACACCACCACGTGCAGACCAGCGCCGTCTGACCGCGCCGCCGGCAACCTGCCGCGCCGGGCATGCCGGCGCGCCGCATCCGATCATCCGCCCAGCGTTGGACTGAGCAGCCGGGCCAGGAACGTGCTGGCCACGCGTGGCTCCATCAGCACCGTGAACAGGATCCCGTAGGCCGCGCCCCACAGGTGCGCGCTGTGGTTGACGTTGTCGCCGCCGCGCCGGTCCATCCAGATCGAGTAGCCGATGTACAGCGCCGCGTACACGATTGCCGGCACCGGGATGAAGAACACGAAGATCAGGCTCCACGGCGCGAACAGGATGAAGCTGAAAAGCACCGCAGAGACGGCCCCCGACGCGCCAAGGCTGCGATAGTTCGCGTCCTTCTGGTGGCGGAAGTAGGTCGGCATGATCGCCATCACGATGGCCGACAGGTAGAACGCGGCGAAGCCCAGGTGTCCGATGCGGTCCACGAACACCGGCTCGATCGCGCGCCCGAAGAAGAACAGCGTGATCATGTTGAACAGCAGGTGCTGGCTGTCGGCGTGGATGAAGCCGTGGGTGACCAGGCGGTCGTACTGGCGGTGGCGGTCGATCGCCGGCGGCCACAGGATCAGGCGGTCCAGCAGGACGCGGTTGTTGAACGCCTGCCAGGAGACCAGCACGGTCACGCCGATCAGGATGAAGGTGACGATGGACATGCGAAGGTTCCTGCGACGTCAGCTGGCGATGCGGTAATTGTCCTGCATCGGGTAGCGCCGCGCATACAGCGCGAACGCGGCGGCCGCGACGAAGGCGAATGCGGCGAAGAAGAACATCAGGAACGCCGGTTCGCTCATGCCGGTCTGCACGATCAGCGCCTTGAAGCCGTCGTTGCGCACGCCGGCGTTGGTCAGCAGCACCCACAGGCTGCCGAAGGTGCTGGTGAGATACCAGAACGCCATGATCACGCCCTTCATCGCGTGCGGCGCCTGGCTGTAGGCGAACTCGAGCGCGGTCGCCGAGACCAGCACCTCGCCGAAGGTCAGCAGCAGGTAGGGCAGCGATTGCCAGGCCAGCGAGACCTCGGCGCCGCTGTCGATCCACAGCTGCAGCACGCCGGCCACGATCCACGACACGCCCGAGATCGCGATGCCCCAGCCCATCCGCCGCAGCGCGGTCACCACGAATCCCATCCGCCGCAGCAGCGGGTACAGCACGATGTTGTTGAACGGGATCAGCAGCATCACCAGCAGCGGGTTGAGCGCCTGCATCTGCGCCGGTTCCAGGATCAGCCGGCTCGGCCACCACCACTGGTCGTGCGGGATCACCATGGCGTTGCCCTGGATGATCCAGGTCGAGGCCTTCTGGTCGAACAGCGACCAGAACGGCGTGACCAGCGCGAACACGATCAGGATCCGCAGCACGGCACGCACCCCGTCCACCGCGGCATCCGGATGCAGGCCACGCGCCCGCTCGAGCTGCAGCGACGCGCCCCAGCCGCCAAAGGCGATCAACACGCCCAGGGCCAGGCAGGCGGTGATGACGAAGCCGAACGCGTCCGGCCACGGCACACCCGCGCCGATCGCATCAAGCGCCCACAGCGCCAGCATCAGCGCGGCGACCGTGACGCCGCTCCAGGCCACGATCGCGCCAGCATTTCCCTCCCCCACGCGTCGCTCGCGCAGCGCGGTGCGGATCACGTTGAGGAACGAGTGCGGGTCGTTGCCCGACGGTGGCACGTTGACGTACTGCTTGCGGCCCAGCCAGAACATCACCGTGGCGATGAACATCAGCACGCCCGGCACGCCGAAGGCGACGGCCGGACCATAGTGGCGCAGCAGCAGCGGCGCGAACAGCGAGGCGAAGAACGAACCGAAGTTGATGATCCAGTAGAACGCGTCGAAGACCAGCTTGGCCTTGTCCTTGTTGGTCTGGTCGAACTGGTCGCCGCAGAAACTGACCACCAGCGGCTTGATGCCGCCCGATCCCAGCGCAATCAGGAACAGGCCGGTGAAAAATCCGGTGCGGTTGCCCTCGAACATCGCCAGGCAGGCGTGGCCGGCGCAGTAGATCAGCGAGAACCACAGGACGGTGTTGTACTTGCCGAAGAAGCGGTCCGACAGCCAGCCGCCCAGCAGCGGGAAGAAGTACACGCCGATCACGAAGGTGTGGAAGACCTCCTTCGCCATCGCCTCGCGCTCGCTGCCCGCGGGCAGGTACTGCAGCAGTACCGAACTGATCAGGAACGGCACCAGGATGTTGCGCATCCCGTAGAAGCTGAAGCGCTCGCAGGCTTCGTTGCCGATGATGTATTTGATCTGGCCGGGCATCCGGCCCTGGGCCGGGGGAACCGGCGTGGCGCTTGTGCTCATGCGGGTGTTCCGGGGAGAAAGTCCCGCAGGCTAGCCGATCCCGGGCCCAGCCGCCCATGCGGTCCGTACCATTGACACATGGCCCCGGCGCGACGCGCTGGCATCATCGCCGCACCGTCCTCCGCACGAGCCAAGATGAAGCAGCCCATCCTCGCCGCCCTCCTCGCCGTCCTGGCTACCGCCCTGCCCGCCGCAGCACAGCCGCCCCTGGCCACCGTGGCCGAGCGCAGCGGATTCGTGAAGACCGGCCGCTACGACGAAACCGTGGCGCTGTGCGCGGCCTTCGAGCAGCGCCATCCCGAGGCGGTGCGCTGCATCGATTTCGGCACCAGCCCCGAAGGCCGGCCGATGAAAGTGCTGGCTGTCTCGCGCAGCGGCGCGCTGACGCCCGAGGCCGCACGCGCACGCGGCCTGCCGGTGGTGCTGATCCAGGGCGGCATCCACGCCGGCGAGATCGACGGCAAGGACGCCGGTTTCCTGGCCCTGCGCGAGGCGCTGGCCGGCGAGGCCGCGCCGGGCGCGCTGGAGCAACTGGTCTGGCTGTTCGTGCCGGTGTTCAACGTCGATGGCCACGAGCGCTTCGGCGCCTGGAACCGCCCCAACCAGAGCGGCCCCGAGGAAATGGGCTGGCGCACCACGGCGCAGAACCTCAACCTCAACCGCGACTACGCCAAGGCCGACTCGCCGGAGATGCAGGCGATGCTGCGGCTGGTCGAGGCCTGGGACCCGATCGCCTACATCGACCTGCACGCCACCAACGGCGCGCAGTTCGAACACGACGTCTCGATCCAGGTCGAACCGCTGCACGCCGGCGACGAGGCGCTGCGCCAGGCTGGCCTCGCCCTACGCGAACGCACCATCGCCGACCTGGCCGCGCAGGGCTCGCTGCCGCTGCCGTTCTATCCCTCGTTCGAGGATTACCAGGACCCGGCTTCGGGGTTCGAGGATGGCGTTTCGCCGCCGCGCTTTTCCACCGGCTACTTCCTGCTGCGCAACCGGCTGGCGATGCTGGTCGAGACACACTCCTGGAAGCAGTACCCGGTGCGCGTGCGCATCACCCGCAACACCATCGTCTCGGTGCTGGAGCAGGTGGCGCGGCACGGCCGCGAATGGATGGCGGTGGCGCAGGCGGCCGATGCGCGTGATCTGTCCGGCCAGCCGGTCGCGCTGGAATACCTGGCAACCACGGACAGCCGCATCATCGATTTCCGCGGCTATGCCTACACGCGTACGCCGTCGGAGGTGTCCGGGGCGCCGATGACCCGCTATGACACGACCACGCCACGGGTGTGGCAGGTGCCGCTGCGTGACGTGGTCGTGCCGCACACGGTCGTCGAAGCCCCGCGTGGCGGCTACCTCGTGCCGGCGGGCTTCGCCGACATCGTCGCCGCGAAGCTCGACCAGCACGGCGTCCGCCATCGCCGCGTCGACTGCCGCCCGGACTCCAGCCCGTGCGAGGCGCTGGACGTGCAGGTGTTCCGGGCCGACGCCAAGCGCTTTGCCGGGCAGCCCCTGGAAGGGCGCCAGCGGCTGACGATCGAGGGCGAGTGGCAGCCGGAGTCGCGTGCGGTGGGCGGCGGCGCGCTGTTCGTGCCGATCGCGCAGCCCAAGGCGCGCCTGGTGATGGCGCTGCTCGAGCCGCGGGCGCCGGATTCCCTGCTGCAGTGGGGCGTGTTCAACAACGCCTTCGAAAGCAAGGAATACATGGAAGCCTACGTGGCCGAGGCGGTGGCGCGCGAGATGCTGGCGGCGGACCCGGAGCTGAAGCTGGAGTTCGAGCGGCGACTGCGCGAAGACGAAGCCTTCGCCAGCGACCCTTCGGCGCGGCTGCAGTTCTTCCACCGACGGCACCCGTCCTGGGATGAGCGCCTGGACCTGTATCCGGTGCTGCGGGTCGATCACGTGCTGGAGTAGCGCAAGCTTCGGCGCGCGCCTGGCGACCTGCGGCCCCCACCCCAACCCTCCCCCGCAGCCGGGGGAGGGAGCAGCGCGCGGGCCGGGCGCAACTTCACGCCGACGCGCAACGCTTCGACTCCCTCCCCCGCGGAGCAGCGCGCGGGCCGGGCGCAGCGTCACGCCGACGCGCAACGTTCGGCCCCCTTCCCCGCTTGCGGGGGAGGGTTGGGGTGGGGGCCACCGGAGCCGCCAGCCCCGCCGTTTGCGTTCATCACCACGAAGTCGGACATTGGCCATCCCCCGTCTCCAGGGAAGCCCCATGCGCATCGCCCACCCTTGCCTCGTCCTGGCCCTGTCGCTCGCAGCCGGCTGCCAGCCGGCCCCGCCACCAGCGTCGCCGGACGCCGTGGCGGTAGACCCCGCCTTGGCGGACGCACCGCCAAGCGGCACGCCCGCAGCGCCGCTTCCCGACTCCACCACGGCCAACTTCCGCTGCGGCGACGTGCTCGCCAACGCCAGGTTCGACAACGCCAGGGGCGAACTCACCCTGACCATCGCCACCCGCCGGACGGTCCTGCCGCAGGTGATGGCGGCGTCGGGCGCCCGCTACGCCGACGCGCAGGGCAACGAGTTCTGGAACAAGGGCGACAGCGCCACGCTGACCCTCGGCGGCCAGACCCTCGACTGCCGCGTCACCGACGAGGTTTCGCCCTGGGACGAGGCGCGCGCGCGCGGCGTCGCCTTCCGCGGATTGGGCACCGAGCCGTTCTGGTCACTGGAGGTGGACGCCGGACCGACGCCACGGATGCGCCTGGCACTGGACATGGGCGAACGCCCGCTCGTGGTGGCGCAGGCCACGCCGCTCGAGGCGGGCGAAGGCTTCCTCGGTAGCGCCGACGACGGCAGCGCGGTTGAACTGCGGATTACCCGCGGCAGCTGCAGTGACGGCATGAGCGACCTGGACTATCCCGCGTCCATCGCGCTGACGGTGGGCGCCGAAACGCTCAAGGGTTGCGGAGCGTTCCTCGACGAATGACGGTCACGAACTGCAGGAGAGGGCCGAACACCCGGCCCGGTTGCGCGCCCAGTCCGGGCGCCTGGCCGCCAGGTCTTCGCGACCGGGTTGGTCGGTGTAGGGCCGGCGCATGACCTCCAGCAGCTCGGCGATGCCCGACGGATCACCGGCCGTGGCCTGGTCGATCGCCTGCTGGGCCAGGTAATTGCGCAGCACGTATTTCGGGTTGGCCGCCTGCATGCGCGTAAGGCGCGCAGCAGGATCGAGCGTGTCGCCGCGCAGCCGCTGCGTGTAGTCGTCGAGCCACTCGTCGAAGGCGGGCGCATGTGTCTCGCGCAGCTCCGCGTCGTAGAACGCATCCGCCAGTGGCTCGAGCGAAGGCGCGTCGAGGTCGATGTCCGCCAGCGCGCGGAAGAAGATCGTCATGTCCACCTGCGCCGTCTGCATCAACGCCTGCAGCCGCTCCATCCGGCCCACATCGTCTTCGCGGCAGTCGGCCAGGCCGAGCTTGGCCGCGATGTTTGCGCGGTCGCCGGCCTGCCAGGCCTGGGCATAGCGATCGAGCCCGGCTTCCAGCACCGCGAGATCGTCGAACAGCGGCGTCAACGCCTGCGCCAGGCGCGACAGGTTCCAGTGCGCCACCCGCGGCTGCCATCCAAAACGGTAGCGACGGCCCTGCGCGTCGGTGGTGTTGGGGGTCCAGTCCGGATCGTAGTCGTCGATCCAGCCATAGGGGCCGTAGTCGATGGTGAGGCCCAGAATCGACATGTTGTCGGTGTTGAGTACGCCGTGCACGAAGCCCACCCGCATCCAGCCCGCGACCATGTGCGCGGTGCGTTCGCAGACTTCGTTGAACCATTCACCGAACAGCGCCTCGGTGAATACCTCCTGCGCGCGCAGCGCATCCAGCGGCTGCCCAGCGCGGCTGCCGAGCAGGTGCGGGAAATCCCGCCAGATGCAGAATTCCGCGAGCTGGCGCAGCAGTCCGCTGTCGCCGCGCGAATACGGCAGCTCGAAGTGGCCGAAGCGCAGGAACGAGGGCGCGACGCGGCACACGATCGCGCCCGGCTCGGGCGCCGCGTTGCCGTCGTAGAACATGTCGCGCACCACCGCATCTCCCGTTGCCACCAGCGACAGCGCGCGCGTGGTGGGGATGCCCAGGTGGTGCATCGCCTCGCTGCACAGGAATTCACGGATCGACGAGCGCAGCACGGCGCGGCCGTCGGCACTGCGCGAATACGGCGTGGGGCCGGCGCCCTTGAGCTGGAGTTCGTGGCGCGTCCCGTCGGCCGTCACCGCCTCGCCGAGGCTGATGGCACGACCATCGCCAAGCTGGCCGGCCCACTGGCCGAACTGGTGGCCCCCGTAGTTGCCGGCAAACGGATCCATGCCTGGCAGCAGCGCATTGCCACCAAAGACCCGGGCGAACCCGTCCGAATGCAGCCAGCCCTGGTCGATGCCCAGCATGGCGGCGACTTCTGCCGAATGCGCCAGCAACCGCGGCGCCGCCACGGGCGTGGGCTGGACCCGCGACCAGACGGCCTGTTCCACCTGGCGCCGCCGCGGCCCCTGCTCCGGATCGCCGGGCATTTCGCGCAGCAGCGCGTTGTCGAAACCGGGCGCGTACACGCTCAGCAGGCCCCGGTCCTGCGGCGGGGCCGCAGGAGGACGGGGTTGGGAAGGCTCGTGGACCGGGTCATTCGAAGGCACGTGTGGATGGAGCGCCCCATCCTAGCCGCAGCGCTGTCTGCAGCGCGCGACGCCGCCCTGACGCAGCGACGCGTACACTGTCTCCCCGATTTTCAAGACCGGCTCGCCGGATTCCATGAGCGCCGAAGCCCCGCCCACCAGTTTTTCCGATTTCGCACTCTCGCAGCCGTTGCTCCAGGCGCTGTCCGACGTCGGCTACGAATCTCCATCGCCCATCCAGGCCGCGACCATCCCGCCGCTGCTGGCAGGTCGCGACGTGCTCGGGCAGGCGCAGACCGGCACGGGCAAGACCGCCGCTTTCGCCGTGCCCGCGCTTGCGCGGCTCGATCCGGCCGCGCGCAAGCCGCAGGTGCTGGTGCTGGCGCCCACGCGCGAGCTGGCCATCCAGGTGGCCGAGGCATTCCAGAAATACGCCACCCACCTGCCCGGCTTCCAGGTGCTGCCGATCTACGGCGGCCAGGGCTATGGCCCGCAGCTGGCCGCGCTCAAGCGCGGCGTGCAGGTGATCGTCGGCACGCCCGGGCGCGTGATCGACCATCTCGACCGCGGCACGCTGGACCTCTCCGAACTGCGCACGCTGGTGCTCGACGAAGCCGACGAAATGCTGCGCATGGGCTTCATCGACGACGTCGAGACGGTGCTGAAGAAGACGCCCGCGACGCGCCAGGTGGCGCTGTTCTCGGCGACCATGCCGAGCCAGATCAAGCGCATCGCGCAGACCTACCTCAAGGACCCGGTCGAGATCGCGATCAAGTCGCAGACCACCACCGCGCCCAACATCCGCCAGCGGGTGTGGATGGTCAGCGGCACCAACAAGCTCGACGCGCTCACCCGCATCCTCGAGGCCGAGCCGTTCGAGGCGATGATCGTGTTCGCACGCACCAAGCTCGGCACCCAGGAGCTGGCTGATCGGCTGGCTGCGCGCGGGTTCGCTGCGGCCGCGATCAACGGCGACCTTGACCAGAAGCAGCGCGAGAAGACCATCCAGTCACTCAAGGACGGCCGCATCGACATCCTGGTGGCCACCGACGTGGCCGCGCGCGGGCTGGACGTGGACCGCATCAGTCACGTTCTCAACTACGACATTCCCTACGACACCGAAAGCTACGTGCACCGTATCGGCCGCACGGGCCGCGCCGGCCGCAGCGGCGAAGCGATCCTGTTCGCAGCGCCGCGCGAGCGCGGCATGCTCGGCGCGATCGAGCGTGCGACCCGGCAGAAGATCGAGCCGATGCAGCTGCCGAGCGTGGACACGGTGAACGAACGCCGTGTCGGCAAATTCATGGACCGCATCACCAGCGCGCTCGAAAGCCCGGACCTGGCGCTGTACCGCGACCTGGTCGAACGCTACGAGCGCGACCACAATGTGCCCGCCGCCGAGATCGCCGCCGCGCTGGCGCAGGCCGTGCAGGGCGATACGCCGCTGCTGATCGCCGCGCCGCCACCGCGCAAGGACCGCGACGACGGCCGCGGTCCGCGCGAGCGCATGGAGCGGCGCGAGGCTTCGACCCCGTTCGCGGCGAGACCCCCGATCGCCCGGGGTCGGCCCGAACGCGCGCATCACAACGCCGGCGAAACGCTGTTCGCCACGCCGCCGGAAGCCGGGCAGCCGCAAGCCGCGTCGCCGACACCGCCGGCAGCGCGGCGCGAGCCCGCCACGCGCGACGCGCGTCCGGCGTCCGCGCCCGAGCACGGTTTCGATACGGAGACCTTCCGCATCGAGGTCGGCCACATGCATGGCGTGCAGCCGGGCAATATCGTCGGCGCCATCGCCAACGAGGCGGACCTGGAGAGCCGCTACATCGGCCGCATCGACATCCGCGAAGACCACAGCCTGGTCGACCTGCCGCAGGGCATGCCGCGCGAGGTGCTCGAGCACCTGAAGAAGGTGTGGGTGTCCGGCCAGCAGCTGCGCATGCGCCACGCCAGCGAGGACGAACGCGGACCGCCGCGCGGCAGGCCCGGCCCCAAGCCGGCAGGCAAGCCGCGCAGCAAGGGGGGGCCGCCACCGCGCGGCGCGAAGCCGGGGCCGCGCGGGCGCCGGGACTGATCCCGGCTCCGCGGCAGCAGGAGCGGCCTCGGCCGCTCCTGCACGCCGGACAGCGCCAGCCAAGGGTCACAGCCGCAACCATCGGCACACGCGGCTGCGATCCTTTCTAGAATCGCCCCATGTCCCGCATCCTCGTCTTCCAGCACGTCGCGGCCGAGCCGCTGGGTACGCTCGACCCCCTGATCCGGCGCCGCGGCCACCGCATCCGCTTCGTCAACTTCGACCGCGATCCCGAGGCGCAGCCCGACGTCGACCGCTATCGCGGCCTGATCGTGCTGGGCGGGCCGATGAACGTCGAGGACCAGCAGGCGCGGCCGCACCTGCGCACCGAGCTGCGCGCGATCGAGCGGATGCTGGGCCAGGGCAAGCCAGTGCTCGGCATCTGCCTGGGCGCACAGCTGCTCGCGCACGCGCTGGGCGCGCCGGTCAGGCGCCAGCAGGTGCCGGAAATCGGCTGGTACCACCTGCGTGCCACCGAGGCCGGGCGCAGCGACCCGGTGCTGGCTCCGCTCGGCGAGGAGGCGCCGGTGTTCCAGTGGCACGGCCGGCATTTCGAGATCCCGCGCAGCGCCGTGCACCTGGCACGCAGCGAGACCTGCGAGCAGCAGGCCTTTCGCTGGGGCGAGAAGGCCTACGGGTTCCAGTTCCACCTGGAGATGGACCAGCCGCTGATCGAGCGCTGGCTGGCGACGCCCGGCTACCGGGCCGAGCTCGAGCGCCGCGAAGGCGCACACGACGAGGCCGCGATCCGCGCCCACACCCACGAGCACATCGCCGCGATGCAGGCCGGCGCCGACGCGGTGTTCAACAACTTCCTGGACCTGGTCGGCCGTCCGCAGCGCCGCATCGCCCTGCCCTCACGGGAGTTCGGCGAGTAGCGCCTGCGGCGTGTTCAGGGCTTCCCTAATGGATCGGCTGATCCGCGCCTGTCGGCGCAAGCGCGTCCGCTGGCGCCGGCGCCGGCTCCGGCAGCGGCTCGACGTCGGGCAGCGGCTGCGACGGCAGGATGCGGTCGATCACCCCGTCGACGACGCGATCCGTGACTTCGCCGGCAATGGCGCCCGGCTGGACGACCTCCTCGATGCGGCGCCCGCCAAAGTCCGGACCCAGCACGTAGAACAGTTCCGACACAGTCGGCCAGCCCAGGTGCGGCGCCAGGAACCAGTACGCGCCGACCAGCGCCAGCACGAACATCAGCAGCTTCAGCAGCGCGCCGGCCAGCTTGAATGCCAGGTACGCGCCCAGCACCAGCAGCACCAGGCCAAGCCAGCTCATGCGGCGCGCGCCTGCGCTGCTTCGTCGACCAGCGGGCGCAGCGCCGGGTCCAGCGCCACCCGTTCGTCGAACACAAAGCAGCGGCCTTCGTAGCCGACGCCACCGACCGCCTCGAAGTAGCCGAGGATGCCGCCGTCGAGCTGCAGCACGTTGTCCATGCCGCTGGCGCGCATCCACAGCGCAGCCTTCTCGCAGCGGATACCGCCGGTGCAGTAGCTGACCACCGTGGCATCGGCCAGGGCATCACGATGCGGCTCAAGCGCGGCCGCCAGGTCGGTGAAGTTGTCGATCGGCAGCACCAGCGCGCCGGCGAACGCGCCATGTGCGGTCTCCTCGCGGTTGCGTGTGTCGAGCATGGCGACGCGGCGACCCTCGTCGTCGTGGCCCTGGGCCAGCCAGCGCGCAAGGTCCGCGGGCGCGACTGCGGGCGCGCGGCCGCCCAGCGGAGACGCATCGTCACGGCGGAAGCTGATGATCTCGCGCTTGCGCTTGACCTTGAGCCGCGAGAACGGGACGGTCGCGCTCCAGCTGTCCTTGACGGTGACGCCGGCAAAGCGCGGGTCGCGGCGCAACTGATCGAGAAAGCCTTCGATGGCGGCATCCGCGCCGGCCAGGAACAGGTTGATGCCTTCGGGGGCCACCAGCACCGTGCCGCGCAGCGCTGCGACCTCGGCCCACTCGCGCACGCGCTGGGCCAGCGCCTGCGTGTCGGCGATCTCGACGAAGTGGTAGGCGGCGATGTTGCGGATCATGGATTGGCCGGGTCGCGACGGGGGCTACGGTGGGGCGGGCGGCGACCGTCGTGCTCGCAGCTGCGGGTGCGGGCGAAACCGGGCTGAAGACCCGCTGCCCTGTCTGCGGCCGTCGAAGGACGTCTCGCGAGGATGGCGGCGGCGTCCGGCCCGCCTGCGCCGATTGTAGCCGGCGACTGGCGCAGCCGCCCGACCGCCCTATTCGCGCGGCTGTTCGTGGTGGTCGCGCACGAAGCGATCCAGCAGGCGCACGCCGAAGCCGGTGGCGCCCTCGGGCACGGTCGGTTCGGCGCTGGAGACCGAGAACGAGCCGGCGATGTCCAGGTGCGCCCAGGGCAGCTTGCGGTCGACCCACTCGCCGACGAAGTACGCGCCCACGCCGGCGCCCGGCGAGCCACCGCCATTGCGCAGGTCGGCGATCGGCGATTTCAGCCGCTTGCCGTACTCCTCGCGCAGAGGCATCCGCCACAGCTCCTCGCCGCTGGCCTCGCCCGCCGCCAGCAGTTGCCCGGCCAGCACGTCGTCGCGCGAGAACAGGCCCGCATAGTCGCCGCCCAGCGCGGCCACGATCGAGCCGGTGAGCGTGGCCACATCGACGACCAGCTGCGGCCGGTCCTGCTGCTGCACGTACCAGAGCGCGTCGGTCAGCACCATGCGCCCTTCGGCGTCGGTGCTCATGATCTCGAAGGTCTTGCCCGAGGCGGTGCGAATCACGTCGCCGGGACGCGCCGCGCTGCCCGAGGGCATGTTCTCGGCCAGCGCCGCCACTGCGACCGCATTCACCGGCGCCTTGCGGCCGGCCAGCGCGATCACGGTCGACACCACCGTGGCGGCACCGCTCATGTCGCCCTTCATCTGCCACATGTTGGTGTTGGGCTTGATCGAGATGCCGCCGCTGTCGAAGGTGATGCCCTTGCCGACGAAGGCGAGCGGCGCTTCACCGGCTGCAGCGCCCGAATAGCGCAGCACCAGCAGCCGCGGCGGGCGCACGCTGCCTTGGCCGACGGCGAGGATGCCGCCCATGCCGAGCTTCTGCATCGCCGGCACGTCGAGCACCTCGATGCGCAGCGGCAGGCCTGCCGCCGCCGTGCGCACGCGCGCGACGAACTCCTCGGGCCACAGCGCATTGGCAGGCTCGGTGGACAAGTCGCGCGCGAAGGCGACTGCGTCGGCGACGGGCTTCCACTGCGCGGTCCAGGCGTCGGCCGCAGCCGCGCCGGCCCGCGTGCGGATCACCAGTTCGCCGGTGCCGGCCTGCGCACCCTCGTTCCCGTCCTTGCGCGAGCGGTACTTGTCGAAGCTGTACTGGCCCAGCGAAGCGCCCAGCGCCAGGTGCGAGGCGGCATCGGCCTCGCCGCCATCCCAGACCAGGTCCACGCGCGGCGCACGGATGCGCGCCACGGCGCTGGCGACGCGGCCGCCGGCATCCTGCAGCGCGGCGGGCGCCAGCGCGTCCTTGCCCGTGCCCAGCACCAGCAGGCGATCGTAGCCGGCAAAACCGCGCAACTCGAGCAGGCTTTCCGCCTTGCCCTTGAAACCGTCGGCCTCCGCCGCGCGGCGCAGCGCGCCGCCGCTGCGCGCGTCGATCGTGGCAAAGCTGCCGCCTTCGGGCAGTCCCTCGGCCACGGCGATCGCGACGATGCCTTGCTCCGGCAGCGCGTGCGCCTCGAACGACAGGCTGCGCTGCGCGAGCGCGGTGGCTGGCCAGGCGCAGACCAGGGCCAGGAAAAACAGGGGCGCAAGGATTCTGGACATCGAGTGCCCCAAGGCAAGGTTGGAAGACAGGCCGGTGCGCAATGCGATCCGGACCCGGGACCTTACCCCGCGTGCGGCATCACCGGGTCATGCCGAAAGTCATGCGCCGCCTGGCCTGCGCAGACGCAGGCGGCCCGCGATCACCATCAGCAGCGCGCCGGCCAGCATCGCCAACGCCACGTTGCGAAGTTCCGCGGCCCCCGCGTGCAGCACCAGCCATGCAATCACCAGCAGGGCGCTGCCCACCACCCAGGGCGCCGCCGGCACCCGGAACGCGGCGGGCGCCACCTCGCCGCCTTCCCGCCGGCGCAACACCGGCACCGCGATGCACGTGGCTGCGTACGCCAGCAGGCGCGTGATCGTGCTCAGCGCCACCGCGGTCAGGAACGACCCCGACAACGTGAGCGCCAGCATGCAGGCCGCGGTCAACCCGATCGCCCAGTGCGGCGTGTGGAAGCGCGGGTGCGTACGCGCAAGCAGCCGCGGCAGCTGGCCACGCTCGGCCATCGCGTAGAGCAGCCGCGGCGCCGAGAGCACCAAGCCATTGAGCGTGCCGGAAATCGACACCAGCGCGCCGAGAACGATCACGCCCGCGCCGATGCTGCCGGCAAATCCGCCCGCGGCATCGGCCAGCGGCGTACTCGACTGTGCGAGCTCCGGCAGCGTGCCGATCGCCACGAATTGGATCAGCAGGTACAGCGGCACGATCACTGCCATCGAGGCCAGGATCGCGAACGGCAGCGTGCGCCGCGGATCGCGCACCTCGCCGGCCGGCACGGTCGCGGTTTCGAATCCGGTGAAGGCGAACACCAGCAGCAACACGGCGCTGGAGAAATCAACGGAACTGGGCGCCTGCTCCGGCACGTAGCGCGCACGCTCGATGAAGAACAGCCCCACCGCGACGAACAGCACCAGCGGCACCAGCTTGCCGACGGTGAACACGTTGGCGACGATCGCCGCGGTGCGCACGCCGCGCAGGTTGACCGCAGCGATGGCCAGGGTGGCGAGCGTGGCGACGGCGACGCGCCCGGTGCCGCTCGCCAGCGCGGGCGCAACATGCGCGAGATAGTCGATCAGCAGGTTGCACAGCGCGGCGAATGCGGTCACCCGCGTCAGCCACACCAGCCAGCCCACCTGGAAACCGACCACCGGTCCGAACGCGACGCGGGCATACAGGTAGGGCCCACCGGTCTGTTCGAAGCGGCTGCCGGCCTCGGCGAAGCACAGCACCACCAGCAGCACCAGCAGCGCGCAGGCAACGTAGGCCAGCAGCGCGTACGGACCCAGCAGTTCGTGCACGCGCGACGGCAGGCCGAAGATGCCGGCACCGATCACCGAGTTGATGAACAGCGCGACCATGCTGCCGCGCCCGATGCCGCGGACCAGCTGGCCAGGCGCAGCCGCCACCGGTCAGCGCCCGATGAGGATCGCGGGCAGCGCCATCAGCCCGACCAGCAGCAGGATCGCCACGACGGTCAGCACGACCCGCAGCGGCTGTGCGCGGGCGATGTCGGCAAAGGTTTCGGCGCTGCCTTCGCGCTCGGCGCGCTCATGGTCGGCGCGCACCCGGATCGCGCGCTCACGCTGGTAGTCGGCCATCAGGCGCTTGGCCTGGGGTACGTCGTCGTCGTCGCGCACCCAGATGCCGCCAGCGGAGATGCCGAACGGCCCGGGACGCGTTTCGTAGTGCTCGATCCGGGCCGCGCGCAGGAAGGTGCGGACATCGTCGGCCTCGTCGTCGGGCACGTTGCGCAGGTTGAGCAGCAGTTTCGCCATCGCCGGATCATAGCCGCTCCGGGGCGATTCCCGGCCACGCAGCCTCAGCGTTTGCTGGTGACCGCCCTGCGCAGGTTGCTGCGCGCCTGCGCGTCGAAGCGCTCGTGGAAGAAATCGCTGAGATAGATCCGTGGCCGTGCCTGCAGCGCCTTGAGGAAGCGGCGGCGGTTGATCCGGAACAGCCAGTCCGGCACATGGCCGCGGTACTCGGCGGCGATCGCGCGGTCGTAGGCATCGAACGCGGGAGGTTCGGCGCCGAGGATGGCCATGTCGCAGTCGAGGAAATGGCAGGTGTCGTCGGCCACCGCGGTCTTGCCGAAATCCTGGGGTCCATGCTGCCCGTGGCGCGCGGTGAGTTCGATCAACTCGGCCACGCGCGATGCTTCCACCCCGGCATCCGGCAACCAGCGCGCGATCTCTTCGAGCGCGAACGCGGCCGAACGCGTTTCGTTGTCCTTGCGCCCGGGCTCGTACACCGCGTCGTGGTACAGCACGGCCAGGCGCACTTCCCGCGGCTGCACCCAGCCCGGCCCGGCGGCCACGGCGTCGTAATGGCGCAGCACTTCGCCCACGTGGCCGAAGTCGTGATAGGCGCGCGGCGGCTTCGCATACGCCGCTTCCAGCGCGTGCATCTGGCCGGCCGGCAGTACGTCGATGCCACTCATCCCGGCTGCCATGGCCGCACCACGAACGCGGCGCCGACGATCACCAGCAGCGCGCCACCGATCCGGACCGCATCCGCCGGCCGCTGCGCGCCGAGCACGCCAAAATGATCGAGCAGCAGCGAACCCAGCAGTTGCCCCAGCACGATCAGGCAGATCAGTGCGGCTGCGCCGATCTTGGGCACCAGCAGGGTCGCCACCAGCACAAGGCAGGCGCCTATCACGCCGCCAACCCAGACCCAGGCCGGCAGCGTATTGAGCGGCTGCGTCGGCAGCAGCGGCGTGCGGGTGATCAGCAGCATCAGCCCCAGCAGGCAGGTGCCGACCAGGAACGAGACGAAGGATGCGTACAGCGCGCCATGCGTCAGCGCACCCAGGCGCGCATTGATCAGCGCCTGCAGCGGCAGCAGTGCGCCGACGGCAATGACGACAACGATGCCGAACGTGGTCCAGGCTTTCACGTGATGTCCCTCCGCCGCAACCACGCCAGTCTAGTGCGACGCGGTGAAGTTGCGACGTGAATGGCTTTCGGGTGGTCCTGGCCGTGTCGGCTTCAACTTGCCGGATCCAACTGGTGCTGGAAACGGTGCGGGAGCACGCCTTCGGAAGGGGCCGCAGCGCCCCGAGGGGAGGTGACACACCGCTCGGGCAGACATCCATGTCCGCACTCGCGGCCGTGGCACATCCATGTGCCACTTGCGCCACCTCCCCTCGGGGCGCT
>NZ_JBSVRO010000007.1:0-169360 GCF_054072655.1 Luteimonas sp. A482
CGGGCGGCGGCGGGCGGCGGGCGGCGGCGGCGGGCGGCGGCGGCGGCGGCGGCCGGGCGGCCGGGCGGCCGGGCGGCCGGGCGGCCGGGCGGCCGGGCGGCGAGGCGGCGAGGCGGCGCCCGGCGCGCGATGGCGGGGCGGCAGCGCGATGACGGGGCGGGCGCCAGGCCCCGCCAGCGTCGCGCGCCGGCGGGAGTGGCCGGCGGGATGGCGGCGATGCGGACGCTCAGTCGGTGGACAGCTCGGTGCGGATCCTGTCCAGGGCCTGGCAGAAGCGCCGCAGATCGTTGCCCAGCAGGGTCCGCAAGCGCGCCTCGTGGACCTCGTGCGCGGCGTCCGCCGACTCGACCAGGGCCTCGCCCTTGGCCGTCAGATGCAGCGCATAGGAGCGCTTGTCGATACGGCTGCGACGGCGCTCAAGCCATCCGCGCTTCTTCAGCTCGGCCACCAGCAGCACGAGGTTGGGTCGCTTGATCTCCAGCGTTTCGCCCAGTCGCTGCTGCCGCATGCCCGGATTGGTCGCCACCAGCTTCAAGGCCGAATAGTGCCCCGGCCGCAGGTCGAACGGGCGGAATGCCTGGACGAAGTTGCGGAACACGGCCACCTGGGCCATCCGCAGCTTGAATCCGATGTGCGCCTGGACCGGTCCGACATCCACAACGTCGAGCAGCCCCGTGTCCGCGACTTCCTTCCTTCCGCCCTGCTTCTTGGCCGCCACGTATTCCTCCGGGGTGTTTGTTATATGATATATCGATATTGCGGTACACCGATCCGTGGAGAGACTATGCAAGCATCCGTCGCGGCACGCCAGATCGCGCAGGTGAACCCCGCCCTGCATGCGCCGCCGACGCTGGCCGCGATGCTGGCCGATTCGGTCGCCCGCGCGCCCGAGCGCACCGCTCTGGTCATCGGCGGGCGCGAGATGAGCTACCGCGAACTGGGACAGCGCGCGGTGCGGCTCGCCGCGCAGCTGCAGCAGCGCCTGCCGCGCGGCGCGATCGTGGCCGCACCGCTGTCCAACAGTGCCGAGTGCCTGGTGTGTTCGTTCGCCGCGTTCATCGCGGGGATGCGCTACACGCCCCTCAATCCCTTCTATGGCCGTAGCGAGCTCGCCACGCTGTTCGCCACGCAGGCCCCCGACATCATCGTGCACAACGCCGCCAGCGCGGCGGTGGCAGCCGACCTGGCCGCCGATACCGCCGGCGCGACGCTGTTTCTCCTGGATGCCGCAGAAGCCCTCGACGATGCGCACGCCGATCCGGCGGCGGCGATCCTCGCCGCGTGCTCGGACCTGTCCGGCGAGGACCCGGCCCTGCTGATCTTCACCGGCGGCAGCACCGGTCTGTCCAAGGCGGTGGAGCACAGCCATGCCGGACTGCTGTTCTCGATCCGCGCGCATTGCACCGGCTGGGAGCTGCGCTACGACGTCGAACGCGTGCTCGACGTGGCCCCGCTGTTCCACATCTGGGGCCTGGGCTTTGCGATGCTCGCGCCGATCTACCTGCGCTCGACCCTGATCCTGCTGCCGCGCTACCAGCCCGAGCAGGTGCTGCAGGAACTCTCGCGCCAGCGTGCCACGGTGTTCGCAGGCGGGCCGGCGCCGATCTACGCCGGCCTCCTGGCCTCGCCCGAATTCGCCTCGGCCGACCTGGGCCACCTGACCCTGGCGCTCACCGGCGGCGCGCCCTGCCCGCAGCCGCTGCGCGAGGCGTGGATGGACCGGGTCGGCACTCCGCTGCTCGAAGGCTGGGGCATGTCCGAAGGTGCACCGTTGGTGTTCAACTGGCGCGCCCGCGCGCAGCGTCCGCTGTCGGTGGGTCATCCGGCGCCGGGGATCGAACTCAAGCTGGTCGACATCCTCGATCCTGCGCGCACGGTCGCTAGTGGCGAAACGGGCGAGGCCTGTGTGCGCGGGCCGCAGGTCATGCGCGGCTACCGCCTGCAGGAAAACGCCGCCGAGAGCGGCCTGGATCCGGACGGCTGGCTGCATACCGGCGACATCGGTTACACCGATGAAGACGGCTACCTGTACCTGGTCGATCGCAGGAAGGAGATGATCCTCGTCGGTGGCTACAACGTGTATCCCCGACAGGTGGAGGACCACATGCGCCAGCATCCGCAGGTGCGCGATGTCGCCGTGGTCGCGATCGCCGATGATCGCCTGGGCGAGAGCCCGTATGCGTTCGTGGTCACGCACGAAGGACAGAGGATCGACGTCGACGCGCTGCTGGCGTGGTGCGAACAGTCGCTGGTCAAGTACAAGCGTCCGGTCGGCATCCAGGTCCTGGACGAGTTGCCGCGCACCGGCGCGAACAAGCTCGACAAGCGCGGCCTGCGCGCCTTGCTCCAGCTCCCGCGCCCCTGACCGGCCGACAGGGCCGGACCGGCGGGTCCAGGATCAAGCCGGCTTGGGTCGCAAGCACTGGCCGACGATCGCGGTGATCAGGATGCAGGTGTTGGTGACGATGAACACCCAGTTGCCCAGCATCACGCTGTAGGCGATGAAGCCGATCGAGGCCAGGATCTGGCCGATGAACAGCCAGCGCGAGACGCCGGCGCCGCCGTCGGCGACCTGCTTGCGGATCTGGCGGATGAGGGTGGCAAGCAGGATCGCAGACGCGACCCAGCCGATGATGTCCGGGTTCATGCGACCGCCGCCGCACGCGGGACGGGCGGAAGTTCGCCGTGCGCGTGGGTGGCGGCCGCAGCGGCCTGGCCGACCGCCACCGAGATCTGGTTGAGTCCGCCGACGATGTCGCCGATGGCGTACAGGCCCGGCGTATCGGTCTGCTGGTGGCAGTCGACGATGATCTCGCCCGTGGGTGTGCGGGTGATCGCGAGCCCGCCCGCCGGTACCGAGGTGGTGAAGCCGAGGAAGGAATACACCGTGTCGAACTCGACCGCGCCCGCGTCGCTGCGATAGCGGCAACGCGCACCGTCGAACTCGAGTTCGCCGCCGCCCAGCCAGCGCACGCCGGCCGCGCGCGCAGCCGCGCCGTCCTCGCCGCCATCGCCGCCGTCGCGCGGCAACGCCGAGACCTTGGCGGAAAACGTGCGCAGGAAGCTTGCGTGCGCGCCGATGTCGGCGCTGTCGCCGAACACGCCGATGTGGCGGTCGTTGACCTCGAACGCATCGCAGATCGGGCACAGCCGCAGCGCGCCGCAGGCCAGCGCCTGTTCGGCCCATTCTCCGGGCAGGCGGTCGCGCAGGCCGGTGGCGATCATGACCATGCGTGCGGTCCAGGTGCGTTCGCCCGAGTACAGGGTGAAGCCGCCCCCGTCGCCCGGCTCACGTGTGATCTTCTCCACGTGCATCGGCTCGAACGGCACCTCCGCGTCATTGGCCTGCTTGTGCAGCCGCCGCAGCAGTTCGTCACCGGAGATGCCGCCCGGGAAGCCCGGGCAGTTGTTGCTTTCGGGTATCCAGCGCGCGCGGCTTTGGCCTGCATCGAACACCAGGCACGATCGGTGGAAACGCTGCAGGTAGACGGCGGCGGTGAGCCCTGCGGGGCCGCCGCCCACGATGGCCACGTCGATCATGCGCTGCATCCGTCCGTCGCATCCAGGGGCGGACACCTTAGGCAGCGCAGGCGTCAAGGGCGCGAGAAGCCTGGCGGTCGAAGCGCACGCCGACCACCTCATGCCCGTGCCGGGTCGCGCGGCGGATCAGGTGATCCCGAGGGAGGGGGCAGCCGTGCGATTGGTGTTTTCGCGATGCTTCATCGATGTCCAGCCGGGCATGCCGTGGAAAACCAGCACGTAGTCGGCGGCATATTCGAAGCGCGCGATGGCCTCGGGCGTCATGCCGCGCTCGATCGTGCGGATGCCCTGCTCAAGGTAATCCCAGAAGCGCACGTCGTCTTCGATCGAGAGGCAACGGTGCAGCAGGTCGCGGAAGAGTTCGAGCGAAACGGGGTCTTCGTGTTCGTAGGCAATCGGGAAGCCGCCGGTGTCCCCGCCGTCTTGCGAAAAAGTATGCGTGTCCATGTGGGCCTGGGTCTTGAAGTTCTGTCGGCCGGCGAGATCGGCCCGCTTGTTCTACGCCGCGCAAGGTGCAGGCGTCGTCAAGGGGAAATGCGCCGCTGAACGTGCGGCTGGGCCGTTCATTTTCCGTCGCCCGCTCCCGCAACCCGCCGCCAGTTCATTGATCGGGCGCGCGGAGGCCGTTACGCAGTTCTCGATCATCCGCTGCGCAATCACCGCGGCCGCGTCGCTGTTCGCCCCTGTAGGAGCGGCTTCAGCCGCGACATGCCGATCAGGTAGACACGCCGCTACGGCCACGCATTCGCCCTGCAAGCCCAGCCTCAAAGCTTCGCACTGAAGCCGCCCTGCAAGCGCCCGCAGGTCCGGTCAGTCGATCGGACGTGCCCAGCGCCTGTAGCTTGCGCCGATATCCTCGCGGATTCGCGGATGCAGCTTGGTACCGAGCTCGAGCTCGAGCTGCTCGGCCACGCTTTCCCAGCCGGCGCCGGCAGCGTCGAGCCAGGCATCGACCAGGGTACGGCAGGCGCGTCCGCTGGCGCGTGCGAGCGCGCAGGCGTAATAGACATCGCCCGGGCGCATGCCGCCCGCGGTCAGCGCCTCGTCCAGCAGCGGGCGCGGCGCTTCGAGGTAGCGCACGATCTCGTCGATGAAGGCATCGCGATGACGCGCCGCGTAGGCATCCATGTCGCGCAGCCGCGCGTCGATCCAGTCGTCGCCGGTACCCGCTTCCAGCGCCTCGTCGGAAGACTCCTGCGCGGAACCTGCGCCCTCCTGCGCGACGGCCACGCCTGAGGCCAGCGCGCAGGCCAGGGTCGCAGCGAGGACGAGTCGGATCGTTTGCACGCGGCGCGCCATGTCAGCCCGCGAGTGCCGTCGGCGCCGCGGACGCAATGAGCTCGCGCAGCGCCTGCGGCAGTTGCGCGGCGCTGGCCACCTGGCGCAGGCGCGGGTGGCCGGAGACGTCGTCGGCTTCGTTCTCGTGCGCCCAGGTCAGGTGGTAGGGCACGTGCACGCCCCAGCCGCCAAGGCGCAGCACCGGCACGATGTCCGATCGCAGCGAATTGCCCACCATCACGAAACGGTCGGCGGGAATCCCGAATTCATCGAGCAGGCGCGCGTAGGTGTCCACGTCCTTCTCGCTGACGATCTCGATGCGGCGGAACAGCGCGGCCAGGCCGCTGTCGCGCACCTTCGCCTCCTGGTGGAACAGGTCGCCCTTGGTGATCAGCACCACGGCGTGCTCGGCCGCGACCGCCTCCACAGCTTCGCGCACGCCCGGCAGCAGCTCCACGGGGTGGCGCAGCATGTCCTTGGCGATCTGCACGATGCGGTGTAGGTCGCGCGCGGGGATGCGGCCATCGGTGATGTCGACCGCGGCCTCGACCATGGACAGCGCCATGCCCTTCACGCCATAGCCGAACACCGCGATGTTGCCCTTCTCCACCGCATACAGGCGATCGCGCAGGCTGCTGTCGCCGAGGTCGACGTGACGCCCGACGATGCGTTCGAATTCTTCCTGCGCGGCGTGGAAGTAGTCCTCGCTGCGCCACAGGGTGTCGTCGGCGTCGAAGCCGACCATGTCGATCACTGTCATGGCGGCAGTATATGTCCGCGCAAAAGACATCGGCGGCCCGGAGGACGCCGATGCAGGTCCGTCAATGCGGACGGAATGGCCGATGCGTCAGTCGGTGCCGCCCGACGCCTCCGGCTGTGCCGCGTTGTTGCGGGCGACGAAGGCCTTGTACTCGTCCGGCGTCAGTTCACCGTTGGCGTCGGAATCGGCGTCGCCGAACACCTGCGAGAGCGACTGCAGGCCGCCGGCCTCGGTCTGGCTGAGGGTGCCGTTACCGTCGACGTCGAGGTCGGCCCAGGTCAGCGGCTTCTGCTCGGCGGCGGGCGCGGTGGACTGGGTCGGATCGGTCGGCGGCGCCTGCGTGGTCGGTGCCGTCGCGTCCTGGGCAAAGGCGGCCGGGATGGCGAGGGCGGCGCCCAGCGCGATCAGCGCGGACAGGGGTTTGCGTGCATTCTTCATTCGCTATATCTCCGTGGGGGAATCGAAGTGTGGCGCGGGGCTGCACGTCGATGACGACCGCTTCCGCACGGGGCACACCTTGCCCGCGCGCCATGAAGACCGATGCATGGACGGAGTTAAGAGGACGTTTGCCGCGGGCAGGCGTTCAGGTCGATCAGCCGCGCGCAGGACATGCCGTCCAGCGCAGGCCTTGGCCGCACGGGCGCTATCATGCCCCGACCCGAATTCACGGCCAGGAGCCTCCGATGCATCGACCCGCATTGACCACCACCCTGCTCTCCATGGCGCTGCTCGCCGCCTGCGGTGCCGGCAACGGCAACGCACCTGCAACATCGGTCGAGGCCACGGCGGGCGCGGCACAGGTGGCGGATGCCGCCCCCCGCGAGTCCCGCGAGATCGGGCCGTTCACCGCCCAGACCATCGCCTCGTTCAACGAACCCTGGGCGCTGTCCTTCCTGCCCGACGGTCGCCTGCTGGTCAGCGAACGGCCCGGCGCGTTGAAGCTGGTGGACGTGGCCAGCGGCCGCGCCGGCGACATCGGCGGCGTGCCCGAGGTGGTCTACGGCGGCCAGGGCGGCTTCGGCGACGTGGTGCCGCATCCGCAGTTCGCCGACAACGGCCTGGTCTACGTCAGCTACGCCGAGAAGGGCGACGGCGACACCGCCGGCGCCGCGGTCGCGCGTGCGCGGCTGGTGACCGACGAGGCCGGCGGCGGCAGCCTCGAAGGCCTCGAGGTGATCTGGCGCCAGGTGCCCAAGGTCACCGGCGGCGGACACTACGCGCACCGCATCGTGTTCCACGACGGCAAGCTGTGGATCTCCTCGGGCGACCGGCAGAAGTTCGATCCTGCGCAGGACATGCAGTCCAGCATGGGCAAGGTGCTGCGCCTGGAGGACGACGGCAGCGCGCCATCCGACAATCCCTTCGCCGGACAGGGCGAGGTTGCCGCGCAGGTGTGGTCGCTGGGCCACCGCAACCCGCTGGGTCTGGCCTTCGACGCCAGCGGCCAGCCCTGGGACATCGAGATGGGCCCGAAGGGCGGCGACGAGCTCAATCGGGTCGAGCGCGGCGCCAACTACGGCTACCCGGTGGTCTCCAACGGCGACCACTATGACGGCCGCCCGATCCCCGACCACGACACGCGCCCGGAATTCAACGCGCCCGCGATCACCTGGACGCCGGTGATCTCGCCTTCGAGCCTGGTGTTCTATTCGGGCGAGCTGTTCCCGCAGTGGCAGGGCAATGCATTCGCCGGTGGGCTGTCGTCGCAGTCGCTGGTGCGCATCGAGTTCGACGGCCAGACCGCGCGCGAGGCCGAGCGCTATGCCATGGGTGCGCGCATCCGCGGCGTGCGCCAGGGCCCGGACGGCGCGCTGTGGGTGATCGAGGACGGCAAGGATGGACGCCTGCTGCGGCTGACGCCGAAAGGCTGAGGGCTTTGATCGCCTGGGCGGCCGGCTATTGCGCCGGCCGCTGCGGACGGATGCCCATCGCCTCGCGATAGCGTGCGTGCAGGGCCTGGACCTTGACGATGTAGGACTGCGTTTCCGCATACGGCGGCACGCCACCGTGGCGCTGCACCGCGCCGATGCCGGCGTTGTAGGCGGCAAGCACGAGCGTGCGGTCGTCGCGATAGCGGCGCATCAGGCTGCGCAGGTGGCGGGCGCCGGCCCGGATCGACTGCGCGGCATCGAAGGGATCGGCCACGCCATATTCGGCCGCGGTTTCGGGCATCAGCTGCATCACGCCCTGCGCGCCCTTGGGCGAAAGCGCCTCGGCATCGAATCCACTCTCGGCATGCGCGACCGCGCGCAGCCACGCATCCTCCACGCCGGTGGCCTTCGCCGCGGCCTTGAACTCGGCGGCGAACGGCGCCAGCTGCGGCGCGCCGACGCGGCCGAGGCCTTCATGCGCGGGCTCGCCCGGCGGCGTGACAGCGGTGAATCGCAGGTAGACGCGTGAGCCGGGCAGGTTGCGCGTGCCGTAGACGAGCTTGCCGTCCTGCTCGCGCTCGTACAGCGTGCCGCTGAACACGCCCATCGAACCCCACAGGTTGGGCGTCTGCACTGCGTTGTCGTCGATCTGCCGGGCCTCGCATTTGGAGCCCGGCTCGGGCGCCGTGGCGAGGCTGACGGTGCCCTCGCGCACACAGCGGTAGACGGTGCGCGCCTCGGCCTGGGGCATGGCCAGCGCCAAGGCAAGGAGTGCGGGGATCGCGCGCGCCAGGATCCATCGCGACCGGCCCGCCCCCATCCCTGCCCTTCCCCCGCGGGCGGGGGAAGGGTTCAACGCGGGGCGGGATGCGTCCATGTTGTGCGGCGCGTGCCGCGCCACAACTCAGGACGCGATTTCGATGCCGTCGGCGGTGATGCGGTATTCCACCGGATCGACGGCGACGCCGCTGGCGCTGTCGGCGCCCAGGTGTTCGACCTGCTCGGGCGTGAGCTGCTTGCGGGTCAGCACGCCGTGCACCACGGCCGTGCCGGTGGTGTCCCCGGGGATGTGGAAATCGTGCTGGCCGAACATCACGCGGGCGGCCTTGCCGTCATCCTCGAGCATCATCCAGCAGCCCTTGGCCTGGCAGACCTCGGTGATGCGCCCGCTGAAGTGCTGCGGGCGCTCGGCGTGGGCGTCGAAGGCGTTGATCGCCTGCGAGACTGGCACGGCGTCGCCAGCCGGGAGCGCCTTGCCGTAGGACGTGGATGTGGGCGTGGCCGCGCCAGCGGCAGCGGCGGACAGCAGCAGGAGCAGGGTCGGCAGCAGGCGCATGGCGCGCTCCTTCGGATCAAGGGCGGCCACGATAGCGCGAAGGCTGCGGCACTGGCGTTAGCATGCGGGTCCACCTGTTGCAGGAACGCGAACGTGTCTGACTGGTCCCACCTGATCCGCGACGTGCCCGACTTCCCCAAGCCCGGCATCACGTTCAGGGACATCACCCCGGTGCTGGCCGATGCGCGCGCGTTCGCCGCGGCGGTGGCGGCGATGGCGGCGCCCTGGCGCAACGCGCCGCCCGATGCGGTGGCGGGCATCGAATCACGCGGCTTCATCCTCGGCGCGGCGCTGGCGCTTGAACTCGGCTGCGGCTTCGTGCCGGTGCGCAAGCCGGGCAAGCTGCCCGGGCGGACGCTGTCGGAAGGCTATCGTCTGGAATACGGCAGCGACCGGCTCGAGGTCCACGTCGACGCGGTGCCGCCGGGTACGCGCGTACTGGTGGTCGACGACGTGCTTGCCACCGGCGGTACCCTGCGCGCGGCCACCGCACTGCTGCGCCGGCAGGGCGCGCAGGTGATCGGTGCGGACGTGCTGGTCGAACTGGTGCCGCTGCGCGGTCGCGACCAGTGGGACGATGCGGTGACGCTGCGGGCTGCGCTGGTGATGTGAGGCGGCGCTGGGGGTTCATGCAGCCCTGCACCCGCTGCCACCGCGCAGCATCACCACAGGCACCGTGTTCCATCGCCGGAACGGCGTCGCGCCGTAGAATGCCCATCCGCCGCATGCACGCGGCACCCCACTCTCCCCCCGGTTCCCGATGCGCGCTTCCCCTGCACCGGCCGGCCCCGCGTCCGCGTCACCGCTCGCCATCGTCCTGGCGCTTTCGGCGGTGTACCTGGTCTGGGGTTCGACCTATCTCGCCATCCGTTTTGCGCTGGAAGGCGGCTGGCCGCCGCTGTTGATGGGCGGCGTGCGCTTCGTGATCGCGGGTTCGTTCCTGTACACGGTGCTGCGCCTGCGCGGCATGCCCGCACCAACCCGCATGCAGTGGCGCAACGCGGCCTTCGTCGGCGTGCTGCTGCTTGCGGTGGGCAATGGCCTGGTGTGCGTGGCCGAGCAGACCGTGTCCTCAGGCCTGGCCGCGGTGGCGGTCGCCTCGATGCCGCTGTGGATGGCGCTGTTCGCGGCGCTGCGCGGCGAGCGGCCCCGGCGGGTGGAATGGCTGGGCCTGGCGATCGGCTTTGCCGGCGTGGCCTGGCTCAATGCCGGCAGCAGCCTGAGCGCCACGCCCGGCGGGCTGGTGGCGCTGCTGGTGGCGGCGGTGGCCTGGGCCTACGGCTCGGTCTGGAGCCGCGGGCGCGACCTGCCCAGCCCGTTCATGGGCGCGGCCGCGCAGATGCTGTGCGGCGGCGTGGTGATGCTGGTGGTCGGGTTGGCGCTGGGTGAGCGCTTTGACGGCTGGCCTGACGCGCGCGGCCTGCTTTCGGTCGGCTACCTGGCCAGCATCGGTTCGCTGGTCGGCTTCAGCGCCTACATCTGGCTGCTGCACCACGTGCGCCCGGCGCTGGCCGGCAGCTATGCCTACGTCAATCCGGTGATCGCGGTACTGCTGGGCGCGTGGCTGGCCGGCGAGCGCTTCGGCGCGCAGGACATCGGCGCGATGGGCGTCGTGCTGCTGGGCGTGGTCGCGATCACGCTGGCGAGGTCGCGCAGGCCGGCTCCCACCGTGCCGCCCGCAGGCGCGAAGGCATGAGTCCGGCTGTGCTGGACCGCCGCGGCCTGTGGATCGCGGTGGCCGCCTTCGTGATCTGGGGGCTGATGCCGCTGTACTGGCACCTGCTGCGCGAGGTGCCGTCGCTGCAGATCGTGCTGCACCGCGCGGTGTGGTGCGCGGTGCTGGTCGCTGCGTGGCTGACGTTGCGCGAGGGCCGAGGCTGGCTGCGCGCGGTGATCGTGCAGCCGCGGCTGGCGGGCATGCTGGCGCTGTCGGGCACGCTGATCGCGTTCAACTGGGGCCTGTACGTGTGGGCGGTCAACAGCGGGCACGTGATCGAGGCCAGCCTGGGCTACTTCATCAATCCGCTGCTCAACGTGCTGATCGGCGTGGTGTTCCTGCGCGAGCGGCTGTCGCGCGCGCAGTGGATCGCGGTGGCGCTAGCCGGCGGCGGGGTGGCGTGGCTGACCGCAGGCTACGGCCGCTTTCCGTGGATCGCGCTGTGCCTGGCCGGCTCGTTCGCGCTGTATGGCGTGATCCGCAAGTTCGCCGCGGTCGAGGCGGTGCGCGGGCTCGGGGTCGAGAACATGTTCGTGTTCGTGCCGGCGCTGGCGCTGCTGGCCTGGATCGAACTGGGCGGCAACGGCGGCTTCTTCTCGCTGCGCTGGGGCGGCTGGACTGACGTGTTTCTGGTGCTGGGCGGCGCGCTGACCGCGATCCCGCTGATCTTCTTCGCCTATGCGGTGCGGCGTGTGCCGCTGAGCGTGGTCGGCCTGCTGCAGTACCTGGGGCCGACGCTGCAGCTGCTGCTGGGCGTGTTCTTCTTCGGCGAGGCGTTTGGCATCGATCGTGCCGCAGGCTTCGCCTTCATCTGGGCCGGGCTTGCGATCTTCGCGATCGACGGCGTGCGCGCCGCGCGCCGGCGGATCGTCGCGCAGCAGGCGTAGGCGCCCGGTCTACGTCCGGGCCTTTGCGTCAGGACGCATGTGCGAACGCCGGCCCGGCGAGCGCCAGTGGCGGCGGGCAGAAGCGATGCGGGCTGGCGTTGTCGAGCCAGTCGATCACCGTCGGCGCCAGCAGGTCCAGGCGCATCGGCAGGCTGATGTGGTCCTCGCCGGGCACCTCGATGTAGTGCGCGCGCGGCGCGGCCTCGGCCAGCGCACGGCCATGCGCGACCGGCACGTGGGCATCGTCGCTGCCATGCAGCAGCAGCACGCAGGCCGGCACGGCGGCCAGCGCAGCGCCGACATCGACGCGATCCAGCGACAGCTCCAGGGTCTGCCCGGCGCTGTCGATCGCACGCTCCAGCGCCGCGTCGTCCAGCTGCCAGCGCAGCCAGCGATGGCTGAACTGCTGGGCGAACGTCTCCGGCGCCTTGTGCAGCATGTGCGGCACCATGTCGCGGATCGCACCGGCGGCGTTGTCGAACGATTCCAGCGCCACCACGGTCGCGACCTGCGCGCCCAGCTCGCGCGCGCCGAAGATCGCAGTCGCCGCGCCATACGACACGCCCATCAGGTGCAGCGGGCCGACGATCTCGCCGCGCGCGCGCAGCGCCGCCACTACGTCGGCCACGTCGCGCGCCTCGCGCAGGCCGTAGCCCGAGGGGGCGGTGCCGGAGCGACCGTGGTTGCGCAGGTCCAGGCTGATCGTGCGATAGCCGGCCTGCGCCAGCTGCAGCGACCAGGGCAGCAGCGAGCCGCCGTCCATCATCCAGCCGTGCAGCAGCAGCACGGTGCCGCGCGGCGCGGTCGCGGCCTGCGGCGTGGAGAAATCCAGCTCGAAATCCATGTGCTGGGTGTCGCCGGCGCTGTAGGCGTAATCGAGCCGGTAATCGCCCGGATCGAGCGCGCGCCAGAACAGCGGCACGCCATCTGCGTTGCGCACGAAACCTTCGCGATGCGGCAGCCGCGCCAGCGCCTCGTCGATGCGCTGCACCGGCAGCAGCGGCGACGTCGCACCGGGCGCCACCAGCTGCGCGCCCAGTGCGCGAGCGCCGTCGGGCGAAGCAAAGCCGACAAGCAGCAGGACGCAGCCACACAGGCAGAGCAGGAACAGGCGGCGCATCGCGACTCCTTCGCAGGGAAACGGTTGCAAAGGTTAGGGTCGCCGCGCGCCGCCATCTACCGCGCCCGTATGACAGGGTGATGACAGCGCGGCCTGCGTTCAGCATTAGAATCGCCGGTTCACCCCACGCAGCGCCCAGACCCATGACTCCCTCGCACGTCCTTCCCCGCGGCAGCATCGTCGCGCTCGTCACGCCCATGCACGACGACGGCAGCGTCGACTACGACGCGCTGCGCGCGCTGGTCGACTGGCATGTCGAACAGGGCACCGACTGCATCGGCGTGGTCGGCACCACCGGCGAATCGCCGACGGTCGACGTGGACGAGCACTGCGAGATCATCCGCGTGACCGTCGAGCAGGCGGCCGGCCGCGTGCCGGTGATGGCCGGCTGCGGCGGCAACTCCACGCGCGAGGCGATCGCGCTGGCGCAGTTCGCGCGCGCGGTCGGCGCCGACAGCCAGCTGCAGGTGGTGCCCTACTACAACAAGCCCGGGCAGGAAGGCATGTACCTGCACTTCCGCGCCATCGCCGAGGCCACCGGCGAGCTGCCGATCGTGCTCTACAACGTGCCCGGCCGCTCCGCCGCAGACATGCAGCACGAGACGGTGCTGCGCCTTGCGCAGGTGCCGGGCATCGCCGGCATCAAGGAAGCCACCGGCAACATCGAGCGCGCGCAATGGCTGGTGCGTGACCGGCCCGAGGGCTTCCGCGTGTATTCGGGCGATGACGCCACCGCGGTCGCGCTGATGCTGTGCGGCGGCGACGGCAACGTCAGCGTCACCGCCAACGTCGCGCCGGGCCTGATGCACGAACTGTGCGTCGCCGCGCTGGCCGGCGACGTGGCACGCGCGATGCAGATCCAGCTGCGCCTGCTGCCGCTGCACCGGCAGCTGTTCATCGAGGCCAATCCGATCCCGGTGAAGTGGGCGCTGTCGCGCCTGGGCCGCTGCGGCGGCGCGCTGCGCCTGCCGATGACCGAACTCGATGCAGCGAACCGGCCGGCGGTGGAAACCGCGCTGCGAGAGGCGGGTGTGCTGGGCTAGTCCGGCGCCGATCCCGCTTTGGCTCCCTCCCCCGCCTGCGGGGGAGGGAGCAAAGCAGCCCTACATCGCCCGCAGCGCGTCCGTCACCGGAAGCGTGGCCGCGCGCAGCGCCGGGAACAGGCCGCCGACGAAGCCAATCGCAAGCGCCCACTTCAGACCCTCCCACAGCAGCCCGGCCGACACCCGGAACTCGAAGCTCAGGGTGGCCACGCCGCCTGCGATGGTCGACGCGGTATAGCCGTTGAACACCAGCCAGGCCAGCACGCCGCCGAGCAGGCCGCCAAGCAGGGCCAGCAGCATGGTCTCCAGCAGCACCGCCACCACCACCGGCATGCCGCGGAAGCCGATCGCGCGCAGGGTCGCGATCTCCCGCGCGCGCGATGCCACGGTGGCGAACATGGTATTGAGCGCACCGAACACCGCGCCGATCGCCATGATCGAACCGACCACGATACCGATGATGCGCAGCACCTTGGTCAGTCCTTCGGACTGCTTGGCGAAGTAGGCGGCGGTGGTGTCGGCCTCCACCTGCAGGCGCGGATCCGCCGCCAGGGTGGCCTTGAAAGCGTTGAAGGCGCCCGGGTCGGTCAGCTTGGCGAAGACCGAGGCGCGACTGCTGCCACGGCGGTAAGTCGACGCCACCACTTCGGCGTCGGCCCACATTTCCGACGACATCGCGTCGCCCGATTCGAACACGCCGACCACGGTCCAGGCCTGGTTGCCGAGCTGCACCTGGCTGCCCGGATCGAGCCCCGCGAACTGGCGCTGCGCACCGGTGCCGACCACCAGCTCGCGACGTCCGGTCTCGAACCTGCGGCCCTCCACCAGCCGCAGGTTGGGCCGTACCGCGAAGGCCATCGCGCCGACGCCGCGCAGCGTCACACTGCCGTCCTCGCCGTCCCGGCGCGGCACGTTGGCCGAGACCACGAGCTCGGGCGAGGCCAGCGGGCGGCCCTCGGCATCGCGCGCGATTTCCGGCGCGCGCTCGATGGCGGTGATCGCGTCGCGCGAGATCACCGACATCAACTCCGCCGACGAGCCGCCGCGCAGCACGATCGCGGTGTCCTCGCTGCCGCTGCTGTTGACCGTGTGCCGGTAGCCCTCGGCCATCGCCAGCAGCGCGACCAGCACCCCGACCACGCCGGCGATGCCGACCACGACCACCGACGATGCGCCCAGCCGCTGGCGCAGCGTGGCCACGCCCACCCAGGTGACCGACGCGGCCTGGCGGCCGGTGCGGGTGAAGGCCATCCACAGCGCAAACAGCACCGCGGCGCCGAGCAGCGCCTGCCAGGGCAGCAGGATCCAGGCGGCGAGGAAGATCGCCAGCAGGCCGAAGATCAGACTGCCGCGCAGGAAGGATCGGATGAATGACATGGTCTGTTTCCTCTCAGCGGCCGGCCAGTGCATCGACGATGTTCAGGCGCATCGCCCGCAGCGCAGGCAGCGCACCCACCAGCAGGCCGATGGCAAGCATCAGCCCCAGACCCAGCGCCCAGCTTTCCCAGCCGATCGGCGGCAGGTTGATCGCGCCCTTGCTGGCCGCGCCCACGGCCGGACCCAGCACCGCGGCGAGGCCAAGCCCGAGCGTGCCGCCGATCAGCACCAGCAGCACCGACTCGGCCAGCACCATGCCCAGCACGCTGGAACTGCTGAAGCCGATGGTCTTGAGCACCGCCAGCTCGGAGGTGCGTTCGCGCACCGCCTGGGCCATGGTGTTGCCGGTCAGCAGCAGCAGGGTGAAGAACACCGCGCCCATGATCGAACCCACTATCAGGCCGATGTCGGCCATCTGCTTGAGCTGGGCCGCGAACGCGGCCTGCTCGTTCATGGTCTTGGTCTCGTGCGGCGAGTTCTGCGACAGCGCGTCGATGGCCTTGGCTGCCGCGTCGCTCCGGTTCACGTCGGACACGCGGCTGATGTACCAGCCCACGTTGTCGTCGACGTAGGGCGTGGCCTCCTCGAAGTACCCGTAGTGCATCAGGATCAGCGCCTCGGTGAATCCGGCGCTCTTCTCGTCGCGCGCCTTGAGCACGCCGGCGATCTCGAACGCCCAGTTGAGGGTGCCGTCACTGTTGGGGAAGATCGTCGACTGCAGCGGGATGGTCTGCCCGACTTCCCAGCCGAAGCGCGTCATCATCTGCCGGCCGACCAGGATGCCGTTGCGCGTGGCCTTCCACTTCTCCAGCTGCGCAGGCTCGACCTCGGTCTCGGGATAGAGGTCGAGGTAATTGGGCGCCACCGCGAAGGTGAACAGCTGGTTGCGCGGGTTCTGGTACGCCCCGCCGAACCAGTTGGCCCAGGTCACCGCCTCGATGTTGTCGACCTGGCGGATGCGCGACTCCAGCGACAACGGCAGGGTTTCGACGATCGACAGCTTCGATGCCGTCTGCAGCCGCTGCGCGCCGTCCGCGTTCTGGCCCAGCTGGGCAAACGTGGAGCGGATGCCGTCGAGCATGCCGAACAGCAGGAACGCGGCGAGGATCGAGGCCAGCGTCAGGAAGGTGCGGCCCTTGCGCCGGAACAGCGCGGCCCAGATCAGGTGGAAGTATTTCATCGCTCGACTCCCTTTCCACATCTCGTCCCGAGCCCTTCGGGATGACGGAAATTCATGCCGCGTGTGCCTGGCTTTCGACCAGGCTGCCCTTGTCCAGATGCAGGGTGTGGCTGGCGTATTCGGCCGCCTTCGGATCGTGGGTGACCATCACGATGGTCTTGCCGTGCTCGCGGTTGAGCGTCTGCAGCAGGCCGAGGATGTCTTCGGCCGACTGGCGGTCGAGGTCGCCCGTGGGCTCGTCGCAGATCAGCAGCTTTGGGTCGGACACGATCGCGCGCGCGATCGCCACGCGCTGCTGTTGCCCGCCCGAGAGCTCGCCTGGCTTGTGCGAGACCCGGTCGGACAGGCCCACCAGCTGCAGCGCGATCTGCGCATTGCGCTTGCGCTGCGCGCCGCCGAGACTGGTCAGCAGCAGCGGCAGTTCGACGTTTTTCTGCGCGCTCAGCGCCGGCATCAGGTTGTAGAACTGGAAGACGTAGCCGACGTTCTGGCTGCGCCAGTGCGAGAGCTTGCCACCGCCAAGCTGGTCGATGCGCTGGCCGTCGACCTCGATGCTGCCCGCGCTGGGCGAATCCAGCCCGCCAATGAGGTTCAGCAGGGTGGTCTTGCCGGAGCCGGACGGGCCCATCAGCGCAACGAAGTCGCCCTGTTCGATGTCCAGGTCGATGCCGTGCAGCACCTCCACCTTTTCCGGGCCACGCTGGTAGGTCTTGGTCAGGCTGCGGATCGATACCAGGGATGCCATGGCTTGCCTCGCTGTGGTGTCGTGGCCGGGATGCCCCGGCGAAGGTCATGCGATGCGGAGTGGTTCGCCGCATCGCGCGGGTTTGTCACGTGGAGCAACAGCAGGATCGAAAGTCGTTTTTGTCATCTCTCGCTGCGCTCGAGATGACAACAGAAACTCAAGTGACAACAGGAACGCGAAACAACAACAGAAGCCCGAACTGGCAGCGGACGCCAAGAGTTACGTTTGGCGTTGCCGTGCTTCATTCCTTACCCGTCGAAACCGCCGCGCCATCGGCCAGCTCCGCCGGTGGATCGACCACCACCGTCTCGCCCGGGGCCAGGCCCGAGACGACCTCGCGGTCCTCGCCCGCCTTGCCACCCGCCTCGACCTTGCGCAGCTCGACGATGTTGTCCGCGCCCACCACGAACACCGCGGCCGCGCCATTGCGCTGCACCACCGCCGCATCCGGCACGCGCACGCCGCGCCTGGGCTCGCTGCCGGCCTCGGCCTCCTTTTCCAGGAAGCTCACGGTCACGCCCATGTCCGGCACGATCCGCGCATCCTTTTCCTTCAGCGCCACGCGCACCTTGACCGTGGCCTTGCCGCGATCGGCGGTGGGGATGATGGCGATGACCTCGGCCGGGATCTTCCAGTCCGGATAGGAGCTGAGCGTGGCCTCGACCGGCATCTTCGGCTGCACCCGGCCGATGTAGGCCTCGCCCACATCGACTTCGATCTCCAGCGAATCCATGTCGACGATGGTGCCGATGCCGGTGCGGGTGAAGCCGCCGCCGGCCGACAGCGGTGACACGATCTCGCCCGGCTGCGCGGCCTTGGCGATCACCACGCCCGAGAACGGCGCGCGCACCACGGTGTTGTCCACGCCGATCTCGGCGATGCGCAGGCCGTCAGCGGCGACATTCGCGTTGCGGCGCGCACTGTCCAGCTGCGCACGCAGCGCGTCGCGATTGGCGACTGCCTGGTCGTGCTGCGCCTTCGATACCAGCTGCTCGCCGACCAGTGCATCCAGGCGGCGCGCATTGGCCTCCGCTTCGGCCAGCTGCGCCTGCACCCGCGCGATGTCGCTGCGCGCCGCGCCCAGCTGCGAGGCGGACAGCGCGCGCTGCGCATCGGCATCGATGGGATCAAGCGTGGCCATCACCTGCCCTTCCTCGACCTGCATGCCCTCCTCGATCCGCACCTCGCGCACGCGTCCGGTGATCTTGGACGACACCGTGGCCATGCGCCTGGCCACCACGTAGCCCGAGGCATCGAGCACCGAAGCAGGCGCACTGCCCGCGGCGAGCGACACCGCCGTCGCGGTCTGCACCGGCAGCGCGCGCTCGCGGGCGAACAACCACCAGCCGGCGAGGGCGAGCAGGGCAATGACAACGACCGAAGCCACCGCGATCCACAGCCCCTTGCGCGAGGGCGGCGGGCCGGGCGAGCGGTCGATGCGGAGCTGGTTGAGCAGGTCGGCGTTGGTATTCATCGAAGGACAGGACGGAGGCCAGCGGCCATTGTGACCCAGTGATCGCGAGCAACGGCGGCCAGACTACCTGCCGCGGCCGGCGGTGGCTGCTGACAGCTGTCACATGCTTCGGCTGACGGCAGGCGATGTCACACCCGGGGCCGGGCCGACAGACTCCACTCCGGCCCCATGTCCCGAGAGTGCGCCCATGGCAACTGCAACACCACTCGCCGCACTGCGCGGCGCCAGCAAACGCTACGGCGACCAGATCGCGCTCGACGGACTCGACCTGTCGCTGCATGCCGGCCAGGTCACCTCGCTGCTCGGTGCAAATGGGGCCGGCAAGAGCACGGCGGTCGGCCTGCTGCTGGGCCTGCTCAAGGCCGATGCCGGCGAGGTGCGCGTGCTCGGCGACATGCCGGGCACGGCTGCGGTTCGACGCCAATGCGGCACGATGCTTCAGTCGGCCGGCATTCCCGAACGCCTGCGCGTCGGCGAGGTGCTGGCTCTGGTGCGCAGCGGCTACCCGCAGCCGCGCAGCGTGGACGAGTGCGTGGCCTTCGCAGGGCTGGAGGGGCTGCTCGGCCGGCGCTATGGCGCACTGTCGGGCGGCCAGCAGCGCCGCCTGCAGTTCGCCCTGGCCATCTGCGGACGGCCGCGACTGCTGTTCCTCGACGAGCCCACCACCGGCCTGGACATCGGCGCGCGCCAGGCGCTGTGGGCCTCCGTGCGGCAGCAGGTCGACGAGGGCTGCGCGGTGCTGCTGACCACGCATTATCTGGAGGAAGCCGAGGCGTTGTCGGACCGCGTGGCGGTCATCGACGCCGGCCGCCTGCTTGCCGAAGGCAGCGTGGACGAGATCCGCGCGCGGGTGTCGCTGCGCCGCATCCACTGCGTGTCCACGCTCGCGCCGTCCCGGGTGGCGCAATGGCCGGGCGTGCGCCAGGCGCTGCGCGAAGGCGGGGCACTCCGCATCGTGGCCGAGCCGGCCGAACCGGTGGTGCGCCAGCTGCTGGAGGCCGACCCCGGGCTGCGCGATCTCGAGATCCGCCGCGCCGGCCTGGCCGACGCCTTCCTCGCCCTGACCAGGCCCGACCAGGCGGAGGCCGCATGAACGCCATCTCCCACCCGCGCACGCAGGCGCCGTGGCGCCCCTACCTGTTCGAGATCCGATGCGAACTGCTGCGGATGCTGCGCGAGCCCGCGTACTGCGTGCCCGTCATCGTGTTTCCGGCGCTGTTCTACGTGCTGTTCGGCGTGCTGCTCAACCGCGGCAACCAGGCGGCCGCCGAGTATCTGCTGGCCAGCTATGGCGTGTTCGGGGTGATCGGCGCGGCGATGTTCGGGTTCGGCGTCACCATCGCCATGGACCGCGAACGCGGCTACCTGCGACTGCGCCGCGCCCTGCCCACGCCGCCGGGCGCGCTGCTGCTGGCCAGGATGGTGATGGCGGCGCTGTTCGCGGTGATCATCAGCATCGTGCTGGCGCTGCTGGCGGTGACGCTGGCCGGTGTTTCGCTCGCGCCTGCGCAGTGGGCAGGCCTGCTCGCGGTGAACGTGCTGGGCGTGCTGCCTTTTGCCGCGATCGGCCTGTGGATCGGGACCCTGGTCGGCGGCAATGCGGCACCGGTCCTGCTCAATGCGCTGTACCTGCCGATGGCTTTCCTCGCCGGACTGTGGCTGCCGCTGTCGATGTTGCCGGAATGGATTGCGCGGATGGCGCCGGTCTGGCCGGCCTGGCACCTGGCCCAGCTGGCGCAGAAGGTGGTCGGCCACGACAGCGGCGGCGCTGCCTGGCTGCATGTGCTGGCGCTGGCGGCCGTGACCGGCGCATGCTTCGTGCTGGCGCAGCGTCGGCTGTCGGCGGCCGAATGAGCCGGGCGCCGTACGGCAGGGACCGCGACTGCGGGGCGGGGGTTTCAATCGAGCACCGATGCAGATGAGCGGGTTCCACCTTCCACGTCGCGTTGTCCTGCCCGGCTGGCTGCAGCCGCAGCCCGGCTCGCTTGCTGCGCTCGACCAGCGCATGGGCCGGTCGCCGTGGCTGGCGCTGGTGCACATGGTGTGGTCGGTGTGGGTGTTCCTCACGCCCGCCTTCGCCGGCGGAAGCTTTGGCTACAGCACGCAGTGGGCGTGGCTGACGCTGTTGTCGTATCCGCTGTTCGTGCTGCTCTACGTCCTGACGGTGGTGCAATCGCCACGCAGGGCCTACGCCTGCGCGCTTGGCCTGGTGGCGCTGTGCTTCGCGCTGCTGCCCTGGTACCCGTCGGGGCTGAGCTACTTCGTGTTCGGCTGCGTGATGCTGCAACCGCGGCGCGGCGGCCCGCTGGCAGGTTACCTAGTGGTACTGCTGGCGCTCAATGCGCTGCTGATGGCCTATGCGCTGCACATCGGCTACCCGTGGCAGGCGCTGGTGTGGATGCCCACGGTGACCGCGATCGTCGGCGTGCTGGTGGTGGTGGATCGCATGGGCATGGAGCGCGACGCCGCGCTGCGCCTGTCGCATGACGAAGTGCGGCGCCTGGCGTCGCTGGCGGAGCGCGAGCGCATCGGCCGCGACCTGCACGACCTGCTCGGGCATACCCTGTCGATGGTGGCGCTCAAGTCCGACCTCGCCGGCCGGCTGCTGGAACGCGATCCGGTCGCGGCGCGGCTGGAGATCGACGAGGTCAGCCGCGTGGCGCGCGATGCGCTGTCGCAGGTGCGGCGGGCGGTGAGCGGCATCCGCGCCGCGGGCATCGCCGCGGAACTGGCTTCGGCCAGGCTGCTGCTGGAAACCGACGGCATCGCCTTCGACTACCGCTTCGACGACGGCTTCACCGGCCATGCGTTGCCGGCCGGGGTCGAGTCCGCGCTGGCGATGACCGTGCGCGAGGCCGCCACCAACATCCAGCGCCACGCCCGCGCGCAGCGCGCGCAAGCCAGCTTCGGCATGGAGGCGGGCGAGGCGGTGCTGCGCATCGTCGACGACGGCCGCGGCGGCGCGATCGTGCCGGGCAATGGACTGTCGGGCATGCGCGAACGCATCAAGGGCGTGCGCGGCCGACTGCAGATCGGCGCAGGTGAACATGGCGGCACCGCTATCGAGGCACGCGTGCCGCTGGCGGCGAACGACGACGCGCTCACCCCGCCGCAAGATCCCTCCGTGCCCGTGTAGGAGCGGCTTCAGCCGCGAACGAAGGTGACGCGACATCCGCACGCCCAATCGCGGCTGAAGCCGCTCCTACAAGACATCGAGGCAACGGGAACTGCTAACGTTCCGGCATGCCGCTGCCCTGCCCTATCCAGTGATCCGCATCCTGCTCGCCGAAGACCAGGCGATGCTGCGCGGTGCGCTGGCGGCGCTGCTGGGCATGGAAGCCGACATCGAGGTGGTCGGCGATGCCGGCGATGGCGAAGCCGCATGGCGCGAGCTGCAGCGGCTCTCGCCCGACATCCTGGTCACCGACATCGAGATGCCCGGCCTCACCGGCCTGGAGCTCGCGCAGCGCATCCAGCGCCACGGGCTGCCGGTCAAGGTGGTGATCGTCACCACCTTCGCCCGCGGCGGCTTCCTGCGGCGCGCGCTCGATGCCGGCGTGTCGGGCTACCTGCTCAAGGACGCGCCCGCCGAGCACTTGGCCGATGCGCTGCGCAAGGTGCACCGCGGTGGCCGCGCGATCGACCCGCAGCTCGCGCTTGAAGCCTGGGGCGAAGCCGATCCGCTGAGCGACCGCGAGCGCCAGGTGCTGCGCCTGGCCGGCGAAGGCCTGGCGGCCGGCGAGATCGCCACGCGCCTGAACCTCTCGCACGGCACCGTGCGCAACTACCTGTCCGAGGCCATCGGCAAGCTCGGCGTCGGCAACCGCATCGAGGCCTACCGCCTGGCGCGCGAAAAGGGCTGGCTATAGCGCGGGCAGACCGGTGCGTTCCACGGCGCCGGCTCGCTTGAAGCCTTTGGGCCACGGATCAACGCGGATCAACGCGGATGACGCAAGTAGATATTCCGGGCACGCCTGCAGGGCGGCAGTACGTACCGGCCGTCCGCCGCCCGTGCTTGCGGCCCGGGCAGCACGGGCCGCGAACCTATCCCGCGCATAGTCCCGTTTCGGCCAGGGTCGGCTGACGGAGACCGCCCGCGTCCCTGTTCCAATGCGCTCCCCCGCACCGCTTGATCCGCGTCATCCGCGTTGATCCGTGGCCAACGCTTGTCGCGCGACATCCGCCGCCACGGCGTAGGATCGCAGCCACATCCACTGCCGATGGAGCCCGCCATGACCCGCGTCCCCACCCTGTTCCGCGTCATCGCGATCGCCGGGTTCGCCTGGAACCTCACCGGCGTGGCGATGTTCTTCCTGCAGACCGGGCTCGGCCCCGAGCAGATCGCCGCGCTGCCCGAGGCGCAGCGCACGGTCTACGAGGCCATGCCGTCTTGGCTGGCGGTGTTCTACGGCATCGCCGTGTTTGCCGGGTCGATCGGCTCGCTCGGCCTGCTCCTGCGCAGGCGCTGGGCGATCCCGGTACTGGCGGTGTCGCTGGCCGCGGTGCTGGTGCAGATGAGCGTGCTGTACCTGCTCACGCCGGCCTGGCAGGCCTCCGGCGCATCGGGCGCGGCGATGAGCCTGCTGATCGCCGGCATCGCCGCATTCCTGCTGGTCTACGCGCAACACGCCGCCAAGCGCGGCTGGCTGCGCTGAGGATCAGCCGGCTGCGCGCGCCTTGAGCATGTCCCAGGCCGCGCGCAGGCCCAGCGCTTCGCCGCCGGCCGGACGGCCCGGGCGGGCGCTGTCGTTCCAGGCATACACATCCAGGTGCGCCCATGGCGTGCCCTCGGGCACGAAGCGCTCCAGGTACAGCGCGGCGGTAACCGCGCCGGCCATGCGCGAGCCGGCGTTGGCCAGGTCGGCGATATTGCTGGTGAGATAGCGCAGGTAGGGACGCCACAGCGGCATGCGCCACAGCGGATCGCGCACGCGACCGCCGGCGTCGAGCCAGTCGTCGGCCAGCGCGTCGTCGTTGGCGAACAGCGCCGGCAGGTCGGGCCCCAGCGCGATGCGCGCCGCGCCGGTCAGCGTGGCGAAATCCAGGATCAGGTCGGGCCCCAGCTCGCCGGCCAGCGCCAGCGCGTCGCACAGCACCACGCGGCCTTCGGCGTCGGTGTTGTCGATCTCCACGCTCACGCCCTTGCGCGTGGCCACGACCTCGCCGGGACGGAAGGCATCCGGACCGATCGCGTTCTCCACCGCCGGCACCAGCAGGGTCAGGCGCAGCGGCAGCGCGCGCGCCATCACCAGCCCGGCCAGGGCGATCGCATGCGCGGCGCCGCCCATGTCCTTCTTCATGTTGCGCATGCCGTCGGCAGGCTTGATGTCCAGTCCGCCGGTGTCGAAGCACACGCCCTTACCGACGAGAACCACGTGCGGATGCGCCGCGGCGGCATCGCCATCGAAGCCCCACTGCACCTTGAGCAGGCGCGGCGCGCGATGCGAGGCGCGTCCGACCGCATGGATCGCCGGGAAATTCTGCGCCAGCAACTCGTCGCCGACGATGCTCTCGAAGCTGCCGCCGTGCGCCTCGGCAATGGCACGCGTGACCGCTTCCAGCTCGTCAGGGCCCATGTCCTGGGTCGGCGTGTTGACCAGGTCGCGCACGCGCACGCAGGCCTCCAGCACGTCGACCACCTCGGCGTCAGGCGCGTCCAGCGCAAGCTGCGCCGGCGCCTTGCCGCCGGGCTTGTAGCGGGTGAAGCGGTAGGCGCCCAGGCCCCAGCCCAGCTGCAGCGCCTGCAGTTGTGCCGGTTCAAGCGGGGTGGCCGGCGACCAGTCGCCCGCCGGCAGCGCGGCTGGCGCATGCGCATAGGCGTAGGGATCGAGCCGGTCGCCGACGCCGATCACCGCGCCGGCGATGCCGTCCGCACCCGGCAGCAGCGCATGCGTGCCGGCCGCGGCGTCGAAGCCCTGCGCGTCGAGCCAGGCCTGGATCGCGGCCGGCTGGGTGGCGCGCCACTGCGCGAATCCGCTTGCGTGGACGATGTGCAGCGCACGCGCGGCGTCGCTGCGGGCGGGCGCGCCGCCGGAAGATGTCTTGGTCATCGCACTAGTGTGCCGCGCCGGGGCCTTGCGCATCCAGCCAGTCGGCCAGGCCGGTCAGGCTGTCGAACTCCAGGTCGGGGGGCAGCTCCGGCAGCGGCCAGGCGCGATGGCCGCCCGGATTGTCGTCGCGGCGGATCCAGCAGCCGCGCAATCCCGCGCGCATCGCCCCGGCCACGTCGGTCTCGACGTGGTCGCCCACGTGCAGCACGTCGCCCGGCGGATGCCCCAGCCGCGCGCAGGCGGCGAGGAAGAAGCCCGGATCGGGTTTGCAGGCACCGTGCTCGCAGGCGTGCAGCTGGAACGCGAAATGGCGCTCGATGCCGACCCGCGCCAGGTCGGCGTTGCCGTTGCTCAGCGCCACCACGGGAAGCCGAGCGGCGATGCGGGCGAGCGCGTCCTCCGCGTCGGGATAGAACTCCACCCGGTTGCGCTCGGCGTAGAAAGCCTCGTATGCAGCATCGAGCAAGTCCGGATCGGCGCCGCTGTCGCGCAGCGCGAGTTCCAGCGTCAGCCGCCGCATCCCGCCCAGGTCGTGCGCCAGCTGCGGATGCTCGCGCCAGACGCGCTCGCGCAGCGCGCGCATTTCGGGAATCGGGAACATCGCCGCGGTGGCCGGACTGTGCCTGCGCATCCAGTCATCGAGCACGCGCTCGATGCGCACGCCGATCGGTGCGAACGGCCACAGCGTGTCGTCGAGGTCGATGGTGATCGCGCGAACGGGGAAAGTCACCGCTGCATTGTAGCCGCCAGCGTGCGCGGGGCCGCTCACTCCAGCAGCCGCGCCCAGCCCTCCATCCCGTCAACGCGCGCCAGCACCAGCTTCACGCAGACCAGCAGCGGCACAGCCAGCAGCAGGCCGACGATCCCCCACAGCCAGCCGAACACCATCAGCGCCAGGATCAGCACCAGCGGCGAAAGCGCCATGCGTCGTCCCAGCACGATCGGCGTCACCAGCTGGCCTTCGATGGTGTGCAGCACCAGGTAGACCGCGGCAGGCACCAGCGCCTGCCACAACTCGTCGAAAGTAATGAAGCCGACCAGCAGTATCGCCACCATGCCGATCATCGGGCCCACATAGGGTGCGAAGTTGAGCAGCGCCACCATCGTGCCCCACAGCAGCGCCTCGGACAGCGCGAAGTCCAACAGCACCAGCACACCTGCGAACAGCAGCCCGACCACGGTGTTGATCAGGCTGATGGTGAGCACGTAGCGCGAGACCTCGCGCTCGATCGACTGCAGGATCTCGACGGTGAACTTCTTTTGCTGTCGTCCGGGCATCAGCGCGATCGCGTTGCGCTGCAGGTTCTCGCCATAGACCATGAAGAAGAAGGTCAGCAACACCACGGCCAGCAGCGAGGCCAGCAAGCGCGGCGTCTCGGCGAGCTTGCTGTAGGGATCGTCCACCGCGGTGCGCACCACCTGCGGCTGGCGCCCGGTCTCGCCGCCGGCGGCGCGGGCGAAGTTCTCGGCGGCCTTGTTGGCCTCGTGCATCGGCTTGACCAGCTCGCGCAGCTTCGGCGCGAACTGGCGCATCTCGCGCGGCGCCTCGCGCGCCCAGGCCATCGCCGAGGGCAGCATGTGGTAGGCCAGCGCGCCAGTCACGGCCAGCCCGCCGCACAGCACCAGCACGGCGGCGAGGAAGCGTGGAACCCACAGCCGGCGCAGCATGCGGATGATCGGATTGCCGACCAGGGCCAGGAACATCGCCAGCAGCACCGGCAGCAGCAGACCCTGTGCGGCCCAGAGCGTGTAGCCGGCCGCCAGCGTGGCCAGCACCACCAGCGCGGTTGGACTGCGCGGCCGCGGCGAAGGCGCGGGCACCGCGGCTTCGGGCGCAACGACGTCTGGCGCGGGCACGGGGGGCGTGGCGTCGTGGGGCATGGCGGTCTTCGGCGGTGAGGGTCGCGATCATCCGGCGCCCTGGCGCATGGCGACGTGATGGCGGCGATTCGCAGTGTGGCCCGGTCGGATGCTGACGTCACCCGGATCCGGACAACCAGGGATTGTCATTCGATCGCAGGGATTGTCATTTCGACCGAAGGGAGAAATCTTGCGGACGCGGCTGAAGGAGATTTCTCCCTTCGGTCGAAATGACAGAAGTCTCGGTCGAAATGACAGAAGCCCCAAACGAAATGACAGAAGTGATCGGCGTCAGCCCGACAAAAATGACGCACCTCGGATGCCAGGCCTGATAGATGACAGGCCTGATAGATGACAGGCCTGATAGATGACAGGCCTTGGCGAGGCAGTCCGATGGCCAGCCCGCTTGCCTAGCGCTCCGACAGCTCGGTCGCGGCTTCCGCCGGGCGCGGTTCGGTTTGCCACTGTGGATCGGCACGGCGGCGCGAATCAGAAGCGCTGGGGCGCTCGGGCGACGCGGCAGGCGAAAAGCCCTGCGCCGCGACACTTGCCGCCCGTGCAATGTCGGCCGTCCCCGCAGCGACAGCGGCACCCGTCCCGATGGCCGTATCAGCTGCGACGTGCGCGGCTACACCCGCTTCGCCGGCAGCGGCTTCGGCAGTGGTCGCCGCATCCTTGGCCTTGAACGAGGCGGCCAGGGTCCACAGGCTGGTGCCGATCTGCACCCAGCGCGATGCGGGCAGGCCGACCACCTTGCGCACCGGCTGCACGCGCCCGACCAGGAAGCCGCTGAGCAGGCCGGCCAGCACGATCCGCGTCGGCGTCCAGCCTTCGCGCCAGGAGGTACGCAGCCCGCGCCACCTGTTGCGGGTGTGCGAACGCTGCAGTTCGAGCGCGCGTTCGGTGTCGTGGACACGCTGGACCAGGTCGTCGAAACGCATCACTCCACTCCCTGCTGCGCGGGCATCGGTGGTGGTGGCGCCGCTTCTTCCTGCGCAGGCTTGCCGCGCAGCTGCGAGAGCTGGCGACGGGTGGCCTGCATGCCCATGTGCTCCAGATAAGCGCGCATGCGCCAGGCGCAGAGGCCGGCGCCAGCCAGGTAGACGACCGCCACGATCAGCAGGCACCAGACCCATTCCAGCTCCAGCGCATGCAGGCCGGCCACCAGCACGCCGGTCAGCAGCAGCCAGGCCGAACTGCCCAGCAGCGCCGCGATCCCGGCCCAGGCCAGGCTGCGACCCACCGCACTGCGGGCCAGCGCGAAATCGGCCGCGGCCAGCCGCCGCAGCGCGCTTGCCGTGCCGCGGGCGGCGTCGACGGTCTCGCGACGCGCGGCATTGAGTTCGCGCAGGGCGTCATCGATGCCCTGCGCTTTGGTGCCGTCGTCCGCGCCCGGCGTCGCGCCGGCGCTGGCTGCTTCCGCGCCCACGTCGGACGCTTAGTCGTTGCCGCGGGCGAGCTTGGCGATGATCCAGCCAGCCGCGAAGGCCACGCCGAACGAAGCGATCGGACGCTCGCGGATCAGGTCCGCGGCGCTGTCGATCAGATCCTTGCCCTTGTCCATCAGCGCGTCGACCTGCTCGCGCGCCACGGTGCCGCCTTCTTCCAGCGCGGCGATGCCGGCCAGTGCGGAATCGGCCAGGTCGGCCTTGACCGCCGAACCCCCGGCGCGCAGTTCTTCGCCGGCAGCTGCAGCGGCGCTGCGGACCGCGCCACCCGCGTCGGTCGCGGCGGTCTTGAGGCTGGCACCGGTCTGGCCGAGGTTGCTCTTGAGTGCGTCGGTCGAGGTGGGAGTCATTGCGGTGTTCTCCATGGTGTGTGGGGGCGCTGCGGGGGAGTCCGGCTTGGATGCCGGTCACTCCATGATCAGGTTCCCGACGCGTCCGCCGCGTGAAATCCGCAGCAGCAGCTGCTGCGGGCGCTCGGCCAATGTATCGCGGAAGCCGGCCAGGTCGCGGAACTCGCCGCTGTTGGCGGCGAAGATGTAGTCGCCCTCGCGCAGGCCGTTGCGATACGCGCGCCCCTTGGCGTCGACCTTTTCCACCAGCACGCCGCGCGCATCCGGGTTCTGCCGGCGCACCGCCTCGGGCAGGTCGGACAAGGTGGCGCCGGTGAGCCGATCATCGAAGCTGGCGCCATCGCGCGGCATCGCGCGCAGGCGCGCGCTGATCGTGCGCGGCTTGCCGTCGCGCAGCACCTCCAGCGTCACCGGCGCGTCCAGCGGCTGCAGGCCCTGGAAGTTGCGCAACGACACCGGATCGTCCATGCGCTGGCCGTTGGCCGACACGATCACATCGCCGGTGCGCAGCCCCGCCGCGGCCGCGGCCGAGTCGCCGTGCAGGCGCGTGACCACCACGCCGCGCGGATCCGCCAGGCCCAGGCCCGCGGCCAGGCGCGCGTCCACCGCCTGGGTGTCGATGCCCAGGGTGCCGCGTTGCACGGTGCCGGTGCTGGCCAGCTGCTGCATGATGTTGCGCGCCAGCTCGACCGGGATCGCGAAGCCCAGGCCGATGTTGCCCGCGGCACTGCCGCGCGGATTGAAGCTGGCGGTGTTGATGCCCACCAGCTCGCCGCGCAGGTTGACCAGCGCACCGCCCGAGTTGCCCGGGTTGATCGAGGCATCGGTCTGGATGAAGTTCTGGTAGCCCACGCCCGGCACGTTGCTGCGGCCCACCGCCGAGACGATGCCCGAAGTGACGGTCTGGCCGACGCCGAAGGGATTGCCCACCGCGACCACGAAATCGCCGACTGCCAGCTGGCTGCCGCCGGCCAGCGGGATCGCGGTCAGGCCCTCGGTGGGAATGCGCATCAGGGCCACGTCGGTGTCCGGATCCGAGCCGATGAACTCGGCCTCGAGCGTGCGCCCGTCGGCCAGCGTCACCGACACCTCGTCGGCGTTCTCGATCACGTGGTGGTTGGTGAGTACGTAGCCGTTGCGCGCATCCACCACCACGCCCGACCCCAGCGAGCGCGCGATGCGCTCCTGCGACAGGTCCGGGAACATGCGGCGGAAGAAGGGATCGTTGCCGAACGGACTCACCTGTCGGCGCTGCGCGGCCTGCACGCTGACCACCGAGGGCGTCACCCGCCGCAGCATCGGCGCCAGCGACGGCATCGGCTGGCCCTCGACCGCCATCGGCAGGGCCGCGACCATCGGCACCGCCTGCGCCGTGGCCGGTTCGGCCGCCCGCGCCGGCGACTGCACGGCATCGCGGATGACGGTGGCAGCGAATCCGCCAAACGCGGCGGCGGCGGCAAGCACGAGCAGGGTGGGAGCTGGGCGCATGGTCGGCTCGCGGCTGGGCGGTGGGAGCGGTGAAGATGGGCGCGCGGCGCCGCCCGGACAAGCCCGGCTGCGCAGCCATCGCGCCGCACTGCACCACGAACGGGGCCGGAATTGTCCGTCCGCGACCCTCCATCCAGCCTGAACACGGCGGTTTTCCGTGGCTGCGTCTGTGACCTCGTCCGATCCGCTCCATCGCGGTTGACTTCGCCCTGGGCCGCGCGTAGCTTGGCTCGGCCCTCCACAACATGTTGGGGTTTGGCCTCCAGGCCTATCCCAAGGCGTGGGGTTTTCGGCAAAATGGCGAATCCGCCATCCGATCGACCAGGGGGACGCGCGGATGCCGCTCACAGGGCCACGCAAGACACCAAAAGCAAGTATCCAGGGGGCGGGCGCGAGCGTTTGACGCGCAAACCGCCCCCGACCGTGTCGGCGTCCTTCGCGGCCCGGCATCGACCATAACAATGGCCCGGGCACGCACCCGGGCCGGTACAGGAGACAGCAGACGCAATGAGTACGGTCCGTCTGGAAGCCGTCAAGACCCAAGCCGAACGGGAGATCCCGATGCAACCCGCTTCGCAGGACATCTGGGACAAGAAATATCGGCTCAAGACCAAGCACGGGGTGGCGGTGGATGCCGACATCGACGGCACCTGCCAGCGCGTGGCCAAGGCGCTGTCGGAGGCCGAAGCCACGCCCGAGAAGCAGAAGTACTGGTACGAGCGTTTCCTCTGGGCGCTGCGCCGCGGGGCGATCCCGGCTGGCCGCATCACCTCCAACGCCGGTGCGCAGGAGCACAAGCCCGCCACCAGCACCATCAACTGCACCGTCTCGGGCACGATCACCGATTCGATGGACGGCATCCTGGACAAGGTCCACGAGGCCGGCCTGACGCTGAAGGCCGGCTGCGGCATCGGCTATGAATTCAGCACGCTGCGCCCGCGCGGCGCCTTCGTCGCCGGCGCCGGCGCGCACACCTCCGGCCCGATGTCCTTCATGGATATCTACGACAAGATGTGTTTCACCATCTCGTCGGCCGGCGGCCGCCGCGGCGCGCAGATGGGCACCTTCGACGTCAGCCACCCGGACGTGCGCGACTTCATCCGCGCCAAGCGCGAGGACGGGCGCCTGCGCCAGTTCAACCTGTCGCTGCTGATCACCGACGGCTTCATGCAGGCGGTGGATACCGACGCCGACTGGCCGCTGGTGTTCCCGGTGAGCGAGAAGGAGGCCGAGGACTTCGACCTGGCCGACGCCGATACCGTGGTCTGGCGCGACTGGCCGCACACCGACGGCTACATCAGCCGCGACGACGGCATGGTCGCCTGCAGGATCTACGGCCAGCTCAAGGCCCGGCACCTGTGGGACATGATCATGGTGTCCACCTACGACTTCGCCGAGCCGGGTTTCATCCTGATCGACAAGGTCAACGAGATGAACAACAACTGGTGGTGCGAGACCATCCGCGCCACCAACCCCTGCGGCGAGCAGCCGCTGCCGCCCTACGGCGCCTGCCTGCTGGGTTCGGTCAACCTCACCAAGTTCGTGCGCGACCCGTTCACCGACAAGGCCGCGTTCGACTGGGAGGAATACAAGGAAGTGGTGCGCGTGTTCACCCGCATGCTCGACAACGTGGTCGAGGTGAACGGGCTGCCGCTGCAGCAGCAGCGCGACGAGATCATGCGCAAGCGCCGCCACGGCATGGGCTTCCTCGGCCTGGGCAGCACGGTGACCATGCTGCGCATGAAGTACGGCTCGGCCGCGTCCTGCGAGTTCACCGGCCGCATCGCCCGCGAGATGGCGGTGGCCGGCTGGGAAACCGGCCTGACCCTGGCCCAGGAAAAGGGCCCGGCGCCGATCATGTCCGAGCAGTTCGAGATCACCGCCGCGATGCTGCGCAAGCGCCCGGAGATGGTGAAGGACGGCTGGAAGATCGGCCAGAAGATCGAAGGCAAGGTGCTGCACGCGCGCTACAGCCGCTACATGCAGAAGATCGCCGAGGTTGCGCCGGAACTGGTCGAGCAGCTCGCCGAGACCGGCGCGCGCTTCACCCACCACAGCTCGATCGCGCCCACCGGCACCATCTCGCTGTCGCTGGCCAACAACGCCTCCAACGGCATCGAGCCATCCTTCGCGCACCACTACAGCCGCAACGTGATCCGCGAGGGCAAGAAGTCCAAGGAAAAGGTCGACGTCTGGTCGTACGAGCTGCTCGCCTACCGCGAGCTGGTCAACCCCAAGGCCATGCCCTACGCCGAGGAAGCCGACGCAAAGCTGCCCGACTACTTCATCTCGGCCGACGACATCAATCCGAAGGAACACGTCGACGTGCAGGCCGCCGCGCAGGTGTGGGTGGACTCGTCCATCTCCAAGACCGCGAACGTCCCGACCGACTATCCGTACGAAGACTTCAAGGACATCTACCGCTACGCCTACCAGCAGGGGCTGAAGGGCTGCACCACCTTCCGCTTCAACCCCGCCGCCTTCCAGGGCGTGCTGGTCAAGGACGCCGACCTTGCCAACACCACCTACCGCTTCGAGCTCGAGGACGGCAGCGTGGTCGAGGTCAGGGGCAACGAACAGATCGAATACGACGGCGAAACCCACACCGCCGCAAACCTGTTCGACGCATTGAAAGAGGGTTATTACGGAAAGTTCTGACGGCTGCCGCCGTGGCAAGGGTCACGGCAAGTTCTGAAGCCCTGCCCTTCCGCTGTGCTCCCTCCCCCGCCCGCGGGGGAGGGCCGGGGTGGGGGCCCCAGGTCGCCAAACCCCCACCGCAGTCCTTTCGCACCACGTTCCCGGGCCTTGCCCACCCCCCGATTACCGAAGCAGCACCCGACGAGGACCAACCCATGAGCAAGCGCCAACGGGTCAACGGAACCCTGAGCAGTGCCGCCGGCGCCCTCGCCGTCACGGCGAAGGACATCGGCAAGACCGTGGTCGAGCGCACCAGCAAGGCGGTGAAAAAAGCGAAGAAGACCGCAGCCAAGGCCGAACGGGCCGTCGTGCAGACCGCCACCAAGGCCAAGGCCGCCGTCAGCAAAGCCAGGGCGAGCGTCGGCAAGCGCATCGAAGCCACCAAGCAGTCGTTGGCCGAAACCAGCGCAGAGGGCCGGCGCGACGCCGCCGCGCTGAAGAAGCGGGCCGCGGCCAGGAAGCGCGCCAACACCAGCAAGGCCGCAGCGAAGAAGGCCGCCGTGCCGGCCACCGCGGCGAAGAAGCGGGCCGCCTTGTCGGCACCGCCAGCCAAGGCCCCGGCAAAGACAGCTGCCAGGAAGACCGCCGTGGCCAAGGCGCCGGCGAAGAAGACGCTGGTAAAAAAGGCGGCCAAAAAGGCAGCAAAACCGGCGACAAAGAAGACCGTCGCCCGCAAGACCGCCACAAGCCAATAGCCGCTCCCGCCATCCATTCCCCCAGCAGCACCGCAATACCAGGAACCACGCAATGGCCGTCAAGATCGACAAGAAAATCACCGGTTACGCCGTCGTCATCCCCGAGGACAAGCCCGTTGCCGGCGCTGCCGTCCCGCGCGAGAAGGTCGAGGCCGAGCTGCCCAAGAAAGCCGACATCATCCAGATGCACGAGCGCATCGAGCGCCCCGAGGTGTTGATCGGCAGCACCTACAAGATCAAGTCGCCGCTGGTGGAGCACGCCATGTACGTGACCATCAACGACATCGTGCTCAATGCCGGCAACGAGCACGAGCACCGCCGCCCGTTCGAGATCTTCATCAACTCCAAGTCGATGGAGCACTTCCAGTGGATCGTCGCGCTCACCCGCATCATGAGCGCCGTGTTCCGCAAGGGCGGCGACGTGACCTTCCTGGTGGAAGAGATGAAGGCCGTGTTCGACCCCAAGGGCGGCTACTTCAAGGCCGGCGGCGTGTACATGCCCAGTCTTGTCGCTGAACTCGGCAGCATCGTCGAAGACCACCTCAAGTCGATCGGCATGCTCCACGACCCCGATATGAGCGCCGCGCAGAAGGCCATGATCGCCGAGAAGCGCAAGCAGTACGAAGACCGGTCAAAAAAAAACTCTGACATAGACGCCACGCCGGAAGACCCGGGCTACCCGGAGCCGCTGGAAGACATCGCAGTGACCGGCGACGGCACCAGCTTCCCGCCCAGCGCCACGATGTGCCACAAGTGCAGCACGAAGGCGCTGGTGATCATGGATGGGTGTGCGACTTGTTTGAATTGTGGGTATAGCAAGTGCGGGTGAATCGGATGGCATAGCTGCGTAAATAAAGATGAGTCGGTCGTTCAGAGGTGAACGGGCGCCTTTCTTTTCTTGTCCGCCGTATGCAAGACATTCTCATTACGGACCCATCTACTGACGCGACCAGATCAAATGGACTTGACCAGCCCTCTGAAGCCGGATGTCTTTCGCGTCGTGATGGTCATCTTACTCCCGGGCCTTACTGCTACTTTTCCATGGCTCGGCTGGTTCTTCTGGCCGGAATTACTTCACTCTAGCCACTGGAACTCGGCTGGCCTGATCTCAGCAGCTTTCATAATTGCCATCGCCTTGGTAGCGGGCATGGTTCTTGAGGACATTGGGGCACACATCGAAGTTGCGATCATCGACCCACACGTTTGCCAAAGCAAGAATGTCTCGCCGGACGAGTTTGATCGGCAGTGGATGGACTACCTCTTTTCCCCTGCCACTGACCGCTATGTCGCACATCGCTATCTCAAGTCCATGGTCACAAGGTTCAAGTTTGAACTGTCGATGATTCCGGCCTGCGCCTCTGTGGGAATCGCGCTGCCCATAGCATGGGCACAAGGTGTTGGATTTGACGGCTTCAGAACCATCGGCTTCTTGATTGCAGACTTTTCCCTAATCATTTTTTTGCTGGATCAGGCAAAAAGGGGAGCCTGGCAGTTGCATGAGCTTAGGAACGAAATGGCCCTTGCCGACACGCGGCCCACTGCTTAGGCGGAAATCGCCGCCAAAAAGCAGCAAGATGACGAACCAAGGCACATAGAGATATGGAACATTCTTCATTGCCTGAGGCGTCGGCTGCTGCCTCATGGATGGGCTCGTTAAGCCTGCAATTCTTTGGCAAGAATCGAATATATGCTGCGACGCAGCCTTGGGCATATTTTGCCCCGCCCGATGTCGCACAAGCCTAGTTCTTGCGAGGCATGCATCAGTTGCGCATCAAGAATCATTATGTTCCGAAAACTTACCTCAAGCAGTGGGCGACCGACGGCAAGGTCGCCACGTATAGCCTACTCGTTCCCAACGATCGCATCGCGCCATGGAAGCACCACTCACTGAAGGGCATTGCGTTTCACGAGCATCTCTACACTCAGATCGTTGGAGGCACAGAAAACGACGAGTTTGAGCGGTGGCTGGATTGCCGATTTGAGGCTCCCGCAGAAGCTAGCATTCAACGCGCAATTGCCAACTCGGGAATGACGAAAGATGAATGGCGCGCGCTTATTCGATTCGCTTTCGCCCAAGACGTTCGCACGCCCGCTCGACTAAGAGACTTTCTTCGCAGACAAGCAAAGGATCTGCCGACTCAGCTGGACCAGATTCTTCGAAACGCCGTGAAAAAGCTGGAACAGGATAGATTAGCGGTCGCCCCGGGAGAGTCGGTCAGTTCAGGATTTCCTCTAAGAGTGCGGGTTGAGGAGGAGGAAGGCGGAGTAGGCTTGCTTAGGGCCGAAACCGTAGTAGGACGCAAGCTCTGGCTTTGGGGTCTTCGTCACCTGCTGACCAGCACCATAGACAAAATTTCTTATAAGGGCTGGTCGATCAGGCGATCCGCACCAGGCTATACATGGCCAACATCAGATAATCCCCTGATTCGCCTTAATTACTTTAGTCGTTATAACTATAGTTTGTCCGGCGGCTGGGGAGTTCCCAATGGCGACGTTTTGCTACCACTGTCTCCCACGCACATCATGCATGTCTGCGTTGGCAGGCGAGCGCCGACCGAAGATCGACCGCTCGACGCAACCACTACGGAGCTCATCTCACAGATCATCATCGAGAACGCTGACAGGTACGTCTTTTCCGCCAAAGCATTCGACATACAACGCTTTCGCCAACGCTTGGTGGATCGCGATTTGTACTATGCAGAGCGGAGGATGTGGGAAGCTTGGGGCTATGAGCAAGCTTTAGTGGAAAGAGATGCATAAGTGAAAAGAGGTCACCATTTCGCCGCCGAGATCGGTTTAGAGAAGAACTGCGAAACAGGGGTCACTATTTCGCCGCCAGAAGAACGGGGCCAGGTGTACTTGCCTCCGCAGCACGTCAGCGCAGCGCCGAACAACCGGCCACCGCTCCGTTGCGAACCAGCCCAGGTCACGCGCGAACGCGCTGCGGGAAGAACGGGGCCGGGTGTAGTTCTTCTCAGAACAGGGGTCAGAGTCGACTTTCTCCTTGCCTGACAAGAATCTGAAACTGGGAGAGAAGCGGGGGAAGAGGGGTCAGGTTCATTTCTGTGGTGACCGCTTGCCCAGAGTTCAGCCCGCCCCGTTCTCCCAGCAGAAGAACACGATGACCCAGAGCGAACACAAGCCCGAGCTGACCTTCAAGTCACTGGATGCGCTGATCGAAGCCATGCCGGAGGGCCCGGTGTCGGTCCTGAATTCTCCGCAATGGGCGAAGCCCTTGACCGCCGTGGGCACGGTGGGAATGTTCCTGGGCTTGCTGCCCTCGCTGCTGATCGAGTGGTTGGAGCCCGCCTTCTGGATGGTGACGCTGGCACGTCTTGGACTGATCACAGCCCTCATCGGGTTTGCCCCGGGATTCGTTCGAAATCTCTGGGTACTGTTCAATCAGTTCCGCCACCAACGGCGCGGCTTCATTGAGCAGTTCGATCACGATGCAGCGCAGCTTCTCGCGCTGGCTGGCCGACTGGCCGCGTATCCACGTGGTGTGCTCGAGCGTCAGCGGCGCTATGCCGGGATGGGCCAAGCGCGGTTGAATTCCCGGCTTGTGATGATGCTCGGGGGCGTCGAGCGCCTCGGCTTGCTGCCATTGATGCTGTCCATACTGGTGCTGTTGCGCAATTGGCAAGACCTTCTGGCTGTGCCTTTTTGGCTGGCAATACTGGCGCTGATGGCGGTCATGCTCTGGATCATCGGGTGGTTCGCGGCGGAGTTCCGACGGCGTCTACAGCTGTACGAGTTTCTCCTTGACGAGGCGTTGCAGATCAAGAACGGCGAACAACGCGAAACAGGGGTCCGCGAAACAGGGGTCGAAACAGGGGTCAGAGTCGACTTTCTCACCAGTCCTGGCCAGAACGCTACCCTGGAGTGCCCCGGCACTTCGGACACCTAGCAACGAGGACAATGGTCCCGGAGGTGTTCGATGGGCAAGAGAGAACAGTTCACGGCCGAGTTCAAGCGTGAGGCGGCGCGCCCGCTGTCTTTAATCCGGGCTACTCGCTGACTATAGGCGCGACGCCTGTCGCGGACGCGGTGCACTACCTTCGCTCCGCAGACCTGGCAACGCCGCATCGGCCATTCCCGGAGGCTCCCCGTATGTCCATGCCTGATCCCGGCGAACGCCGTCGCCAATTCCGCGCATTGCACCGGAGCGGCTGCTTCATCCTGCCTAACCCCTGGGATCGCGGCAGCGCGCGCTATCTGCAGAGCGCCGGCTTCAAGGCGTTGGCATCGACCAGTGCCGGCCATGCGTGGAGCCAGGGCAAGGCCGATGGGGCTGAGGACCTGGAACAGGTGCTGGCGCATCTGCGTGAAATGTCCGAGGCCACTGCCCTGCCGTTGAACGCGGATTTTGGTGATGGCTTCGGCAAGACCCCGGCCGACGTCGAACAGGCCGTCCTGCGCGCGATCGACACCGGCGTAGCCGGGCTGTCCATTGAAGACGCCAATCCGGATCCTTTGCAGCCGCTCAAACCATTGGACGAGGCGTTGGTCCGGCTGCGTGCCGCGCGCGCGGCGATCGATCGTTCCGGTGCGGATGTGATGCTGATCGGACGCGCCGAGAACTTCTTCGTCGGCCAGCCCGATATCGAAGACACCCTGGTGCGCCTGCGTGCTTACGCCGATGCGGGGGCGGACTGCCTGTACGCGCCCGGTATCGTGCAGCGTGCACACATCGAGGCAGTGGTGGCCGCGGTGGCACCGAAGCCGATCAACCTGCTGGTGGGAGGCCCCAGTGCATTCACCCTGCAGGACATCGCCGCGATGGGAGTGCGCCGGGTCAGCCTGGGCGGTGCACTGGCGCGCACCGCTTGGGGCGGCTTCATGCAAGCCACCCGGCTGCTGCAGGAACAGGGCAGCTTCGCCGGGCTGGAAGGTGCGATCCCGGGCGCGACGTTGAATGCATTGTTCGACCGCCCCAGGCCAAAGCCAGCGTAGCCCGGGCAAGCGCAGCGCGAGCTGATGTCCGTGCTGCGCCCGCACCTTCAGCGTGAGGACTACGTGGCCACGGTGTCCCGGTTGATGGCCGGCAGCGGCTACCGGCTGGTGGGGCTGGAGGACGGAGGCCTGCGCGCACTCGCGGGCATCCGGATCGGGGAGTGGCTGCACACCGGCCGCTATCTGGAGGTCGAGGAGCTGGTCACGGCCGAAGCCGACCGCTCGCGCGGCCACGGCCGCGCCCTGTTGGCCTGGATCGCGGACCATGCCCGCGCGCAGGGTTGCCGCCAGGTGCGCCTGGTCTCGGGCCTGCGACGCACCGATGCGCACCACTTCTACGAGCGCGAGGGCATGGCGTGGGAAGCGAAGTACTTCTCGATGGACCTCGGCGGTGCGACGGAATGAGACGCGCTACGCAGTCGTCATCGCCAGGCGTCGCCGGATGCGGCTGAGTGCGATCGCGGTGATGCCGAGGTACCGGGCGATGTCGCCCTGGGTGAGGCGATCTGCCAGCGCAGATTCCTGCGCCAGGAAGACGCGGTAGCGCTCTTCGGCCGAACGGCACAGCAGGTCGTACTCGCGGCGCTCCTTCTTCATCGCCAGCCATTCGTTGAAGGCGAACATGGTGCGCATCAGCGCGGGATCGGCCAGCGCCGCCGCCCGGAACACCGGATACGGAACCACGGCCAGCGAGGAATCCTCCAGGCACGTGGCTGCGAACGGGCTGCCTACACCCTCAAGTTGCGCGCTGCGCGACCCGAACAGGCCGGTGTCGGCGATGAAGCTCTTCACCCGCTCCCTGCCGTGGTGGGTGACGTAGGCGATCTTCACCAGGCCCGAGCGCAGCACGAAGACATCGCTGCAACGATCGCCCTGGCGGAACACAGGCTCGCCGGCGGCCACCTGCAGGCGGCGCAGGTGCGGCCGCAGCGGCGGATGCGCCTGCAGCCATTCGGCAAACCCGGCGGGATCAGGACGCTCGGCCGACATGGGTGCACTCCGGGACGGGCATAAACCCGGGTTAATGCGGACCTCGCCGTGCCGGCGGCACAGTGCGCGCCTGCAAACCGCGGACTGACTGTGATGCTATCCGAACCCGCCACCGTCCTCATCACCGGCGCCAGCAGCGGCGTGGGCCTGGCGCTGGCGCGCAGGCTGCACGCGATGGGTCACCGGCTGGCGCTGCTGGCGCGCTCGTCCGAGCGTCTGGAGCAGGCCCGCCACGCGTTGCCGGGCAGCCACGCCTATGCCTGCGACCTGGCCGATGCGCAGCAGCTGGACGCGTGCTGGGCGCGCATCGCCGCAGAGCACCCCGGACTGTCGGTGCTGGTCAACAACGCCGCCATCCAACTCACGCCACGCTTCGTCGATCCCGATTTCGAACCGGCCGGCATTGCGCGCGAGACCGCGGTGAACTTCGTGGCCCCGGCCCGGCTCACCCATCACGCACTGGGGCTGTTCCGCGCACACGGACGGCCCTCATGCATCGTCAACATCGGATCGGGGCTGGCCCTGCATCCCAAGCGCGATTCGGCGGTGTACTGCGCGACCAAGGCCGCGCTGCATGCGCTTTCGCGCGGCTTGCGTTACCAGCTGGCAGGCACGCCGGTGGCGGTGGTCGAAGCGATCCTGCCGCTGGTGGATACGCCGATGACCACCGGGCGCGGTCGCGGAAAACTGGGCGCCGACCGCGCCGCCGCGCAGATCGTGGACGGCATCGTCCGCGGCCGCGACGAGGTGTACGTGGGCAAGGCCCGCTGGTTGCCGCTGCTGACGCGCATCTCCCCGGCGATCCCGGCCGCGATCCTGAGGCGCGCATGAGCCCCGGCGCGCGCGACCTGCTGCGGATCGGTCTGGCGCTCGCGGCGGCTTTCGCCATGGGGTTCGTCGTGCTGCGGTGGAGCGGCCTGCTGACCCTGGACGACATCCGGCGATGGCTTGCGCAGGCGCACGCGGTCGAGCCCCTGTACGTGGCCGGCGTGGTGGTGGCACTGCTGTTCGCGGACCTGTTCGTGGCCATGCCGACGCTGACCCTTGCCATCCTGGCCGGCTACTTCCTCGGCGCGCCGCTCGGAGCCGCTGCAGCTTCGGTGGGGATGCTGTCGGCTGGAATATGCGGCTACGCGCTCGGCCGCCGGCACGGCACGGCGATCTTGTCGCGCATCTACCGCGACCCGGCGCGGCTGGACGCGATCCGGGCGGTGTTCGCCGAGCGCGGCATGTTCGTGCTGCTGGTCTGCCGAGCGCTGCCGATCCTGCCCGAGGTCAGCTGCTGTCTGGCCGGCGCCACGCGCATGCCGTTGCGCCGGTTCATTGCCGGCTTCTGCATCGGCACCGTGCCGTACGCCGCCATCGCCGCGTTCTCGGGCTCGCGCAGTTCGGTGGACAAGCCGTGGCCGGCGATCCTGGCCCTGATCGTGCTGCCCGGCGGCCTGTGGCTGTGCTGGTACCTGTTCGGCCGGCGTCGAACGGCAGGTGCGTGAACCCAGAACAAAGGGGACGGAGGGAATTAATCTGTCGTGGCCTGCTCTGTTTCATCTCACCAACTAGGCAGCGGGAGGCGACCGATAGGATAGGTGTGCCAGAGCTGGAAACTCGACGCGAATCTGAGCGTGGTATTGCACCGGAGCGATGATTTTTCGCAGTGGCAGATGCAGCGGCAACCCCGCCAGCTTTCGCCATTCACGCTCCACGTGGAAATTCATGGGGTCGTCGTCAGCCAGATCGACATCGAACGCATGGTCGCCGACCCGACCCGGGCCGAGTCGCTGGATGCGTGCCGCGACGCGACGTACAAGATGCACCTGCCACTTTCCGGGAGCGAACGAGTTACGGCGCGACGGCCTTGACGTCATACACGACCACGCGCTGCCACAGGTGCTCGCAGTCGGCGACGAACTGCTTGTGAATGGGATGGACCTGATACGCGTCCTGCCCGGCCACATCATCGAAGAACAGGATTTCCGAGGCGCTGTAGCTGCCGTCGACGACGCCGCGCTGCTCGGTATCCGCCGGCACGCCGATGTGGATGCCTCGCACGGTGTCGATGCCCGCCAACGTTCGCAATCCGGCGAGCATCTTGGCGAGATCCTCCCTGGAATCCGGATTCTTCAGCCAGAAGAACACGTGGTGCACGATCGGCGGGAACGATGCCTTGCTGGCAGGTGTGGAAGCGGCCGCGCGGGAGCCGGTGGCGGTCACGCCGACAGCCAGGGCGGTGGCGGCGAAGATGACATCTCGGCGGCTGCGATCGGTCATGATCGGGGTCCTTCGGTTGATAGCCTGCGGGTCCACGAGTATAGGGCGATGTCGTCGATGCCCCAGCGCTCTGCGCCGAGGAAAGCAGCGGAAATGATGTCAGGGACAAACCTCAGTGTCAGGGACATTTTCTGCTTGATCGAAGATCAGGCGTACTCACGCCTGTCGCATCAGCGCACGATCTCGAACACCGCCGACACGCGCTCGGTCACGTCGATCTTCGGCTGTAGGTAGCGGCCGGTGTCCATGCGCGAGCCCGTCACCACGACGCGGTCGAGCGACGTGTTGCCATAGCCGTCCGACTGCATCGTGCCCAGGCTGTTGATGCTGTACACGGGGCCCAACCTTCCCCCGAAGGCCGACGCCAGCCCGCCTGCCTTCTCCCTCGCGTCGGCGACGGCGCGCGCACGCGCGTCCTCCCGCAGGCTGGTCTCGCGGGTGGACTCGAAGCTGATGTCGGAGATGCCGGTGAAGCCAGCCGCCAGCGCCGCGTCCGTCCACGGGCCGAGGCGGTCGAGGTCGTCCAGCCGCACTTTGACCTCGCGCGTGGCGACGTGCGTGGTGGGCAGCCGGCGGTCGTGCTGGTCGTAGTCCTCATCTTCGCGCAGCGCGAGGTCGGAGGCAGACATTTCGTCTGGCTTCACCTCGAAGCGCGGCGCGGCTTCCAGCAGGGCATTCACCGCGCGGTCGACCACGCGCTTGGCCTCGGCAGCGTCCGCCGACCGGTGCGCCACCACCATGGTCACGATCGCCGAGTCCGGCGCCACGCTCACCTTCCCTTCCCCGTGTACGAGCACGTGCGGTGCATCCGGCAGCGGGGTGCCTGCGAAGACGGCGACCGACGACAGCGACAGCAGTGCGATGGACATCCATTTGCGCATGGGACACCTCTCGGGTTGGACGGGGACGTATTCGGCGAGCTCGGGCAACCGCTCGGCCAGCGCTGGGCGCACAGTAGCGCCGGCCGGCGGCGAGCGGGAGATGGCGGTGCGGCACGCGCCGCAAGCGGATTTCCCTCGGCGGCAGGCAAACGCGACTCGCGCGCAAGCGGGTTTCGCTGGCGCGCGAGAAAATTCCGCTTGCGCGCAACCCATCGCGGCATGCGATCGGGCGGAGGGCGTGTCGTCCACGACCGGATTCTGCCCGGTCACGAGCCGATGTCGCCCGCGCGCAGCAGCCACTGGCTTGCGCGCAAGCCAATTTCGCTTGCGCGCGACCGGAAAGGGCTTGCGCGCAACCTGGTTCTCCCCGTGGCAGGCGCTCCGTGGCTTGCGCCCGATGCGGGGCCGCAGTGTCGGGTACGCTTCCCCGCCGCCATGCGGTGAGCAGGCCGCGCGCGCCCGCAAGCGCGGGCTTCGGTTCAGATCTGCCCGGCGGCGGGATACAACTCCCGGTCCTCGCGACGCAGGCGCTCGTAGAGGGCCTTGAGGACGGTATTGGCGTCGTCACGGAACCCCTCCGGGTCGCGCTGCAGCCGCGCCGGTACCCGCCACTGGTCGACGAACCTGGCGAAGGCTCCGGCCAGGCTGCGCATCTCCGCTCGGTACCGGGTGCTGAGGGCCTCCACCTCGGGCACGCCGGATCTGGCCAGCCGCGGGTACAGCACCTGCTCCTCGGCGGCCAGGTGGAACTTGATCAGGCTGGCCGTGTCGACGATGGCCGCGCTGATGCGGTCGGCGTTCTCGTCGATGCCGGCCTGCGACAGGGATCGCAGGGTGTGGATCTGTCGCAGGATCGTCGCGTCGTCGCGGTGGTATCGATCCATGTTCATTGTGCTGCCTTGTCCTCGCGTGTATGTGCCAAATGTCCCGGAAGTCCGACGCCTCGCCGGTTCCGGTGCGTCCGCCAACTTTGGCGGGCCTCGCCCGCCCGCGCCCTGACCTGGGTCAAAGCAGGCGGGACGGCAAAAGAAAAGGGGGCCCGGTACATGTTGCCGTCCAACAGAAACAGGGGTCAGAGTCGACTTTCTCGCGGGCGGGAGAAACCGTACTCGGATGAGCCCCTGGGCGACCTGGAGCCGGCCAACTTCGTCTTCAAAGGGGCAAGGCGCGCGACCAGCGCCTTGGTTGCCCAGCCTCGCCGCCAGAGGCCAGTGGCCCGGCGCCGCACGAGATTTCACTCATCCGCCCCGCTTTGCTTACGGCGGCTTAACGCCAGCGGATTCGCGGTCACGCGTCGTGGACAGGGCCGTACCCACACTCCGGGGGTCCCCACATGCAGAGCATCCCGATGAAGACTTCCCGCATTCCCCTCGCCATCGCCCTGTCGTCCGCGCTGGCGCTCGCCGTCGGCTGCGCGGCCGACCGTGACAACCAGGCTGCGGCCGACGGCAACGCTGACATCACCCCGGCCACGACGCCGGCCGACCAGACCACCGCGCCCCCCGTCGCTCCGATCACCGCCGACGCGACCACAACCGACCCGGCCATGGGCGCCACTGCCGATGCCGGCCCGGGCGATGGACTGGATTCCGACCAGCCGGTCGATGACACCTGGATCACCACCAAGGTGAAGTCGTCGCTGCTTGCCGAGTCGGAGGTGTCCGGCCTCGACATCAACGTCGATACGCTCAACGGCGTGGTGACGCTGCGCGGGCAGGTCGAGAGCCAGGCGCAGATCGATACCGCGACGCGGATCGCACGCGAGATCAAGGGCGTGTCCAACGTGGACGCCAGCGGCCTGACCGTCGGTGCCGCAGCCAACGAGTAAACGCAAGCCCATCCGCTGAGGTGGCACAGGAAGGCGGGCTTCGGCCCGCCTTTCTTGCGTCTGGCCTTTGGCCGACGCCGAAACAGGGGTCGGAGTCGGCTTTCTCTGCGGAATGCGGAAGCACTAATCCGACCCCTGATTCGTTTCCCTGGATCTGCTGCATGCACGCCATTCTGGAGGTGGACATGCAGTACAGAGTTTTGGGTCATCCGCTGATCCAGGCGCGACATCGCAAGCGCCACCACATCTCATGACCACCTCGCCACTTGTATTGTTGAAGTAGACAACCGGGCCATCGGTTTCTGGATGGCAGCTCAGCTCTACAAGAGCTCCACATTGGGCAACCCTGTTGCAACTGTGTTGATCAGAGAAGGTCTGTGCGTTGATGTGGAGTTTGTCATCGCTACAGCCACTCGTCAGGATCAGAACAAGTAGAGCGATATGTCGGCTCATCAATCAAGGCCTTGCAAACGGGGGTCAGAGTCGACTTCTTAGAGACGCTAGAGGCGCTTCAGAGAAAGGTGTCCGGGTGGAGCGACCCCTTTATCGCTCGCCCTGCAGCCTCAGGTCGACGCATTGGTAGTAGAGATCATCGGCGTCCTCCGCGGACGGGTCGTAAGGTGCTTTGGCGAGTTCGGTCATGACCTGGATGATCTGCAAGGTGCAGTTCTTGCACTCCACGGCGGGCAGTTTGACGTCGACCGAATAGCGCTTGCCGTGCGGAGAATCGTCGTGCCGGCCGAAGTCGTCGATCAGGACGGTGTCGTTGTTGTAGAAGTCGCCTTTCCCGCAGTTGGGCTCCCCTGCAGTGCAGGCGCGACCCGCCGGTTTGATGCTCGCGGGATTCTTGAAGCCGTCGTCTCCGTCGTTGTCGAAGGCGATTCGGTAATAACCCGGATGCCCGACGTACTCGACCCACGACACGTTGATCGTCTCGCCCGGCGAATACGTGTAGACATTCTTGCCCGGATCGCCGTCGGGGCGTCCACAAGGCGCACTCTTGATCTCGCCGGGGCCATAGCGTGACTTGTGCGTATCGCTCATGTCCACGCTGAAGTGGGCGTAGACGCTGCCTGTGCACATGCCGAGCAAGACCAGCAGGAAAGCGGAAGCTCGGAGGTGCATGGCAAGGCTCATTGAGTGGGCAAGAGTCCGGACATTACACAATTTCGCGGAACAGGTGCGGGGGACGAGTTCGACGTGCATGGCTGGATTCCCCCGCCCGTTATCTGCTTCAATCGACGGCGACGACTTGGTAGTCCCGCCGGCGATCTGGCGAAGTCATCAGGCAGGCGTCTTCGTCCGGCAGCGCATAGGGGTATGCAATCAACATGAAGTTCAGTGAGCTGGGGAAGTCGGCGCTACGGCTGAACGATCTCTACGAGCAACTGGAGATCAAGAAATACGGGCGCGTCTGGACCACGGCGGAACTTGCGCTTGGCTTCGTGGGAGACGTAGGCGATCTGGCCAAGCTGATCCAGGCGGACGCCGGCATCCGGGATATCGACGACTGCAAGGCGAAACTTGGCCACGAACTGTCGGACTGCCTGTGGTCGATCATCGTGCTTGCAAACAAATGCGGCATCGATCTGGAGGCGGAGTTTGTCCGAAACACCAGAGAGCTAAGCGAATACGTGTCGGGCGAGCTGAGCACGTAGCGGCTCTGTCGGGGACGCGATGGACCAATTTCGCGGCTCCATGGCGATGGGCGCGGCCGGGGGGCAAAACGCCGCAACATGTCGATTACACAACGTCGTGACACGCTGCCGCACAGGATGCAGGCCATGAAGACCAAGGCCGAGATCGACGCCGCCCTGACCCGCCTGTCCGCCCGCATGCAGGCGCTGTGCAGCGAGCTGCCGCCCGGGCAGGTACTCGAAGCGTTCTCCCGCGAAGCGCGCCCCTTGACCGAACAGGTGGCGCCCGAATACGAGGCCTATGTCGAAGAGCGCGTCCACGCGATGCTGGCCGAGGCCGGCCTGATTCCGGATGACGCAGCGAGCGGTTGAACGCCGGGGCTGCCCGGCGGCCGGAAGCAGCAGCACCGGGCATAGCTCCCTCGACAATCAGCGCGCGCGGCCCTCCGGCATCGGCCGGCCTTCGCGGATCCGCGCGGAGAAATCAGGCGCGTCGGCTGCGGCCTGTGCGGCTTCGTTGATTGCCGACCGTGCGCGCAGAGTGTCGAAGGGCAGCGAGGTGTCGACCACGCCGCTGCGGTACAGGTAGCGGTCGCTCCAGCCGTTGAGCACGTGGCCGATATCCAGGCGCCCGTTGCGGCCGACCAGGTTTGCGTAGCGCACGATGTTGATCGTGCAGCTGTTGCTGAGCAGGTGGTAGAACTCGGGTGCGTCGGCCAGTTCGTTGATGCGCCTGGCGTAGACCAGGAACAGGTTGCGCGCCGCGTTCGCGCTGAGGTTGGTGTGATACATGAACACCTGCTCGTCGCGGTGGTTGCTGCGCACCTTGACGATGTCACGCTCGTCGCCGACCACGTAGACCAGCTCGAAATTCTTGAACAGCGAGGCGATCGGCTCGAAACCCTCGCCCTTCTCCGGCCGGGTCTCGATCGAGACCACAACCGGGTCCTCGCCTTCGATCTCGAAGCTCAGGAAGGTGTGCGCCACCGGCCCCTCGCGCCAGTACGAGACGTAGAAGTCCATGCCGCTGATCTTCGACAGCGCGATCTCGCGCTCGCGCCAATGCTCGTCGAAGTCGTCGGCCGTGCGGTACTCGAAGTCGCGGTAGCCGCTGATGCGCACGCGGTCGCCGTCGATCGCGACGCGCGACATCACCGCCACATCCGGCCGCCAGTCACGATCCTGCGAAGGTTTGATCGAGACCCAGACCAGCACCCAGCCCGCGATCAGCGCCGCGACCAGCGCCATCGGCCAGCGTGCCGGCGAGCGCCACAGCGCCCACAGCCCGAAGCCCGCGAACGCGATCGCCGCGACCAGCCGCAGCGTCGGCGCCGGCAGCGGCGCGTAGGCGACCGACAGCGCCTCCCACGCGACCACCAGCGACAGCGCCACGCCCATGCACCAGCGCAGCACCCGTGGCCATCGAGCAGGCAGCCAGGGCAAGGGGCGCGCCTTGACGGTTGTCGGCATCGTCATCCTCCGATCGGCGCGCAGCGCAGCCGCGTGCTCGTGCGGATCATGCCACGACCAAAGGCGGCGACGGCCCCCCGGTGGCACGGGGGCACTAAACTACGCGGCCCCGTGGATCTCCACGCACCTACGAAGAACCCCCATGGCATTCACCACCACGGCCTCCGGCCTGCAGTTCGAAGACACCATCGTGGGCGACGGCGCCGACGCCGTGCCTGGCAGCAACGTCACCGTCCATTACACCGGCTGGCTCTACCAGGACGGCGAGCAGGGCGCGAAGTTCGATTCCAGCAAGGACCGGGACGAGCCCTTCATCTTCCCGCTGGGCGGCGGCATGGTGATCAAGGGCTGGGACGAAGGCGTGCAGGGCATGAAGGTCGGCGGCCAGCGCGTCCTGATCATCCCGGCCAGCCTCGGCTATGGCGCACGCGGCGCGGGCGGGGTGATTCCGCCCAATGCCACGCTCAAGTTCGAGGTCGAGCTGCTGGGCTGAGGCGACCATGCTCGATCTCCACGACATTGCATGCCCCTACTGCGGTGAAGTCATCAGCCTGGCGCTGGACACCAGCGCAGGATCGCAGCGGTACATCGAGGACTGCCACGTCTGCTGCCGGCCGATCACGGTCGTGCTGGACGTGGATCCCGATGAGGGGATCGGGGTGCACGTATTGGCGCAGGACGACGCCTGAGGAAGCGCCAGTCAGGGTCGCCTTGTGTCGGAAGCCCCTGGGCTGGAGAGACGGGGGCGCGCGGGCCGGCGTTCGACCATCGTCAGTCCGATCGCGATACTCGAGTGACCCGGTCACGCCTCGGCGCCCGCCCGGCGTCCACATGGAACCAGCCCGCCCGCACCGGGCGCGGCCTACCTCACCCAAGGAGCCTTCGATGAGCCTGGACACGCCCTACGATCCGCAGAACATCTTCGCCAGGATCATTCGCGGCGACGCGCCCTGCTACAAGGTCTACGAGGACGAGAACGTGCTCGCCTTCCTCGATCTGTATCCGCAATCGCCCGGCCATACCCTGGTGATTCCCAAGCGTTCGGCTGCGGTCAACCTGCTCGACGTCGATACCGGGGCGCTGTGCCAGGTGATGACGGTGGCGCAGCGGCTGACGCGCGCGATCGTCGACGAGCTGCAGCCGGACGGCGTGCAGGTGGCGCAGTTCAACGGCGCTGCGGCGGGGCAGACGGTATTCCACATCCACATGCACATCGTGCCGCGCTATGCCGGGCAAGGCGTGGGCATCCACGCCGCGCAGGAAGCCGACCGCGGCGAGCTGGAGAAGCTGCAGGCGCGGCTGGTGCAGCGGATCGCCGCTTCGGCCTGATTGCGTGGTCCGCGCGGCGCGGAAAAGGGAACGCATTGGGAACCCGCTGCGTCAGCAGCGAGGACGCACACTGCAGCCCTGTCAGGCGTTACGCCGGACGTCCCAGCAGCAGCACGAAGTCGCCCAGCTGCGATCCCATCAGGACGGCGATGCTGCGCTCGCGATCGGCGGCCAGGGTTGCGGCCGGCACCGAGGTGTCCGGCGGCAGCGCGCGATAGGAGGCGTCCTCGTCCGGCAGCACCTCGCTCACGGCGTAGCCCATCAACACGTTGACCATTTCGCCCAGCGCGTCCACGGCCAGTTCGTCGTCGCACCTGTCCGGCGCGATGCCGAGCAGGGCGCAGCCAAGCGCACGCGCCGTGGCAAGGTCGCAGGCCAGGCCGATCTCGAACGGATGGTCGCCTTCGACGCGCACATGGGCCACGCAGGGCCACATGTCCAGCTGCTGCGGGGAGAGCACCGTGGCGGCCTGGCACTGGCTGCCCAGCATGCGCGGGAACAGCCGCCCGCACAGGTCGATCACACTGGTGGCCAGGCCGCCCAGCGGATGGCTGGCGACGACGCGGTCCAGCGCGTTGCGGGCCTGGTCCTGGCCGGAGCGGTGCAGGGCCAGTTCCGCCTCCAGGCGTCCGGCGTCGATCACGCCCTGGTCCACCAGCACCTGGCCGATCAGCTTGCGCCCGGCCTTCTGTGTGTCCAGCAGCGCATCGAGCTGCGCCTGGTCCAGCACGCCCATCTCGAGCGCGATGTCGCCGAAGCGGCGGTCCTCCACGCGCTGGCGCTGGTTGATGCGCCGCGCCTGGGCCTCGTCCAGCAGCCCCTGGCGCACCGCCAGTTCGCCCAGCAGCGGGTTGGATGCGCGTTGCGCGTCGATCGCCGCCAGCAGCTGCGGCGCAGCGATGACGCCGCGCTCCAACAGGAACTGGCCCAGGAATTTCGCTGACATCTCGTGCCCTCTACGGAAAAGGTCGGACGGCGCGCCTGTCAGGCGAGCACCTGGTGGAGCACGCGATCCATCGCCTCGGGGTCGATGGGCTTTTGCAGGTAGGAGCGGGCGCCCAGGCGCAGGCATTCCTCGATGTCGCTCTGCGCACCGAGCGAGCTGAGGATCACCACCCGTGCCTGCGGGTCCAGCTCGAGGATGCGGGCCAGCGCACGGCGGCCGTCGCACTCGGGCATCACCAGGTCCAGAAGCACCAGGTCCGGACGCAACGCCTGGTACTGCTTCACTGCTTCCAGCCCGTTGCCGGCCTCGCCCACCACCTGGAACCCGGCCTCGTCCAGCTGCCCGGCCGCGAGCATGCGCAGCGCGCGCGAGTCGTCACACAGGAGCACGGTCGGTCGTGCGGTCATCGATGTCTCCCCCGTCGAGATGGGGCCCGCGTGGGGCCTGTCCGTGATAGCGGCCGGCCGGGGGGATCCTTTAGGGCGCGCGCGTTGCTGCGCTGCAGTGCGGCCCGGCAAGTGAAGCGTGCACCGGGAGGCGAGGCCCGCGAGCCCTCCGGTGCCCCTGCGGCCTGGTCCGGGCCGCGCAACTGGTATTTTTGCCGGGTTGCCCTCGTCGCCTGACGCGGTCACGCGCACCTTCAGCAACGCTCGACTGGCACCATCCCCGGAGAATCCGATGAACCGTTTTCGACGCCAGGCCCGACCCACGGTCGCGCAGCCGGCCCCGCGGGATCTACGCATTCCCGGCGCGAAGCTGCCCGGCGGCTTGCTGGCCATGGCGCTGCTGCTGGTCTCCGCGGCCGCCACCGCGAGCGGGCCGGTGTTCGACATGCACGTCCACCTGCGCGAAGGCGAAACTTCGCTGCGCGCTTACCAGGCCGAGGCGCGCGAGGCGGGCATCGAGCTGGGCGGCGTCGGCGCAATGTGGTTCGGCGGGCCACAGCAGGCGCGCGCGGGAGACATCGACGCGATCCGGGCGGGCAACGACGGCATCATCGCGCTGGGACGGGCGCATCCGTCGGTGCTGCCGATTGCCACCGTCCATCCCTACGACGGCGACGCCGCGCTGGAAGAGCTCGCCCGCGTGGCGGCGGCGGGGGTGCGGGTGCTCAAGCTGCACGCGCACACGCAGCGCTTCGATGTCGACGACCCGCGGGTCGAAACCCTGGTGCGCAGGGCGGGCGAACTGGGCCTGGTGGTGCTGACGGACAACGCCAACATCCTGCCCGGCGACAGCGAGAAGCTGTTCAACCTGGCCGCGCGGGTGCCCGGCACCAAGTTCATCCTCGCGCATATCGGCGGGATGAACTTCCGGTTCTGGAACATCCTGATGCTGGTGCGCACCGCCGACGGCTTCGCGATGGACAACCTGTACTTCGACATCTCAGGGCCGGTGCTGCTGGCGGACTCGCCGCTGGAAGCGGAGTTCGTGTGGACCCTGCGCAACGTCGGCATCGACCACGTGCTGCTGGGCTCGGACTATCCGCAGATGGGCCTGGCCGCGGCCGTGGAGGCGCTGGCGCGGCTCGACCTGACGGACGAGGAGAAGGCGAAGATCAGGTGGGGGAATGCACAGGCGCTGTTCGGCCTGCGGGAGCGCTGAGCGCGGGTGGCGCGGATGTTCCTGCCGCTTTCAGGACGCTTTTTGGGCTGCCCTCGGCGCCTGGGCGTACACCCAAAACAAAAGACCCCGGGCGTTGCCGCCCGGGGTCCCTGGTACCGCTTGCGCGGTGCAGACGCGAGTAGAACTTACTCGGCCTGGACTTCTTCAGCCTGCAGGCCCTTCTGGCCCTGCGCAACCTTGAACGACACCTTCTGGCCTTCCTGGAGCGACTTGAAGCCGCTGCCCTGGATGGAACGGAAGTGGACGAACAGGTCGTCGCCGCTCTGCGGGGTGATGAAGCCGAAGCCCTTGGCGTCGTTGAACCACTTGACGGTGCCGGTTTGACGTTCAGACATGGTGTTACTCCTTGGATCAGTTTGAGGATGCACGGCCCGCGGTGTGCGGTGCCGGACTGTATCGAGCAAGGGGTAACGCGAAGCGATGTAGCGGATCGTCTGGAGAGGCCGTCACCGACCTTGGAACCTGTGATCTACCGCATCGGAGCCACGATGTACCGTGATCCCGCTTTGAACAGTGGGCGTACCATACAGCACTTCTGGGCAAACGCTACTACCTGCGCGACCGGCGGTTGGGGCCGATAGGGATCGTTCATCCGGAAAAGGGACCCGGCCCGGGGGTGGCGCGGCCTTGGGCGCAACGGCCCCGGCATCGCCCTTCTGCACCTGGGAGCACGCAAAGGCCCCCCGCTGGGGGGCCTCCTGGTTGGCGCTGCGGGGGTTGTCATGGACGTGCCGCCGCCCCTGCACGGCGCGCTCAGCCCAGGTCGACCTTGGCCACCTTGTCCTTGTAGTCCTGCTTCGGATCGATGCCCACCAGCATCTTCACGCCCGCGAACAGGTTGTTTTCGTTCAGCCAGACCTCGCCCTGGTCGGGGTCCAGGCGCAGCAGGGCCAGCTTGGGATCGTCCTTGCCGGTGTACCAGGCGGCGACGAAGGGATTCCAGAGCCGTTCGACCACCGCGGGATCGGTGTCGACGGTGAGGCTGCCGCCGATGCTGGCGAACAGCGAGTGGTTCTTGGCGGCGAAAGCCGCGACGGCGCGGTGCGGCGTGCCGACGTGGTGCACCAGCGCGTTGTCGGTGGAGGTGAAGAACCAGATCGGGCCGCGCCCCTCGTGTTCGAGCTGCGCGGTCATTGGCCGGGTGTGGCCGTCTTCGAGTCCGTCGACGCCGAGCATCAGGGTCATGTCGGACTTGAGGGTCTTCCAGAGCTTGTTTTCGAGTTCGGCGGGATCGGACATGGGAGGTTCCAGCGAGGGGGACGCTGGAACCTAACCCCGGCACCGGTTGCGGCACCGTGAACGCCGCTGCATCAGGGCCGCCCGCGCCGCCATCGAGTGTCCCCGGCTATGTCCGCAGCGCTGTGGCGGCCTCGGCCATCAGCGCTTCGAAGCGGGCGTCGCTGTACAGATCGCAGAAGCGCAGGTCGTCGAAGCGCACCCGGTGCACGATCGCGCCGCCCGCCTCGCGGTTGAAGCGTGCGTCGAGCTGGGCCATCACGTCACTGCGGATCAGCAGCGGATGGTTGCCCTCGGCCAGGCGCGTGATCAGCGCGGTGGGGCGCGGCAGCGGCGGCGCCCGGGCGATAGCTGCGGCAGAGGCGGCCGAATGCGCCATCGCCGCACGCGCGCCGGCCTGGCGCCGATGCGCGAAGACCTCGACCGGCGGCAGCTCGAGCACGAAGCTGGCCAGCGGGATCGTGCCCACGACGTTCACCGCGTGCCAGTCGTCGAGCACGGCGGCAGGCGTACGCAGCGCGACCTGCACCGACGGCAGGTTGCCGGCGCCGCATTCGCGCAGGAAGTCCAGGACGCTGCGGTGGAACAGCGGCGTCGACGCGCCCAGCAGCAGGGGCGGCGCCGCCAGCTGGCAGCTGGCCTCGATGGGCGCGGCCGGCAGGCGGTGCAGCGCCAGCCCGTCGCGCCAGTCGTAGTCGCCCAGCTCCAGCGAAGGCACGTGCTTGGGCAGCAGCAGGTCGTACATGTGGGGGCTCGGGTCGGTCAGCGCGGCAGCGGCTGTAGTGTCCCGCAGGTTGCCGGATGAACCGAGGCCCTGTCATTCCCGGCGAGGCGCGGGAGTCTCCCGCCCCCGCCCTGATCGTGCCTGCGCACGCCTATCGCGATGCGTACGGGCCGTGCACGGACTTGACCATCATCGACTCGTCCCGGTCGTCGAGCATGAAGACGCGGTACGCATCGCCGCCGGGCGCGACACGCACCACGACGTGGCCCTGCGTGCCGGCCGCCTCGGCGCTGCCGTAGGTGGTGGTGGCGGTTGCAACCGAGAGATGGGTGATGAAGATGTCGCGCGCGCCGGGCCAGATCTTCTGCGAAGTCATGCGCCGGTACGTGTTGACGGCCGGATGGCCGTCGGCGCGCGCGGTGACCACGATCACCCGCGGCTGCAGGGCGGCGAGGAAGGGCACGCTGTTGGCATCCCAGCTGGCGTGGTGGTTGGCCTTGAGCACGTCGACCGGGCCGCTCGCCCGCGCGACGGGCGTTTCCACGTCCAGCCAGGCAGGCGGGTGGGCCGTCGTCTCCTCGTCGATGGAGGACAGGTCGCCGCCGCTGAAGTAGTCGAAGCGGCCGTAGCGCAGGCGGAAGGCGATGCTGAGCTTGTTCTCGCCGAGCTGCGGCCCTGACGCAGCGTCATGGCCCGGCGGTGCAAGGCTTCGTACTCCGCTGTCCGCGCCGGTCCAGAGTTCGCCGTTGGCGTAGAGGTTGCGCACTTCGAACTGCGGGTAGGCCGCGGGCTTGCGCAGCAGCCGGATCTGGTCGTTGCGGCCGGGCTGGAAGCGCTCCATCACCAGGCCACGGTGGCGCACCTGCCAGTCGACGAAGCGCCGGTAGTTGTCCATGGTCGGCGTGTTGATGGGGCTGGGCGTGTCGTATCCAGGCCAGCCGCGATCGATGAGCCGTGCGATCGGCAGCAGCTCGGCCACCTGGGTGATGCCGCTGAGCCGGTAGTCGCCGGCCAGTCGGCTGACTGGTGACTGCGCGTCGATGGCGCCCATATGGTCGCCGTGGAAATGCGAGAGCAGCGCGTAATCGAGGCCACGCGCGCCCTGCGGCAGGGCGCGCTGCACGTGGCGCGCCACCCACTCGCCGGGCGGGCGCGAGGCAGCGGGGCGGGTGGGGAACGAGAACGGCGCCCGTTCCACGGTCTTGCCGCTGGCGTCCTTGAGCAGGCTGGTGCCGTCGGGGAAGACGAAGAGCAGCGCGTCACCGCGCCCGGTATTGATGTGGTGGATGTCGAGCTCGCCCTCCGACCAGGCCGGCAGCGGCGTGCCGATCATGGCCTCGCCGTCCATGCCCGGACCTGCCGGAAGCACCGGCGCGGCCTGCACTGCGCCTGCCAGCGACGCCAGCATCAGCGCCGCGAGGATCCCGGGCCATGCAGCACGCGTCTGCGCCCCCTGCCCGCTCATGCCCGCATCACGCCCGGGCGGCCGTGTTCGGTCACCAGTTTCGCCACGACCCGCTTGCCGCCGCCGGCCTCGGACACCTGATCGACGGCCACCACGTCGGTCCGCCAATGCTTCGCATCGATCTCGAACAGCTGGTAGCCGCGGCGGTTGTTGAGCAGCGCGGAGTGCGGATTCTGAGACGACACGTTTTCCCAGCTCTCCGGGATGTCGTTGCCGTCGCCACCGGATGCGATCGAGGTGGTGACGTACTCGGTGGCCACCGGCGCGCTCGCCAGGTCATCCGGGTTGGACGGCACCACCCCGGCGTGGTGCTTGTGCACGTCGCCGGTGGCGACGATCACATTGCCCATCCGTCGCTGCGCGATCTGGTCGATGAGGCGCTGGCGTGCCTGCGGATAACCGCTCCAGGAATCGGTATTGAGCGGACCGGCCGGCCGCGATTCCGGATACACGAACGGCATCATCATCACCTGCTGCGCCAGCAGGTGCCAGCGCGCGTCAGCCCCCAGGCCCTCGGACAGCCAGCGCTCCTGGGCCTGTCCGATCACCTGCCCGGCGCCGCTCTCGTCGCCCGTGCGGCAGGGACGCTGCCTCGCCAGCAGGGTGGCATCGCAGCGCTGCTTGCTGCGGTACTGGCGGGTATCGAGCACATGCACGCGCAGCAGCCCGCCGTAGTCGAGACGGCGGTGCATGGTGAGGCCGTCGGGCCGCGGGAACTGCGCGCGGCGCACCGGCATGTTCTCGTACCAGGCCTGCATCGCGGCGTGGCGTCGCAGCAGAAACACCTCGGACGGCACCCCGTCCTGGTCCAGCGCCGCGGTCCAGTTGTTGTCGATCTCGTGGTCGTCCCAGCTGCTGAGGAAGGCAGCAGCCGCATGTGCGGCCTGCAGGTCGGGATCGGTCTTGTACTGGGCGTAGCGGCGGCGGTAGTCGTCGAGGCTGTAGATCTCGCCGCCCGCGTGCCGGCGGGTGATGCGCGCGCCGTCGGCCTCCGTCGGTGCCTTGCCCGCACCTTCATAGATGTAGTCGCCGTAGTGGAACACGGCGTCGAGATCGTGCTCCTCGCCCAGATGGCGATAGGCGGTGAAGTAGCCGGCCTCCCAGTGCTGGCAGCCGGCCACGCCGATGCGCAGGCGATCGACGCGCGCACCGGCCTCGGGTGCGGTGCGCACCGTGCCCACCGGGCTGCTGGTCTCGGTTCCTGCGTGGAAGCGATACCAGTAGCGGCGATGCGGACGCAGGCCCTCGACCTCCACGTGCACGCTGTGGCCCAGCTCGGGTCGGGCCAGCGCCTGGCCCTGCTGCACGATGCGATCGAAGCGGTCGTCCTCCGCCACCTCCCAGCGCACCGGCACCGCGACCATCGGCATGCCTGCGTGCTCGGCGAGGGGCTCGGGCGCGAGTCGGGTCCAGAGAACGCAGCCATCGGGCAGCGGATCACCGGAGGCCACGCCCAGCGCGAACGGGTTGTGGGCGAAGCGTGGCGCGGCGAGCAGCGTGCCGGCCGGGCCGAGCCCCGCAAAAACCGCCATCGCGCTGGCGCCGAGCAGGAACTTCCTGCGGTTGAAATAGGGGGATGTCATGAGGGTTGTCGATTCCAGTCATGCGGCGGCGGACGCGCCGCGGGGGGCGCCCGCCGCCGGGGTGCGGGTTCAGAAGCGGGCGCGCAGGCCCACCGAGGCGCGACGGCCGCTGGTGATGTAGATCTGGCTGTGGTGACCGCTGTCGCCCAGGCCGGTTTCGCCGTTGGAGTAAACGGTATGGCGGTTCTGGTCGAACAGGTTGTTGACGCTGAAGAAGGCGTCGAGGCTGAGCCAGCCGTCCCTGGTCCGCGGCACCAGCGTGTAGCTGCCGGACATGTTGACTTCCAGGTAGTCGTCGAACGGCTGCTTCTGGTTGATCACGATGCCGTGGGCATTGGTGACGTTGCCGGTGGGGCCGCGATCCTTCTCGTCACTCCACACGGTGTTGAGGCTCAGGCGCACTGGCCCGTGACGCCAGCCCAGGCCGAGGTTGGCCACCTGCTGGGCCACGCGCGACATGACCACCGAAGGATTGGTGTGCGTGTAGGAGCCGCGCACGGTCAGCCCGCCGAGTGCGCCGGGCAGGTAATCCATCGCGTGGTTGAACTCGAACTCGTAGCCGTTGATGCTGATGTCGTCTTCGAGGTTGGCCCGGGTGGCGACCAGGTCGATGGGCTCGTCGCCGGTGTATCCGAACTCTTCCGGCGTCATGTTCACGTCGTTGATCAGATCCTTGATCCTGTTGTGGAACAGGCCGAAGCCGACCAGGCCCACCGGCTCGAAATACTTCACCACCCGCACCGACAGGTTGTCCGAATACTCGGGCAGCAGGTTGACGTTGGGCGCGCTGAGCACGTTGCCGTCCTCAGTGCCGTAATTGATCGACCACACGCCGGCCAGGTCGCCCACTTCCGGCCGCAGGATGGTGCGGCTGTAGCCCACCTGCAGGTCGAGGCCGTCGCTGAAGCTGTACTTCATCGAGCCGCTGGGGAAGAAGTCGTTGTAGCTGGACTCGCTGCGGCGGCGTGGATTGGTGAAGTACTGGTACTCCAGGCCCTCGATCGTGGTTGCACGGCCGGTGGAAGCGTTGACCGCGTGGCCTGCCGCCACCACCTGGCTCCGGCTCAGGGGGTCGAAGTCGTAACCGGTGGTGCGGGTCTGCTCCCAGCGCAGGCCAGCCTGCACCTTGAGCTTGCCGGTCAACTCCGCCGTGCCCATGAAGTAGGCGGAGTTGATGTTCTCGTCCATCCTGTTGTCGTTGGCGATGTTGGCGTTGTACCAGCGCGCCGGCGTGATGGCGTGCAACCACTGTTCCGGGTTGGCCTGCATGAGGCCGTAGATCTTGCTCAGGCTGTAGATGTAGAGGTCGCCGCCGCCCAGGGTGCGGACATCCATGCCGGAAGAACTGCTGTGCCAGACGTTTTCGCTCTGCACCGCCTGCAGGAACTCGGTATTGCCCAGCGGCCCGTTGTAGGTCCAGATGTTGGCGTCGGATGTGTTGCCGAACGCATAGTCTGCCTGGGTCGACTTCAGTCCCGTCTTCCATGTGACCGGCACCTCGCCGATGTCGTTGTAGAACTCGAAGTTGATCGCGCCGCCGCCATAGTCGAGGTCGGCGCGGCTGCCGGTGGTAGTGCGCACCGAGGGCCGGGTCGAGTTGCCCAGTGCGCCGGCATAGGTGCCGAAGCTGTAGCTTTCCGGCAGCGCCCAGTCCGGCCCGTCCAGCTGCTGGATCTGCCAGTCCTGGTGCATCCAGCTGCTGCGCGATGCGCTGTAGTTGCCGCTCGTGGTGACGTCGTTCAGCACGTCGGACACCTGGCCTTTCTTGCCCGAGTCGTAGCGGCTCTCGGAACGGGCGGAGAACAAGGTGCCGTCGATCTTGAAGCGCTCGTTCTGCCAGACGAAGCCGGGCATGAAGTTGCGCGAGTAGCCCAGCTTGTAGGTGTAGGCGTTGTTGGTGTTGAGCGTCGTGGCGCCGGCGGCGTAGCGGGTGGTCCAGTCCAGCGACGGGTCGCCGCTGGAGGCGCGGGAGTTGGAGAACGTCGGCGTGATCGTGTTCGGATCGATGTCGCCCCGGCTGACGCTGGCCGCCAGCGACAGGATCAGCTCGTCGGTGGCCTTGAAGTCCACGCCCAGCTGCGCCACGCGGCGGTTGTACTCGCGGTCGTAGCCGGCGCCGGCGATCGAGGTCACCGCATAGGGATAGGGACTGGCCGCGGTGGCAACGTAATTGCGGCCGGAGTTGATCTGGGCGTGCTCGACCAGGCTGGTGACGCTGCTGATGCCGGCGGCGACACCGAGCCTGCCGTCCATGAACACGTCCGAATAGTTGATCGTGGTCGAGGGCAGGAACTTCCTGTCGTATCCGCCTTCCATCCAGCCGGTGTTCTTGCTGTCCCACAGGCCGTCATGGGTATTGCCGCCCACCGACACGGTGATGCGGCGTCCCTTGGCATCGAAGGCGCGCTTGGTGCGGATATCGATGGTGCCGGCGGGCGCGTTCGCGTCCATGTCGGCGCTGGTGGTCTTGTAGATGTTGATCGAATCCACGCCGGCCAGCGCCGATTGCTCGAAGCTGAAGGTGCGCGAGCTCGACGAGTTGGCGTCGATGCCCGGCAGGCTGATGCCGTTGAGGGTCACGCCGGTGTACTTGGCCGGCAGGCCGCGCAGCGAGATGTTGCGCGGCGCATCGTCCGCAACCACGTCGAAGTCCACGCCCGGCATGTATTTGAGGAACTCGCCGGGGTTGGCGTCTGCGATTTCGCCGAAGCTGTCCGCCGACAGGGTGTTGGTGATGTTCATCGAGGCGCGCTGCTCCATGATCGCGCGCGCATCGCCCTCGCGGGCGCCGACCACCTGCACCACGTCCAGTGACACTGCCCCGGTGGTGTCGGCCTGCGAGCTGTACATCTCGAAGACAGGCTCGCTGGCCTGGCCGGGGCGCACCGCCACTTCCTGCTGCACGGTGCCGAAGCCGGTGTACTCCACCGTCACCAGATGGCTGCCCGCCGCCACGCCGTTGACCCGAAACTCGCCGCGGTCGGTGGATGTCGCCACCTGGCGGCCATCGATCTTGATGCGCGCATTGCGCAGGTAGCCGCCGGTGGCCGGATCGTAGACACGGCCGAGGATCGAGCCGGTCCCGGTCGAGTCGATCGCGCCTGCTGGAGACTGCGAGGGCGCGGGTTCGTTTGCGTTTGCGTTTGCGTTTGCCTGCGGCGCGAGGCACAAGGCGACCATCACCGCGCTGGACAGCGCGGTCTTCATCAAAGCTGGCATGGGGAACTCGTTCTCGATTACATGGGAATGGGCTTTCGCAGCGGACGCCACTTCCATGCGGAACGCACCAAACTACGGGGAGTGCCTCCTGCACACGCATCCGCTCCGCCATTGGCGGCCAGCGCATGCGAACGTCACACGAATCAATGGACCGCTCCCCGATCCAACGCGTGACGCGAGCCCGCAATGATGGGCAGCTGCGATGACAGCTCCTTTACACAATCAGCCTCCAAGGCTGTTGCCCCACGCAACGTTCCCCTTGATGCAAGCCGCCGGTTGTGCGACGAGTTCGCGCGTTGACGATGCTTCGCGCAGTCGGCCTGGGCGCGGTGCAACTGTGTATCTGCTCGCGCTCGCGGTACGAGTGACTGTCTGCCCGGTGCGCGCTTGGCCCACGGGTTCGACATGCGTCTGCAGCGACTGACGGCGTCCCGTCCTGATGCTTGTATGCCGGACGAAGAAGGTGCGCTCTGGACCTCGCAGCCATCTGGCGCTCCACAGTTGGGTACAACTGTGGCGACGAAGCCCGGGCGGCTGTTCTCAGCCCGTCGCGGGCCCGCAGCGCTGGACGCCATTTGCGTCGGCCAGCGGCAGCGGCGGGAGTTCCGCCGCCAGTTCGCCCTCGTCGATGCGGGTGCGGGCCTCGTTGCTGAGCATGCGCAGGTCGCGGCCGACATCCGCGGCCAGCCAGCGCACGGATTCGTCGGGGTGGTCGAGCAGGCCTTCCACCATGCGCACGTGGCGCTGGTTGCCGGTGGCGCGCAGCGCCAACAGCGCATCGAGCACCACGCCGGTGTCGCGGTCGCGCAGCAGTGGCGCTGCGCGATCGGCGGCGGCGACATGGCGGCTGCGGGCCAGTTCCACCAGCGCCTGCTGGCGTTCGGCAGGCGTGGCGCCGTGCAGTCCGGCAGCGGCTTCGGCGATGTGCAGTTCGATCAGGCTGTTGTCGCCGCGCGTGGAGGCGACCTGGGCCAGCACGCGCTTGAAGGCGGGGTCCTGCTGCTCGAGGTAGAGCTCGGCCAGGGCGGTGTCGGGCAGCACGTCGCGGTTGTCGACCAGCTCGAACACGCCCTTGCTGGCGATGGCGATGCCCTCGCTGCCCGGATGCGCGGCGATGAAGTCGTCGAGTTTCTCGCGCATGCCGCGGTGATCGTTCCAGGCCAGGGTCAGCAGGTCCTTGAGCTGCTGGTCCACGTCCGGAGGGGACGCGACCGCAAGGGGGCCGGCATGCTGTTGCCGGCCACCCGCTGCACGTATCGCGCCCTGCCCTGCGCGGCTCCCCGCGGTGGCAACGGCCGACGTGGACGCCGTCGGCCTGCGGGCAAGTTCGGCTTCCAGTTCCGCGACGCGTGCCGCGAGCGCACTGTCGTCGCCGGATCCGCACTGGCGGGCGTTGCCGCCCGCCAGCACGACGGCCAGGGCGCCGGTTCCCAGACCCAGCGCTGCCGTGATCGCCAGGGCAGGCAGGGATGCGCGGAACATGGCCATGGCCGCGCCTCCGGTCAGAGGTTGCCGTAGCCGATGGCGCCATTGCAGTGCAGCCACTCGCTGCCACCGCTGCCGCCGCCGCACTGGCCGTTCTGGTACACGCCGGTGTTGTAGCTCTGCGCCTCGGACTGTCGGACCGCACCGTTGACGCTGATGTAATCCACCTGCACGTCGCGGTTGCCGCCGTCGTTGGTGAACTCCACCAGCGAGCCGCCCGACGCCGACGTGGTCGCCGTGTAGTTCGACATGCTGGTGGTCAGCGTCCAGCTGGCGACGGTGGCGTTGTTGACCTTGAGCGAGATGTTCTCGCCGCCGGCGGTGCCGCGCGCGCGCACCACGATGGTCTTGTTGCCGGTGTTGCCACCGCCACCGCCGCCGCCCGTGCCGGAACTGATGGTGATGTCGCTGCTGCCCTGGCTCTGGTAGCCCTCGGTGGCAAACACCATGTAATCGTGGTTGCCCAGGTTGAGCCCGCGACTGGCCCAGTAGTTGAAGTGGTTGGCCACGGTGATGGTGCCGGAGATGTTGCCGAAGCCCTTCTTCGGATTGCGCACGCTGAAATACTGGTAGAACGTGCTGCTGTTGCCCTCGATCGAGGGCGCATTGACGCGCTGGCAGCGACGTACGTTGTAGGTCGCGCCGTCGCTCTGGAAGCTGCCGTAGTCGACGCCGCCCGAGCAGCTGGCCGGGTTGTAGGAGCCGTAGCTCTCGATGACGTAGTACTCGATCAGCGGACTGCGGGTCCAGCCGTACAGCGCCAGGTAGGAGTTCTGGCTGTTGTTGACGCCGTAGTAGCCCGAGTAGTTGACCACGCGCGGGCCACCCGGATTCCAGCCCTTGCCGCCGACCCAGTTGTTGGTGTTGCTGCTCCACTGCGACTGGTAGCGGCCGCCCGGGTGCAGCGTCATCGAGGCGTTGCCCGAGTCTTTCCAGAAGGTGTAGTAGTAGCCGTCATGCGTGCCGGTGGAATTGCTGGTCAGGGTCTGCGCGTGTGCGCTGCCGGCCATTACGCCGATGGCGCAGGCCAGGACGGTGGTGGCAAGACTGCCGTGTGTGTTGAACTTCATCATCTTGAGTCTCCAAATGCAGTGGTGCCCGTGTGGCCTCGGCGTGCCGCGGTCCGTGGGTCCGTTGAAGGGATTGCATGGATGATGGATGCCCTGCGGATGCAGGACCGGGGGCAATGCCGCGCCACCTTTGTGACCGTGCCTGCCGCGACGTCGACGGCGAAACGCGATGGCGCCACGCACGAGTGCGTGGAATCGATTGCTTCAACACGACAGCCCCTCCCTGGGTACTGCGAGTGCGTAATGCTCTGCTTGCGTCCAAGCTGAATGGTAGCGCTACCATTCAGCGCGCGGATTAGTAGCAGGTAGGCGCGGCCGGAAACGCGAACTGGTTCGCGTTTCTGCGCACCGTGCGCCGGGCGCAGCCGATATGCGCCAACACTGTGATGCAGTCGCATTCGAATTGGTCTGCGTGCACGTGTGGACCAGCGCTGTCATGTGCACTGCAGCAATCGGGAACGTGCGTGCGCAGCATTGTCGATTCAGCATGCCCGCCATCAACGCATCACAAGGGCGCAGGCTGTCCCGACAGGTCGGTCACCTCGCCACTGGCAAGGTCCAGGCGCACATGCGCAGTACGCTCGCCGGCCGCGAGCGTGAGCAGGAGCGCCATCAGCGGCCGGAAGCGCGCCTGGAACAGTTCGTCGGGGGTGTTGGCATTGCTGGGCCGCCCCGCTTCCATCCGCAGCTGCACGCTGCTCGGCGCGAGCACCCGGGCCAGCAGCCGATACTGCGCCGCGCGCGCGGCTGGAATGTCGGCGAAAGCCAGATCCCCGGCCTTGGCCAGGCGGAAGAAATCAGTGGCCAGCTCAAGCGCGGTCCACTGGGCGAAGTGCTCCAGCCGCATGCCCTCCGCCGCAGCCAGCGCACGTGCCTGCAACGTGGCCATGGCGAGGTCTGCCGCGAAGTCGGCGGCTGGTGCGCCTTGGTCGCCCGCGTCGTACAGACAGTCGAAGAACGCTGGCGTCAGGCCGCCGCGCGTGCCGGCAGCGGCCAGTTGCCCGAGCGTCACCGTGGTCCGCAGCTGCGACCACACCAGCAGGTCGGCCCCCGACAGCGGACTCCTGACCAGTTCGCGCATCTCGCAGGGCCAGTCCTCGTCCAGCAACCGCAGGCGCACCAGCTCATCCAGGTAGCGACGGGTGAAATCGCGGTAGCTGGTGGCTTCGAGGATGGACACGTCCCACTGCGCCTGTCCCCGTGCGTGTTCGGCCCGGTACAGGTCGAACAGTTCGTCGAAGCGCGGTACATCGTCCAGGCGCACGGTCCGCACCTCGGCGCGTTCGCTGCCGTCGAGCGTCATCAGCGTGTAGGCCGGAACATAGGCCGCCAGCGACGGCGCCTGGACGTTGAACAGCACCCTGCTGCCGCCGCGATGCACGGCCAGGTTGTTGAGATGCATGTGGCCGCCAACGTGCAGCCTCAGGCCCGTGGCGGCAAGCGCGGCAGTGGTGTCCTGCCGCGGCCGCCGCGCCAGCTGCATGGCCCGGTCGCCGAACAGCGCAGCGATGTCATCCGAGGCGTCGTTGTAGAACTCGGCCATCGGAAAGTGGCTGAAGGCCAGCACCTGCTTGCCCAGCGCCTCACCGCGTGCCACCACATCGGCAAGCCACGCAATCACGTGCGGCCGATGCGCAAGCATGGCGTCATGGCCCTGGTTGCCCGAGCCGGTGAAGTCATCGCGCCCCCGCCCCGTGGGCACATGGATGCCGGCATCGAGGCTCACCAGCCACAGACCGGACACCGGCTCGACCAGGTAGCTGGCGTCGGCCACCATCCTGCACGCGCGCCGGCCACCCGCCGCACCGGGCGCCGCCGCTTCGCCGCACACCACATGGCGGCGCCGCTCCCAGCCAGCCTGCGCCAGTGCGGTGGCGTGGTCGTAATCGGCATGGGCGTAGTGGCTGTAGGGCGTTTCGTAATAAAGGTACTGCGGCTGCGGCATGAAGCCGTGGCGCGCGAGCATGGCGGTGATGCCGGCATGACCGAGGCTGCGGATTTCCTCGGTGCACCAGGCCGCGCCGATCCTGGCCCAGGGACCGGCATAGGACGTGCGGCAGGCCTCGCTGCCGCCGCGACTGTGCACCGGCTGGGCGACGCCGATCTCGCCGGTGAGCGGGTCGGTTCCCAGGAAATCATCGCCACCGGCCTGGTCATACGGGCGCACCGGGTCGTGGTTGCCCGGCGCTGCGAAGAACGCCACGCCGTGGCGTGCCGCGTACGCATCCAGGATCCGCGCCAGCCCGCGCATGTGCACCGGCTGGCCGTCATCGGAAAAGTCACCGGGCAGCACGACAAGCCTGGCGCCACGTGCGATGGCATCGTCCAGCGCGGCCAGGAAGGCGAAGTAGTTCTCGTTGAACAGGCGCGTCGATGCCAGCTGCGCCTGCATGGGGCGGATGGTCGCGTTGCGCCCGTTGCGCGGATTGCGCACGCCCGGGAAGGAGCCGTCCTCGAAGCCCGCGTAGACATCGTGGAAGTGCACGTCGGGCATGAACGCGATGCGCAGCGACGCCGGCGGGGACGCCGGCGGCACGTCCTGCGCCGCCGCTCCGCCGGAGGCATGGACGACGCCACCGGCTGCAGCCAGCAGCAGGGCGCAAGCGGCCCGCAGCACCATCGCCGCGCCGTTGCCGGATGTCCTCACGCCCGCTACCGTCCTGCCCGGATCAGAAGTCGACCCGCACGCCCAGGCTGACCCGGCGCCCGGACAGCTCGTACATCGTCGGGAACGAGGGATCCATGGTGTAGCCGGTGGTCTCCTCGTCGGTGACGTTGATGGCCTTGAGACTGAGCTTGACGTTGTCGCCCACCCGGTAGCCGATCGAGACATCGGTCTGCCCGTAGGCATCGCGGTAGATCGGATACATGTTGTAGCCCAGGCCCTCGACGTACTCGCCCTTGTGGTTGTGCGACATGCGCGCGTCGAAGCGGTCGTTGTCGTAGTACAGGGTCAGGTTCCAGGTCTTCTCCGCCAGCCCGGGCATCGGCGTGCGGATGCCGAGCGAAGACTCGCCGGCCAGCGAACTCTCCAGCGCCGTGTAGTTGGCGTTGACGCCGAACCCCTGCAGTGCCGGATGCAGCGAACCCAGCGGCAGGTGTCCGATCAACTCCACGCCGTCGACGTCATAGGCCCCTGCAGCATTCACCGGCTGGTAGACGTCGAAGTCGTAGTGGCCGTTGAGCGTGCCGTTGGCGTTGTACACGGCCACGTTCGGGACCACGCCGGTGAGGGCGCTGACGACCACGCCCTCGATCTTCTTGCGGAAGTAGGAGGCGGCCAGCAGGCCGCCGTTGTCCAGGTATTTCTCCAGGCCGATCTCCCACTGCTGGGCGGAGGTGGGTTCCAGGCCCGGATTGCCGTCGGTGAAACGGAACGAACTCCAGCTGGCGGTGCGCTTGTAGGCCAGGTCGGTCAGCGCCGGGCGCATCAGGGTTTCGGAGGCCGCGGCGCGCAGCAGCAGTCCGTCAGACAGCTCCGCAGTAAGGTTCAGTGCCGGCAGCAGCTTGGAGTAGTTGCCTTCGCGCGACACCGGATCGTCGGTGAAGCCCGGCGTGCCGTCCGGGTTCTGCACCGGGTGGTAGCCAAATGACAGGACCGAGGTGTCCACGTAGCGCGCGCCGGCGTTGAGCGTCACCGGCACCTGGCCCAGGTCGAAGGCGAAGTCCGCCATCGCGTACAGGCTGGCCACCTCCTCGTCCACCCGGTAGTACTCACCGTCGGCAAACGGCGTGTCGAAGCCGGGGTAGCGGAAGGTGGCGCGTGCGTCGTCGTTGGCAACCTGGCTCCAGGCCAGGTCGCGGGCCCGGTAGCGGCCACCGGGGACGATGTCGGCAACCGGGCGCAGCACGCTGTCGGCCAGGGTGCGTACGTTGGCCCAGGAACTGTCGCCGTCCGCGGGGCCATGGATGTTGCGCTGCCCGTACTGGCGCTGCTTGGACTTGTCGGTATAGCGGGTGCCGAACTGCACCTGGCGCAGCGCCGGCAGGAAGGCCAGGTCCAGCTGCCTGCCCACATTGAGCTGCGCTGCGTACTTGTCGTCGCTCACCTGCTCGAGGCTGGTCTCGTAGGCCTCGAACAGGTAGCTCTCCGGCGCGTCGTACATGTCGATGGTCGCCGGATTGGCGCTGGGGATGGTCTCGCCGCCCCGGTCTGTCCAACGGGTGCGCGAAGGTGCATAGGCCACGTGCTTGAGGTTGGCGTAGTCCACGGTGCGGTCCGCGCCCGAGTAGCCTGCCATGGCGTCGATGCTCCAGCTGTCTCCGCGCCAGTCCAGCGCCAGGCTGTACTGTGCGTAGTCGTTGTCGCTGATGCGCTGCTTGCTCAGGAACTCGTGCTGCGTGGCGGTATAGGACACGTCGCGCAGCACCACCATGCCGTGCTCGGCCAGGGTGGTGGCGTCGTACTCGTGGATGGTTTCGAGCGTGCTGCGGCTGGACGCGGAATAGGCCGCGGCATCGTACTCGTCCTCGACCGTGTCGTAGCCGCCGAGCATCGCGTCGAAGGACAGGCTGAAGGCATGGCTTGGGCGGTACTGCAGCGAGGCGGTGGCGCCCCACTTGTCCTGGTCGTTGAGGAAGACGCGGTCGCCAACCTTGTCCTGGAAGATGATGAGGTTGGTTTCGGCGCTGTCGCCGCGGTCGCGCACGACAACGCCCGCATCGCGCTCCAGCACCGCCTGCGCTTGTTCGCCACGGGTGCCCGAGGCCCCCAGGAAGCGCGACATCGGGCGGAAGTTGATGCCCGAGTTGGCATCGGTGCGGTTTGTCCGCTGCGCGCTGGAGAACGATACCAGGGCGCCCCAGTCGCCCCAGGTGTCGCTGGCCAGCAGCGAGAACTTGGGATCGGTCTCGCCGGAGATCGAGTTGTGCGCGCCCTCGGCCGAGACTGCCAGCTTGCGTCCGGTGTAGTCGAACGGCCGCGCGGTGGAGATCTGCACCGAGCCGGCGATCCCGCCCTCCTCGTCGGCCGCGGTGGGCGACTTCTGCACGGTCACCTGCTGGATGATCTCGGAGGCGAAGATGTCGAACTCGACGTCGCGACCACCGCTGCCGGAAGCCGTGGCGAGGTCGTTGATCGAGACGTGGGTGTACTCCGATGGCAGGCCGCGCACGTTGACCCGCGTGCCCAGGCCCTTGTTGCGCTCGATGGTCACGCCCGGCATGCGCTGCAATGCCTCGGCCAGGTTCTGCTCGGGGAAATCCACCACGTCGGTGGCGACGATGGAGTCGGAGAAACCGACGTTGTCGCGCTTGAGGTCGACCGCGCGCTCGAGGCTGCGGCTGTAGCTGCCGGTCACGCTGACCGCGTCCAGTTGTTTGGGTTCGACCGCGTCGGGCGCATCCTGCGCAAGCGCCTGCAGCGGGACGGCCGCGAGGCCGGCGATGAGCAGGCGACGGATGGCGCGTCCCAGCGTAGTGGGCCGCACCCTGAAGCGGCACGATGGCGGATTGCGATGCGTCATGTGATTGCTGTCCCCGTTGCGTGCCTGCGCACGCAGAAAAAAAGGACCCCGAGTCTCGAGGTCCGTTCGGTCCGGCTTGACCGGACGCGCACAGGCTACGGGGTACATATGACGGGGCAGTTGCATCGCACTGCGCCGGGGCTGCGCAGCGGTGCGGCAAGCGGCGCTGCTGACGCCTTGCAGGGATGCGTCTTCAGCGCTGGCGCGGCAGCGGTGATCCGCTCAGCGGTAGGGCCGCGGCCCGCGCCAGACCAGCTCGCCGCGCCGGTATACCTGGTGCATGGTGATCACCTGGCGTGCGTCGCCGATGTCGGCGAGTTCGGGCGCGTCCGGAGGCAGCAGGCGGCAGGGGCCGGACTCGCGTCGCAGCGCGGTTTCCAGCGGGCAGATCATGTAGTCGCGGGTGCCCGGCAGCGGGATGAAGACCTCGGTCATGCCCTGGTCGCGCCATTCGCGCAGGCGGCTCTCGCTGGCCAGGTCGTAATAGACCTGGTAGCCGCCGGCTTCCATGCTGGGCTGTGCAGACGGGCTGTCGCGACGGCGGCTGCGGTCGTTGCCCGGGCCGCTGGTGGGGCCGGCGTGCACCGGCGCGGTGTCGCGGGGAAGCATGCCCGGCGGCTGGCCCCAGCGGTGCTGGGGGCGTCGCGATGTCGGTGGCGGCACCGCGGGCGGCGCGACGGCGGCCTGCGGGCGCGGGACGGTGGCAGGCCGCGCGGGACGCTCGCGGGCCGGCAGCGGCGATTGCGCGGGATCGGTCGAGACCGGCGGCACCGGCGCGTCAGCCAGCTGGACCGGCGTGGACTGCAGGCGCGAGGCGGCCGGCGGCGCAGGCGCGGGCTGGTCCGGCGAAGCGGGCGCGGCGAGCGTGGGCACGGGCTGCGGCGGCGTCTCGCCGATGAAGTCGACCTGGGTGACGCTGCCGCCGGAGGCGCCCTGCGGCGCGCTCACCGTGATCGGCGGCGCCAGCAGCGCCAGCAACAGGCAGGCCAGATGCAGCAGCGCGCTCAGGAGCGCGGCGATCCAGGGTTGCAGGCGTTCGATCCGGGCTTCGACCCTGGCATCGGCCAGGCTCGACGCTTGGCTCATGCTGCAGGAGGCAGATCGGGAAGTTGAGCCTTCATACGGAATCTTGGGGGGCGACCGGCGGCGCAGCATCGTAACGCCTCGGCCCGGCTGGCGGGGCGGGGGTTCACCCCTTGCGCACGCACGCGTCCGCTAGCGTGTCCGCTCCGCCTGCTCTCCACGGAGTACCGCATGGCTTCCCAGCAGCGTGAGATCCCCGGCCAGGCTCCGCATCCGGCCCGCGACCCGATTCCGGATCAGCCGATCGATCCTGTGCCCGACCAGCCCATCGATCCGGTGCCCGACCAGCCGGTCGACCCGATCCCGGACCGTCCGATAGACCCCGTGCCCGACCAGCCGATTGATCCCACCGTGCCCCACTGAGTGCGGGCCGACCCTACATCGGCGGTTCGATGACCTCGTCCAGGCGATCGGACGACACCATGTAGCCGCCATCCTCGACGGCGGCCCGCACCTCCAGCAGCGCGGCTTCCAGTTCGTCCAGCTCGTCCTGCCCGGCAGCGCCGACCAGCTGGATGCAGCGATGGTTGAACCAGTCCCAGAACTGGCGGAACGTCTTGCCGTGCCAGTGGTGGTGGCCGATGCCCTGGTGCAGTTCACCCACCGCAATGGTCAGTTCGTTTTGCATCGCGCGGCCTCGCGGAGTCGGTCGTGGGGGGATGGGGATTGTGGTCTGGAAAGGCACGGACCGGGCAGCGTTGCGGCGCCGGAACCGCCGCGGCGGGCCCGCACGCGGCACTAGGGGCTCATGGCGCGCCTTCACAACCCGGTCCGCAGCCGGAGATTCCGGTGCATTACGTCGCGACAGGCCGCCTCGCCGCCATGACCTGCGATCATGGCGCATGAGTACAGCACCCGCCTTCACCACCCTTGCCCTGCCGCCGGCCCTGCTGCAGGGCATCGATGCGCTCGGATACTCGGCGATGACGCCGGTGCAGGCGCAGTCCCTGCCCGCGATCCTAGAGGGTCGCGACGTGATCGCGCAGGCGCCCACGGGCAGCGGCAAGACCGCGGCGTTCGGCCTGGGCCTGCTGTCGCGCGTCGACCCTGCGCGCATCAAGACCCAGGCGCTGGTGCTCTGCCCCACCCGCGAACTGGCCGACCAGGTCGGCAAGCAGCTGCGCAAGCTCGCGACCGGCATCGCCAACCTCAAGCTCTCGATCCTGTGCGGCGGCATTCCGCTGGGCCCGCAGCTGGCCTCGCTGACGCACGACCCCCACGTGGTGGTCGGCACGCCCGGCCGCATCCAGGAGCTGGTGAAGAAGAAGGCGCTGCACCTGGACGGGGTGCGCACCCTGGTGCTGGACGAGGCCGACCGCATGCTCGACATGGGCTTCGAGGAGGCGATCCGCGACATCGTCAAGCGCCTGCCGAAAGAGCGGCAGGGCCTGCTGTTTTCGGCCACCTTTCCCGAGGCGATCCGCACGCTGGGCAACACGATGCTGCGCGATGCGCTCGAGGTCAGCATCGATGGCGGCGCCCAGCCGGCGACGATCCTGCAGCTGTTCTACGAGATCGACCGCGCGCGCCGCCCGCAGTCATTGGGAGCGCTGCTGCTGCTCCATCGTCCCGAGTCGGCGGTGGTGTTCTGCAATACCCGCGCCGACACCGTCGAAGTGGTCGGCTCGCTGACGCATTACGGCTTTTCCGCGCTCGCCCTGCATGGCGACATGGAGCAACGCGATCGCGACGAGGTCCTGGTGCAGTTCGGCAACCGCAGCTGTAGCGTGCTGGTGGCCAGCGACGTGGCCGCGCGCGGGCTGGACGTGGAAGACCTGGGCGCGGTGGTGAACTACGAGCTGCCCACCGATGCCGATACCTACCTGCACCGCATCGGCCGCACCGGGCGCGCGGGCCGCGACGGCCTGGCGCTGAGCCTGTGCGCGCCGCGCGAACTGCCGCGTGCGCACATGATCGAGGACCGGCAGCAGCAGGCGCTGCGCTGGGAAAAGCTGGAGCCCCTCACCGGCCCGGCGCACGATGTTCAGCCCGCGGCCATGGCCACGCTGCGCATCGACGCCGGCCGCGTCGACAAGCTGCGCGCAGGCGACATCGTCGGCGCGCTGACCGGCGACGCGGGACTGCACAAGGATGCGATCGGCAGGATCGACGTGTTCGCCACCCGCAGCTATGTCGCCATCAACCGCAGGCACGCGGCGCGCGCGCTGTCGGCGCTGCGCGAAGGCAAGATCAAGGGGCGCAAGTTCCGGGTCAGCCCGTTGTAGCAGCCCGCCAGGACCGGGATTCAGGCCTCCTGCATCGCCTGCCCGCTAGAATCCCCGCCTCTCCGTGCCTACCGCGTCCCGATGCGCTGCAGCTCCCCGCCACGCCGATCCATTGCCCTCGTCGCCGTTGCCGTGCTCGCCCTGGCGGCTTGCGGCTCGAACGGTTTGCGCTCGCAGGCGCCGCCGCTGGGCGAGGTGTTCGGGGCCGAAGACACGTACGCGCGCAGCTATCCGGTCGCGCCGGACGTGGCCTGCGAAGCGACGCGGCGTGCGCTGCTGGGACAGGGCTACATCATCAAGCTGATGGCGCCCGAGGCGCTTGAGGCGTCCAAGCACTTCCAGCCCGAGTCCGACATCCACACCCAGCTCAACGTGCGCGCGACCTGCGTGCCGCAGGTGGACGGCGGCGCGATCGTGTTCATCAACGCGGTGCAGGAGCGCTACGCGCTCCAGGGTCAGTCCAGCTCGGCCAGCCTGGGCGTGAGCATGATCGGCTCGTTCTCGGTGCCGGTGCCGATCGGCGGCGGCAACGCCAACCTGGTGCGCGTGGGCAGCAATACCGTGCAGAACCAGGAGTTCTATACGCGCCTGTTCGACCGCGTCGGCTTTTACCTGCCGGGAACGCCATCGGCCCTCCCGGCGCCGCCGCCCGAACCCGAAGCGCCGCCGGATCCGGTGCTGCTCGACCAGTACTGAGGCGGCGCTCCCGCTGATGGTCCTGGCCGGGCGTTGCCGCGCTTGTCCGCACACAGGCGAGCGATCTGCCGCACAGAATCCTGTCATTTCGACCGCAGGGAGAAATCTCCGCTGCATGCGGGACCCTGCGCGCCGCTGGCAGGCTACGCGGCCTCGGTGGACGACGGCTGCGCCGCTGCGACCTGCAGACTCACCGTGATGCCGGCACGCTGCGCACGCTTTGCGCAGGCGCTGGCGTAATCGTTCGCGGCACGGATGTCGACGAAGTAGCCGTCGATGATGCAGTCCCGTGTCACCGCCCAGCCACCTTCTATGTCGGGCTTCACTTCAATCCTGGTACTGGCGTGGGTCACCGGCACACCTCTCGTGGATGCTTCCGCCGTCTGCGGGTCGCGCATCCTAGGCGGCGCAACGTCAATATCTCGTTGCCGATTCGAGAAGGTCTGGTGACAGCGTGCCGCAGCGCACGAATCAGCCGCTGCGGCGCCCGATGTGCGAGCCCAGCGTGGCGGCGATGGCCAGTGCGAGCGCCACCAGCAGCAGCGCCGTGGTGAGCGAGGCGCCCTGCGCGACGAAGCCGATCAGGGCCGGCCCGGCCAGGACGCCCGCGTAGCCCAGGGTGGTGACTGCCGGGATCGCCAGGTGGCCGGGCATCCGGGTCTGTTCGCCCGCCAGGGTGAACATCACCGGGACGATGTTGGCGCAGCCCACGCCCAGCAGCGCATAGCCGGCCAGGCCGGTGCCGAGATCGGGCGCCAGCATCGCCAGCGCCAGGCCCGAGGCACCCACCAGCCCGCCGACCAGCACCGTGCGCACGCGGCCGATCCGGGCCACCACGCCGTCGCCGGCCAGCCGGGTCGCGGTCATGGCCAGGTTGAACACCACGAAGCCCCAGCCCGCGCGCTCCAGCTCGACGCCCTTGACCTCGTGCAGGAACACCGCGCTCCAGTCGAGCATCGCGCCTTCGGCCAGGAAGCTCACGAAGCACACCAGGCCGATGCCCAGCACCACGCCGCGCGGCAGCGCGAACACCGCCGAGCCACCCGGCGCGCGTTCGCCGCGCCAGGCGCCGGACGACACGCCCGCCAGCAGCAGCACCAGCGCAGAAACCGCCAGCGTTGCCGCGATGACCGGAGCGCCCGCGCCCAGCATCAGCGTCACCAGCACCGCGCCGGCCAGGCTGCCGATGCTGTAGAAGGCGTGGAAGCCCGACATCATCGGCCGCGCGGCTTCGCGCTCGACGACCACCGCCTGGATGTTCATGGTGCAGTCCATCGCGCCCATCGAAGCGCCGAGCAGCAGCAGCACGCCGCCCAGCTGCCAGGCATCGGACACGACCGCCAGCAGCGGCAGCAGCGCCAGCATCAGCAGCGAGGCGGCCAGCATCACCCGGCGGCAGCCCTGGCGTGCGGCCAGCGCGCCAGCCAGCGGCATCGCCCCCAGCGAGCCGAGGCCCAGGCACAGCAGCACCAGGCCCAGCTGCGCATCGTCCAGCCCGGCGCGCAGCTTGGCGAAGGGCACGATCGGCGCCCAGGTGGCGATGACGAAACCGGGGATGAAGAAGGCGGCGCGGGTCGCGCGCTGCTGCGCGCGTCGTGGATCGGGGGACAAGGGGGACACCGGGGTGCGGGGAACCGGCCACGATAACCGCGCGCCGCGCCGCGCGGAATGCCTGCGCATGCGATGCAGCAATCCGCCGGCACGACCGTGGCCCGCCCGACGGCGGCGTCGGGCGCGCGGCGGGTGGCCATCTGCGGCACCATGCGCCCTTCGGGGAATGCAACGGGGGAACATGATGCGCTCAGCACTTCGGATCGGCCTGGCCTGCGCGGCACTGGCACTGGCAAGCACCGGCGCGGCGGCGGACGACGGCGCCTTTGCCTGGCCACAGGGCCAGCGCGCGGCGGTCAGCCTGTCCTACGACGACACGCTGCCCACGCAGCTGGACGTGGCGATTCCGGCGCTCGACCGGCACGGACTGAAGGGCAGCTTCTACCTGACCCTGGCTGCGGAGCCCATGCGCGAACGGCTCGAGGCATGGCGCGCGGCTGCCCGCAACGGCCACGAGCTGGGCAACCACAGCCTGTTCCACCAGTGCTCGGCGCGGGGGCCGGGGCGCGAGTGGGTGCAGCCGGCGCAGGACCTCGACGCCACCACGGTGGCGCAGATGCGCGCCCAACTGCAGGTCGCCAACACCATGCTGCACGCCATCGACGGCAGCAGCGAGTTCACCTTCACCGCGCCCTGCGGCGACCGCATGGCAAGCGATGGCGATTACATCGCCGAAGTCGGAGATCTCTTCCTCGGCATCAAGATGGTCGGCGGCGCGATCGTGCCGGACATGCGCACCCTCGATCCGTCCGCGGTGCCGGTGACCGCGCCGGTGGACGCGAGCGGCGATGAGCTGATCGCACTGGTCGAGGAGGCGGGCCGGCGCGGCACGATGGTCAACTTCACCTTCCACGGCATCGGCGGCGACCACCTGTCGATCAGTGCGCAGGCGCACGAGCAACTGCTCGATTTCCTCGCCGACAACCGCGAGCTCTACTGGACCGACACCTTCCGCAACCAGATGCGCTGGCTGCGCGAACAGCGCGGCGAGGCGGTCAGTCCGCCGTCGCGCTGACGCCGCGGCCGGTTGCCGCCCACCACAGCCCGCCGTAGAGGTGCTGCAGGTAGGCCGCATCGTCATAGGCCGCCGGCGGATGGCCCAGCGCGGTGACGAACACGCGGCCGCCGTCGTAGGCGTGGTACCAGGCCACCGGGTGCTCGCTGCCCATGCCGCGCGCGACCTGCCCCGGCCAGATGCGGGTCGGGTCGTAGCTGGACTCGTCCACTGACAGCACGGTGTGCAGTCCTTCGACCAGGGGCGCGTCGAACTCGTACCACTCGTCGCTCCAGATCCAGCGCGCGGGCAGGCCGAAGGTGGCCGGGAAGGACGCATCCTCCACCCGCACCGTCGCGGTCTGCACCATCGGATGGATACGGAACGCGCGCCCGATCATGCGCTCGAACCACGGCCAGTCGCCCGGCGGGTTGAAGATCAGCGCGCGATGCACCGCCACCACCCCGCCGCCTGCGCGCACGTAGGCCTCGAGCGCGCCGCGCTGGCCCTTCGCCAGCTCATCGCCGGGCGTGTTGAGCAGCATCACCGCGGCGTACGCGGAGAGGTCCCCATCGAAGGGCGTGGTGTTCCAGCTCCAGTCCAGGTCGAAGCCGTGCTGGCGCGCCATCTGCTCCAGGCGCGGCTTGGCCACCACCGTGTAGTCATGGTGGTAGCGGTTGGGGGCGGCCACCACCAGCACCCGGAACTGGCCCTGTGCCAGCACCGGCGGGGACGGGAGCAGCAGCAGCGCAAGCGCGCACAGCATCAGGATCTTCTTCATGCCCGCATGATAGCCAGCCGCGATACGGTCTTCGCGGCACCTTCGCGGCCGGCTGTGATAGCGCTTCGCCCAATCTGTCCCACCCCGGTTGCGGCCCCCGCGCCATCGTGACCACGCCGGCGACGGCACCGGGAATCACGGACCGGCAGCGCCAGGGGTCGCCGGGCTTCGTCGTCCCGCTCACGTGCGATGCCCCGTTACAATACTGATCCGCATGGAACATCCATGCGCCGCAGCGATCGAAGACTCGCGGCAGACAGGGGGGGATGCAGTGCACGCTGGCAAGCTCCATTGGGTCGTCACGCTCAACCGGCGCAACCGGTCCTTGTTCTTTGCGCTCGGCCTGTTCGTGCTCGGCCCCCACCTGGCCTACCTGCAGGCCGGTCCGCTGATGTGGACGCTGCTGGCGCTGCAGCTGCTGGTCTATCCGCAGCTGGTGTACTGGCGCGCCGCGCGCTCGCCCGATCCGCTGCGCGCGGAGCTGCAGAACCTGCTGCTCGACGGCGTGCTGCTGGGCGCCTGGATCGCGGTCTGGGGCCTGCCGCTGTGGATCAGCTTCACGCTCTTCGTCGGTGTGTGCCTGAACGTGGTGATCTTCATGGGCGTGCCCGGGATGTGGAAGGGCATCGCTTCGCTGGTTGCCGGCGCGGCCGTGGTGGCGCTGGTGAACGGGCTCGAATTCCGGCCGCACACCGAGCTGCACACCTCGCTGCTGTGCATCGTGCTGCTCACCGCCTACCTGCTGTTCTTCGCCAACGACGCCCATCGCCGCGGCATCAAGCTGCGCGACAGCCGCTGGCAGCTCGGCAAGCAGCTGGCCGAGATCACCAGTCTGCAGTCGCAGCTGCAGGAACAGGCCGAGCGCGATCCGCTCACCGGCCTGCACAATCGCCGTTTCCTGGACGATGCACTGGAGCGCGAGCTGGCCAGCTGCACCCAGTCCGGCGTGCCGCTGACCCTGGTGCTGATCGACATCGACCGCTTCAAGCGCATCAACGACACCTACGGCCATCCGGCCGGCGACGAGATGATCCGGCGCCTGGCCGACCTGCTGCGCGAGCGCGTGCGCGACGACGGCCTGATCGCCTGCCGCTACGGCGGCGAGGAGTTCTTGATGCTGCTGCCCGGCACGCCGGTGGCCGAAGCGCTGGACATGGCCGAGGAACTGCGCGCGACCTTCGAGTCGCTGCAGGTGGTTTCAGCGGGCCAGTCGATGTGCACCACGCTGTCGATCGGCGTGGCCGGTTGTCCCGACCACGGCACCCAGGCACAGCCACTGGTGCTGCGCGCCGACCAGGCGCTGTACGAAGCCAAGCTGCGCGGCCGCAACCGCGTGGTGCGTGCGAGCGATGCGCGGGCACCCACCCGCGCGCTCGCCGATCCGGCCTGAGCGCGCCGGCGGCACGTCGACTCAGGGCACCAGCACGGCCCGGCCCCTGACCTTGCCCGCCTGCAGGCGCTCGTAGACCTTGGGCGCGTCTTCCAGCCGGTGGCGTTCGATCAACGGATGGATCGCACCGCTCGCGGCCAGTGCGATCACCTCCATCAGTTCGGTGCGCGTGCCCCAGTACGGCACGCTCACCTGGCAGCCGTACGGCGGCTGGTTGGCCGCGTAGTGCAGCACACCGCCGCCCAGGCCGATGATGCTGATGCGGCTGTCGCGGCCGACGATGCGCGCGGCCAGGTCCACGGTCGGCTGCGCGCCGACGATGTCCAGCACCACGCGCGCGCCGCGCGGCCCGGTGATCTCGCGGATCTGCTCGAACGCCGCATCGGCATCGCCGGTGTTGATGGTATGGCGCACGCCCATCTCGCGCGCATGTGCGAGCTTGTCGTCGTCCAGGTCGCAGGCGATCACCTCCGCCGCGCAGGTGGCCTGCAGCAGCTGCACCGCCATGTGGCCGAGGCCACCGATGCCGATCACCACCACGTGCACGTCGGGCGTGAGCATCGGCAGCGCCTGCTTGATCGCGTGGTAGGGCGTGAGCGCGGCATCGCTCAGCGGCGCCGCGTCCACCGGGTCCAGCCCGGACAGCGGCACCAGCAGGCGCGGCGACGGCACCAGCATGTAGTCGGCCATGCCGCCATCGGCACCCAGGCCGCCGCCAAAGGCTGGGATCGATGCGTGGTTTTCGCAGTAGTTTTCCGCCGAACCCTGGCAGGTGCGGCAGCGCCCGCAGCCCCACGGCCCGTACACGGCGACGGGGTCGCCCTCCTTCCAGCCTTCCACGCCGCTGCCGAGCGCGGCGATCCAGCCGGCATTCTCGTGGCCAAGGGTGAACGGCCCCTCGAAGCCGAGGCCCTGTTCGAGCACATGCAGGTCGGAATGGCAGACGCCGGCGCCGCCGATCTTCAGCAGGATCTCGCCCGCTGCGGGACGCGGTTCGGGCAGGTCGACGACCTCGGCGGGCCTGCCGGGGGCAATGAAGCGGACGGCCTTCATGGCGGCTCCAGTTGGAAGGGGCCGTCCACTATGGACCCGGCATGCACAACCTGCCGTCACCTGGCCCGCTCCAACCTCCCGATGGTTGCATCTGCATCGACGCTGCGCTGCAGCGGGAGCGATGCGTGGCCGGGCCGCATACTCGTGCGGCGATCGTCGCGAGGCGTTTGCCGACATCTTTCCGGGGAATCCTGCATGAAAATCCGTCTGGCGGCCGTATTGGGCCTGCTGCTTGCCGCCTGCCAACCCAATGCGGACATCGCGCCCGCCGCGGACGTTGCATCCGCCGACGTACAGCGCGCGCCGGTCGTCGACGCCACGCACATCGACGCGGTACTGCAGGAGATCGTCGAGGAAGGCCGCGCCGTCGGCGTGTCGGCGCTGGTGCACGAGCGCGGACGCGAGGTCTATTTCGGCGCCTTCGGCATGGCCGACCGGGAGGCCGGGCGACCGATGGCGCGCGACACACTGGCGCAGGTGTATTCGATGACCAAGCCGGTCACCGGCGTGGTGCTGATGTCGCTGCACGAGGAGGGCCTGTTCGATCTGGACGAGCCACTGTCGACCTATCTTCCCGAGTACGCCGCGGTGCAGGTGCATGCTGGCGAGGATGCGAACGGCAAGCCGATCCTGGTCGCGCCGGAGCGGCCGATCCTGGTGCGCGACATCCTGCGCCATACCGCCGGTTTCGCCGCGTCGTTCGAGGACGACACGCCGGCGCGGCTGTTCCGCGAGGCGGGCGTGGATTCGCGCGACATCAGCCTGGCCCAGATGTCCGCGCGCCTTGCCGCGCTGCCGCTGGCCTACCAGCCCGGCACGCGCTGGCTGTACGGAATTTCAGTCGACGTGCAGGCGCGGCTGGCCGAAGTGCTGGCCGGCAAGCCCTACGCGCAGCTGGTGCGCGAGCGCGTGCTTGAGCCGCTGCGCATGGGCGAGACGAGCTATCACGTCGCGGAAGATCGGCGCGGACGCATGGCGGCGATGTACGAGTACGCCGACGGCGGGTTCACCCGCCTGCCCGACTCGCCCGCGCTCGACAACGCCTACCGGGAATGGACCCTGGCCGCACCCGGCGGCTACGGACTGGTCTCGACCCTCGACGACTACATGCGCTTTGGCCGCATGCTGCTCGACGGCGGCAGCTTCGACGGCGCGCGCGTGCTGGACGCGGACACGGTTGCGCTGATGGCCACCGACATGCTGCCGGCGGAGGTCAGCGACCGTTCGTGGCTGCCGGGCAAGGGCCAGGTCGGCTTCGGGATCGATTTCGCGGTGCGGCACTCGCCCCCGGCCAATGCCGAAGAGGCTTCGGGGGCGGTCGGCGAGTTCTTCTGGGACGGCTATGCCAACACGCTGTTCTGGGTGGATCCGGCGAACGACATCGTCGCGGTGCTGTTCACGCAATCCATCCCGCCCGGCGGCACCGACCTGCACAAGCGCTTCCGCGACGCCGTCTACCACCGGAGTCCTACGGCGTCCGCCGCGGGCAAGGCAACGGCTGCACCGTAGCGGCGTTGCCAGTGCGACGCGCAGCCTGTCGATTCGCGGAGCGGCTGCACTTAACGCGACGGTCGTGCTTTTTTCACGCGTTCCTTCGACGGCGTCGTTAGCGTTGATGCTGCCCCGACCCACGGAGGATCAGGCATGACGCAGACGCTTTACGCGCAGGACGAAGCCGGCAACCGGCACAAGGTGATCCAGCGCCTCGAGGGTCCGGAACAGGGCAAGGACGATCCGGACCATGGTGCGGCGCGGATTGTCTACACGCTCGCCGACGGCACGCCGGTGCGGCGGGTGGACAACGACACCTTCCAGGTCGGCAGCACGGGCGCCTATATCTCGGTGGTGCAAGACTGAGGGGCGAAGCGATCGGCCCAGCTCGCAATCGCGCGGCCTGGCGCATCTTCGCCTGGCTCTGCCCGTCCAGGCAGCCTCAGATCGTGATCGCCTGGCTCAGTTCCCGCCAGGTCGGCGGCAGCGGCCAGTCCGCATCGAGGTTTCCTTCCAGCACGCGACGCAGGTCGCGCCGGTCGAGCTGTGGCGCCACGCCGTGCAGCAGCGCCAGGGCGTACTCGCGCAGCACGCGGCCGCGCGGGATCACGGCCCAGGTGATGCACTCGGGAATCTCGGCCGGCGCCTCGAGGATGCGCAGGTCGTCGTCCTCGCGCGGCCCCACCGCCATTTCCGCCAGCAGGCCGGCGCCGAGGCCGGCGCGCACGTAGGTCTTGATCAGGTTGGCATCGCGCGCGGTCATCGCAATCTGCGGCTCGACCCCGGCGGCGGTGAAGGCGCGGCGCATCGAGGAATCGCCGCGCGTCGAGGATTCGTAGCTGATCAGCGGATGCCGCGCGAGTTCGGCCAGCGTCGGCGCGCGCTGCAGCTCGGCCAGCGGGTGCGCCAGCGGCACCAGCAGCACGCGCCGCCAGCGGTACAGCGGCACCGGCAGCCCGCCGGGCGGGGTGCCGCCAGCGGTGCTGATCAAGGCCAGGTCGGCGCCATCGTGCAGGTGCTGCAGGACCTCGGCGTCGCTGGCGGCCTGCAGGTCGACGTCCACGCGCGGGAACTCGCGGCGGATCGCCGCGATCACCGGCGGCAGCACGTAGCGCGCCTGGGTGTGGGTGGTGGCCAGCAGCAGGCGGCCGCTGTACTCGCCGCGCTCGTTGGCGGCATAGCTGCGGATGTTGCCCGCCTCGGCCAGGATCCGGCGTGCGTGCTCGAGCACGCGCTCGCCGGCCGGGGCGATCGAGTCCAGGCTGCGGCCGCGGCGCACGAACAGCTGGAAGCCCAGCTCGTCCTCGAGCTGCTTGAGCTGCTTGGACAGGCCCGGCTGGGTGGCGTGCACGCGTTCGGCGGCAAGCGTGATGTTGAGCCCTGAATCGGCGATCGCGACCAGGTAGCGCAGCTGGGTAAGGGTCATGGCGCGAGTCCGCGCGGCGCTGGTTTCCGCCGCAACTTCATCCTTTCATCATGATGGAAAGATGGAAGGCCGGATCATAGCCGCGCCCATGCGGGCTGTCCACGCCGCGCCGGCAGTCGCTTATGCCCTGCCGGAATAAGCGCAGCACCCGTCGCCATTTCCTCAGGCGCCCCGGCAGTCGCTAGCGTCGCCAGCTCACAAGCCCGCTTTCCGTGCCGATGCCCGACTCATCCTCCACCGCCAGGCTGTTCCCCCTGTTCGCCGACCTGCGCGGCCGCCGGGTGCTGGTCGTGGGCGGCGGCGCAGTGGCGGTCCGCAAGGTCGAGGCCCTGCACGACACCGGCGCGCTGGTGCGGGTGGGCGCCCCGGCGCTGGAGCCGGCGCTGGCGGCGCAGGCCCTCGACGGGCGCATCGAACATCTTGCGGGCGTGTTCGAAGCGGCCTGGCTGGATGGCGCCTGGCTGGCCATCGCCGCGACCGACGATGCCGAGGTGAATCGCGCGGTCGCCGAAGCCGGTGAAGCACGTGGCATCTGGGTGAACGTGGTCGATGACTCGGCGCTGGCGCGCGTGCACCTGCCGGCACGGGTCGAGCGCGGCCCGCTGCAGATCGCGATTTCCAGCGGCGGCGGCGCGCCGATGCTGGCGCGGCTGGTGCGCGAGCGGCTGGAAACCCAGTTCGATGAATCCTTCGGCACGCTGGCCGGGCTGCTGGCGCGGCACCGCCAGCGCATCGTCGCGCGCTGGCCGGACCTGGCCGCGCGCCGCCGCGGCTTCGAACGCCTGCTGTCGGGCCCGCTGCAGGGCCTGCTGCGCAGGCGCCGGCATATCGAGGCGGAGCGGCTGCTCGACTCGTTGCTGAAGCCAGCCGCCAATGCAGGCGGCAAGCCCGAGCCGGGTTCGCCGCTGGACCCGGGGCAGCGGGGACAGGTGGCGCTGGTCGGCGCCGGCCCAGGCGATGCCGGCCTGCTGACGCTGCGCGCGCTGCGCCTGCTCAACGAGGCCGACGTGATCCTCTACGACCGCCTGGTCAGCGCCGAAGTGCTGGACCTGGCGCGACGCGATGCCGAGCGCATCGAGGTCGGCAAGCGCGCCGGGCACCACTCGGTGCCGCAGGACGGCATCAACGCGCTGCTGGTCGAGCACGCGTCCGCGGGCAGGCGCGTGGTCCGGCTCAAGGGCGGCGACCCGTTCGTGTTCGGCCGCGGCGGCGAGGAGCTGGAGGCGCTGCGCGCGGCCGGCATCGACTACGAGGTGGTGCCCGGCATCACCGCCGCGGCCGCCTGCGCCGCCTATGCCGGCATCCCGCTGACCCACCGCGACCACGCGCAGTCGGTGCGCCTGGTCACCGCCCACGCCAAGGACGGGAACGACACGCTCGACTGGCCTGCGCTGGCGCAGGAGCGGCAGACGCTGGCGTTCTACATGGGCGTGTCGCGGCTCGACACCGTGCAGGCGCAGCTGATCGCGCACGGACGCGCGCCGGACACGCCGTTCGCCCTGATCGAGAACGGCACGCGCCCGCAGCAACGCGTGGTCAACGGGCGCCTAACCGATTTGTCACACCTCGCCAGGCACCACGCCGTACAGTCGCCTGCGCTGTTGATCGTCGGCGAAGTCGCCGGGCTGGCGGGTGCCCTGCACTGGTTCGGCGCCGCTCCGCTCGGCACGCCCGACGTCCCGCTCGCGGACGCTGCCTGACCGTTCCACTCACGACAACGAGGCACACACCATGGCCATCTACGACAGCATCCTCGACACCATCGGCGATACCCCGATCGTCAGGCTGCACCGCATCGCGCCCAAGCACGTCACGCTGTACGCCAAGGTCGAATCATTCAATCCCGGCGGCTCGGTCAAGGATCGCCTCGCGATCGGGATCGTGCTCGATGCCGAGCAGCGCGGCGTGCTCAAGCCCGGCGACACCATCGTCGAAGCGACCTCCGGCAACACCGGCGTGGCGCTGGCGCAGGTGGCGGCAGCACGCGGCTACCGCTTCGTGGCGGTGATGACCGAGACGTTCTCGATCGAGCGCCGCAAGCTGATGCGCGCCTACGGCGCCAAGGTGATCCTCACCTCGGCCGCCGAGCGCGGCACCGGCATGGTGAAAAAGGCGAAGGAACTGGCAGACAGGCATGGCTGGTTCCTTGCCTCGCAGTTCACCAACCCGGCCAACCCGGCCTACCACCGCCAGACCACGGCAGCCGAGATCCTGCGCGACTTCGCCGGGCGGCGCCTGGACTATTTCGTCAGCGGCTGGGGCACGGGCGGCACGCTGACGGGCGTGGGCGAGGTGCTCAAGGTCGCGCGCCCGGAAGTGAAGATCATCGCCACCGAACCGGTCGGGGCCTCGCTGCTCGGCGGCAAGGAGTGGGCGCCGCACAAGATCCAGGGCTGGACCCCGGACTTCCTGCCCGAAGTGCTCAGCCGCACCGTGCACGACGAGCTGCTGCCGGTGACCGACGACGAAGCGCTGGACACCGCGCGCCGGCTTGCCACCGAGGAAGGCGTGTTCGTCGGCATCTCCTCCGGCGCCACCGTGGCCGCCGCGCTCAAGGTCGCTGCCAATGCGCCGGAAGGCTCGGTCCTGCTGGCGACCCTGCCCGACACCGGTGAGCGCTACTTCTCCACGCCGCTGTTCGCCGGGGTCAACGAAGGCTCCGACGACGAGTGGCTGGCCGGCGTCGAAGGCGCGCGCGACGCCGCCTGACACCCACCCAGCACGGGCATCGCCACGATGAGTCGATTCCCCACTCCACCCCTTGACCCGGTTCCCCCCGTCGCCGCCGATCGCGGCGACGGCTACCGGATCAGCGATGCCGAACGCGCCGTGCTCGACGCCGTCCGCGACCTGTCCTACGGCCAGGTCGAGGTGGTCGTGCACTCCTCGCGGATCGTGCAGATCACGCGCAGCCAGAAGCTGCGGCTCGGCGATTGATGCCGCAGCCGCTGTTCCTGCCACCTCCCTTCCACCGTGCCGACCGGACGACCGGAGGCGCTTCCCCAGCGACACCCGAGGAAACGCCATGCGCTTGTCCAGACCATCCCCACCTACAAGACACCTGTTGCCGCGCCGCACCGCCCTCGCGCTGAGCCTGGCGCTGCTGTCGTCCGCGGTATTGGCGCAGGAAACCGCGCCCACGCCCGAGCAGATCGCCGAACGTCTGCGCATCGTCGAGCGCAGGCTCGGCATCGCGCCGGCCGATAGCCCCGCGCATCCTGAACTGGCCGAACTCGAGCGCCGCCTGCGCGCAATCGAAACCGGGCTCGACGAGCGCGACCGCCAGGCCACCGCCGTGGCGGCCGCGCCGCCGCCGGCCGCGAAGCCGCCCGCCCCGGAGATCACGCTGTCCACCGACAAGGGCGCCTCGATCCGCAGCGCCGACGGCAAGGCCCAGCTCAAGCTCGGCGTGCTGGCGCAGGGCGACGGCCGCTTCTTCATCGGCGACGACGCGATCGCGCACAACGACACCTTCCTCTGGCGCGTGCTGCGGCCGACGCTGGAGGGCAGCTGGGGCGATCTGGTCGGCTTCCGCCTCACCCCCGAGTTCGCCGGCGACAGCGCCAGCATCGTCGATGCCTGGGTCGACCTGAAGTTCAGCCCGGCCGCCACGCTGCGACTGGGCAAGTCGACCCTGCCGGTCGGCCTGGAGCGGCTGCAGAGCAGCAGCGCGCTGGGCTTCGTCGAGCGCGGCCTGCCCTCTGAGATCGCGCCCAATCGCGACATCGGCGTGCAGCTGCAGGGCAGCGTGGCCGACTCGAAGCTGGGTTACGTGCTTGGCGTCTACAACGGCGCGGTGGACGGCCGCGACAGTCCCACAACCAACCCTGACAACGACTTCGAAGTCGCCGGCCGCCTGTTCTTCGAACCCTGGAAGGATGGCGACGGCGCACTGTCGGGGCTGGGCTTCGGCATCGGCGCCAGCACGGGCGACAAGCACGGCAGCGGCAACAATTTCCTGCCGCGCTACCGCACGCCCGGGCAGGCGACCTTTTTCGGCTACCGCGCCAGCGCAGCCGCCGATGGCACGCACGCGCGCTGGTCGCCGCAGGCCTACTGGTACGCAGGGCCGGTTGGGCTGCTGGGCGAGTACATCCGCTCCAGCCAGGACGTGCTGGACACTGCCACGGGCGCGCGCGCCGCGCTCGACCACAGCGCCTGGCAGCTGCTCGGCAGCTGGGTGCTGACCGGCGAGAAGGCCGCCTATCGCGGCGTCAAACCCAACCACCCCTTCGCCCCGGGTGACGACGGCTGGGGCGCGTTCGAACTGATCACGCGCTACGGGCGGCTGGACATCGACGATGCGGCCTTCCCGCTGTATGCCGATCCCGGCAGCGCGGCCAGCCGGGCCACGGCCTGGACCGTCGGCCTGAACTGGTACCTCAACAACAACCTCAAGCTGGTGGCCAACTACGCGCAGGCGGACTTCGATGGCGGCGCCGCGGGCGGCGACCGCGAAGACGAGAAGACCTTCTTCACCCGCGCCCAGTTCTCCTTCTGACCCCTTTCCGGATGATCCCCATGCACACAACCGCCAAGCGCATCCTCGGTGCCGTGGTCCTCGGCCTTGCCACCCTGGCCGGGTCGGCAAGCGCACAGGATGTCGAACTGCTCAACGTGTCCTACGACCCCACCCGCGAGCTCTACTCCGAGTTCAACACCGCCTTTGCCGCCAAATGGAAGGCCGATACCGGCCAGACCCTGATCGTGCGCGCCTCGCACGGCGGCTCGGGCAAGCAGGCGCGCTCGGTGATCGACGGCCTGGAAGCCGACGTCGTCACGCTCGCGCTGTCGGCCGACATCGACGCGATCGCCAACAACACCGACCTGCTGGCCAAGGACTGGCAGGCGCGCCTGCCCAACAACAGCTCGCCCTACACCTCGACCATCGTGTTCCTGGTGCGCAAGGGCAACCCGAAGCAGGTCGTCGACTGGGGCGACCTCGCCAAGCCCGGGATCGCCGTGATCACGCCCAACCCCAAGACCTCGGGCGGCGCGCGCTGGAACTACCTGGCCGCCTGGGCCTGGGCTTCGCGCGAGTACCGCAAGGGCGACCAGGTGGTGGATTACCTGAAGAAGCTCTTCGCCAACGTGCCGGTGCTGGACACCGGCGCGCGCGGCTCGACCACCACCTTCGTCGAGCGCGGCATGGGCGACGTGCTGCTGGCCTGGGAAAACGAGGCGCTGCTGGCCCTGGCCGATGGCGACACGGCGGCGAAGTTCGAGATCGTCTATCCCAGCCTCAGCATCAAGGCCGAGCCCCCCGTCGCGGTGGTTGACGGCAACGTCGCCCGCCGCGGCACGCAGAAGCTGGCCGAGGCCTACCTGCAGCACCTGTACAGCGCCGATGGCCAGCGCATCGCGGCGAAGCACCACTATCGCCCGTCGCGCCCGGACCTGGTGCCGGCCAGCGCCACCGCCCACTTCAGGCCGATCCCGCTGGTGACCATCGACGAGGCGTTCGGCGGATGGGCCAAGGCGCAGCAGCTGCACTTCGGCGACGGTGGCTTCTTCGACCGGATCTACCAGCCGCAGTGATGCACAAGCTGTCATCTCGAACGAAGTGAGAGATCCCCGGCAACAGCAGATCCCTCGCTGCGCTAGCAGGGCTTTCGACCGGTCCGACCCGAGATTGTCCCGCAATCCTTAAATTGTCATCTCGAACGAAGTGAGAGATCTCCCCCGGGAACTTTGCCACCCTCCGCCTCCCGGCCGCCAATCCGCAGCCACGCAAACCACACCGCCCACAGCCGGACCCATGAGCACCCTCGCACTCCCCTCCCTCCCGCGTCCGCGCTGGCGACGTCCCCTCCCCGGCTTCGGACTGAGCCTGGGCCTGGGCATGTCCTGGCTGGGCGTCGTGGTGCTGCTGCCGCTGGCGGCGCTGACCTTCCGCGCCGCAGGCCTGGGCAGCGCCGGCTGGCTGCGCGCGATCCAGGACCCGCGCGTGCAGGCGGCGCTGAAGGTGAGCTTCGGCACCGCCTTCGTCGCCGCGCTGATCGCACTGGTGGTCGGCGCGCTCGTGGCCTGGGTGCTGGTGCGCTACCGCTTCCCCGGCCGGCGCCTGCTCGATGCGCTGGTCGACCTGCCGTTCGCCCTGCCCACTGCGGTGGCCGGCATCGCACTGACCGCGATCTACGCGCCCAACGGCTGGATCGGCCGTTACCTGGAGCCGCTCGGCATCCAGATCGCCTACCAGCTGGCCGGCATCGTCATCGCCATGGTCTTCATCGGCCTGCCGTTCGCGGTGCGCACGGTGCAGCCGATCCTCGAATCGCTTGGCTACGACCAGGAGCAGGCCGCGGCCTCGCTCGGCGCCTCGCGCCTGACCACGCTGCGCCGGGTGGTGCTGCCCGAACTGCTGCCGGCCCTGCTGACCGGATTCTCGCTGGCCTTTGCGCGGGCCCTGGGCGAGTACGGCTCGGTGATCTTCATCGCCGGCAACAAGCCCTACCGGACCGAGATCGCGCCGCTGCTGATCACCATCCGCCTGGAGGAATACGACTACAACGGCGCGATTGCGCTGGCGGCGCTGATGCTGGCGGCCTCGTTCGCCTGCCTGTTGGCGATCAACCTGATCCCGCTGCTGTTCCGGCACGAGCGCAGGAGCCGCCAGGATGGCTAACGTGCATTCCGCGCAGGGGCTGGACACGCCGCCGTGGCTGCGCAGGCTGCTGATCGGCGGCGCGGTGCTGTCGATGCTGCTGCTGGTGGTGCTGCCGCTGCTGATGGTGCTGCTGTCGGCGTTCGGCGAAGGCTTCTCCACCTGGTGGGCGGCGCTGACCACGCCCGACGCGATCGCCGCGCTCAAGCTCACCCTGCTCACCGCCGCGATCGTGATCCCGGTCAACGCCGTGTTCGGCGTGTTCGCGGCCTGGTCGCTGACCCGCTTCGAGTTCGCGGGCAAGCGCGTGCTGCTGGCGCTGGTGGACCTGCCGTTCGCGGTGTCGCCGGTGGTCGCGGGCCTGTGCCTGGTGCTGCTGTTCGGCTCGCAGGGCTGGTTCGCCGAGTTCCTGCGCGAACACGAGATCAGGATCCTGTTCGCGCGCCCGGGCATCGTGCTGGCGACGCTGTTCATCACCTTTCCCTTCGTGGTGCGCGAGCTGGTGCCGCTGATGCAGCAGCAGGGCAGCGAAGAGGAGGTGGTGGCGCGCTCGCTCGGGGCCAACGCCTGGACGATGTTCTTCCGCGTGACCCTGCCCAACATCAAGTGGGGTCTGCTGTACGGCGTGCTGCTGTGCGGCGCGCGCGCGATGGGCGAGTTCGGCGCGGTGTCGGTGGTGTCCGGGCACATCCGCGGCCTGACCAACACCCTGCCGCTGCACATCGAGATCCTCTACAACGAGTTCGACAGCACCGGCGCGTTCGCGGTGTCGTCCCTGCTGGCCGGGCTGGCGCTGGTGACGCTGGTGCTGAAGTTCTGGCTGGAGGCGCGGCATGCGGACGGACTCGCGCAGTCCCGTCGCAGGCACTGAACCAGGCACGCCCGCACCGATGACCCCATCCATTGCCCCGGAAACACCCGCATGCTGCTGATCGATGAAAACCTGCCACAGACCCGCCTGCCGCGCTCGCCGGACGGCGGCGCGCCAGTGCCGGATTCACGGGCGGATGGCGGGGCGATCGACGATCATCGCGCCATGGACAGCAACGGCCACGGCGTGGACCTGCGGATCGAGGGCGTCGACAAGCGCTACGGCGCGACCATCGCGCTCGACAAGGTCGACCTGCACATCGGCGCGGGCGAACTGGTCGCCCTGCTCGGCCCGTCGGGCTCGGGCAAGACCACCCTGCTGCGCGTGATCGCCGGCCTGCTGCCGGCCGACGGTGGCCGCGTGCGCTTCGGTGATACCGACGCCACCCAGCTCAGCCTGCGCGAGCGCAACGTCGGCTTCGTGTTCCAGCAGTACGCGCTGTTCCGGCACATGACCGTGGCCGAGAACATCGCCTTTGGCCTGCGCAGCCGGCCGCGCCGCCGCCGGCCTGACCGCGCCACGATCCGCCGGCGCGTGGACGAGCTGCTGGCGCTGATCCAGCTGCCCGAACACGGCAACCGCTATCCGGAGCAGCTGTCGGGCGGGCAGAAGCAGCGCGTGGCGTTGGCGCGCGCGCTGGCGATCGACCCGACCGTGCTGCTGCTGGACGAGCCGTTCGGCGCGCTGGATGCCAAGGTGCGCATCGAGCTGCGCCGCTGGCTGCGGCGCCTGCACGACCAGACCGGGCAGACCACCGTCTTCGTCACCCACGACCAGGACGAGGCGCTGGAGCTGGCCGACCGCGTGGTGGTGCTGCGCAACGGCCGCATCGAACAGGCCGGCACGCCGCGCGAGATCTACGACGCGCCCGCCTCGGCCTACGTGTTCGACTTCATCGGCCGCGCCAGCGTGGTGGAGGGCCGGGTCGAGGCCGGGCGCTTCCTGGTGGACGGACAGTCCGCGTCGTTCGAGGCCGCCGGCCTCGCCGACGGACCGGCCAGGCTGCACCTGCGGCCGCACGACGCGCTGCCGGCTGCGCCCGGCGAAGGCCTGGATGCGCGGGTTGCGACGGTCCAGCACCACGCCGGCCGCATCACCCTGGAGCTGGCGCTGGCCGGGCAGCCGCGCAATCTCGAGATCGACCTGGTGGCCTCGCCGGACGCGCGTCCGCCCGCACCCGGCGACGCGATCGGCGTGCGCGTGCAGCGGCACCGCATCTATCCGGCTTGAGCAGGGCGGATCCGGGCGGCGTGCGGTCGCGCGGGATCCGCGAGCTGGCTGTCTTTCCGGCCAGGCAGTTGTCATTCAACCGCCGGGTTCTGACTTGACCATCAGGTTGTCATTTCGACCGCAGGGAGAAACCTGCTTTCATCGTCCGGATGGCAGATTTCTCCCTGCGGTCGAAATGACAGATCTCACGCTGACCCTATGACCTGCCGTACACGTCCTCGTAGCGGACGATGTCGTCCTCGCCCAGGTAGCTGCCCGACTGCACTTCGATCAGTTCGAGCATCTCGGTGCCGGGATTCTCCAGCCGGTGCTTCGCGCCCAGCGGGATGTAGGTCGACTGGTTGGCGTGAAGTTCGAACACGTCGTTGTCGCGGGTCACGCGCGCGGTGCCGCGCACGACGATCCAGTGCTCTGCGCGGCACTTGTGGGACTGCAGCGACAGGCGGGCGCCCGGCTTGACCTTGATCCGCTTGACCTGGAAGCCCTCGTCCTGGTCGATGGAGTCGTAGCTGCCCCAGGGACGATGCACTTCGCGATGCAGCACCGCGTGGCTGCGCTGGTCGGACTTGAGCTTCGCCACCACGTCCTTGACCTGCTGCACGTGGTCCTTGTGCGCCACCAGCACCGCGTCGTCGGTTTCCACCACCACCAGGTCGTCCACGCCGACCAGCGCCACCAGGCGCCGCGCATACGCATAGCTGTTGCGCGAATCGACCGCGATCACGTCGCCGTGGTGGGCGTTGCCCGCGCCGTCGTGCTCGCTCACGTCCCACAGCGCCGACCAGGAGCCGACGTCGTTCCAGCCGAAGTCCACCGGCAGCACGCGCGCGTCAGCGGTCTTCTCCATCACCGCGTAGTCGATCGAGTCCGACGGGCAGGCGGCGAAGGCTTCGCGGTCGAGGCGGATGAAATTGCCGTCGCGCGTGGCGGCGTCGAAAGCCTGGCGCACCGCCGTGAGCATGTCCGGGCGGAAGCGCTCGAGTTCGGCCAGGTAGCGCGAGGCACGGAACAGGAACATGCCGCTGTTCCAGAAATAGCCGCCGGCCTGGACATAAGCCTCCGCGGTCGCTGCATCGGGCTTCTCGACGAACCGCAGGACCGGGCGCACACCCTCGCCGGGGCCGGCTTGGATATAGCCAAAGCCGGTTTCCGGCGCCGAAGGCACGATGCCGAAGGTGACCAGCGCGCCGGCCTCGGCCGCAGGCATGGCGGCGCGCACCGCAGCGCGGAAGCCGTCCTCGTCGCGCACGACGTGGTCGGACGGCAGCACCAGCAGCAGCGGATCCTCGCCGCCCGCCATCGCCTGCAGCGCGGCCGCGGCGATCGCCGGCGCGGTGTTGCGCCCGACCGGTTCGAGCACGATGTCGGCGCGCTCGACGCCAACCAGCCGCAGCTGCTCGGCCGCCAGGAAGCGGTGTTCCTCGTTGGCGACCACGATCGGCGCGGTTGCGGCCAGCGGCGCGACCCGGCGCCACGTGTCCTGCAGCATCGTATGCTCGCCGGCCAGCGCCAGGAACTGCTTCGGGTAGGCCTCGCGCGAGAGCGGCCACAGCCGCGTCCCCGATCCGCCCGACAACAATACCGGCTGCAGTTTCATGCCATCTCTCGCTAGGGAATGCGCGGCAGTTTACCCTTTGCCCCGCCGCCAGCCGCCCTGCAGGAGAACCCATGGTCGCAACGACCGCCACGCTTGATCGCGACCAGCAACGTATTGACTGGATACGCACCGCGCTGTCGGAGCCGGACACCGGCCTGGAGCGCGCGTCGTTCGATGCCGACTTCCGCAGCTACTGGCGCAGCACCGGGCGCAGCCCCAGCCTGATCCTGATGGATGCGCCACCGGAGCTGATGGACGTGCGTCCCTGGCTGGCGATCCGCGACCTGCTGCAGGCCGGCGGGCTGCGGGTGCCGGCGGTCATCGCGCAGGACCTGGCGCAAGGCTTCCTGCTGCTCGAGGACCTCGGCGTGCACACCTATCTGCACGTCATGGACGAAGGCAACGCCGACGCCCTGTTCGATATCGCCATGGCGCGCCTGGTGGACCTGCAGTCGATCGACCTGCCCGACGGCTTCCCCGCCTACGACGAGGCCCTGCTGCTGCGCGAACTGCGGCTGTTCGACGAGTGGTTCCTCGGCGTGCACCTGGGCATCGAACTCGACGAAGCCCGGCGCGCGCAGCTGCACGAGGTCTACCGCGTGCTGGTCGAATCCGCGCTCGCCCAGCCGCAGGTGCTGGTGCACCGCGACTACATGCCGCGCAACCTGATGCCCTGCGGCGACGATGTCGCCGTCCTCGATTTCCAGGACGCGGTGCGCGGCCCGATCGCCTACGACCCGGCCTGCCTGTTCAAGGACGCGTTCGCCAGCTGGCCCGACTCGCGCGTGGCCAACTGGCACGGCCGCTACCACGCCCTGGCCACGCGCGCCGGCCTGCCGGTGCCGCCGCTGACGCAGTGGCGCAGTGACCTGGACCTGATCGGCGTGCATCGCCACCTCAAGGTGCTGGGCATCTTCGCGCGGCTGAAGCATCGCGACGGCAAGCCCAAATACATCGCCGACGCGCCGCGCTTCATCGCCTATCTCGACGCCGTGCTGCCGTGCCACCCGCAGCTGGCGCCGCTGGCCGCGCTCATCGACGCGCGCGTGCGCGCGGCGATGGCAAGCGCCGGCGCCGCAACCGCATGAACGGCGCATCGGCATGAAGGCCCTGATCTTCGCCGCCGGCCTCGGCGAGCGCATGCGTCCGCTGACCGACACCACGCCCAAGCCGCTGCTGCGCGTCGGCGGCAAGCCGCTGATCGCCTGGCACCTCGAGCGCCTGGCCGCGACCGGCGTGCGCGAGGTGGTGGTCAATACCTCGTGGCTGGCGGCGCAGTTTCCCGCCGCGCTCGGCGACGGCGCGGCGTTTGGCCTGCACATCGCGTATTCCGATGAAGGCCCGGTGCCGCTGGAAACCGGCGGCGGCATGCTGCGGGCGCTGGAGTGGCTGGGCGAGGCGCCGTTCATCGCCGTCAACGGCGACATCTGGACCGACTTCGACTTCGCGCGCCTGCCGCGCGAACCCGCCGGCGACGTGCACCTGGTGATGGTCGACAACCCCCCGCACCACCCACAGGGCGATTTCGTGCTGCAGCCCGACGGGCGCCTGCGCGACGACGACGGCCAGCGCCTCACCTTCTCCGGCATCGGCGTCTACCGTCCGCGACTGCTGCGCGACTGGCGCGCCGTGATCGGCGAAGTGCCCGGCGTCGATGCCACGCCGCCGCGGTTCCGCATTGCGCCGCTGCTGCGCGCGGCGATGCGGCGCGACACGGCCACCGGCGAGCACCATCCCGGCGCGTGGACCGACGTGGGCACCCCGCAGCGGCTGGCCCAGCTGGATGCGACGCTCGGCGCCGCCTGAAACGCGTCAGCCCTGGCCCGACGCGCCCAGCACCTCGCGCAGGAACGGCACGGTGATGCGTCGTTGTGCGGCCAGCGAGGCGCGGTCGAGACGGTCGAGCAGGGCGGTCAGGCCGGACAGGTCGCGGTCGGCGTGGCGCAGCAGCCAGTCGATCGCGGCCGCGTCAACCTGCAGGCCGCGGCGCTGCGCGCGCAGGCGCAGCACTTCGCCACGGCCTTCATCGTCCAGCCGTTCGAGCACCAGGCGCGTGCACTGCCCCAGCCGCGAGCGCAGGTCGGGCAGCAGCAGCCCCAGCGCATCGGGCGTGGCGCGGGCGGTGTAGAGCACGCGCCGGCCGGCGTCATGCATGCGATTGTGGAAGTGGAACAGCGCGACCTCGTCGTCGCGGTTGCCGGCCACCGCCTCCACGCCATCCAGTGCGACCAGGTCGAGCGCGTGCAGCGACTCCAGCGCTTCGTCCAGGCGCCCGGCCGCGCTGGCCAGCGGCAGGTAGCCGGCGCGCTGCCCGGCGGCATCCGCTTCCGCGCAAGCCGCCAGGGCGAGATGGCTCTTGCCGGTGCCGGCGGGCCCGGCCAGCAGCAGCGCGCGGTCGCTACCGGTACCGGTGGCGAAGGCGCGCAGCTGCGCGACCAGCGAGGCGTCGCGCGCGTGGAAGGTCTCCAGGCGCTGGTCGGGCGGATAGCGCAACGCCAGCGGCAGCTGCGGCGAGGCGGCCTGCATCACCGTTCAGGCGCCGCGGTCGTCGCGGTCGCCGCGGCCGTCGGGGGCGTCGGGGGCGTCGCCGATGTCGTCCTCGAGCACGATGCCACCCGCCGAGCGCTGGCCTTCGAGCACGATCTTCGGACCGTCGCCCGCATACAGCCGGCTCTGCGTGTAGCGCTCGTGGGCGAAGCGCAGCAGCACGTTGCCCACCGCCGCCACCGGCAGCGCGATCAGCATGCCGACGAAGCCGAACAGCTGCCCACCAGCCATGATCGCGAAGATCACCGCCACCGGATGCAGGCCGATGCGGTCGCCGACGATGCGCGGGGTGAGGATGTAGCTCTCGATCAGCTGGCCGACGGTGAACACCACGCCCACCAGCACCAGCAGCTGCAGGTCGAAGCCCTGCGCCTGCACCAGCGCCGCGAGCACCGCCAGCACGATGCCGACGGCCGCGCCCAGATAGGGCACGAAGCTGATCAGGCCCGCGATGATGCCGATCAGCAGGCCGAGCTTGAGCCCCACGACCGACAGCCCGATCGCGTAGATCGCGCCCAGGGCCAGCATCACGATGAACTGGCCGCGCAGGAACGCGCCGAGCACCTCGTCGGACTCGCGCGCCAGCCGCGAGACCGTGTCGATGTGGTCGCGCGGGATCACCGCGGCCACCCGCTCGACCAGCAGGTCCCAGTCGCGCAGGAAGTAGAAGGTCAGGATCGGCACCAGCACGATGTTGATCATCCAGGCCACGAAGGCGAAGCCCGAGCTGGACAGGTAGCCGAATACCGTGGTCGCCACGCCGCCGGCCTCCGCCCAATGCGAGCGCACCAGCTCGATCAGCCGCTGCGGGTCGAGCCAAGTGGTGATCTCGATGCCGGTGCGCGCCTCCAGCCACGGCAACGCGGTCCGCATGAACCAGTCGCGGTACTCCGGCAGCGCATTGACCAGGGTCACCACCTGGTCCTCGATCATGGGCACCAGGATCAGCACCACCAGCACCACCAGCATCACCATCAGCACGAAGACCAGGGTCACCGCCACCGGTCGCGAGCGTCCGGATTCCTCGAGCCGGTCGACCAGCGGATCGCCCAGCCAACCCAGCAGGGCGGCCAGCACGAACGGAGTGAGGATCGGCCCCAGCAACGCGATCAGCCACAGCACCGCGAAGGCGACCAGGCCCCACTGCAGGCGCCTGAGGAAGCGCGCGATGTCGACGGTCGCGGGAGTGTCTTGCATCGGTGCGGCTCCGTAGGGTCAGCGCAGCAGGAAGACCGGCGCGGCCAGTTCGTCGCCGCCCTCGACCTCGAGCAGCACGGCCTCGTCGACCATGCGCCGGAAGCCGGCCATGCCGGTCAGCAGGTCCAGCTCGACCTCGAGGCGGTCGCCGCTGGCCAGCGTCGGACGGATTGCCCGCACCACCGACATGCGCTGCAGCGCGGCCGACAGCCGCAGGTAATCCCCGCCACCGCGCAGCCCGGTGAAGACGATGCGCTGCACCACCGGATCGGACGGGGCCGTGGCCTTTGCGTAGCGCTTGATCAGTGCGTCGGCCGCGCCGTCGGCGCCGGTGGCCATCAGCCGGCGGGCGTCGCCCTCCGACTCGGACCAGCGCGACAGCACGCGGCCGTTGTCGACGAAGATCCAGTCCGCCTTCCAGCCCGCTCCATCCCGGTAGAGCTTGCCGACCAGCTGCATCGGCGGGTTGTAGCGCGATGACAGCCGCGCGATGGCGGCCGTGTCGCCGCGCCAGATCGCAGCCGCCGCAGCCTGTTCGGCAGCACTGCCCGTAGGCAGGCCGAGACGGTAGCCGCGCTCGATCGCCCGCTGCAGCAGCGGCCGCGCCGCGTTGCTCTGCTGCAGGCCGACCAGGCGCGGACCCTTGCCGTCATCGATCGCCAGCCACACCACCGGCTTGGGCCGCGGCTGCGGCCACACCGGCAGGCCAAGCGCTGCGGCGAGGGCATCGATTGCCTCGGGCACGAAGCGCACCACCAGCATGGTGCGGAAGCTCGGCGCGCCGCTGGCGCCGATGCTCTCGTCCTGGCGGTAGTCGAAACCGTCGACGTAGTCGGCCGCGCGGCGCAGTTCCTGGGCCACGCCGGGGCGGCTGGTGATGCTGCGATCGCCGGACAGCTTGGCGAACACCTGCGCCAGCGCGCGCGCCTGGCCGGCCGTGCGCTCGGCCTCGGCCTGGGTGCGCACCGGCACCTCCGCCTCGTACAGGCCTTCCGCGTTGGCGCGGTCGCCCTCCACGCGCTGCGCAGCCGCGGGCGCCGCCAGCAGCAGCGCCAGCCCGACCCACCCGATCATCCACGCACCCCGCACAGCCAATCGCATCCGACAATCCTTCACCGCAGCCCAGCGTTGCGAAATGGTGCCACAAAGCCCCTGCACGGTTGCCCCCGCCCTCCCGCCGGGGCCGGCCGAGCCGCCCCCGGCTGCTAGAATCGCGGGCCGCCCGGCCGAGCTGCGCACCGTGACCACCCCTCCCCCTGCCTCCCCCGGCCTGACCTACCGCGACGCCGGCGTCGACATCGACGCGGGCAACGAAGTCGTCGAACGCATCAAACCGCTGGTCAGGCGCAGCTTCCGGCCCGAGGTGATGGGCGGGCTGGGCGGATTCGGCGCGCTGTTCGACCTGTCGGGCAAGTACCGTGAACCGGTGCTGGTCTCGGGCACCGACGGCGTGGGCACCAAGCTCAAGCTGGCCCAGCAGCTGGGCCGCCACGACACCATCGGCATCGACCTGGTCGGCATGTGCGTCAACGACGTGCTGGTGCAGGGCGCCGAACCGCTGTTCTTCCTCGACTACTTCGCCACCGGCAAGCTCGACGTGGACACCACGGTCGCCGTGGTGGGCGGCATCGCCAGGGGCTGCGAGCTGTCGGGTTGCGCGCTGATCGGCGGCGAAACGGCGGAAATGCCGGACATGTACCCGCCCGGCGAGTACGACCTGGCCGGCTTCTGCGTGGCTGCGGTGGAGAAGTCCGAGCTGCGCGACGGCGCATCGGTGCGCGAAGGCGACGTGCTGGTCGGGATCGCCTCCAGCGGCCCGCACTCCAACGGCTATTCGCTGATCCGGCGCATCTACGACCGCGCCGGGCGCCCGGATTCGCTCGACGTCGGCGGCGTGAGCCTGGCCGACGCGCTGATGGCGCCGACCCGCCTGTACGTCAAGCCGATCCTGGGACTGCTGCGCGGCGCGCACGGCCCGGCCGTCCACGCCATGGCCCACATCACCGGCGGCGGCCTGACCGAGAACATCGTGCGGGTGGTGCCGGACGGGCTGGGCGTGGACATCGATGCCGCGTCCTGGACCCTGCCGCCGGTGTTCGAGTGGCTGCAGCGCGAGGGCAACGTCGCGCGCGAGGAAATGTGGCGCACCTTCAACTGCGGCATCGGCTTCGTGCTGCTGGTCGATCGCGACGCCGTGGCCGCGCTGGGCGGCGAACTGGCGCGGCTGGGGCTGGCGCACTGGCGCATCGGCGAGGTCGTCGCCGCACGCGACGACGGACGCGTGCGCATCGGCTGAGCGCGGGGAATGGGGAACCACGAGCAGGGAATGGCCCCGCGCGCCGCCGCGTCCGCGGACGCCGGTACGGGCGCTGCGCAGGCGGCGGGCGTTCCTGCGCCAGCCGCCCATCGCTCCGCGCCGCTGCGCCTGGCCGTACTCGCCTCCGGCCGTGGCAGCAACCTGCAGGCGATCCTCGACGCCATCGCCGTCGGCGCGCTGAACGCCACGGTCGTGGGCGCGTTCTCCGACCGCCCCCGTGCCGCCGCGCTGCAGCGCGCGCGTGATGCCGGCGCGCACGCGCAGGCGCTGTCGCCGCGCGACTTCGCCTCGCGCGCGGAATTCGACCAGGCGCTGTTCCAGGCGGTGGACGCGGTCGCGCCCGACCTGATCGTCTGCGCCGGCTACATGCGCCTCATCGACGCCTGCGCGATCGCGCCCCGGCCCGGCCGCATCGTCAACATCCATCCGTCCCTGCTGCCCGCATTCAAGGGCCTGCACACGCACCGGCAGGCGCTGGCGGCCGGCGTGTCCGAGCACGGTGCGAGCGTGCATTTCGTCACCGCCGACCTGGACGGCGGCCCGGTGATCGCGCAGGCGCGCGTGCCGGTGCTGCCTGGCGACGACGAGGACGCGCTTTCCGCGCGCGTGCTGGTGCGCGAACACCCGCTGCTGCTGGCCACGCTGCGGCTGTTCGCCGATCGCGACGTCATGCTGCGTGAAGACAGCGTCCATATCCGGGGTGAACGGACCGCGCCGCTTCAGCTGTCGTCCAATAACGCCTTTGCATGATGTCGGGCCAATGCGCCTGAACCCCTCCATCGTTGCCCTCGCCACCAGCGCCCTGCTCTGCGTCGCCGTGTCCGGCCGCGCGGCCGCCCAGTCGCCTGTGCCCGACCCGGCGACCGGCGATCACGCGCTGCAGCCGTTCGTGGCGAGCTACGAGGCCTGGTACGAAGGCAAGCCCGCCGGCACCGCGACCATGCGCCTTGTGCGTGATGACCCGGCATCACGCTGGCGCGTCGACCTCGGGATCCGCGGCAACCGGGGCCTGGCCGGCATCGTCCGGCTGAACCTCGAGCAGAGCACGGTGTTCGACGTGGCCAACGACATCTATCGTCCGCTGTCGCAGAGCACGGTGCGCAAGGCGCTTTTGTTCGACCGCAGGATCACCGGCACCTACGACTGGCGCAGCAACACCGCGCAGTGGACCGGCGACATCAAGAAGGAGCGCCGCGAGCCGGCGGCGATCCAGTACGGCGACATGAGCGGCCTGCTGATCAACCTGGCCGTGATCCGCGACGCCGAGCCCGGCAAGGCCCTGCACTACCGTTTCGTGGACGGCGGGCGGGTACGCGACCATGCGTACCGCGTCGCCGACCAGACCGAGCCGGTGACCGTTTCGGAGCTGCGCTACGAGGCCATGCGCGTGGAGCGCACCAATGGCGGCAACGACGAAACCATCTTCTGGATTGCCGACGGCGTGCCAACGCCGGTGCGCATCCTCCAGCGGGAGAACGGCGAGGATGCCGTCGACCTGCGCCTGATCGAATACCAGGGAATACAATGACCATGAAGACCACGACCATGTTCCGGCGCCCGCTCCAGGCCGCCGCCTGCGCTTTCGTGTTGGCCGTCGCCGGCGCGCCGGTGGCCGCCTCCGCAGTCGAACCGTTCAGCGCCGACTACAGCGCCAACTACATGGGCATGCAGGCCAACGGTCGCATGACCCTGGCCCCGGCAGGCAATGACCGCTGGAAGTACAGCCTGGAAGTGAGCGGCGCGGGCGCGCGCATGGCGCAGAGCACGGTGTTCGAAGCGGACGGCGACCAGTGGCGTCCACTCTCCGGCAACGATTCCCAGGGTGGCGAATCGGGCCTTGCGGCGATGCTGGTGAAGAAGCGCTCGGTCGACGCGACCTACGACTGGGCCAGCGGGCAGGCCACGTGGGACGGCGACGTCAAGGACGACCGGCGCGGGCCGGTGAAGCTCCAGGCTGGCGACGTCGACGGCATGCTGCTCAACCTCGCGCTGGTGCGCGATTTCAAGGCCGGCAGGGACCTGAGCTACCGGCTGGTCGAGGACGGTCGCGTGCGCCGTCGCGTCTTCCAGCCGGCAGGCACCGAACAGGTCACGGTCGGTGGCAAGAGCCACAAGGCCACCAAGGTGGCCTGGACGGACGACGACCGCAGCATCACCGCATGGATCGTGGATGGACTGCCGGTTCCCGCCCGAATCCTGCAGCAGCGCGGTGGCCGCGACCACATCGACCTGAAGCTGCAGTCGGTGCGCTGACGGCGGCCTGATCATCGCACCTGGTCATCCCGTAACGAACCTGGTCATCCCGAACGAAGTGAGGGATCCCCGGGCAGGAGCAGATCCCTCACTCCGTTCGGGATGACAGCTTGTGCAGCCGGCACTTCGTTCCGGCTGACGATTCGCGCGGGCCGTCTGCTACTCCGCGGCTTCCGCGTCCTGCTTGCCGAACTCCACGCGGCATTCCACCCGGAACGGCGCTTGGCGATCGCGCAGGCGCGCGTAGTGCCGGCAGGTGCGCAGGCCCTCGCGGGTTTCCTGGATGGCGATGATGGTGTAGCCCTGCAGGATCTCGTCGCGGGTGGCCACGCCGTCGTCGTTCCAGTCCATCTCGCGCGGCTGGGTGCCGTTGAAGCCGGCGATGCCCATCAGGCGCAGCGCAAACATCGTTGCAAGCAACAACAGCACCGCCGCCAGCAGCGCCTTGCGGCGTGGCGAGAAGCGGCTGCGGGATCGCGCGCGCATGCTCAGGACACCCGCCGGATCCGCGCGCCCAGCCCCGACAGCTTGCGCTCGATGTGCTCGTAGCCGCGGTCCAGGTGGTAGATGCGGTCGATCGTGGTCTCGCCCTCGGCCACCAGGCCGGCCAGGATCAGCGACGCCGAGGCGCGCAGGTCGGTCGCCATCACCGGTGCGCCACTCAGCCGCGGCACGCCCGTCACCGTGGCGCGGTTGCCCTCGATGTGGATGTCCGCGCCCAGGCGCATCAGCTCGTTGACGTGCATGAAGCGGTTCTCGAAGATCCGCTCGTCGATGGTGGCGACGCCCTCGGCGATGCAGTCCAGCGCCATGAACTGCGCCTGCATGTCGGTCGGGAAACCCGGGTGCGGCTCGGTGACGATGTCCACCGCCCGCGGCCTGCGGCCGTGCATGTCCACCGTGATGCGGTCGTTCACCACGGTCACCTCGGCGCCGGCCTCGGCCAGCTTGTGCAGCACCGCCCCAAGCGTATCGGCGCGCGCATGCGTGGCGGTGACGCGGCCGCCGGTGATCGCGCCGGCGACGAGGAAGGTGCCGGTCTCGATGCGGTCGGCGATCACCTCGTGGCGCGCGCCGTGCAGGCGGTCGACGCCGTGCACGGTGATGCGCGAGGTGCCCGCACCCTCGATGCGCGCGCCCATCTTCACCAGGCAGTCGGCCAGGTCGACGATCTCCGGCTCGCACGCGGCGTTGTCGATGGTGGTGGTGCCGTCGGCCAGGGTCGCGGCCATCAGCACGTTCTCGGTGGCGCCGACGCTGACCATTTCGAAATCGACGTGGCCGCCGCGCAGGCGCCCCGCGCGCGCCTTGATGAAGCCGTGTTCGACCACGATCTCCGCGCCCAGCGCCTCGAGCGCCTTGATGTGCAGGTCGACCGGCCGGGAGCCTATCGCGCAGCCGCCCGGCAGCGACACCTCGGCCGCGCCATGGCGCGCCAGCAGCGGCCCGAGCACCAGCACCGAGGCGCGCATGGTGCGGACCAGTTCGTAGGGCGCGAGGTGGCTGTCGACCGTGGACGGATCGACGCGGACGATGCCCGCGGCGATGTCGTGGCCGATGCCCGCGCCCAGTCCGCCGAGCAGGCGCGCGGTGGTGCGCACGTCATGCAGGTGCGGCACGTTGGCGATCTCCACCGGCGCGTCTGCCAACAGGGTCGCACACAGGATCGGCAGCACCGCGTTCTTGGCGCCGGAAATGCGGACTTCCCCGTTCAGCGCGACGCCGCCTTCAACGATGATCCTGTCCATCAGCCGCGCGCCGCCTCGTCCGGGGTCTGGGTCTTGAGCGCCAGGGCGTGGATCTCGCCGCCCATGCGCTCGCCGAGGGTGGCGTAGACCATGCGGTGGCGGGCCAGCGGCAGCTTGCCGGCGAAGGCGTCGGAGACGACCAGCGCCTCGAAGTGGACACCGTCGTCGCCGGACACTTCGACACGGGCACCGGGCAGGCCCTGCTGGATCAGATCGCGGATGAAATCGGGGGTCACGGGGGGATTCCTGCTGAAGCGCGCATGAGCCGGGCACGCGCGCCAGCCAGGTGGCGGACCATTCGCGCCGGCAAGCGCCTAAAATGAACGGCTTAGATTATCGGAAAGACCGGCCACCGGATATGGCAGTGCACCCCACACCCTCGCCCGCAGCACCCGATTTCGCCGCCAGCGGGCGTCGCGTGTTCGAGGTCGAAGGCCGCGGCCTGGAGGCCGTCGCCGCGCGCATAGACGGCGCGTTTTCCAGCGCCTGCACCCTGGTGCTGGGCGCTTCGGGGCGGGTGGTCTGCACCGGCATGGGCAAGTCCGGCCACGTCGCGCGCAAGATCGCCGCGACCCTGGCCTCGACCGGTACCCCGGCGTTCTACATGCATCCGGGCGAGGCCGGCCATGGCGACCTGGGCATGGTGACCGACGCCGATATCGTGCTGGTGGTGTCGTACTCGGGCGAGTCCGACGAGATCCTGATGCTGCTGCCCACCCTCAAGCGCCAGGGCAACCGGCTGCTGGCGATGACCGGACGCCCCCGCTCCACCCTCGCCCAGGCCGCCGACGTGCACCTGGACGTGAGCGTGCCCGACGAGGCCTGCCCGCTGCACCTGGCGCCGACCGCGAGCACCACCGCGACAATGGCGATGGGCGATGCGCTGGCGGTCGCCCTGCTGGAGGCGCGCGGCTTCACCGCCGACGACTTCGCCCGCTCGCACCCGGCCGGCGCGCTGGGCCGGCGCCTGCTGCTGCACATCGCCGACGTGATGCACACCGGCGACGACGTGCCGCGCGTACCCGGCGATGCCTCGCTCGGCGATGCGCTGCTGGAGATGAGCCGCAAGCGGCTGGGCGTGACCGCGGTGGTCGATGCCGACGGCGTGCTGCTCGGCCTCTATACCGACGGTGACCTGCGTCGCACGCTCGGCGACCGCAGCGTCGACGTGCACGCCACCGCCATCGCCGACGTGATGACCCGCGACCCGGTGACCATCGACAGCGACGCGCTTGCCGTCGAGGCGGCACGGCTGATGGAAACCCGCAAGATCAACGCGCTGCTGGTGCTCGATGCGCAGCGGCGCGTGGTCGGTGCGCTGAACGTGCACGACCTGCTGCGGGCGCGTGTGGTGTGATCGCGGCTGCAGCGTGGTTCGCGGCCGGTAAAGCCCGCACCCTGTTTCCTGTCCAGGTTCCTTCCCGACATCCGAGGTGAGACGTGCCCCACGACCGTCCCGAATATCCCGCCGAACTCGTTGAACGCGCCGCCCGGATCCGGCTGGCCTGCTTCGACGTGGACGGCACGCTGACCGACGGACGGCTTTGGTTCGACGAGGACGGTCGCGAGTCCAAGGCCTTCAACGTGCTCGACGGCCAGGGGCTGATGCAGCTGCGCAAGGCCGGCGTCACCGTGGCCTTCGTCACCGCCCGCAACAGCCTGGTGGCGGCCAACCGCGCGCGTGAACTCGGCGCCGAGCCGCATGTCGACGTGCACGACAAGGTCGCCTGCGTCGAGGAGATCCGGACCCGCCTCGGGCTGGCGCGCGAGGAGGTCGCCTTCATGGGCGACGACCTGCCCGATCTCACCGTGCTGCGCATCGCCGGCTTCGCGGTGGCGCCGGCCAGCGTGCACCACTGGATCCGCGACCAGGTGCACTGGGTGACGCCCTCGCGCGGCGGCGAAGGTGCCGCGCGCGAGCTGTGCGACCTGATCCTGCATGCCCAGGGACGCGTCGCGGCGCTGCTCGAGGACCGCCAGGGATGAACTGGCGGCTGTGGCTCATCGTGTCGCTGCTCGCCGGCGCGCTGCTGAGCGGCTGGTTCGCATGGCGCGGGGACAGCCCGGATGTGGAGGAGGCGGAGGAAACCGTCCGCTCCGACTACATCCTGCGCGACTTCGAGGTGGTCACGCTCGACAGCAGCGGGCAGGAGACCTTCTCGCTGCGCGCGCCGGAACTGCAGCAGACCCCCGGCGCACGCACGCTCGAACTGGTCACGCCGCTGTTCCTGATGCCCGACCAGCACGGCAGCCGCTGGGAAGTGCGCTCGAAGACCGGCTGGGTCAACGAGAAGAGCACCCTGGTCCAGCTGCGCGGCGACGTCGTGGCCGACAGCCCGATGGGCGCCACCCGGCCCACCGTGGTCCGGACCGAACAGATGGACGTCTACCCGGAGGAAAACCGGGCCACGTCCGAGACCGTCGTGACCATCACTACCCCCGGCACTACAATGCGCGGTACCGGAATGGAGGCCGACCTGGCCAGCAAGCGCATCCAGCTCCTGTCCAAGGTGAGCCTGAACAATGACCCCACACGCCGCTAGATTGGCCATCTGCCTGGTTGCCGTCGCCTGCATCGGCGCCGCACACGGCAAGTCCACCGACCGCCAGCAGACCATGCAGGTGCAGGCCAACCGGAGCGATTGCACCGTCACCGACACCGGGCCCTGCGTGCTGACCGGCGCGGTCCACATCGTCCAGGGTTCGCTGGTGATCGACGCCGCGCGCGCCGACCTGCGCCAGGGCGACGGCGAGATCCGCGCCGCCAAGCTCACCGGTTCGCCGGTGCGCCTGAAGCAGGCGATGGACAACGGCGGCACCATGAACGCCTCCGCCGCCCAGGTCGATTACGACCTGCAGCAGGACACGGTGGTATTCACCGGCGGCGCCGTTGTGCAGCAGCCGGGCCGCGGCAGCATCGCCGGCGAGCGCATCGTCTACAACATGCGCACCGGCCAGGTGCAGGGCGGCGGCGGCAGCGAAGGCGGGCGCGTGACCCTGCAGTTCGAGCCGCGCAACCGCCCGCCGGCCAGCGCCACGCCCGTCGACGGGAAAGGCGACTGATGCTGGTCGCCGAAGGGCTGCGCAAGCGCTACGGCAAGCGCGAGGTCGTGAGCGACTTCGGGCTGACCCTGGACGCGGGCGAGGTGGTGGGGTTGCTCGGCCCCAACGGCGCCGGCAAGACGACCTGCTTCTACATGATCGTGGGCCTGGTGCCGGCCGACGAGGGCCGGATCGTGCTCGACGGCCACGACATCACCGCAGAGCCGATGCACCTGCGCGCGCGCCGCGGCGTCGGCTACCTGCCGCAGGAACCATCGGTGTTCCGCAAGCTCAGCGTGGCCGACAACATCATGCTGGTGCTGGAGCTGCGCGAGGACCTGGACCGCGCCGGGCGCAGGAAGGAGCTCGACAGCCTGCTCGACGAACTGCAGGTGACCCATGTCGCCGACCAGATCGGCGCCAGCCTGTCCGGCGGCGAGCGGCGGCGCGTGGAGATCGCGCGCGCGCTGGCGGCCCGTCCGCGCCTGATCCTGCTCGATGAACCCTTCGCCGGCGTCGACCCGATCTCGGTCGGCGAGATCCAGCGCATCGTCGAGCATCTCAAGCAACGCGGCATCGGCGTGCTGATCACCGACCACAACGTGCGCGAGACCTTGGGCATTTGCGACCGGGCGTATATCCTCAACGAAGGAAGTGTGCTCGCGCAGGGGGCTCCGGACATGCTCCTCGCCAATCCAGACGTGCGCCGGGTCTATCTCGGGGAATCCTTCCGCCTGTAGCCGTGCACGTCGTCCAGGGGATCCACGGACGATGAAGCCGCGCCTCCAGACATCGCTGGGTCAACAGCTGATCCTGACGCCACAGCTGCGCCAGGCGCTGCACCTGCTGCAGCTGCCTGTGATCGAGCTGGAAGCCGAAATCGCGGCCGCGGTCGAGAGCAATCCCCTGCTCGACTGGGCCGAAGACGCCGCGCCAGCCGCCACCGACGACAAGGACGAGGCCTCCGCCAGCGGCGAGGCGGGCCCCGCTCCCGCTGCCCCCGACGATGCGGGCGAGCAGGAGTCCGCGATCGACTGGCCCGACAGCGGCAGCTTCGAATACAGCGCCGGCAGCGGCCGCGGTGGCGAGGACGACGAGGGCGATGCGGCCAGCCGCATGGCGGAATCGGAAACCCTGCACGGCCACCTGGCCTGGCAGCTGCACCTGAGCCATCTCTCCCCGCGCGATGTCCGCATCGGCGCCGTCCTGATCGACGCGATCGACGACGACGGCTACCTGCGTGCGCCGTTCACCGAGATCGCCGCGGCCATGCATCCCGAGCCGGCACCCGGCGACGACGAGATCCTCGCCGTGCTGCGCCAGGTGCAGCGCATGGACCCGGTTGGCGTGGGCGCCCGTGACCTGTCCGAATGCCTGTGCATCCAGCTCGACACCCTGCCTGCCGACACCCCCGGCCGCACGCTGGCGCTGCGCGTCGCCGCCACCCTGATCGACCGCCTGCCTCGGCTCGGCGTCCCCGGCGTGTGCGAACAACTGGGCTGCAGCACCGCCGAGGCCGAGACCGCGCTGGCGCTGCTGCGTTCGCTCGACCCGCGCCCCGGCTCGCAGATCGGCGACGTGCCCGCGGACAACTACGTGGTCCCGGACTGCGTGATCGTGCGTCGCAACGGGGTCTGGCTGGCGATGCTGGCCAACGGCTCGATGCCGCGGCTGACCATCCACCAGGCCTACGAGCGCATGATCAAGCACGCCAGCGGCGAGGATGCGGGCTACCTGCGCGGGCGCCTGCAGGAGGCGCGCTGGCTGCTCAAGAACCTCGAGGCGCGCGGCGAGACCCTGCTCAAGGTGGTGCGCTGCCTGATCCACCAGCAGTCGGGGTTCCTGGAATTCGGCGCGCGCGCGCTGCGGCCGCTGACCCTGCGCGCGGTCGCCGCCGAGATCGGGATGCACGAATCGACGGTGTCGCGCGCGGTGGCGCGCAAGTACGTGCACACCCCGCGCGGCACCATCGCGCTGCGCGACTTTTTCGCGTCGGGGATCGAGACCGGCGGCGGCGGCGAGGCCTCGAGCGTGGCCATCCAGCAGATGATCCGCGTCCTGATCGAGGCCGAGGATCCGCGCAAGCCGCTGTCGGACGCGCGCCTGGCCGAGTCGCTCAAGGCCGCAGGCGTGCCGGTGGCGCGCCGCACCGTGGCCAAGTACCGCGAAGCCCTGCACATCGGCGCTTCGCACGAGCGCGTGAGGATCCATTGAAGCCCTTCTGCGGCACCGTGTCCATGATCCTGTCGGTCGCCGCGCGCGGGACGCTGCGTTAACCTGTCTTCAACCCGCGGCAACCCGCTTTGGGCCATGCTGGGGTTCCACAGACAGGAGGCAGCCAATGCAGATCCAGACCTACGGCCACGACGTCGAAGTGACCCCGGCCCTGCGCGAATATGTGGAAACCAAGCTCGAGCGGCTCGGGCGTCACGTCGAGCGTCCGTTCGAGGTGCGCGTGCAGCTCTGCCTGGACAAGCCCAACCACAAGGCCGAAGCCAACCTCATCCTGGCCGGCAAGGCCCTGCACGCCGACGCCAGCGCGATCGACATGTATGCCGCGATCGACCTGCTGGCCGACAAGCTCGACCGACTGCTGCTCAAGCACCACAAGAAGCAGAACGACCACCACCGCGGCGCCAGCGCCGCGCGCGACGGCAGCTTCGGCTGACCCCCGGCGGAGACCGGCATGCCCTGGACCGACCTGCTCAGCGCGGGGCGCATCGTGGTGCTGGATGATCCCGGCACCCGTGAGCAGGTGCTCGACGACGCCGCGCGCCTGCTCTCCGGCGGATCGCCCGAACAGGCGCGCGAACTGGCCGAGGCGCTGCATCGGCGCGAGCAGGTGGCCAGCACCGCGATCGGGCACGGCGTCGCCATCCCGCATGCGCGCAGCGACAGCCTGCACGGGCGCGGCGCGTTCCTGCGGCTCGGGCGCGCGGTCGACTTCGGCGCGCGCGATGGCATGCCAGTTGACCTGGTGTTCGCGATGACCGCCAGCGACGACCGCCCGGAGCTGCACCTGGAGCACCTGGCCGGCGTGGCCGAGCGCCTGGCCGACCCGGAATTCCGCGCGCGCCTGCGCGAGGCCCGCAACGTGGCGCAGTTGCGCAAACTGCTGCTGCCCCCGCCAGTGGCGCACCGCGCGGCCGGAGCCCGATGAACCAGAGCCTCTCCGCCAGCGAACTGTTCGCCCAGCAGCACGAGCGCCTCGGGCTGCGCTGGGTGGCCGGCCAGGCCGGCCAGTCGCGGCTGCTGGAGTCGGTGGAAACCAATGCACGGCGGCCCTCGCTGGCCGGCTACCTCAACATCATCTATCCCAACAAGGTGCAGATCCTGGGCACCGAGGAACTGTCCTGGCTGGATGGCCTGGATTCGCGCCTGCGCTGGGAAACCATCGAACGGGTGATGCAGTACCGGCCGCTGGCGCTGGTGATCGGCAAAGGCCAGTCCTGCCCCGAAGACCTGCGCGAGGCCGCCGAGGAATCGCAGACGCCGCTGTGGATTTCGCCGCGCCGCGGCCACGAACTGCTCAACCACCTGCAGTACCACATGGCGCGCGCGCTGGCGCCGCGGGTGACCCTGCACGGTGTGTTCATGGAGGTCTACTCGATCGGGGTGCTGATCACCGGCGAGTCCGGCTCGGGCAAGAGCGAGCTGGCGCTGGAGCTGATCAGCCGCGGCCACCGGCTGGTTGCCGACGATGCGCCCGAGTTCACCCAGATCGCGCCGGACGTGCTCGACGGCACCTGCCCGGAGCTGCTGCAGGACCTGCTGGAGCTGCGTGGCCTGGGCGTGCTCAACATCCGCCAGATGTTCGGCGACACCGCAGTCAAGCGGAACAAGTACCTGCGCCTGATCGTGCACCTGGCCCGGCCGGGCGCCGAACCGCAGCCGCACGAGGACGGCATGGTGCGCCTCACCGGCGACCTCGGCCTGCGCCGCGTGCTCGACCTGGACGTGCCGATGATCACCCTGCCGGTGATGCCGGGCCGCAACCTCGCGGTGCTGACCGAGGCGGCAACGCGCACGCATATCCTGCGCGCGAAGGGCATCGACCCGGCCGCGGCCTTCCTGGCGCGGCACTCGCATTTCCTGGAAAGCGGCGAGGAGCCGGTCCTGCCATGAGCGCACCGGCGCAGCCCACCAGGCACGACGACGCAACGCCGCGGATGCCCGCCGCGCTGCTGGTCGTCACCGGCATGTCCGGCGGCGGCAAATCGGTCGCGCTCAAGACCCTGGAGGACCTGGGCTTCTACTGCGTGGACAATCTTCCGGCCGAACTGCTGCCCGACTTCGTGCGTGCCGCGGCCCGGCCCGAGCGTGCCGAGCAGAAGCTGGCGGTGGGCATCGACATGCGCAACCGCGGCGACCTGGGCAACCTGCCCGAATGGCTGTCGGCGGTCGGCGCGATGGGGCTCGAACCGCAGCTGGTGTTCTTCGACGCAGCCGAGTCGGCCCTGCTCCGGCGCTACGCCGACACCCGCAGGCGCCACCCGCTCACGCACCTCGGGCTGGCGCTGGCCGACGCGATCTCGCTTGAGCGGCAGGCGCTCAAGCCGCTGCGCGCGCTGGCCGACGTGGTGGTGGACACCAGCGAACTCAACGTCCACCAGCTGCGTCACCGCGTGATCACCGAGCTGGGGCTGACCCTGGATTCGTCGCTGTCGCTGTTGTTCGAATCCTTCGCCTACCGGCGCGGACTGCCGGCCGATGCCGACTTCGTGTTCGACGCGCGCAGCCTGCCCAACCCGCACTGGGAGCCGCGGCTCAAGCCGCTGTCCGGCCGCGACCACGAGGTGCGCGAGTACTTCCTCGCCAGGCAGGAAATGGGCGAATACCTGGCGCACGTCGCCGGCTTCCTCGACGTCTGGCTGCCGCGCATGCAGTCCAACACGCGCAGCTACGTGACCGTGGCGGTCGGCTGCAGCGGCGGCCGGCATCGCTCGGTCTACCTGGCCGAAGCGCTTGCGGCGCATGCGCGCGACAGCGGCTGGACCGAGGTCGCGACCTTCCACCGGGAGCTGGACTGAGCGTCCTTGCGGCGCTCGCACCAAGACGGCACGACGATTGCGCGCGGCGCTATCGTGCGGTCCTCGCCGTCTGCTAACTTGGCGCGATGGCCGTCGGCATCCTCCTACTCACCCATTCGGGCATCGGCAGCGCGCTGGTCGCTTCGGTCGAGGCCATCTTGCGCGGCAACCTGCCGCTGCGGCTGGCCGCGTTCGAGGTGCCCTTCGACGCCGATCCCGATTCGCTGCTGCCGCAGGCGAGCGCGGCGATGCGGCGCGTGGATGGCGGCGAGGGCGTGCTGATCCTGACCGATCTCTACGGGGCCAGCCCAAGCAACCTCGCCGCGCAGCTGTCCAGACTGGGGACGCCGTCACGCCGCGTTTCCGCGCTGAGCTTGCCGATGCTGCTGCGCGTGATGAATTATGCTGAACTCCCACTGGAGGAACTCCCCGCCGTCGCTGCCGCAGGCGCGCGCAACGGGGTGGTCCTGGACGATGCCTGAGGCCGACGATGATCGAACGCGAACTGCTCATCGCCAACAAGCTCGGCCTGCACGCGCGCGCGACCGCGAAGCTGGTGCAGGTGCTTGCGGGTTTCCACAGCAACGCCACGCTCATCGCCAAGGGCCGCGAGGTCAACGCCAAGAGCATCATGGGCGTGATGCTGCTCGCCGCCGCACACGGCACCAAGGTCGTGCTGCGCCTGGAAGGCGAGGACGAGGCCGAGGCGATGGAGTCCGCGGCGGCGCTGTTCGAACGCAAATTCGACGAGGCCGGCTGAACGTCGGCGCGGCGTGCCGAGCGGCGCGCAACGGAATGGAACTGGGAGCGGTATGCGCAGTGTGGCCCGACCCATGACGCTGCAACAGGCGCGACAGTGCGCCGGCATTGCGCCGGGTCCACACCCGCGCCCAAGCCTGTCCGCCTGCAGCCCGGTGCCCGAAGGCCCGCGTCCGCACCATCCCCGCGGCGGCCACTGATGCGCCAGTCGTTCACCGGCCACGGGGCATCGCGCGGCAATGCCCTGGGGCGGGCGCGGGTGCGGCTGCCGCACGCGCTGGAGGTGGCCGAAGAACGCATCGCGCCCGCGGCGGTGGACGCCGAACTGCGTCGCCTGCACACCGCCATCGATGCGGTGCGGGTGGAGATCCGCAACATGCGCGACCGCCTGCACGGCGCGCTGGCGCACGAGGTTGGCGAGTTCCTCGACCTGCACACCCTGCTGCTCGACGACCCGGAACTGCTGCAGGGCCTGGACGACCTGGTGGCCAAGGGCCTGTATGGCGCCGACTACGCGCTGCGCCTGCAGCGCGACCGGCTGGCGGCGGTGTTCGAGGCCATGGACGATGCCTACTTTCGCAGCCGCGTGGAGGACATCGACCACGTCATCGGCCGCGTCCACGCGATGCTGCACAAGCGCGCGGCCGACCTGCAGGGCGTGGCCGGCGAGATCCTGGTCACCGATGCCGTCGCCCCGGCCGAGCTCGGCCAGCTGCAGTCGCAGGGCGTGATGGCGGTGGTGACCGCGGGCGGAAGCGCGTTGTCGCACAGCGCCATCCTCGCCCGCAGCCTGCACCTGCCGCTGGTGGTCGGCGCACCGCTGGCCCTGCAGCAGATCAATGATGGCGACGTGCTGCTGGTCGACGGCAGCACCGGCATCGTCATCGTCGAGCCCAAGGCGCCGGACCTGCGCGACTACCGGGCGCGGCTGCGCGAGGAGAAGCGCGAGCGCAAGCAGCTGCACCGCCTGCGCCGCGAACCGTCGCGAACCGTCGACGGCGTCGACATCAGGCTCTGGGCCAACGCCGAATCGCGCGAGGACGTCACCGGCGCGCATGCGCTCGGCGCGGCCGGGGTGGGCCTGTACCGCACCGAGTTCCTGTTCCTGCGGCGCAACGAGCTGCCCGACGAGAACGAGCAGTTGCGTGCCTACCGCGACGCGGTGCTGGCCATGACCGGCCGCACCGTCACCATCCGCACCATGGACATCGGCGCCGACAAGGCCGACCGCACCGGCCTGGCCTTGACCGACGAGCCCAATCCGGCGCTGGGCCTGCGCGGCGTGCGCCTGTCGCTGGCGCGCCCGCCGGTGTTCGAAACGCAGCTGCGCGCGATCCTGCGTGCCTCCGGCTACGGGCCGCTGCGGATCCTGGTGCCGATGGTGAGCGGCCGCGAGGAGGTGCTGGCGGTGGCCGGCACGATCCGGCGCGTCTCGCGCGACCTGCGCAGCGAAGGATACGAGATCGCCGAACGGGTGCCGCTGGGCGCGATGATCGAGGTCCCGTCTGCGGCGATCGCGCTGTCGTCCTTCATCGACGCGGTCGACTTCATCTCGATCGGCACCAACGACCTGACCCAGTACCTGCTCGCCGCCGACCGCGGCAACGACGCGCTGGGCGACCTGTATTCGCCGCTGCATCCGGCCATGCTCAAGCTGCTGCACGGCGTGATCCGCACCGCGCGCGCGCGCGGCAAGCCGGTCGCCGTGTGCGGCGAAATGGCGGGCGACCCGGAGCTGGCGCCGCTGTTGCTTGCGCTGGGGCTGGAGGAATTCAGCCTGCATCCGTCCACGCTGCTGGAAGTACGGCGTGCGATCCGCGCGCAGGACCTGTCCGCGCTGCGCGCCGCGGCGCCCGCGCTGCTGCGCTGCCGCGACCGCGACGCGATCGAGCGCTGGCTGGGGAAGATGGCGGCCGGTTGAGCTGTCCCGACCTCATCCATCCCGAGGTCATCTCGAGCGCAGCGAGAGATCTGGCGTCGCGTAGACCGGAACTCGCCGCGGCCGTAATGACGGGCTTGAGGCGACAAGGCCTCGCCGCAGGCGCGTCCACGCCAGCCGCAACATGCGCATGCCATCCTGCCCGGGGATGCAGTCCGCAGCCCTGCAGGCGATAATGCCCGCATGAACACCTGATCGGCCGCGTCATTCCGCGCGGCACGCCCTCGCACCACCGGAGCCGCCGCGCATGGCCGAAGCCGTCCGCCACGACAAGACCGCGCGCCAGCTGCGCCTGCTGTCGGACGCGCTCGACAGCGGCCGCCTCGGCCCGGTGCGGCGCATGGTGCATACGCTGGCGCCCGCCGAGATCGGCAACCTGCTCGAATCGCTGCCGCTCGAGAAGCGGATGGTGGTCTGGGGCCTGGTCGATCCGGAGGACGACGGCGAGGTGCTGGTGCACGTCGGCGACGAGGTGCGCGAGAGCCTGATCGCGGACATGGACCAGGACGAGCTGGTCGCCGCGGTCGAGGATCTCGACATCGACGACCTCGCCGACCTGGTCGAGGACCTGCCCGACACGGTGATCGACGCGGTGCTGCGCTCGATGGACCGCGACAACCGCGAGCGTCTCGAGCAGGTGCTGTCCTACCCCGAGGACACCGCCGGCCGCCTGATGAACCCGGACGTGGTGACGGTGCGGGCCGACACCACGGTCGACGTGGTGCTGCGCTTCCTGCGCCTGCGCGGCGAGCTGCCCGACCATACCGACCACCTGTACGTGGTCAATCGCCGCCACCAGCTGATCGGCTGGGTCGCACTGCAGGACCTGGTGACCCGCGACCCGGGCACGCCGATCAACCAGCTGATCGACGACGAACTCGAATCGCTGCACGTCGACGCCTCGGCCGAACAGGTCGCGCGGCAGTTCAGCGACAACGACTGGGTGTCCGCGCCGGTGGTCGACGACGGCAACGTGCTGCTCGGCCGCGTCACCGTCGACGACGTGGTCGACATCATCCGCGAGCAGGCCGAGCACCAGGCGCTGGGCGCGGCCGGCCTGGACGAGGACGAGGACCTGTTCTCGCCGATCCCGCGCGCGGTGCGCGGTCGCGTGGTGTGGCTGGGCATCAACCTGCTCACCGCGTTCCTGGCAGCGGCCGTGATCGGCCAGTTCGACGCCACCATCGAGCAGATCGTGGCGCTGGCGGTGCTGATGCCGATCGTGGCCGGCATCGGCGGCAACGCCGCCGTGCAGGTGCTGACCCTGATGGTCCGCGGCATCGCGCTGGGACAGGTGGGGCAGAGCAACGCCCGCATCCTGCTGTGGAAGGAACTGCGCGTGGCGCTGATCAACGGGCTGCTGATCGGCGCGTTGGTCGGCACCGTGGCGCTGCTGTGGTTCGGTTCCTGGCGGCTGTCGCTGGTGATCGGCGCGGCGCTGGTGATCAACTTCTGTTCGGCCGCGCTGGCCGGGGTGCTGCTGCCGCTGCTGCTCAAGCGCATGCGCGTGGACCCGGCCGTGGCCGGCACCGTGGTGGTGACCGCAGTCACCGACGTGATGGGCTTTTTCAGCTTCCTCGGCCTGGCCACGGTGATCCTGCTGCACTGAGGGCGCCGTCGCCGGATCCGCAGCGCTAACATCGACGGCAGAAATGACAATGGAACATCGCCCATGCGCCGCCCACGCCTGCCCGCACTGGTGCTGCTGATGGCCGCAATGCTCGCCGCCTGCGGCTCCACGCCACCACGCCCGGACCGGGGCGGCTTCGTCGAGCGCGAGGTCACGATCGACGGACGCCGCCACCGCTACCAGGTGTTCGTCCCCGCCAGCGTGGCCCGCGGCAAGGCGCCGGTGGTCGTGTTCCTGCACGGTTCGGGCGAGCGCGGCGACGACAATCGCAGCCAGCTCGCGGTCGGCCTCGGCCCGCACCTGCGCGAGTACGCAGACGAATTCCCCGCCATCGTGGTGTTCCCGCAGGCGCCCGCCGACAGCGAATGGAACCAGCTGGCCGACGTGGTGTTCGCGCAACTCGACGCGGCCACGCTCGAGTTCAACGGCGATCCCGACCGCACCAGCCTCACCGGCCTGTCGATGGGCGGCTACGGCGTCTGGGAGCTTGCCCTACGCCAGAGTGAGCGCTTCGCCGCGCTGGTGCCGGTCTGCGGCGGCCTGTTGCACGCGCGGCGGCCGTCGATGGCGGTGACCGGGCTGGACGATGAAGCCGATCCCTATGCCGCCGTGGCGCAGCGTTTGCGCGAGGTACCGGTCTGGCTCTTCCACGGCGCGCGGGATGAATCGGTGCCCGTGGAATATTCGCGCCGGCTCGATATGGCGCTCCAGGCCGCGGGCGCGCGCGACGCGCGCTACACCGAGTTCCCCGAGGCCGACCACAACAGCTGGGATGCCGCCTACGCGACTCCGGAACTGTGGACCTGGCTGTTTGTACAGCGCCGCTCCGTGCAGCGCCCGCAACGCTGACGCGGGTCGCGGTCGCGTTCGTGCGCCGCCACGAAGACTGGGCCGCAGCGGGCCGCGCTCAACGTGCGCCGAGCAGCGCCTCCAGCACCGCCATTCGCACCGCGACGCCGTTGCCGACCTGGCGCAGGATCAGCGACTGCGCGCCGTCGGCGACCGCATCGCTGATCTCCACGCCGCGGTTGAGCGGCCCGGGATGCAGCACCACCGCGCCGGCCGCTGCCCGGCGCAGGCGCGTGGACGTGAGCCCGTAGTCGCGGTGGTAGTCGTCGAGCGATTTGACCAGGCCCTCTTCCATGCGCTCGCGCTGCAGGCGCAGCATCATCACCGCATCCACGCCATCGAGCGCCGCGTCGAGATCGTGCGTCACGGTGCAACCGGCGAGCGTGCCGTCGTCCGGCAGCAGGGCGGCAGGGCCGCAGATGCGGATCTCGCCCGCACCCAGCGTGCGCAGCGCGTGCAGGTCGGAGCGCGCGACGCGCGAGTGCTTCACGTCGCCGACGATGACGAAGCGGCGCTTGCCGAAATCGTCGCCGAGGGACTGGCGCAGGGTCAGCATGTCGAGCAGCCCCTGGGTGGGGTGGGCGCTGCGACCGTCGCCGGCGTTGACCAGCGCGGTGCCCGGCCCGGCCATCGCCGCCAGTTCCGCGACCGCGCCGTCGCCCGAATGCCGCACCACGAAGCCGCGCACCCCCATCGCCTCGATGTTCTGCAGGGTGTCGCGCGCGGTTTCGCCCTTGGTCGTGGACGAGGTGGCGGCGTCGAAGCCGAGCACGTCCGCGCCCAGCCGCTGCGCGGCGCGATGGAAGCTGAGCCGGGTGCGCGTGGAGGGCTCGAAGAACAAGGTGCAGATTGCGGTCCCGGCCAGGGCCTGGCGCGCGTCGTGGCCTTCGGCAAACGCCTGGGCACGGTCGAGCAGATCAACCAGGGCCTGCCGCGGCAGGCCTTCGAGGGTCAGCAGGTGGACGAGGCGGCCCTGGGCGTCGGTCTGTTCGGTCATGTCGCCATTGTCCCGCAATCACGGGCGCGGCAGGAGTGCGACTCGGGGGTCAGAGTCACTTTCCCCCGCTGTCTCTCTCGGGGCTTGTTCGCTTCAGGGGAAAGTGACTCTGACCCCCCGGCCCCCCGTCGCGACCAAAGCCGCTCCTACAGGGGCGTCGCATCGCCGGGCGCGGCGAACCAGCGTTCGACGATCACTGCCGCGGCCACCGCATCCAGCGCAACCGCATCGCGGCGGCGGCGACGCCCTTGGGCGCGGTCCACGGCGAAGCGCTGCGCGGCCTCGATCGAGCTGGCGCGCTCGTCCACCATCACCACGGGCAGCTGATATCGCGCCTTGAGTTCGACGGCAAAGGCGCGGGCGCGGACGCGGATCGGCTGGTCGCCACCGTCGAGCGTCATCGGATCACCGACCACCAGGCCATCGGGCCGCCATTCCTTCTGCAGCCGGTCGATCGCCGCCCAGTCCACCTGCTCACCGTGGACGTCGATCACCGCCAGCGCGCGCGCACCGTGTCCGAAGGCACTGCCGATCGCCACGCCGATGCGGCGTGCACCCACGTCGAAACCGAGCACCGTGCCGTCGGCGCGGATCGCGCCGCTCATGCGTGCCCCACGTGCCCCGCCATGCGCATCAGGTCCACGCCGATCTGCCCGGCCGCGGCCTGCCAGCGCTGGTCCAGCGGCAGCGAGAACAGGATGCCTGCCTGCGCAGGCGCGGTCAGCCAGCTGTTCTCGGTGAGCTCATGCTCGAGCTGCCCTGCGCCCCAGCCAGCGCAGCCCAGCGCGACCGTGGCGTGCTCGGGACCGTCGCCGCGCGCGATCGCCTCGAGGATGTCGCGCGAGGTGGTCACCGCCAGTCCGTCGGACACCGCCAGCGTCGAATCCCAGGCGCGCCCGCCATCGTGCAGCACGAAGCCGCGCTCCGGATGCACCGGACCGCCGGCCAGCACGCGCTGCTCCAGCAGCGCCGGGTCGTCGGACTCGATCCCCATCTGCCGCAGGACCTCGCCCAGGGTGTAGTCCGAGGCGCGGTTGACCACCACGCCCATCGCGCCATCGGCATCGTGCTGGCAGATCAGCGCGACGCTGCGTGCGAAATGCGGATCGGCCAGCGTGGGCAGCGCGATCAGCAGCTGGTTGGCGAACGAACAGGACAGCGTGGACATGCGGACATTGTAGGCGGGCTGCGGTGAAGGGTCCGGGGCGGGCTGGGCCCTCTTCGAGCCCCGCCGACCGCCCCTAGCCGCCCGCGCCCAGCCCGAACTGCTGCTCATGCGGGGTCGCCAGCCGCACCTCGAGCACTTCCACCCGCGCCTCCACGGTGCGCCCGGCCAGCGGATGGTTGCCGTCGACCGTGATGGCGTCGCCTTCGACCGCCACCACCACCACGTCCAGCGGCCCCTTCGCGGTCTGCGCGGCCAGCTTGGTGCCTACCGCCACCTCGCCAGCGGCCTGCAGCCGACTGCGCGGCAGCGTCTGCACCAGCGCCTCGTGGCGCGGGCCGAAGCCTGCCTCCGATGCGATCGTCACACTGAACGCGTCGCCCGCCGCCCTGCCCGCCAGCGCCTGCTCCAGGCCCGGCATGATGCTGCCGGTGCCGTGCATGTACACCAGCGGATCGTGGCCGTGGGTGGAGGTAATGGTCTGGCCCTGTTCGTCGTGCAGGCTGAAGTGGACGGTGGCGATGCGGCGGTCGGCGATGTCCATGGCGTCCTTCCCGGGGAGGTGCGCGCATGGTGGCGCGGAGGCACCGCTGCGGGCAACCCGGGGCAACCCGCGGCGCAGGCCGGCCGCTATGCTGCGGCGATGACGAGCTATTGCGACGTCGCGCCCGGACATCCGGTGCACGGCCCCTACCACGAGCACGAGTACGGCTTCCCGCAGCGCGACGAAGCGGCGCTGTTCGAACGCCTGCTGCTCGAGATCAACCAGGCCGGGCTGAGCTGGGAAACCATCCTGAAAAAGCGCGAAGGCTTTCGCTGCGCCTACCAGGGCTTCGACGTCGATACCGTCGCCGGCTACGGCGAGGCCGACGTTGCGCGCCTGCTGGCCGACCCTGGCATCATCCGCAACCGGCTCAAGGTGGCCGCCGCAATCCACAATGCCGGCGTGGTGCGCGGCATGCGCGCCTCGCACGGCGGCTTTGCCGCGTGGCTGGACGCCCATGTGCACGACGATGACGACAGCCCGCGCGACAAGGCCGCGTGGGTGAAGCTGTTCAAGCGGACCTTCCGCTTCACCGGCGGCGAGATCACCGGCGAATTCCTGATGAGCCTGGGCTACCTGCCCGGCGCACACCGCCCGGACTGCCCGGTGGCCAAACGCCTGGCGCGGCTGCGCCCAACGGCCTGACGAACTGCCACAACGCGAACGGGCCGCTTGCGCGGCCCGTTGCGAATGCAGCTGCGGCGCAGGATCAGCCCTTTACGGCTTCCTGGTAGCGACGCTCGACCTCGTTCCAGTCGACCACGTTGTAGAACGCGCCGATGTAGTCCGGGCGACGGTTCTGGTACTTCAGGTAGTAGGCGTGCTCCCACACGTCCAGGCCCAGCACCGGGGTGTTGCCCGAGCCGACGCCCTTCATGAGCGGATTGTCCTGGTTGGCGCTGCTCTCGACCTTGAGCTTGCCGGCCTTGTCGGTCGACAGCCACGCCCAGCCGCTGCCGAAGCGGGTCAGCGCTGCCTTGGTGAAGGCCTCCTTGAAGGCGTCGAAGCCGCCCAGCTCGCTATCGATGCGCTTGGCCACCTCGCCCACCGGGTTGCCGCCGCCCTTGGGCGACATCACCGTCCAGAACAGCGAATGGTTGGCGTGGCCACCGGCGTTGTTGCGCAGCGGGCCGCGCTTGTCCTCGGGCAGCGCGTCGAGGTTGGCGATGATCTCCTCGGCGCTCTTGCCCGCAAACTCGGTGCCTTCGAGCGCCGCGTTCGCGTTGTTGATGTAGGTCTGGTGATGCTTGGTGTGGTGGATTTCCATCGTCTGCGCGTCGATATGCGGCTCGAGCGCGTCATAGGCATAGGGCAGCTTGGGGAGGGTAAAGGCCACGGCGATCTCCATTCGGGTCGGGGGGCCGATCATTGTGCCGTGACGGGGGTAAAAACTCGATGACCGGCGCCGTGATGCTGCTTTCCACCGCAACCATGCGGGCGGCCGCGGATACACTGGCGCCATGCCATTCATCGAATTGACCCTGCGCTGCCGCGAGTCCGACCAGCCGCGCTACGAACATGCGCTGGACGATGTCGGCGCGCTGGCCGTGACCATGCTCGATGCCGACGCCGAAACGCCCGACGAACACGCGATCCTGGAGCCGGGCGTGGGCGAAACGCCGCTGTGGCAGGCGATCTCGCTCAGCGCGCTGTTCCCGCACGATGCCGACGCGCTGCTGCTGCTGGCCGCGCTGGAGGCGTTCGACCCGGGTCTGGACTGGAGCGGCGCCGGCTTCCGCAAGGTCGAGGACCAGGACTGGGAGCGCGCATGGATGGACCAGTACGCGCCGCTGCGCTTTGGCAGCCGCACCTTCATCGTGCCCTGGAACCACGAGCTGCCGGACGATGCGCGCGGTGACGACGCCGCCGTGGTGCGGCTGGACCCGGGCCTGGCCTTCGGCTCGGGTACCCATGCGACCACCTCGCTGTGCCTGCAGTGGCTGGACGCGCTCGGCGTGGACGGGCTGCTTCGCGGCGCGACGGTGCTCGACTTCGGCTGCGGCAGCGGCATCCTTGCGCTGGCGGCGCTGAAGCTCGGCGCGGCGCGCGCGGTGGGCATCGACAACGACCCGCAGGCGCTCATCGCGACCGCCGACAACGCGCAGCGCAACGAGGTCGCGCAGGCGCTGGACGTGTTCGAACCGGGCAAAGCGCCGCGCGAGGCGTATCCGGTCGTGGTCGCCAACATCCTGGCCTCGGCGCTCGACACGCTTGCGCCGGAGCTGGCTGCGCGCACCGCGCCGGGCGGGCGCATCGCCCTGTCCGGCATCCTCGATGGACAGCAGGAGCCGCTGCTGCAGCGCTACGGCGAGTGGTTCGACGCCCTGGCCGTCGCGCAGGAAGGCGACTGGATCCGCATCGACGGCATCCGTCGGTGACGTCGGCCGCGGTCGGCATCCGCGCCTGCATGGTTGAATAGCCCCCATGTTCATCAACTGCCGGCACTGCAACACGCTGGTCGCGACCGATCCGGCGACCGGCCTGCCGCCCGAGCGCTGCCCGCGCTGCGCGGGCGTGCTGCGCCGGCCCGCGCCGGTTGCCGATGCGCAAGTCGCCGCGGATGCCGGTGCCGATCCGTCGCCGGACGCCGGTAAGCGCGAAACCGCACCCGCAGCAGCGGCGCCAGCCGGCAGCGGCATGACGCCTGCCCTGGAGCCGGCACCCCCGGATGACCCCGGACCACGCGACCCCGCGATCGCGGTCCCGGCGCAGCCCGATGCACCCTCCGCGCCGGCGTCCGACGCCGTGACCGTGGACGCCGCTGCGGCGGATGCATCGCCTGCCCCTAGCGAAGCCCCCCCAACCGACGCCCCGCCCCCGCAGGCACGTGAAGGGGCGGCAGCCGTCAACACGCCTTCGCCGCCCGGGTTCCTCGGCGGCATCCCCACGCCGCCCCCGCAGCGCAGCCCGAGCGCGTGGCGGCAGCTGGTGGTGATCGCGGTCCTGCTGGCGCTGCTTGGCCTGCAGATCGTGCTTGCCGACCGCGAACGCCTCGCCGCCGACGCCCGCTGGCGTCCGTTGGTGAGCGGCATCTGTGGCGTGCTCGGCTGCAGCGTGCAGCCGTGGCGCGAACCGCAGGCCTTCGTCCTGCTCGCGCGCGAAGTGGCGCCGCATCCGCAGCGCAGCGACGCGCTGCGCGCACGCGCATCGTTCCGCAACGATGCGCGCTGGCCGCAGCCGTGGCCGCAGCTGCTGCTGACGCTCTCGGACGTCGACGGCCGCGCCGTGGCCGCGCGTGCGTTCACGCCCGACCAGTACCTTGGCGGCGCGCCTGCGACGCCGTTGGTCGAACCCGGACAGACGGTGGACATCGCGCTGGACATCCGCGAGCCGTCGGTCGAGACGGTGTCCTACGCCTGGGACCTGCGCTAGACCATCGGCGCAGACATTCGCATTGTCGGGTGCGACCACGAGGCGCTAGACTCGATCGCCCCGCGATGACCGCCACCCCGTGCGCCGCATCGCCCGGCCGCACCGAGCGCCCCATTGAACACCGCAGAACAGACCGACCCCGCCATCCGCAGCGCGCCGCGTGCACCGTTGCGCGAACACGTCGCCAATTCGGTGCGGCGCTACCTGGGCGACCTCAACGGCAGCGATGCCGACAACCTCTACCAGATCGCGTTGCGCGAGCTGGAGATCCCGCTGTTCCTGGAAGTGCTCGAACACTGCGAGGGCAACCAGAGCCGCGCCGCGACGATGCTCGGCATCCATCGCGCAACGTTGCGCAAGAAACTGCGCGAGTACGGTATCGCCTGAGCCACGCCGCGCTGCGCGGGTGGCTATAATTCCGCCTCTTTCCGCGTCTCCGCGTTGCATACCCGATGACCCACGACCTCCTGCCCCTGCGCCGGGCGCTGCTGTCCGTGTCCGACAAGACCGGACTGATCGAACTCGCCACCGCCCTGTCCGCGCGCGGCGTCGAACTGCTGTCCACCGGCGGCACCGCGAAGGCGATCCGCGACGCCGGCCTGCCGGTGCAGGACGTGAGCGAGGCCACGGGCTTTCCCGAGATGATGGACGGCCGGGTCAAGACCCTGCATCCGATGGTGCACGGCGGCCTGCTCGGCCGCGCCGGCACCGATGATGCGGTGATGGCGCAGCACGGCATCGCGCCGATCGACCTGCTGGTGCTCAACCTGTATCCGTTCGAGACGGTGACCGCGCGCGCCGACTGCACGCTGGCCGACGCGGTGGAGAACATCGACATCGGCGGTCCGGCCATGCTGCGCTCGGCCGCGAAGAACTTCGCGCGCGTTGCGGTGGCGACCGCGCCGGAGCAGTACGCCGGCCTGCTGGACGAACTGGCGCGCAACGACGGCGCACTGTCGACGAACACCCGCTTCGCGCTGTCCGTCGCCGCGTTCAACCGCGTCGCGCAGTACGACGCAGCAATCAGCAACTACCTGTCAGCGGTCACCGACGCGTCGCCTGGCGTGCCGGCGCGCGCGCCATTCGCCGCCCAGGCCAACGGCAGCTTCGTCAAGCTCATGGATCTGCGCTATGGCGAGAATCCGCACCAGCAGGCCGCGTTCTACCGCGACCTGCATCCCGCGCCCGGTTCACTGGCGACCTTCAGCCAGCTGCAGGGCAAGGAGCTGAGCTACAACAACATCGCCGACAGCGATGCGGCCTGGGAATGCGTGCGCCAGTTCGACGCGCCGGCCTGCGTGATCGTCAAGCACGCCAATCCCTGCGGCGTCGCCGTGGGCACGGCCTGCGGCGATGCCTATGAGCAGGCCCATGCCACCGACCCGACATCGGCGTTCGGCGGCATCATCGCCTTCAACCGCACGCTCGACGCGGCGACCGCGAAAGCCATCCTCGATCGCCAGTTCGTCGAGGTGCTGATCGCACCGGACTACGACGACGACGCCCTCGCCTACGCGAAGAAGAAGGCCAATGTGCGCGTGCTGCGCATTGCCCTGGCGCCGGCATCGACCGGCTTCATCGACACCAAGCGCGTGGGCTCCGGCCTGCTGATGCAGACCGTCGACGATCGCGTGGTCACCCGCGACGAGCTGAAGGTGGTGACCCGGCGCGCGCCCAGCGAGTCGCAGTTCGCCGACCTGCTGTTTGCCTGGAAGGTGGCGAAGTTCGTCAAGTCCAACGCCATCGTCTATGCGCAGGACCACCGCACGATCGGCGTCGGCGCCGGGCAGATGAGCCGCGTCTACTCGGCGCGCATCGCCGGGATCAAGGCGACCGACGCGGGTCTGGTGGTCGAGGGTTCGGTGATGGCATCGGATGCCTTCTTCCCGTTCCGCGACGGCATCGACGCCGCGGCGGCCGCGGGCATCCAGGCGGTGATCCAGCCGGGCGGTTCGATGCGCGATGCCGAGGTGATCGCCGCGGCCGACGAGCACGGCATCGCCATGGTGTTCACCGGCGTTCGTCATTTCCGCCACTGAACTGGCGACGGGGCGAATGCACAGCCTGCGCCGCGTGTCCGCGCACCTGCCGGCGGCGATCCTGCTGCTGGCGCTGGCCGCCTGCGGCAGCGACAGCGACAGCGACAGCGACAGCGACAGCGACAGCGGCGAATTGCAGGCCGCGCGCGATGCGCTGGCCACCGGCCTGCCGGAGCCGTACTTCGAGGACCTGGTGACAGAATCGGCCACGATCGAAGGCGAGCGCCTGGTGCTGCTGGTGCGCAGCCCCGAGGGCGACGCCGACAGGACCCGCGATCATCCGCAGTTCGAGCTGCTGCGCCAGACCGAGCAGGACGAGATGCACACCTTGTGCAGCCACCCCGCGCTCGCGCGCCTGGCAGGTGGCGATGCGGTGCTGGTGCGCCGCTTCGTCGATCGCCACGGCAAGCTGTTCTTCGAAACCACCTTCCCTGCGCGCGACTGCGCACCTCCGCATGAGGACTGACGCTTGAAAATCCTGGTCATCGGCGCGGGCGGCCGCGAGCACGCGCTGGCGTGGAAGCTGGCGCAGTCGCCGCGCGTGGACGAAGTACTCGTCGCGCCGGGCAATGCCGGCACGGCCACCGAGCCGCGCTGCCGCAACATCGAGGTGAAGGTCGGCGATCTCGATGGCCTGCTGGCGCTTGCGCGGGACGAGGGCGTCGCCTTGACCGTGGTTGGCCCGGAGGTGCCACTGGTCGCCGGGGTGGTCGACCGCTTCCGCGCTGCCGGCCTGCGCATCTTCGGCCCCACCTCCGCGGCCGCGCAGCTGGAAGGCAGCAAGGCCTTCGCCAAGGATTTCCTCGCGCGCCACGGCATCCCCACCGCGTTCTATGCAGTCCACACCGAAGTCGAGCCCGCGCTGGCCTACGTGCGCGACAAGGGCGCGCCCATCGTCATCAAGGCCGACGGCCTGGCCGCCGGCAAGGGCGTGATCGTGGCGATGACGCTCGACGAGGCCGAGGCCGCAGTGCGCGACATGCTCTCGGGCAATGCGTTCGGCGATGCCGGCGCGCGCGTGGTGATCGAGGAATTCCTCGACGGCGAGGAAGCCAGCTTCATCTCGATCGTCGATGGCCGCAGCGCGCTGCCGATGGCGACCAGCCAGGACCACAAGCGCGTCGGCGATGGCGACACCGGGCCCAATACCGGCGGCATGGGCGCGTATTCGCCGGCGCCGGTGGTCACGGCCGAGGTGCATGCGCGCGTCATGCGCGAGGTGGTGGATCCCACCGTGCAGGGCATGATCGCCGATGGCGTGCCGTTCACCGGATTCCTCTATGCCGGACTGATGATCGATGCCGCAGGCGCGCCGAAGGTGATCGAGTTCAACGTGCGTTTCGGCGATCCGGAAACACAGCCGGTAATGCTGCGCCTGCAGTCCGACCTGGTCGACCTGCTGGAAGCCGCGATCGACGGCCGCCTGGACCAGGTGCAGGCGCAGTGGGATCCGCGCCCCGCGCTTGGCGTGGTGATGGCGGCACGGCCCTACCCCGACACGCCGGTCACCGGCGAGCCTATCCGCGGACTGGACGCGGTTCCGGCCGATGCCAAGGTGTTCCATGCCGGCACCGCGCTCGATGTGCAGGGTCGCGTGCTCAGCGCCGGCGGCCGGGTGCTGTGCGTGACCGCGCTGGGCGACAGCGTGGCCGAGGCGCAGCGGCGCGCGCACGCCGGCGTCGATGCCATCGGCTGGACCAGCGCGTTCCACCGTCGCGACATCGGCTGGCGCGCGATCGCGCGCGAGCAGGCCGGCTGACGCATGCCCGGTCGCGTCGAACCGTTCCGCGCGATCGCCATCAGCCAGCTGGCTCGTGCGCTGGAGGCCGGCGGCCGCTCCGTGGTGCACATGGAGTTCGGCCAGCCGTCCACGCCGGCGCCGGCCGCCGCGCTGGCGGCGGTGCGCGAGGCGCTGGATCGCGATCCGCCCGGCTACTGGGAAAGCGAGCCCCTGCGCGTGCGCATCGCCCGCTACTACCGCGAACGCCACGGCGTGGAGGTGGAGCCGGCGCGCATCATCCTGACCTGCGGCGCGTCGCCAGCACTGCTGCTGGCCCTGCTGTCACGGTTCAGTCCGGGCGACCGCATCGCCTTCGCGCGACCGGGCTACATCGCCTATCGCAACACCACCGTGGCCTCGCACATGCAGCCCGTGGCGATCGGCTGCGGACCGGAGACGGGCTACCAGCTCACCGCCGCGGCGATCGCCGCGCTGGATCCGGCCCCGGCCGGCGTGATCCTGGCCAGTCCAGCCAACCCCACCGGCACGATCATTCCCGGCGAGGAACTGCAGGCCATCGCCCGGGTCTGCCGCGAGCGCGGCATCGAGCTGATCTCCGACGAGATCTACCATGGCCTGCACTACACCCAGCCGGCGCATTCGGTGCTCGAGTACGCCGCCGACGCGCTGGTGCTCAACAGCTTTTCCAAGTACTACAGCATGGTGGACTGGCGCCTGGGCTGGCTGCTGGTGCCGCCGTCGCTGGTCGACACCGCGCGTGCCTACTCCGGCAACCTGTTCCTGACCCCGCCTTCGCCCAGCCAGCAGGCCGCGCTGGTGGCGATGGACTGCCGCGACGAGCTGGAGGGCCACCGCACGGTGTACGCACGCAACCGCGCGCTGCTGCTGGACGCCCTGCCGGCACTGGGGTTGGAGCGCATCGCGCCCCCGGATGGCGCGTTCTACATCTGGGCCGACGTGGGCCACCTGACCGACGACAGCCTGGCCTTCTGCACCCGCATGCTGGAAGAGACCGGCGTGGCCCTGGCGCCCGGCGTGGACTTCGATCCGGTGGACGGCCACCGCTTCATCCGCTTCAGCTTCGCGCCGGCCACCGCGCAGATCGAGGAAGCGCTGCGGCGGCTGCGGCCGTGGTTCGCCGCGCAGCCGCCCATCGGCTGAAGCGCCGCACGGCGCATCAGACGTTGGCCGCCTCCGGGGGCAGGCTGGTCTGCAGCGGCGCGGCGCCGCCCATGTCCTGCTCCGACGACGACGGGCAGCGCGCTTCCAGCGTGTAGGAGGTCATCGACAGCGATCCGTAGGCGTAGCCATCGATCAGCGTGTCGGCCGGCTTGCCGGCGCTGGCGGCCAGGCCGGCGACGTACAGCAGCGGCAGGAAGTGGTCCGGGGTCGGCACCGCCATGCGGAAGTCCGGATGCGAGGCCAGCGAAGGAATGTCCTGCGGGCGTTCGAGCATCAGCTCGCGCGCACGCTCGTCGAAGCGCTGCGACCAGGCGAAGGCGCCGTCGGGCTGCTTCCAGTCGATCGCGCGCAGGTTGTGCACGACGTTGCCGCTGCCGATGACGAGCACGCCACGCTCGCGCAGCGCCGCCAGCCTGGCGCCAAGTTCCAGGTGCCAGTCGAGCGGCTTGCGCGTGTCGATCGACAACTGCACGACCGGGATGTCGGCTTCGGGAAATGCGTGCACCAGCACCGACCAGGTCCCGTGGTCGATACCCCAGCTGTCAATGTCGGCGCCGACCCGGTCGGGCCGCGCCACCTCGGCCACTTCCTCGACCAGCTCGGGCAGCCCCGGCGCGGGATACTGCACGTCGAACAGCGCCTGCGGAAAGCCGAAGAAGTCGTGGATCGTGCGCGGCCGCGGCATCGCGGTCACCGCCAGCACCGGCACGTACCAGTGCGCCGACACCGCCAGGATCGCGCGCGGCCGCGGCACCGAGGCGCCAAACGTGCGCCAGGCCTCGGTGTAGCGGTTGCGCTCGAGCGCGTTCATCGGGCTGCCGTGGCCGAGGAAGGCGGCCGGCGTGAGTGACGGGGGCATGGAAGCTCCGGCGCGGGGTGCGTGCCCGGCACTCTAGCAACAGCGTGTCCACGCGGTGTGGCGCCAGCCGCAGGCGGCGTTCGCCCGCTACACTCGCCGCCAGCCGATGGAGGGCGCATGGCGCACGATCCCGAGCACGAGACCCGCAACCGCCATTCGCAGTTCGACCTGCTGCGCCAGCGCCGCTTCCTGCCCTACTTCACCGTGCAGGCGCTGGGTGCGTTCAACGACAACGTCTACCGGCAGGCGATCATCGGCCTGCTCGGCGCGATGGTCGTGGCCGGCACGATGTCGTCCGACGCACGCGCGCTGTATACGCAGCTCGCGCCGGCGATCTTCATCGTGCCCTACTTCCTGTTTTCCGCCACCGCCGGGCAGATCGCCGAGAAGCTGGAGAAGCAGCGCCTGATCGTGATCACCACCGCGATGGAGATCGCGATCATGTCGCTGGCGGCGATCGGTTTCATGCTGCAGAACATGCCGCTGCTGCTGGTCGCGCTGTTCTGCACCGGCCTGCAGTCGACCCTGTTCGGGCCGGTGAAGTATTCGATCCTGCCTTCGGTACTCAAGCCCGAGGAACTCACCGGCGGCAATGGCCTTGTCGAGATGGGCACCTCGATCTCGATCCTGCTGGGCATGATCGTCGGTGGCTCAATCTTCCTGCTTGCCGGCGCGGCCGGGCCCCACGTGGCGGCGCTGGTGATCGTGCTGCTCGCCGTCGCCGGCAACCTGGTTGCGCGGCGCATCCCGCGCGTTGACGCGGGCGAGCCCGGGCTGCGTGTGGACTTCAACATCGTCCGCCAGTCCTGGCACATCTGGCAGCTGACGCGGCGCCAGCCGGCGGTGCGCAACGCGGTGCTGGGCGTGTCCTGGTTCTGGTTCATCGGCACCGTGCTCACCGCGCAGCTGCCGGTGTATGCGGAGGTGAACCTGGGCGGCACGGCGTCGCTGTACATCTTCGCGCTGGCGCTGTTTTCGATCGGCGTGGGCGTGGGTTCGCTGTTGTGCGAGAGGCTGTCGGGGCGAACCGTCGAGATCGGCCTGGTGCCGCTGGGCGCGTTTGGCGTGAGTGCGTTCATGCTCGACCTGTATTTCGCGCGGCCTGCCGGCGCGCTCGCCACCGGCATGTCGGTGACGCAATTCATCGACGCGCCGGGCAGCTGGCGCGTGATCGTCGACCTGACCGGCATCGGCCTGTTCACCGGCTTCTTCGTGGTGCCGCTGTTCGCGCTGATCCAGAGCCGCACGCCGCGCGCGCAGCTGGCGCGCGTGATCGCCGGGATGAACATCCAGAACTCGCTGTTCATCGTCGCCGCTGCAATGATCGGGATCGCGCTGCAGCGCTTGTTTGGCTGGACCATCCCGCAGCTGTTCCTGGCGCTGGCGATCGCCAACGTGCTGGTGGCGATCTGGATCTTCAGCATCGTGCCGGAATTCTTCATGCGCTTCGTCAGCTGGCTGATGGTGCGCGGGCTGTACCGGCTGGAGCTGCACGGGATCGAGAAGCACGTGCCCGACGAGGGCGCCGCGCTGCTGGTGTGCAACCACGTCAGCTACATGGACGCGCTGATCCTGGCGGCCACGATCCCGCGGCCGGTGCGCTTTGTCATGTACTGGAAGATCTTCAACATCCCGGTGATGCGCTGGCTCTTCCACACCGCCCGCGCCATCCCCATCGCCGGTGCGCGCGAGAACCCCGCGTTGATGCAGCAGGCGTTCGACGCGATCGACGCGGCGCTGGCGGACGGCGAGATGGTCGGCATCTTCCCGGAGGGCGCGCTGACGAAGGATGGCGAGATCGCCGCCTTCAAGTCGGGCGTGGAGAAGATCCTCGAACGCGCCGCCGCGCGCGGCCAGGTCGTACCGGTGGTGCCGATGGCGCTGCGCGGCATGTGGTCGAGCATGTGGAGCCAGCGCGACTCACGGCTGGGCCGCATGCGCGTGCCGCGCCGCTTCCGCGCCCACATCGGCGTGGCTGCCCAGGCACCGGTGCATGATCCCTCCGTCACCGCAGAGCAGCTTGAAGCCAGGGTGCGCACCTTGCGCGGCCCCCACGCCTGACACGCGTCGGCGACTCGCGCAGCTCAGCTCACCCAGCCGGCGATGACCAGCAGCGCCAGCACCGCCAGCCACAGCACCAGCGCACGCCAGGCCAGGCCCATCGCTTCGCGCAGCTCCGGCATCGGGCCAAGCTCGCGCACCAGCGCACTGCCGCTGGCGACGCCGGCTTCGGCATAGTCCTCGGCCTCGTCGGCGACGCCGCCGCGCACGCTGGCGCGCCCCGCCGCGGCCAGGAACCCCGCATCGGCCCGCAGCGAGGCGCCCCCGGCCTGCTTCCAGGCCAGCACCACGTCCTCGAAGTTGCCCACCAGCGCCAGCGACAGCGTCATCAGCTGCGCCACCGGCCAGTCCAGCGCCGCCAGCAGCGTGCGCGCGCCAGACACCATGGCGGCCGGCAGGCTGGCTGCGACATCGTCCTCCGCCGCGATCGCCACCAGCCGGTAGCCCAGCACGCCCACCGGCCCCAGCAGCAGGAACCACAGCAGCACCGCGAACCAGCGTCGCAGCGCGCAGCCGAACACGGCGCCGACCAAGGCTGGCGAATCCACGCGTGTCTCGTCGCGGCGCAGCGGCGGCCACAGCCAGGCGGCTGCGGCGCGGCGCTCGTCGCCGGTGGATGCGTCCAGCACCGCCTCGACGTCATGGTCGAGGTTGCCTGGCCCCCAGGCGTGGAACAGCACGGCGATGCCGAGCAGCAGCGACGGCAGGCCCAGCCAGTGGCCGGACAGCAGCAGCTGCAGCAGGCCAACCAGCGCCAGCACCGGCAGCAGCGCCAGCACGATCCCGAACGCGCCGCGCCACAGGCTGGCGTCGGCCAGGCGTGCGTCCAGCCAGCGCAGCCAGCGGCGGAACCAGGCGTGGTTGCGCAGCGCGCTCGCCGCGCCCTGCGCCAGATGACCGAGCACCAGCGCGATGACGACGGCAAGCAGGGTGGCGAACATGGGACGATTCTAGGCGCTGGCGGTCACGCGCGGTGCGCTGGGGCCCAGGCCGGGCATGCGGCGCAACGAGGCCGGGCAGCCGGATCAGCCGCCGCGCTCGTACCACTGTTCGATCAGCCAGCGCGAGATCGACAGCCTGGGCGACAGCAGCAGGCCATCGGCATGGGTTTCGCCGCGCAGCGCCGCGCCGATCTCGTCCCGGCTGAACCAGCGCGCGTCCTCGAGTTCCTCGTCGGCGGGGACGGGCTCATCGGGCTCGGCCTCGGCGACGAAGCCGAGCATCAGCGACGAGGGGAATGGCCACGGCTGCGAGGCCAGGTAGCGACAGCTGCGCACGCGCACCGCCGATTCCTCGAACACCTCGCGCACCACGGTCTGCTCCAGGGTTTCGCCGGGCTCGACGAAGCCGGCCAGGGTCGAATAGCGCCGCGGCGGCCAGTTGGCCTCACGCCCCAGCAGCAGGCGCTGGCCATCGCTGACCGCCACGATCACCGCCGGATCGGTGCGCGGATAGTGGTCCAGCCCGCAGCCGGCGCAATGGCCGAGCCAGCCGGCGCGGCCGTAGCGCAGTGCGCCACCGCAGGCCCCGCAATGGCGGTGGCGCGTGCGCCAGTGCAGTACCGCCCGGGCCTGGGCGAAGGCGGTGGCTTCGCGCGCGGGCCAGTGCGCAGCCGCGCTGCGCAGGTCGATGCGGGCGCGATCATCGCCGCTGTCATCGCGCGCCGCAAACCAGGCCTGTTGGCCGTCCAGGCCCAGCAGCACCGCGTCCTCGCGCAGCTCCGGTCGCTGCGCGCCAGTCACCGGCAGCGGCCCGGCGTCGGCGTCCCCCAGCGCGCGGCCTTCGCCATCGAGCAGCAGCAGCCGCGCCTGTGGCCACAGCACGGCCAGGCGGTCGGCGTCGTTGCGCAGGTATTCGGCGCGGTCGAGGGCACCGTCGATGAAGGCGAACGGCGACGGCGCCTCGGCCATGGCTTCAGGCCGTGAAAGAGGACCCGCAGCCGCAGGTCGACTTCGCGTTCGGGTTGCGGATCGTGAACTGGGCGCCGTGCAGGCTCTCGGTGTAGTCGACCGCCGCACCCATCAGGTACTGCAGGCTGAGCGGGTCGACCACCAGGGTCACCCCCTCGGTGATGACCGCCAGGTCGTCCTCCCCCTGCTGTTCGTCGAACTCGAAGCCGTACTGGAAGCCGGAGCAGCCGCCGCCCTGGATGTAGACGCGCAGCTTCAGCGCCGGATTGCCCTCCTCGGCGATCAGCTCGCGCACCTTGCCGGCCGCGGCCGGGGTGAAATCGAGCGGGCGCGGCAGCGAAAGGTAGTCGGGGGCGGCTTGTTCCATGCAGTCAGGATGGGGCGCGGCGGTGCCGACTTCAAGCCGAGGCGCGGATGCAGCGTTCAGCCGGGCGCCGCGCCCGCCACTTCGTCCCAGGGCAGGGTCTGGTCGACCGGCGGGCCGGATGCCGGCGTCAGGCGCACGCGGATGCGCAGCGGCTCGAAGCCCGGCGGCAGGATGATCTCGCCCTCGACCTGCTGGAAATACTTGAACGAGTACTCCACGCCGGCCGCCTCGGGATCCTGGCGCAGCGCCGCCCAGTCCAGCCGTTCCAGCCGCCCGTCGCGGGTGCCCTCCACCGCCAGGCTGAGCCGGCCGCTGCTGACCGCGCCCCGGTTGAGGTTCTGGGTCAGGGTGGCGGTGTAGTGCCAGGCCTGGCCCGCGCGCGGGGTCAGGGCCAACTGGTGCACGGTCAGCCCGCGCCGCTGCGCGGTGGACCCGACGAAGCGCTCGTAGAAGGCGACGTCCGCGCGCAGGGCGGCGATTTCCTCGTCGCGCTCGGCCAGCGTGCCCTGCAGATCGCGGTTGGCATCGCGGCTGATCTGGTCGGAGCGGGTCAGGGTGGCGACCTGCTGTGCCAGCGCCTCGACCTGCGCCTGGTCGACGCCGACGCGCGGGGCCGCGCCAATGACCACCTGCCACAGGCCCCACAGACCAAACCCGAGCGCCACGATGAACACGGCCAGCACCGCATAGGAGGCGCCCCGGATATGGGCAGGCACGACCCCGGCGCTGGGCGCGCCGTCGACCGGCCGGGAAGTAGGGGTGTCAGTCATCGCACCCGGTATATCGACCCGCCCGAGGCCGCGTCAAGGCGCGCGCCCTATACTCGCCTGCGCAGGCCGCGCGCCTGCTGTCACGTTCAGCCGCCCGCCGGCTTTGTCGCGAGGAGCCCGCCATGACCGAAGCCCACCTGTTCGCCGTCGGCGTGCTGCTGGCCTGGCTGGCGGGGATCCGCGCCTATCTCACCGTGTTCGGCGTCGGCCTGGCCGGCGTGCTGGGCTGGCTCGACCTGCCGCCAGCGCTGGAGGCGACGACCTCCCCCTGGGTGCTTGGCGTCTCGGGCGCGCTGGCGCTGACCGAGTTCTTTGCCGACAAGATTCCCGGCGTGGATTCGGCTTGGGACCTGCTGCAGACCCTGGCCCGGGTACCGGCCGGCGCCTTCCTCGCCGCCGCCGCGCTGTCGCCCGATGGCGAGCTGGGGGCCGGCATGATGGCGGCCGGCGCTGGCGTTGCGCTGGCCAGCCACACGATCAAGGCCGGCTCGCGCGCCCTGCTCAACACCTCGCCCGAACCGGTCAGCAATCTGGCCGCCTCGGCCACCGAGGACGTGGTGGTGGTGGGCGCGCTGGCCCTGGCCTGGTCGTATCCCTGGCTGGTGCTGGCGGTCGTGGTGGGACTTGGCCTGGGCGTGGCGCTGGTGCTGTGGTGGGTCTGGCGCAAGCTGTTCCGACGGGCGCCTCGACCTGCGCCCGGCTGAGTGCGCCATCACGGTTTGCAGCCGGGCCGCGATGGCCGCGCGGCGTCCTCGCGCAGGCCTGTTGCCGGCATGCGATAGTCGCCGGGCCACGCAGTCGCGATAATGCCGGCAACAGGGGGATCCGGAATGCACCACGAGGCTGCGCAGGCAGGCCCGTCAATGCTTTGGCTGTCGTCGCGCACCTGCGCCGCGGCCGCGCCTGCGGTTGCCCCTGCATGTGCTTTCCGGCAAGGTTCCCGTGGTGTCTGACGCCAACAATCGCCAACGCGCGGAAGTCCCGCCCACCGGTTACTGGCGCCGCTGGTGCGCCGACGCGGCGCCTGCGGTGCTGCCGCGCGTGGACGTGCCCGCCACCGAAGAGGTCCGGCCCGCGCCCGCGCCGGCGCAAGCCCCGGCCGAGCCCGGTCGCGAAGCCGCGGCCTGGCGCGTGCTGGTGGTCGAGGACGATCCCAGCCAGGCGCTGTTTGCCGAGAGCGTGCTCAACGGCGCCGGAATGCAGGCGCACGTGGTCTCGGTCACCGGCGAGGTGATGGACGCGATGCAGCGGCTGCGCCCGGACCTGGTGCTGATGGACCTGCACATGCCCGGCCTGGACGGCGTCGAGCTGACCGCGCTGATCCGCGGCCACGCCGATTTCGCGATGACCCCGGTGGTGTTCCTGACCGGCGACGAGGACCCCGAACGCCGCTTCGAGGTGCTGGACGTGGGCGCGGACGACTTCCTGCGCAAGCCGGTGCGTCCCCGCCACCTGGTCTCCGCGGTGCAGAGCCGCATCCAGCGCGCGCGCATCGTGCAGGCAGGCGGTGGCGGCGCCCGCCATCCGGTGACCGGCCTGCACACCCGCCCGCAGATGCTGCAGCTGCTGACCGCGTCGGTGCCGCAGGCACGCTCGGGCGCGGCGCTGTTCGTCGAGATCGCCGGCACTGCCGCGCTGCGCGACCGTTTCGGCTATGCCGCGCTGGAAGCGCTGCTGGCCGACGCCGGGCGCCGGCTCGGCGAGATCGCCGAGGGCCACGCGGCTTCGCGCCTGAACGACAACACCTTCCTGGTGTTCGCGACCGGGCTCGAGGGCGCCGCGCTGCCGCCGTTCGCGCGCCAGCTGCGCGACGGCCTGGGCGAGCATGGCTTCCAGGTGGGCGGCGAACGCCTGCGCCTGCGCGCGGTGGTCGGTTACGCCGACCTGGCGCTGGGCTTCGAGGACGCGGGTGCAGCCCTGTCCGCAGCCGAGGAAGCCCTGCGTGCCGCGCGCAGCCACGCGCACGGCGTGGCCGCGTGGGCGCGACCGGTGTCGGCCGAGGATCGCGACCTGGCCGCGGTCGAGCAGTCGCTGCGCGAGGCGCTGGCTTCCGACAGCCTGCTGGCGGCGTTCCAGCCGATCGTCGCAGTCGCCGGCGGCGACGATGCCCAGTACCAGGTCCTGTTGCGCCTGCGCGGCGCCGGCGACGAGCTGCATGCGGCCGGACGCGTGCTGCAGGCCGCCAACCGCATCGGCGCCACCCTGCAGGTGGACCGGCGCATGGCCGGGATCGCGATCGGCGCGCTGCGCCGCCAGCGCCAGGAGCAGCGCGCGCTGCGCCTGTTCGTGACCCAGTCGCCGTCCACGCTCTCGCACGACGGGCACGCGCAGTGGCTGCTGCAGTCGCTGGCCGAAGCCGGCGTGGATGGCGCGTCGCTGGTGATCGACGTGCGCCAGGAGGACGCGCTGGTGCATGCGCTGTCGCTGCAGGATTTCTGCAGCGCGATGGTTTCGGCCGGGGTGCAGCTGTGCCTGAGCCAGTATCGCCACGGTCCCGAGGCCAATGCCCTGCTCGGGCAGCTGCCGCTGGGCTATGTGCGCCTGGACCCACGCTATTCGCGCGACCTCGACGACACCCTCGTGCGCGACGAGATGCGCAGCGCGATCGATTTCGCCCACCGCATGGGGCTGCAGGTGATCGGCCAGCAGGTCGAGGACGCGCAGTCGGCCGCCACGCTGTGGATGACCGGCGTGGACTACATCCAGGGCAACCTGGTGCAGCGCCCGGCCGACGACCTCCAGTTCGATTTCAACAGCTCCGTGCTGTGAGGAGACAGGGTATGGCGCTGATCAGCAACGCCCGCCCCTCGAGCATCATGCTGCGATGGTTCACCCTTGGCGCGGCCGGCGGCGCGGCGCTGAGCCTGGTGCTGCACGTGCTGGGCATGGAAGGGCCGTGGCAGGGCTTCGCCCTGGTGCTGGCGCTGCTGGCGGTGTTCGCCTCGATTGCGGTGTTCTACAACCTGCGCACGCGCGACCGCGAGCTGCGCGAAGCGAACGAGCGCCGGGAGCGCGACGAGGCGGTGCTCGCCGAACTGCACCGCGAGCTGGAGCGCCACGCGCAGCTCGAACAGGACCTGCGCCTGGCCAAGCAGGCTTCCGAATCGGCGGTGATGGCCAAGGGCGAATTCCTGGCCACCATGAGCCACGAGATCCGCACCCCGCTCAACGGCATCGTGCCGATGCTCGACCTGCTGATGCACGCGCGCATGGCGCCCGACCACGCCGAGCTGGTGCGCACCGCCTATCTGTCCTCGCAGCAGATGCTGCGCATCGTCGACGACATCCTCGACTACTCCAAACTCGAGGCCAACAAGCTCGAACTCGAGACCACCGCGTTCAACCTGCGCGAGGTGGTCGAGGGCGTGCTGCAGCTGCTGGAGCGCCCGGCGCAGAGCAAGGGCCTGCGCATGCACATGCAGCTCGACCCCGGCGTGCGCCTGCCGGTGCGCGGCGACCCGGTGCGGATGCGGCAGGTGCTGGGCAACCTGATCAGCAACGCGGTGAAGTTCACCGACCGCGGCTCGGTGACCCTGTCCGTGCGCAGGCTCGGCGAAACCGCGACCCAGCACCAACTGCGCTTCGAGGTCCGCGACACCGGCGTGGGCATCTCCCAGGCCGCGCAGGGCCGGCTGTTCCAAGCCTTCAGCCAGGCCGATGCCTCGACCACGCGCCTGTATGGCGGCACTGGCCTGGGGCTGGCGATTTCCAAGCGCATCGTCGACCTGATGGGCGGACGCATCGGCGTGGAGTCCGAACCGGGTCTCGGCGCCACGTTCTGGTTCGAGATCCCGCTGCTCAAGGTGCAGGGCGACATGCAAGCAGATGACACCAATCCCCAGGGCGGCCGGCTGCTGCTGCTCAGCGCCGACCCGCGCCTGCGCCTGCGCCTGAGCATGCTGCTGCCCAACTGGGGCCTGCGCGTGACCTCGGTCGAAACCACCCAGGAAGCGCTGGATCGCCTGCGCAACGCCGCCAACCAAGGGCCGCCGTGGGCCTACTCGATCGTGCTGGCCGACCTGTCGGGGATGCGCAACACCGCGCTGGCCCTGCACCGCAACCTCGGCCGCCAGAGCGTGTACGGCGAGCTGCGCCTGGTCTGCCTGTACGGCGATGACCCGGTGCCCGACGAACTGCAGCGCAGCGTCACCCTGCTCAGCCGTCAGACCCCCGATGCCAACCTGCGCGCGGCGCTGTTCGACGCCACGGCCGATTCCGCTGCGGCGCCGGCCGCTGCCGAGCCTGCGGCAGCCACCATCGCGCCTGCAGCGCGCGAACCCGGCCGGCTGGCGGCGCGCAAGCCGCGCGTGCTGCTGGTCGAGGACAACCCGGTCAACCTGATGGTCGGCCAGCGCCTGCTTGGCGTGCTCGGGATCACCTGCGATACCGCCAGCAACGGCGAGGCCGCGCTGCTGCGGATGTCGGCCTCGCGCTACGACATCGTGCTGATGGACTGCCAGATGCCGGTGATGGACGGCTACACCGCCACCCGGCGCTGGCGCGAGAACGAGGAAGCCGCCAACGAGGGCCGGCACCTGCCCATCATCGCGATGACCGCCAACGCCATGGCCGGCGACCGCCAGAAGTGCCTGGACGCCGGCATGGACGACTACCTGCCCAAGCCGGTGACCCGCAGCGAACTCGAACGTTGCCTGCACCGCTGGTGGGATCCGGAGCAGTCCGGGGCACCGGCGGACTTCGCCGGCCTGGTCGACGGCGACGCGGACGGCGAGCCGGTGCCGACGACGCTGGACCCGCAGCTGCTGGGCCTGCCGATGGGCGATCCGCTGGTGGAGCCGGCCCGCACCGGTTCATTTGATTTCGATGCGGCGTTCGGCGCCACGGCGCAGGGTTCCGACCTGGCCACTGTTGCCTCCAAGCCGGAGCCCTACCCGGAGTACGCCATCCCGGAGCACGTCGCCGATGTCACAGGCGCAGCATCCGGCGTGCCGCAAGCTGCCGCGACGGCGTTGTACACCGTGACTGCGCCGGACTTCGCTGCCGGGCCTGCGATCACTGCGCCAGCCGCGATTCCTGCGCATGCCGCAGTCCCGGAGCCTGCTGTGGCTTCATTGCCTGCGGCGGCCCCCGCCTCGGTGGCAACCTCGACACCTGCTGCAGTCTCGGCACCCGATGCTGCCTTCGCATCCGCCACTGCGGCTTCACCGCCTGTCGCCCCTGCACCTGCACCTGTAGCTGCCCCGGCCCCTGCACCCGCCGCACCAACCCAGGCACCGGCCGCACCCGCTCCGCAGCGCGTGCTCGCGCCGGTGCTCGACGCCGCGATCCTGGAGGACCTGGAGGCCATGCTCGGCGACGAGGTCGAGCGCCTGGTCGACATCTTCCTGGAGGACACGCCGCGGCTGGTGCGCGCGCTGGAGAACGCCGCTGGCGGCCCCGATTACGACGCCCTGCGCGAGGCGGCGCATTCATTGAAGTCGTCCAGCGCCAATCTCGGCGCGATGTCGCTGTCGGCTGCGGCCAGGCGCGTCGAGCTGGCCGCGCGCGAGCGCTCGCTCGAGCGCCCGGCGGTGGCGGTGGCGCTGATCGCCAACGAGTTCGCCCGCGCCCGCCAGCAACTGCTGGCGCGGCGCGCGACGCAGAAGGTCTGAGCGCCGCGGCGCCCGCCCCGCTCAGTCCTCGATCTGGCTCTGCAGGTAGTTCTGCTCACCGATGCGCTCGACCAGGTCGAGCTGGGTCTCGATCCAGTCCACGTGCTCCTCCTCGTTCTCGAGGATGTCGGTGAACAGCTTGCGGCTGACGTAGTCACCGACGGTCTCGCAGTAGGCGATCGCCTCACGCAGCAGCGGGATGCCCTCCAGCTCCAGAGCCAGGTCGCAGCGCAGGATTTCGATCGGGTTTTCGCCGATCTTGAGCTTGCCCAGCGCCTGGAAGTTGGGCAGGCCTTCGAGGAACAGGATGCGTTCGGACAGCACGTCCGCGTGCTTCATCTCGTCGATCGATTCCTCGTACTCATGCTTGGCCAGTTCGGCCAGGCCCCAGTGCTTCAGCATCTTGGCGTGCAGGAAGTACTGGTTGATCGCGGTCAGCTCGTTGTAGAGCGCCTGGTTGAGATAGCGGATGACCCGCGCGTCGCCTTTCATCGGTGGGCTCCCTGCGCCATGGAGAGACAGACTCTACCCGCAGGCCGCAATCGATGCCGGAACGGGAATGGTGTGCATTTGTATCCGCGTCGCCTGTCTTGCCGCAGGCGCGGGAACGGGTCTCGAGAGGAGCGCGGGCGGAGCCCGGCATGTGCCGCCCCGACGCCAAGGCCCCTCAGGCGGCGCGCGCGACCAGCGGCAGGGCCACGAGCCGGGCCGAAGCGGGCCGGGCCTCGTCGAGCAGGGCCTGGGCGGTATCCACGCAGGTGCCGCAGCAGGCACCGACGCCGGTGCGCATGGTCAGCTCGGAGAGCGAGCTGCAGCCGGCTTCGGCAGCGCGGCGGATGTCGTGGTCGGTGATCCCATTGCAGATGCAGACGTACACGGTGCGGACAACCTGGTGGGGCAGGACGCCATTCCGCCACACATGAGAATGAGTGTCAATAGCGCCTGCGTTCGTACTCAGCCCGGACCGCGGTCCCGATCGCGCCCCGCCGCCTGTCCAGCCGCGCCATTCGGCCACGGCCGGCGTCGTCCCGGCCGTTCGCGGGTCTCGATGCCGTCCGATGGGATCGCCCCCGCCCCCGCGATCTGCCGCGCAAACGGCGCAAGGTGCCCCAACGCGCTGGCGTACACGCCGCGCTTGAAGATCACCACGTGCTCCATGGGGTACCAGAAATCCACCCAGCGCCAGTTGTCAAACTCGGGCTTGGCGGTCAGGTCGAGGCGCAGGTCGCTCTCGGCCCCGGTGAACTGCAGCAGGAACCAGACCTGCTTCTGGCCGATGCATACCACCCGGTCGTTGCGGCGGATCGCGTTGCGCGGCAGGCGGTAGCGCAGCCAGCCGGGGGTCACCCCGAGCACCGCCACGTGGTCGGGCAGCAGCCCGGTCTCCTCGCGCAGCTCGCGGTACATCGCCTCGATGGGCGTCTCGTCGCTGTTCATCCCGCCCTGCGGGAATTGCCAGCCGTCCCGCCGCACCCGCCGCGCCCAGAAGACGCGTCCATCCGGATGCATCAGCACGATGCCGACATTGGGGCGATACCCGTCCGGATCGATCACGATGCGGACTCCAAAGATCTACTGCGCCCGACTCTGCCACGTCTGTCACGAAAACGACAGCCCGGCCGCCCGACGTTGACGCAGCCCCGCCAGCCCCGGACAATATGCGGCTCGCCGCCCACGCGGCGGCCGATGGCTATGTAGCTCAGCTGGTTAGAGCACAGCACTCATAATGCTGGGGTCGGTGGTTCGAGTCCACCCATAGCCACCACGTCATCCACGCCGCGCCCCGCCTCGCTCGCGGGTGTTTTCGTATCCGCTCCAGGCACGGGCGCGTGGCGGCATTCCGATCTGTCCGGGCGTCCCGCGGCGTGGCCCAGGCGCGCGCCTGCCACCACCGGATCAGGCGGACTGGTTGCCTATCGTTTCCTGGATCAGCTGCACGATCTGCTCCACCGTCGGGTCGCGCGGCAGGGTCATGCTCTTGAACGTGAAATCCAGCTCGCTCTCGAGGTCGAGCATGATGTCGACCTGGATGATGGAATCGATGCCCAGTTCCTGAAGCCGGGTCTGTGCGGTAATGGGCACGTCGGTCGGACCGACCCGCTCCTGCAGCATCTCGGTCAGGCGCCGCAGAATCGCTGGATTTTCCACGTGGGACCCCTGTCTAATGTCCGCGCTGGCCCGGTTCCTGCGTGCCGGAAGTGAAGGGATTCCGTCGGCGGGACGAACGACAGCAATGGGACGTTGAGGGCATTGTAATGGAGCCGGACGACAGCAACGAAGCGAACAGGAACGTCATTGCCCAGGCGAACTTCCGGCTGAGCTTCGGCGTGCTGGTCGCCATCATCATCGCCGGGGTGCACTGGTTCGGCCCCGCCGGGTCCAGTACGACCGATGCACTGGTGGTCGGCATGCTGGGCGGCTATGTCGGATATGCCGCGCTCGCCCGCTACCTGGCCGCGCATCCGCAGTGGCTGGGCAGCCACGACCTGGTCGTCATCACCGCGGTGATCGATCCGCTGGTCCTGTCGGCCTGGATGTACTTCGCCGGCGGTTCGTCGACGGTCTTCGTCGCTTTCTACCTGTTCACCACGCTCGGCTTCGGCTTCCGCGTCGGCACCCGGGCAATGCACATCTGCCAGGTGTTTTCGCTGGCCGGGTTTGGCGTGGTGGTGATGGCCTCGCCCACGTGGCAGGACAACCTGCTGTTCGCGGCCTCGCACGCGCTGCTGCTGGTGGTGGTGCCGCTGTATGCAGCCAGCCTGATCCGGCGCATCAATGCCGCGCGCGAGGCGGCCGAATTCGACAGCCGCGCCAAGTCGCAGCTGCTGGCCAAGGTCAGCCACGAGCTGCGCACGCCGCTGACCGGCATCGTCGCCGACGCGCAGCTGCTGGAGGTCGAGGCCACCGACGCGGGCACCGTGAATCGCGCGCGCTCGATCCAGCGCCTGGCCACAACCCTGGACGCCGAGATCAAGCAGCTGCTCGACCTGTCCAAGATCGCGGTGCACGGCGGTGACCGCCGCCAGGAGGAAGAACCCTTCAGCCTGGCCTTCACCGCGACCCAGGTGATGGGCTCGATCCGCTCGATCGTCGGCACGCGACCGATCTCGGTGGAGCTGGATTTCGACGAGCGGATCAAGCTGCCGGTACTCGGGCGCCACCAGGAGCTGGTGTCGATCCTGACCAACCTGGCCGGCAATGCGGTGAAGTTCACCGAGGAAGGGGCAGTGACGCTGGAGGTGCGGCTGCTCGGGACCACCGACACCGCGTACCGGGTGCGCTTCGCCGTGTCCGACACCGGCATCGGCATCGCCCCGGCCCACCACGAGAAGATCTTCCAGCCCTTCTTCCAGGTCGAGGGCGGACCGGCGCGCCGCTACGGCGGCACGGGCCTGGGCACCTCGATCGCCAGCGAGCTGGTGCGGCGCATGGGCGGCCAGCTGCAGGTCGACAGCGCGCTGGGACGCGGCAGCACCTTCTTCTTCGAGCTGCAGATGCCCGTCGACGCCAGCCCGGCGGCGGCGGCCGCCAACGCCGCGCCCTCTTGCGTGGCCGGCAAGCGCGTGCTGGTGGCCGACGACAATGCCACCAACCTTTCGCTGCTCAGGGAGATGCTGCTCAAGGACGGGCACCAGGTCACGGCGGTCGAGAGCGGGCACGAAGCCATCGTGATGCTCAGCGCCAACACCTACGACGTGATCTTCCTCGACTACAACATGGACGACGTCAACGGTGCGGTGGTCTACCAGACCTATGCCTACAGCCGGGTACAGCTGTCGCCGACCTTCTTCATCACCGCCGACACGACGGCGATGACCACGCGCCTGCTTGAGGACCTCGGCGCCAACGGCGTGATCTACAAGCCGCTGACGTTCGAGAAGATCCGGCAGGCGATTGCCAGCGTGTTCCCCGACGAGGCGCGGCCGGTGCCGGTCGAGCCGCTGCGGCCACGGCAGGGCGCGGTGGCGATCAGCGGGGTACCGGTCGAATACCTGGACCCGAGCGCGATCGAGGGACTGCGGGAAATCAAGGACAGCCCGGACTTCCTGCATGCGGTGATCACCGACGGCATCGCCGACATCCATGCCCTGCACCAGGCCCTGGCCGAGGCCCTGGACGGCGCCGACCTGCCGGGCCTGCACAAGCAGGCGCATGCGATGAAGGGCGTGGCGCTGAGCCTGGGCGTGGTGCGGCTGGCACATCTGTCCGATCGCCTGATGACCATGACCCACGACGTGCTGACCGGCAGCGCACCACGCTGGCACGAGGACCTCGACGCCTGCGTGGCGAGGAGCTGCCAGGCCCTGGACGACCTGCGGCTGGCCTTTGCGACGCAGCTTGCTGTGAACAACTGACCGCTGCCCCGGCTGGAGTGGGGCGGCTGCAGGTGGGATGCGCTGCAGGCCCCGCCCCGTCCCTCCGCCGCAAGCGGAGGAGGGAGCTGGATCCGGAAAGCACGCCGTTCCGCGGCACCCCGACTCAGGCGACGCGCGCCACCGCGGCTGTGGCCGGTGCGGCATCGGCCACCGGGGCGGGCGCGGGCGGCTCACCCGCCTGCATCAGGATCAGCATCTCCATGGCACGCACCTCCTCGGCCGAAAGCTGCATCGCCGCCTCCACCCAGTCCTCCACCACGCGCCTGCCTTCGGCATAGTCGATCCCGGCCGTGCGCCGCACTGCCTGGCGGACCATCATCCGCGACTTGCGACGCGATGCGTGTTCGCGGATATGGCGCTCCACCGCCAGCTCGCCCGCGCCCTGCGGCACGACCTCGTCGACCAGGCCCATCTCCAGCAGCTGCGCGGCGCTGTAGACCTTCTTGTTGGTCATCAGCTTCTCGGCGGCCTTGGGCGTGATGCGCTCGCACAGCAGGCCCATCGCGCCGCTGCAGGGGAACAGGCCGAACATGATCTCGGGGAAGCCGAAGCTGCTCTGCTCCTCGGCGATGATGTGGTCGGCGGCCAGCGCCAGTTCGAAGCCACCGCCCAGCGCGCGGCCCTGCACCAGCGAGATCGTGGCCATGTTGCCCTTGAACTCGGTCGACCAGGCGACGATGGCGTCGAGGCAGCGCATCGAATACTCGCGCAGCTGCTGCACGTCGCGGCGCTTGATGCACTGCAGGAAGAAGCGCAGGTCGCCACCCTGGCTGAAGTAGGTCGGATGGCTGGACTGGATCACCGCATACGGGGGCGGGTGGCCGATCGCGCCGGCGACCGCGGCCGGGATCCGCAGCTCGTCGATCAGGCCGTGGAATTCCTCCACCAGCGCCGGGGTGAAGTTGTGGACGCCGGAGGCGTCGGGGGCGACGGTGACCCACAGCGTGCGTTCGGCCAGCTGGCGGAACTGGGTGCTGACACGTGTGTGGACGTTGCGGGGGGCAGTCAGGGCGTGGTGCATGGGGACTCTCCTTGTGGGCGGGATGGCGATTGCCTGGGGGTACTGGAAACCACGAGTGCGACGTTGGTGCCGCCAAAGCCGCAGGAGAAGGACAGTGCATGCGGGATCGGCATGGCACGCGGAGCCGGGCCGACATGGTTGAGCGCGCAGGCAGCGTCGGGCTCGCCGATATGGGCGCTGGCTGGCGCCATGCCGATCCGCATCGCCAGCAGGGTCAGCACCAGCTCCAGCGCGCTGGCGCCGCCTAGCAGATGGCCGTGCACGGACTTGGTGGACGAGACCGCAGCGTCGCCAGGGCCGGCACCGAAGACCTCCCGGATCGAGGCGGACTCGATCTCGTCGCCACCGCGGGTGGCCGTCGCGTGGGCGTTGACATAGGCGATGTCCGCGGGCTGCAGGCCGGCCGAGGCGACCGCCGAGCGCAGCGCGGCGATCTGGCCACGCGAATCGGGCATGCCGATGTGGTGGGCGTCGTTGGTGCAGGCGTAGCCGCTGAGGTAACCCAGGATCGTGGCGCCGCGCTCGCGCGCGAGCCTGGCGTTTTCCAGGATCACGAAAGCCGCTCCTTCGCCCAGCACCAGGCCGGTACGCTGCCTGGAGAATGGACGGCAACTGGTGGACGGATCGTCAGGGTCGGGTTCGGACATCGCCCGCGTGCCGTCGAAGGTGCCCAGCACCAGCGAGGTCAGCGAGCCTTCCGCGCCGCCGGCCACGGCGATGTCGAGGTCGCCGCGCGCGATCGCCCGGGCCGCCTCGCCGATCGACACACCCGAGGACGCGCAGGCGCTGGAGCTGGTGATGACCGGGCCGGTGATGCGGTGGCGGATCGCGATCTGCGCGCCGCCGCCGTTGCCCATGATCGCCATCGAGGTCCACGGCCGCGAGCGCTGCCGGCCCTCGAGCAGCAGCTGCTGGAACCATTCCAGCCCGGTCGCGGTGCCGCCGTTGACGTTGCCGTAGTACAGCCCCGCACGCTCGCCGTAGCTGGAGAATTCCTCAAGCCCCGCCTGCGCGATCGCCTGGCGCGCGGCCAGGATCGCCATCTGCTGGACGCGGTCCAGGAACGGCCGCTCGAGCCTGGGAAACTCCTCCTCGAATTGCACCGGGATCGCGCCCGCCGCGAACGGCTTGCGGATCGGCGGCGCCTCGTACAGGCGGATACCGGAGGCGGCGTTCCGCAAAGAGGCTTCCGCCTCGGGCACGTTCAAACCGATGGGCGAAACAAGGCCCATGCCGGTGATCGCGACATCTTCCATAACCATGCATGTCCATCCCGATCAATGACCTCGGGACGCACCAGATAGTCTTCCCTGTTCCCAGCGCGCCCGGATCCATAAGCACTATGCGCGTCGTGACGGTATCACCGAAAACCGCGACGGCGGTAGACGGCACACTAGCTGGTGCATGACGCGCTGCGACGGCGCACCTTGCCATCGGGCAGGCTTCATCCCGTTTCGCCATTACCGCGGGCGGTGCAGCTCCAGGCGCACCGGTCGCGGCGCTCGAGGCGGCACGACGCGCGCACGGCCCGGCGCCGCCCGGCCCCTGGCCACTGGCGACTGCGCACGCTGACCATCGTATTCCCCGCCGACCTGCGGCCGCATTGCCGCGCCTGCCCCGCAGGCGGGTTGATCTGGGTCATGGGGCGCCTGGCCACCGGCCGCTAGGCTCGCCCCATGCAGCCAGCCCCCTTCCTCATGACGCCCTCCCCCGCCGACGTTCCGCCGGCGGACGGGCAGCGCATGCTCGACGCCTGCTTCCTCGGCCCCTACGCCGAGAACGACACGCTGCTGGAGCGGCTGGTGGTGGAGTTCCTGCGCGACCACGTGCACTGGCGGCGCAACTTCCATCCCGAGGATCCGCCGGCAATCCCCACCCGCGCCGCGCAGCATCCGGACTACCAGGCCTTCGAGGCCAGGACGCGGCGCGAGCTGCACCAGCTCTCGGCCGCGCTCAAGCGTTCGGTGCCCTTCCACAGCCCGCGCTACATCGGCCACATGGTGTCGGACCTGCTGCTGCCGGGGCTGGCGGCGCAGATCCTGACCCTGCCCTACAACCCCAACAACGTCAGCGGCGACGCTGCGCCGGTGACCCTGCAGCTGGAAATGCAGGTCGGCCTGCAGCTGGCGCGCATGCTCGGCTGGCCGGACGATCCGGCGCGGCCGGACTGCGCGTTCGGGCACCTGACCTCCGGCGGCACCCTGGCCAACTACCAGTCGCTGCGGCTGGCGCTGGCGCTGAAGGCGTTCCCGGTGGCGTTGCGCGCGGCCGCCGTGCCGGACATGGCGCTGCCGGAGGACGACTGGCAGGCGTTCAACCTTTCACCCGAAGCCGGCATCGCGCTGTTCTCGCAGTGGCGGCAGTGGCTGGCCACGCAGCCCGCCGCCGATCGCGCGCGCTGGAGCGGGCGGGTGCAGGCGCAGCGCGTCGAACAACTGGGGCTGGCGGAATTCTTCGGACGCCATCGCGACCTGCGCGTGCCGCTGGTGCTGGCGCCGATCACCGCCCACTACTCGTGGAGCAAGGGCCTGAAGATGCTGGGCCTCGGACGCGACCAGCTGCGCCTGCTGCCCACGCGCGGCATGCGCCTGGATGCCGATGCGCTGGAGGGGACGCTCCTGCAGTGCGCGCGCGAACGCCAGCCCGTGCTGGCGGCCGTCGCCGTGCTGGGTACCACCGAGTACGGCACGATCGATCCGGTCGACGCCGTGGTGGCCGCACGCCGGCGCGCGCAGGCGCGCGGCCTGGGCTTCAGCGTGCACGTGGACGCCGCCTGGGGCGGTTACCTGACCACCCTGTTCCGCAATGCCGATGGCAGCCTGCGCCCGCTGCACGAGGTGCGGCAGGGTTTCGACGAATTCCCGCAGCCGGCGGTGCACGCCGCATTCGCGGCGCTGGCCGAGGTCGATTCGGTCACCGTCGATCCGCACAAGCTCGGCTACCTGCCCTACGGCGCCGGCGCCTTCATCTGCCGCGACCAGCGCGCGATGCCGCTGCTGGCCGAGGCGGCCGACTACGTGTTCCACAGCGGTGAGGCCGACGACTACGCGACCCGCTACCGGCAGCTCGGGCAGCTCATCCCGGAAGGCTCCAAGTCCGGTGCGATGGCGGCCGCGGTGTACGTGAGCCATCGCGTGCTGCCACTCGACCACGCCAACTTCGGCCTGCTGCCGCGCCAGACCGTGCTTGCCGCGGAAGCCTTCCAGGCGCGCGCGCAGCGTTTCGCCGTGGAGATGGCAGGCACCGTGGCGGCGGTGGTGCCGTTCCCACCGGACAGCAACCTGGTCTGCCTGGCGCTCAATCCGCGCGGCAACCGCGAACTCGCCCGCGCCAACGTCCTCGTGCGCCAGCTCCACGACGAGCTGCGTAGCGATCCCGGCCAGCCGTTGCAGCTCAAGCAGTTCTTCGCCTCGATCACCACGCTGCGGCGCGACGTGGTCGGCGAGCAGGACATGCAGGGCATCCTCGGCGCGCTCGGGATCGATCCGGCCAGCGGCGACGAGGGCGACGACGGCGGCCGCCTGGTGATCCTGCGCCACACGCTGATGAACCCCTATCTGATCGACCGCGAGAACGGCATCAGCTACATCGACCGCTACTTCGAACACCTGCAGGCGCGGCTGCGGGCGCTGCTGCCGGCGTCGTAGCGGATGCCTTGCACCACGATGCCGACGCGGTGCGCCGCCGCGACCAGGCGCGGGCACCAGCGCCGCCGCGCACCGCGGGCGCCTGCCTGCCGAACGGGGAGACCGACATGTCCAGGAAGGCCAAGCCACCGCTGGTGTATTCGTGCTCGGGTTGCTCCAGCGCCGCGCAGATGGCCAACCAGCTGGCGCTGTGGCTCGACCGCGAGGGCGCGGCCGAGATGTCGTGCATCGCCGGCGTCGGCGGCGGCGTCACCGGCCTGGTGCGCACCGCGCAGGCGGGCCGGCCGATCCTGGCGCTGGACGGCTGCGTGCTGCACTGCGTGAGCGCCTGCCTGGCGCAGGCCGGCGTACAGGCCGACGCGCACCTCACGCTGTCGGACTATGGCGTGGCCAAGCGCAGGCATGCGGATTTCGACCAGGCGCAGGCGCGCGCGGTGTTCGAGGCCGAGGTGCTGCCCGCCGCGCGCGCGCTGCGTCCCGGCGCTGGCGACGACACTCCTCCGGCACCGGCAGGCGCTTGACCTGGATCAGCGCGGGACGGCTGGCGGCACCGATAGCCTGCGCGACTGCGAACCCGCTTCCGGCAAAGAGCGCCCCCACCCCAACCCTCCCCCGCGATGCGGGGGAGGGAGCAAGGCGGGCCGCTTCTGCCGCGGACAGGGGCGCAGCACCGCTTGGGCCCCTTCCCCCGCAAGCGGGGGAAGGCTGGGATGGGGGTGCGTGACGCGCGAAGCCGGCACCCTTCCGGCGAGAGTGCCCCCGCCCTGTCCCGCGGGCGGGGGAGGGAGCAGGACGCGGCAAGAGCGACATCCAAATCGATCACCCGGGGTCCCATGCACCAGCCATCGCCTGCCTCGCCACTGCCGATCAACCCGCCCCTGGCGTCGCTGCTGCTGGCCTGCGCGCGCCACGGCATCGACCGGGTCGATGACGGCATGCTCGGGTTGCTGGCGCTGCGCCGGCTGATGTCGGCGGCGGCCGGACGACAGAAGCGTGCGCTTGGACGTCCGCTGCGCGACGAAGCGCGCGAGTCGCAGGTGCGCCTGCGCGCGCGCAGGCTCGCGCGGCGCCTGCACGTGTCGGCCGGGACCGCCGACGGCCTGGCCTCCTTCCTGTTCACCGATGCCCTGCACCAGCAGGACGTCCACGCCACCCGCGCGGCGGCGTGCCGTGCCATCCCCACTGCCACAAGCGACCCCACCATGACCCGATCCCACGCCCTGCTGCGCCTGATCCCGCCACCCGCCCGCTGGCGTCCGCTGCTGCGACTCGCGCCTGCGCCGCTGCGCGACCGGATTGTGGCCCGCGCCCTGTCGCAGGCGCTGGCACCGGAACACATCGGCAGCGCGCTGGACCAACTCGCCGGCCGCCGCCTGGGCATCGAGGTGGTGGACCTGGGACAGCGCTGCGTCCTGGAGTGGCGCGACGGGCGCCTGCATGTGGTGGACGCACCGGCCGAAGCCACCGTGCGCGGCAGCGCGACCGACCTGCTGCTGCTGGCGGCGCGCCTGGAGGACGCCGACACGCTGTTCTTCCAGCGCAGGCTGGTGCTCACCGGCGACACCGAACTCGGCCTGACCGTGCGCAACCTGCTCGACCGCATGCCCTGGGAAGCGGTGCCGCTGGCGCTGCGCATCGTCCTGCATCGCGGCGCCCGCTTCGCCCGTGCCGCACGGCAGGCCCGCAATGGCTGACACCGCACCGCGCTGGCGCCCGGAACTGGAATCGGCGTACGCCGAACTCGGCGCGCGCCTGGAGCCGCTGCTGCCCTGCCTGGAATGGCCGCTGCACCTGCCGTGGATCGACGCGATCAACACCCTCAAGCGCGAGCGTGGCGCGGTGATCATGGCGCACAGCTACCAGTCGCCGGAAATCTTCCACGGCGTGGCCGACGTGACCGGCGATTCGCTGGCCCTGGCCCAGGCCGCGGCCGACTGCGAGGCGCAGCTGATCGTGCTGGCCGGCGTGCACTTCATGGCCGAGAGCGCGAAGATCCTGGCGCCGGACAAGACCGTGCTGATCCCCGATCCCGAAGCCGGTTGCTCGCTCGCCGCCTCGATCACCGCCGCCGACGTGCGCGAGCTGCGCCGCCGCCACCCCGACACGCCGGTGGTGAGTTACGTCAACACCAGCGCCGCGGTGAAGGCCGAATCGGACGCCTGCTGCACCTCGGCCAATGCCGCGCAGGTGGTCGAGGCGATGGCCGCGCAGTTCGGCGCCGACAGGGTGATCTTCCTGCCCGATGCCTTCCTCGGCCGCCACGTGGCCCTGCAGACCGGCATCGAACTGGTGCTGTGGGACGGTCGCTGCGAGGTCCACGAGCAGTTCACCGCGCAGCAGGCGCGGCACGCGCGCGAGCGCTTCGATGCGCGCCTGGTCGCGCACCCCGAATGTCCGCCGGAGGTGCAGGACGAGGCCGACTTCGTCGGCTCGACCACGGCGATGGGCGCGTGGCTGGAGCGTGAGCGGCCTGCGCGCGTGGCGCTGATCACCGAATGCTCGATGGCCGACAACCTGCGCGCGCGTTTCCCGCAGATCGAGTTCATCAAGCCCTGCAACCTGTGCCCGCACATGAAGCGGATCACCCTGCCCGGCATCCACGCCTGCCTGCGCGATCTCAGGCACGAGGTGCAGGTGCCGGCGGACATCGCAGCGCGTGCCCGCACCGCGCTGGAGCGGATGCTGGCGGTGGGCCGGCGCGACCGGGTGTGAGCGCCGGGGCCTGCGCGCCGCTGGTGGTGGTCGGCGCCGGCGTCGCCGGGCTGTCGGTCGCCCTGGCCGCCGCACCACGGCCAGTGCTGGTGCTCGCGCGCGGACGCGAGGGTGCGGGCAGCGCGAGCGCCCTGGCCCAGGGCGGGATCGCAGCGGCGATCGGCCCCGGCGATTCGCCGGCCGCGCATGTCCGCGACACCCTGGTGGCCGGCGCCGCGCACAACGATGCCGCCACGGTGCGCTACCTGGCACGGCAGGCACCGGCGGCGATCGCCTGGCTGCAGTCGCTGGGCCTGGTCTTCGACCACGACGACGGCCGCCTGCGCCTGGGCCGCGAGGGTGGCCACCACGCCGACCGCATCGTGCACGCCGGCGGTGATGCCAGCGGCGCGGCGCTGCTGCGCACCCTGCTGCGGGCGACGCGCACGTCCGCGCACGTCGAACTGCGCGAAGGCCAGCACGCGGAGGCGCTGTTGCTGCGCGGCGGCGCCGTCGCCGGCCTGCGGGTGCGCGACGCGCGGGGCACGATCGCGCCGCTCGAAGCCAGCGGCGTGGTGCTGGCCACCGGCGGGCTGGGCGCGTTGTTTGCCGCCAGCACCAATCCGGCCGGCGCCGACGGCAATGGCCTGGCGCTGGGCCTGGCGGCCGGTGCCGCCGGGCGCGACCTGGAGTTCGTGCAGTTCCATCCCACCGCGCTGGCCGTGCCCGGTGCCCGCCGCGACGGCCAGCCGCTGCCGCTGGTCACCGAAGCCCTGCGCGGCGCCGGCGCGCGCCTGTGCAACGGCCGCGGCGAGGCGTTCATGGCCGGCCTGCATCCGTTGGCCGACCTTGCCCCGCGCGATCTGGTCGCGCGTCGCGTCTGCCGCGAGCTGCAGCGCCACGGCGGCGCGTGGCTCGACGCCACCGCCCTCGGCGACGCCTGGCCGGCGCGCTTTCCCACCGTGTACGCGGCCTGCCGCACGCACGGCATCGACCCGACCCGGCAGCCGATCCCGATCACGCCCGCCGCGCACTTCCACATGGGCGGCCTGGCCACCGACCGCGATGGCCGCACCACGGTGCCTGGCCTGTACGCGGTCGGCGAGGTCGCCTGCAACCGGGTGCACGGGGCCAACCGGCTGGCCAGCAACTCATTGCTCGAAGGCCTGGTCTTCGGCCGCCGGCTGGGCCGGCTGCTGGGCGCGGAAGACACCTGGCCGGCGATGGAGCGCAGCGGCGCGTTCGCCTGGGCCAGCGCCGGCCCGGCGGCGGACGCCGACGCACTCGCGCGCCTGCGCAGCCTGCTGTGGAGCGCCTGCGGGCCGGTCCGCGACGGCATCGGCCTGACCGTGGCCGCGCACCTGCTGCACGCCGATGCGGCCGATTACGGCTGGCAGGGCGGGCTGGCGCTGCGGCTGCTGGACGCGGCGCTGCACCGCAACGGCAGCCTCGGTGCGCATAGCCGCAGTGACGCCCCTGCCTGTTGATCCGGCCACACGATGTTTGAACTTGCCATCCCGAACCGCGGGTGAGGGATCTCGATCGCCGACACGGGCCTGACAGAACGAGATTCCTCACCCGCTGCGCGGGTTCGGAATGACACGAGTCAAAACTTCGGCTGGCCGGGTCAATAGGCCCGCGCCGGTGCGCGCCCGCGGCGTGGCTCAGGCCTGCGCCAGCGTCGCCTTGCCCGGCCGTCCGTCCCAGTAGCCGTTGTGCGCGCCCAGCGGCGCCGGCGGCTGCGGCGCGGCCAGGCCCTGGCGGAAATGGGCCAGCACCTCTTCGGTGCCGTGGGCCTGCGGCGAGATGCGCAGGACACCCACGCCGCAGGCGATCAGCGCGTCGCGCTGGGGCAGCAGGTCCATCACCTCGGTGCCCTGGATCTGGATGCCGTTGATGGTCAGGAACGGCTCGCCCTCGCGGGTGGCCAGCGGCAGGCCATCGGGATGCTCGATGCAGCGGAAGCCGCACTGGTCCTTGGGCAGGTCCAGCGCGCGTGCGGTGAAGCAGCGCGCCGAATACGCCAGCGGCAGTCGTCCCCAGGCATGCACCTCCAGTTCTGGCATGGTGCCGCCGTCGCCCTCCAGCGCCTCGCGCAGCTCCTGCAGCAGGGTGCGACCCTGTTCGACGCCGGGCACCCAGCGGTACAGCCCGTCCGCCATCAGCATCGCCAGCGCGCGATGGTTGTACACATTGAGGGTCGGTCCACCGACGAAGGGCAGCCCCTGCTCGCGGCACACCTGCACCGCCGACAGGTCGTTGGCCTCGATCCGGAACGTGCCGTTGCCGACCTGGCGGCGCAGAACACCCAGCTCCGATTCGGCCTCGATCAATGCCAGCGTCGAGAGCACCACCTCCTTGCCGGCGGCGGCGAGCTCGTGCGCGATCGCCAGCCAGTCCTGCAGGCGCAGCTCGCGGCGCTTGCTGCAGATCGTTTCCCCCAGATAGACGATGTCCACCGGCCAGCCGGCGACGTCGCGATAGAACGCGAGCGTGCGCTCGCGCGGCCAGAAGTACTGCGGCGGCCCCAGGCTCAGCTTCATCGATGCCTCCTCAATGCCAGGCGCGGTGGTAGGGGCCCAGCGTGGTCTGCTGGCCCTCGGCGTGTGCGGCCAGCGCCTGCTGCCAGGCGGTCTCGGTGGTCCAGCGCTGCGGATCGGCGCGGTAGCGGTCGATCGCCTGGCGCCAGGTGGAGGTCACCGCGCGCACGTAGGCCACGCCGCGCTGGCGGCCCTCGATCTTCAGCGCCACCACCCCGGCCTCGGCCAGCCTCGGCAGCAGCTCCAGGGTGTTGAGGCTGGTCGGTTCCTCGAGCGCGTGGAACACCTCGCCGCCCACGGCGTAGCGGCCCTTGCACACCGTGGGATAGCCGGCCGGCTCGGCTTCGCCGAAGCGGTCGATCAGCATGCCGTTCAAGCGCACGCTGCGGCTGTTGTCCGGATGCTCGTCCCAGCGCACGAAGCTGGCCGGCGAACACACGCCGTGGCGGTTGGGCGAGACGCCGGTGACGTAGCTCGACAGCTGGCAGCGGCCCTCGACCATGATGCACAGGCTGCCGAAGGCGAACACCTCCAGCGGCACCGGCGAAGCCGCGCACAGGCGCTCCACCTGCTGCAGCGCCAGCACACGCGGCAGCACCGCGCGGACGATGCCGAAGCGCTCGTACGCGTACTTCAGCGCCGGCGCGGTGGTGGCCGAACCCTGCACCGACAGGTGCCGGGCCAGCGCCGGATGCGTGCGGCAGGCGTAGTCGAGCACCGCCATCTCCGCGGCGATGATCGCGTCCACACGCAGCTCGGCGGCATGGTCGACCGCGGCCTGCCAGTACGGCAGGCGCACGCTGTCGGGATAGGTGTTGAGCGCCAGGTACACCTTGCGGCCGCGCGCGTGCGCGTAGGCGATGCCGCGCCGCAGTTCCTGCTCGTCGAAGTTCAGGCCGGGGAACGCGCGCGCGTTGGTCTGGTCGCGGAAGCCCGCGTAGACCGCATCGGCGCCCGCGTCGATCGCGGCCTGCAGTGCAGGCAGGTTGCCCGCGGGACATACCAGTTGCATCAGTGACTCCCTGTGTTGATTGCGGCAGGCAGCGGCCCCGTGGCGGGTTCCGCGACGCGTCCGGTGGCGCCCAGCTGCGACCACAGCGCATCAACGCGCCGCTCCACCTCTGCATCCAGCTGGATCGGACGGCCCCATTCGCGGTCCGATTCGCCCGGCCATTTGCGGGTGGCGTCGAGCCCGAGCTTGGAGCCCAGGCCGGCGACGGGCGAGGCGAAGTCGAGATAGTCGATCGGCGTGTTCTCGACCAGCAGCATGTCGCGCGCCGGGTCCACGCGCGTGGACAGCGCCCACAGCACCTGCCCCCAGTCGCGCACGTCGATGTCCTCGTCGGTGACGATCACGAACTTGGTGTAGGTGAACTGGCGCAGGTACGACCAGACCGCCATCATCACGCGCCGCGCATGGCCGGCGTACTGCTTGCGGATCGACACCACCGCGATGCGGTACGAGCAGGCTTCCGGCGGCAGGTGGAAGTCGATGATCTCCGGAAACACCCGCTGCAGGATCGGCACGAACACGTCGTTGAGCGCCATCGACAGCACCGACGGTTCGTCGAACGGCGCGCGCCCCATGTAGCTGCCGTGGTAGATCGCGTCGTGGCGCATGCGCATGCGTTCCACCGTCAGCACCGGGAACGTGCCCTGCGCGTTGTAGTAGCCGGTGTGGTCGCCGAACGGCCCCTCCAGCGCGGTGTCGCCGGGATGGATGAAGCCCTCGAGCAGGATCTCGGCACCGGCCGGTGCATCCAGCCCGGTGGCCGCGCTGTGCCAGACGCGGGTGCGTTCGCCGCGCAGCAGTCCGGCGAACTCGTATTCGGACATGGTGTCCGGGATCGGCGCGACCGCCGCAAGCATCGTGGCCGGATCGGCGCCGATCGCCACCAGCACCGGGAACGGGCGGTCGGGATGCTGCTGGCGCCAGGCTGCGTAATCGAGTGCGCCGCCGCGGTGCGGTAGCCAGCGCATGATCAGGCGATTGCGTCCGATCGGTTGCTGGCGGTAGATCGCCACGTTCTGGCGCCGCCGCTGCGGTCCGCGGGTGACGACCAGGCCGAAGGTGAGCAGGCGGTCGACGTCGCCCGGCCAGCAGTGCTGGATCGGCAGGCGCGACAGGTCGATCTCGTCGCGCTCGAACACCTGCTCGCAGAACGCGGCCTCGTGCACGCGCCGGGGCGCCGCATGCGCCAGCTGCGCCAGCCCCGGCCACGCGGCCAGCGCCTCGCGCATCGAGCCCGGCCAGTCAGGTTCCTTCAGCCGTGCCAGCAGCTGGCCCAGCTCGCGCAATGACGACAGCGGCCGGTCGCCCAGCGCCAGCTCGATGCGGCGCCGATGGCCGAACAGGTTGCCGAGCAGCGCGTGACTCGAGCCGGTGGGCTGGCGCATCAGCAGCGCCGGACCCTGTTCGCGCTGCGCACGCAGGCACAGGGCCGTGCTTTCGAGCACCGGATCGACCGGCGCATCGATCTGCAGCAGGTCGCCGCGCGCGGACAGGCGATCGAGAAAACCGCGCAGGTCGTGGAAGCTCATGCCCCGCCGTCGCCACCGGACGCGCGCACGGCGCGGACAGGCGCCGCCGCATCCGGCACGTTCCAGTCAAGGATGCCGCGCGCCGCGCCCATCCCGACGCAAGGCACGCCCGGCTTGTTCGGCTTCATTCCCCAGTCGCCCCGCATTCTGCAGCGCGGGATGATGCAGGCCGCCGACGGCGCGCTGTCTGACCTGGATCAAGTGCGGCCGCGATCGTACTGCAGCCGGGTCATCGCCGATGTGCCAGGCGCCGGGAACCCGCGCGGCGCAGTCGGCCGCGCGCCTGCCCTGTCCGCTGCATCCGCAGCGGCGAAGACCGGCTACCAGAACAGTGCGTACAGCGCGACCAGGATCGCCACCACGGCGAGTGCGCCGACATTGAACGCGCCGCTGGTGCGGTAGTCCACGTCGCGCGTCTGGATGATGTCCTTCTCCGGTGCGTGCCGGGTCATGAGCGACACCACCACCGCCAGCGCCAGCGCCAGCAGGAACACCAGGCCGACGCGGTCGATGAACGGCAGCGACGGCCACGCCAGCTTGAGCACCACCGACAGCGCAAACGAGCCGATCGCCGCAGCCAGCGCGCCGGCCTCGTTGGCGCGCTTCCAGAACAGGCCCAGCACGAAGATCACCACGATGCCCGGGGTGAAGAAGCCGGTGTATTCCTGGATGTACTGGAAGGCCTGGTCGAAGCTGCCCAGCAGCGGCTTGGCGGTGAGGATGCCGAGCAGCACCGCCACCGCGGCAGCGATGCGGCCCACGCGCACCAGCCGCTGCTGGTCGGCCTGGGGCGCGCGCTTGGCGTAGAAATCCAGGGTGAAGATCGTCGCCACCGAATTGATCTTCGAGGCCAGCGAGGCAACGATCGCCGCCACCAGCGCCGCGAAGACCAGGCCGAGGATGCCGGTCGGCAACAGCCGCATCATCGTCGGGTAGGCCTCGTCGGGGCGCGAGATATCCGACGCCAGCGTGACCGCGGCGATGCCCGGCAGCACCACGATCACCGGCATCAGCAGCTTGAGGAAGGCAGCGAACAGCACGCCCTTCTGCGCCTCATGGATGTCCTTGGCGGCCAGTGCGCGCTGGATGATGTACTGGTTGAAGCCCCAGTAGCTGATGTTCATGATCCACATGCCGCCGATCAGCACGCTGATGCCGGGCAGGTCCTTGTAGAACGGGTTGTCCTTGTCGAGGATCATCTCGAAGTGGCCGGGATGTTCGGCCCACAGGCGGTTGAAGCCGGCCACGATGCCATTGCCTTCGCCCAGCTGGTCCAGCGTGAGCCCGGCCACCAGCAGGCCACCCAGCACCAGCAGGGTGACCTGCACGATGTCGGTCAGCGCGACGGCCTTGAGCCCGCCGTAGAGCTGGTAGGCCAGCGCGAACACGCCGATCAGCACCACCGCCAGCATCTGGTCCATGCCGGTGACCTGGCTGACCGCGATCGCGCCCAGCCACAGGATCGAGGTGATGTTGACGAACACGTACAGGCCCAGCCAGAACACCGCCATCACCGTGCGGATGCGGGTGCCGTAACGCTGCTCGAGGAACTGCGGCATGGTGTAGATGCCGTTGCGCAGGAACACCGGCAGGAACCACTTGCCGACGATCAGCAGCGTCGCCGCCGCCATCCACTCGTACGACGCGATGGCCAGGCCGATCGCGTAGCCCGAGCCGGACATGCCGATGATCTGCTCGGCCGAGATGTTGGCCGCGATCAGCGAGGCACCGATCGCCCACCAGGGCAGCGACTTGCTGGCGAGGAAGTAGTCCTGTGCGTTCTTGCTGTGCCCCGCCTTCTCGCGTGACACCCACTGCGCCAGCACGAACACGCCGGCCAGGTAGGCCAGCACGATGCCGATATCGAGGCTCGACAACTGCATTGCACGCTCCAGGTGTGGCAGCGACACCAGGTGTCGGGCCACGTCGTCATCGTCAGCGACGCATCACTCCCGCGAGCGCGGGAATCACGTACTTGCTTCTGCCATCGAAGCCGGTCGCCGCCTGCCGTGGCGGCGACCGGATGCAGGCCTCAGCCTTCCATCTGCTCCAGCTCGCGACCCTTGGTCTCGTACACGAACTTGAACACGAAGAACACCGAGAGCACCGCCATCACCGTGTAGATGCCGTAGGCCGCGGCCAGGCCAATGCCGGCCAGCATCATCGGGAAGGTCCAGGTGATCAGGAAGTTCGCGGTCCACTGCGCCAGACCCGCCACCGCCAGGCCCGAGCCGCGGATCTGGTTGGGGAACATCTCGCCCAGCATCACCCACATCACCGGACCCCAGGACATGTTGAAGAACACCACGTAGGCATTGGCCGCGATCAGCGCCAGCAGGCCCATCGAATCGGTGAGCTGCAGCTTGCCCGCCGCATCGACCCCGCCTGTGGCGAAGGCGAAGGTCACCAGGCCCAGGGTGATGGCCATGCCGACCGAGCCGATCCACAGCAGCGGCTTGCGGCCCACCTTGTCGATCAGCAGCACGGTCACGATGCAGGCACCGATGCTGAGCGCGCCCGACAGCACGTTGATCAGCAGCGCGTCGCTTTCGGAGAAGCCCACCGCCTGCCACAGCACCGCGCCGTAGTAGAACACCACGTTGATGCCGACCAGTTGCTGGAACGTCGCCAGGCCCACGCCGATCCAGACGATCGGCCGGATCTTGCCCGTCGTCTTGCTGATCAGGTCCGACAGCCGCGGGCGATGGTGATCGGTGGCCAGCGAGCCTTCGATCTCACCCAGCTTGCGCTCGCCCTGGACCGCGCCGTAGAGCCGCGCCAGCACCTTGCTCGCGCGCTCGCGCAGGCCGCGTGCGACCAGGTAGCGCGGGCTTTCCGGGATGAAGAACAGCATGAACAGGAACAGGAACGCCGGCAACAGCTCGGCCCAGAACATCCAGCGCCAGGCCTCGTAGCCCAGCCACAGTTCGGCCATCGACGAGGTCGCCATGCGCGCGAGCAGGTAGTTGCTGAGGAACGAGGCGAACAGGCCGGAAATGATCGCGATCTGCTGCACCGTCGCCAACCGCCCGCGATAGCGCGCCGGCGCGACTTCGGCGATGTAGGCCGGCGACATCACGCTGGCCGCGCCCACCGCGAAACCGCCGATCACGCGGTAGACCACGAACTCCGCCGAGGAGGTGGCGATGCCCGAGCCCCAGGCCGAGACGATGAAGAACACCGCCGACCACAGCAGCATCGTGCGCCGGCCGTAGCGGTCGGCCAGTGTGCCGGCGAACCAGGCGCCGATCGCGCAGCCCAGCAGCATCGAGGCCACGTTGAAACCGGTGACCGCTGCATCGGAATCGAAGGCGGCGGTGATGCCGTCGACCGTGCCGTTGATCACGCCGCTGTCGTAGCCGAACAGGAAGCCGCCGATGGTGGCGACCAGACTGATCAGGATGATGAAACGTGTGTTCTCACCTGATGCGTTGGGACTGCTCATGTACTCCCTCCCCGGGATATGCATTTGTCTCTTTGCCTGACCACTGCCGGCTTGAATCCACCGGCATTCCCGCGAAGACGGGCACGCCATGCAACCGATCCCGTCATAGACGCCATCCGCCCGACCTCACGGATGGCGCCGGATCCACCGCTTGCGCAGAGACCACGGCAGGACTGGATGACTGCGCTGTCATCCAGCGCGGTAGGGTATCCCGAGACACCGCCCGGAGCGTTCCTGCACTGCAGCATTTCGTAGAGAATCCGTTGCGGTGGAAACCGACTGGTGAAGCTTCGATTGGATCATGCGCGCACCAGCCCGCCGCGACCTGCCCGCAATAGCGCCGACTCGCCTGCGGCAAGCGTCAGCGTCAGTTCGCGGCCGCGATAGTCCACGCGGTACTCGCCGCCGCGGTCGCTGTGCAGGGTGGCGCTGTGCAGCGCGCCGTCACGCCAGGCCAGGTCCAGGCGCGCGGCATTGCGCACGCGCAGCCCGCGCAGCTCGCCCGCAGGCCACTCCTCCGGCAGTGCCGGCAGCAGGAAGATCCTGCCACCCCAGCTCTGCACCAGCATCTCGGTGATGCCGGCGGTGCCGCCGAAGTTGCCATCGATCTGGAACGGCGGATGCGCGTCGAACAGGTTGGGATAGGTGCGCGACGGACTCAGCAGCATGCGCAGGATCTTCATCGCGCGTGCGCCATCGCGCAGCCGCGCCCAGAGGTTGAGCCGCCAGCCGATGCCCCAGCCCGTGGCCTCATCGCCGCGGATCTCGAGCGAACGGCGCGCGGCGGCCGCGAGCTGCGGCGTATCGCGCGGATTGACCTGGCTGGAGGGATGCAGCGCGTACAGGTGCGAGACGTGGCGGTGGTCGATCTCGGGCGCGTCCATGTCCCAGTCCTGCTGCCATTCCTGCAGCTGCCCCGCCTTGCCGATGCGATGCGGCGGCAGGCGGTCGCGCAGCCCGGCCAGCTGCGCCGCGAAATCCGCGTCCGCGTCGAGCAGTTGCGCCGCCTCGATGCACTGGCCGAACAGGTCGCGCAGGATCTGCGCGTCCATCGACGGGCCGGCGCACAGCGCGGCACCGTGCGGATGCACGTTTTCCGGCGAAATCGAGGGGGCGGTGACCATCGTGCCGGTGTTTGGATCCTCGACCAGGGTGGCGGCGAAGAACTCGGCCGCGCCCTTGAACAACGGATACACGCGGCGCAGGTAGGCGAGGTCACGGCCGTAATCCCAGCGGTCCCACAGCTGCTGCAGAAGCCAGGCGCCACCCAGCGGCCACAGGCCCCACTGCGCGCCGTCGATCGGTGCGGTGGCGCGCCACAGGTCGGTGTTGTGATGGGCGACCCAGCCGGGCGCGTCGTACATCGCGCGCGCGGTGCGGGCGCCGGATTCGGCCAGCTCGAAGACCATGCGCTCCAGCGGTTCGACGCACTCGGCCAGCGCGTTGGCCTCGCTGGGCCAGTAGTTCATCTGGGTGTTGATGTTGATCGTGTACTTGCTTTCCCACGGCGGCTGCATCAGGTCGTTCCAGATGCCCTGCAGGTTGGCCGGCTGCGATCCCGCGCGCGAGCTGGCGATCAGCAGATAGCGGCCGAACTGGTGGTACAGCGCAGCCAGCTGCGGGTCGTGCCCGTCTGCGAAACGGGCGACGCGCTCGTCGGTGGGCAGCGCGGAAACGTCGGCCGGCGTGCGGCCCAGGTCGATCGACACGCGCCGGAACAATAAGCGGTGCGCAGCGACATGGTCATCGAGCAGCGCCTGCCAGCTGCGCGCGGCCGCGCGCGCGAGCTGGTCGCGGGTGATCGCGTCCGGATCGCCGGATACGTCGTCGTGGCGCCGGAAGCTGGTGGCCGCCGTGAGCAGCAGCAGGACCTCGTCGGCATCGCGCACCTCGATGCGATCGCCCTGTCGCCGCAAGGTGCCGCCCAGCGGCAACACGCGCAGGCGCGCGGCGAAGCGCAGGCGGCCTTCGACGCCGAACGCGGCTTCGTTGCGGCCGCGCATGAGCAGGCTGGCGTCGCCATCGGATTCAACCTGCGCCGAGGGCTGGTCGCTGGCCAGCCCGATGCGCAACGAAATGCGCCCGGGCTTGTCGCCCGACAGGCGCACCGCCACGCACTGGTCCACCGGCGAGACGAGTACGTCGCGACGATGCTGCAGGCCGCGCGCCTCGAAGGTCGAGCTTGCCAGCGCGGTATCGAGGTCGAGTTCGCGCCGGTAGCCGTTGGTCTCGGAGATTTCGAAGAAATCGAGCACCAGGTCGCCCAGCGGCTGGTAGGGCATCTGCTTGATGGGCTGCCCCATCATCTTCGCGTTGGCCAGCGCCTCGGCCTCGGCGTAGCGACCGGCGAACAGCAGCCGCCGCACCTCCGGCAGCGCGGCCAGCGCGCCCGGCGGCGTCGGATCGTAGGGCCCGCCGGCGTAGAGCGTGTCCTCGTTGAGCTGGATGCGCTCGTGCTTGCCGCCGCCCCAGACCATGGCGCCGAGCCGTCCATTGCCCAGCGGCATGGCCTCGACCCATTGCGTGGCCGGACGCGGATACCACAGGCGCAGCGCGTCCCGGGCCTCGCCCGCAGGGCCGGTCGCGGACGACGCGGCCCCGCCGACGGTCGACGCGGCCGCACGCGTGCCGGCATTGGCGCCAGCAGGCGCAGCCTGCGCCAGGCCGACAGCGCCTGCACCGCCTGCCACCGCGGCGAGCGCGGCGACCTTCAGCGCCTCCCGGCGACGTGGATCGAAGCTCATGCGCGTGCGCCGCGATCCGTCATTTCGCCGGACGCCCGACCACCTGCGCCGCGCCGTCGTAGCGCACGGTCACGTCGGCGGCAGGCTCCAGCGCGCCGTTGTCGCCGCGCGGACCGTCGACGAAGCGCACGCGGACCTCGCGCGTGACCTGCATGCCGGGATACTCGCCCTCGCGCGCGCCGATCGACAGCTCGCCCTTCTTCTCATCCCACGCCAGCGGAATGCGCGCCGACTCGCCGCGCTCGTAGCCATAGCTGCGGCCGTTGTCCTCGTACAGCGAGAAGCTGCCGTCGGCGCCGGTGTAGACCTCGATCGTCAGCGGCGCATCGGGCTTTTCGTCGACGTACTGCTGCACCACCGTGCGCGGCACGATCGACCCGGCGCGCACGAACAGCGGCATGCGCTGCAGTGGCGCGTCGGCGGTGATCGTCTGCCCGCCATCGAAGCGCTTGCCGGTCTCGAAGTCGATCCACTGCGTACCCGCCGGCAGGTAGACCTCGCGGCTGGTGGCCTTGAACTCCGTCACCGGCGCGACCAGGAAGGCCGGTCCGAACAGGTACTGGTCGGCGATGTCGCGCGCTTTCGCATCGCCCGGGAAGTCCATCGCCAGCCCGCGCAGGATGCTGCCGTCCTGGTGCCAGGTGTCGCCGGCGAGCGTGTAGATGTAGGGCAGCAGGGTGTAGCGCAGCTTGAGGTAGTGCACGAAGCTGTCGTAATGCGGCGTGCCCTCGGGCGCGATCTCCCAGATCTCGCGGTAGGGGAACTGGCCGTGCACGCGGAAGATCGGCACGAATGCCCCATGCTGGAACCAGCGCAGGCTCAGCTCGCGCCATTCGGGCAGGTGCGCCGGGTCCTTCTGCTCGTAGCGCCGCTCGGGCGAGAAGCCGCCGATGTCGAAGCTGACGTTTGGCGCGCCCGCCATCGAGGCGTTGACCAGGCCCGAGATCTGCTCGCGATAATCCTCCCAGCGCGGCACGATGTCGCCGCTCCAGAACGCCGCGCCGGCGCGCTGCTGACCCGCGAAGAACGCGCGCGACAGGATGAACACGCGCTTGTCCGGCTCGACCTCGCGCGATCCGCGATACACGCCTTCCGAATGCGGCAGCGGGTAGGCGTTGAAGTACTCGGTCGACGAACCCAGTGCGTTCGGCATCGTGCGCGCCTTGCGCTCGCCGGTGTCGATGTTGCTGTGCAGGTCCGGCTCGGACGCATCCAGCCACCAGGCGTCGAAGCCCTTGCTGTTGAGCTTGGTGTTGACCTGGCGCCAGAAGATGTCCTGCGCCTCACGCGTGAACGGATCGTAGAACGAGTTGAGGTAGCCCTTGCCGATCCAGTCCAGCTCGCCGACCTCGACATTGCGCTTGTACATGTAGCCGGCCGCGTCGAGCTCCTTGTAGTGCTCGGTGGTCGGATAGAACTTCGGCCACACCGAGATCATCACCTGCGCGTTCTGCGCGTGCACGTGATCGACCATGCCGTCCGGGTCCGGGAAGTTCTTCGGATCGAAATCGTGCGAACCCCATGCGTTCTCGGGCCAGTACGACCAGTCGAGCACGATCGCGTCGATCGGCAGCTTGCGGCGGCGGTACTCGTCCAGCGCGTCGGTGAGCTCGGCTTGCGTCTTGTAGCGTTCGCGACTCTGCCAGAAGCCGTACGACCACTTCGGCAGCAGCACCGCCTTGCCGGTGAGTTCGCGGTAGCCGGCGATCACGCCGTCGGCGTCGTCCGCGGCGACCACGTAGTAGTCGATCACCTGCGCGGCCTCGGACCAGATTGACAGGTCCTGCGCCTCCGCCGCCGGCAGCGGGTCGCGCCCCTGCAGCGCGATGTAGGCCGGCTCGATGCGATCCCACTCGATGCGCAGGTCGTGCTTCTGGCCGGCCTTGAGGTCGAGCGCGAACTCGTGGTGCCAGGGGTTCCAGTTCTGGCGCCAGCGGTCGATCACCAGCTTGCCGTCGACGTAAAGCTTGGCGTACTCGCTGTTGTAGAGCGAGAAGCTGTGGCGGCCGTCGCTCCTGGCCTCGATCTGCCCTTCCCAGAGCACGTCGCTGCGGCCGCCCGGCGCGAGGTTCTTGCCCTCGTCGGGGAAGTCCTCCAGCCCGGAGATGAACTGATAGTCGATCTTGCCCTCGCGTCGCGTGAGCTTGACCTCGCCGTCGATCGAGTAGGTCGCGGTCAGCGCGCCCTCATTGCCGTCCTTGTCGTACAGCGTGACCGCCTCCCCGATCTGCCGCAGGCCACGCGGATCGCCATAGCGCGTGATCGAGTTGTTGTCCCAGAGGATGCCGTAGTTGCGACTGGACGAGAGGTACGGGATCGCATTGTCGATGTTGTGCTGGAACAGCTCGACGTCGCGGCCCTTGAGGTTCATCCAGCCCTGCTGGTGCAGGCCGGTGCCGTACAGGCCCTCGTCGTCGTTCGACTCGAAGCGCTGGCGGATGCTGTAGTAGGGCGTGCCGTCGAACTCGGTGGCCTCGAAGCTGCGGCCGCCCGCCACTTCCGACACCAGCGGCTTGCCGGCGGCATCGAAGAAGGCCACGCGGCCGTCGGCCAACGAGACTTCGGCCGAGATGCCGGCGGCAACGACGCGCAGTTTGCCGTCCGCTTCGCTGGCTTCGAAGGTCGGCGCCGCGCCTTCGCGCTCCACGCGCATCAGGCTCCTGGAGCGCTCGAAATCGCCGTCCGGGTCGGCGGTGACGCGGATGATGCGGTCGGACACCACCTGCAGGCGCACGTCGGCGGCGCCGTCGGCGAGCGGGCGCACGACGAGGCCATCGTCGACGCGCTCCCAGCTGGTGGCGGCCTGCGCGCCGCAGCCGGCCAGGGCCATGGCCACGGGCAGGGCAAGCAGGCGCGGGAAACGGGAAAGTCGGGTCATGGCGTCAGTCCTCCTGGGGGTCGACGTCGGAAGTGGTGCGGTAGGTCGCAAGGGTCACGCGCAGCAGTTGCACTGCGTCGGAAAAGTTCAGGCCGTAGTCGGTCTGGTCGCCGTTCCAGTTGCGCTGGAACTGCCAGGCGCCATCGACGTAGCGGCCCTCCTCGACGCGGTCGTAGATCAGCGCTTCGCCCTGGGCCGAAGGATGGATGGTCACCCGTGCATGCATGCCGGTGACCAGGAACTCGTCCGGACCGAGTTCGGCGATCAGCGCGCCGCCGATCGGTTCGGGGTTACCCGGCACGTCGCCTACGAACCAGAAGTGCGGCATGCCGTAGCCGATCGTTGCGTTCCAGCGGTCGTTGAGGCGGATGGTCTGCTCCGGCACGCCGGCCTGCTCGGCGACCCCGTGCAGGCGGCCTTCGGACGATGCCTTCGCGAACTCGCGCATGCCCTGGTTGACCAGGGCGAAACCGAGCGCGAACGGCTTGATGGTGTCCGGCGTGGTGCGCTTCACGCCCAGCGGAAAGTTGCCATAGGGCGTGTAGTCCATGCCGAACGGTACCCAGCCGATTCCGTCATGGCCAAGCGCGGGGAACAGATAGCGTGCATACGCCGCGGAGTTGCCGGTCTCGGCCACGAACAGCGCGTTGTCGGGCCGCGCATAGCGCTCGAGCACGGTGGTGTAGTTGACGTACTCGGGCATGTAGATGTCGGGCGCGAGCAGGTCGATGTCCGGCGCGGCGGCCTTGTAGACGTCGAGCATGTTGTCGGTCGGACCGCCGCTGGCGTACTGGCCCGGCTGACCCGGATTGAACGGACCGCGCAGCGCGGCATTGACGTACATCGGCAGCGGGTACTCGGCCTTGCCCGCCTTCGCGACCTCGTTGATGTAGTGCGCGATATGCCAGGCGTGGAAGGTCTCGTCGGCGTCGCCACCGAACACTTCGCGCCAGGTGCCGGGGGACTTGCCGAGATGCCTGAGCAGCGGTTCCGGGACCGCGCCGTCGAACGCCTGCTGGGCCAGCGGCGAGAAGTCGCGCACGCCGCCGTAGGTGCCCGGCTCGTTCTGCGGCTGCACGAGGATCACCGTGCGCTGCGGATCGGCCTGCCTCAGGTGGCGCATCAGCGCGGCAAAAGCCTTTCGGTCGGCGTCGAGCGTCGCCTGCGCATGCGGCGAGAGCGAGTTGAGCACCACGCCATCCTCGCGCACCACGCGCGGGAAGCGCGCGTTGTCGAGCTTGACCCAGCGTGGCGCGTAGTTGGGCCCGTTGTTCTTCCAGGTCGCGAACCACAGCAGGACCAGCCGCTTGTCGTGCTCGCGCGCCTGCTGCAGCAGGTGGTCGACGAAGGAAAAGTCGAACTTCCCTTCCTCGGGTTCGACCTGCTCCCAGGCGACCGAGATCGACAGCGTGTTGGCACCGAGGTCCTCCAGCGCGGGCCACACCTGTTTGAGCGGGTCGGGATAGTTGCTGGAGTTGTGCGCCTGGCCGCCAAGGATCAGGAACGGTGCGCCGTCGACGATCAGGGCGTGCTTGCCGTCGCGGCTTTCAAAGCGCGGGATCGGGCGCTCGCCGGCCTCCAAGGCCGGATTCGGGGTCACGGTATCGGTCGCGACGGCAGCGCCCTTGTTTTCAGCAGTCGGCTGGCAGGCCGCAAGCGCAAGCAGGCTTGCCAGCCCGGTCATCCGCAACGCTTGGAGCCCTCCCCCGCGTGCGGGGGAGGGTTGGGTGGGGGCACGCTCCGACGCGACGGGCCCGCCCCCATCCCGGCCTTCCCCCGCACGCGGGGGAAGGAGCCAAACTGCCAAGCCTTGCGTCATGCGTCGCAGCGCAGTCACCATTCGTCACTCCTGAAGGGCGATGCCGGCAGCCCGCTGGCGCCGACCAGATTTGCGTCGACCGGCGCGTCCTGCCACGCATAACGCACCGCGACCGGCGCCTGCACCGCCTCGCTCCGCACCACGACGTGCTCGCCGTCAATGGTCGCGCTGGCCGGATGGAACATGCGATCCGCGCCGGCCAGCCGGAAGCCCTGCAGCACGCCACCGCCGCGCACGGTCAGCCCGCTGCGGCCAGCCTCGCCGTTGCCGTTGCCCTCGAACACCAGCGTCGCCGCGCCACCATCGAAGGTCGCACCGGTGAACACCGGCCCCGAATGCACCACCGCCTCACCGTAGGCCACATGCCGCGCCGCCAGCGCGAGCCGCTTGCCGGCGTCCTGCTTGTTCTTGGGATGGATGTCGGCGAGATCGCCGATGTCGATCGCCACCGCCTGCGCCGTTGCCGGCAGCGACAGCGTTGCGGTCTGCGATTCACGCAGCACCGCCCATGGACTCGTATCACCCTGGTCCCCGCCCGAATGCCAGCTGGCCAGCTGCACCCACAGGAACGGCAGTTCCGGGGCATTCCACTGCTTGCGCCACTGGCGGATCATCGCCGGGAACTGCACCCGGTACGCCATCGCCTGCTCGACGCTGCCGGCGTTGGACTCGCCCTGGTACCAGATCACGCCGCGTACCGGAAACGGCTGCAGCGGACGGATCATCGCGTTGTACAGCAGCGTCGGCTGCTGGTTCTTGTTGTCGTCGAGCGCAAGCGCGGTGACCTCGGCGGGGCGGAACTTCCACGTGCCTGCCAGCGCAAGGCGTGCGCCGCCCTCCGGCTGCACGAACAGTTCCTGCGCCGGCCCATGGATGCCGCCACCGCCGCCGTTGTCGGTGACGCGCACCGCGATCTCGTTCACGCCGGCGCGTAGCGCCGCCGCCGGTACCGCGTACACACGCGGCAGGTCGTACTGCAACTGCGTCTGCCCGACCTCGACGCCGTTGACCCATGTGGTGTCGCTGTCGTCGATGCGGCCAACGCCGATGGTCAGTCCGCGCCGCGCCTGCTCCGCATCCAGGGTGAACGTGGTGCGGTACCAGGCCACGCCATCCATGCCGTTCCAGCCGGCTGCTTCCCACAGGCCCGGCACGGCCATGTCGTCCCACCCGGAAGTATCCAGGCCCGCGGCATGCCACGCGCTGTCGTCGGCCGGCAGCTGCCACCGCGCCACCTGTGCGCGCGACTGCGCGAGCGCGCGCTCGTCTTCCTCCTTCATCCGGCGCGCCAGCTCCACCAGCCCGTCGCCGTCGATGCCCTGGGTGCCGGCATCCATCCACGCCTCGATGCTGCTGCCGCCCCAGGTGCTGTCGATGATGCCGATCGGCACGCCTTCGGACGCGCGCAGCTCGCGCGCGAAGAAGTGTGCGATCGCCGAGAAGTCGCCAGCCGCTTCAGGCGTCGATGCGATCCAGTCGCCGCCGGCCAGCTGCCACTGCGGCAGGCCCGCCCAGGACTTCGGAACCTTGAAGTGGCGGATCAGCGGATCAGTGGCGCGTGCAATCTCGGTTTCGGCATCCGCGGACTGCGAGATCGGCCACTCCATGTTCGACTGTCCCGAGGCCAGCCACACGTCGCCCACCAGTACGTCGCGCAGCTCGACCGGCGCCTTGCCATCGTCGATGCGCAGGACGAACGGCCCACCCGCCTCGCGCGCCGGAAGCTCTACGCGCCACGCGCCGTTGCCGTCGGCACTGGTGTGGACGCTGGCGCCATCGAAGGCGACTTCGACGCGCGCACCCGGCTCCGCATAACCCCAGACCGGAACCGGTTGCCCGCGCTGCAGCACCATGCCGTCGGAGAACATGCGCGGCAGTTCGACTGCCTGCACGCTGGCGGCCAGCAGTGCCAGCGCGCCCGCGCACAGCAGCCGCGGCAGGCGGTGGCAATTGCAGACCGGAGCAGACGATGTGGACGAATGATTCATTGCGGATCTCCATACCAGATGCCGCGTCCCTCGGTACCGAAGTAGACGCGGCCGTGCAGGCGGGGATCGCCCGTGACGTGACGCATGATGCCGCCAAAGCGCATGGCGTCGTGATCGATGCGACGCCAGCTGCGGCCGCCGTCGTCGGAGCGGAACAGGCCCGGCGCACCCTCGACCTGCCCGTGCACGAACAGCACGGGCGGCTCGCCCTCGCGCGCCGGCGCGCCAAGCCCGACCGAACGCGCATCGTCCACGCCCGGCAGGCGCACGAGCTTGCCCGGCGACCAGTGCAGCAGGCCGCGCCACGACGCCGCCACCCAGGCCTCGCCGCTGCGCGCCGGATGCGGCCGGATCTCGGCCCGGAACCAGTCGCCGACCTCGCCCACTTTCGCCCGCACCGCCTCGAACGACACGCCCCCGTCGCCGCTGACGTAGAGCGTTCCGCTGGTCGCGTCGAACCCGTAGTAGATGGCCGATTCCACGCGGTCCGCCTCCACCACCGCGCCGCGCGGCAGGCCACGCACCTTCTGCCAGCGGGCGCCGGCGTTGTCGCTCAACCAGTGATGCTCGGCGCCGCGCGGATGCCAGATCACGCGCGCGCCATCGGCCGACAGGGCAATGTGTCCCGCGCCTTCGCCCTCGGGCGGCTCGCTGGCGAACGCGGTCCAGCTGCGGCCGCCATCGCCAGACCACGCGCCACGCACCGCACCCTCGGGTCGGTTGTGGAAGTGGCCGCTGCGCACCATGCGCTGTGGCGCCTGTCCCGCGAACGCAAGGCTCTCGGTGTTGGAGAAGCGCACCCCGGCAAAGCGCTGCTGCGACACGTCCAGATCGTCGTGCACGAAACCGTCGACATCACCCAGCCCGCTGACCAGGTGCGCGCCCTGCGGCGGACTCGCCAGCGCCAGCGGCACCGTTTCCTCGAATCCGGCCTGCGGGAATTCCCACAGCAGCACGTCGCCGGCATCGAACGCGCGCGCGTTGCGCGAGGACCAGGCGCCGTAGCCGGTGACGAACCAGATCCGGTCCGGATCGTGCGGATCGATCTCCACGTCGGCCATCCAGTGCGGCGTCGCATCCGTTGTCCACGGCGCGCTGGCGTGATCGAAACGCGAGCGCTCGAACGTCGCGACCCAACTGCGGCCACCGTCGGTGCTGCGGAACAGCTCGTCATGCGGCCGATAGCGGCGGAACGTCGTGGCCACGATCACGTCCGGATCGCGCGCGTCCACCGCCACCGCGCCCCAGCCGAACCCGCTGGCCACGCCCGGCGTGCGCGGCAGCGGCGTGATGTCGGCCCAGCTGCCGTCGGCCGGATCGAAGCGATACACCGCGCCATCGGCCATGTGGTTGGGCCCGGGCTCGTCGCCATAGCTCAGCAGCCAGCGCCCGCGCGCGTCGCGCACCATGTGGCTGGGCCGCAGGCCAACGGGCTGGCCCGGCACGGCCTGCCAGCTGCGGCCAGCGTCATCGGAGCGATAGAGCGCGGTTTCCCGCGTCGAAACACCCGCATAGATCGTGCGCGACGGCGTCCCCTGCGTTGCACTGGCCGGGTCGAACACCACGAACGCGATGCCGATCGGCACCTCGTCGCGCCAGCCCTTCGCCCAGGCGGACCTGGATTTCGCGATGGCCGGGAACCCGGGCATTTCCGCCCAGCGCGCGCCACCGTCATCGCTGCGCCACAGCCCATGCGCGCGCGTGCCCAGCAACAGCACGCGGCCGTCGTTCGGATCCACCGCCAGCCGCTCGCCGTTGCCGCGGCCCTGCTCGTTGCCGCCCAGCTTGAATGGCAGCGCGGCGCGTTGGAACGTTGCGCCACGATCGTGCGAACGCAGGATCTCACCGTCGGCGCCGCGCTCGTGCAGGTAGGTGCCAACGGCGAGGTAGAGCCGGTCCGGATCGGAAGGATCCAGCGCCAGACTTTCGATACCCAAACGCCCGCGGTCGTCCTCGCCCATCCAGTCGAGCAGTGGCATCCAGCGCCGCCTCGCAGATTCCCAGCGATACGCACCGCCAATGTCGGTGCGCGCATACAACAGGCCCGCCTCGGCCGGATGGAACACCAGTCCGCTGACGAATCCGCCGCCGCCAATCGCGACGTTGCGCCAGCGATAGCCGTCCGCCTGCGCCTGCAGCACCCCGGAGAGTGTGCACAGGCAGATCAGCGCCAGCGTCGCCCAAGCCAGGGCGCCGCTCTCTCGCCTTGAACGTCCCGCCCCGAAGCCCATTGCGTCCAGCACCCCACCCTCGCCGGTCCAACTGCGGAGGATAGGCGGGCGAGCAATTCCATACCAATGAAGAAATCGGCCGGGCCTATAGCATGCGGGAATGCTGCGGCGCGGCGTAAAACAGGACGGCGATGCTCGAACGGCTCGCCCGCTCGGCGGCTACTAAGGACAGGGACACAGGGAATAGGGACACTGCTGTCGCACTTGGGGTGTTAATTCACCGCTGGAAACACGCGGTCGCCTGCAGGGCAAACCCATGATCGACACCCGGCCCGAAGCCGTTGAGCTGCGCAAGGAGCCCGGCCACTGGGAAGGCGACACCGTCATGGGCGCCGCAGGCGAACGCGACTGTCTCCTGACCCTTGTCGACCGTAGCTCAGGGATGAGCTTGGTCAAGAAGCTGCGCCACCGCACCGTTACCGCCGTCAACCGCGCCGTCCTGGAGCTTATCCGCGACAGCGGCCTGCCCTTCAAGACCATCACCTGGGACAACGGCACCGAGTTCCATGGCTACAAGGTGCTCGAAGAAACGACCGGTGTACGCTGCTACTTCGCCTATCCGCACCGGCCTTGGGAACGCGGCAGCAACGAGAACTTCAACGGCCTGTTGCGCCAATACTTCCCCAAACGAAAGAGCCTCGCACGCGTACGGCAACGCGACTGCGACCGTGTCGTCCACAAACTCAACACAAGACCGAGGAAGCGGTATGGCTACCAGACACCCATCGAAAGGCTCAGCGCGATCTCAGGGGTGGTGCACTTGGGGTGTTAATTCACCGCCCATTGCCGATAAGTTGGCAGTTGCTGCGCGTGAACTTGTTGAACGCAATCAGTTCCTGTGTGGCCTCGGAGTTGAAAACCTCATCTGTCCGATAGACATCTTTCAGAGCATTCTCCTCTGCAGCCGCGTAGATTCGACCGAGGATGAAATCCGCGCTGGGACCCTCCAGTAGCAGGAGGGCACCCACTGGCGCATGCGATGATAGATCTTCGCGTTTGATCTTTCCTGCCTCTAGCGCAGAGATGAACTCTCGCCCTTGCGCGTAACCAAAGTTGAACAGACGCTCTTGCTCGGCAGGTTGCCACATCTTCGATGCAAGGGTTGAGCACTCAAAAGAGCTCCAACTGGCTCTAGCCATTTGGGCGTAGCTGACAGAATCGCTAGCGAAGCATTGGAGCGAAATGAATCCCAAGGCAAACAAAGAGGCTATCCGAATCATCGCTGTCCCCCGATGGGCGCTAACGCCTTATGTCTTGAGTTTCCCCTACCGTAGGCGCCGAGAGCCCGACGTGCGCGCCCGATAACGCCTCGGTGTCAGACCACCGTAATTCAGCAGGGGCCGCACGCCGGATCTCGCGCCCTGCG
>NZ_JBSVRO010000008.1:0-107218 GCF_054072655.1 Luteimonas sp. A482
GCGCGAGATCCGGCGTGCGGCCCCTGCTGAATTACGGTGGTCTGACACCGAGGCGTTATCGGGCGCGCACGTCGGGCTCTCGGCGCCTACGGTAGGGGAAACTCAAGACATAAGGCGTTAGACAGCACAGGAGTTCTATGAACCGCCATCTGTTTTTAATAGCCGCTCTCGCGGCCACGTCAGGTTGTGCTTCGACAGCCCCGCAGCCCGAACGAACCTGTTTCCACTCTATGGAGCAGCTGGAGCAGGAAATAGGCTTCTGCCAAGCAGTCCGTAGCGGAAACACGCTCCATGTCTCTGGTATTTCGGCAGGCGGAACTATGGATTCTGCAGTTCGCTCTGTATACGCGCGACTTGACGAAGTTCTGGAGGCAAACGGGCTGTCCTCTGCAAACGTCGTGCGCGAAACTGTGTTTGCCACTGACTTGGATGCATTCATTGAAAACAAGTCGATTCGCCGCGAATTTTATGGCGCATCACTCCCCGCCGCGAGTTGGGTGCAGGTCCAGCGCCTCTATCTTCCTTCATACGTTGTGGAAGTTGAGCTAACCGCGGAGTATGCAAAGTGAGGGTGCTGGGTGAATCAACACCCCGAGTGCAACACCCCTGAGAGATGCTGGATTCGTTGTGCGGGTGTCTCGTAGTCATATCGCCTCCTGGGCCTGGGAAGCCTGTTCCCGAACCAGTTCGCGTCACAGTCAGCCCCGAGCCGTGTCAGGCCTTCCTGGAACCGCATGCGGGCGGGGCGCATGGGACCCGAGGGTTCAAAGACTGCAGGTCCCCGCCCTTGGCCGATCTAGTCCTCGCGCTTCCGGAACGGCAGCACCACGCCACGCTCCTCGTCCTGCCCGTCGCGCTGCCATAGCACCGGCACGTCGCGCGGTGAGCCGGGTTCGAAGGTGTCGCGTTCGGCCTGTGCGGCGCGTTCGGCTTCTTCTTCCTCGATCTCCCAGCTGTAGCGGCGGCGCGGGGGCAGCGGGTCGCTGCTTCGCAGCAGCCAGGCGGCGAGTGCGCCGCCCAGGGCGCCGCCGAGGTGCGACTGCCAGGACACGCCGGGCTCGTGCGGCAGCACGGTCAGCAGCATGCCGCCGTAGAAGAAGAACGCGATCATGCCGGCGGCGATCGAGGGGCGGTCGCGGCGCAGCAGGCCGAGCACGAACACCAGGAACATCAATCCGTGGGTGAGGCCGCTGGCGCCGAGGTGGAACGAGCCCGGGTCGCCCAGTGCCCATGCGCCGATGCCGGAGCCGAGCCACATCAGCGGCAGGCCGCGCACGGTGGCGCGCGGGTAGGTGGTCAGGGACAGGGTGCCGAGGATCAGCAGCGCGGAGGCGTTGGCGATCAGGTGTTCGGGCGATCCGTGCAGCAGGGGGGCGGTGAGGATGCCGATCAGGCCCTGCGCCGTGCCCGCGCCGACCGCGAACAGGCGGTAGTCGCCCAGGCCCTGCAGGCCGAACACGATGACCAGCAGCAGGACGAAGGCGATGGCGCCCTTGAAGGCGTTGCCCAGGCGGCGCCGGTCGGCCGCGCGTTGGGTGTCGGGGTCGTGCGGGTCGTCGGGGGTGGGCAGGTACATTCGGCAAGGGTGGCGGCGGAATGGGGGGATGCAAGGGTTTGGGGCGACCGCAGCCGCGTAAACTTGCACGCATGACCGATGCCATTCCCACTGTCCACCTCAAGAACGCCTGGCGCTCCAACCATCCCTGGATCTTCCAGAAGCTGGTCGAGAAGCCGACCCCGCGGCCCAAGCCCGGCACCATCGTCGACATCGTTGGCGTGGACGGGGTCTGGATTGGCCGCGGCTTCTACAACGGCCATTCGCGCATCGCCCTGCGCATCCTGGAAACCGATCCGGACGTTGCGGTGGATGCCGCCTGGTTCGCCGCCAAGATCGCCGAGGCGGTGCTGCTGCGCCGCGAGGTGCTTCAGCTGGACGAGACCACCAACGCGTGGCGCGTGGTGCACAGCGAGGGCGACGGGCTGAGTGGGCTGGTGGTGGACCGCTACGATGATCTGATCGTGGTGCAGTACTTCAGCGCCGGCATGTACCGCCACCGCGAGTGGATCCACGCCGCGCTGCGCGAGCAGTTTCCCGGCTGCCGCTTCCACGGCTTCGCCGACGAGCATGTGCAGAAGCAGGAGTCGTTCGACTTCCGCGAGACCGCCGGCACCGAAGCTGCGCTCATCACCGAGAACGGCATCCGCTTCCGCGCCGACCCGGCCGGCGCGCACAAGACCGGTTTCTTCGCCGACCAGCGCGACAATCGCGAGTGGCTGTCGCACCGCTGCACGGGCAAGCGCGTGCTCGACCTGTGCTGCAACACCGGCGGCTTCGGCGTGTACGCGGCGGTGCGCGGCGCCAGTGAAGTGGTCGGCATCGACATCGATGAGGACGTACTGGAGATTGCCAACGGCAACGCGAAACTCAACGGCGTGCGCCCGCGCTTCGTGCAGGCCGACATCTTTCCGTGGCTGCGCGATGCGGCCAATGCCGGCGACCAGTACGACGTGGTGATCCTCGACCCGGCCAAGATGACGCGCGATCGCGAGCAGGTGATTCCTGCGCTCAAGAAGTACCTGGACATGAACAAGCTGGCGCTGGGCGTGGTCAAGCCCGGTGGCCTGCTGGCCACGTTCTCGTGCACCGGCCTTGTGAGCGAGGAGCAGTTCCTCGACATGATGCGCCGCGCCGCGTTCTACGCCGGGCGCACGGTGCAGGTGCTGAAGGTCTCCGGCGCCGGCGCCGACCATCCGTTCATGGCCCACGTGCAGGAGTCGCGCTACCTCAAGGCGGTGTTCTGCCGCGTCCTGGATTGAACCGGCGCACCGGCCGCGCCCGGCCGGGGCTGCGGCGCGCGCTGCTGGCGGTTGCGTCGCTCACCGCGCTGGCGCTGGCGGCGACCTTCCTGTGGCAGCCCTTGCGCGACTGGTGGCGTGGCCCGCCGCCAACACTGGCCGCGACGAGCTTCGACTGGCAGCCCCGCATCGCGCCGCTCGCCGGCGACGGCCAACGCGGCCTGCGCGATGGCCACCTGCTGCAGGCACGCTTCGACGAACCCTGGGGCCTGGTGCGCGGCGTCGACGGCAGCCTGTTCGTCGCCGATGGCGGCGAGGCCAACCGCATTCGCCGCATCGCGCCCGATGGCCGCGTCACCACGTTCGCCGGATCAAGCGAAGGCTTCGCCGACGGCATCGGCACGGCGGCGAAGTTCCATACGCCGTCCTCGCTCGCCATCGACCGTCTCGGCAACATGTATGTCGCCGACACCGGCAACCACGCCGTCCGCAAGATCTCGCGCAACGGCGAGGTGACCACGCTGGCCGGCACCGGCGTGCCCGGCTTTCGCGATGGCGACGGCACGCTGGCGCAGTTCCGCGCGCCGATGGGCGTGGCGGTGGACGAGGGCGGGCGCGTGTACGTGGCCGACACCTGGAACGACCGCATCCGCGTGATCGATCGCGACGGTCGCGTGCGTACGCTTGCGGGCGGTGCGGAGCCTGCGTTTGTCGACGGCCAGGCGCCGCTGACGCGCTTCCACACGCCGACCGCGATCGCAGTGGCGACCGACGGTCGGCTGTGGATCGCCGATACCGGCAACCGCGCGCTGCGCTGGATCGGGACCGATGGCGCGGTGCACACCTGGCGGGCGACCGGCTGGGACGCACCCGAACCGGTGCGCCCGCTCGCGCTCGCGGCCACGCACGACGGCGCGCTGTATGTCGCCGAACTCTCGCCCGGGCGCGTGCTGCAGGTTTCCGCCGATGGCCGTTCACGCGTGCTGGCGGGCGGCGGCACCGGCCCGTGGTTCGCGCGCCCTTCGGCGCTTTGGCTGGAAGCCGACGGCAGCCTGCTGCTGGCCGATGCGGCCGGCCATCGCTTGCACCGGATCGTGCCGCGCGGTGTCGATGCGCCGGCGGATGGGCCCGTGGGTCCTTCGCCTGCGCGCGCGCTGCCGCAGACCGCGCAGCGCTGGCCGTTTGCGCCGCAGGATGGCTGGCACGAAGTGGTCGGCACGCTGGGCGAGGTGCGCGGCAACTTCAGCGGCGAAAGCCGCAGCCACCTGCACAACGGCCTGGACGTGCGCGCCGATGTCGGGACGCCGGTGCTGTCGATCGGCGGCGGCAAGATCAGCAGTCCGCTGGCGGCCTTCAGCTTCGGCGGCCAGGCCGAAGGCGTCAGCGTCGACGAGCTGACCTACCTGCACATGCGCGTGGGCCGCACCGCGCAGGGGCGCAACCTGGATCCCGCACGTTTCCTGATCGATCGCGACGAGGGCGGCCGCGCGGCTTCGGTGCGAATCATGCGCGGCACGCGCTTCGTGCCCGGCGACGCGCTGGGCACGGTCAACGCGCAGGCGCATACGCATTTGATCGTCGGGCCGTACGGCCACCAGCACAACGCGATCCGCCTCGGCTTCCGCAACTACAGCGACACGGTGCAGCCGCGCATCGACCACGTCAGCCTGCTCGATGGTGCAGGCCAGCCGCTGTCGGCGCGCGGGGACGGGCGGGTGCTGGTGCCGCGCGCTGCCGACGTGCAGATAGTGGTCGAGGCCTGGGACCAGGTGGACGGCAACCTGCCGCGACGGCGACTCGGGCTGCATCGCGTCGGCTACCAGGTGCTGCACGCGGACGGCCGGCCGGTGGCGGGTTTCGAAACACCGGCGATGAACCTCGACTTCTCGCGCATGCCGGCGCATCCCGAGGCGGTCAAGGTGGCCTACGCTGCCGACAGCGGCATCACCGTGCATGGCGCGTCGCGCACGCGCTTCCTGTACGTGGCGACCAACCGGGTGCGTGGTGACGAGGTGGCGCAGGGCTACTGGCAGCCGGCGTCGCTGCCCGCCGGCGACTACATCGTGCGTGCGCTGGGCGAGGATGCGGCCGGTAACCGCGCACGTGGGGCAACCGACCTGCCGGTGCGCGTGCTGGCGTATTGAGCGCGGCGCACCGCCGTCGGGCGACGCCCAGCCGTTGTGCTCCGGGACCGCGCCGCCGCTTCGCCTTCCGTCGCAAGCGGGAAGCTCGGCACGTCTGCTGCGGGGTCTGTGCTCTTCGCGCTCGTGGATGACGGTTCGGGGCGGAGTCAACACAGCGACACGCTCGGACGCGCGCCTGCGGCGTGCTGCGGTGCGCCGATGGTCATGGTGACTATCCGGTCATGCGGGTGCTGCCGGGAACGGGTGTGATGGCGCCGTCCCGTTCCGGAGTCGAGCCGATGCGTCGTCCGTTACTGTCCGTCCTGCTGTTTGCCGCCAGCCCGCTCTGCGCGCTCGCCGCGCCCGCGGGCACGGCCTCCGCGCAGCAGGCTTTCGCCGGTCCGCCCACCCGAGTGCTCGTGCTGGGCACCGTGCATCTGGCGCAGGACGATGCCGGCGAAGTGGTGGCAAGCGCGATAGAGCCACTGCTGCGGCGGCTGGCGGAGTTCGATCCGCAGATCATCACCGTCGAAGCGATGCCCGGCGAAACCTGCGACCTGATGGCGCGGCATCCCGCGGTCTACGACCCGGAAGGCGGCGCCAGCTACTGCCCCGACACCGCTCCAGCGCGTGCGGCCACCGGCCTGGACGTGCCGGCGGCGATCGCTTCGGTCGACGCGCAGCTTGCCGCCTGGCCCGATGCACCCACGCCGGCGCAGCGTCGTCGCCTGGCCGCGACCTTTCTCGCCGCCGGCGATCCCACCTCGGCCCTGGTGCAGTGGCTGCGCCTGGAGTCCGGCGAGCGGCGGGCCGGCGACGGGCTGGACGAGGCGTTGGTGCAGGCGCTGCGCAAGCGCGAGGCATCAAGCAACGAGAACACCGTCATCGCCGCCGCGCTGGCGGTGCGCCTGGGCCTGGAGCGCGTGCATCCGGTGGACGACCACACCGGCGACAACCTGCGCATCGACGACATGGATGGCTTCGCGACCGCGATCCGTGGTGCCTGGGACAGTGCGCCGCCGGAATGCGCCGCGCTGCGTGCTCGCGACAGCGCGCTGCGCCAGGCGCCGGACCTGCTGGAGCTGTACCGCCACACCAACAGCGCCGACTACCAGCCCATGCCGATGCGCTGCGACTTCGCGCTCGCGCTGGCCGAAGATTCGCAGCAGCGCTTCGGCCGCCAGTACGTCACAGGTTGGGACCTGCGCAACCTGCGCATGGTCGCCAACATCGGCAGCACCTTCCGCGATCGCCCGGGCACGCGCGTGCTGTCGATCGTCGGTGCCTCGCACAAGGCCTGGTTCGATCGTCTGCTGGGGCCGCTGCAGGGCGTGGAGGTGGTGGACGTGGAGGCGTTCCTCGCGGACTGAGCGGATGCTGTGGGCCTGCCGTGCGATGCAGCATCTCCCGTGCGCGATGCCTGTCATTTCGACCGCAGGGAGGAATCCCTGCCTGCGCATCGGGGAGCAGATTTCTCCCTGCGGTCAAATGACAGTGGTTAGGGGTCGCAATGACAGCCGTTAGGAGTCGCAATGACAGTGGTTGCGGGCGGAGTGCAACGGTCGCGGGCGAGATGACAACGATCGGGCGCCGGCGCTAACGCTCCAGCAGCCAGTCGCGCAGCACCAGCGCCTGGTTGTGCGCCTCATCGCGCGCGCCATACACCAGGGTCACGCGACCCTTGCGCAGCCACGGCTGCAGCTGCGCAACGGCGTCGGGGTTCGCCTCCAGCTCGAGGTGGTAGCGCCGGGTGAATTCCGCGAAGCGCTCCGCCCGGTGATCGAACCACTTGCGCAGCTGCGCGCTGGGTGCGATGTCCTTCAGCCAGAGATCCAGCGCCAGCGCCTCCTTGCGCAGGCCGCGCGGCCAGACGCGGTCGACGAGGATGCGCGCGCCGTCGTTGTGGGCAGGCGCCTCGTAGGCGCGCTTGATCCGGATGTCCATTGGTCGGACGCCGTGGAAGGGGCGAAGCTGGACTGTCCTACACGTCCGCGGTCAGGTCCACTCCGGCGGCAGCCCAGCGCCGATCGGTACGGCGAAAGCCGGATCCATCGGGTAGAGCAAAGGCGAAATGGATCCCGGCTTGACCGGCCTTCGGCCGTTGTAACGCACTTCGCCGGGATGACGTTGGTCGGAAGCCCGACTTGGAACCAGTCGGCGCGTCACTGCCCCTGCGCGCGCAGCGTGTCGTGCACCTGCTCGTGCTGCTGCTGCACCGCCGGCGACGGCGCTCGGCCGAGCAGGCTGACCACCACGATCGCGAGCGTGGCCATGGCGAAACCCGGCACGAGCTCGTACAGCGCGCTGCCGGTCTGCTTCCACAGCAGCACGGTCGCCGCGCCGGCCAGCATGCCGGCGATGGCGCCGTTGCGGGTCATGCGCTTCCACAGCAGCGACAGCACCACCACCGGTCCGAACGCCGCGCCAAAACCGGCCCAGGCATAGGCCACCAGGCCCAGCACGCGGCTGTCGGGATCGCGCGCGATCCAGATCGCCAGCAGCGCCACGCCCAGCACCATCGCGCGGCCCACCCACACCAGCTCGCCATGTCCGGCCCTGGGCCGCACGAAGCCGCGGTACAGGTCCTCGGTCAGCGCGCTCGAGCACACCAGCAGCTGCGCCGACAGCGTGCTCATGATCGCCGCCAGGATCGCCGACAGCAGCACGCCGGCGATCCACGGGTTGAACAGAACTTCCGAGAGCACGATGAACACGCGCTCGGGATTGGCATCCACCGGGCCGGCGAACTCCGGATGGGCCGCGAACCATGCGATGCCGAAGAAGCCGGTGGCGACCGCGCCACCCAGGCACAGCGTCATCCAGGTCATGGCGATGCGGCGCGCGCGCGGGATCGTCGCCAGGCTGTCGGCGGCCATGAAACGGGCGAGGATGTGCGGCTGGCCGAAATAGCCCAGCCCCCAGGCCAGCGCCGAGACCACGGCGATCACGCCGCCGGTGCCGATCCAGTCCAGCCGTGTCGGGTCGACCTGCTCCACCAGCGCCAGCGCCTGCGCCGGGCCGCCCACGCCGAGGATCGCGACGACAGGCACCAGCAGCAGGGCGAAGATCATCAACGAGGCCTGGATGGTGTCGGTCCAGCTCACCGCCAGGAAGCCGCCGACGAAGGTGTACAGGATCGTCACCGCCGCGCCCCAGAGCATCGCCTGTCCGTACGGCAGCCCGAATACGCTTTCAAACATGCGCGCGCCGGCGACGATGCCCGACGCGCAGTAGATGGCGAAGAACACCAGGATCACCAGCGCCGCGAGGATGCGCAGCACGCGGCTGTGGTCCTCGAAGCGATGGGTGAAGTAGTCCGGCAGGGTCAGCGCGTTGCGGGTGCGCTCGGTGTACACGCGCAGCGGCCCGGCCACGTACCTCCAGTTCGCCCATGCGCCCAGCAGCAAGCCGACCGCGATCCAGGCCTCGGAAGCGCCGCTCAGGTACAGCGCACCGGGCAGGCCCATCATCAGCCAGCCGCTCATGTCCGAGGCGCCCGCTGCGAGCGCGGTCACGAAGCTGCCCAGCGAACGGCCCCCGAGGATGTAGTCGTCGAAGGTGCGCGTGCGGCGCCAGGCGACGAAACCAAGTCCGAGCATCAGCAGCAGGTAGGCGGCAAACGTGATGAACAGCGGCGAGGTGAAGGACATGCGGCATGCACCGGTCGGCGGGACAGGGCGCCGAGTGTGGACGAAGCGGGGCGGCGAGCGCCAATGGCGGCCAGCGCCGATGGAGAACGGCAGATGTCTGCAGGTCCGGCTTGATTGCGGCACCGCGTCGCGGCGGATGCCGGATAGGTTGCGCAGACGGCGTTCGCCCGGTCTCGACGGCGGCTGGTCCAGTCTGCGGCTGACCACCGACCACACGCACCGGCACCCGACCATGTCCGTCCCATCCGCGACCCAGGCCGACCGCAGCGCGCGGCGCGACGGCCCTTCCGGGCTCGGGCCATGAGCGCGACCCGCGACCTGGTCGAGCTGCGCCCGGAAGGCCTGTACTGCCCGGCCGGCGATTTCCATATCGACCCCTGGCGGCCGGTGCCGCGCGCGGTGATCACCCACGGCCACGGCGACCACGCCCGCAGCGGCATGGGCGAATACCACTGCGTGCGCGAGAGCCTGCCGATCCTGGAGTGGCGACTTGGCGCGCAGCGCTACCACGTGGTGGACTACGGCGAAGCGTTCGACCTGGGCGGTACCCGCGTCTCGCTGCATCCGGCCGGGCATGTGCTGGGCTCGGCGCAGGTGCGGATCGAGGCCGGTGATCGTGTCTGGGTGGCCTCGGGCGACTACAAGCGCCAGCACGATCCGACCTGTGCGCCGTTCGAAGTCGTGCCCTGCGACACCTTCATCACCGAGGCCACCTTCGGCCTGCCGATCTACCGCTGGCCGGACACCGCCGACGTCGCGCGCGACATCGCCGACTGGCGCGCCGCCTGCGAGCAGGAGGACACGGCAGCGGTGCTGTTCTGCTACGCGCTGGGCAAGGCGCAGCGGGTGTTGGCCGAGCTTGCGCCGTTCCTCGACGCGCCGGTGCTGCTGCATGGCGCGATCGCCACCGGCGTGGACGTGTACCGTGCCTGCGGCGTCGCCCTGCCGCCTACCGAACCGGTCTCGGAGCAGGCGCGCGGCGTCGATTTCGCCGGCCGCCTGGTGCTGGCACCGCCCTCGGCCGCGGGCAGCGCCTGGATGCGCCGCTTCCGCCGCGCGCAGACCGGCTTCGCCTCGGGCTGGATGCGCATCCGCGGCAACCGCCGCCGCCGCAACTACGACCGCGGTTTCGTGGTGTCCGACCACGCCGACTGGCCCGACCTGATCCGCACCGTGCGCGAAACCGGCGCCAGCCGCGTGATCGCCACCCACGGCAACACCGACGCGATCGTCCGCAAGCTGTGCGAGGACGGCATTGATGCGGGCGCGTTCCGGACAGGTTATGGAGAGGAGGATTGAGCGTGCAGGCGTCCCTCCTCCCGGCCCGCGGCTTGTACTCCCTCCCCCGCTCGCGGGGGAAGGAGCCAGCAGCAGGTGCGACACCAGCCTTTCGGAGGCCGACTCCCTCCCCCGCAGACGGGGGAAGGAGCAAAACGCAGGTGGACGAAGTGACCGGACCTGACTGACATGCGCCGCTTCGCCGCCCTCTACCGCGAGCTCGACCGCAGTACCGCCACGCTCGACAAGCGCGCGGCGCTGGTGCGCTATTTCCGCGAGGCCCCGCCGCGCGATGCGGCCTGGGCGCTGCACCTGCTCGCCGGCGGCAAGATCGCCGGCGCAAAACAGCGCATCGCCAACACACGCGAGCTGCGCGAATGGATTGCCACGGAAGCGCAGCTGCCGGACTGGCTGGTGGACGACAGCTACGACCAGGTCGGCGACCTGGGCGAAACCCTGGCCCTGCTGCTCGACGATCCCGACAGCCCCGGCGCGGACATCGCGCTCGCCGAATGGATCGAACGTCGCCTGCTGCCGGTCGCCAACCGCGACGTGGAAGCGCGTCGCGCCGTGGTGATCGGCGCCTGGCGGACGCTGTGCTTCGACGAGCGCCTGCTGTTCAACAAGCTGCTCACCGGCGCGCTGCGCGTGGGCGTGTCGCAGCGCATGGTGCAGCAGGCGCTGGCCGAGATGAGCGGCATCGACATCGCCCGCATCGCCCAGCGCATGCTCGGCAGCTGGCAGCCCACGCCGCAGTTCCTGGCCACGCTGCTGTCGCACGAAGAACTCGAGAGCGATCGCCAGCAGCCCTATCCCTTCTTCCTGGCCTCGCCGCTGGAAACGGTGCTGCGCGCGCCCAAAAGCGATGCGACTGCGCCGGCAGACGCGCCCGAGGAGGCGACCGACGCCGACGACGCGGCTGGCGCGGACCTTGCCGCGCCGTCCGCCCTCGCCAACGATCCCGAAGCGATCGAGCGCGCCCTCGGCCCGGTCGGCGACTGGCTGCTGGAGTGGAAATGGGACGGCATCCGCCTGCAGCTGATCCGCCGCGGCGGCGAGGTGGCGCTGTGGTCGCGCGGCGAGGAGCGGCTGGACGGGCGCTTTCCCGAGATCGAGCACGCCGCCCTTTCGCTGCCGCGCGACTGCGTGATCGACGGCGAGCTGCTGGCCTGGCGGGCGGGCGATGGCGATCCGCTGCCGTTCACCGCGCTGCAGACGCGCATCCAGCGGCGCAAGCCCGGCGCCAAGACCCTGGCCGACACGCCCGCGCGCGTGCAGGCCTACGACCTGCTTGAGCTCGATGGCGAAGACTGGCGCGAGCGCCCCCAGCACGAACGCCGCGCCGCGCTGGAAGCGCTGCTGGCCGCGCACGGCGATCCGCGCATCGTCGCCTCGCCGCTGGTCGAAACATCGGACTGGCATGCCGCCGCCAGCCTGCGCAAGCAGGCGCGCGAACGCGGCGTCGAGGGCCTGATGCTCAAGCGTCGCGATGCGGCCTACCAGTCCGGACGACGGCGCGGCGACTGGTGGAAGTGGAAGATCGATCCGCTCACCATCGATGCGGTGCTGATCTATGCGCAGTCCGGCCATGGCCGCCGCAGCACGCTGTACACCGACTACACCTTCGGCCTGTGGGATGGCGAGGCGCTGGTGCCGGTGGCCAAGGCCTACAGCGGCCTGGATGACGCCGAGATCCTGTGTCTGGACCGCTGGATCCGCGGCAACACGCTCGAGCGTTTCGGCCCGGTGCGCTCGGTGCCGGGCGTGCACGTGTTCGAGCTTGGCTTCGAGGCGGTGAACCGCTCCAGCCGGCACAAGTCGGGCATCGCGGTGCGCTTCCCGCGCATCCTGCGCTGGCGCCACGACAAGCCGCCCGCCGAGGCCGACCGGCTTGAGACGCTGCGGGCGCTGGCACGATGAAGTCGGACGCGCGCATGCGCTTCGACGCGCCGCTCGCGGACTGGTTCGCCGCCCAGGGCTGGAAGCCGGCGCCCTTCCAGCGCGAGGCCTGGCGACGCTGGCGCCGCGGCGAATCGGGGCTGCTGGTGACGCCCACCGGCAGCGGCAAGACCCTTGCCGCGCTGGGCGGGCCGCTGCTGGACGCGCTGACGGAGGCGGCGCGCGCACAGCCCGCGAAAGCACGGAAGGCATGCGCATCGAAGACACAGACAGCGACAGCCTCGCGCCCCTACCAGCCTGTCATTCCGAGCGAAGCGAGGAATCTCGTTCCTTCAGCGGCAGGGATTTCCCGCTCAGCTCGAAATGACAAGAGCGCCCGCACCCGCCTGCTCTGGATCACCCCGCTGCGCGCGCTGGCCAGCGACACCGCGCGTGCAATCCGCACGCCGCTCGAGGCGCTCGGCCTGGACTGGACCGTGGCCATGCGCACCGGCGATGCCACCTCGCGCGACAAGCGCCTGGCGCGCCAGGGCCGTGCCGACGTGCTGGTGATCACGCCAGAATCGCTGGCCCTGCTGCTCACCTACCCCGACACTGCCGCGCAGCTCTCCGGCCTGCGCGGCATCGTGGTCGACGAATGGCACGAGCTGCTCGGCAACAAGCGCGGCGTGCTGCTGCAGCTGTGCCTGGCCAGGCTGCGCGCCTGGGCGCCGCAGGTGCGGACCTGGGGCCTGTCGGCCACGCTCGGCAACCTCGCGCAGGCGCGCGACGTGCTGCTGCCGCATGCGCCGGACGCGGCCATCCTGCAGGCAGCGAAGCCACGCAGCCTCACCCTGGACACCCTGCTGCCCGAGGCAGGGGAGCGCTTTCCCTGGGCCGGGCATATCGGCCTGTCGCAGGTGCAGCGCGTGGCCGCACGCCTGCAGGCCGCCGACACCACGCTGCTGTTTGCAAACACGCGCGCGCAGGCCGAACTGTGGCACCGCGCGCTGGCGGCCACCTGGCTGGAAGCGCCCGAGACGCTCGCGCTGCACCATGGCTCGCTCGACCCGAAGCTGCGCGCATCGGTCGAACAGGGCCTGCGCGAGGGCCGCGTGCGCTGCGTGGTCGCCACTTCCAGCCTCGATCTGGGCGTGGATTTCCCCACCGTCGACCAGGTGATCCAGATCGGCAGCCCCAAGGGCATGGCGCGCCTGCTGCAGCGCGCCGGTCGTGCCCGCCATCGTCCGGGCGAGGCCGGGCACATCGTCTGCGCGCCCACCCATGCGCTGGAGCTGGCCGAATACGCCGCTGCGCGCGCAGCATTGGCCGATGGCGAGATCGAATCGCGGCCACCGCCCATGCTCTCGCTCGACGTGCTTGCGCAGCACTGCGTCACCCTCGCACTCGGCGGCGGCTTCCAGCCCGATGCGCTGCTGGCCGAAGTGCGCGGCGTGCATGCCTTCGCCGCACTCACCGACGCGCAGTGGCAGGCGGTGCTGGCCTTCATCGTGCAGGGCGGACAGGCACTGCAGCACTACCCCGAGTACACGCGCGTGGTGGTGGACGAAGACGGCGTGTATCGCGTCAGCGACCGCCGCATCGCCCAGCGCCATCGCCTCTCGATCGGCACCATCACCAGCGATGGCGCGCTGCAGGTGAAGCTGATGCGCGGCGGCAGCCTCGGCAGCGTCGAGGAGAGCTTCCTCTCGCGCCTGCGTCCGCGCGACCGCTTCCAGTTCGCCGGCCGCACGCTGGAGCTGGTGCGGCTGCAGGACATGACCGCCTGGGTGCGCATCGCGAAGAAGGGCGAGGGCATCGTGCCGCGCTGGCAGGGCGGGCGCATGCCGATGTCGAGCGAGCTCGGTGCACGCGTGGCGCAGGTGCTGGCCGGCCCGCGCGACAGCCCGGAGCTGCGCGCACTGGCGCCGCTGCTGGACCTGCAGGCGCGGATCTCCGCGCTGCCGTCGCCCGGCGCGTTGCTCGCGGAGTTCGCGAAGACGCGCGAGGGCTGGCACCTGTTCGTCTATCCCTTCGCCGGCCGCGGCGTGCACGAGGGCCTCGCCGCGCTGCTGGCGCTGCGCTGGTCGCGCTTGGCGCCCAACACATTCGGCTTCGCGGTCAACGACTACGGCCTGGCGCTCACCGCGCAGGCGCCCACCGCGATCGACAACGACACTTTGCGCGCACTGCTCACGCCCGATGGCCTGATCGAAGACCTGCGCGACGGCGCCAACCTCGGCGAACTGGCGCGCCGCCAGTTCCGCGAGATCGCGCGCGTGGCCGGCCTGCTGCCGCCCTCGCTGCCCGGCCGTGCGCTGCGCAGCCTGCGCCAGCTGCAGGCCTCCAGCGGGCTGCTGTTCGACGTGCTGCAGCGCCACGACCCCGGCCACCTGCTGCTGGAGCAGGCCGAGCGCGAAGTGTTCGAAGCCCAGCTTGAAGTACGCGCGCTGCAGGCGGCCCTGGCGCGCTGCCACGCCGCGCGCATCGAGCTGCGCAAGCCGAAGACGCTTACGCCGCTGTCGTTCCCGCTCTGGGCCGAAGGCATGCGCGGCTCCCACAGCAGCGAAGACTGGCGCACCCGCGTGCAGCGCGCCGCCGAGCGCCTGGAAAAGCGCCATGGCTGAAGCGCTGGATCTGGAACTGGCCGGCGAACCGGTGCGCCTGCTTGCAGACCGCGCCCTCTACTGGCCCGCACGCGATCGCCTGCTCATCGCCGACCTGCACCTGGGCAAGGGCGACACCTTCCGCGCCGCCGGCATCGCCGTGCCGACCGGCGGCACCGCGCACGACCTCGGCCGCCTCGCCGCCCTGCTCGCGCGCACCGGCGCGCGTTCGCTGTGGATCCTCGGCGACTTCCTGCATGCGCGCCGCAACCCCGCGATGGATGCCGCCTGGCGTGACTTCCGCGATGCCCATGGCGAGGTGGACGTCGCCGTCATTCCCGGCAACCACGACCGCGCCTTCGACGCGCCTGCCGCTGGCGTCGAGCGCCTGCCCGAAAGCGTGGTCGATGGACCGTTCGAACTCCGCCACGCACCGCCAGCGCAGGACGGCCCTCAGCACGTGCTGTGCGGGCATCTGCATCCGGTGCTGCGCCTGCCCGGCGCGCTTGGGCGCCATCCGCTGTTCTGGCTGCGTCCGGCGTGCACCGTGCTGCCGGCCTTCTCCGCGTTCACCGGCGGGCACCCGATCCCGCGCAGCGACAGCCGCGGCAGCGTGCTGTGCGATGGCCGGCAGCTGGTGCGGCTGCCCTGAGCGGGCGGCCGGTCCCGGCCGCAGGGGTGGCCTGACCGGAGTTCGATCGCTGGATCCGCGTCCAGAACCCTGGCTGTCGGCTCGACACATCGCTCCATCCAGACGCGCATTCGTCGAACTGCACGATTGGCCTTCATTTCGGGATAAAGAATCCAGAATCGAGGCCTTTAGTGCCTCCAGTGGAACGCCCATCTCCTGAGCACGCCGCAGCAGCCGGTGCCTCACGCATCGGCCGGCGGCGGAGCAATCCGCTCATCCCCCACCCCAGGAGACACCCATGCGTTCCCAACTGCTCACCACGGCTCTCGCCGCCCTACTGCTCGGCGGCGCCTCGCTTGCGGCACAGGCCCAGGACACCGGCTTCTACGCCGGCGTCGGCGCCGGCCAGGCCCTGGTCGACGAACGCGGCTACGACGACGAGGACACCGCGTTCTCGGCCTTCGGCGGCTACCAGTTCCACCGCAACTTCGCGCTGGAAGCCGGCTATACCGACTTCGGCAAGCTCGAGCCCCGCGGCACCGGCACCGACCTCGAACTCAGCTCGGCCTATCTCACCGCGGTCGGCATCCTGCCCTTCACCGAGAAGTTCTCGGGCTATGCCAAGGCCGGCTTCCAGCGCTGGGACCTCGACCGCGCGATCCCCGGGCTGACCGGCACCGCCAAGGACGACGGCACCGACCCGATCTACGGCGTCGGCCTGCAGTACCGCTTCAACGAGCTCGTCGCGCTGCGCGGCGAGTACACCCGCAGCGAGGTCGAGGACCTCGACGTGGATACCGCGCAGGTGCAGGTGCGGTTCGACTTCTGATCGGACGCGGAGCCTGCTGGTCCGCGCCGGCGGCACGCAGCGCGGCCCGGTTCGTACAACGTGCCGGGCCGCGCTTGCGCGGGGCATGGCTCGAAAGTCGTCCCGACGTATGCGCGGCCGCCGTCAAAGAACAAGGTGGTGCGCCTGGAGGGATTCGAACCCCCGACCAATGGCTTCGGAAGCCACTACTCTATCCGGCTGAGCTACAGGCGCGTTGTCAGTCACTTCCGGGAACGCAACTGTCGTTCCGGTGGGCTTCGGCGTCTCTTGGCGAGGCGTCGGCGCCGCGTCCGGCGATGGGCGGCCGGCCGGGGATTATGTCACCCAACCGGGACGGGCGGCCAGCCGAGCGATACACGCGTTGGCCGGCCCGACTGAAGTGCAACAATCGCCGCGCCATCGCTGCCACGCCGGGATCGGGCCATGCCGTTGCACTGCGTACTGCGGATCGGGCTGGTCGTGATCCTCGCGTGTCCCATGGCGGGCATTGCAACGCCGCATCCGCTCGATGGCCTCGATCTAGACGAACACCGCCGCGCCATCGCGCTGCTGGACGCGGCCGGGGGCCTGGACGGGGAGACCGTGGTGGCCGGCATGCACCTGATCGAGCCACCCAAGGCCGAGGTCATGGCTGCCGCGCCGGGCGCGCTGCACGGCCGCCGGGCGCTGGTGGTATTGCGCCGGGCGGGGCGGGTCTTCGAGGCGACCGTCGACCTGGTGGGCGGCGAGATCCGGCTGGACGAGGTGCCCGGCGCGCAATCGCAGTTCACCGACCGCGACTACACGATCGCGGCCGAAACCGCACTGGCATCGGCCCAGGTGCGGGCGTTGCTGGCCGCGCACGGTGTGGCCGATCCTGCCACGGTCGACTGTTTCGCCGCCGGCAGCGCGATTGCGGTGCCGGCAGCGGCGCGGACGATGCGGGTGCGCTGCGCCGAGCGCCGCGGCGCGCGCTCGGTGGCGGCGCGGGTGCTGGAGGGCATCGACGTGCTGGTCGATGTCGACGCCGCGCGGGTGCTGCACGCGCGCGATGCCGGACCTTCGGCGCGCACGGACGCGGTGGCCGACCTGGATGCGGCGGCGGTCGGTCCCGACCGCGCGCCGCTGCCGCAGGGCACGGCCCGGCCACGTGAGATCCACGGCTTCACGATCGACGGGGGCCTGGTGCACTGGGGCGAGTGGCGCTTCCACCTGCGGATGGATCCGCGCGTGGGCGTGGTGCTGTCGACGGTGAGCATCGATGACGGCGCGCGTCGGCGGTCGGTGCTCTACCAGGCGCATCTGTCGGAGATCTTCGTGCCCTACATGGATCCGGCGCCGGGCTGGTACGACCGCGCCGTGCTCGATGCCGGCGAGTATGCGTACGACGGCCTGGCCGAATCGCTGGCCCCGGGCATCGACTGCCCGGCGGATGCGGCCTTCATCGAAGGGGTGAGCACCGACGAGCGCGGTGTCTCGCGGCCGCGGCCGCGGGTGGCCTGCCTGTTCGAGCGCGACACCGGCCTGGTCGCGTGGCGCAAGGGCATCGAGGGCAGCGAGGCGGTGCAGGGCCGGCCCGCGCGCGAGCTGGTGGTGCGCATGGTCGCGACCATCGGCAACTACGACTACCTGTTCGACTGGAGCTTCCAGCGCGACGGCACGCTGCGGGTGGCGGTCGGGGCCAGCGGGCAGCTGGCGGTCAAGGTCGCGGACGATGCGCGCCACGGGCACCGCGTCGCCGACGGCGTGGTGGCGGTCAACCACGACCATCATTTCGCCTTCCGCCTCGACCTGGACGTCGACGGGCCGGTCAACTCGCTGGTCGGGACCCGGCTGCAGGCGGTGCGACTGCCGGAGTCGAATCCGCGCGGTGCGATCTGGGTGCCCCGTGAACGCACCATCCGCTCGGAGCGCGAGCTGCTGCAGGGGCACGTTAGCGAGCATGCGGCGCAATGGCGCGTGGTCAATCCCGACGCGCGCAACGCCGCGGACCATCCGACCGGTTACGAACTGCGCGCGGGCCACGCGGCGACGCCCGCCGCGCTCATCGCCGATCTGGATCCGGTGCATCGCCGCGCCGGGTTCGTGCGGCATGCGCTTTGGGTGACGCCCCATGACGCGGCAGAGCGCCACGCCGCGGGCGACTATCCGCTGCTGGCGTCCACGCCCGCGGGGCTGCCGGCGTGGACCGCGCGCGACCGCCCGGTCGAGCGCACCGACCTGGTGCTGTGGCACGTGGTCGGCATGCACCACCTGCCGCGGACCGAGGACTGGCCGGTGATGCCGGTGCTGTGGCATGCCTTCGAACTGCGGCCGTTCGACTTCTTCGACCGCAACCCGGCCCTGGACCTGCCGCGCCAGCCGTAACCGCGTGGCAGTCGCCGCCGCCATTGCGCGGATGGGAAGTGGAGGGCGGATCGCCGCCCGCCCGAGGAGATCCGCATGAAACGACTGCTGCTTGCCGTGGCCACCGCCCTGCTTGTCGTCCCCGCCAGTGCGCCGTTGCAGGCTACGTCGGGGGCGGTCGCGCCCGACATGCAGGTGGCCGGCGCCCTGGTCCTGCGCGTGCGCGCCAGCCTCGCCGAGCACTTCGGCCCCAAGCGCGCGGCCAGGGTCGCGATCAGCGCGCGCGACGGCGCCGTGCGCGTGGAGGCGCCGGAGCTGTCGCTGCGCGATCGCGAGCGGGTCGAGAAGATCGTGCGCGAGGTCCCGGGCGTGACCGAAGTCATCGCGGTCGTCGGCACGGTGCTGCGTCCGCCCACGGCCGCCATCGTGGGCGAGAAGGGGCGCCTGCCGGCGACGGGGACCGCGGGTGTGGTCGGTGAGAAGGGTCGTTTGCCGGCAACGCGGGCCGCGGGCGTCGTCGGCGAGAGGAGGCGTCTGCCGCCCGCCGGCTCGGCGATCGTGGGCGAGAAGGGACGCCTGCCGACGACGGGCACCGCAGGTGTCGTTGGCGAAAAAGGTCGTCTTCCGGCCATGCGCGCCACCGGCATCGTCGGCGAGAAAGGGCGAGTGTCGAGGACGCGTGTCGGGAACATCGACCCGCAGCCCGCTGCAGGCGCCAGGGTCCAGGCTGGCACCGCCGCCGCCAGCCCGCGCCTGGACGATGCGACCCTGGCCAGGATGGCCCGCGAACGCCTCTTCCAGCGCCTGGGTGAACGCGATGCGGCGCGGGTGCGGGTCCAGGCGCGCGACGGCGTGGTCGTCGTGGAGCCAGTCCAGCACGCCGTGCCGGATGCCAAGCGCGTCGCCGAAGCACTGTCCGGCCTCGCGGGCATGCGGCGACTCGACAACCGCCTGCAGCCGTAGCGCCCTGCAGGGGACGGCGAGCCGGCGCTGGTACCCTTTGCGCCATGTCGCATGAACATCCCGTGCCGCCAACGGCCTCGCAACCGGACTGGCGCGGACGCCTGTCGCTGTACTGGACGCTGGTGCGCGGCGACCGCCCGATCGGCTGGCTGCTGCTGCTGTGGCCGACCTGGTGGGGGCTGTGGATCGCCGCCGACGGCGTGCCGCCGCTGTGGATCCTGTTCGTGTTCAGCGCCGGGGTGTGGCTGACGCGCTCCGGCGGCTGCGTGATCAACGATTACGCCGACCGCTGGCTCGACGGCTCGGTCGAGCGCACCAAAGAGCGGCCGCTGGCCACCGGCGCGGTGTCGGGGCGCGAGGCGCTGATGGTGTTCGCCGTGCTGATGCTGGCGGCGTTCGCGCTGGTGCTCACGCTCAACCGGCTGGCGGTGCTGATGAGCGTGGTCGGCGTGCTGCTGGCGGCCAGCTATCCCTACCTCAAGCGCTACACCTACCTGCCGCAGGTCTACCTGGGCATGGCGTTCGGCTGGGGCATCCCGATGGGCTTTGCCGCGGTGCAGGGTGAAGTACCGCCCGTCGCCTGGGTGCTGTACGTGGCCAACATCTTCTGGGCCACGGCCTACGACACCTGGTATGCGATGGTCGATCGCGACGACGACATCCGCATGGGCTCGAAGTCGACGGCGATCCTGTTCGGCGAACTCGACCTGGTGGCGCAGGGCGTGCTGTATGCGATGACGTTCACGGCGCTGGCGCTGGTGGGGCGGCAGGCCGGGCTGGGCGTGTATTACTGGGCCGGTCTCGGGGTTGCGGCGCTGCTGGTGGGCTGGGAATTCATGCTCGCCCGCTATCGCGACCGCGCCGCCTGCTTCCGCGCGTTCCTGCACAACCACTGGGTGGGGCTGGCGGTGTTTGCCGGCATCGCGGCCGACTACGCACTCTGACGCGCCGTTTACCGGGTCGCGCGCGTGCGGACCCGGTGAACGACGCATCGACGCCGGTCACACCGGCTGCGGCCGCTGCAGCTTGCGCAGGCGGATCGCGACGCCCACCTGCAGCGCGCCGTAGACCAGCGCGCCGATCGCGATCCAGAACGCGACCGCCAGCATGCCGAGGCCAGGGCGGGCGAAGAACAGGATGCCCAGGGCCAGCGCGAGCACGCCGCTCATCAACAGCAGCCATTCGCCGCGCACCAGCTTGCGCACCTGCACCGCGAATACGACTCGCGCCAGGCCGGCGATCACCAGCCACAGCGCCAGCAGCCACAGCAGGGCCCCGGCCATCTGCGCCGGCTGCAGCACCGCAAGCAGGCCGAAGCCGATCGAGATTGCCGCATACAGCAGCAGCAGCCAGTTGGGCAGGGCGATATCCCGCCGGAAGATGCTGAGCAGGCTGACCAGTCCGTCGGCCAGCGACAGCACGCCGAAGGTCAGCACCAGGGCCAGCACCGAGCGGTCGGGCCAGAACAGGGACGCGAGGCCGAAGGCGATCGCGATCACGCCGTAGAACAGGAACAGCCACCAGCTGCGGCTGACGTCAACAAAAGGACCGGCCATTGCGCGCTCCATTCGCACCGGCGGCGGCCGGCCCGGGGCCACTGTACGCCTCTCGCACGCGGCAAACGTGACGCCGGTCACGGTGCCCGCGCGCAGACCCAGGCGTCGACCCGGGCGACCCCGGCGCGGTGCAGCGCGACGGCCGCCGCGTGCAGGGTGGCCCCGGTGGTCATCACGTCGTCGACCAGCACGACATGCGCGGGCAGCGCGACGCGGCGGTCGACGCCGAACGCGCCGCGCAGGTTGCGTCGCCGGGTCGCGGCGTCCAGCTCCGACTGCGGCGCGGTGGCGCGGTGGCGGACCAAGGCCCCGGGCAGCAGCGGCAGGCCCAGCGCCCGTGCCAGCGGCCTGGCCAACTCCAGCGCCTGGTCGTAGCCACGACGGCGCAGCCGGCCCTGGTGCAGCGGCACCGGCAGCAGCGCGTTCGGGCGCGGCAGCGCGGCAAAGCGCAGCGCCATCGCATCGGCCAGCAGCCGCCCCGCGGCCAGGTCGCGGTGGAACTTGAACCGCGGCAGCAGCCGGTCCACCGGCGCGGCGTAGCGGAACGCGGCATGCACGGCCTGCAGCGGCGGCGGGTGCTGCAGGCAGGCGCCGCAGGACGCCGCGGCCACCGGCAGGGGCAGGGCGCAGCGCCCGCAGGCGGCATCGTTCCACGGCAGCGCGGCCGCGCAGGCGGGGCACAGGTCGCTGCCCGAGGGCGCGGCTTCAGCGCAGGCCAGGCAGCGCGCCGGACACAGGCGCACACCCAGCCGGCGCCACCAGCCGTCAACCGGCGCGCCCTGGATTCGGTTGACAGGCCCCGGCATGCTTTCCAGACTGCCGGCCCGCCTCCGCCGTGTCTGTCAGGGAAAGCCGATGCCTGCCGTCAGTCCGTTCCGTTCCGCCGCCGCCCCGGGCGCTGCGCCGATCCGCCACGATTGGACGACCGACGAGGTCGCGGCCCTGCTGGACCTGCCGTTCACCGAGCTCCTGTTCCGCGCTGCGCAAGTGCATCGCCAGCATTTCGACCCGACCGAGGTCCAGGTCAGCACCCTGCTGTCGGTCAAGACCGGCGGCTGCCCCGAGGATTGCGCCTACTGCCCGCAGGCGCAGCGCTACCACACGGGAGTCGAGGCCACCAAGCTGATGTCGACCGAGGCGGTGCTGGAGAAGGCGCGCGCGGCGAAGGACGCAGGCGCCTCGCGCTTCTGCATGGGCGCGGCCTGGCGTTCGCCCAAGGACCGCGACATCCCCAAGGTCGCGGCGATGATCCGCGAGGTGAAGGCGCTGGGGCTGGAAACCTGCGCCACCCTGGGCATGCTCAGCGGCACCCAGGCGCAGGCGCTCAAGGGCGCGGGCCTGGACTACTACAACCACAACATCGACACCGATCCGGAGTTCTACGACGCGGTGGTCCGGACCCGCGAGATCCAGGACCGGTTCGACACCCTCGAACACGTGCGCGACGCGGGCATGAAGACCTGCTGCGGCGGCATCGTCGGCATGGGCGAGACGCGCCGCCAGCGCGCCGGCTTCCTGCGCACCCTGGCCAACCTGCCGGCGCACCCGGACTCGGTGCCGATCAACCGCCTGGTGCAGGTCGAAGGCACGCCGCTGCACGGCACCGCCGAGCTCGATCCGTTCGAGTTCGTGCGCACCATCGCGGCCGCACGCCTGCTGATGCCGGCTTCGATGGTGCGGCTGTCGGCCGGGCGCGAGCAGATGTCCGACGAACTGCAGGCGCTGTGCTTTGCCGCCGGCGCCAATTCGATCTTCCACGGCGAGAAGCTGCTGACCACCGGCAACCCGGACGTGGCCCGCGACCAGGCCCTGTTCGAGCGTCTCGGCCTGCGCGCGATGCAGGTCAGCGTGGACGCACCAGGCCACGACCATGGTGGTACCGTGCATGCGGACATCTCGGCCGGGTGCGACGCAGGCATTGTCGACCCCGCCCCGGGATACCGCGCGGCAGGGGGCCGCGTCTGACAGGGAACGCCGTCATGTCGACCGAACGCCCGGATCTGCACGCCCGCGTGGCGGCATCGCGCGAACAGCGCAGCGCCGGATCGGCGCGCCGCGTGCGCCGCGAGGTGCTGCGCCGCGACGGTGTCCGCTGCGAGGTGGCCGATGGCCACGGCGGCACCCGCAGCCTGCTCAACTTCTGCAGCAACGACTACCTGGGACTGTCCCAGCATTTCGCCGTGGTCGGCGCGATGCAGGACGCGGCCGCGCGCGATGGCGCCGGCGGCGTCGCCTCGCACCAGGTCTGCGGCCACCACGCCATCCACGGCGCGCTCGAGCGCGAACTTGCCGACTGGCTGCAGGTGCCGCGCGCGCTGCTGTTCGGCAGTGGCTTTGCCGCCAACCTCGCGGTGCTGCAGTCGCTGCTGGGCGACGAGGACGTCTGCGTCCAGGACCGGCTCAACCACGCCAGCCTGATCGACGGTGCGCGCCTGGCCGGCTGCCGCCTGCGCCGCTATCCGCACGTCGACGTGGAGGGTGCGCTGCGGCAGCTGCGCGGCGCGCCCGACGGTGCGGCGATGCTGGCGACCGACGGCGTGTTCAGCATGGACGGCGACATCGCGCCGCTGCGCGAGCTGGCGATCGCCGCGCGCGTGCAGCGTGCGCTGCTGTATGTCGACGATGCGCACGGCATTGGCGTGCTGGGGCCCGATGGTCGCGGTTCGGTCGCCGCCGCGGGGCTCGATGCCGCGGCCGTGCCGCTGCGCCTGATCACGCTCGGCAAGGCGCTGGGCAGCGCGAGCGCGGTGGTGGCGGGCGATGCCGACCTGGTCGAGCACCTGGCCGAAACCGCGCGTCCCTACCTCTACACCACGGCGCTGCCGCCGGCGCAGGCCGCGGCCGCGCTGGCGGCGGTCAAGCTTGCGCGCCGCGAGCACTGGCGCCGCGAGCGCCTGCAGGAGCTGGTGCAGCGCTTCCGCGCGCGCGCCACGCAGCATGGCCTGCAGCTGCTGCCGTCCGAAACCCCGATCCAGCCGCTGTTGTGCGGCGACAACGCGCGCGCCATGGCCATGTCCGAATCGCTCGAGCAGGCCGGCTACTGGGTCGCCGCGATCCGCCCGCCGACCGTACCCGAAGGCCAGGCGCGGCTGCGCGTCGCCTTCAGCGCCGCGCACGAGCCCGCGCAGGCCGAAGCCCTGGCCGACGCGATGGCACTGGCCCGCGACCGCGCCGACGTCACCGCCAGCCGCAGCGCATGACCCGCTCCGATGTCCATGGCCGCGTCGCGCTTGCGGCGATCGGCCTGGCGCTGCTGTCGGCGCTGTTCTTCACCATGACCTACGTGCTCAACCGCGCCAGCGCCAGCGGCGGCGGGCACTGGGCGTGGCTGGCCTGCCTGCGCTACCTGATCACCCTGCCGCTGATGCTGCCGCTGATGCGCATGCAGGGCGGGATGGCACCGGTGCTGCGCGCGATCGCCGCGCATCCCTGGGCCTGGCTGCGCTGCGCGGGCATCGGCTTCGTGCTGTTCTACGTGATGCTCTCCTACGCCGCCGCCAGCGGGCCGTCGTGGCTGGTGGCCGGCTCGTTCCAGTTCACCGTGATCGCGGGAATGCTGTGCGCGCCGCTGCTGTACCGCGACGCGCGCCGCCGCATCCCGCCGGCGGGCCTGGCGGTGGCGGGGCTGATCCTGGCGGGCGTGCTGCTGATGCAGTTCGGCCACGCCAGCGGTGCGCTCGATCGCGCCGCCTGGATCGCGCTGGGCTGCGTGCTGGTGGCGGCGGTCGCCTATCCGCTCGGCAACCGCCTGCTGCTGCTGCACCTGGAACGCAGCGGCGAGCCGCTCAACGCCACCCAGCGCGTGTTCGGCATGACCCTGGCCAGCCAGCCGCTGTGGCTGCTGCTGGCCGCCTATGCGGCGCTGCAGGCGGGCCCGCCCACGCTGGCCCAGGTCTGGCTGGCGGCGGGCGTGGCGCTGTCGGCGGGCGTGATCGCCACCATCCTGTTCTTCCAGGCCACCGGCATGGTCCGCGACCAGCCGCTGGCGCTGGGCGCGGTGGAGGCGATGCAGGGCGCCGAAGTGGTGTTCGCGGTGCTGCTGGGCGTGCTGCTGCTCGGCGAGCCCCTGCCTACCGGCATGTCGCTGCTGGGCGCGGCGGTGGTGGTCGCGGGCATCATCGCGTTCGCATGGGCGGTGGCGCGGCCGGCCGCGGGCCGGGGTGAGACGCGCGTGCTGCGTACGGACAAGGGTGCATGAACGACACACTTCAGATCGAAACGACCGGCCACGGGCCGGACCTGGTGCTGCTGCACGGCTGGGCCATGCACTCGGGCGTGTTCGCGGCGCTGGCCGAACGGCTGGCGACGCGCTTCACCCTGCACATGGTCGACCTGCCCGGCCATGGCGGCAGCCGCGACAGCGCGTTGCCGCTCGCGCTCGAGCCGGTGGTCGAGGCCTTGGTCGCGCGCGTGCCGCGGGCGCTGTGGGCGGGCTGGTCGCTGGGTGGACTGTTCGCGCTGCACGCCGCGGCCACGCGCCCGGCGCAGGTGCGCGGCCTGGCCATGGTCTGCGCCAGCCCACGTTTCGTGCGTGGCGACGACTGGCCGCTGGGCATGTCGCCGGAGATCTTCCGCGGCTTCGCGCTGGGCCTGCGCGCCGACTATCGCGCCACGCTGGAGCGCTTCATCGCGCTGGAGGCGTTCGGTTCGGACGATGCGCGCCACGAGATGCGGGTGCTGCGCAACGAGGTGTTCGCACGCGGCGAGCCGGCCGCCCACGTGCTGGCCGATGGCCTGGCGCTGCTGGAAACGGCCGACCTGCGCGGCGTGCTGCCGACGCTGGCGATGCCGAGCCTGTGGCTGGCCGGGCGCCGCGACCGCTTGGTCGATCCGCGCGTGATGCAGGCCGCCGCCGCGCAGCTGCCGCAGTCCGAGGTGGTGGTGGTCGAACACGCCGGGCACGCGCCATTCCTGACCCACGCGGACGAAGTGGCAACCGCGATCGCCGCACTGGCTGATCGCATCGAAGGCGATGCGCGATGAGCCGCACGCCTGATCCGCTGTTCGACGCACGCCAGGTGCGGCGCGCGTTCTCGCGCGCTTCCGCCGGATACGCGTCCGCTTCGACGCTGCAGCGTGAGGTCGAAGCGCGGCTGCTGGAATCGCTCGATCTGCTGGCCTTGGACTCTGAGCGCGAGCGCGATTGGCAGCCAGGCCTGGTGCTGGATGTCGGCAGCGGCCCCGGCCACGCCGCGCAGGCGATGCGCCAGCGCTGGCCCAAGGCGCGCATCGTCGCCCTCGACCTGGCCCTGCCGATGCTGCGCACGATGCCGGCGCGCGCCGGCTGGAACCCGCTGCGGCGCCCGGTCGATCGCGTCTGCGCGGACCTGCGTGCGCTGCCGCTGGCCGATGGCAGCGTCGACGTGCTGTTTTCCAACCTGTGCCTGCAGTGGGTCGCCGACCTGCCGGCCGCATTCGCCGGCTTCCGCCGCGTGCTTCGCCCCGGCGGCGTGCTGCTGTGCTCGACCTTCGGTCCGGACACGTTGTGGGAGCTGCGCGAGGCTTTCGCCCGCGCCGACGATGCGGTGCCGCACGTGAGCCCGTTCGCCACCATCGCCCAGTTCGGCGATGCGCTGATGCACGCGGGGTTCCGCGACCCGGTGCTCGATCGCGACCTGTTCGTGCGCGGCCACCCCGACCTGCCCGACCTGATGCGCGAGCTGCGCGCCATCGGCGCCACCAACGCGCTGCACGCGCGCCGCCACACCCTGACCGGGCGCGCCCGCTTCGCCGCGGCCGCCGACGCGTACGAGCCACTGCGCGGGCCGGACGGCCTGCTGCCGGCGAGCTGGGAAGTGATCACCGCGATGGCCTGGGCACCGCAGCCGGGCGCACCGATCCGCGAGGGCGGCAACGAGATTGCGAGTTTTCCGGCAAACCGGATTCCGGTGCGGCGACGGGGGTGAGCGCGGGGCGCATCCCGCCACCGCGGGCCCCCACCCAACCCTCCCCCGCAAGCGGAGGAGGGCTTTACCGCATCGCTGTTTTGCTCCCTCCTCCGCTTGCGGGGGAGGGCTGGGGTGGGGGCGCTCCCGCCGCGACGGCGCCGATTCACACCGCCCGCCCTAGACTCGCCCCGATCCTTCCCCCGGACCAGCCATGAAATCGCTGCTTGCCGCCCTGTGCCTCTCGCTCGTCCCCGCGTTGGCCACGCACGCCCAGTCCCCGAGCATCGACCTGTCCGGCATCGATCCGATGCAGGTCATCGCCGGCGCCAACGATGTGCTGCTGCGCGCCCCCGACACCGACATCGACCGGCTGTTCAAGGCCGTCCACGCGGCCTCGCGCGACGAGCGCGAGGCGCGCGGTCTGTGCGCGCTGTTCGAACCCGATGCCGACCGCAGCCTGCTGGGCCTGCAGCGCGCAGCCAACGCCCTCGGCGAACAAAGCCGCATCCGCTTCATCGACGCGGTCACCGCGGTCGCGGTCAGCGGCCTGCAGGGGCCGCCGGCCGCCTATGACCCGGCCACCGGCGAGCAGGCGCTGAAGGCCGCGACCGTGACCGGGATGATGCTTCACGACGGCTTCCTGCTCGGACTGTCGAGCACCGGCCGCGACCACGCCAGTCGCGACGCGCGCTGCACCGCGTTCCGGCAGATGGTCGACGTGCTCGATGGATTCAGCCCCGGCGAACGCGTCGCGGCAACCCGCTACCTGCTCAGCGAAGGCCTGTCGCGCTACGGCGCCGACCTCTGATCCAACGCCATCACGGCGCGACCGCACCGCAACCAACCCGCGCGACCGTCTGCTGCAGGAGCGGCTTCAGCCGCGATCGTCGCGTGCAGATGGCACCGGACATCCGGTCGCGCCTGAAGGCGCTCCTGCAGGGAAGCGATGCGACATCGCAGCAACCCCGTCGACGCTGATCTGCTTTCCGCAGGAGCGGCTTCAGCCGCGATCGTCGCGCGACAGATGGCGCTGGACATCGTTCGCGCCTGAAGACGCTCCTACGGCAGCGCCGACCGTGGACGTTCCGATCGCGCCGCTTCGCGCGGCTTCATCGGAGCCGCAGGCACGACCATCGGCTTCGCGCCCTGCATTTGCACAGCCGGCCGTACACTCGTCCGCGGCGGCGGCGCCAGCGGCTGGCTGCCGCTGCGGCGCCGGCGTTCGACGTTCTGGTGCACGCGTACCCAATCCACGTACATGCGCTGCGGGAAGGTGCTGCCCGTATCCGGGCTGCCCGGCCAGCTGCCGCCAACGGCGACGTTGAGCAGCAGGAAGAAGGGCTGGTCGAACACCCAGGGCCCGCGCGCCTCCACCTGCGCGCGCGTGACCGCGTAGAACTGCACGTCGTCGACGAACCAGCGGATGCCGGTCGCATCCCACTCGACCGCATACACGCGGTAGCCCGCGTCGGCGCGCTGGCCCAGGTCGTGGGTGCCGGCGAGTGGCGTATTCCCCGAATAGCCCGGCCCGTGCAGCGCGCCATGCGTGAGCGTGGGCTCGGAGCCGACGTGCTCCATGATGTCGATCTCGCCGCTGTGCGGCCAGCCGACCTGGTCGAAGTTGGCGCCCAGCATCCAGAACGCCGGCCAGATGCCCTGCGTCTGCGGCAGGCGGATGCGCGCCTCCATGCGGCCGTGGCGGAACTCCTGCTTGGCGCGCGTGACCATGCGGCTGGAGCTGTACTGGCAGGCGCCGTACCAGCAGGTGGCGCCGGCGGGGGCGCCGCGACGTGCCTCGATCACCAGCACCCGGCTGTCGGCCATCGAGTCGTACTGGATGAAGGCGTTGCGGCCGTCGGTGTAATGCTGCAGCTCCTGGTTGCCCCAGCCGTGGCCGCCGGTTTCGAAGCTCCAGTTGCCGGCATCGATGGTCTCGAACTCGTCCGACCAGACCAGGCTGGTGGATGCTGGCGCGGCATCGACGCCGACCTGCCGCGGCGCGCTGCCCGAGGCGCAGGCCGCGGACATCGACGTCGCGGCCAGCGCCGCGGTCGCCAGCAGCATGCGCCACGAATACGTCGAACCTGTCATGCGTCGTTCCCCTGGTGTGCTGTCACGATCCGTTCTGGCGAACCTGGGCCTGCCAGTCGGCGAGGTTGCAGTAGTTGCTCACCCGCGCGATGCGGCCATCGCGGACCTCGAAGAACGCGCCGCCGGGCAGCACATAGCGCTGCCCGTTGGCCGGCGGCAGTCCTTCGTCATCGGCCAGGTATTCGCCGTGCACCACGTACTCGGCGGCGAGCCGCGCACCGTCGGCGGTCGCCATCACCACGATGTCGTGCAGCTGTTCGCGATAGCAGCGGTCCATGCGCGCCATGAACGCGGCAAAGGCCTCGCGACCGGTCTGGCGCGGCCCTTCGTTGAGGTCGTGCACGACGTCGTCGGCGAGCAGGGCCAGCATCGCCTCGCGGTCGCCGCGGTTGAAGGCGGCGTAGTAGGCCAGCACCAGTTCGGTGCCGCGATCATGGAGGCGGTTGCCGTCGATGTGCATCAGCAGGACCCCGCAGGCGCGTGGATCCGCGCCCGGCGATGATAGCGCGGCGGCTAGCGCGGGCGGACGAACAGGTCGCGATGGAAGAAGTAGACTTCGCGCGCGAGGAATTCCCAGCGCGTGCGGAACGAACGGAAGCGCGTGCTCGGCGTCGGCGATCCGAGCGCATCGATGCCCAGGCCACGACACAGGCGCAGCGCGCGCGCCATGTGCAGCGGATCGCTGACCACGATCGCGCGCTCGAGGCCGTTTTCCTGCATCAGCCGGCGCGCCTCGAACAGGTTCTGGAAGGTGGTCTGCGAGGTCGATTCGATCAGGATCGCCTCATCGGGCACGCCGGCGCGGATCGCGTAGCGGCGCGCCACCTGCGATTCGGCGAAGCGCGCGCCGCCGCCGCCATAGCCGCCGGTGAAGATCAGCTTCTGCGTCAGTCCGCTGCGGAACAGGTCCAGGCCGTGCTCGATCCGCGCCTTGAACACCGGCGAGGGCACCGCGTCGTACGCGGCCGCGCCCAGCACGATGACCACGTCGGCCTGCGCGGCCTGGTCGCGCTCGCCGACCCAGTGGATCCAGCCTGCCACGCCACCCAGCCACAGCACGCACAGCAGGATCAGCCGCAGCAGCCAGCGCGGGAATCGTCTGCGGCGCGGCGCCGTGCGCTTCATGCCGCCACCCACGGCAGCCGATCGGGATCGGCGTTGCCGCCGGTCAGCACGATGCCGACGCGACGCCCGGCAAAGCGCGCCGGATACGCCAGTACCGCCGCCAACGCCACCGCCGAGGACGGCTCGACCAGCAGCTTGAGCTCGACCAGCAGGCGCCGCATCGCCGCAATCGTGTCTGCGTCCTCGACCGCCAGCACCTGCGCGCCGTGCGCGTGCAGGATGCGAAAATTCAACTCGCCCACGAGCGTGCGCAGGCCGTCGCAGATGGTGTCCGGGACGAAACCGGTGCAGCGTTCCCCGCGCTGCAGTGATTGGAGCGTGTCGGCGGCGCCGGCGGGTTCGGCAAGCACCAGCTCGACCCCGGTCGCCATTCCGGCCAGGGCGATCGCGCTGCCGCTGGCCAGCCCGCCGCCGCCGACCGGCACCACCACCACGTCCAGGTCGGGCACTGCGTGCAGCAGCTCCAGCACGGCCGTGCCCTGGCCGGCAATCACCCGCGGATCGGCGTAGGGGTGGACCAGGGTGGCGTCGCTCGCCGCCTGCACCCTGGCGCACATCGCCTCGCGCGCCTCGATGGTCGCAGCGCATCGATGCAGTACCGCGCCCTGCTCGGCGATCCGCGCGAGCTTGGCGCCGACCGCGCCGTCGGGCACCACCACGTGGCAGGGAATCCCGCGCAGCCGCGCGGCCAGCGCCAGTGCGCCGCCGTGGTTTCCGGAGGAGTGGGTGACCACGCCACGTGCGGCCTCGCCGTCGGAAAGCGAAAACACCGCATTGCAGGCGCCGCGGAACTTGAACGCGTTGCCGCGCTGCAGGCATTCGGCCTTGAACACCAGGCGGCAGCCCGCCAGCGTATCGAATGCCGTGGCGCGCAGGACCGGAGTCACCCGCGCATGGCGCGCGATCCGTGCCGCCGCGTCCAGCACGTCGTCGAACTGCGGAAGCGGCGGGACGGCAGACATCGAGCACAGACTAGCCGATCGCCGGGAGCCGTGTTCAGGTACCGCAACGTGATACCGGCAGGATTAAGCACGGATTCAATGGGTCCGGTCGATGCTGCAGGTTCGCAGAACGGGGGGTAGGCCATGATCCACAAGCTGTTGGTCCCGCTGATCGCCGCAGCGGCGTTGTCGGGCTGTGCCAGCGACTACTACCATCGCGGCAGCGGCGGTGGCGACTATTACTACGGCAGTCCCGCCTATTCGACCTACTACGGCGCGCCCTACAGCTCGCTGGGCTACGGCGCGGGCGGCTGGTATGGCGGCGTGGGCTATGGATACGACCGCTACTCGCCCTACCGGCGCCATTACGGTTACGGCGGCTGGGGTGGCGATGCCTACTACGGTGGCCAAGGCTATTACGGCTACTCGCGCTGGCCGTACGGCTACTACCCGTACCATCCCCGTCCGCGGCCGCGGCCCGATGACGAGCGGCCGCCGACGGTCGAGCGCGTCACCGGCGGCAACCAGCCGCCGCGGCGCATGATGGCGCCGCAGCCGCAGCAGTCGTCACCCGCCCTCCAGCGGATGCGTCGTTCGGGGGACGCGCCGATGATGCGTCCTGCGCCCAGGCCGGGCATGTCCATGCCCGCACCGCAGCAGCCGCGCATGCAGCAGCGTCGCAGCTCGCAGCCGCTGTCGCCGGCGGCGCCGGCGATGCGGCCTGCCCCCGCCAGCGCCCCACGGATGGCCCAACCGGCACCGCGTCCGCAGACAGCAGCCCCGCGGGCGACATCGCGGCCCGCACCTCGGTCCGAGCGGTCGGGATCGCGGGTATATGACGATCGTTCCGAACCGTAGGTCGCAAACCACTTGCACCCGGCGCAAGGCGGGTGCAAGCTGCCCCTCACTGACCGGTTGCGTCGGATTACGACGTAATCCGGTCCAGAGCGACAAAATAGTTCGCTAGTCGACGCCCGGCGGGGGATACCGGATCCCCCCTGTTCCGCTCCCGCCGGGCGTCGGCGCCTCCTTCGCGAGGCGCCGGGCGCCGCACCAGAAGCCCCACAAGGGCTGCGGAGTCCACAAAAGAATGGGGCCGGATGTCCCCCGACATCCGGCCCCTTTGCTTCCCCGGGTTGTGCATGGCCAGCCCTGTTCCAATCTCCGGCCGCGCCCCCCAAGACGCTTGCCAACCCGGGTGCGGGAGTAAGGGTCGCAGGAAGCGTGCCAACTCATCCGGATCTGCCGGCTACCGGCCCCATCGCGCCTGACCGTGCCGCTTGCCGCAGTTGCAGCCGTGGACGCCGGACCGGAACATGCCGCAGCTTTCGCGCCCCCGCGGCGCCATCGACTTCCATGACCCCAGACTTCCATCGCTACGACGTGATCGTGATTGGCGGCGGCCACGCCGGCACCGAGGCCGCGCTCGCGTCCGCGCGCGCAGGTGCGCGCACCCTGCTGCTCACCCACAACATTGAGACCGTGGGTGCGATGAGCTGCAACCCGGCCATTGGCGGCATCGGCAAGGGCCACCTGGTGCGCGAGATCGACGCGCTGGGCGGCATCATGGCGAAGGCCGCCGACGCCGCCGGCATCCAGTGGCGCCGGCTCAACGCTTCCAAGGGGCCGGCGGTTCGGGCGACCCGCGCCCAGGCCGACCGCGCGCTGTATCGCGCCTTCATTCGCCGCGCGGTGGAGCATCAGCCGGGCCTCACCGTATTCCAGGCCGCAGTCGACGATCTGGTGATCGAAGGTGACGCGGTGCGCGGCGCGATCACCAACACCGGCCTGCGCTTCGACGCACCGGCGGTGGTCCTCACCGCCGGCACCTTCCTCGCCGGCAAGGTGCATATCGGCGAGACCCAGTACGCGGCCGGGCGCATGGGCGATCCGCCTGCGGTGACGTTGGCCGCGCGCCTGCGCGAGCGCCCGTTCAAGGTCGACCGGCTCAAGACCGGCACGCCGCCGCGCATCGATGGACGCACGCTCGACTATTCGGTGATGGTCGAGCAGCCCGGCGACGATCCGCGCCCGGTGTTCTCGTTCATGGGTTCGCACGCCGGCCATCCGCGCCAGGTGTCGTGCTGGATCGCCCAGACCAGCGAGCGCACCCACGCGATCATCCGCGGCGCGCTGCATCGTTCGCCGCTGTACTCGGGGCAGATCGAGGGCATCGGCCCGCGCTACTGCCCGAGCATCGAGGACAAGGTGGTGCGTTTTGCCGAGAAGGCGAGCCACCAGATCTTCGTCGAACCCGAGGGGCTGGACGGCGTGGAGATCTACCCCAACGGCATCTCCACCTCGCTGCCGTTCGACGTGCAGCTGGCGCTGGTGCGTTCGATCGCCGGCTTCGAGCAGGCGCACATCACGCGTCCGGGCTATGCGATCGAGTACGACTTCTTCGATCCGCGCGGGCTGAAGACCTCGCTCGAGACCAAGGCCATCGCCGGGCTGTTTTTCGCCGGCCAGATCAACGGCACCACCGGCTACGAAGAGGCTGCGGCGCAGGGCCTGCTGGCCGGGGTCAACGCCGCGCGCTGCGTGCGCGGGCTGGCGCCGTGGTCGCCGCGGCGCGACCAGGCCTACCTCGGTGTGCTGGTCGACGACCTGATCACCCACGGCACGTCCGAGCCGTATCGCATGTTCACCTCGCGCGCCGAGTACCGCCTGCAGCTGCGCGAGGACAATGCCGACCTGCGGCTGACGCCGGTGGGCCGGGAGCTTGGCCTGGTCGACGACGCGCGCTGGTCGCGCTTCGAGGCCAGGCGCGAGGCGATCGCGCGCGAGACGCAGCGCCTGGGCGGCTTGCGCGCCTCGCCGCACAACGCCGCCGGTCGCGAAGCGACGCAGCTGCTGGGGATCGAGCTGAGCCGCGAAAACAGCGCGCTCGACCTGCTGCGGCGGCCGGAGCTGGACTACGCCAGGCTGGTATCGCTGCCGGCGTTCGCGCCGGATGCGGCGGTGGCGCCGGACGTGGCCGAGCAGGTCGAGATCGAGACCAAATACGCCGGCTACCTGCAGCGCCAGCGCGACGAGATCGCGCGCCAGCAGCGCAACGAGGGCACGTCGATCCCTGATCGGCTCGACTACGCGCAGGTGCGCGGCCTGTCGGCCGAGGCCCGCCAGAAGCTCGAGCGCGTGCGCCCGCAGACCATCGGCCAGGCGCAGCGCATTCCCGGCATGACGCCTGCGGCGGTGTCGGTGCTGCTGGTGCACCTGGCCCGGCAAAAACCGGGCGCAGCCGCTGCAGGCGCGCCGCGCACGGCGGCGGGGTGATCATTCGACGGGTGATGACGAGGGGCCTGTTCTGATGCCTGTCATTTCGACCGCAGGGAGAAATCTCCGCAGACGCCGCGGCCCTGGATTTATCCCTGCGGTCGAAATGACAGGCGTTCTGTCCTGTCAGGCATGCGGCTCCCAGCGTCTCAGAGAGAAATCCAGGGTCGGGATGCTGCGATGCCGCGGCCGGCCAGATTTCTCCCTACGGTCGAAATGACAGGATTGCCGGCGGGCAAGCGTCGCTTGCCCGCCGGCAGCGCTGTTGCCCGGAGCAGGTGGACGGCGCAGCGGTCTCAGAACTTCCAGGTCGCGCGCACGTACAGGTCGTCGTCCCGGCGCGGGCCCGCGGCGCTGGCGGGCAGGTCGATTTCCTCGCGGCGGCGGACGCGCGCGTCGAGCTGCCAGGCTTCCGCGGCCTGCCAGACCCAGCGCGCCTCGAGCATCTCGTCGTTGGGGCGGAAGTCGCTCGACAACAGCCAGCCGTCGGCGACGCGGCCATAGACGATGCCGAAGTCGTGGTCGGGCAGGACGTCCATGAAGCTGAAGGAGGCCTGCCAGGACAGCGCGTCGGCGTCGCCGATGCCGGAGTTCACCGCTTCGCGGCGCGGCGTTTCGGGCGCCCAGCCGATCTCGCCGCCGAGCCGGAACTTCGTGCCGCCCTGGCCCAGCGGCCATTCGGCGGCGGCCTTGGCGGTCACCGCCAGATAGTCCTCCAGCGCCGGATCGGCGAGGCCGTTGGAGCGCAGCGCGGACGGCAGCCAGGTCATCGTGACCATGCGCTGCACCACGGGGCCGATCGCGGTTTTGGATTCGGCCGCCACGAACAGGCTGGCGCGCGAGCCGCTATCGGCGAAGTCCAGCGGCGGGCGCAGCGCCCCAGTGGGGCCGCGACGATCGTTGTGGCGCGCGATCACGTGCGTAGTCCAATCGCTGCCGCGCCACTGCCACCAGATGCCGTCGGTCCAGCTGATGTCGAAGTTGGTGCTGTCGTTCTGGTCCAGCGACTTCTTCATGATGTCGTCGATGCCGAACGCAGCCTGGAAGCGGCCCAGTCGCAGGCTCCAGGGTGATTGTGCCGAACGGTATTCGAGGTAGGCCTCGTCGATGGTGGCGTGGCCGTCCTCGAGTCCCCCCGGCCCGGGCGCGTAGGTCCGCAGCCAGAACTCGTCGTTGCTCTGTTCGGTGTCCAGGCGCGCGGCCACGCGGCCGCTGGCGTGCCAGCCGCCACCGAGTTCGCCGCGCACGCGCAAGCGCGCGCGGGCGCGGACGCTGTCGGCGTCGGTGGTGGCGCCGCTGCGGGCGCGGGTTTCAGAGCTGACGTAGCCGAAGCGGACGTCGCCGCTGGTCTGCCAGGTATCGTCGGCCTGCGCGCCGGCGGTGGTCAGCGCGAGTGCGAGCAGGAGGGGGGCGGGACCACGCAAGACGGGCGTGGACCTGTGGCGGGACGGGTCGGGATGCGGGGGCATGGGGGATCACCTGACGATAGGCCCGGTGAAGATGCCGGACGGCGCGAGTATGCCCGCCGGCCGCGGTCGCGACCTTGACGCGGATCAGGCAGCCACCCGTGACGCGTAGGCAAGAACGCTCAGTCCGTCGTGCCGGCAACTGCGCGGCCCGCGGCCCCGGCGGGTCAATGAAATGGCTTCAGGTCGGCGCCTGGCGCGGATGGCGCTCCAGCCACTGCGCCAGCCGCTGGCGGTAGTCCTGCAGCTCCTCGGCGTAGCTGTCGTTGACGCAGGGATCGCAGCCGCTGTCGCAGCAGTCGCTGGGCAGCGGCGGCTCGGGCGGGATCGGGCGCGGATCGTGGTCGGGGTGGAGGAGGGTGTTCAAGCTCGGTGGCCGGAGCGGCGGTATGGCGTTGTCCACAAGATGGGGACGGGAGCCGCAGGGTTCAAACCCGACGAGGCCGCGCGCGGTGTGGCGCCGGCGTGAACCGGAATCCCCGCGCCTGCGCTAGCCTGATGGCGCCGCACATTCGCCGGCATGGAGGTCGTGGTGCCCGTCGATGAAGGCTCTGGCTGGCGCCTGCGCGCCGATACGGAACTGGGGGTGCTGCGCATCTCGGTGACGGTGATCGTGCTGTTCGCAGGGCTGGGCATCACGATGGGCCTGCTGTCGGGGTCGTTCGCGATCGTCTTCGACGGCGTGTACTCACTGATCGATGCCTGCATGACCACGGTCGGGCTGCTGGTGGCGCGACTGATCGCGGCATCGAACGCCGGCGGCCTGCGCGACCGCCGACTGGTCGAACGCTTCACCATGGGCTTCTGGCACCTGGAGCCGATCGTGCTCGGCGTCGACGCGCTGCTGCTGACCGGGGCCGGGATCTACGCGCTGATCCACGCCGTCGACGCCTTCCTGACCGGTGGCCGCGAGCTGCAGTTCGGCATGGCCGTGGCCTATGCGGCGGTGGCCACGGCGGTGTGCGTGACCATGTGGCGGTTCCAGCTGCGCGCCAACCGGCGCATCCGTTCGGCCTTCGTCGCACTCGACGCCAAGGGCTGGCTGATGTCGGCGCTGATCGCGGCGGCGCTGCTGGTCGCCTTTGCCGCCGGCTGGTTCGTGGAAGGCACGGCGCTGGACTGGATCACGCCCTACATCGACCCGGCGGTGCTGGCGCTGGTGTGCCTGGTGATCATCCCGATGCCGCTGGGTACGATCCGCCAGGCGCTGGCGGACATCCTGATGGTCACGCCGCCGGACCTGAAGCGGCATGTCGACACGGTGGCGCGCGACATCGTGCTGCGCCACGGCTTCATCGACTACCGCGCCTACGTGGCGCGGGTCGGCCGCGGCCGCCAGATCGAGCTGGCGTTCATCGTTCCGCGCGGATGGCCGGCGCAGACGGTGGAGGAATGGGACCTGCTGCGCGACGAGATCAGCGAGGCGATCGGCGAGGACACCCCCAACCGCTGGCTGACGATCGAGTTCACCGCGGATCCGGAGTGGGCCTGAGCCCGGGCGCGGTCACACCGCCTGCAGGCCACCGCCGTCTGGGCGCGCCGTAGAATGGCGGCAGACGTGAACAGGGGCGCGTACTCGGCATGCCACCGGCAGGTGCATCCACTTTCGGCATGCGCGCATGGCGGCTTGGCAGCGGCGTGCTTGCCGCCGCGTGGCTGGCAGTCGCCGGGCCGGCTTGTGCGCTGGATCCGGCCATCCCCGCCGATCGCTACACGATCGCGCGCTGGAGCGCGGACGACGGCCTGCCGCACAGCCAGATCCACGACATCGGCCAGAGTCCGGACGGCTTCCTGTGGGTCACCACCTGGGAGGGCACCGCGCGCTTCGACGGCCTGACGTTCGCCGAGGTCGGCCGCCTGCAGGAGGCATCCGGCGCGCGGCCTGCCTCGCGCGTGCTGTGGCGCGACGCCGACGGCAGCATGCTGGTCGGGGTCGATGGACCGGGCCTGCTGCGGGTGCCGGCGCAGGGCCCGGCGCGCCCGGCCTGCGCGGAGATTGCGGCGCTGCAGGTCTCGCAGCTGGCCGATGGCGGCCAGGACGGGCCCTGGATGGCCACGCACGAAGGGCTGTCCCGGCTGCAGCCCGATGGCCACTGCGTCCGCGTCGCAGGTGGCGAATCGCTGGCCGGGCGCACGGTCAATGCGCTGTTGCCACAGGACGACGGCAGCGTGTGGCTGGGCCTGCGCCGCGGCCTGTACCGCTGGCACGAAGGGCGGATCGAGCCGCTGGGAGAGCACCTGGGCCTGCCGGCCGGCGAGGTGCGCGCGCTGGCCACGGGCCGCGACGGCGAGACCTGGATTGCCGGCGAACAGGGCGTGTGGCGCCACCACGGCAGCCGCCTGCAGCGCATGCGCAGCGAGCGCGCCGAGGGCCTGCTGTCCGACCGTGCGGGTGCGCTGTGGGTCACCGCCACCGACAGCGCCGTGCTGCGCTACTGGCGCGGCCGGTGGCACCGGCTGGACGAAGACGACGGCGTGGTCGGCTATGCCACCGGCGCGCTGTTCGAGGACCGCGAAGGGCTGGTCTGGTTCGGGACCACGCACGGGCTGTTCCGCATCGCCGACGGCCCGGTGCGCGGCATCGGGGAGCAGCCGGGGCTGCCGTCCGAGTACATTCGCAGCGTGCTGCAGACGCGCGACGGCGCGGTCTGGATCGGACATTCGGCCGGCCTGAGCGTGCTGCGCGACGGGCAGGCGCAGCTGGTGTTCCCGGTCGCGGGTGAACGGCCCAGCAGCGTGCTGGCGCTGGCCCCGGCCGCCGACGGCGGCGTCTGGGCCGGCACCTACAACCGCGGCGTGCTGCGGGTCACGTCCGCGGGCAAGGTGAGTGCGCTCACGCCTGCGGCGCATCTCCTGGCCACCGAGCAGGTGCGCGCGCTGCTGGAGGATCCGGACGGCAGCCTGTGGATCGGCACCGAACGCGGCCTGGTCGCCTGGCGCGATGGCAAGTTCGACCCCAGGCCGCTGCCGGGCCTGCCGGACCTCCCGGTGCGCGCGCTGCACCGCGACGGCGGCAAGCTGTGGATCGGCCAACTGGGCGGGCTGGCCTGGCGCGAACCCGACGGCCACCTGGTGGTGCAGCGCCCCGGCCGCGACTTCCCGGCGCTGTCGGCCTTCGACTTCCTGCCCGATCCCGACGGCGGGACCTGGGTGGCCAGCGACCGCGGCCTGCTGCGCCACCACCACGGCGCCTGGCGCCTGTACGGTGCCGCACAGGGCCTGCGCAGCAGCACGGTGTTCCGGGTGCTCGCCGACGACTTCGACAACCTGTGGATGAGCGGCAACCACGGCGTGTTCCGAGTGCCACGCGCCTCGTTCGAGGCGGTCGACCAGGGCCTGCGCGAGCGCCTGGACATGCAGGTTTTCGACCGCGACGACGGCATGCCCAGCCGCCAGGCCAACGGCGGCAGCGCACCGGCTGGCTGGCGCATGGACAACGGCGAGCTGTGGCTGCCCACCGCCGCCGGCATCGCGGTGTTCGATCCGGGCCCGTTGATGGACCGCGGGCACGACGGCGTACCGCTGGTGATCGACTCGCTGCTGGTCAATGGCGAGGTGCGCACGCCCGAATCGGCGGGTGTGCTGCAGCCGGGCACGCGCGTGCAGATCCGCTACGCAGGGCTGAGCCTGCGCCAGCCCAACGCGTTGCGCTATCGCTACCGGCTGCAGGGCGTCGACGCGGACTGGATCGAGGCCGGCACGGTGCGCGAGGTCACCTACCCCAGGCTGCCCTCGGGCGCGCTGCGCTTCGAGGTGCAGGTGGCGCGCGCGCCGGCCGACTGGACCCGGCCCGCCAACGCGACTGGCTTCGACCTGGAGGTGGCCACGCCGTGGTGGCTGCGCCCCTGGGTGCTCGTGGCCGCAGGCGCGGCGCTGCTGGCCGTCTTCGTGCTCGTCCATTACTGGCTTGCGCGGCGCCAGCATCGGCGTGCGCGCCGGCTGGAGGCCGAGGTTGTGCAGCGCACCGCGCAGCTGCGCGACAAGAATCGCGAACTGGAGGCCGCCTCGCGCCAGCGCGAGTTGCTGGTGGAGCAGCTGGCCCACCAGGCCAGCCACGACAGCCTCACCGGCCTGCCCAACCGCCGTGCCGGCGACCAGCAGCTGGCCGCGGCGCTGCAGCAGGCCGACGCCGGCCACGCGCCGCTGAGCGTGGCAATCGCCGACGTCGACCGTTTCAAGCACATCAACGACCGCTACGGCCACCAGATCGGCGACCGCGTGCTCGCCAACGTGGCCCTGCAGCTGCAGGCCTCGCTGCGACAGCCGTCGCTGTTCGTGGCGCGGCTGGGCGGCGAGGAATTCCTGGTGGTGCTGCGCGACACCACGCTGCCCGAAGCGGTCGGCGTGCTCGAACAGGCGCGTCGCGAAGTGGCCGCGCTGCGCGCCGCGCCTGGCGACGACGCTTCGCTCAGCTGCACCATCAGCATCGGCGTGGTCGAGCGCCTCGGCCAGGAAGGCGCCGACGCCCTGCTGCAGCGCGCCGACACGGCGCTGTACGAGGCCAAACGCCAGGGCCGCGATCGCGTGGTCGTTGGCTGAGGGAGCGTATAGCGCGACCACTGGGATTGGCCGTCCGCGCCTCCGCTCTGCTCCCTCCCCCGCCTGCGGGGGAGGGTTGGGGTGGGGGCAGGCCGGTCGCCATGTCACTTGCCGCGCGCAAGGGAGGCTGGCGTCAGCTCCGCTTTGCGCGTGCGAACGCGTCGGCCAGCGCGTTGTTGGCCGGGGCCGCGGCCGGTTTGGCGGCACCGCCGCCAGCGCGCCCGCCGCGCGGAGCTTCGCCCTGGCGCCTGGCTGGTTCGCGCGCCGCACCGCTGCCGCGTGCCTCGTTGCGCTCCTGTCGCGGTGCGGGCGCATCGTCCAGCCGCCGGGTCAGCGCGATGCGCTTGCGGGCGACGTCGACCTCGAGCACCTTGACCTTGACGATGTCGCCGGCCTTGACCACCTCGCGTGGATCCTTGATGTAGCGGTCCGACAGCGCGGAGATGTGGACCAGCCCGTCCTGGTGCACGCCGACGTCGACGAAGGCGCCGAACGCGGCGACGTTGCTGACCACGCCTTCGAGGATCATGCCCACGCGCAGGTCCTTGATGTCCTCCACGCCGTCGGCGAACACCGCGGCCTTGAACTCCGGGCGCGGATCGCGGCCGGGCTTCTCGAGTTCGGCGAGGATGTCGCGCACGGTCGGTTCGCCGAAGCGTTCATCGGTGAACTCGCGCGCCTTGAGCGTACGCACGAAGCCGGCATCGCCGACCAGCGCGCGGATCGGCCTGCCGGTCGCGGCGACGATGCGTTCGACCACCGGATAGGCCTCCGGATGCACGGCCGAGGCGTCCAGCGGCTCGTCGCCATCGGCGATGCGCAGGAAGCCGGCGCACTGCTCGAAGGTCTTCTCGCCCAGGCGCGGCACCTTGAGCAGGTCCTTGCGGCGCTTGAACGGGCCGTTGGCGTCGCGGTGCACCACGATGTTGCCGGCCACCGTCGACGACAGTCCGGACACGCGCGCCAGCAGCGGCGCAGACGCGGTGTTGACGTCCACGCCAACCGCGTTCACGCAGTCCTCGACGCGCGCATCGAGCGCGCGCGCCAGCTTGTACTGGTCGACGTCGTGCTGGTACTGGCCCACGCCGATCGCCTTGGGGTCGATCTTCACCAGCTCGGCCAGCGGGTCCTGCAGGCGCCGCGCGATCGACACCGCGCCACGCAGCGACACATCGAGGCCGGGGAACTCGTTGGCCGCCAGTTCGGAGGCCGAGTACACCGAGGCGCCGGCCTCGCTCACCACGATCTTCTGCATCTTCAGCTCGGGCGCGAGCTTGAGCAGGTCGCCGGCCAGCTTGTCGGTCTCGCGCGAGGCCGTGCCGTTGCCGATCGCGACCAGCTGCACGCCGTGCGCGATGCACAGCTTGCGCAACGCCGCCAGCGACTGGTCCCACTGCCGGCGCGGCTCGTGCGGAAAGATGGTGTCGGTGGCGACCAGCTTGCCGGTGGCATCGACCACCGCGACCTTGACCCCGGTGCGCAACCCGGGATCCAGGCCCAGCACCGCTTTTGGACCGGCCGGCGCGGCCAGCAGCAGGTCCTTGAGGTTGTCGCCAAACACCGCGATCGCGTCGGCCTCGGACCGCTCGCGTGCCTGCGCGAACAGGTCGATCAGCAGGTGCAGGTGCAGCTTGGCCTTCCACGCCAGGCGACAGGCGCTGCGCAGCCACGCATCGGCGGCGCGGCCCTGGTCGCGGATGCCGGCGCGCAGGGCGACGCGGCCTTCGGCGTACAGGTGGCCGGCCTCGGCATCGCTGCCGGGCTGGAGGTCGAGGCCGAGGAATTCCTCGCGACGTCCGCGCAGCAGCGCCAGCATGCGGTGCGAGGGGATCTTCGCCAGCGGCTCGGCGTGGTTGAAATAGTCGCGGAACTTCTCGCCGGCCGCTTCCTTGCCATCGGCCACCTTCGCGCGGATCACGCCGACCTCGTGCAGCCAGGCGCGCAGTTCGCCGACCAGGGCGGCGTCCTCGCCCCAGCGCTCGATCAGGATCGCGCGCGCGCCTTCCAGCGCGGCTTTCGCGTCGGCCACGCCCCTGTCGGCATCGACGAAAGCGGCGGCGAATTCCTCCGGTACGCGCGTCGGGTCCTCGAGCAGGCCATCGGCCAGCGGCTCCAGGCCGGCTTCGCGCGCGATCTGCGCGCGGGTGCGGCGCTTCTGCTTGTAGGGCAGGTACAGGTCTTCCAGCCGCGCCTTGCTGTCGGCGGCTTCGATGTCGGCGCGCAGTTCGTCGGTCAGCTTGCCCTGCTCATCGATGCTGGACAGGATCGCGGCACGACGCTCCTCCAGCTCGCGCAGGTAGACCAGGCGCACCTCGAGGTTGCGCAGCTGGGTGTCGTCCAGCCCGCCGGTGACTTCCTTGCGGTAGCGCGCGATGAACGGCACGGTCGCGCCCTCGTCGAGCAGGGCGATGGCGGCGATGGCCTGTGCGGGCTGAGCGCCGATCTCGTCGGCGATGGTGGCGGCGATCTTGCGCGCGAGCGCGGGGGAAATTTCGGGCATGTCGTCGTGCTGCGGGCGGGCGCGATGCCGCGGAACGCCGATTGTGGCAACCGCGGGCGCAGGCAGGAAGCGGTTGACAGCAGCGACGGGCTTGCGGTCCGTGGTGCTGCGGGCCCCCACCCCGGCCCTCCCCCGCAAGCGGAGGAGGGGGAACAGCGCGCGGGGGAGAATTTCGCCGGGTAACCCCGATTGCCGGATCGGCTCCCTCCTCCGCTTGCGGGGGAGGGCTGGGGTGGGGGCAAGGACGCGCACCGATCCCACCCCTCAGGCGTCGCGCACCACCGCATTTCCCGCATTGCGCCGCTGCCACGGCAGCGGGATGTTCAGCAGCACCAGCGCCAGCCATGCGAGCCGGCTGGAGGCCGATTCGCGATCGGGCGCGTGCAGCTGTGCGTCGGCCGGCTCGGCGTCATCGTCGATCGCGTACTCGCCTGCCTCCATCGCGCGCAGGATCGCATCGGCACGTTCGGCGTCAGCCTCCGCCACGCGCACCCGGGATCCGCCGATTGCCAGACGCCATTCCCAGTTCGCGACCGACAGATGCTCGTCGCCCACGTGCGCGTCGATGCCTTCGGCTGCCAGCAGGCCGCGCGCAATCTGCGCCTGGATCGGATCGAGGTAGCTGGCGACGGTGGTGAACATGCGGCACGCGGATGCTTATGGCCTGCCCGGCAGGCTACGCTAACGTGGTTGCGGGCGCGTCAAACCCGCTGCCATCCTTCAACCGCCGCATGACGGCCAGGCGCGGATGCATCCGCCGCGCGCGCCGGCCGGCCTTGCGACAGCCGGCGACGCCAGCCCGGGACCACCATTCGCGATGCCGAGGACCCACCGATGATCAAGCGCACGCTCCCCGCCATCCTGCTCGCGACGGCGATCGCGCTGGCCGGGTGCGGCGGATCCAGCGACGAGGCTGCGCCCGCTCCTGCCGCCGCGATCGACCTCGGCGCACCCAGTCGCGTCGAGGAATGGCCGCTGCCCGCCTCCTTGCCCGGTTCGGCTTCGCCGAGCCTGGCGACCACGCCCGACGGCAAGCTGCTGCTGGGCTGGATCAATTCGCAGAAGGGCCGTCGCCACATCTTCCAGTTCAGCACCTTCGCGCCGGACTGGGGCCGCTGGATGCACGCCATGAGCACGGTCGCGGTCGGCAACAGCATGTTCGTCAACTGGGCCGACGTGCCGCACCTGGCGGCCACGCCCGATGGCGCCCTGTGGGCGCACTGGCTGCAGAAGAGCAGCGATGCGCCCTATGCCTACGACGTGGTGCTGAGCCGTTCGCGCGACGGCGGCGCGAACTGGGTGGCGCCGGTGATGACGCACGACGACGGCACCCGCACCGAGCACGGCTTCGTGTCGATGTGGGCGCATGGCGACAGCAGCCTGGGCATCGCCTGGCTGGACGGGCGCAACACCGGCGGCGGTGGCCACGACGCGCATACGCAAGACCACGCTGGCGCGATGACCCTGCGCGCGGCGGTGTTCGACGCCAGCCTGCAGCGCAGCGATGATGCCGAGATCGATGCGCGCGTCTGCGACTGCTGCCAGACCGCGGTTGCGATGACGTCCAGCGGGCCACTGCTGGTATATCGCGGCCGCAGCCAGGACGAGGTGCGCGACATCCTCGCCACGCGCCTGGATGACGGCAGCTGGCGCAAGCCCGCACCCGTGCACGCCGACGGCTGGGTGATGCCGGCCTGCCCGGTCAACGGGCCGGACGTCGCCGCCCACGGCGACGCCGCGGTGGTGGCCTGGTACACCGAAGCATCCGGCACGCCGGAGCTGCGGATCGCGGCCAGCAGCAATGCCGGCGACAGCTTCGCCGCGCCGGTCACGCTCGACAGCGGCGCAGCGGTGCTGGGACGCGTCGCGGTGGCGCTCGACGCGCAGCAGGCCTGGGTCCTGTGGCAGCGCGAGGACGCACGGCAGCAGTCGCTGTGGCTGTCGCGTCGCAGCCCCGACCTTGCGAGCGAGCACGAGCGCATCGAACTCGCCAGGCCGCAGGGCAAAGGCCGGGCGACGGGTTTCCCGCAGCTGGCGGTGGTCGCTGGCGTGGCCCACGTGGTCTGGACCGATGTCGCCGGCGGCGTGCCCAACCTCAAGGGCGTGCGCGTCGTGCGCGGCGAGTGAGCGTCGGATGTTTCGCCGCCTGGCCCATCCCGCACATGATTGAAGTCCTGCACGCCGAGGCCAGCCTGGCGGTGGTCAACAAGCCGGCCGGCCTGATGGTCCACGACAGCGCCCTGGCGCGCGGCGAAAGCGACTTCCTCGCCGATCGCCTGCGCGAACAGTTCGGCCGGCAGGTGTTCCTGGTGCACCGCCTGGACCGCGCCACCAGCGGCTGCCTGCTGCTGGCCTTCGACCGCGATACCGCCAGCGCGCTTGGCCGCACGCTGATGGCGGGCGACGTGGACAAGCACTACCTGGCCGTCTGCCGCGGCTGGCCGGAGCCTGCCTTCACGATCGACCATGCGCTCGATGGCGGTCCGGGCAAGCCGCTGAAGAAATCGGCCATCACCCGCTTCGAACGGCTGGCGACCTGCGAACTCGACCTGCCTTCCGTCGGCTTCGCCACCTCACGCTATGCACTGCTGCGCGCGATGCCGCAGACCGGCCGCTTCCGCCAGATCCGCCGACACCTCAAGCACGCCTCGCATCACCTGATCGGCGATACCAGCCATGGCGACGGACGCCACAATCGCAGCTTCCGCATGCTCGGCATCCATCGCATGCTGCTGCACGCCTCGCGGCTGGGGTTCCCGCATCCGGCCAGCGGCGAGCACGTGGCGTTCGAGGCGCCGCCCGATGCGGAGTTCGCGAAGGCGCTGGCGCTGTTTGCCGGGGCCGAGGACACGACGGCAGAGTTGCCGCCAGCGTCCTGAGCGCTGCGTGTCACGCCAAGCTGGCACTGCTCCTTCGGAAGTCGCGTTGTCGGGAAGCTTCCGAAGGCATGGACTCCCCAGTCGCCACGCCGCGGTGACACGCGGTGCGCCATCGCCCCGGGGGGCACTGCGGCCCGATCGAAGCCCGCGCACCCCCGGCGTCAGGTCCGGGCGCGACGTGCGATTACTCGACGGCGGAAACCTCGGCGGCGAGGTCGCGCTCCATCTGCTGCAGCATCGGCACGATCAGGCGCTGCATCGCCGTCATCGTGTTCTGCATCAGCGCCGGCATCTTCTCCAGCATGCGCTGGCCGGCCGGGCTCTCGTAGAAGGCGATGATCGCGTCGATATCGTCGCCGGTGAAGGTCTGGCGGTAGATGTCGCGATAGACGGGCGCGAGGTTCTCCCAGGACAGCGCCTTGCGCACCGCAGACGAACTGCTGGCCAGCAGGCTGTCGATACGCTGTTGTTGCGCCGCATCCAGCTCGCGTCCGGCGGTCATCTGCGCCAGCATCTGCCGCTGCGAGGCCTCGATCTGCGGCAGCGTCGCGTCGAGCATCTCGCGCGCACGGGTCACCTCGAGCAGGCGGTCGATGCGGGCATCGTCGGCGGGTGCCTGCGCCTGCTGCGCCTGGGCCGGGAACACCGAGATCGCGATCAACAGCAGCGCGGTGATGAAAATTCTGTGCAACATTGCGGCATCCTTGTCAGTAGAGGCCCCGCATTCTAAGCGGGCGCGCAAGGCGTGGCCCAGCGGCATGAGCATCCCGATCCCGGAACACGAACTCGTCGAACGCTTCGTCCGCGCCAGCGGACCCGGCGGGCAGAACGTCAACAAGGTCTCGACCGCGGTCGAGCTGCGCTTCGACGTCGCCAACTCGCCCTCGCTGCCCGAGCCGGTGCGCGAGCGCCTGCTGGCGCGTCGCGACCGCCGGGTCACCACCGGGGGCGTGCTGGTGATCAGTGCCCAGCGCTTCCGCACCCAGGAGCGCAACCGTCAGGATGCGCGCGAGCGCCTGCAGGCGTTCGTGGACGCGGGCTTCGTCGCGCCAGTGCCGCGCGTGGCGACACGACCCACGCGCGCGTCCAAGCGGCGCCGGCTGGATGCCAAGCGCGAGCGTAGTACGATCAAGCAGTCGCGCGGCCGCCCCGACTGGGACTGAACGCCACTGTCACAGCGCACTGCGCGGAACCGCATGACCGACACGACCCACGCCGTGGTGCCGCCACTCCCGCCGAACGCACCGCGCGTCAAACCCAATGCCTTCACCCGCTGGTTCGGCCGCAGCCTGCTGCGCCTGGGCGGTTGGCGCGTGGTCGGCACGCTGCCCGACGTGCCGCGGCTGGTGCTGATCGCGGCGCCGCACTCGTCCAACTGGGACGGCATCTGGGGCTTCGCGGCGAAGCTGGCGATTGGCTTCGAGGTGCGCGTGCTGGGCAAGGCGCAGCTGTTCCGGTGGCCGCTGGGACTGCTGCTGCGGCGGCTGGGCGCGATCCCGGTCGACCGCGCCGCGCCGCAGGGCACGGTCGGCCAGGCGGTGGAGATGATCCGCCGCAGCGAGCGGATCTGGTTCGCGATCGCCCCGGAAGGCACGCGCAGGCGCGTGGAGCGCTGGAAGACCGGCTTCTGGAAGATCGCGCACCAGGCGCAGGTGCCGATCCTGCCGGTCTATTTCCACTATCCCGAACGACACATCGGCTTCGGCCCGCTGTTCACCACCAGCGGCGACATGGAGGCCGACATCGCGGCGTTGCGCGAGTGGTACCTGCCCTGGATGGGCAGGAACCGCGGCACGGTCTGAGGCGACCGTTGCGCCGATTGCGGGATCAGGAGAAGAATCCCTTCCCTGCATCCGGCGTCACGGCGGCCGCGACTACAGCGCCGAGCCGCCCAGCTTCCAGGTGACCTGGACGAAGTAGCTGCGTCCCAGCGAGTCGAACCACGAGGTGTCGTAGTAGGGATAGTTCGCCCAGGTCGCGTCCTGCGGCGGCATCTTGTCGAACAGGTTGTTGACCGTCAGCGCGATACGCAGGTGGTCGTGGATGCGATAGGCCGCGCCCGCATTGAAGCGCCAGGTGGACGACGTCCAGGCATCATTGTCGTAGTTGGCCACGCGCCCGAGGTAGCTGCCGAACAGGCTGCCGCCCCAGGCGCCGCGCTCCCAGGCCGCGCCGAGGTTGCCCTTGCTGCGCGGCAGGGTGGTGGCGCTGAAGCCCACGTCCAGCATGTCCTCGCGCGGATCGCCCGGGTACAGCTGGCGGCTGTGGCGATGGGTCCAGTTGTAGTTGGCGCTGAAGCGGAAGTCGCCAGCCACGTCCGTCCTCATCCGGTAGTTGGCGGCCAGGTCCAGGCCCGAGGTTTCCTCGTTGGCGATGTTGATCGGGCTGAAGTGCACGCTGGTGATGACGCCGTCGGTATCGCGGATCACGCGCGCGAGCGCGTCGCGGCAGGTGGGCGATGCCGGGTCCACGCTGGCGCCGCTGTCGGTCACGCCGAGGCGGCAGTCGGCCTCGGTCATGCGCAGCAGCTCGCGGTCCTGGGTCTGCACCTGGTTGGACACGCGGATCTTGTAGTAGTCCAGCGCCACGTCGAAGTCGGCCGAGGGCGACCACACCACGCCCATGGACGTGGACTTGCTGGTCTCCACGTCCAGCTGCATGTTGCCGGTGTAGACGTCGAAGGTGCTGACGTCGTAGCTGCCGTCGTCGTAGCAATAGCCGTTGCCCACGCCGGGCTCGGCGCTGCGGCAGTCGTAGTAGTCGGTGGCGAAGCGCGTGCGGTAGTAGTCCTCGCTGGCGAACAGGTAATGCATGTCCGGGGCGCGGAAGCCGGTGCCGTAGGAGCCGCGCAGCAGCAGCGTGTCGAGCGGACGCCACTCCAGGCCGGCGCTGTAGGTGAACTTGCCCGGATCCTTGTCGGCGTAGCTGTAGCGGTCGTAGCGGCCGGCCAGGCTGGCCTGCAGCGAAGACAGCAGGGGCAGGCGCAGTTCGCCCGCCGCGCTCCAGCGGTCGCGGTCGCCGCTGCCATCGCCGTAGCGGGGGCCGTAGTACGCGTCTTCGGTCAGGGCCAGCGGATCGGGGTTGATCTCGTAGGACTGGCGGCCGTACTCCAGCGCGCCAGCGAAGCCGGCATCGCCGGCGGGCAGGGTGAACAGCGCGGGGCTGGTAGCGGTGAAGCTGACGTTGTCGTTCTTCGCTTCGGGATGCCAGGTGGACATCGCCCCGATCGAGTCGAACTCCTGCGGCGTCAGCGGGCGGAACATCCGCTCTGGATCCGGGTTGTAGATCGCGTAGCCGTCCTCGTCGTAGCCGAGCCGTTCGCCGAGGAACAGGCTGTTGGCGGCTGCGGCCCGGATGCGCGGCATCTGCACTTCGGCGCGGTAGCGCGAATGGTTGTACGCCGCTTCCCAGTCCCAGCTGTCCGACAGCGTGCCGGCCAGACCGGTGGTGATGGCCAGCGTCTTCTGGGTGGTGGTGTTCATCCGGTTGCGAAGCCCGCCCATCTCCTCGGGCGTGAACTGCCGCGACCAGATCTGGTAGGTGCCGGTGCCGGCGTTGTAGAACATCTTGTTGCGATAGTTGCCGGCCGAATCCGGGTCGTGGAATTCCCAGCCCATGTGGTCGCTGGCCACTTCGTTGCCGTTGGTCCCGGTGAGCAGATTCACCTCCTGGCGGCCGAGCTGCGCGTCGGCGAACCAGCGCAGCGCGTCGGAGAAGCGGTACTCGAACGAGCCGTAGGCGTTGTAGCCGCTGCGCTGGTTGGTGATCGTCCGGTACGCGATCGCACGATCGCTGCCGCAGTAGGGTTCGCCGAAGCGATCCTCGGCCAGCACCGTGGTGCCTTCGTTGAGTCCGCCCAGCGTTGCGCAGCCATCGGCCGGCGCGATGTTGACGTCCTCGTCCCAGTCGTAGACCTGGGCGATCAGCCGCGGCAGCTGGCGCCGCGAGGTGGGCGCATCCAGCGTCGAGTCCTGGATGTCGCGCTCATAGCCCCACAGCGGGCGCTTGTCGATGAATTCAACGCCGACGATGCCGGTGAAATCGCCGCGCTCGAAGCCCGAAGTGAGCGTCAGCGAATGCGATTCGCCGCCGCCGCGCTCGGTGTCGCCATGGCGGTAGTCGATCGTGGTGCCGTCGGTGGACTTCTTGAGGATGAAGTTGATCACGCCGGCCATCGCGTCGGAGCCGTACACGGCCGATGCGCTGCCGGTGAGCACCTCGATGCGGTCGATCATGCCCAGCGGGATATTGCCGATGTCGGTGAAGTTGCTGCGGCCGTTGAGCGGCAGCGGAAAGTCGGCGATGCGGCGACCGTTGACCAGCACCAGGGTGTGGTTGGGGCCGAGGCCGCGCAGGTCGACCGCCTGTGCGCCGGGCGTGGACTGCGCGCCGGTGGTGTTCTGCTGTCCCTGCACGCTGCCGCTGGCCTGGCTGAGCGAACGCAGCACGTCCGGCACGCTGGTCAGGCCGGCGGCCTGGATCTGCTCGGCGGTGACCACCGTGATCGGCGCCGGGCCTTCGATCTGCGCGCGGGCGATGCGCGAACCGGTGACCTGGACCGTCCTGAGTTCGGAGACTTCCGGCTCGGGAGCGGGGGCCGCTGGCGGCCGCAGCGCGGCCGGCGGCGCCGCGACAGCACCGACCTGCGCCAGCAGCGGCTGCTGCACGATCAGCACCGCGCCCGAGGCATCCTCGCGCGCGCTGAAGCCGCTGCCGCGAAGCAGGGTCTGCAGCGCCTGTGCGGGCGGCAGGCCGCGTGCGCCTGCGGTGTGCACGCCGCGCATCTGGTCGGCGCGATAGACCAGCTCGACGCCGGACTGCCGGGCGTAGGCATCGAGCGCGGCCGCGAGTTCGCCCGCGGGCACGTCCACCGGCACACCCGCGGGGGCCTGCGCGTGCGCGGCCAGGATGGCGGAACAGGCCAGGGAAAGGAGCAGGACGCGGAGCGGGCGTGACGGTTTCAAGCGGGTTCCCCGGTGGCGCGCGGACCGCGCCTTCTGTCAGTCAGGACGAACGAGGCCTGCAAATCCCCCCGTGCCTCAGGGCGAGTGCAGGACGATCCGATCGCTGCGGTATTCGGCCCGCACCGGGAAGCCCTGTTCGAGCAGGCGGACGAAGCCCTCGGCATTGGCCCAGCGGAAGCTGCCGCCGATGCGCAGGTCGCCCACGCGTGCATCGCCGATCACGATCTTGCGTGCGTTGTAGCGGTTGAACTCGCTGGCGGCGTCGGCCAGGGTCGTGTCGCGGAACACCAGCAGGCCGCTGCGCCAGTCGACCAGGCGCGCGGCCTCGTCCAGCGGCATCGAACGCACCAGCACGCTGTCGCGATGGACGATGGCGACGCTGCCTGCCGGCAGCAGGGTGTCGGCCTGCGTGCCGGCGTCGCCCGCCTCCAGCCGCACCAGGCCCTCGGTGACCACCACGCGCAGGTCGGCGGCATCGCGCCGCACCGAGAAGCGGGTGCCCACCGCCACCACCCGCCGGGTTCCAGCCTCGACCACGAACGGCCGCGCCGGATCCTTGGCTACCTCGAAATAGGCCTCGCCCTGCTCAAGGGCGATGTGCCGCGCACTGCGCGACAGCCGCAGCGCGATCCGGCTGTCGCTGGCCAGGGTGGCCTGGCTGCCGTCGGCCAGATCGAGACTGCGCACGTCGCCCAGCGCGGTGGCGTAGTGCACGGGCGCGACCGTGGCCAGCTCGCGCCAGCCCCAGCCCAGCGCCAGCGCACAAACGGCCACGGCCGCGACCGCTGCGATCCCGCCCCGCGGGCGGACCCTCGCCAGCGGCCCGCGCGCGGAAAACACATGCCCCTGCAGCTGCGCCACCGGGTCCGGCGATGCCGGGGCGAGGGCCGCATCGGCCCCCCGGGCAGTCCAGGTGCCGCGTGGCGGCACCGCCGCGTCGTGCAATCCCGCGCCCAGCGCCTGCAGCCGGCCGGCCTCGGCCCAGGCCGACTGCAGCCGCAGCAGCGCCACCCGGTGCAGGGTGTCCTGCGCCAGCCACGCCTCAAGCCTGGCCCCGTCCGCCTGCGACCAGTGCGGACCATCGCGCCGGGCCAGCCAGTCCGCGGCGGCGGCTTCAATCGTCGCAGCCGGCGTCACGGCTCGTCCGCCTGGCGCAGCGCGTCGAGCACCGTCGCCATGTCCGCGGTCGCGGCCGTGTCCACGGCGTCGCCGCCGTAGAAATACAGGGCGATCAGGCGCATTCCCTTGGCGATGTGCTTTTCCACTGTCTTCTCGCTGATCCCGAGCCGTTGGGCCGCCTCGCGCTGCGACAGCTGCTCGACCCGGCGCAGCCAGACCACCTCGCGGCAGCGGTCGGGAAGCCGGTCGAACGCAGCCGCCAGCCGTGCCAGGCGCTGCCGCCCGCCGCACCAGCGTTCCGGCGACACCTCATCCACAAGGACGGACGAAGGCTCGAAATCACCCATCGGCTCGATCGATACCACCTTGCTGCGGCGCACCCGGTCGGCGACCAGATGCCGCGCGGTGGCGAACAGGAAGGCCTTGGGCTGGCGCGGCAGCTCGCGCGCGGCGGCCTCGTACACCCGCGCGTAGACCTCCTGGCGCAGGTCGGCGACCTCGTCGCGGTGCGGCCAGCAACGGCCGAGGAAACGCACCAGCGGCGCCTCGTGGACGAGGATCTCGCGTACGAACCAGTCGTCCAGCGGCGGCGTCGGCATGGCCGGCACGATATCCGATCACGGCGCGGCCGCGATTGCCCGCAGGGGGAAATCGCGCCAAGGTTCGTCTCCATTGCGCAGGGGCCGGATGCGGCCGACAGGACAGTTCCATGACGATACGACGTGCGATCGCACCGATGCTGCTGGCGACGGCGCTGGCCCTGCTGACGATGCCGGCGCTGGCCGCGGGCTACCGGCATCACCTGGCCGGCGACCCCGCGCTGCCGACCCCCGGCAAGCCCGCGCCCGGCCTGCTGCTGATGGGCGGCGGCGACCGCAACATCGAGGCGCTGCGCTGGTTCCTGGAGAAGGCCGGCAACGGCCATGTGGTGGTGCTGCGCGCCTCGCTCGGCGGCGAGATCGGCGAGGAGTTCCACGACGAGGTCGGCGGCGTGGCCTCGGTCGAGACCTTCGTGTTCGAGGACCGCGAGGCCGCGAGCGACCGCCGGCTGCTCGCGCGCCTGCGCGAGGCAGACGGCATCTTCATCGCCGGCGGCGACCAGTCGCGCTACATCCGCTACTGGAAGGGCACGCCGGTGGAAGCGGCGCTGGAGGCGCACGTGCGCGCCGGCAAGCCGCTGGGCGGCACCAGCGCCGGCCTGGCGATCCTGGGCGAGTTCGTCTACGGGGCGATGGACGGCGGCAGCCAGACCAGCCCGCGCGCGCTGGCCGATCCGCTGGGCGACGGCAACACGATCGAGACCGGCTTCCTCGACATCGCCGCCCTGCGTGGCGTGATCACCGACACCCACTTCCGCGAGCGCAACCGGCTTGGGCGCCTGCTGGCCTTTGTCGCCAAGGCCGAGACGCTGTCGGGCGGCCGGCCGGTGCTGGGCCTGGGCGTGGACGAGGATGCGGCGCTGGCGGTCGAAGCAGATGGCCGCGCGCGCGTGTTCGCCACCGCGCCGGGCGCGGGCGCAACGGTGGTGCGCGGCGGCTTTGCGCAGCCGCAGGAAGAGGACCGGGCGCTGCGGCTGGAGCGCGTCGACACGGTCGGCGTCGGCGTGGACTCGGTGCTGCACCTGCCCTCGGGCGAAGTCGAACGGCCAATGTGGCGCCACGCCTACGCGGTGCGCGACGGCGTGCTGGTGGTGCAGGACGCACCGCGCCTGATGATCCACGGCGGCGCCGGGGTCGAGCCCGGCGACCTCACCCCGGAAGAAGAAGCGGCCGCGCGCGCGGCGCTGGCCCAGGCGTTGCGGGCGGGGCAGGCGGCACTGGCCGCGGGGCGGCCGGCGCTGGACGCGGTGACCGCCGCGATCAACGTGCTCGAGGACGCACCGATGTTCAACGCGGGTCGCGGCGCGGTGTTCACCCACGACGGCACCAACGAGCTCGACACCTCGATCATGGACGGCGCCACCGGCAAGGCCGGCGCGGCCGCCGGCCTGCGCCGCGTGCGCAACCCGATCACCCTGGCGCGCGCGATCATGGAGCGCTCGCGCCACGTGATGATGGTGGGCGAGGGCGCAGAGCGCTTCGCCAAGGAGCAAGGGATCGCCCTGGTTGATCCGGCGTACTTCCGCACCGAGAAACGCTGGCAGCAGCTGCAGAAGGCGTTGCGCGACGACAGCAAGCCGCATGCGCTGCATCCCGCATCGCCGGCCAGCGCCTACTTCGGCACGGTCGGCGCGGTCGCGCTGGATGCGCAGGGGAATCTCGCCGCAGGCACGTCGACCGGCGGCATGACCAACAAGCGCTACGGCCGCGTCGGCGACGCGCCGATCATCGGCGCCGGCACCTGGGCCGATGATCGCTGCGCGGTGTCGGGCACCGGCTGGGGCGAGTTCTACATCCGCACCGCCGCCGCGCACGAGATCTGCGCGCGCGTGCGCCTGTCCGGCGACAGCATCGCGCGCGCCGGTGAGGCGGTGATCAATCGCGTGATCCCCGACGCCGGCGGCGACGGCGGCGCGATCGTGCTCGGCGCCGACGGCAGCCTGTCGTTCCCGTTCAACACCGGCGGCATGTACCGCGGCTGGATCGGCGCCGACGGCGAGCCGCAGGTGGCGATCTGGCGCGACGAGGTGCTGCCGGCGCCGTGAGTCAGGTCACCCCGAGGCGCAGGCGGGCGGGGATTCTGGCGGCACGGGACAAACGGACAGCTCGCAGCGGTGCGGAGGCATCACCTGTGTCATCCCGAGCCGCAGGCGAGGGATCTTGGCGACGTGACCTGGCGCAACGAGATTCCTCACCCGCTGCGCGGGTTCGGAATGACAGATGGGGACTTCCTCCTCAACGCTCCGAATGCCCCGCCTCGTAATAGTCGCGGCGCAGGAACAGGTCCGGCTGGATCAGGTCCATGAACGCCCGCGCCTGCGGTGACGGCAGCCTGCCCTTGCGCATCACCACGCCGTAGCTGCGCGCGGGGAAGAAGCGGTCGAGCGGGCGAGTGACCAGGCGTCCGCGGTCGGCCTCGGTCAGGCAGATCGAGGACAGGATGCTGATGCCCATGCCCATCGCCACGTACTGCTTGATCACCTCCCAGCCGCCGACCTCCAGCGCCACCGTGTAGGGCACGCGGTTCTGCTGGAACACCAGGTCCACCAGGCGCCAGGTGATCTGCCGCATGGGCGGCAGGATCAGGCCGTACTGGCCGATGTCGGCCAGGCTCAGCTCCGCCTTCTCCGCCAACGGGTGCCCCGGCGGCATCACCAGCCGCTGCTCGAAGCGGTGCAGCGGCTCGTACACCAGGTCGGCCGGCACGTCATGCATCGAGCCGACCACCAGGTCGACCGAATCGGCGCGCAGCAGGTCGGTGCCGTCGGCGCTGACGGTGTTGTGCAGGCTCAGGCGCACGTCGGGGTGGTGTTCGCGGAAGCGGCCCACGATCCGCGGCAGCAGGTAGAGGATGGTGGAGCTGTTGGCGGCGATGTTGAGCGCGCCCGCGTCCATGCCCTTGAGCGCGTCGCGGAAGGCGGCCGGCAGGGCGTCGATGCCGTCGACCAGCGGGCGCGCCAGCTCGTACAGGGCCTCGCCGGCGCGGGTCGGCACCAGGCGTCGGCCGCTGCGCTCGAACAGCTTCTGCCCCAGCTCCCGCTCCAGCGCCTGCAGCTGCAGGGTGATCGCCGGCTGGCTGACGTACAGCGCCTCGGCCGCGCGCGACACCGATCCCAGCCGCGTGGTCTGGCAGAAAGCCCGCAGCGGCTTCAGCCGGTCGGCCTTGTAGGGGAATCGGGGGGTCGAATTGCCGCTCGAGGGCATTGATTCGACTCATATATTTAAGGAACTTATGAATTACATTGGAAGAACTCAGTTGTCAAATAATAAGTCGGGGCGGAGGGTGGCGTTGCACCGCAACATCCTCTGGAGCCCGCCATGTCCGCCGTCCTGAAGCCGTCCCCGATCGCCTCCGGCATTGAATTGCCGGACCACGCCGCCGTCGCCGACCTGATCGACGAGGCTGCGCAGGACTTCCTCGCCGGACTGCACCGGCGTTTCGAACCGGCCCGGCAGGCGCGGCTCGCGGCGCGCCGCCAGCGCCAGGCGGCGTTCGACGCCGGCGGCCTGCCCGACTTCCGCGCCGACACCCGCGCGATCCGCGAGGGCGACTGGCGGGTCGCCGCGATCCCGGACGCCCTGCTCGACCGCCGGGTCGAGATCACCGGCCCGGTCGATCCGAAGATGGTCATCAACGCGCTCAACTCGGGCGCCAGCTGCTACATGGCCGACTTCGAGGACTCGACCGCGCCGACCTGGGACAACCTGGTCGGCGGCCAGCGCGCGCTGCGCGATGCGATTGCCGGCACGCTGAACTTCGAGGGCAACGGCAAGCGCTACGCGCTGCGCCCGGAAGCCGAGCGCGCGGTGCTGATCGTGCGCCCGCGCGGCTGGCACCTGGACGAGAAGCACGTGCTGGTCGGCGGCGAGCGCATGTCCGCCTCGCTGTTCGACCTGGGGCTGTTCGCCTGGCACAACGCCCGCGCGCTGGCGGCCAAGGACCGCGGCCCCTATTTCTACATTCCCAAGCTGCAGTCGATGGAGGAGGCTGCGCTGTGGAACGAGGTGCTCTCGCACATCGAGCGCGAGCTGGGCCTGACCAATGGCCAGATCAAGGTCACGGTGCTGATCGAGACCCTGCCGGCGGCGTTCGAGATGGACGAGATCCTGCACGCGCTCAAGGACCGCATCGTCGGCCTGAACTGCGGCCGCTGGGACTACATCTTTTCCTACATCAAGACCTTGCGCGCGCACCGCGACCGGGTGCTGCCCGAGCGCGGCCAGGTCACGATGACCCAGCCGTTCCTCAAGGCGTACTCGGAGCTGCTGATCCAGACCTGCCATCGCCGCGGCGCGCACGCGATGGGCGGCATGGCCGCGCAGATCCCGATCAACAACGACGAGGACGCCAACGAGCGCGCGCTGGCGCGGGTGCGCGCCGACAAGCTGCGCGAGGTCAGCGCCGGCCATGACGGCACCTGGGTCGCGCATCCGGCGCTGATCCCGTTGGCGCGGCAGGTCTTCGACGAGCGCATGCCGACACCGCACCAGCAGCAGCTGGGCCGCGAAGAGGTGATCGTCACCGCACGCGACCTGCTGGCGCCGCCGCTGGGCACCATCACCCGCATCGGTTTCGAGAACAACGTCGAGGTCTGCGTGCGCTACCTCGCCGCCTGGCTCGACGGCAGCGGCTGCGTGCCGATCCACTGGCTGATGGAAGACGCGGCCACCGCCGAGATCGCGCGCGCGCAGCTGTGGCAGTGGCTGCATGCCACCGACGGCGGCGGCACGCCCCTGCACCTGCACGACGGCACCGTGATCGACGAGGCGCTGTTCGACCGCGCGCTGCTCAACCTGCCCTCGCGCCTGGCCGGGCAGGCGATCCCGGGCGCGACGCGCGTGCAGGAGGCGATCGCCCTGCTCGAGGCGCTGAGCCACCAACCCACGCTCGAGGAGTTCCTGACCCTGCCGGCCTACGAACGCCTCGACTGAGCCGCCATCGCGCGCCGCCGCGCGCTGCCAGAACGCCAGCAGGCGCCAGACCACGCGCCTGCAAACCCGCATACCCGACATCGGAGCCACCATGAGCAACCGCAAGCAACAGATCGACGCCCTGCAGCAGCAGTGGGACAACGACCCGCGCTGGACCGGCATCCAGCGCCCGTACTCGGCCGCCGACGTGGTGCGCTTGCGCGGCAGCGTGCAGCCCGAGCACACCCTCGCGCGCCGCGGCGCCGAGAAGCTGTGGACCCTGGTCAACGGCGGCGCGAAGAAGGGCTATGTCAACGCCTTCGGCGCGATCAGCGCCGGCCAGGCGATGCAGCAGGCCAAGGCCGGGCTCGAGGCGGTGTACCTGTCGGGCTGGCAGGTTGCGGCCGATGGCAACAGCTCCGAGAACATGTATCCCGACCAGTCGCTGTACGCCTACGACTCGGTGCCGACCATGGTGCGGCGGATCAACAACACCTTCCAGCGCGCCGACGAGATCCAGTGGAAGAACATCTGCGACGGCAAGATGGACCAGGCCGATGCGATCGACTTCTTCCTGCCCATCGTCGCCGACGGCGAGGCCGGCTTCGGCGGCGTGCTCAACGCCTACGAGCTGATGAAGAACATGATCATCGCCGGCGCCGCGGCGGTGCATTTCGAGGACCAGCTGGCCGCGGTCAAGAAGTGCGGACACATGGGCGGCAAGGTGCTGGTGCCCACGCGCGAGGCGATCCAGAAGCTGGTTGCCGCGCGCCTGGCCGCGGACGTGCTGGGCGTGCCGACCGTGGTGCTGGCGCGCACCGATGCCGAAGCGGCGAACCTGCTGACCTCGGATTTCGACGACAACGACAGGCCCTTCGTCACCGGCAGCCGCACGGCCGAAGGCTTCTACAAGGTCAACAATGGCCTGGAGCAGGCGATCAGCCGCGGCGTGGCCTACGCGCCCTACGCCGACCTGGTGTGGTGCGAGACCGGCACGCCCGACCTCGGCTTCGCGCGCGAGTTCGCGCAGGCCGTGCACGCGGCACATCCGGGCAAGCTGCTCAGCTACAACTGCTCACCGAGCTTCAACTGGAAGAAGAACCTCGACGACGCGACCATCGCCAGGTTCCAGGAAGAGCTGGCGGCGATGGGCTACAAGTACCAGTTCATCACCCTGGCCGGCATCCACATCAACTGGTTCAACACCTTCAAGTTCGCGCACGACTATGCGCGCGGCGAGGGCATGCGCCACTACGTGGAGCAGGTGCAGGAGCCGGAGTTCGCCGCGCGCGAGCAGGGCTACACCTTCGTCTCGCACCAGCAGGAGGTGGGCGCGGGCTACTTCGACGACGTGACCACGGTGATCCAGGGCGGCAGCTCGAGCGTCACTGCGCTCACCGGTTCGACCGAGGAGGAGCAGTTCGAGCGTTCGCACGCGGTCGCTGCCTGAGCCCGCCGCGCGACAGGTGTGGGAGGGAAGAAACGGCCGGGCTCGATGCCCGGCCGTTTTCTTTTGTTTCTTCTCGGGGAGGAAGGTAGACCCGATTGCTGGAAGTCCCGCGCGACTTCGACTGGACGTCGCGCCCTGTCGACCGGGGATCGCTTTTCGCTCGGTCAGGGCCGCTACGCGGTCCGGCCCGGCACAGCATGCCGGGCGCTCGCGTGGATGCGCGGCATGCCGCGCAAGCCATCCACGCTCTCCCTGCCCTGACTCACGCGCAAAACATCCATGTTTTGCTTGCCGCGATCCCCGGTCGCCAGGGCACGACTCACTGCGACTGGTGATCCGATGCTTCGGTGCGAGCTTTCCGCAGCCACGTCAGTAACTGGTGCTGCGATGCTTCGGTGGGAGCCTTTTTCGAAGCCACGTCAGTGACTGGGCGATGGTCGTTGCGGGGCGGGGGTTGCGGAAAGCAGCGCATGGATGCGCTGCGGCGGCGAGTCAGCCATGGATGGCTGACCGAGCCGAGGAGCAACCCCCGGCTCGCAATGACCGCCACCACAGGCACGAATCCAACCCGCTTCTTCGATGGCCGGAGCCCGGATCGCCCAGCCCGTCTACTTCTGGTCCGCCTCGCCCACTGCCGCCTCCAGCGGCACGCCGTTGGCCTTCAGCCACTCGACCACGGCCTTGCGCTCGGCCAGGGCGCGATCATTGAGGATGGCGCGGTTGTAGCCGAAGTAGTACGGCTGGAACGTGGTGCCGCCCGAGTTCGCGGCAAGCGGGGAGGCGCCCTTGGCGAGCAGCGCCAGGATCGCGCCGCCGTTGTTGGTGCGCGCGGCCACGTGCAGCGGCGTGTCGCCGTTGCGGTCGGCGATGTCGGGATCGGCGCCCGCTTCAAGCAGGACACGATACTGACCGGCATCGGGGGACAGCAGCGCCTGCACCAGCGGTGTGGCGCCGGTGTTTGGATTGCGCGCGTTGGCGTCGCCGCCGTGATCGAGCACCAGCTGCAGCAGTTCGGCTTTGCCCGAGAACGCCGCCGCGTGAACGGGCGTCTCGCCGCGCGGATCGACGCGATTGGGGTCCGCGCCGCCCGCAAGCAGCGCTTCCACGCTGGCTGTGCGGCCCTGCCGGATTGCCGACATCAGCAGGGTGCTGCCGTCGCTGCCCGGCGCGTCGGCGTCGATGCGTTCGAGCTGGCGGCGGATCTCGGCGGCGTCACCGCGGTCGACGGCATCGGCCAGCGGGCTCAGTTCGGAACTGGAGAAGGCATCGTTGCTCATGGACGGCCGGGCGCACCCTGCGGCAAGGCATAGGAAGAGCGCGGACGCGATCGCGGAAGAGCGGCGCATGCGCGGCATTGGAAACGCGATCATAGCGCCGCGCAAGCGGCCGACCGGTGCATGTGGCTATCGGCCAAACAGCCCGCCGACGAAACTGGCGAAGTCCCTGCCGGCATCGGCTGCGCCCTGCGCGACCCAGCCTGCGCCATCGGCGAGGGATTCGACTGCCTGTCCGCCGGCGTCGGCCACGAACTCGACCGCGTCGCCGCCGCCATCGACCGCGCCCGACAGCACAGTGCCGGCCCAGCCATCGACGCGCGCGTCGATCTCCGCCGCCAGCGTGTCGGCATAGCCGTCGACGGTATCGCCGGCCGAACTCCATGCGCCTTCGGCGAAGTCGCCGACCAGGCTCGCCCCGCCCTGCACGTAACGGCCGTTGGCGAACTCGTTGCCCACCACCGCCTCGATGTCGCTGGCGAAGTCGTGCACGTTGCGCGCGTAGTCGTCCTTGGCTGCGTCCGGCAGCAGGTTCTGCAGGTCGCGGCCGAGGTTGGACGGGTTCTCGTAACCCGCCTGCCAGGGCTGGTGCTCGACCATGCCCGCGGTCAGCGCGTTGGGGCTGTGGCTGATCGCGCTGTAGGTGAGATTGCCGGCCAGGTTCGTGCCGCCGGTGATGACGCCGGTGACCGGGTTGAGCGCCACGAATGGTGTGTGTCGTGCGGTCTCGACGCCGGCATTGAGCAGGGCCAACTGCTCGGGGGTCATCCCCCCGAGCTCCATCGGTCCGTACTGGTTGAACATGTCGTGCGCGTCCGCAGCGGCCGGCTTCACCACGATCTGCGTGCCCAGCGCGTCCGGTGCGAGCACACCGGTGATCCAGCTGTCCTGCAGGTTGGTCAACGCATCGCTTTCCAGGGAATAGGCGCGGATGTGCCCGCCCCCGGCGAGATCGCGCGCGCGCTGTGGATCGATTCCGATCCGGTCGAGGGTATTGGGATGGATGCCCGAGGCATCGAAGGTCACCGCCGGCACGCCGCTGGCGAGCGCGCCAACCGACGCCAGTCCACCGCCCTGGGAATGGCCGGTGATGGCGAGGTTGGTCGACTCGCCGCCCGGGTTGTCGCCGAACACGCGCGCGAACTCGACCGCGGTGTTGACCGCGGTGACGCTGAACTTGTCGCCGTCGGGTGTCTCGAAGCCGGCGCCCTGGTGGAAATTGTTGTCCCAGTCCGCGCCACCTTCGGCGGTGCCGCGGTAGGACAGCACGTAGTTGCCGCTGCCGTCGCTGTAGATTTCGGCGCGAAACTCCTGCGCATTGCTGCCCACTGTGTCGTTGGCGCCGAGAAACTGCAGGCGCCAGGCCTGCGGATCCTGCACGCCCAGATCGCGCAGCTGCTGGTCGGTCACCGCGCTCCAGCCTTCCGGCGGCGCGCCGCGCGTGCCGTACACCGCGGTGGCCAGCTGCGACAGGGTCACGTCGAACGGCTGCGCCTGCGTGCCGCTGGCCACGTCGGCGAGGGTCTGGCCCGGCGGGATTCCGTGCGGGCCGCCTGCCTGTGAAGGCTGCACGCCGCCGGCGGGGGAGGTGACCGGCGGCTGCAGCTGGGGGTGGTAGCTGGCTTCCGGGCGATAGCCACCGGCGAAGGCGGCCGGCAGCGCCGCGCGATCGGCGGTCGACTGCGCCGCAGGCGGCAGCTGCGTGCGCGTGCCTGAATCGATGACCGGTGAAATCCCGCTGACCATGACGGTCTCCGTACCAGCTGGTACGGCAACGCTAGCGCGGCGGCACGCCGTTGACAGCTAGGGCGTCTACCAGGGCACGTGTTGATCGGACAACACAGGTAGAAACCTGCCGACCCGGTCGCGCTTCCGGGCCTGCCTGCTGCGGCGCAACATGCGTCGGGTTAGAATCGAGCGCAGCAATCGCTGCAGTTCTACAGGGGGACTTCGCAATGGAATCGATGCCACGCGTGTGGTCGCACGCTCGCCGGCTGTATCTCTTCGTCCTGCTCGCGGGGCTGTGTGCGGGCGCCGGCGCACAGTCGCTGCCGCGGCCTGCCGAGTTCTATTTCGACGAGGACAGCAGCGCGCGTCCGATCGTCGCCATCGAAGGAAACAACGAGGCCACCGTGGCGCAGCTGGTGCGCATGATGGAGCGCGGCGGCCGCAATGCCGAGCAGGCCGTCCCGCAGCTTGCGCACCTGTCGATGGCGGCGGGCCGCACCGAGACCGGCATGGCGCTGTATGCGCAGGGGCTGGCCTCGAGTTCGGAAGGCAGCCAGCGCCACCGCTCGCTGCAGTGGAACCAGGCCTGGGACCTGTACCGCGCCGGCGATGTCGAGGCCGCGCTGCCGCTGTGGCTGCAGGCGTCCAGTAACCGCGTGGTGAAGCCGTCCTGGGTGCCGCCGACGTTGGCGCTGGCCTTGTGGAAGCTGGGTCGGCGCGAAGAAGCCGTGGCCTGGTATGCCGCAGCTGTCCGCACCTACCCCGATCGCTGGACCAACGCCGGCGCGCTGCCCGGCCTGCTGCCCGACTGGAGCGACGACGACCGCGCCACCCTGGTCGAAGTGCTCGCGGCCTGGAGCCAGAATCCGCCGGCCTGGCCGTGAGCGCCCGCCTGCACGCGCCGCGGCTTCCGCGCTAAGGTGCCGCGCATCGACTCCCACCCAAACGGTGAACCGGTGCGCCAAACCGTCCTGATCATTGCGCTCGCCGCCGCCGCGGCGCTGGCGCCGCCGGCATCTGCCGCCGACCGCATCACCGGCAAGCCCTTCGCCACCCGCAGCGAAGTACATGCGCCGCAGGCGATGGCGGCCACGTCCCACCCGCTGGCCACCCAGATCGCGCTGGACGTGATGAAGGGCGGCGGCAGCGCGGTCGATGCCGCCATCGCCGCCAACGCCGCGCTCGGGCTGATGGAGCCGACCGGCAACGGCATCGGCGGCGACCTGTTCGCGATCGTGTGGGATCCGGCCACGCGCAGGCTGCACGGCTACAGCGGTTCGGGCCGCTCGCCGAAATCGCTGACCCTGGCCGAATTCGAGCGCCGCGGGCTGACCGAGGTCCCCTCGCACGGGCCGCTGCCGGTCACGGTGCCGGGCGCGGTCGACGGCTGGTTCGCACTGCACGAGCGCTTCGGCAAGCGCACGATGGCGCAGAACCTGGCGCCGGCGATCAGCTACGCGCGCGACGGACATCCGATGCACGAGGTCATTGCCTACTACTGGGATCGATCGGTGCCGCGGCTGTCGAAGTGGCCGGGCTTTGTCGAGCAGTTCACCATCGACGGCCGCGCGCCGCGCAACGGCGAGACCTGGAAGAACCCGCATCTGGCCAACACGCTGCAGCAGATCGCCGACGGCGGCCGCGACGCGTTCTACAAGGGTGCGATCGCGCGCACCATCGACGCCTACTTCAAGGCCAACGACGGCTTCCTGTCCTTTGATGACCTGGCCGCGCATCGCGGCGAATGGATCGAACCGGTCTCCACCAGCTACCGCGGCTTCGACCTCTGGGAGCTGCCGCCCAGCGGCCAGGGCATCGCTGCGCTGCAGATCCTCAACCTGCTCGAGCCCTACGACCTGAAATCCTTCGGATTCGGCAGCCCCGAGCACGTGCACCTGTTCGTCGAAGCCAAGAAGCTGGCCTTCGCCGACCGCGCCGCCTCCTATGCCGATCCGGACTTCTACGCGACCCCGGTCGAGCGGCTGATCTCGAAGGACTACGCGCGCGAACGCGACGGGCTGATTTCCATGGACCGTGCGATGCAGGCCGCCGAACCGGGCGTGATCCCGCAGCTCAACGAAGGCGACACCATCTACCTCACTACCGCCGATGCCAGCGGCATGATGGTCTCGCTGATCCAGTCCAACTACCGCGGCATGGGCAGCGGCATGGCGCCGCCGGGGCTGGGCTTCATCCTGCAGGACCGCGGCGAGCAGTTCGTACTCAAGGCCGGGCACCCGAACTCGTTCGCGCCGGGCAAGCGGCCGTTCCACACCATCATTCCCGCCTTCGTGACCAAGGACGGCAAGCCCTGGCTGAGCTTCGGCCTGATGGGTGGGGCGATGCAGCCGCAGGGCCACGTGCAGATCCTGCTCAACATGATCGACTTCGGCATGAACCTGCAGGAGGCCGGTGATGCGCCGCGCATCCAGCACGATGGTTCCACCGAGCCGGCGGGCCAGGCCGTGGCGATGGCCGATGGCGGCCGCGTCGAGCTGGAAACCGGCTTCCCCTACGAGACCGTGCGCGCGCTGATGCGCAAGGGCCACAGCGTGCGCTTCGCCGACGGCCCGTTCGGCGGCTACCAGGCGATCATGGCCAATCCGCACGGCGGCTGGACCGGCGCCAGCGAATCGAGAAAGGACGGGCAGGCGGCAGGCTACTGATCCGGCCGCGACGGGCCGCCGGTATCCTGTGGCGAACCTCCACGGATTCCGCACCATGAGCCCACGCCTGCTGCTGGTCGCCGCGCTGCTGCTCCTGCCCGTCGCCCAGGCGCAGGTCCCCCGTGACGCCGATACGGCCCAAATGGCCCAGGCCGATGCGCACCAGGCCTACATGCAGCGCCTGGCCACCGCGCTCGCCCGCGACGGTGGCGCCCGCGATCTGGCGCTGGCAGCGCTGCTGCGCCACGCCAGCGCTCCGCGGGCGCAGGCGCCCGACGACCCTACGGCGCCCCCGCCGCCGCCGCCGCGCGATGCCCAGGCCGAGGCCTGGCTGCGTGCGGCTGCAGCCAAGGCGGGCGACGACCTCGTCGCCAACCGCCTGCTCGTGCTGGCGGCGGGTGCCGATGATGGCGCGGTGCGCCTGGAAGCCGCCCGCCGCTGGCAGGCGGCCGAGCCGGACAACCTGATGCCGCTGCTGCATGCGGGCCTCACCGTCGATGCGCTGCTGGCGCAGGCGCGCAATGCTTCGCGTGCCGATGCGGGCATGTATGCAAGCGTGCGCTGGATTGCCTCGGCCTGGCAGCGGCATCCGCCGAACGCCGCCGAGCAGGCGGCGATGAGCCGCGGCCAGCCCTTCCACGGCGACGAGGCTGCGGCGGTCTCGGCCATGGCGCTGTGGGCCGCGAGCGCCGGGCCCGGTTACGACGCCCTGGTCGAGGGCTGCAGCCAGCAGATGCTGCGGGCGATGCCGGCGCGGCGCGGCGACTGCGCGCACGTGGCGAGCCTGCTGGCCGACCGTTCCACCAACATTGCCGACGAACACGCCGGCCTGGCGATGCTGGGCGCGCTGGCATCGACCCTGGCCGAGCGCAGCGAACTGCAGGCGCGCCTGCGGCGCATGGACTGGCGGATGCTGGAGTGGGGTCGACTGGGGCAGCAGCAGCCGCGCTACGGGGCGGAACAGTTCGCGCGCCTGTTGGCCGACCCGACGATCACAACCGAGCAGCAGCTGGTGGAGCGCGTGCTGGCCGAAGGCGGCGTGTCAGCCGACCCGCCGCCCGGCTGGGCGCCGCCGCGACGGTGATGCACGCCGCCGCGAATGGCGAACGCGGCGAGCCTCAGTCCGCGGGCACCGTCCGGCTGCCGGCCCAGGCGCGCAGCGCGTCGACCTGTTCGCGCATCACCACCGACAGTGGCCGCGTGGCGCGCAGCTCCTCCTGCAGCAGCGCGTTGTCGACGCCGCGGCCGTCGGCGTGGGCCGAGTACAGCGCGGCGACGATGGCCTGCTCGATCTCCGCGCCGGAGAACCCTTCGGCCGCCTGCGCCAGCGCAGGCAGGTCGAAGCGCTCGGGGCCCAGCTGGCGCCGCCGCAGGTGCAGTTCGAACACGTGCGCGCGGGTGTCGGCGTCGGGCAGGTCGACGAAGAAGATCTCGTCGAAGCGGCCCTTGCGCAGCAGTTCGGCCGGCAGCTCCTGCACCTGGTTGGCGGTGGCGACCAGGAACACGTTTGACTTGCGCTCGGCCATCCAGGTCAACAGGTAGCCCAGCACGCGCCGCGAGACGCCGCCGTCGCCGTCGGCGCTGCCGGCGGCCAGGCCCTTCTCGATCTCGTCGATCCACAGCACGCAGGGCGCGAGCTGTTCGGCCTGGGCCAGCGCCGCGCGCAGGTTGGACTCGGTTTCGCCGTGGTACTTGGCGTAGAGCGTGCCGAAATCCAGCCGCACCAGCGGCACGCCGAAGCCACCGGCCACCGCCTTGGCCAACAGCGACTTGCCGCAGCCCTGCACGCCCAGCAGCAGCATGCCCTTGGGCGGATCCAGGCCCGGTGGCGCGTCGCCGCCGGTGAACACGTGCCGGCGCTGCTCGACCCAGCGCTTGAGGCGACGGGCGCCGGCCACGTCGGCAAAGCGGGCGGTGTCGTATTCGTAGTGCAGGTGGCCGCTCTTGTTGAGCAGCTCGAACTTCAGCCGCATCAGCTCGGGCAGGTCGCCCGGGCCCAGCGCGCCGTCGTCGTGGATCAGGTGGCGCGCGATACGGCGCGCGTGCATCACGTCCAGGCCCTGCAGGTTGCGCACGATCCTGCGCACCACCGCTTCGTCGGCCTCGACCCGGCGGCCTTCGTGCTCGCGCTGCCAGGCGGCGATCTCCTCGCGGACCAGCTTGAGCAGGGCATTGCCGTCGGGCAGACGCAGGCGCAGGCGCGCGGCCCTGGCATCGAGCTCGCTTGGCAGCTCGATCCTGTGCCCGACCAGGACCACGGTATGCGCCAGGCAGTCGCGCCGCTGCAGGATGTCGCGCAGCTGCCGCTGGGTGCCGGCATAGCCCAGGTAGGGGTGGAAATCGAGCAACACGTAGACGCCACGTTGGTCCGCGTTGCGGATCGCGCCCAGGGTGGTGCCGGCGTCGGCGGGCAGCTGGGCCGGATCCTCGCCGTCCAGGTCCATGCGGCGCAGGCCCTCGGTGATCGACCAGCGGTACAGCGAGCGCCAGACGTGGGTCAATGACTGCCGGAACAGTTCCACCACCCGCATCTCGTCGGGTGTCTCGATCACGATCAGCGGCGTGTCGGCGCGAATCAGCGCCACGAGGTCCTGCAGGTCGCTCATGTACACGGGGTGGTTGCGGGGCCGGGCGACGATAGCAGACGCGACGGGCTGTCCGCCGGTCAGTCGCGTGGCAGGGCGGAAGCGCGCGGCCGGCCATTGAACAGCCAGCGCATCGTCGGGTGTGGGCGCACCAGCCAGTGGTGCATCGCCAAGGGCACCAGCGCGGCCACGGCCAGCACCATGCCGAACTTGGCCGGTGCCGCCCAGGGCATCGACAGCAGCACGCTGGCGGTGGCCACCACGCACAGGTGGTGGAACAGGTAGATCGAGTAGCTGGCGTCGGACAGGTAGCGGAACACGGGGCTGGGCGCGCCGGCCCAGCGCGAGAACCCCGCGAACAGCATCCGCACCAGGCACCAGGCCAGCCCGGTGCGCGCCAGGATCGTCACCGCCGCCGCAGCAGGCCCGCCCCCTTCGGGCAGGTGCCGCAGGGCGGCCCAGGTAATGCCGGCGCCGATCCACACACCCGCGCCGGCGCATGAGAACCGCCGCAGGAGTGAGGGCTGCACCTGCAGCAGGCAGCCGATCGCGAAGAACGGGGCGTGGTCCAGCAGTTCCTGGGGATTGACCAGGCCGGCCAGCTGCCGGGCCAGCATCGGCGCCAGGTGCGCCGCCATCGCGCTGGCCAGCGGCACCAGGGCGGCCGCCGCCAGCAGCACGGGCAGTGCATGCGGTTGCGCCAGCAGCGTGCGCCCCTGCCCGCCGGCACGGGCATCCAGCCAGGGTCGCAGCGCGGCCAGGGCGATGCAGTACAGCGCCAGGTCGACCAGGAACCAAAGGTGCCCGAGCCAGTCCCCGCACAACAGGGCGGGCAGCAGCGCGCCGCGCCAGAACCCGTCCGCGGGCGCTGCGGGCGCCAGGAACCAGACCTGCACCAGGTTGAAGGTCAGCAGCACTGCCAGCGCCGGCAGCAGCGTGCGGCGCAGGCGCTCGCGCAGGAACACCGGCGGCGCCTGCCGCCCCAGCAGCAGCATCGAGAAGTAGCCCGCGACCACGAAGAACGCCGGCATCCGGAACGCGTGGATCGCGACCGCGAGCGCTTCGAGCAGCGGGCTGCGGCTGGCGTCGGCGACCAGCCAGTCGCCGTCCAGGCCGTAGGGATTGATCGCGTGCAGCACCACGCCCAGCAGCATCAGCACGCTGCGCATCGCGTCCAGCTCGTGCAGGCGGACGCCGTGCGTTGCGGTCGCCGCGACGGCGAGCCTTGCGTCCACCACGCCGGCCGTGGCCGCGCCGCAGTCAGGCAACGTGGCCAGGGGGGAGGGACGCTCGCTCATCATGTAAAGGTTGCGTCAAGAGCGTGGAGGGGTCGCCCAAGTAACGTGGTCCGGTGGTCGCTACGGCCACGCCGCCGGTGTACGCTCGCGGCACGTTCCCAGGCGGAGGCGATGCATGAAGACAGTGCTGGTGGCCAGTTCCAAGGGCGGTGTCGGCAAGACCACGATCGCGACCCATCTGGCGGCGGAGTCGGCCGTGGCGGGGCGCAGCACGGTCATCATCGATGCCGATCCGCAGGGCTCTTCCACGCGCTGGGCCGAACGCCGTGCCGTGCTGGAAAGCGCGGTCCTGCCGATCAACGGCAGCAGCCGCCACAAGACCGCATGGAAGTCGATCCCCGAAGGCACCGAGCGGGTGGTGGTCGATGCCCCGGCCGGGGCCCACGCCGATGCGCTGGAGGTCTACCTCGAGCACGCCGACGCGCTGGTGGTGCCGGTGCTGCCCTCGGCGCTCGACATCGACGCCACCGTGCCCTTCCTCAACGCCCTGGCCAAACACCCGCGGGTGCGCAGCGGCGCGCTGCCGGTGGGCCTGGTCGGCAACCGCCTGCGGCCCTGGACCAATGCCTCGCAGCAGGCGATGGAGCTGCTCGGCCAGTGGCCGTACCCGCTGGTGGCACAGCTGCGTGACAGCCAGGCCTACGTGATGCTGGTCGGCTTCGGCAAGAGCCTGTTCGACTACAACTCGGCCCAGGTACGCGACCACCAGGCCGACTGGCAGCCGCTGCTCAAATGGCTCAGGCGCGCCTGAGCGAGACCTTCGGAGTACGACCGCCATGCGTGAATTGATCCTGTTGCGGCATGCCCATGCCGAGCTGCCGCGCACCGGCCAGGCGGACTTCGACCGCCCGCTGTCGGACGAGGGCCTGGCCGAGGCCGATGCGGTAGCCGCCTGGCTGCGCGAGAAGTCGCTGCTGCCCGACCTGGTGCTGTGCTCGCCCGCGCGGCGCGCCCGCGAGACCCTCGACGCGGTGACCCAGGTGGTCGGCGAACTGGACAAGCGCCTGGAGCCGTCGATCTACGAAGCCACGGCCGGCACCCTCGCCGGCCTGGTCGACAGCCATCGCCACGCCGACCGCCTGCTGGTGGTGGGCCACAACCCCGGGCTGGAGCGGCTGCTGGCGCTGCTGCACAGCGGCCAGTCCGGCGACTACCGTGGCATGCCGCCCGCGGCGGTGGCCGTGCTGCACCTGCCTGAAGACGCACAGATCGAACCGGGAATCGCCTCCGTCTCCGCCTTCTGGTGGCCCTGAGGGCAGATGGGATGCGCAATGTCTGTCGACGGCTGCGGTGGCTGGTGCTGCTGGCGGCCGGGATCGCCCTGTCCGCGCCCGCGGTGGAAATCGACACGGCACTGTCCCGCATCGGTTTCACCTTGAAGACGCGCTGGGGACAGACGCTGGACGGCACGTTCCCGGACTGGCACGGCGAGATCGTGGCGGTGTCCGATGCGCGCAGGCAGGTGCGCCTGCGCCTGCCCACGGGCGATGTGGAGATCCTCGATCATCCGCAATATTCCCGGGTCACCCGCGGGCGCGGTTTCTTCGACGCGGACCGGCACCCGTGGGTGGAGTTCGTGTCCGACCCGTACACGGACGAACTGCTGCGCGAGGGCGGGCTGCTGGGCGGCGCGCTGACCATCCGCGGCGTGCGCCGTCGCGAGGTGTTCACGCTCGAGCCCGCGACCTGTGCTCGCCCCACCATCGACTGCGCCGTGGTCGCCAGCGGCGTGGTCTACCGCAGCGACTACGCGATGGACCGCTGGGGCCTCGCCCTGTCCGACCGGGTGGTGTTCAACCTGCACATCCGCACGCGGCCCGCCGCGACGCCATGAGAGCGATGCGGGCGTTGTTCGCGCTGCTGGTCCTGGTCGGCAGCGGCTGCGGCAGCCTGTCCGCGCTGCAGCGCGACCAGGCTGCGGCGATCGCCGCGCAGGCCCGCTCGACCCTGGTCAGCTGCGATGCGGCCGACGCCTGTGCCCGGCCCTCGCCGCTGCGCGAGCTGGGCGAGCGCGCGATGGCCGACAGCACGCCGCAGCAGCCGCGCCACTACGCGCTGCTGCTCGATTACGGCCAGGACGCGCTGGTGTCGCGCCTGGACCTGATCCGCGGCGCGCAGCGCAGCATCGACCTGCAGACCTACATCTTCGACGAGGACGATGCCGGGCATCTGGTGCTCGACGAGCTGATGGCGGCGGTGCAGCGCGGCGTGCGCGTGCGCATGCTGGTCGACCAGCTGTCCGCGCTCAGGCAGGTCGATACGCTCGCCGCGCTGGCCTCGGCCCACGTCAACTTCGAGATCCGCATCTACAACCCGGTGCTCGACCGCGCCCGTATCACCTATCCCCTCTACGCCTGGGCGGCCGCCTGCTGCTGGCGCCGGCTCAACCAGCGCATGCACAGCAAGCTGCTGCTGGTCGACGGCCTGGTCGGCATCACCGGCGGGCGCAACTACCAGAACGACTATTACGACTGGAGCGCCGAGTACAACTTCCGCGACCGCGACGTGCTGGTCAGCGGGCCGGTCACGGCCGACATGGCGGAGAATTTCGAGGCGTTCTGGAACGCGCGCCTGAGCGTGCCGGTGGCGCGGCTCGACGACGTCGGCCGACACCTGCTGCGCAAGGGCGCGCCGCCGCTGCCAGACTGGCCCTACCAGCGTCCGGCGCGGGTGGAGGCGGTCTTGCGCGCGGCCGACGACCCGGCGCTGGTGCGCGAGCGCCTGGCCGATGCCGCGATCCCGGTGGGCGACGTGGTGTTCATCGCCGACCTGCCGCAAAAGCACCGGCGCGACCGCGAACTGGCGGCCAGCGCGGTCCACGCGTCGCCACTGCTCAACGAGCTGATTGAATCGGCGCGCACCGAAGTGCTGCTGCAGACGCCGTACCTGGTGCTCTCGCCGTATGCGCAGGACATGTTCCGGCGCATGCGCGCGCGGCCCTCGCCGCCGCGCGTGATCGTCTCGACCAACAGCCTGGCCGCGACCGACTCGTTCATCACCTACGCGCTGTCGTACAAGTACAAGCGCCGCCACCTGCGCGACTTCGGCTTCGAGATCCACGAGTTCAAGCCGTTCCCCGAGGATGCGCCGATCGATCTGGATGCGACCGGCGCGGTCGATATTTCCTGGAATGCCGACGGCAGCGCCAACGTCGGCGACGCCGCGCCGGCCGACACGGACGATGCCGACGACGATGACGACGATGACGACGAGCGCCGCACGCCACCGCTGGCGCGCGAGTACGCCGCGCTGCGCTACGCCGGCATCGGCGTGCACCAGCGCGTGCCGCTCAAGCGCGCCGGCGTGCGCTTCGGGCTGCACGCGAAATCACTGGTGATCGACGAGCGCATCGGCGTGGTCGGTACCCACAACTTCGATCCGCGCGGCGACGACTACAACACCGAGAGCGCGGTGATCATCGACGACCCGGCGTTTGCACGCGCGCTGGGCGACAGCATCCGCCGCGACATGGCGCCGGAGAACTCCTGGGCCATCGCGCGCCGCGACCGCCCGCCGGTGTTGTCCGGCCTCGAGTACTCGCTGAGCAAGGTGTCCGAACACCTGCCGGTGTTCGACCTGTGGCCGGTGCGCTACGCGACCAGCTACGAATTCCAGCCCGGTCCCGACTGCCCCGAGCCGCTGCCGGCCTTCGACGCCGGCTTTCGCGCCTGCTACGAGCCGGTCGGCGACTTCCCCGAGGTCAACCTCGGTTTCCGGTCGCTGCTGACGCGCATCTTCACCGCCTTCGGCGCAGGGCTGGCACCAATCCTCTGACCGGCCTCCGCGGCCGCACACCGGCTACGGCCGGGCCGCGAGCGGGCGGGGTGTCGTCAGTAATGCCTGCGCGGCTGCAACCCGTCGCCGCCTGACCCCATCAAATCAACAGGTTCCGGCCGATTCGCGGGCATTCGCGAGGACCGTGACTTCCGGCCCATGTCAGCGCTTGGCTGGTGTACTACTATACCAACACACCGAAACACACTTCCCCCGAGGACGCCATGAACCAGCTCACCACCACCTCCGTCACCAGCCGCAATGTGAAGGTCGCCCAGATCGTCCAGCGCCCACTTCCGGCGTTCGAGCGCCGCGAGCGCGACTTCGGCATCGGCTACGGCAACAGCAGCGGCTACGCCAGCGGCAAGCGCTATACCCCGGCGACCGCCACCGCACGCTTCCGCTTCGCCTGATCCTGCCGCTGTGCGCGCGCACCTGCGCGCCTGGCGTGGACGATTGACGCACGCGCGCCGCCGGCCCTAGGCTGCGCATCTTTACGCCCCCCGGGACCCGTCATGTCGCTTTCGTTGACCATCGATCTCAATGACCAGGATCTGGAGCACTTCTCCAGTGCGCTCAAGGCCGCGCGCAAGGCCGCGGCCGACAAGAGTCCCGAAGACATCGTGCAGGCTGCGGCGGCGCTGCTGGAAGGCGCGCAGCAGGTCAAGATGCCCGACTTCATCCGCGAGCGGCTGGAGCGGCTGGACGACATGATCGCGATGGCCCGCGACGCGGGCTGGCACCTCGACGAGGGCGACCTCCAGCACGTGCTGTCGGCGCTGGTGTACTTCGCCGACCCCAAGGACGTGATCCCCGACCACGTGCAGGTGCTGGGCTACCTCGACGACGCAATCATGATCGAGCTGTGCGTGCGCGAGCTCAGGCATGAGCTGGACGCGTACGACGACTTCTGCGAATACCGCGAGCGCGAGGCCAGCAGGCGCGGCATCGAACCGTCCGCGGTCGGCCGCACCGACTGGCTCGACAGCCGCCGCGACGAGCTGGTCGAACGCATGCACGCGCGCCGCGAGCGCAGCGGCGACAGCGAATTCGGCATGGGCTACGGCGGCAGCAGCGGCTATGGCCGCCCGGCGTACTCGCGCGCCTGGCGTCCGAGCCTGTTCCGCTTCAAGTGAGCACGGCGCGGATGTTCCGCACCGACACCGGGCTGGACGAACTCAACGCCATGTCGCGGGACACCGCGATCCAGGCGCTGGGCATCGTGTTCACCGGCATCGGCCCGGACTGGCTGTGCGCCACGATGCCGGTCGACGCGCGCACCCACCAGCCCCATGGCCTGCTGCATGGCGGCGCCTCGGTGCTGCTGGCCGAGACCCTGGGCAGCAGCGCCGGCGGGCTGTGCGCGCCGGAGGGCTGCGGCGTGGTCGGCATCGAGATCAACGCCAACCACCTGCGCGGCGTGCGCAGCGGCATCGTGACCGGCACCGCGCGCCCGCTGCACGTGGGACGCAGCACCCAGGTCTGGGAGATCCGCATCGAGGACGAGGCCGGGCGTCCGGTCTGTGTCTCCCGGCTGACGCTCGCGGTCGTCTCGCGCGCCTGACATCGCGCTACCGCATCGAAACCTTGGCACCGCGCCGTCTTCGTTCGCGGCTGAAGCCGCTCCTACAGAAGGGACGGAGGCGAGTCCGACGACGACTGCCCGGTGACGGCATCGCGGCGAAGGCAGTCCGCGACGGCTGCCCCTCCGGGAACCGGCCCTGCACGCCCGTCTGCCCTCGCTGGCCCGCCATGGCACGCATTCGGTATCGTGGGCGGCTTCGGACTCCCCCGGTCCTGCTGGCTGCCCTCCTTCGTGCGCGTCCTTCGTTACACCTTTCGCATCCCCTTCCTGCTGTGGCACGTGCTGGTCCACCTGCCGTTGACGCTGCTGTTGATGACGCCGCCGCTCGGCCGGCTGCGGGTGGCCGGTGACTGGCTCGACCACCGCGTGCTGCGCTGGTGGTCGGGTGGGCTGATGCGCGTGTTCGGCATGCGCGTGCGCCGCGTCGGCGAGCCGATGCCGGGCGCAGTGATGTTCGTGGCCAACCACGTCAGCTGGATCGACATCGTCGCCCTGCACAGCCAGCGGATGATGGGCTTCGTGGCCAAGCGCGAGATCGCCGGCTGGCCGGTGGTGGGCTGGGTGGCCTCGCGCGGCGAGACGATCTTCCACCAGCGCGGCAGCCAGGAATCGCTGGGCGGCGTGCTGCACGAGATGCTGGCGCGGCTGCGCGACGGGCGCGCGGTGGGCGTGTTCCCGGAAGGGCGTACCCGCGACGGGCGCTCGGTCGGGCCGTTCCATGCGCGTATCTTCCTGGCCGCGGTCGAGGCCGGCGTGCCGGTGCAGCCGGTGGCACTGCGCTATGGCGAACGTGCCAGTGCGCAGCCGGTGGTGGCGTTCGCGCCCGGCGAGAGCTTCTTCGGCAACTTCATGCGCCTGCTCGGCGAGCCGGTGCGCCCGGTCGAAGTGGTGTTCCTCGAACCGGTGGCGCCAGGTGATGCCGAAGGCCGCCGCCGCATCGCCGACACCGCGCGCGAGCGGATCATCGCGGCCATGCGCACATGAACCCGGCCGCTGGCGACGGTGGCGACGGCATGGCGGCCTTCGCGCCGCCGCGCTGGCTGCGCAGCCCGCACCTGCAGACCATCCTCGCCACCAGCGCCTGGCGTCGCAATCGCGGCGCGCAGGCACTGGGCGCGACCGGCGCGGTGACGCGGCCGCATGTCGTCGACGGCGGCGAAGGCGTGCGCCTGCTCGGCCTGCACAGCGCCGTGCCCGGCGTGCAGTCGCGCGGCCTGGCCCTGCTGCTGCACGGCTGGGAGGGCAGCGCCGAATCGAGCTACATGCGCCTGACCGCGGCGCAGCTGCTGACGCGCGGCTTCGAGGTGTTCCGCCTCAACTTCCGCGACCACGGCGACACCCACCACCTCAATCCCGACATCTTCCACTCCTGCCGGATTGAGGAAGTGGTGCATGCGGCCTGCGACGTCGCGCGCCTGTTCCCGGCGCGGCCGATGGTCGCCGCCGGCTACTCGCTCGGCGGCAATTTCGCCCTGCGCCTGGCGCTGCGCGCACCGGCTGCCGGCCTGCCGCTGGCGGGCGTGGCCGCGGTGTGCCCGGTGATCGACCCGGCCCGCACCATGCTGCAGATGGAAAACGGGCTGTGGCTGTACATGCGCTACTTCGAGCGCAAGTGGCGCGGCTCCCTGCTGCGCAAGCGCGCGCTGTTCCCCGAGCGGGTCGACGTCGACGACGCCACCCTGCGCCTGGGCATGCGCGAGCTCACCGACTGGCTGGTGCGGCGGCATACCTCGCTGGGATCGATCGAAGCCTACTTCGACGGCTACTCGATCGCAGGTGATCGCCTGCGCGGCCTGCAGGTGCCGGCCCACGTGCTGATGGCAGCCGACGACCCGGTGGTCCCGATCGACGAGTTCCATGCGCTGTCGCTGCCCGAGGCCGCGCGCGTGGAGATCCAGCCCTGGGGCGGCCACTGCGGCTTCCTCGAGGACCTGCGCTGCAGCGGCTACGCCGAGCGCTGGACGGCCGCGCGGCTGGCGGGCGCGACCCGTTGTTGACCGGCGCTGCTCAGGTCAGCTTGACGCAGACGACCTAGAATTGGCGGATCGAGCCCACCGGCTCAACCCTGACGGACATGGCGACATGCTTGATGACGTAATCGCAGCCCTGCGCAACGGGCGTGTGGCCGAGGCTCTGGCACTGGCGGACAGCCACGCGACGGCTGCGCCTGACGATCCGGAGGCCCACCGGCTGCTGGCCGCCGCGCAGGCCGCCAGCGGCGACCTCGCCGCGGCGCACGCCAGTCTCGACCGCGCCTTCGCGCTGGCGCCCGACGACGCAGGTCTGCACTATCAGCGGGCGACCCTGCTGGTGGGGGAACGTCGGGCGGAAGATGCACGCTCCGAGCTCGCGCAGAGCGTTGCACTCGATTCCAACGAACTGCGCGCGTACCTGCTGCAGGCACAGCTGGCGCTGTGGGATCGCGATGTCGCGCGGGCCGAGCAGCAGTTGCGACTCGCCGCGAAGGTCCAGCCCGATCATCCAGGCGTATTGACACTGCGTGGGCTGGTATTGCTCGAGCAGGGGCGTCCAAAGGAGGCCTCAGCGCTGCTGGTCCAGGCCGTGAGCCAGGCGCCGGAGAATCCGCAGACGCGATACACCCTTGGCTTGGCCTTCCTCGCGGAAGGACACGCCGCGTTCGCCGAACAGGCGTTTGCCCGTGTGCTGGAACGGATTCCCGGCATGCACGCGGTACGCCTCCTGCTTGCCGAGGCCATCCGACAGCAGGATCGGCCCGCCGATGCTGCCGACGTCGTCGAGGCGGGGTTCGCCTCCGGACATGCTCCGCCCGCGGACATGCTTCGCCTTGCCGGTGAACTCCGCCTTGCAGCCGGCCAGGACGCGCGTGCGCTGGCCTTGCTCAAGCGCGGTGCCGCGGCCGCGCCGGAGGACCGCCGGCTGCTCGATGCGCTGATCGAGGCCCTCCGCCGCCAGGGCGACGCGGCGGATGCCCGGCAGACGCTGGAAACTGCCCTGGCTTCCGCTCCGGATATCGATGGACTCTGGTCTGCCCGGCTCTCGTTCGAACCCGGCGACGGAGACCTGGCCGGAATCGCCGAGCGCTGGGAGCTGGCAATACCTGGCTCGCTGCCTGCCATGCAGCTGCAGATGTGGCTGGCCGACCGCGCTGGCGACCGCCAAGTGGCCAAGGGTTACGCGGACCGCATCGTGGCCCTGGACCCCGGCCATTTTGAAGCGCACGTCCAGATCATCCACTCCCTGTTCTTCGATGATCCGCCTGCCGCGGTGGCGCACATCGAAACGCTGCTGCCGCAGGTCAGCGACGAGCGCACCTTGCGGATGATGCTCGGCTGGCTCGGACGCGCGCAGGACCGGGCAGGGTGGCCTGCCGATGCGGTGGGGACGTGGGCGCGGATCACCGCCATCGCCGATCCGCTGGCGATCGATCTTCCTGTCGGCAGCGGTGCAGAGAGCATGTCGGCGACGATGGCGGAGCGGTCTTCGGACCAGGGCCCGGTTTTCCTATACGGCCCGCCCGGATCCGGCGTCGAGCGCGTGGTCGGCACGCTGTACCAGGCGCTGCCGCAACGGACGCGAATGGATCGGATGGACGCGACGCCGCCCGACGATCTGCTGCAGGCGCAGGACACCGCGCGGCGCATCGCCGCCGGCGAGCTCAGCGCCCAGGCCGTGGCGGCCACATGGCGGGTAGCGCTGCCCGCACGCAAGGCTGCGGCCGCGACGGTCATCGACTGGCTGCCCTGGTGGGACCAGGCACTGTTGCCGGTCCTGGGTGACGCCATTGCGGATGCGTCCTTGTGGCTGGTACTGGCCGACCCGCGCGACATGCTGCTGGACTGGCTGCAGAGAGGCGGCACTTACCGACGCTACAAGGTGCAATCGCACTTGGCGATGGCGGACTGGCTGGCCGGCGTACTCCGGCAAATGGCGGCCGTCATCGCGGACAATCCAGTCTCTGTCCGGGTACTGCGCGTCGATGAGACTGCCGACAACGCCGTAGCGCTGGCGACCCAGGCAGGCGCGCTTGTTGGCACGACCCTGGTCCCGTTGCAGGCGTTGGGGCCCACCCGCTTTCCGTCCGGCCATTGGCGCCGCTATGCCGACGTCCTGGCCGAACCGTTCGCGCTGCTGACGCCGGTCGCCAAGGCGCTGGGCTATCCTGAAAACTGATCCCTGCCGGAGATCCGTGATGCAGATCCGCAGCGACAGCTTCGAACACCGCGGCGTGATTCCCGCGGAATTCGCGATGGGCGCGGCCGACGGCTTCGGCGGCAACCGCAATCCGCACCTGGCCTGGGACGATGCGCCGGACGGCACGCGCTCGTTCGCGCTGCTGTGCATCGATACCGACGCGCCGACCGATCCGACGCTGGCCGGCAAGGAGGGCGTCGAGATCCCGGTGGACCATCTGCGCGGCGATTTCGTGCACTGGGTGATGGTCGACATCCCCGCCGACGTGCGCCAGATCGCCGCGGGCAGCTGCAGCGACGGCATCGACAAGCGCGGCAAGAGCGATCCTCCGGGGCCGGCCGGCGTGCGCCAGGGCCTGAATGACTACACCGGCTGGTTTGCCGGCGATGCCGACATGGGCGGCGACTACCTGGGTTATGACGGCCCCTACCCGCCGCCCAACGACCTGCGCATGCATCGCTACTTCTTCCGCCTGTTCGCGCTCGACGTGGCACGGCTCGAGGTGCCGGTGAAGTTCGCCGCCGCCGACGCGCTGCGCGCGATGCAGGGACACGTGCTCGCCGAGGCGGCGATCCACGGGACCTACTCGCTCAACGCGCGGGCCGGGGCCTGACCCTGGGCGATCCCCGCTGTAGGCCTGTGGCCGCCGGCGACACGGTTCAGGGCGCCACCGCCTCCGATTCCACCACCATGTCGAGCACGTAGGCGGTCGACGAACCGTCGGCCGGCGGGTTGGCGAGGTTGAAGCGGTCGAGCCGCAGCACGTTGCGGATGCCCGGCTCGTGGGTGTAGCCCTCGATTTCCTGGTAGAAGAACTCCCACTCGCCAGCTTCCTGGCGCAGGCCGTTGGCGTCGAACGTGACCTCGCGCACATGCAGGCAGCGATGGTCGGGCATCAGCGGGTGGTGGCAGGCCACGCGCTGCGGCGCGACCTCCAGGAACACGCGTTCGCCTTCGCCGCCGTGCCGCGAGGCCGCCGTCGGCTCGCCGGTGAACGTCAGCCGGTCGCCGCCGGCGGTGGTCAGCACCAGCGTGCCGTTGCCGCCGGCCACCAGCGTGCCGGCGCCGGCCAGGCGTGCGCCGATCGCCTCGTCGGCGGCCATCAGCGCGCCACCGCCGCAGAACATCTTGGTCTGCGCCAGCGCACCGACCTCGAACCGGTCGCCCGATAGCGTGTAGCCCCCGTTCATCTGGTTGCAGCCGCCGCTGATCGAGACCCGGCCATCGGCGAAATCGAGCTGCAGGGGCTTGGCCGGATCCGGGAGCAGCGCGTCGATGCGCTGGCCCGCGGCATCCGCCGCATCGGTCAGGCGCCAGTGCGAGGCGGCCAGGGCCGCGGCGTCCAGCGCCGGGGCGGCGGCGGTGGCGGCCGCGGGTGGCGGGGGCGTGTCCGCCGGCGGCTTGGACGGGGCGCAGGCCGCCAGGGCGACGACCAGCAGCAGCGGCAGGACAGGACGCATCGCAGTCTCCTTCGGGCGGGACGGCCCCAGCCTACGCGCCTGCCGCCCGGAGGCAAAGTCCCGGGATGTCGATCCGCGCGACGGGCGTTCGTCGTCGATGCAAGACGCGGTCGCTGCGGCGGCGCGATCGGAAACGTCGCACGCACAAGGAGATCCCATGTCCCGCCGGGGCTTCGTCAATTTCCCGGTCAGGGACCTCGATGTTCCGGTGCGGTTCTTCACCGCGCTCGGCTTCGATTTCAACCCGGAGTTCACCGACGCGAACGCGACACTGCATGGTCGTGTCCGACGACAACTTCGTGATGCTGCCGCTCGCGGCGTCGCTGCCGCACGCGCGCGACTCGCGCCCCGGACCAGCGGCCGGCAATGCGCCATGCAACGATCCGCCGCCGCGCATCGAGCCGGCGCCGGCGACATGACTTCCGCGGCTTGCATGCCGGTCGGGTGCGATGTTCTGATCCGGGTCGATGGTCGTCCCGGACCCACGCCGCAGCATCGACGCCGTCTGGCGCGCCGAATCACCGAAGGTGATCGGGGCGCTGATGCGCATGGTCCGCGACATCGACCTGGCCGAGGAACTGGCGCAGGACGCGCTGGTCGCCGCGCTGGAGCGCTGGCCCGGCGGTGGCGTGCCTGACAACCCGGGCGCATGGCTCATGGCCGCCGCCAAGAACCGCGCGCTGGACCATCTGCGCCGCGACCGCATGCTCACGCGCAAGCACGCGCAGATCGCGCACGAGCTCGACGGCCTGCACGACGAGCTGCATGCCGCGCGCGAGGCCGCGCTCGACGACGACATCGGCGACGACCTGCTGCGCCTGATCTTCGTCGCCTGCCATCCCATGCTGTCGATCGAAGCGCGGGTGGCGCTGACCCTGCGGCTGCTGTGCGGGCTGACCACCGACGAGATCGCGCGCGCGTTCCTGGTGCCCGAGGCGACGGTCGCGCAGCGCATCGTGCGCGCCAAGCGCACGCTCGGCGAGGCCGACGTGCCGTTCGAGGTGCCGCGCCGCGACGAACTGCCGGAGCGGATGTCGGCGGTGCTGGGCGTGGTCTACCTGGTGTTCAACGAAGGCTACGCCGCGACCACAGGCGACGACCTGATGCGGCCGGCGTTGTGCGCAGAGGCGCTGCGGCTGGGGCGCCTGCTGGCCGGGCTCGCGCCCGGCGAGGCGGAAGCCTGCGGCCTGCTTGCGCTGATGGAACTGCAGTCCTCGCGCGCGGCCGCACGGGTCGGGCCGTCGGGAGAGCCGATCCTGCTGCAGGACCAGGACCGCGCCCACTGGGACCGCGCCGCGATCGAACGCGGCCTGGCGGCGCTGGCGCAGGCGGAACGTCTGTCCAGGGCGCACGGGGCCTACACGCTGCAGGCCGCGATCGCCGCCTGCCATGCCCATGCCGCGCGCATCGATGACACCGACTGGACGCGCATCGTCGCGCTGTACGACGCGCTGGTGGCGCTGGCGCCGTCACCGGTGGTGAAGCTCAACCGTGCAATGGCCGTGTCGATGCGTTCCGGGCCCGCGCAGGCGCTGCCGCTGGTCGATGCACTGATGGCCGAACCCGCCTTGCGCGACTACCACCTGCTGCCGGCGGTGCGCGGCGACCTGCTGCACAGGCTTGGCCGCGCCGGCGAAGCGCGCGCGGAATTCGAGCGCGCCGCCGCCCTGACCCGCAACGCACGCGAGCGCGCGCTGCTGCTGGCGCGCGCCGACGCCGCGGCCCGGGGCTGAGCACGGTCGTGGACGTAGATGCGACTGGCCCGCTCTGGATCTGCGACGAAGCATGGCGCGACATTTCGACGGCCGGACGCCGCCAGTCGGACAGCGACGGGCCACTGCGATCGGGGTCGCGCGAACGCGTGGTCGTGATCCGCCTGCAGCGCGACCGGCCACGCGCGCTGCAGGCATGCGGACCGGAGCCCGCGCGGTAAAAGGCGCGTTTCGCTCAGTCGCCCGCCGGCAGCCACAGCAGCAGCGCGGCGCCCAGCGCGATGCGGTACACCGCAAAACCGGTAAAACGGTGCTGCTTGATGTAGTCCAGCAGCCACTTCACCACCACGAAGCCGGTCACGGTGGCCGCCGCGAAGGCCAAGGCGACATCGCCCCAGGCTTCGCCGCCGAGGCCGCCATCCTTCCACAGCTCCAGGAACGCATACGCGCTGGCCGCGAACATCGTCGGGATCCCCACCAGGAACACGAATTCGGTCGCCGCCGAACGTCGGCCCAGCCCCGCCAGCATCGCCATGAAGATCGCCGCGGCCGAGCGCGAGGTGCCGGGGAACACGCCTGCCACCACCTGCGCCAGGCCCACCAGCACCGCCACCGTCCAGGTCACGTGGACCGCGTCGCCGCGGCGCTCGGCCATGCGCTCGGCGAAGATCATCCACACCCCGCCCAGGATCAGCGCCCAGGCGATCGGCGTCACCGTGTCGGGCAGTTCCCAGCCGGCCAGCCGCACCGGCAGGCCGACCACGGCCGTGACCAGGAACGCCACCGCCAGCTTCATCGCGTAGTCGCGGTGCTCACGTTCGCCAAGGCCGGTCGCCAGCTGCCAGATGCGCTGGCGGAACACCAGGGTGATTGCCAGGATCGCGCCAGCCTGGATCACGATGTTGAAGAAGTCCGAGCGCGCGCCCAGCCAATACTGGGCGATCAGCAGATGGCCGGTGCTCGACACCGGCAGGAATTCGGTCAGCCCTTCGAGGATGCCCAGCAGCAGGGCGGACAGCGGATCGGACATGGGGTCGCTTCTGGCGGAGTCGGGCAGGATAACGGAAACCCCTGCAGCAACCGGCGTGCGCGCATGGTCGTGCGCAGTGGCGTCGGTGACCCGGCAGGATCCGACAGCAGGGCGGGTTGCCGATCCCCCCGATGGTGCAAACCCAACGAAACCTTCACCAGAATGAGGCGTGATTTCCCGAGGGATGGTTCGTATCCGTCTGATATCAACAACTTGGAGGTTGGCACGGCCTTTGCGTATCAACCTGCATCATTCGCACACCAGAGGCTCCCATCCGATGTCGCTCGAGAACGTGGAAAAGCTGATCAAGGACCACAAGGTCGAATTCATCGACCTGCGCTTCGTGGACATGCGCGGCGTGCAGCAGCACGTCACCTTCCCGGCAAACATCGTCGAACCGGCGCTGTTCGAGGACGGCAAGATGTTCGACGGCTCGTCGATCTCCGGCTGGAAGGGCATCGCCGAGTCGGACATGATCCTGCTGCCCGACGCCTCCACCGCCTACCTGGATCCGTTCTACGCCGATCCCACGCTCAACCTGACCTGCGACATCCTCGATCCGGCGACGATGCAGGACTATTCGCGCGATCCGCGCGGCATCGCGCGTCGTGCCGAGGCCTACCTCAAGTCCACCGGCATCGCCGACCAGGCCTTCTTCGGCCCCGAGCCCGAATACTTCATCTTCGACTCGGTCCGCTTCGCCAACGAGATGGGCCACACCTTCTTCCACGTCGAGTCCGAGGAAGCGGCCTGGAACACGGGCAAGGAATACGAAGGCGGCAACAGCGGCTACCGTCCCGGCGTAAAGGGCGGCTACTTCCCGGTGCCGCCGACCGACTCGCTGCACGACCTGCGCGCGGAGATGGTCAAGACGCTCGAGCAGATCGGCATCGAAACCGAAGTGCACCACCACGAGGTCGCGACCGCCGGCCAGTGCGAGATCGGCACCAAGTTCAACTCGATGGTCAAGAAGGCCGACGAGTTGATGGCGACCAAGTACGTGATCCGCAACGTGGCGTTCCGCAACGGCAAGACCGCGACCTTCATGCCCAAGCCGATCGTCGGCGACAACGGCAGCGGCATGCACGTGCACATGTCGCTGGCCAAGGGCGGGCAGAACCTGTTCTCCGGCGACGGCTACGGTGGCCTGTCGCAGATGGCGCTGTGGTACATCGGCGGCGTGTTCAAGCACGCGCGCGCGATCAACGCCTTCGCCAACTCCGGCACCAACAGCTACAAGCGCCTGGTGCCGGGCTTCGAGGCGCCGGTGATGCTGGCCTACTCGGCGCGCAACCGCTCGGCAAGCTGCCGCATTCCGTGGGTGTCCAACCCCAAGTCGCGCCGCATCGAGGTGCGCTTCCCCGATCCGCTGCAGTCGGGCTACCTGACCTTCACCGCGCTGATGATGGCCGGCCTGGACGGCATCAAGAACCAGATCGACCCGGGCGGCCCCAGCGACAAGGATCTGTACGACCTGCCGCCGGAAGAAGAGAAGAAGATCCCGCAGGTGTGTTCCAGCCTCGACCAGGCGCTGGAAGCGCTGGACGCCGACCGCGACTTCCTCAAGGCCGGCGGGGTGATGAGCGACGACTTCATCGACGCCTACATCGACCTGAAGATGCAGGAAGTCACGCGCTTCCGCGCGGCGACCCACCCGCTCGAATACCAGATGTACTACGGCCTCTGATGCACGCTTGACTCCTTCCCCCGCTCGCGGGGGAAGGCCGGGATGGGGGCAAGGCGCGCGGCGCCGAGCGTTCCCGCAATGAACATCCATCCATTGATCCAGCGCCCGGCGGCGAGCCGGGCGTGCGGCCCTCCCCCACGCGGGCCGCGGACTTTTCCAGGGCGAGGAACACGCAACGCCGAAGCAATCGACAGCACGGACAGGAAAGGTGATGACCGGTCGAGGCGCCACAGAGTGCCCGTCGGCACCCACGTCGGGCATGGGGATGCCGGGCCGGGTGGAACGCGCAGTACGCAAGACCGGGGAGGGCTTTCCACTCACTAAGGAGCCTGTCATGTCGTCTCGCAAGATCGCAGTTGCCACACTCCTGTCCGCCGGGCTGATGCTCGCCGGCAATGCCTCTGCCGAGGTGTCGGGTTCCGTCACGGTGGTCAGTGACTACGTGTTCCGCGGCATCACCCAGACCAACGAAAATCCCGCCCTGCAGGGCGGCGTCACCTGGAACCACGACAGCGGCTTCTACGCCGGTGCCTGGGGCAGCAGCATCAGCTGGCTGTCCGATTCCGATCCCGATGTCTCCAGCCAGGTCGAACTCGACGGCTTCGTCGGCTACGCCGCCGATTTCGGCGACAGCGGCGTGGGCTACGACGTCGGCGCCAACTACTACTGGTATCCGGGCGACTACCCGGCCGGCTTCACCGACGTCGACACGCTCGAGCTGTACTTCGGCCTGAGCTGGAACGTGCTGAAGGCGAAGTACTCCTACGCCACCACCGATCTGTTCGGCATCCCCGACTCCGACGGCAGCGCGGCACTCGATCTGGGCGCGGGCTGGGAGTTCGACGGCGGCTGGAGCATCGGCGCGGGCTATGGCCGCCAATGGGTAAGCGGCTACAGCGGCGAGCTCGACTACGACTACTGGAAGCTCACCGGCGGCAAGAGCTTCGAGAACGGCTTCGCCATTGGCGTGGAATGGCACGACACCGATCTCGCCGGACTGGACGACACCGTACTGGTGTCGCTGTCCAAATCGTTCTGAGCGCGCACACCAAGAGAGGCGACCCATGAAACTGATCATTGCCATCATCCGGCCGTTCAAGCTCGACGAAGTGCGCGAGGCGCTGGCCGAGGCCGGCGTCAACGGCCTGACCGTCACCGAGGTCAAGGGCTTCGGCCGCCAGAAGGGCCACACCGAGCTCTATCGCGGCGCGGAGTACGTGGTTGATTTCCTGCCCAAGCTCAAGGTCGAGGCCGCCGTTTCCGACGAGGCTTTCGAAGCGGCGCTGGAGGCGATCAGCCGCTCCGCGGGCACCGGCAAGGTCGGCGACGGCAAGGTGTTCGTCGTCGCGCTTGACCAGGTCATCCGCATCCGCACCGGCGAGATCGGCGCCGATGCGCTCTAACCCACCTGTGGAGGCTCATTCCATGAAATTCCTTTCGTTCTCCGGGTGGAAGACCCGTATGCAGGTGCTGGGACTGGCCCTGCTGGTGGGCGTGGCCGGGCTGACCGGCACGTTCGATGCACTCGCGCAGGATGCGACGGCGCCTGTGGCCGAGGCGGTTGCCGAAGCCGCCGCCGCGCCGACCGTCGACAAGGGCGACGTCGCCTGGATGCTGACCTCGACCATGCTGGTGCTGCTGATGGTGGTACCGGGCCTGGCGCTGTTCTACGGCGGCATGGTGCGGTCGAAGAACGTGCTGTCGGTGTTGATCCACGTGATCTCGGTGTTCTCGCTGCTGGTGGTGCTGTGGATCGTCTACGGCTACTCGCTGGCGTTCTCCGGCGAAGGCGCGTGGATCGGCAACCTCGACAAGCTGTTCCTCAAGGGGGTGACGATCGACACGCTCGTGGCCACGTTCACCGACGGCGTCAGCCTGCCGGAGTACGTGTTCGTCGCGTTCCAGTCGACGTTCGCCGGCATCACCGGCGCGCTGATCGTCGGTGCGTTCGCAGAGCGGGTGAAGTTCTCGGCGGTGCTGCTGTTCTCGGTGATCTGGTTCACGCTCGGCTACCTGCCGATCGCGCACATGGTCTGGGCGACCGGCGGATTCCTGTTCGAGCGCGGCGCGCTGGACTTCGCGGGCGGCACCGTGGTGCACATCAACGCGGGTATTGCCGGCCTGGTGGGCGCGTACTTCGTCGGCAAGCGCGTGGGCTACGGCCGCGAGGCGCTCAAGCCGCACAACGTCACCATGACCTTCGTCGGTGCGTCGCTGCTGTGGGTGGGCTGGTTCGGCTTCAATGCCGGCTCCAACCTGGAAGCCACCGCCGGCGCGGCGCTGGCCTTCATCAACACCCTGGTGGCCACGGCCGCGGCGGTGCTGGCGTGGGCGCTGACCGAGAAGCTGACCAAGGGCAAGGCCTCGGCGCTGGGCGTGGCCTCCGGTGCCGTCGCAGGCCTGGTCGGCATCACCCCCGCGGCGGGCCTGGTCGGTCCGCTGGGCGCGATGGCGATCGGCGTTGCCGCGGGCGTGACCTGCGTCTGGGGCGTGACCGGGCTGAAGAAGCTGCTCAAGGTCGACGACACTGCCGACGTGTTCGGCGTGCACGCGATTGGCGGCATCGTCGGCGCGATCCTGACCGGCGTGTTCTACGCACCCGCCCTCGGCGGGCAGGGCGGCGACGACTTCAACATGGCGGCGCAGGTGGGCACGCAGGCGCTGGGCGTGGCGCTGACCATCGCCTGGATCGGCATCGTTTCCGTCATCGGTTTCCTGGTGGCCAAGCTGGTGTTCGGCCTGCGCGTGAGCGAGGAAGCCGAGCGCAACGGCCTCGACATCAGCAACCACGGCGAGTCCGCCTACGAGAGCTGATCATGCAGTGATACACCTCCCCCACGAGGTGCAGGCGGGCAGCGCAGGCTGCCCGCTTTTTCTTTTGGGTGTGCGGGGCGGCTGCGGCTGCATTGTGACCGCTGCGCCTGGCGGCCGGCTGGATCAGGATCGCTTGCCGATGCCGGCGAAACCAGTTCCCGCCCGTTGCGCACACGGGCGATGCAGGATTCCGACGGCGCCGTCTATCATGGGTCTCCAGGCGCCCGAGCCGTTCCCGCCGATGTCCCGTCCCGCTTCCACCCTGCGCGTCGCCGTCCTCGAGGACGATGCCAGCCTGCGCGACAACCTGCTGCTGCCCGAGCTGCGCGAACACGGCTTCGCGCCGGTGGGCGCCGCCTCGGCCGCGGAGTTGTACCGGAACCTGCTGCAGCATCGGTTCGACCTGGCGCTGCTCGACATCGGGTTGCCAGACGAGGATGGCGTCAGCGTCGCCGGCCACCTGCGCGAACTGCTGCCCGACATCGGCATCGTGATGCTGACCGGCAACCAGCAACGCGCCAGCCACCTGCAGGCGCTGGTCAATGGCGCCGACGCGTTCCTGCCCAAGCCGGTCGACATCGACATCCTGATGGCGACGCTGCACTGCCTGGCCAGGCGGCTGCGGGCGCCATCGGCCCACGGGCGCGAGCCGACGGAGCATGGCGGGTCCAGCCCCTGGCGCCTGGAGTCGGACGGCTGGTGCCTGGCCGCGCCGACCGGCACGCTGCTCGCGCTGACGGTGCTCGAGCGCGAACTGATGCGGCGGCTGCTGGACGCGCGTGGCGAGGCGGTGTCTCGCGATCAGCTTGTCCAGGCGCTTGCGCGGGGAGGCGATGTGCACGACTTCGATCCGCGGCGGCTGGACATGCTGGTCCACCGGCTGCGCCGCAAGGTGGCCGGGACGGTCGGCAGCGCCGCACAGTTCCCGCTGCTGGCCGCGCGCGGCGTCGGCTACCTGTTCGCCGGCTGAGGGTCTGCACCGGCCCCGGCACGCGGTAATTCGATCCGGAACCGGGTGCCGCGGCCAGGCTCGCTCTCGACGCCGATCTCGCCGCGTGCGCTCCGGATCATGTCGCGCACCAGCGCCAGGCCCAGTCCGGTCCCGCTGCCGGCCGGCTTGGTGGTGTAGAACGGCTCGAAGATCCGCGCGCGAAGGGCTTCGGGAATGCCCTGTCCGGTGTCCTCCAGGTCGAGTCTGACGCGCTGGCCGTCGGCCCCTCGCGCGTCGCCCGCGCTGACCGTGAACTCGCCACCGTCGGGCATCGCGTCGCGTGCGTTGCCGGCGATGTTGAGGAGCATGAGGATGAAGCTCGCGCGGTCCAGCCGCACCGGCAGCGGTTCGTCGCCGGCGTGGATGCGCACGCGGATGCCCGTGGGGAACAGCTGCCGCAGCATCGGTCGCAGTTCCGCCAGCGCCTCGCGCAGGTCGAACACCTCGGGCCGCAGGATCTCCTGACGACTGAAGTCGAGCAGCTTGCGATTGATCTCCAGTGCGCGACGCGCCTCCACTTCGACCCCGGCGAGCGCGTCGACCAGCCCGGGCTTGCCGCGGTCGGCCAGCCGCTCGCGCCGTTGCGCGTAGCCCAGGATCACGCTGAGCACGTTGTTGAAATCATGGGCGACGCCGCTGGCGAGCTGGCCGGTGGCCTCGACCTTCTTCGCATGGATCAACTGGGCCTGCGCGCGCTCGCGGGCGCTCATCTCCTGTTCCAGTTCGCCCTGGCGGACGTCGGATTCGTGGAGCGCCTCGCGCAGCGCCGCCACCGTGCGGTCGAGCATGATCGCGACGATGAAGTACGAGGACGCGATCGACGGCGCGTTCTGGAACGCGCGCGGACCCAGCTCGGCGTAGTCGACCAGGCAGCCGGTGGCCACGATCGCGAGCAGCGCGCAGAAGATCAGCCACAGCGCGCGCCGGCCCAGCACCAGGCCGCCCACGATCAGCGACAGGAACTGGTCCGACTGCCCGATCATCATCAGCTGGAAGCCGGACGTGAAGTGGTTGACCCAGGTCGTGGCCACCAGCGTCGCCAGGTAGAGGACCACGGCTGGGCGGAACAGGCCCCTGCGGATCCACGCCAGGCTCACGCCCGCCGCGATCACCATCAGCGCCGCCAGCGCGATGTTGACCTGGCCGCCGCGCGGTACGCCGAGCTTGGCCAGGTGGTAGCCCCACATGGTCGGCAGTGCCACCAGCAGGAACAGCAGCAGGATCTGCATCGCCGGGGCGTTGCGCCGGTCGACCGGGTCGTCGATCGGCACGTCGTGCAGCCAGCGGACAAGCGCATCGAGCATGTGGGCGGCACCTGCGGCCAGCGGCCGGACCAGCGTCCCGGACCGACGAAAGAAAGCGCAATTATGCGTAGGCAAGCCGCATTTTTTGCAAGGTTTCGTGGATGACGCGCGCAGTCGTCATCACCCATCGTACCGGGAGTTGGCGGTTGCGGTGCCGTGTTCCCGGCGGGAACGGCCGTCGCTGGTAGCGCCGGCAGCGCGTCCTGCCGCAGCCGGTGCAGGCTCCGCCAACCGCCCGGCAATTGTCCCGATCGAGGAATCCGATTTTGAACAGGATCTACCGCAAGGTGTGGAGCAAGTCGTTGTCGATGCTGGTCGTGGCTTCGGAGCTGGCGGGTTCCACGCGTGGGGGTCCGGTGTCGTCGGGCGGTACCAGACCCAGTCGGCGGCGGTCGCTGCTGGCGTTGGCCTGCGTCGGCGGTTTGGCGACGGGCTTGGCCGGACAGGCCCTTGCGGCGGACGCGATCTGCATCGATCCAGTCGCTGACGCGCCTGTGGGCGGGACCCCTGGCAGCGGGAGCGGGGTGACCTGCGGCGAGGGCGCGCTGGCTGATCGCGCCGGCATCGAAGCGACCGATGCGGTGACCGCGGCGGACCGGTACTTCCAGGCCACCGGCAGCGAGGCCAGTGACGCCGGCGCCTGGGCCGAAGGCGACGAGGCCACGGCCGCGGGTGAAGCGGCGAACGCGATCGGCAGCGGCGCCTCGGCTTTCGGCGGCGGGGCGCTGGCCTATGCCGACGGCACCACCGCGATCGGCCACAGTGCGTCCGCGCTCGATGCCAACGCCACCGCGATCGGCAGCCAAAGCGCTGCGACCGTCGCCCACGCGACCGCGCTGGGCAACGGCAGCACGGCCAGCGCCGCGTATGCGACCGCGATCGGCTCGGCCAGCACGGCCAGCGGCGGCAATGCGGTGGCGATCGGCTTCATGAGCGCGGCCTCCGGCCCGAATGCGCTGGCAATCGGCGGTGCAGCCGCGAGTCAAGGCACCAATACGATCGCACTTGGCGTCAGCAGCCAGGCCACCGCCGCGTTTGCTGCCACGGTCGGCTTCGCCTCCGCCGCGACCGGCGTCGCTTCGGCGGCCTTCGGCCCCGCCGCCCGCGCGACCGCCATGAATGCCGCCGCGTTCGGCGGCGGGGCCCAGGCGACAGCCGGATACGCCACCGCGGTCGGCTATGGCGCGCGCGCCACGTTCGCCTACACCACCGCAGTCGGCAACGGCAGCCTGGCCAGCGGCCAGTCCGCGACCGCGGTTGGTGGCGCAGGCATCTTCGCCGGTGGCGCCAACGCCTCGGGTGCCTACGCATCGGCGTTCGGGCACAACGCACGCGCCACCGCCGGCAATGGCACCGCCATCGGCACCAACACGCTCGCCGGCCCCGATACCGCCAGCCTCACCGCCGCGATCGACACCACCGCCGTGGGCACCGAAGCCTGGGCGACCGAGGACGGCGCGACGGTAGTCGGCTACAACAGCTACGCGCAGGCGCTGGACTCGGTGGTGCTGGGTTCGAATGCCTGGACCACCAAGGACGCGCACAACAGCGTCTCGCTGGGCGCCGGCTCGCTGGCCGACCGCGCCGACACGGTGTCCGTGGGTGCGGCTGGTGACTGGGCCGACGCGTCCGGCGTGGTCCACGGCGCGATCGATCGCCAGGTCACCAACGTGGCCGCGGGCACGGAAGCCACCGATGCGGTCAACGTCGGCCAGCTCAACGAAGCCGTCGCCGACATCGAGGAAGGCAACAAGTATTTCCATGCGACCGGCAGCGAGAACAGCGACGCTGGCGCCTGGGCCGAAGGCGACGAGGCCACGGCCGCGGGCGAAGCGGCGAACGCGATCGGCGACGGCGCCTCGGCCTTTGGCGGCGGCGCGCTGGCCTATGCCGACGGCGCGACCGCGATCGGCCAGGGCGCGACTGCGCTGGGGGCCGACTCGATTGCGATGGGCACCACCGCCAATGCGCAGGACGTGAACGGCGTGGCCATCGGCAACGCCAGCAGCGCCGCTGGCGCAAATACCGTGGCGCTTGGCCTACAGGCCAATGCCGAAGGGCCGTCCTCGATGGCGATCGGGGCGCACAGCCTCTCTTCGGGCATGTTTTCGATTGCGGTCGGCGGACTGGCGGAAGCGACCGGTCTCGCCGCCACGGCGATCGGCCCGACCGCCTGGGCGACCGGCCGCGAGTCGACCGCGGTCGGCTCTGCCGCAACCGCAAGCCAGTGGTACGCGTCGGCGCTGGGCGCCGGATCGCAGGCGGGGTTCTTCGGCACCGCGATCGGCGCGCTGAGCAACGCGGCGGAGGTCGCGACCGCGATCGGCCAGGGCACGATCGCCGCCGCGGCCGGTACCGGCGTGGGCGTGCAGGCATCCGCCGGCCAAGGGGGAGTCTCGATCGGCAACAGCGCCACCACCGCGCAGTTCGGCACTGCGGTGGGCTCGAACTCGCTGGCGGGCCGTGACTTCGACTCGGTGACCGATGCGATCAACACCGTAGCCGTGGGCGGGGAAGCCTGGGCGACCGAGGACGGCGCGACGGTAGTCGGCTACAACAGCTACGCGCAGGCGCTGGACTCGGTGGTGCTGGGTTCGAATGCCTGGACCACCAAGGACGCGCACAACAGCGTCTCGCTGGGCGCCGGCTCGCTGGCCGACCGCGCCGACACGGTGTCCGTGGGTGCGGCTGGTGACTGGACCGACGCGTCCGGCGTGGTCCACGGCGCGATCGATCGCCAGGTCACCAACGTGGCCGCGGGCACGGAAGCCACCGATGCGGTCAACGTCGGCCAGCTCAACGAAGCCGTCGCCGACATCGAGGAAGGCAACAAGTATTTCCATGCGACCGGCAGCGAGAACAGCGACGCTGGCGCCTGGGCCGAAGGCGACGAGGCCACGGCCGCGGGCGAAGCGGCGAACGCGATCGGCGACGGCGCCTCGGCCTTTGGCGGCGGCGCGCTGGCCTATGCCGACGGCGCGACCGCGATCGGCCAGGGCGCGACCGTGTTCGGCCTCAATGCCACCGCGCTGGGCAGCGGTGCGTTCGCCGAGGCCGAAGAGGCCTTTGCCGGCGGCCATGGCGCGCAGGCGCTCGGCGGCGCCAGCATCGCGCTGGGCAGCAACGCCATCGCCGAAGGCACCGGCGGAATCTCGATCGGCATGGGGACCGAATCGGCCGGGTTCATGTCCACCGCGGTCGGCACCTACGCCGTGGCCGGGGGGCCGTTCTCCACCGCCGTCGGCGCCACGGCCTGGGCGGTCGAATGGGACGCCACCGCGATAGGCACCGGCGCGACCGCGTACTACGCGGGTACCGCGCTGGGTTCAGGCGCCACTGCCGGTGCGTTCTCGATCGCCATTGGCGGGTACGCGCAGACCGGGCACTGGGTGTTCGACGAGGTTTCGGGCACGTCGTACTACGAGTCGCTCGGCGGCACCGCGATCGGCACCAGCGCCAATGCGACGGGGCTCAATGCCGTTGCCCTGGGCACCTACAGCAATGCCACCGGCGCCGACAGCATCGCGATCGGCTTCAACACCCTGGCTGGCACGTACTGGGATTCCCCGCTGGTGGGCGACCACACCACGGCGGTCGGCAACGAGGCCTGGGCGATCGGCATGCACGCGGCCGGCTTCGGCTACAACAGCTTCGCCGCTGCCGACCAGGCGACCTCGCTGGGTGCCAACGCGTGGGTGCTGGGCTCGGCAGGCAACAGCGTGGCCCTGGGCCACGGCTCGCTGGCCGATCGCCCCAATACGATCTCGGTGGGCGCTGCGGTCGACTGGTCGCCCTCGTACGACGGCGATGGCGACGGTCTGCCCGATGGCATCACGATCGCCGCCTTCGATCGCCAGATCGCCAACGTCGCCGCCGGCACCGAGGACACCGATGCGGTCAACCTCGCGCAGCTGCGCGAGGTGTCCGACGGGGTGGGTGCGCTGGCCGATGGCGTGGTGAGCTATGACGACGCGTCGCGCGGGACGGTCACCCTGGCTGGTGCAACCGGCACGGTGATCACCAACGTCGCCGCCGGCGCCCTGGCCGAAGACAGCATCGACGCGGTCAACGGCAGCCAGCTGTTCGAGACCAACGAGCGCGTGGGCGTGGTCGAGGGCCGGGTCGACGAGCTCGACGGCCGCATCGGCGACATCGAGGGCGTAGCCGCCAACGCGGTGGCCTACGACGACGCCAGGCGGGCAACGGTCACGCTGGGTGGCGACGATGGCACCCTCATCGACAACCTCGCGTCCGGTGCAGTCTCGGCCGGCAGCGGACAGGCGATCAACGGCGGCCAGCTGTACGAAGCGCTCGACAGCGCCGCGCAGCTCATCGGCGGCGGTACGGCGGTGACCGCACTGGGCACGCTGTCGGCGCCCACCTTCATGATCCAGGGCGCCAACTACTTCAGCGTCGGCGACGCGCTGGGCGCGCTGGACGCGCAGGTCAGCCTGCTCGGGCAGCGCCTCACCGGAGTCGAGGGGCAGGTTGCGACCGGCGCAGGGAACGACCGCGTCGCGGTGGGCGGGGAGACCCCGGCGCGGATCGGCGAGGACACCAACGCGGTCGCGATCGGCGATGGCGCCACGGCGAATGGCGAGAACGGCGTGGCGGTCGGTGGTGGTGCCCATGCCGAAGGTCCGGATGACGTGGCGATCGGCGGCAATGCCCGCGTGGGTGCCGACGGCAGCGTCGCGGTGGGGGCCAACGCAAGCATCGGCGCGGCGGCCACCGATTCGGTGGCGCTGGGCGAGGGCGCGGGTGTCACCGCGGCCTCGGGCACGGCGATCGGCCAGGGCGCGAGCGTGACCGCCGAAGGTGCCGTGGCCCTGGGCCAGGGCTCGGTGGCCGACCGCGCGAACACCGTCTCGGTCGGCAGCGCCGGCGGCGAACGCCAGGTCACCAACGTCGCAGCGGGCACCGAGGACACCGACGCGGTGAACGTGGCCCAGCTCGACACCTCGGCCACCCGCACGCTGGCGCAGGCCAACGAGTACACCGACCAGAAGTTCGCGGCCTGGAACGACAGCTTCAACACGATGCGCAACGACATCGAGCACCGCTTCGGCGACATCGAGCGCCGCGTGGACCGCCAGGGCGCGATGAGCGCGGCGATGCTGAACATGGCGACCAACGCGGCGGGCGCACGGACCGAGCGCGGCCGGATCGCGGTCGGTGCCGGCTTCCAGGGCAGCGAGGCGGCGCTCTCGATCGGCTACGGGCGCAGGATCGGCGACCGCGGCTCGTTCAGCGTCGGCGGCGCGTTCAGCGGCGACGACAGATCGGCGGGCGTCGGCTTCGGCCTCGACCTCTAGGGCAGCGCCCCATCCGCGTCGCCGGCGCTGCGCCGGCGACGCACACCACGTTGCGCGCAGGCGCACCTACTCAGCGGAGATCGGTTGATGTTGAAGAAGAATACGCTCGGCCTGGCAGTTGCCGGCATCGTCCTGGCAACGGCTGCGGTGGGCCCGAACGAAGCGGCGGTCGGGCCGAAGCCGCCGCAGGTGGCGGCACTGCGCACGGTTCCGGTCACGAGCGCCGGCGGCGACCGCCTCATCGTCAAGTACCGGGCAGGCGCGGCCGCGGCGCGCAGCCTGGGGGGCAAGCTGGCAACGGTGAACAGGGCAGCTGCGCGCGCCCTGGTCGCGACGGCGCGCGCGGGCATCGGCGCCAGCATCGCACCGGTCTCGGCCAACCACGTGCGGGCGATGGCGGTCGGCTCGGACGTCATCAGGCTCTCGCGCAAGCTTGGGCGCAACGAACTCGACCATCTGGTGCGCGAGCTGTCGGCGGACCCCGCGGTCGAGTACGCCGAGATCGACGCACGGATGTACCCGCTGCGCACGCCCAACGATCCCCACTACGCCAGTCACCAGTGGCACCTGCAGGACACCGCCGGCGGGATCAACCTGCCCCCGGCCTGGGATCTGTCGACCGGCGAGGGCGTGGTGGTCGCGGTGCTCGATACGGGCGTGCTGCCCGCGCACCCGGACCTCGGAGCGAACCTGCTTGAAGGCTACGACTTCATCACCAACCCGTTCATGTCACGCCGGGCGACCGCGGACCGCGTCCCCGGTGGCTTGGACCTGGGCGACTGGACCGTTGAGTACGACGAGTGCTACGCGGGCTCGGAGCCTGCACCCAGTTCCTGGCACGGCACCCATGTGTCCGGCACGATCGCGCAGCTGACCGACAATGCCGAAGGCGTAGCCGGCGTGGCGTTCGACGCTCGCGTGCTCCCGGTGCGGGTGCTCGGCCGCTGCGGTGGCCAGCTGTCGGACATTTCCGACGCGATCGTCTGGGCCTCGGGTGGCGGCGTGGCCGGTGTGCCCGCGAACGAGAATCCGGCCGAGGTGATCAACATGAGCCTGGGTGGCTACGGCAGCTGCGGCCCGACCTACCAGGACGCCATCGACATCGCCGTGGGCAACGGCAGCGTGGTGGTGGTCGCGGCGGGCAACTCGGCCGAAAACGCCAGTGACTTCCGTCCGGCCAGCTGTGCCAACGTCATCAACGTCGGCGCCAACCGCTACAACGGCGGCATCGCGTTCTACTCCAACCATGGCACCTCGGTCGACATCTCGGCGCCCGGCGGCGGCGCCTGGGAGGATCCGGGCAACAGCGGCTGGGATGGCTACATCGTGCAGAGCGGGTCGCTGGACCCGGAAACCGACCAAGGGAACTACGACTACGTCGGCATGATCGGCACGTCGATGGCCGCGCCGCACGTCGCCGGAGCCGCAGCCCTGGTGCAGGGTGCGCTGGTCGGCGCCGGCCGCGACCCGCTGGACCATGCCGGCATGGAGGCGCTGTTCAAGCAGACCGCGCGCGTGTTCCCGGTCGCGATCCCGGCCAGCACGCCAATCGGCGTCGGCATCCTCAACGTCAAGGCGGCGCTGGACAAGGCGCTGGAGGTCCCGTGCGAGGTGGACTGCGCCCCGGACGCGATCGCGCTGGTCAACAAGGCCGAGGTGCGCGGCCTGTCCAACACCAGCAACGATGGCGTGTACAGCTTCGAGGCCGCGGCCGGCCAGACGTTGAGCTTCCTGACCATGGCCGGCAGCGGCAACGTGTCGATCTTCGCCAGCCGCGGCGTGGTGCCCACCGAAGCGACGTTCGACGCGAAGTCGACCCGAGCGGGCAACACCGAGACGATCCGCTTCACCGCGCCGCAGGCCGGCACGTACTACGTACGCCTGACTGGGGTTTACGCCGGGCTGACGCTCGTCGCGCGGCAATAAACGCTCCAGGGGACGGGGGGCCGGAGGGCGTGCGCCTGCTCCCTCCGGCCTTCCCGGTTTTCCCATGGCTTGCAATCGCGGCAGGCAGGGGCTGCAATGGCCCCATGCATGCATTCCTCCGCCTCGCCGCGGCCACGGCCTGCCTCATGGCCCTCTCCGCCTGCCAGCATGGGGCGCCGCGAAATCCGATGGCGACATGGGTGCCGTCGCCGAACTTCGATGTCCGCCGCGCGCAGGTGATCGTGCTGCATTACACCGAGCAGGATTCGGTCGAGCGCAGCCTGCACACGCTGCGGACCGCCAACAGCGGTGGCCGGGTGAGTGCGCACTACCTGGTCGGCGATGATGGCCGCATCTACCAGCTGGTGTCGGACGAACACCGCGCCTGGCATGCGGGTGCCGGCAGCTGGGGCGCGATCCACGAACTCAACTCGGCCTCGATCGGCATCGAGATCGACAACGACGGCGTGGAGCCCTTCAGCGAGCCGCAGGTCGCGGCGGTGGTGCGCCTGCTCGAGGACCTCACCACGCGTCACCGCATTCCGAAGGCCGCGGTGATCGGCCACTCGGACCTGGCGCCGGGGCGCAAGATCGATCCGGGTCCGCTGTTTCCATGGCAGCGGCTGCACCAGGCCGGCTTCGGCATCTGGCCCGATGCCGACGCGCCGTCGCCGCCGCCCGGGTTCGATCCGATCAACGCGCTGCGGCTGATCGGCTACCCGGTCGACAGGCCCGAGGCGGCAATCCACTCCTATCGCATGCGTTTTCGTGGCGACAACGGCAAGGCGCTGGACGATGAGGACCTGCGCATCCTGCATGCGCTGACCTGGTGGCGCTCGCCGGTGTCATCCACGGACGCCGGCGCTCCGTAACCCCGATCGAAGCGCCGGTGCGCCGGGACGCCCGGTATCCGTGTTGCCGGCTGCCCTGCAGCCAGGATCCCCGCAGATCGCAGCCGAGTTCAAGCGCAGTCTCGTCACCGGCCGTCATCGGCCTGCGGGCGGAATCACTGCGACGCAAAAACACGGCGCAGCGGTGTCCCACTCAACCTGCCTTGCTCGCCCGGCCGCCCGACTTGGCCGGCTTCTTCGCCGGCTTTTTCTTTGTCGCGACCTTTTTCGTCGCCTTCTTCGCCGGCGTGCGCTTGTTGTCGCCCAGGCTCTTTTGCAGCAGGGCCACGAAGTCGACCACGTTGGTGGTCGCGTCCTCGCTGGTGGCTGGCTCTTCCAGCACCTGGGTGGTCGCGCCCTTGTCCTTGATGCGCTTGCGGATGATCTCGGACAGGCGCTCGCGGAACTCGTTGCGGTACGCGTCCGGCTGCCATTCCGTGGCCATGGAATCGACCAGCTGCGTGGCCATCTCCAGCTCCTTCGGGCTGATCCGGTAGTCGCCGGTGTTGCCCTCGGGCAGCTTGTATTCGGCCGGGTCCACCAGCTCCTGCGGGTAGCGCATCATCATCAGCACCAGCGCATCGCCCAGCGGCATCACCGCAGAAAGATATTCGCGGGTGCGGATCACCACCCGCGCCACCCCGATCTTGCCGGCCTTGCGCAGGGTTTCGCGCAGCAGCACGTAACCCTTCTCGGCCTTCTTGCCCGGCACCAGCACGTAGGGCTTCTCGAAGTAGCGGATGTCGATCGCCTCGGCGTCGACGAAGGCCTCGATCTCGACCGACTCGTGCGTCTCGGGCGAGGCCGCGGCGATGTCGGACTTGTCGATCACCACATAGCTGCCCTTGTCGTACTCGAAGGCCTTGATGATCTCCTTCCACGGCACTTCCTCGCCGGTGTCGGCGTTGACCCGCTCGAAGCGGATCGGCTTGCGGTCGCGCGCATCGAGCATGCGGAACGACAGGTCGTTGCTGCGCGCGCCCGACATCAGCGAGACGGGCACGTTGAGCAGTCCGAAGCTGAGGTTGCCGGTCCAGATCGGTCGGGCCATGCCATCGCTCGCAGGTGGAAACGGACCGACAGCCTGCCCCGGGCGGTGTCGTGGCCTTGTGCAAGCGGCAAAACCCGGGGGCGCGTCGCCGCGGTGGCGGAGCCTCAGCTTTCGGTGGCGGTTTCGGCCATGGCGCGCCAGCGCGGCAGGCGGTCGAGCTGGCCGACCGAGGCCAGGTAGGCCTGGTCGACATCGCGGCCGTTGACCAGGGCCGCAGCGACATGCACCGCGCCGGTCACCCAGAAGCTGCCGCGCACGCGTGCCGGGCGGTCGTGGAACGCGACGGCTTCGACGATCGGGCCGGGCAGGCCCCACAGCCCCAGCAGGTAGGCGCCGGTGGTGCTGTAGGGCGTGGTGGTCGTATCGATGCCGGCCGAACGTGGCAGCAGCAGGCCGACCTCGGCCAGCAGGCCGGCGGTGGACGCGAGGTCCGCGCTGGGCCCGGCCAGCAGCTTGCCCGCTAGCTGCGAAATGCGCAGCGAGCGATCGCGCAGCTCGTCGGCTTCGGCGCCCGCGGAGAACACCTCGCTGGCGAGCACCAGCTGGCGCAGCGTGTTGTGGCCCAGGCGGGTCACCGCCGAACGCAGGTCGGTGATCTCGCGGCCGCCGGAGTAATAGGCGGAGTTCGACAGGCGCAGCACCCGCGCCGCGACGGTGGGATCCTGTGCGACCACCTCGGCGACCTTCGCCGCGGTGCTGTCGGGGTCGCGCAGCAGCGCGGTCAGCGCCAGGTACTGGCGCGGCGCCGCCGGCAGCGTGCCGACGCGTTCGATCGCATGCTTGAGCGCCGGGTCGTCGAGCAGTTCGCGCAGTTCGACCACGCTCTCGATGGCATCGATGAGCGCCAGCGAGTCGAGCGGCTCGTTGAGGATCCGGTGGCTGGTGCCGAGCGCATCGAGCAGGTCGTGGGCGGCATCGGGCTCAAGCAGCAGGATGCGCACCGCGCCGGGATGGCGCGGGCGCAGGCCCGCGAGCACGGCCAGCCCGCTGCTGCTGCCCACCCGCGAGGCGCAGACCAGGACGTCCGGCGCGCGGCCGCCATCGCCCGCAGGCACGTCCGCCGCGCTCGCCACGTGTTCCAGGTGCCAGTCCGGGTCGTGATCCAGCAGTTCGCGCCGGACGCCCGCGACATGACCGGCGTCGCCCCCTACAACCACGATCTGCACGACAGTTTCCCCTTTGATTGCACTGGATACGGAAGATACCGCGCCGCGACGGGCGGTCGTAGCCTGCGCTGCACGTTCTTCCACCTTGCGCACAGTTCGCGGGCGTGCGGCGTGCACAGCTTCCCGCTATCCATCCATCGACATCGGCAGGATCGCGCGCAGCACCGTTCCGCCGCCCGGCCGTGCCGAGATCGTGACGCTTCCGCCGAGCTGGGTCGCGCGTTCGCGCATGGTCACCAGGCCGAGTCCACCCGCGCGGCTCGCATCGAAACCGCGGCCGTCATCGGAAACGCGCAGCAGCAGTCGCGCACCTTCCGCGTCATCTTCGAGCTCGACCTCCACCTCCGCCCGTGTCGCGCCGGCGTGGCGTGCGATGTTGGTCAGCGCTTCCTGCGCGATGCGGAAGCACGCCAGTTCGACCGCGGCCGGCAGGCGCCCGTCGATCGGCGCGACCTCCAGGCGGATGTCGAGCGCCGTGTTGCGTGCGAGCAGGGTCACCTGGCCGCGCAATGCGGCCTCCAGTCCCAGCGAATCGAGCTGCGGCGGACGCAGCAGCAACGACAGGTTGCGCAGTTTGAGCACGGTCTGGTCGGCGATCGCGATGATCTCGTCGAGGATCTCGCGACGCATCAGCGGGTCCGCGGCAAGCGTGTCGTCGGTGAGTGAGGTCGCGGCGAGCTTGATCGCGGTGATCGACTGGCCGATGTCGTCGTGCAGTTCGCGCGACAGCGTGCGGCGCTCGTCCTCCTGCACGGTCAGCAGGCGCTGCGCGACCGACTGCAGCTCCTCGCGCAGCCGGCTCTGCTCCTGCAGGCTCAGGTTGACCTCGTGGAACGAGGCTTGCGCACGCGCCGCCAGCCCGTTCATGGCGTCGGCCAGCGGCAGCAGTTCGCGCGGGAGGTTGTCCGGGACCAGCGGAGCGGCATCGCTGTCGAGCGCGAACTGGCGCATGCGCTTGAGCAGCTGGCGGACGCTGCGGCCAAGGCGACGCATCTTGATGACCACCACGGCGAGCACGCCGGCGAGCACGAGCGCCAGCAGCGCCAGAACCGCCAGCGCCGTGCGCCGCAGCTCGGCTTCGATCGAGCCGCGCGGCTGCAGCAGCACCAGTCGCCAGCCGTTGTCGAGCCGCACCGCGATCGCGAACGCGTCGCCGCCGCCGTCAAGCACGCCATCCAGAGACTGCACGCCGCCCAGCGTGCGCGCCAGACGGACGAGCGCGCGGTCGGTCGCCGAACTGCCCATGACGTCGAGTGGACCCTTCGTTACGCCTTCGCTCGCATGCACGACGGTGTACGCGCGATCCAGCAGAAGCAGCTCGAACCCCTGTTCATCCGCGCCGCGTTTCGGGAACAGCGACTCCACCAGGACCGAGCCTTCGACCACGCCGGCAAACCGGCCGTCGGCCAGCAGCGGCACCGATACCGCGACCAGCGTCGCGTTTCCCGGGCCACGGCCCAGGAACGCGTTGGAGATATGTCCCCGGCCGGTCTGGCGCGGAACCTGGAAATATTCGCGGTCGGCGACCGAGGCGGGCGTACCGCTGTCCGGCATGAGGGGCACGCTGGTCGACACGCTGCCTTCCGCATCGGTGACCACCAGGCGGGCGAACGCGGGATAGTGGCGATTGACGCGCGCCAGGTCGCTCTGCCAGCGGCCGATATCGGCGATGTCGCCGTCGCTGTTGCGGCGGTCGGCGAGTACCTGCATCGCCGCCAGGTGGATCTGCAGGAAGCCTTCCAGCTCGCGCGCGCTGGAGGTGGCGGTGGCCGCCAGGCGGGTCGCGCTTTGCGCCCGCACCGACATCGACGCCTGCCAGAGCAGCACCCCGGCCAGCACCAGTACGGGCAGAAACACCGCCAGCAACACCAGTCCGGTGAACTCGCCCAGCAGCGTGCGACCTGGGCGTGCCGCGGATTCTGTTGCGTCGGTCATGGCGGCCACGCTACCGGCCGGGACCGCGTGGCTGCAAGCCCGGGCCACGGCGATGCCCCTCAGAACAGCTCGACGCTGCCCGCATCCATCGACTGCTGGGTCACCGGCTTGTGCGGTGGCCGCTCCCATTCACCGCGCATCTGCGCGATGCGCTGGCCGATCTGGGTGAGCGCGCGTTGCAGTTCGGCGTCGGCGTGCCCGCCGCTGCGATGCAGCAGGTCCTGCAGCACCGTGGCTTCGCGGTTGATCGCGCCGAGCCGGTCCAGGTGCACGTTGGCGGCGGTCAGCGCCTGGGTGGCGATGTCCTCGAACTGCAGCGAGCGCACGGCCTCGGCGACCGAGCCATCGATGGACTTGGCGCATTCGGCGATCTCGCGCATGCCGTTGCCGAGGTTGCGGTTGATGCCGTCGACGCGCTCGAGCATGGCGGCGGCCTCGATCCGCGCCAGGCGGCTGCGGTCGAGGTCGCGCGATGCCATCGTGCTGACGGTGTCGCGGACCCGCGCGATCGAATCCTTGGAGCTGTGCGCGAGCTTGCGGATCTGTTCGTTGAACGCGGTCGAGCGCTCGGACAGGTTGCGCACCTCGTCGGCGACCACCGCAAAGCCGCGCCCGGCCTCGCCGGCACGCGCCGCCTCGATCGCGGCGTTGAGGGCCAGCAGGTTGGTCTGGTCGGCGATCGACTTGACGTCCTCGAGCAGCGAGAAGATGCCGTCCAGGTGCTCGGCCATGGCGTCGATGTGGGTCACGGTGGCGCCGCTCTGGCCGCTGACCGCTTCCAGCGCCTCGACCAGCTGTTCCATCTGCTGGCTGGCCTGCAGCGCGAATCGGTGCACGTCCGAGCCGTTGCCGTTGCCGTTGCCGTCGCCGTCGTTGCGGCGATCGATGATGCGCGAGGCCACTTCGCTCTGCTGGCGCGAGCGGCGGTTGACCGCGTCGAAGCTGCCGCCCAGCTTGGCGACCGATTCGCGGATCAGTTCGCGGGTGCGCTCGATCTCGCCGCGCGAACCCTGCACCTCGGCGCCGATGAAGTTGCGTAGGTCCTCGAGCAGACGACCCTGTTCGCCGAGCCGGGCGGAGTCGCCGGCCGACGGGCGCAGCACCGTCCATGCAAAGCCGAGCCAGGCCAGGGTCATGGCCGCGAGCGCGCCCCAGCGCACCGGCGGAGGCAGGTCGAGCGCCTGGGCCACGATCAGGACCAGGGTGAGCACCAGCGGCGGTGCCAAGCGGAGCAGTACGCGCGAATCCATCATCGGTTCCGTGGTTGGTCGAAACGGTCTGCCCTAGGTAACGGCAGTAACGGGTCTTGCTTTAGCCGTCGCGCGAGGCCGCGAGCAAACGCTGCGCCACCTGCGGCAGCGGCACGACTTCCTCGGCCGCGCCATTGGCCACCGCGGCGCCGGGCATGCCCCAGATCACGCTGCTGGCTTCGTCCTGTGCCAGGGTGCGCGCGCCGGCCTTGCGCAGGGCCAGCAGGCCGGCCGCGCCGTCGTCGCCCATGCCGGTGAGTAGCGCCGCGCTGGCGTTGCGCCCGGCGTGCGCGGCCACCGACTGGAACAGCACGTCGACACTGGGCCGGTGCCGGCGCACCGGGTCGTCCTCGCCCAGCCGGCACACCCAGCGCGCGCCGCTGCGCAACACGCGCAGGTGGCGGCCGCCAGGCGCGACATAGGCGTGGCCGGCCAGCAGCGGCTGGTTGTCGGCCGCCTCCATCACGGTCATGCGGCTGTGGCGGTCGAGCCGTTCGGCGAAGGGCCCGCTGAACGCGGCCGGGATGTGCTGGACGATGAGCGTGGCCGGTGCGTCGGCCGGCATCTGCGCCAGCACTTCGCGGATGGCTTCGGTGCCGCCGGTCGATGCGCCGATCGCCAGCAGGCGCTCGGTGGTGCGATAGCCGATGGGTCCTTCGCAGCGCGCGGCCGGCGCCGGCGAGATGCGCGCGACGCGCGCCATCGCGGCCTGCTTCACCTTGTCCACCAGCACGGCGCCGTATTCGACCAGGCCGCGGGCGATGTCGATCCTGGGCTTGGCGATGAAATCCACCGCGCCCAGCGCCAGCGCATCAAGCGTCACCGAGGCGCCGGCCTCGGTCAGCGACGACACCATCAGCACCGGCATCGGCCGCAGCCGCATCAGGTTGCGCAGGAACGTCAGCCCGTCCATGCGCGGCATCTCGACGTCCAGGGTCAGTACGTCCGGCGCGAGCTGCTTGATCTTGTCCCGCGCGATGTAGGGGTCCGACGCGGTGCCGACCACCTCGATGCCCGGGTCTGCGCCAAGCAGCTCCGACATCAGGGCGCGCACCAGCGCCGAATCGTCCACGATGAGCACCCGGACCGGACGCCTGGCCATGTCAGAACAGCTCCACGCTGCCGGCGGCAGGGGCGCGGGCGAGGCGCCCGTACAGCGCGCGCTCGGCGTCGACGACTTCCTTGCGGGTCGCCGGCAGGCGCCTGACCAGGCTGCGCCCGGACTGCACGAAGAAGGCGACCTTGCGCGCCTGGTTCTCGCCCAGGTCCTTGGCGATCACCGGGATCTTCTCTGCGGCCAGGTAGTCGAGCACGAAGTCGGCATTGCGCGTGCCGATGGGATGGCTGTGGAAGCCGCTCAGCACGTTGCCGCCGCCAAACACCTTGGCCTGCAGGCGCTGGCGCCGCGCGCCGCGCTTGAGCAGGTCGTTGATCAGCAGCTCCATGGCGTTGACGCCATAGCGCGCCGACGTGGCGTTGATGTCGCCGCCCGGCAGCATGAAATGGTTCATGCCGCCCAGGCCAAGCAGGGGGTCGTACAGGCAGGCGGCCACGCACGAGCCCAGCAGCGTCACCAGCGCCACCGGCTGGTCGGTCGCCAGGTAGTCCGCCGGCAGCAGGCGGATCGCCTGGGTCTGCAGCGCGGAGTCGAAGTAGCCGCCGGCGGGCGACGTCGCCACTGCGCTGCTCATCCGGTGCCCGCCCTCGCTGCAGCCCGGTAGACGGTGCGACCGCAGGGCGACACCAGGTCGGCCGCGTGGTTGAAGCTTTCGGAGTGGCCGGTGTACAGCCGGCCCTCGGCCGTCAGCAGCGGGGCGATGCGCTGCAGCACCCCGTACTGGGTGGGCTTGTCGAAATAGATCATGACGTTGCGGCAGAACACGGCGGTCCAGGCGCCGTGCTTCAGGCCGTAGTCGGCATCGAGCAGGTTCAGCGCGCGGAACTCGACCAGCGCACGCAGCTCGGGCCGCACCCGGCACAGGCCGGCGTTGGCGCCGGCGCCGCGCTGGAAGAAGCGGCGCTTGCGGGGCGTCTCGATCGCATCGATGCGCTCGAGCGGGTACACCCCGCGCGCGGCCGCCTGCAGCACGTTGGTGTCGATGTCGGTCGCCAGGATGCGCACCGGCGGGGTCAGCGTGTCGAATGCCTCGCAGGCGGTCATCGCGATCGACCAGGGCTCCTCGCCGGTCGAGGCCGCGCAGCACCAGACCTGCAGCGGTGGGCCGCCGCGATGCGCCGCCTGCAGCTGGCTGGCCAGCAGCGGGAAGTGGTGCGCCTCGCGGAAGAACGAGGTCAGGTTGGTGGTCAGTGCGTTGACGAAATTCTGCTCTTCGTCGTCGGCGTCGTCCTCGACCAGGTCCAGGTAGTCGCTGAAGCGGTCGAAGCCGCATGCGCGCAGGCGCCGGACCAGGCGGCTGTAGACCATGTCGCGCTTGTGCGCGCCCAGGTTGATGCCGGCGCGGTCATGGATCATGCGGCACACGCGTCGGAAGTCGCGGTCATCGAAGACGAACGTGCGGTCCTCGACGGTCTGTGCGTGGCTGTCGCGGACCGGCTCAGGCACGGTCGAGCTCCCCCTGCGCCAGCGCCATGGCCAACTCGGGTGCCGCCAGCCGGGCCCCGAGCCAGTGTTCGAACACCGGCTGCGCCAGCGCCTGCGAATACAGGAAGCCCTGCACCTCCTGGCAGCCGAACTCACGCAGCAGCGCCGCCTGGCCGACGGTTTCCACGCCCTCGGCGATCACCGCCATGTCGAAGTTCCTCGCGATCAGCGTGATCGAGCGGACGATGGCCTTGTCGCCGCGGCTGCCGACCAGGTCGCGGACGAAGGAGCGGTCGATCTTGACCCGGTCGACCGGCAGCCGGTGCAGCATCGACAGCGAAGCGTGGCCGGTACCGAAGTCGTCATAGGACACGCGGATGCCGCGCTTGCGCAGCTGCAGCAGGGTGCGTTCGGCGACGCCGTCGTCGCGCAGTGCGATCGTCTCGGTCAGCTCGATCTCCAGCTGCGCCGCCGGCAGGCCGCTGGCGGCGAGCGCGAGGTCGATCTTGTCGACCAGGGCGTCGTCGTTGAACTGCGCCGGGAACAGGTTGACGCCCACCGTCAGCCCGCGGCCGCGCACGAGCGGCCAGCGTACGGCGTCGCGGCAGGCCTGATGCAGGATCCAGGTGCCGACGTGGGTGGCGATGGCGCTGCGCGACAGCGCATCGATGAAGGCGCCGGGCATCAGCAGGCCGCGCACGGGATGGCGCCAGCGCAGCAGCGCCTCGGCACCCGAGGGCAGCCCGCTGGCGAGATCGATCTGCGGCTGGTAGTGCAGCTCGAACTCGCCGTCGCGGAATGCGCGCCGCAGCTCCAGGTCGAGCTGCCTGCGGTCCACCGCCTCTTCGCGCATCGATGACGAGAACCGGCGCAGCTGCATGCTGCCGCCGCGCTTGGCGTGGCGCAGGGCCAGCGCGGCGAGCGCGAGCAGCCCGCTGCTGCCACAGTCGTCGTATGCGGCCAGGTCGGGATTGCCGGCGTCGTCGAACGCCAGGCCGATGCAGGCCTCGACGTGGACGCGCTGGTGTTCGATCTCGCAGGGGCGCGCGACCTCGCGCAGCAGCGCCTGCAGGCGTGGCTCGAGTCCGTCGATGTCGTCCGGAGCCGGGAACAGGATCACGAACTCGTCGCTGCCAAAGCGCGCCAGATGTGCGTCGACCGGCAGCCACGCCATCAGGCGCGAAGCCACGACCTGCAGCACGGTGTCGCCGATGACGTGGCCAAGGGCCTCGTTGACGGCCCGGAAATTGTCGAGTCCCAGCAGCGCCACGCCCAGGCGTGCGCCGCGGCCGCGCAGCGAGTCGACGGTGGCGAACAGGGCCTCGCGGTTGGGCAGTCCGGTCAGCGCATCGAGCCGCCCCGAACGCGGTTCGCGCCGCGGGACGGCATCGTTGGAGTCGCGCAGGACCAGCACAATGCCCCGGGCGTTGCCATCGTGCCAGGCGCAGCGTGCGGCCTGCACCGTGCGCAGCTCGCCGAACGCGTCGCGGATCCGCAGTTCACGCAGGCTGCGCGCGTTGTCGCGGCTGCCGGACGGAGCACGCAGCCAGCTGGCCACCGCAGCGGGGTCGAGCTGCAGCTCGGCGGGCACCAGCAGGTCGAGCGCCTGCCCCGGGGTCGCGACTGGCCCCAGCAGATCGCGTGCGGCCGCGTTGGCGAAGATCGTCGCGCCGTGCGCGTCGGCCATGATCACCGCGCTGAAGCCGGCTTCGGCCACCTGCCGGCAGCGTGCCAGCACGTTGCCGCCGAACACGCGCGTGGCCAGCGTGGCCAGCGATCCGATCCGGGCCGCCACCGTCGCGGCGCAGACCTCGCGCCGGTGCGGGCTGCCCGCACCGAGCACACCGAGCAGTTCACCGGTGGGGCCGAACAGCACGGTCGCGATGAAGTGGCGGATGCCGGCGGGACCGGCCACCAGGACATCGTCGGCCAGGCGCGGATCGTCGCTGGCGTCGGCGATCACGGCCAGGGGGTTCGCGGCGTCCACGATCGTGCATAGCCGGCTACCGGCGAATGCGGCGGTCGGCGCCAGGCCCCGCACGGCGGCCAGGCGCAGTTGGCCGTCCTCCATCACCCACAGCATCGTGCTCGGGCAGTCGAGCAGGTCCGCCGCCACCTCCAGGACCGCGGTGAAACCCGCATCGCGCTCGGCGTCATGCGGCTCGGTGTCCGACAGTGTGGAAGGCTTTCCGGACCGCGGCACGGGAGCGGCAGGCGCCCACGGGTGTGCGGTGGCGCGGTCTGCTGGGAGGGAAAGCATGGGCGTTCGATCCGGACGTGGGGCGAAGGACGGAGAGGAGGTCGTGGGCGGGTGTCAGGCGGGGACTTCGACGGTCTTCGCCGGCGCGGCGGCGGCCGTGCGGCGAGCGCCCCGTACGTCGCCCGCGGCGACGGCCGCCGCAGCGGGCGCGCCTGCCGCCGGCGCATGCACTGCGCCCTGGGTCGAGAACACCGCCACCGTGTGCACCAGTTGCCCGGCCTGCTGCTCCATGCTGCGCGCAGCGGCCGTGGCTTCCTCGACCAGCGCGGCGTTCTGCTGCGTGCTTTCGTCCATCTGGGTGATCGCCTGGTTGACCTGCTCGATGCCCGCGCTCTGCTCCTGCGAGGCGGCCGAGATGTCGGCGATGATGTCGGTGACGCGCTTCACGCTGGTCACGATCTCGCCCATGGTGCGCCCGG
>NZ_JBSVRO010000009.1:0-32574 GCF_054072655.1 Luteimonas sp. A482
GCTGTAACGCGGGGTCGTACGTGGGCCTGGTTTCGGCATGGGAGCATCTCCTGATTCGTTAGGTCAGGGTGTCCACTAAAGCGAAGGAAGTGCCGGTTCGGCTTGAATGAATTGTTAGGCCTCACTCCGCACCCCAGCAAGAATCGCCGAAACTTCTGCCCAGTCCGGATCATGCTCTGCAGAAATGTCCATGAAGTCGTTCTCTGGGACTAAGGATTCCATAGTGTCTACATCCGACGCGTACAAGATCCAGCGACGCTCCCCAAGTCCGGTACTCCGAGCCGCATTGAGAAACACGTTTCTCTCTGTGTCCCAAGCCCGGATGTCCTCCTCCAAGCCGTTCAGAGCCTCCAGGTCATCGGAGTAAACCGGCAGACCGTTGGAGTCAGCCTCGTACGCAACGACAATTGTGATCCTCTCCGGAAACGCAGCTCTGACCTCAGCGGGCGGTAATTCCGGAATAACGCCAACAAAGCGAGGCTTCCCGTCCGTCAGTGAGCGGAGCAGTAGCCATTCTTGATTTGCACCGCTGTCTGCAACAGATTGCATGAACTCTTCCACTGAGGCCTAGCACCTGAGTTAAGCCGCGCCGCGAAGCGGCGTCGGCTTGGACGAATTGTTAGGCGACACTCCCGTCACGGTAGCCGCCGTGCATGTGAAGCTTCCGCCGAGCCCGATGCAGGGCTCTAGCGTAACCATCATTGGGTCTCCGGGCGTAACAGTGAGGCAGTCCAAGACGTTCTCTGAGGCGAGGGTGCCGAGCTCGAGCTCACGGACGCCGGAGAATGACAAAGACACCTCGGCGCCGTTGCTGGCAGAGGCGTCGATGTACGAGAGGACGAGAGAAACGGCGCCCTCGGCCGAGAAGCCGAACGACAGCACTCGAGCATCAGCGAACTCCGGCCAGTAGCCGAAGACCGATGTGACTGTTTCAGATCCCGTGATCATTCCAGTGCCGCCTAACAACCTGAGTTAAGCCGCGCCGCTCGCGGCTCCTTCCGAAGCGATTTCTACCACGATCTGGACGAGGGCGCGCCGGCCTGGGCGGTGTCGGCTTGAACGACTAGTTAGGGAGAAAGAGCACTGCCCTCCACGACACGCGGGACTCGTTGATCTCAAAGGAAAGTGACCGCAGCGACCATGTGGGTCCGCTTCAACCAACCAAGCGCTCCGTCTGGCCGGACCAACTCCGTTGTCCGACCAGACGGAGCGCTTGGTTGATTCTGAGCGCTGGGCCGATGGGGTCAATCAGGCAAGTACGCTTTCTCGTGTCAGGCTTCTCCCCGAGGCGACGGGGCAGTGCTCTTTTCTGCCTAACGCCAGAGTTAAGCCGAGACGCGCAGTGAAGCGAAGCACATGGCAAGCTTTATCTGCCATGTGATTTGCGTAACGAAGCGGCTTCGGCTTGAACGACTTGTTAGGCCGCCGCACGCCGAACTTGCGCCCGACCCCGCGACAGCCCAACCCCTGAGCCGAACAGTACAACAAGTTTTGGCGGGCAGCTTGGGCCGGCGATTGCCGCGGGCGGAGCTGATCCGGGCAGCTCGCGCGGCTAGGAACCTTCACCGCGCTACCGCCGAAGCCGACTCGGCGGCTCGAACCTTGCGGAGAGTCGCGCGCGTCCGAAGCCGAGGTACTTCAGGCCGGACTGCCGATGCCCTTCACCGCGTGTGCGAGATGCAAACGCCGCAGATGAGCGGGATGCTCAGGTCGCCCGAAGCTTGGCTACGACAGTGCAGAAAACAAGGCCTAACGCTTGAGTTAAGCCGACCCGCGAAGCGGGTTCGGCTTGAACGAATTGTTAGGCGGCGCCACCCGTAGTGGATGCGCCGGATTGTCGCGGACGAAGGCGTCAACTTCTGCAAGTTTGGCAGGAAGGGGCGGCCCGGAGGTGCTGCGGTAGCTAAAGAAGCGAAAGCCGGCAACGAATAGCGCCTGCACCTTTGCCCATTGCTCCAAGTCCTTTGCGGCCGGCGCTTTGAAGGAGCGTCCCATCTCATGCATGGTGCCCCCGCAGCCGGGGCAGGTTGCAGCGTAGTCTGGACGCGGCGCCACTTTGAAGCTCTTGCGGCAGTCAAAGCAGGCGTGCGCGATCAAGTACTGTGGCCCTCGCATGCGATTCTCCTGCATAGCCGCCTAACACTTGAATTAAGCCGCGCCACGAAGTGGCGTCGGCTTGAATGAATGGTTAGGCGCTAGGGCCTGTACTGCTCGCAATACTGAGTGCTAACCGCTACCAGCCTATCGCCCTCGAAACGCAAGCCGGTGGCAGGCACACCGATATTTGAGTCCGAATCTATGACACAGGTGAGAAGCTCGGACCGCGTGGACGCATCCGTCGCGGCAGCAAGGATGCTCTCCCTGGTCGCACCAGGCTTCAGCGACGAGTTGATTGCAGCCGCGAGAGGTTGCACCAGCTCTTCCCGAAGCTCAACGTATTGCTCGAACTCCGTGCATCCGTAGGATGTAGGTAGCTCAGGCGCTGGCTCTCGGGCGAGCCGAATAGCCCAGAGCGCATTCGATGCCACGAGCAACAGTAGCGATGCTATCAACGCAACTCTAAGCCGCGACATACTTCCTCCCAGCGCCTAACGCCTGAATTAAGCCGCGCCGCGAAGCGGCGTCGGCTTGAATGAATTGTTAGGCCCCAGCCTACAGCCCGACCTTGTCTTTTGCATAGGCAATAAGTAGTGCCTTAAGGATCTCGAACGAAACGGTACCAGCCTTGGAGGACACTTGCCCCTTCACGGCATTCCAATTCGTTTTGTCTCGGGCTGTATCTAGGAACTCGTGTCCCTGCCAAGTGAGGCTAAAGGGTAGGACGCGAATGACACGACCAGTTTGACTTGTTTGTGGCTCCGCCCGAATCAGACCCGCCTCAAACATGAGGATCAGGTGGTAGTTGACCTCTAGCTCGGAGTGGCCCGCTACTGTTGGTACTCCGGGCGAGTCATCGGAGGATGACTCAAAGTGGAGCAGCAACTCGCGCACTAGATCGAGGTCACGATTCATGGGGCCTAACAACCTGAGTTAAGCCGCGCCGCTCGCGGCTCCTTCCGAAGCGATTTCTACCACGATCTGGACGAGGGCGCGCCGGCCTGGGCGGTGTCGGCTTGAACGACTAGTTAGGGAGAAAGAGCACTGCCCTCCACGACACGCGGGACTCGTTGATCTCAAAGGAAAGTGACCGCAGCGACCATGTGGGTCCGCTTCAACCAACCAAGCGCTCCGTCTGGCCGGACCAACTCCGTTGTCCGACCAGACGGAGCGCTTGGTTGATTCTGAGCGCTGGGCCGATGGGGTCAATCAGGCAAGTACGCTTTCTCGTGTCAGGCTTCTCCCCGAGGCGACGGGGCAGTGCTCTTTTCTGCCTAACAACGAGTAGGCCCCTCCGCGGGGCGTAGCGCCGACTTTGCGCTGGCCAGATGTTTGAGTCAATCGAGTTACTTTCCGGGAATCATTGGCTTAGGCGAGTAGGGACTGTCGTTCGCCTTCGGGGCTTCCCGTGATATGCCCGCAAGGAGGCCGATTCAATTGGATATGGCGGCATGGGCGCCGGCGTATCTGTGACGGCGGCGCGGATATGCTGCTGCGCCCATTGAACGGCGTTCGATCTCAGTCGCATCAGAAACACGGCAGTTCACGCACAGGCGGTGGCATCTGCATTGGATGTCCGGGGCATATCCCTAGCTCTGGCGTGTACGATCCGTGCGCTCGGGGGTGTGCCGGTCACGCGCTTGCGTCTGCTGGCGGTCGCTGCCCGTGGTCAGAGTCGCGTCGAGGCGGCCATGCGTCTCTCGGCGACCGGCACGAACTCGGCTGCGACCACTCAACCCAGCACCCGCAGCGCATCGCGCGCCGCCACCCACTCCTCGTTGGTTGGCTCCACGCCCACGCGCACGCGGCTGCCGTCGCTGGAGATGATCGGCGCGTTCGCGTCATTGGCGCCTTGATCCAGCGCAACGCCGAGGAAGGCGAGGTCGCGGCACACGCGTTCGCGCACGAAGGCGTTGTGCTCGCCGACGCCGGCGGTGAACACCAGCAGGTCGAGTCCGCCCAGTACCGCGGCCATCGCGGCGGTCTCGCGCACGATGCGGCGCACGTACAGGTCCAGGGCCAGGCGCGCGCGCTCGCCGGTTTCGCCTGCGTCGGCTTCGTGGCGCACGATCACGCGCGGTTCGGACGAGATGCCCGACACGCCGAGCAGGCCGGAGCGGTGGTAAAGCATCTGGCCCACCTCCTCCAGCGAGAGCTTCTCGATCTCCATCAGGTACAGCAGCGCGCCCGGATCGAGCGCGCCGGTGCGGGTGCCCATCATCAGCCCGTCGAGCGCGGAGAAGCCCATGGTGGTGGCCACGCTTTGCAGGCCCTGCATCGCGCACAGGCTGGCGCCGCTGCCCAGGTGCGCGACGACGGTGCGGCCACGCGCGAGGTCGCCGTGGCGCTCGGGCAGGGCGGTGGCCATGTATTCGTAGGACAGCCCATGGAAGCCGTAGCGGCGCAGGCCGCGCTGCCAGGCATCCCAGGGCAGCGGGAGGATCTTCTCCACGTCCGGCAGGGTGTGGTGGAAGCCGGTATCGAAGCAGGCGACCTGCGGAATGTCGGGGCGCTCGTGCAGCAGGATCTCGATGGCTTCCAGCGCGAAGGGCTGGTGCAGCGGCGCCAGCGGGATGTAGCCCTTCAGTTCGGCAAGCACGCCGGCATCGATGCGCACCGGCGCGGCGTAGCGGCTGCCGCCATGCACCACGCGATGCGTGACTGCCGCCAGCCGCCGTCCGCCCAGGCGCGCAACCACGCCTTCGCGGATGCGCTGCAGCGCAGAGAGGTAGGGATGCGCCGCGTCCAGCGACAGCGGCCCAGCTTCGATGCCGGTTTCGCCGTAGGTCGGCGCGGGCCCGCCAATGCCCTGCACCTTTCCGTTCCACGCCGGTGTGCGCGGCAGCGGATCCTGGCCGGCGTCGAACAGCGCGAACTTGATGCTCGACGAGCCGCAGTTGAGCACCAGCACCAGGTCGCCGCGGGTGGGATAGCGGTCGGCGTGGCGCGGGCTCATGCAGGGGGTTCCTGTGGCGCAGGGAGTGTGAGGCGTCGGCCGCGCAGGCGCAGCGCATTGAACACCACCGAGGCCGAGCTGAAGCTCATCGCCACGGCCGCGATCATCGGCGACAGCAGCAGCCCGGTGAACGGATACAGCACGCCGGCGGCGATCGGCACGCCCAGCGCGTTGTAGACCAGGGCGAACAGCAGGTTCTGGCGCATGTTGGACACGGTGGCCTGCGACAACGCGCGCGCGGTTGCGATGCCGCGCAGGTCGCCCTTGACCAGGGTGACCTGCGCGCTGTCCATGGCCACGTCGGTGCCGGTGCCCATGGCGATGCCGACATCGGCGCGCGCCAGTGCGGGCGCGTCGTTGATGCCGTCGCCGGCCATCGCCACCACCCGGCCCTGCGCCTGCAGCGCCTCGACCAGGGCGAGCTTGTCCTCGGGGCGCACCTCGCCGTGCACCTCGTCGATGCCGAGCGCGGCGGCCACCGCATGCGCGGTGGTCAGGCCGTCGCCGGTGGCCATCACGATGCGCAGGCCGGCCGCATGCAGGCCGGCGATGGCCTCGGGCGTGCTGGCCTTGATCGGATCGGACACCGCCAGCAGCCCGGCCAGCGCGCCGTCCACCGCCAGATGCATGACGCTGGCGCCCTGCCCGCGCAGCGCCTCCGCGCGTGCGGCCAGCGGCGACGGATCAACGCCGGTGTCGCGCATCAATGCGGTATTGCCGAGTGCGAGCTCATGGCCTTCGACCTGCCCGCGCACGCCGATGCCCGAGGTCGATTCGAAACCTTCGACCGGCGACAGCGCGATGCCGCGTTCGCGCGCCGCGGCCACGATCGCATCGGCCAGCGGATGTTCGCTGCCCTGGTCGAGGCTGGCGGCCAGGCGCAGCACGGTGTCGGCGTCGAAGCCTTCGGCCGCGAATGCCTCGTTGAAGGCCGGGCGGCCTTCGGTGAGGGTGCCGGTCTTGTCGACGATCAGCGTGTCCACATCGCGCAGCCGCTCGATCGCCGCGGCGTCGCGGAACAGCACGCCCAGCGTGGCGCCGCGACCGGTGGCAACCATCACCGACATCGGCGTGGCCAGGCCCAGTGCGCAGGGGCAGGCGATGATCAGCACCGCGACCGCGTTGATCAGGCCATACACCCAGCCCGGCTCCGGGCCGAACAGTCCCCAGGCGAAGAACGCGATGACCGCCACCGCGACCACGCCGACCACGAAGCGGCCGGCGACCACGTCGGCCAGGCGCTGCATCGGCGCCTTCGAACGCTGCGCCTGCGCCACCATCTGCACGATGCGCGCAAGCAGGGTCTGCGATCCCACGCGTTCGGCCTGCACCACCAGCGCGCCGGAGGTGTTGAGGGTGGCGCCGATCACGCGGTCACCCGGGCCCTTGCGTACCGGCAGCGGCTCGCCGGTGAGCATCGACTCGTCGACCGCGCTGCCGCCTTCGAGCACCAGCGCGTCGACCGGCACCTTCTCGCCGGGGCGCACGCGCAGGCGGTCGCCGACGTGCACGTGTTCGAGCGGTACGTCCTCCTCGCCGCCGTCGTCGCGCAGCCGCCGCGCGGTCTTGGGCGCCAGGCCCAGCAGCGAGCGGATCGCGGCCGAGGTCTGCGCGCGTGCTTTCAGTTCGAGCAGCTGGCCGAACAGGGTGAGCGAGACGATCACCGCCGCGGCTTCGAAGTACACCGACACCCGGCCCATCGACGCGAACGAGTCCGGGAACACGCCTGGCGCAACGGTCGCGACCACGCTGTAGGCATAGGCCGCGCCGGTGCCCAGCGAGATCAGCGTCCACATGTTGGGGCTGGCGTTGCGGATCGACTGCCAGCCGCGCACGAAGAACGGCGCGCCGGCCCACAGCACCACTGGCGTGGACAGCACCAGCTCCACCCAGCTCTGCGTGGCCATGTCCATCAGCCGCAGCTGGTGGCCAAACATGCCCAGCACGAACACGATCGCGGTGAACGGCAGCGTCCACCAGAAGCGGCGCGAGAAGTCGCGCAGCTCGGGGTTGTCGCCCTCTTCCAGGCTCGGGATCTCAGGCTCCAGCGCCATGCCGCACTTGGGGCAGATGCCGGGATGGTCCTGGCGGATCTCGGGATCCATCGGGCAGAAGTACATGGTGCCCGGAGGCGCGGGGTCTTCGTGGCCGGCGTCCGGTGGCGGTGTGCTGCCGTCGTAACGTGCCGGATCGGCGGCAAACTTCTCCGCGCAGCGCGCGCTGCAGAAGCGCCAGGTGCGGCCGGCGTGTTCGATGCGGTGCGGGGAGTCGGGTTTCACCGTCATGCCGCAGACGGGGTCGTGCAGCGCCGCGTTCGCGCTGGTGTCCGTGGGCCGTGTCGTGTCGCTCATGCCGGTTCGTCCCCTGCCAGCGCATTGAGGATCGGGCAGGCGTCTGCACGGCCGTGCCCGGGACAGGCGGCGACCAGCGTGCGGAGGCCGTCGCGCATGCGCTCGAGTTCTGCGATGCGCGCTTCGACGTCGTCGAGGCGCCGCTGTGCCGCGCGTTTGACGGCCGCGACATCGCTCTGTGCTGTCGTCTTTGCCGCGCTGCGCTTTGTCATCTCACTCTGTATTGTCGTCGCGCTCTGTTCTGTCATCCCGCTCTGTTCTGTCATCGCGCTCTGTTCTGTCATCTCGACCGCAGGGAGAGATCTGTTTGTCCGGCCGGAGATATCTCTCTGCGGTCGAGATGACAGGCTGGGAGACGGTCGAGACGGGTCGATGCAACCCTCGCCCAGCGCGAGCAGTTCGCGGATGTCCTCCAGCGAGAACCCCAGCGCCTTGGCGCGGCGGATGAAGCGCAGTCGCTTGAGCTCGGTGGGTCCGTAGCGGCGGTAGCCCGAGGCGAGGCGCCCGGCCGGCGACAGCAGCGCGCTGCGCTCGTAGTAGCGCACGGTGTCGATGGCGACGCCGGCCTGCTGTGCGACTTGGCCGATGCTCATGCTGGTCATGGCCGATCTCCGATGCGGGACGCCAGTCTGCACCCTGGACCCGGGTCTAGAGTCAAGGCACGGGCTCGCCCGACGCCGAACATGCGTCGCTTCGTGCCGCCCGGCACGGCGTCATTCCGCAACAATGCGCCGGCAGCGTTGGGGAGGACGACATCGCGACACGCTGTCATCTCGACCGCAGGGAGAGATCTGTTTGTCCGGCCCGAGATCTCTCCCTTCGGTCGAGATGACAGGCTGGGAAACGGTCCAGATGACAGGCTGGAGTGCGATCGGGCTGACACACTGGGCGCCAAGTCGCTGTCGGGGCGGGTCGATGCCCGCTGGCACCTCACGGCGGACTGTCGCGGTAGCGGTGCGCCAGCATCAGCGCGATCGCGCACGAGGCCAGGCGCGATTCGCGCGAGTCGGCGCGGCTGGTCAGCACCACCGGCACCTTGGCGCCCATCACGATGCCGGCGCTGGCCGCATCGCCCATGTACATGATCTGCTTGGCCAGCATGTTGCCGCTTTCCAGGTCCGGCACCACCAGGATGTCGGCCTGGCCCGCGACCTCGGACACGATGCCCTTGGTGCGCGCGGCGGCGATGGAGACGGCGTTGTCGAAGGCCAGCGGGCCGTCGAGCACGCCGCCCTCGATCTGGCCGCGGTCGGCCATCTTGCACAACGCGGCGGCGTCCAGCGTGGCCGGCATGGTCGGGGTCACGGTCTCGACTGCGGCCAGGATCGCGACCTTTGGATTCGCCACGCCGATCACGTGCGCCAGCTCGATCGCGTTGCGCACGATGTCGGCCTTCTGCGCGAGGTCAGGCGCGAGATTGATCGCCGCATCGGTGACGATGAACGGGCGCGGGTAGTGCGGCGTCTGCAGCACGAAGCAGTGGCTGACGCGGCGCTTCGTGCGCAGTCCCGAGGCCGAAGACACCACCGCCATCATCAGCTCGTCGGTGTGCAGGCTGCCCTTCATCAACGCCTCGACCTTGCCCTCGCGCGCAAGCTCGGCCGCGCGCGCTGCGGCGGCGTGGCTGTGCGGCACGTCCTCGATTTCCAGGCCCGACAGGTCGATGCCGGCCTCATCGGCCGCGGCCTGCAGGCGCGCGCGCGGCGCCACCAGCACCGGTACGATCAGGCCGGCATCGCGCGCATCGATCGCGCCCGCCAGGCTCAGCGCGTCGCAGGGATGCACCACCGCCACACGGATCGGCTCCAGCGGCGCGACGTGCGCCAGCAGTCTTTCAAGGCCATCGTTGCCGGCAACGTCGAGGCGGATCTCCGGCAGCGCGGTGCGCGCGCGCTCGATGCGCTCGTCGGGCGCGATCACCTGGGCCTCGCCTTCGATCACCCGCTTGCCGGCCTGATTGGTGCAGGTGCAGGCCAGGGTGACGCAGCGCGTCTCCGGCTCCAGTGCCGTCACCGTGACCTGCACGGTGAGCTTGTCGCCCAGCTTGACCGGCGCCAGGAAGCGCAGGGTCTGACCGAGGTAGACCGTACCCGGGCCGGGCAGGCGCGTGCCCAGCACCGCCGAGATCAGCGCGCCGCCCCACATGCCGTGCGCGATCACGCCGCTGTGGCGGGTGGATGCGGCGAAGTCGGGGTCGATGTGGGTGGGATTGACGTCCCCAGACATCACCGCGAACAGCTGGATGTCCTGCTGCGCGAGCGTGCGCTCGATGCTGGCGGTGTCGCCAACGGCGAGCTCGTCGAAGATGCGGTTGCGGAGGATGCGGAGGTCGTGGTCAGGTTTCATGCGGGACATCATGGGGAGGGGCGTGGGGCGATGGTGTGGAGAGCTTGGCGAGACGGCATGTCACGTCATTCCCGTACCACCAGCATGTCCGCGCTGACCGTGGTCAGCATCCGCCGCGCGACGCTACCCACCACCAGCTCGTGGATCGCGCCGCGGCCGTGGCTGCCCAGCACCACCAGGTCGGCGCCGATGCTGTCGACGTACTGCTGCACCAGCCGCGCCGGGTCGCCGTGCTCGACCAGCAGCTCGACACCGTCGTCGAGGCCGGCCTCGCGCAGGAAGGCGCGGCCTTCCTCGCGCAGCTGGGTGCGGGTGTCGGCCAGGGCCTGGTCGCGGGTGGTGTCGAGCAGGCCCAGCATCGGCACGCCGTAACCGTGCAGCACGGTCATGTCCGCGCCCGGAAACAGCGCGCGGGCACGCTGCAGCGCGACCCGGCAGGCGTCGGAAAAATCGCTGGCCAGCAGCAGCCGGCGGTAGGGCCGATGCACGCGCTCGTTGACCATCAGCACGGTCGTGCCGGGGCGGCGCAGCAGGCGGTCGATGGTCGAGCCCAGCACCGCCGGCCCCATCGCGCCGCTGCGCACCGGGCCGGTGACCACCAGCGCCTCGCCCATCGCGTCGAGCAGGTTCGCCACGTGTTCGCCGGCCGCACCTTCGCCGACGCTCACTTCCCAGGGGCGCACACCGGAAGCGAACTCGCGCTCCAGGCGGCCGCGCGCAAGCTGCGCGTCGGTCGGCTCGTTGTACCAGCCGGGCAGGTCGTGGCGCGGCACGTTGCGTTCGGAGCGCTCGAACGGTTCCACCACCGTGGCGGCGACGGCGCGTCCGCGGCCACCGCGCGCCAGCGCGATGGCGCGGTCGGTGGCGCGGTCGCAGCGCGGCGACAGGTCGGTGGCCAGCAACAGGCTGGCCTCGGCGATGGATGCGGTCATGCGGGAACTCCCCTTGCGTGACCGTCGATCCTGCCATGGACCGCCGCGTCGCCCTTCGACGCAGCCCGCGCGGGCTCAGCCACTACGCTTGCGCGGACCCGTCTTGCCGGTTCCGGCCGGCATCATGGCCGCGATGCCCTGCTCCAGGTTCGACAGCATCGTGTCCCAGGATCCGGGGATGCCGGGCACGGCGCCGGCGTCGATCCCGGCCACGGCCCAGGCCTTGGCCAGGTCCCGCTGCCATTCCTGCAGCGCCTCGGTCAGGCCGCCGACGAAGCCTTCCTGGGCCTGCAGCGATGCCTGCGCGGCCGCCTTGCCATCGCCCACGGGCTGCCCGGCCTGGCGCCAGAAGGTTTCCATGGGCAGCGCCGCCAGCGCCTGCCAGTCGCCGGCCTGCAGCAGCTTGCTCGCCTGCGCCTGGAATTCCGCGGCGCTCTCGCCGGCCGCGCGCGTGCCTTGTTCCAGCCACTGCTGGCCGCCCTCCTGCAGCAGGCGGCCGAGCCGCGTCTGCAGGTCCAGGTTGGCCTTCCACAGCGCCATCGGGAGATTGGAAGTCTTGTCCATGTCGTCACCTCACAGGTCGATGTCCGGAAAAAGGGCCATCGCCACTGTGCGCGGGCGACGGCGCATGTGCGGTGGCCACTCATGGCTGCAAGGGTGGCCGCCGTGGCGGTGGACGGCATTGACCATGGTCAAGCCGCCATCCGCGCCATCATAGAGGCGGCTTCGTTGCGGGGCAGAGAAGATGTCTCCCTGCGGTCGACATGACAGCAGGCCAGAACAAGGTCATCGACCGCGAATCTGTCATTTCGACTGAATTTGTCATTTCGGCTGAACTTGCCGTTTCGACGGAACCTGCCATCTCGACAGAACCTGCCGTTTCGGCAGACCTTGTCATCTCGACCGAAGGGAGAGATCCCGGTCCGGCCGCCGCACCACCCGGTTGTCCCCCGCCGCAGCCCGATGCTAGCGTCCGCCCAGCCTCCGGAGTCCCTGCATGTCCCTTCGTCACACCGCGACCCTGCTGTTGTCGATCTGCATCGCCTGCGCCGCCTGCCAGCGGGCGCCGTCGCCGCCCGCCGACGACGCGGCCACCCCTGCGCCGCCGGCCACGCCAAAACCGCCCAACGAGACCGCCGCCGGCCAGCGCATCGAAGCCGATGTCGTCGCCCTCGCCGACGACGCCATGGAGGGCCGGGAAACCGGCACGGCCGGCTACGACCGCGCGGCCGACTACGTGGCCGCCCGCTACGCGGAGACCGGCCTGCTGCCAGCTGGCGACGACGGCGGCTGGTTCCAGGCCGTGCCGCTGCTGCAGGCCACCCTGCTCAGCGATGGCGCGCGCCTGGAGATCGAGCGCGATGGCCGCGTCACCGCGCTGGCGTTCCGTGACCAGTTCCTGCCCGGGGTGAACTTCAACCGCCCCGAATCCTCGCTCGAGGCGCCGGCGGTGTTTGTCGGCCAGGCCGTGCACGCGCCGGAGCTGGGCCATGACGATTTCGCCGGGCTCGACCTTGATGGCCGGATCGCGGTGATGTTCGGCGGCGCGCCGGGCACCTTTGGCGACACCCAGCGCGCGTTCCATTCGTCGCAGCGCGAGAAGCTTCGCAACGTGGTCGCGCGCGGCGCGGTGGGCGCGGTGTTCGTCAACACCGCCGATGACGAGGTGCGCTCCCCGTGGTCGCGCGCGGTGCAGAACATCGACAGGCCGGCGATGCGCCTGCGCGATGCGGACGGGCGCGGCATCGACACATGGCCGCAGCTGCGCGCGACGGCGGTGGTCAGCGCGGCGGCGGCGGACGCGCTGTTCGAAGGCAGCGACCGCAGCGCCGCGCAGCTGTTCGATGCCGCACGCGCGGGCGAGCTCAAGGGCTTCGCCCTGCCCGGCACGCTGCGCCTGGCCGGCCGCAGCCGGATCGAGCCGGTGCAATCGTCCAACGTGGTTGGCCGCATCGCCGGCAGCGATCCGGCGCTGGCGGCCGAGCATGTCGTCTACACCGCGCACCTGGACCACATCGGCGCCGGCGCGGCGGTCGATGGAGACACGATATACAACGGCGCGCTCGACAACGCGCTGGGCGTGGCGATCATGCTGGAGGCCGCGCGCGAGTTCGCGGCCGCGCCGGCGCCGAAGCGCTCGCTGCTGTTCGTCGCGCTGACCGCCGAGGAAAAAGGCCTGCTGGGCGCGGAATGGTTCGCGCGCCATCCATCGGTCGACGGCAGCCTGGTGGCCAACATCAACCTCGACATGCCGGTGCTCACCGCGCCCACCACCGACGTGGTGCCGGTCGGCGTGGCGCATTCCACGCTCGATGCCGTGCTGCAGGCGGCGGCGGAGGAGATCGGCGTGGCGCTGTCGCCCGACCCGTTCCCGGAGGAAGTGGTGTTCGTGCGCAGCGACCAGTACGCGTTCGTGCGCGCCGGGATTCCCGCCGTCTACCTGATGGGCGGCGTGGTCGGCGCCAATCCCGACCAGGACCCGAAGCTGGCGACGACCTGGTTCCTGCGCAACTGCTACCACCAGCCCTGCGACCAGATCGACCTGCCGATCCAGTATGGCGACGCGGCACGCATGGCGCGACTCAATGCGCGCATCGGGCAGCTCGTCGGCGATGCAGCGCAGCGGCCGCGCTGGAAGCCGGGGGACTTCTTCGGCGAAAGGTTTGGCGCGGCGCGGGACTGACACAGGAAGGGGTCTGTCGAGGCGGCGACCTACGCTTCAGCCCCGCCTATCGCCTGACCCGGCACTTCCACACAGGCAGCGCATGCCGTCCCTGACCCCCGCGTGCGAGCGCCAGGTCCTATGCCACGTACAGGTCGATGTACTCGTGCACCGGCATCGCCAGCAGCGCGGCGTGGTCGAACGAGGCGTCCAGGATCGCTTGCTGCCGCGCCGCCGGAAAGCGCCTGTCCAGGCTGTCGCGGAACTTGGCCTCCAGCAGCGGAATGCCCTCCGCGCGCCGTCGCCGGTGGCCGAGCGGATACTCGACCAGTACCTCATCGAGCACGACGCCGTCGTCGAACTCGACCGTCAGCGCATTCGCGATACTGCGCTTGTCCGGATCGTGGTAATCGCGGGTGAACTGCGGATCCTCGACGCAGGCGATCTTCGCGCGCAGCGCGTCGATGCGCGGGTCGGCGGCGACCGCATCCTCGTAGTCGGCGGCAGTCAGGCGGCCGAACACCAGCGCCACCGCGACCATGTACTGGATGCAGTGGTCGCGATCGGCCGGATTGTCCAGCGGCCCCTGCTTGTCGATGATGCGCAGGCAGGCCTCGTGGGTGCGGATGGTGATCTGCCCAATGTCCTGCACGCTGCGGCCCAGTGCGGCCAGCCGGTCATGCAGCAGCATCGCCGCCTCGACCGCGGTCTGGCCGTGGAATTCGGCCGGGAAGCTGACCTTGAACAGCACGTTCTCGGCCACGTAGCTGCCGTACGGGCGCTGGAACACGAACGGCCTGCCGCCGAAGGACACGTCGTAGAAGCCCCAGGTCCTGGCGGTCAGCGCCGAGGGATAGCCCATCTCGCCGCTGCCCGCGATCAGCGCCAGGCGCACCGCGCGGCTGGTGGCGTCGCCCGCCGCCCAGCTCTTGCGCGAGCCGGTGTTGGGCGCGTGGCGGTAGGTGCGCAGGCTCTGTCCGTCCACCCAGGCCAGCGACAGCGCCGCCAGCATCTGCGCGCGGTCCAGGCCGAGCAGCCACGAGACCACCGCGGTCGAGGCCACCTTCACCAGCACCACGTGGTCCAGCCCGACCCGGTTGAAGGCGTTCTGCAGCGCGATCACGCCCTGGATCTCGTGCGCCTTGACGATCGCCTCCAGCACCCGCCGCATCGGCAGCGGCGGCCTGCCCGCCGCCGCCGCGTCGCGGCTGAGCCAGTCGGCGACGGCCAGGATGCCGCCGAGATTGTCGGACGGATGCCCCCACTCCGCGGCCAGCCAGGTGTCGTTGAAGTCCAGCCAGCGGATCGTCGCGCCGATGCAGAACGCCGCCTGCACCGGGTCGAGCTGCAGCTGCGTGCCCGGTACGCGTGCGCCGTGCGGCACCGTGGCGCCCGGCACGATCGGCCCGAGCAGCCGGGTGCAGGCCGGGTACGCCAGCGCCTCCAGCCCGCAGCCGAGCGAGTCGATCAGGATGTGGCGCGCGGTCTGCCAGGCAAGTTCGCTGTCGATGTGCGCGTCGCGCACGTAGTCGACGATGTCGACCAGCTCCCGGTCCCAGTCGGGACGGGCGTTGTCGATGGGGTCGGTCATTCCGGGCCTCCGTGGCGGCGAGCGCACGCGCGCGTCGTTGAACCCCCGACGATCGCGGGGGTGTGCGGGCCATGCTTCGCGGCCGGCGGTTAACGCAAGGTGTTCGCCCCGCGCGTCGCGTGCGCGGAGCGGGTCCCAGCACGCGAGTTCAGGCCTCCAGGGTATCGGCCGGAACCCGCACCTGGCCTTCCATCAGCACGCGGGCGCTGCGGCTCATCACTGCGCGGGTGACGGTCCACTGGCCACCGACCTGCTGCGCGCTTGCACCGACCTCCATCGTGCCGGAGGGATGCCCGAAACGCACCGCCTCGCGGGCGCCGCCGCCGGCGGCCAGATTGACCAGGGTGCCCGGCACCGCCGCGGCGGTCGCAATCGCGACCGAGGCCGTGCCCATCATCGCGTGGTGCAGCTTGCCCATCGACAGCGCGCGCACGTTGAGGTCGATGTCGCCGGTGGTGATCGCCTTGCCGCTGCTCGACACATAGGCCTTTGATGGCGCGACGAACGCGACCTTGGGCGTGTGCTGGCGCTTGAGCGCTTCTTCTGGCGTGGCGATCAGGCCCATGCGCAAGGCACCGGCAACGCGGATCCCTTCAAGCCTGGCCAGCGCTGCACTATCGTCGTTGATCGCCGGCTGCAGCTCGGTGCCGTCGTAGCCGATGTCGGCGGCATTGACGAAGACGGTTGGAATGCCCGCGCTGATCATCGTCGCCTGCAGCGGGCCGATGCCGGGCACGTCGAGTGTGTCGACCAGGTTGCCGGTGGGAAACATCGCCCCGCCGGCTTCGCCGTCATCGGAAGGGTCGAGGAATTCCAGCACGATCTCGGCTGCCGGGAAGGTCACGCCATCGAGCTCGAAATCGCCGCCCTCCTGCACCAGGCCGTCGGCGACCGGCACGTGCGCGAGGATGGTCTTGCCGATGTTGGCCTGCCAGATGCGCACCGCGCACATGCCGTTCTCCGGCACACGGGCCGGGTCGAGCATGCCGTTGGCGATCGCGAACGGTCCCACCGCCGAGGACAGGTTGCCGCAGTTGCCGCTCCAGTCGACAAAGGCGCTGTCGATCGACACCTGGCCATACAGATAGTCCACATCGTGGTCGGGCACCGTCGCGCGCGAGACGATCACGCACTTGCTGGTGCTCGAGGTCGCCCCGCCCATGCCGTCGGTGTGCTTGCCATAGGGATCGGGCGAACCGATCACCCGCTGGAACAGCCGGTCGCGCGCCTGGCCGGGCACGCGTGCGGCTTCGGGGAGGTCCTCCAGCCGGAAGAACACGCCCTTGGACGTGCCGCCACGCATGTAGGTCGCGGGAATGCGCAGTTGCCCGCTCGCCGCCGGCGCGCGCGACGCCTTCTGCGCGACCTCCCCACTCCCCGCCTTCCAGCCATTGAAGCCGCCGGCGACATGCGCCACGCGCTCCAGGCCCATGTCCTGCAGCGCCGCCGCCGCCAGCGCCGAGCGCCAGCCCGACTGGCAGTACAGGACGAAGCGCCGATCCTGGCCGAACACCGGCTTGAAGTATGGACTGTCGGGATCGGCCCAGAACTCGAGCATCCCGCGCGGCGCGTGGAAGGCGCCGGGCACCATGCCTTCGCGTTCGAGTTCGCGCACGTCGCGGATGTCGACGAACTGCACGCCTGTATCGCCAAGCAGCGCCTTCGCGTCCTCCACCGGGATCGTGGCGATGCGCGCGTTGGCGTCCGCGACCAGTTGCCTGATGCCCTTCTTCAGTCCCATGGGGTGTCCTGCGCTGCTGTGCGTTGTGGAAATGCGTGGTGATGCGGAAGCGGCGCGTCGAACAACTCGCCCTGCGGCGGCGACGGCAGCGGCTGTCGCGCCAGCGTCCGGTACCGGTACGGGTGGTGGGCGACGGCGACAAGCTCGATCGCGTCGACGCGCCACCGGATCGGGGACAGCAACCAGCGCGTGCCTTCCTGCACGTACGGCGGGAAGTAGCACAGCGTCACATGCGGCGTATGGCCACTGTCGTCACCGACGCCTTCGGCCTCCATGGCCGCGCGCACCTCGGCGAGCAGCCCGGCGAAACCGGGCGGCATCCCCTGGGCGCGCAGCAGCCAGCGATCGCCCAGGCTGACCCGGTTGAACAGCAGGTCGAAGGCGGGCGCGTGGACCTGCTCCAGCACCCGTCGCAGCGCCGGTTCGCGATCAGCCGGGTCGCCGGACGAGAACGACTGGTGCAGGTTGCCGGCAGGCCAGCGGTCGCTGCCGGCATCCAGTCCCAGCGCCGGCAGGACCGCGTCCATCAGGCCCGCCGTCTCCGCGGGCGGACGTGCCATCAGCACCAGGCATCCGGCCTCCATCGCTCAGCCACCGTCCGGGATTTCGGGTTCGACCAGCTTCGCCAGCATCTCCAGCGAATCGCGCCAGCCCAGATAGCACATGTCAGTGGGAATCGCGGCGGGAATGCCGGCCTGCTCGATCTGCAGGTCGGTGCCGGCGCTGCTCTTCTTCAGCGTGACCGTGACCTGCATCTCGCCGGGCAGGTCGGGGCTGTCGAAGGTGTCGGTGTGGCGGATCAACGCGTTCTCGACCAGCTCGACGAACTTCACCGTGAACGCATGGCTCGATCCGGTGCCGAAATTGGTGAACGACATGCGGTAGCCGCCGCCGACACCCGCCTGGAACTCATGCATCGTCGCAGTGAAGCCGTAGGGCGGAAGCCAGCGCACCAGCGCGTCGGCGTCGGTGAACGCGCGGTACACCCGCTCGGGCGGCGCGGCGAGGATGCGGTGCAGGCGGACGGTTCCGGAAGTCGCGGCGTCGGTCATGTTCGGTGTCCTCTTGGGCTGGGTACCGTTACGACGAATATCCCACTTCCTGTTCGACATCTGGATCGACCGTTAGGGCAACGCCGAAACTGTCATTTGGAGCGTAGCGAGAGCCGTTACAAGAGCGGAGCTGGTCAATCCATGCCGTTGATTTCCCGAGATTGACCGGCTTCTCCGTTGTAAGGCGCTTCTCACTGCGTTCGGAATGAAAAACCGGACGTTCTCAGCATTGCCTTAAGCGGCCTTCGACGCCGCCAGGAAATCCTGGGCGAAACGCTGCAGCACGCCGCCCGCCTCGTAGATGGCCGCTTCCTCGTCCGAATCCAGGCGGCAGGTCACCGGCACCTCGACCCGTTCGCCGTTCCTGCGTCGGATCACCAGCGTCAGCTCCGCCTCCGGCGCGGGGGTGCCGAGCACGTCGAAGGTTTCGGTTCCGTCGATCCCGAGCGTCAACCGCGTGGTGCCCGGCTGGAACTCCAGCGGCAACACGCCCATGCCGACCAGGTTGGTGCGGTGGATGCGCTCGAAGCCCTCGGCCGCGATCGCCTCCACGCCGGCCAGGCGCACGCCCTTGGCGGCCCAGTCGCGCGAGCTGCCCTGGCCGTAGTCGGCGCCGGCGATGATGACCAGCGGCTGCTTGCGCTGCATGTAGGTCTCGATCACCTCCCACATGCGCATCACCTCGCCTTCGGGTTCCAGTCGCGCCAGCGAGCCCTGCACCACGCTGCCGTCGGCGTCGCGCACCATCTCGTTGAGCAGCTTGGGGTTGGCGAAGGTGGCGCGCTGCGCGGTGAGGTGGTCGCCGCGGTGGGTTGCGTATGAATTGAAGTCCTCCTCGGGCAGGCCCATCTTGGTCAGGTATTCGCCGGCCGCGCTGTTGGCCATGATCGCGTTCGATGGCGAGAGGTGGTCGGTGGTGATGTTGTCGCCCAGCACCGCCAGCGCGCGCATGCCGCGCAGCGTGCGTTCGCCGGCCAGCGCGCCTTCCCAGTACGGCGGACGGCGGATGTAGGTGCTCATCGGACGCCAGTCGTAGAGCGGGCTGACCGTTTCGCCCGACTCGACCCGCAGCTTGAACATCGGTCCGTATACCGCTCGGTACTGCTCGGGCTTGACGCTGGCCTTGACCACCGCGTCGATCTCCTCGTCGCTGGGCCACAGGTCCTTGAGCGTGACCGGCTCGCCGTTGGCGTCGAAACCCAGTGCGTCCTTCTCGATGTCGAAGCGCACCGTGCCTGCGATGGCATAGGCGATCACCAGCGGCGGCGAGGCGAGGAAGGCCTGCTTGGCGTAGGGATGGATGCGACCGTCGAAGTTGCGGTTGCCGCTGAGCACGGCGGTGGCGTACAGGTCGCGCTCGATGATTTCCTGCTGGATCGCCGGATCCAGCGCGCCGCTCATGCCGTTGCAGGTGGTGCAGGCGAAGCCGACGATGCCGAAGCCCAGCGTCTCGAGCTCCGGCAGCAGGCCCGATTCCTCTAGATACAGCTGCACCGCCTTTGAGCCCGGCGCCAGCGAGGTCTTGACCCAGGGCTTGCGCACCATGCCACGCGCGTTGGCGTTGCGCGCCAGCAGTGCGGCGGCGATCACGTTGCGCGGATTGGAGGTATTGGTGCAGCTGGTGATGGCGGCGATGATCACCGCGCCATCGGGCATCAGGCCTTGCGCTTCCTCGGCCTTGCCGGCTTCGAGCTTGGTGCCGTCGGCGATGCCGCGCTCGGCCAGCGCGCTGGTCGGCAGGCGGCGATGCGGATTGGACGGGCCGGCCATGTTGCGCACGACGCTCGAGAGGTCGAAGTGCAGGGTGCGTTCGTACTGCGCGTGCGCGAGGTCATCGGCCCACAGGCCTGCAGTCCTGGCATAGGTCTCGACCAGCGCGACCTGCTCGTCGGTGCGCCCGGTCAGGCGCAGGTAGTCGAGCGTGTTGTCGTCGATGAAGAACATCGCCGCGGTTGCGCCGTACTCGGGCGCCATGTTCGAGATCGTGGCGCGGTCGCCGACGGTGAGCGCCGCCGCGCCCGGCCCGCGGAACTCGAGATAGGCACCGACCACCTTCGACTGGCGCAGGAATTCGGTCAGCGCGAGCACCACGTCGGTGGCGGTGATGCCTGGCGCGGGACGTCCCGACAGCTCGACGCCGGCCATTTCCGGCGTGCGCATCCACGAGGCGCGGCCCAGCATCACGCTCTCGGCTTCAAGCCCGCCCACGCCGATCGCGATCACGCCCAGCGCATCGACGTGCGGGGTATGCGAGTCGGTGCCGACGCAGGTGTCGGGAAAGGCCACGCCATCCTGCACGTAGACCACCGGCGACATCTTCTCCAGGTTGATCTGGTGCATGATCCCGTTGCCCGGCGGGATCACGTCGACGTTGCGGAATGCCTGCTTCGTCCAGTCGATGAAGTGGAAACGATCCTCGTTGCGGCGGTCCTCGATCGCGCGGTTCCTGGTGAACGCGTCCGGATCGAAGCCGCCGCATTCCACCGCCAGCGAGTGGTCGACGATCAGCTGCACCGGCACCACCGGATTGACCTGGGCGGGGTCGCCACCCTGCTCGGCGATCGCATCGCGCAGGCCGGCCAGGTCGACCAGCGCGGTCTGGCCGAGGATGTCGTGGCAGACCACGCGCGCCGGGAACCACGGAAAGTCCAGGTCGCGGCGACGCTCGATGAGCTGCACCAGGTAGTCGCCGATGCGCGCGGGCTCGGCGCGGCGCAGGATGTTCTCGGCATGCACGCGCGCGGTGTAAGGCAGCGTGGCCCAGGCACCCGGCTGGATCGCCTCGACGGCTTCGCGCGCGTCGAACCAGTCGAGCGAAGTGCCGGGGAGGGGTTTGCGGTGCTGGCTGTTCATGGCGGGCGACTCGGTGTCTGGAGCGGGCATTTCCCTTCCCCCGCTTGCGGGGGAAGTGCCCGAAGGGCGATGGGGGCGCGCCGCAGGCGCGGATGCGGAATCGATACTGCCTGCCCCCACCCCAGCCCTCCCCCGCAGGCGGAGGAGGGAGCGAAGCGATGGATCAGGGGCGCTGATCGATCGGCACGAAGGTCTGGTCCTCCGGCCCGGTGTAGTTGGCGCTGGGGCGGATGATCTTGCCGTCGATGCGCTGCTCGATGACGTGCGCGCTCCAGCCGCTGGTGCGGGCGATCACGAACAGCGGCGTGAACATCGCCGTCGGCACGCCCATCATGTGGTAGCTCACCGCGCTGAACCAGTCGAGGTTGGGGAACATCTTCTTGATGTCCCACATCACCGTTTCCAGGCGCTCGGCGATGTCGTACATCCTGCGGCTGCGCTGCTCGTCGGACAGCTCGCGCGCCACGGTCTTGATCACCTCGTTGCGCGGGTCGCCGGTGGTGTAGACCGGGTGTCCGAAGCCGATCACCACTTCCTTGCGATCGACGCGCGCGCGGATGTCGGCTTCGGCGTCGTCGGGTGAGTCGTAGCGCTTCTGGATCTCGAACGCCACCTCGTTGGCGCCGCCGTGCTTGGGGCCACGCAGCGCGCCGATCGCGCCGGTGATGCACGAATGCATGTCGCTGCCGGTGCCGGCGATCACCCGCGCGGTGAAGGTCGAGGCATTGAACTCGTGCTCGGCGTAGAGGATCAGCGAGGTGTGCATCGCGCGCACCCAGGACTCGGGCGGCGGCGCGCCGTGCAGCAGGTGCAGGAAGTGGCCGCCGATCGAATCATCGTCGGTCTCGACGTCGATCGCGCGCCCGTTGTGGCTCCAGTGGTACCAGTACAGCAGCATCGAGCCCAGCGAGGCCATCAGCTTGTCGGCGATGTCGCGCGCGCCCGGATGGTTGTGGTCCACCGCTTCGGGCTGCACGCAGCCGAGCACCGACACGCCGGTGCGCATCACGTCCATCGGATGCGCCGACGGCGGCAGTTCCTCCAGCGCCGCCTTGACCGCGGCGGGGATCCCGCGCAGCGACTTCAGCTTGCGCCGGTAGGCGCCCAGCTCGGCGGCGTTGGGCAGCTTGCCGTGGACCAGCAGGTGCGCGACCTCCTCGAACTCGGAGGTGGTGGCCAGGTCGAGGATGTCGTAGCCGCGATAGGCCAGGTCGTTGCCGCTGCGGCCGACCGTGCACAGCGCGGTATTGCCGGCGGCGGTGCCGGACAGCGCGACGGATTTCTTCGGCTTGAACGGCGTGGCGGGGGTGGCGTCGCTCATGGGTGGTCTCCTGGACTGCGTGGCGCGTGTTGCCGGATGCGTGTCCGCCCGCGGGCGGACGCTGCGTTGGAAGTATCGAAGCGGCGATCGCGCCGCGCCAGAACGCGCCGGAGGTTGCCGGACGGGGCCTGTGCCACGTCCGGCCCGCCGGCCGACCAACGCTGCAGCGGCCGCCACTGGCTCATTTTTTCGCTGCGAACAGGGCGTCGAGCCTGCGCTCGAAGTCGTGGTAGCCGATGCGCTCGTACAGCTCCTCGCGCGTCTGCATGGTGTCGACCACCGCCTTCTGGTGGCCGTCGCGGCGGATCGCCTCGTACACGTTCTCGGCCGCCTTGTTCATGGCGCGGAACGCCGACAGCGGATACAGCTGGATGGCAACGCCGGCCGAAGCCAACTCGTCGCGCGTGAACAACGGCGTGCTTCCGAACTCGGTGATGTTGGCCAGTACCGGCACCTGCACCGCATCGACGAAGCGGCGGTAGGTGTCGAGGTCGTAGGCGGCCTCGGCGAAGATGCCGTCGGCGCCGGCCTCGACGCAGGCGATGGCGCGCTCGATCGCCGCGTCCACGCCGTCGACCTGGATCGCGTCGGTGCGCGCGATCAGGAAGAAGTCCGGATCGGTCTTGGCATCTGCGGCCGCCTTGACCCGGTCGGCCATCTCGCCCTGGCTCACGATCTCCTTGCCCGGGCGATGGCCGCAGCGCTTGGCGCCGACCTGGTCCTCGATATGGCAGGCGGCCGCGCCGGCCTTGATCAGCGACTTCACCGTGCGCTCGATGTTGAAGGCGCTGGGGCCGAAGCCGGTGTCGATGTCGACCATCAGCGGCAGGTCGCAGACATCGGTGATGCGGCGCACGTCGATCAGCACGTCCTCGAGCGTGTTGATGCCGAGGTCGGGCAGGCCCAGCGAGCCGGCCGCGACGCCGCCGCCGGACAGGTAGATCGCCCGGTAGCCGGCGCGCCTGGCCAGCAGCGCGTGGTTGGCGTTGATCGCGCCAATCACCTGCAGCGGCGATTCGGCCGCGAGGGCGGCGCGGAAGCGCGCGCCGGGGGAAGCGATGACGGACTGGGTGGACATGGCGGCCTGCGTGCTGCGGCGGGGATTTCCCGGATGCGGGCAATGTGGCACTCTTCGTCGGGTTGATCAATCTTGATTGAACGGATCAAGCTGAGCCATGCCCAAGCCCACGCCCACCGATGCCGACCTGATTCCCGCACGCGAGGTCTGCGCCCGGCTCGGGATCAGCCCGGCCACGCTCTACGCCTACGTCAGCCGCGGGCTGATCGAGTCGCGGCCCGGGCCGGACCATCGCAGCCGCGTCTACCTGCAGCGCGACGTCGAGCGCCTGGCCCAGCGCAAGAAGGCCGGCCGCGGCGCCGCGCGCGGGGCCGCGCAAAGCCTGGACCGCGGCCTGCCGGTGATGGAGACCGCGATCTCGCTGATCCGCCCCGACAGCCCCTACTACCGCGGCCGTTCGGCGGTGGCGATGGTGCGCGCCGGCGCCACCCTTGAGGACGCCGCGCGCCTGCTCTGGGACTGCGGCGACCAGGATCCTTTCGACCCTGCGCCCACGGCGGGCTGGCCGGCGCGGGTGGCGCCGATCGCGGCGGATGCCTCGCTGCCGGCGCTCAAGCGCGCGATGGCCGCGATCCCGCTGCTGGCGGTGGACGAGCGCGATTCGCTCAGCGCCGCGCCGGCGGCCCGGCGCCGGGTCGCGGCGACCCTGCTGCGCCAGAACGCCGCCCTGTTGGTGGCCGCCACCCCCGACGCGCGCCCGGTGCACCGCTTGCTGGCCGATGCCTGGCGGCCGGGCGACGCCGCCTTCGCCGACCTGGTGCGCGCGGCCCTGGTGCTGTGCGCCGATCACGAGCTCAACGTCTCGGCCTTTGCCGCGCGCGTGGTCGCCTCCACCGGCGCGCACCTGCACGCCACCGTCTGCGCCGGCCTGTCCGCGCTGTCGGGCCCGCGCCACGGCGGCGCCACGGCGCGCGCCTACGCGCTCATCGCCGATGCCGCCGCAGCCGATTCGCCCGCCGCCTTCATCGGCGAGCGCTGGCGCCGCGGCGACGAGCTGCCCGGCTTCCACCACGTGCTGTATCCCGACGGCGACCCCCGCGGCGCCGAGCTGCTGGCGATGCTGCGCCGATATCGCGGGGGCGATCCACGCATGGCCCACGTCGATGCCCTGGTCGCCGCCGCCGCCGACAGCAGCGGCCGCCTGCCCAATATCGACGGCATGCTCGCCGCGATCTGCTACGTGCACGGACAGCCCGCCGCCCCCGCGCTGGCGATGTTCGCCGCCGGACGCCTGGCCGGCTGGCTGGCGCACGCCCAGGAGCAGCAGGAAGCCGGCGGGCTGATCAGGCCGCGCGCGCAGTACAACGGGGTGATGCCGGAGGCGGATGCGGCGTCGCCGTAACGGCGCGCGCTGATCCGGTAGCGGGGTCGCGGGGCCACGCGGCCGCCTGTCGGGGGATGGCAACGGGGTGGAGCCGCCTTTTTGTCTGGACTGCCCTACGCCACGCCGCGGGTTACGGCTCCGGCAGGGTTCAGCCGCCTTCGGCCATGCTTTCGAGCTGTCGGCCCTCGCCGCGCCCCATGATCGACGCCCCCAACGACACCACCGCCGTGCGCTTCGACGCTGTCCGCCTGGACCGTGGCGGGCGCACGATCCTGTCCGGCATCGACCTGTCGGTGCCGCGCGGCAGCGTGACCGCAGTGCTCGGCCCGTCGGGCAGCGGCAAGTCCACCCTGCTGGCCGCGCTCACCGGCGAGCTCGCGCCGACCTCCGGCACCGTGCAGGTGTTCGGGCGGACGGTGCCGCAGCGCAAGCGCGACCTGCTCGAGCTGCGCAAGTCGATCGGCGTGCTGCTGCAGGGCAACGGCCTGCTCACCGACCTCACCGCCGCCGAGAACATCGCCCTGCCGCTGCGCACGCACACCAGGCTGCCGCGCGAGGTGATCGACCGGCTGGTGGAAATGAAGCTGCATGCGGTGGGCCTGCGCTCGGCCGGCGACCTGTACCCGCGTGAGCTGTCCGGCGGCATGGCGCGTCGCGTCGCGCTGGCGCGGGCAATCGCACTCGACCCGCCGCTGATGGTCTACGACGAGCCGCTCACCGGCCTGGACCCGATCGCCTCGGGCGTGATCATGAACCTGGTGTCCGAACTCAACGACCGCCTCGGCCTGACCAGCATCATCGTCACCCACCACGTGCGCGAGACCCTGCCCATCGCCGACCGCGCGGTGGTGATCGCCAACGGCGGCATCGTGTTTTCCGGCACGCCCGACCAGCTGCAGGCCAGTGACGATCCGCTGCTGCGCCAGTTCCTGCGCGGCGAACCGGATGGTCCGATCGCCTTCGACAGTGCCCCCCGCACGGAGGCGGCGTGATGGCGCTGGTCCAGGCCCTGCGCTCGGTTGGGCGCGCCGGCCTGTTCTCGCTGTCGGTGCTGCGCGCATCCAAGCCCAGCGCCGACCTGTTCGCCGAGCTCGTCCGCGAGATCTACAAGGTCGGCGCGCGCTCGCTGCCGATCATCGCCGTGGGCGGCGCCTTCGTCGGCCTGTCGCTGACCCTGCTCGGCTTTCGCGCGCTGGAAACCTACGGCGCGGCCAACCAGGTCAGCGTGCTGATCGGCCTGGGCCTGTACCGCGAACTGGCGCCGGTGCTGACCGCGCTGCTGTTCATCGGCCGCGCCGGTTCCTCGATCGCCGCCGAACTCGGCCTGATGCGCGCCACCGACCAGATCACCGCGCTCGGCCTGATGGCGATCGACCCGGTCGGCAAGGCGGTCGCGCCGCGCTTCTGGGCGGCGGTGCTGACCGTGCCGCTGCTGGTCGGCTTCTTCGCCAGCTTCGCCATCGCCGCCAGCTGGTTCCAGGCGGTGCAGGTGCTGGGCATCGACAACGGCACCTTCTGGCAGGCGATGAAGGATGCCGTCGACTTCCGCAGCGACTTCATCCCCGCCTTCGCCAAGGCCGCCGTGTTCGGCGGCACCGCCGCGCTGGTGGCCTCGTATGTCGGCTACCACGCCGAGCCGACCATCGAGGGCACTTCGATCGCCACCACGCGCGCGGTGGTCAACGCCTCGCTGCTGGTGCTGATGTTCAACTTCGTGCTGTCGGCGTTCCTGTTCCGCTAGGGCGGACGTCTCACGGGCCCTTCCAATGAATCCATCGACCATTCCACCCTCCCGTCGCGACGCCTGCATGCCCTGTCATCCCGAACGCAGTGAGGGATCTGCTTCATCCGCATCCGCGGCCGGGATTTCTCCCGGTCGAAATGACAGGTGCGGCGATCGATACGACATGCACGGCGCCCGAAACGCCGCCGCGATGCACCCCGCCCACCTGGAGCACTCCGCATGAGCAGCCGCGGCCCCCGTCTCGAATTCGCCGTCGGCGCCTTCCTCGTGCTGGCGCTGGCCTCGCTGCTGGTGCTGGCCATCGCCTCCACCAACGGCCGCTTCGGTCTGTCGCGCGACAGCTACGAGATCACGGCGCGCTTCACCCAGGTCGGCCAGCTGCGCCCCAATGCGCCGGTCAAGATCGGCGGCGTCACCATCGGCCGGGTGTCGAACATCGACCTTGATCCGGCCAGGTTCGACTCCATCGTCACCCTGTCCATCGACAGCCGCTTCAACGAGATCCCGATCGACACCTCGGCCGGCATCCTCACCGGCGGCCTGCTGGGCGAGAGCTATGTCGGCCTGCAGCCCGGCGGCGACATGGAGGTGTTCAAGCCGGGCGAGGAACTGGTGTTCACCACGCCGGCGGTGGACCTGATGCAAATGGTCGGCAAGTACATGTTCAGCGGCGGCGGCGACAATGCCGCGCCCGGTGATGCGCAGCCCGCGCCCCCCGCTCCGGAAGAAGGAACGACCCCATGATCCGCACCCCCCGCAATCTGCTGTCCCTGGCGCTTGCCGCCAGCCTGCTCGCTGCCGCACCGGCCCTGTCCCTGGCCCAGTCGCCTGCCGCGCCTGCGGCCGCGGCGAAGATGCAGGGCTCGCCCAGCGAACTCGTGCTCGACAACTCCAGGCGCGTGCTGGAAACGCTGGACGCGCGCCGCGACGAGTTCACCCGCGACCGCGCCGCCCTGCAGCGCTTCGTCAGCGGCGAGTTCAACACCATGTTCGATCGCGACTATGCCGCGCGCCAGGTGCTCGGCCGCCACGGCCGCGGCGCCTCGGACGCCGACATCAAGGCCTTCGGCGATGCGCTCGCCGACAACCTGATGCGCCGCTACGGCTCGTCCCTGATCGACTTCAACACCCGCCTGCGCGTGCGCATCAAGTCCGAGACGGCGCTGCCGCGCGGGCTGGGCGTCAAGGTGTCCAGCGAACTGCTGCGCCAGGGCGGCGAGCCGATCCCGGTCGACTACCTGCTGCGCCGTGGCGGCGACGGCTGGCGCGTGTTCGACGTGATGGTCGAGGGGGTGTCGTTCGTGCAGACCTTCCGCCAGCAGTTCGACAGCGAGCTGCAGCGCAAGTCCATCGCCCAGGTGGCGAAGGAACTGCGCGACGGCCAGATCGCGGCCGACGCCGGCACCAACTGATGCCGGCAGCCGCCACGGTGCATCGCGACGGGACCACGCTGGCCTTTGCCGGCGCGCTCGCGCGCGAGGCCGTGGCCGCGCTCTGGCCGCAAGCCGTGCGCATGGCTGCGGGCGCGGAACGTTTCGATCTGTCGGCGCTGTCGGCGGTCGACAGCGCCGGCCTGGCCCTGCTGGTGGAACTGGCGCAGCGTGCCGACGGCGTGGCCGTCATCGGCGATCCCCCGGGGCTCGACGGCCTGCGCCGGGCCTACCGGCTGTCCCCCACCCTGGCATTCGCGCGGGCATGACGTCCGCGCCACACTTTCGACGGACCGTTCCAATGCGCCTTTCCCCACGCCTGCGTCTGCCCCTGCTGCTCCTGCCGCTGCTGCTTGCCGCCTGTGCCGGCGGTGGCGGCACGCGCGCGACGACCAACACGGGCGCACTGCTCGCACCGGCCGACGCGACAGCCCCGGCCACAGCAACGCCGGGCGACGCGACCGCAGGTACGACCGCGTTGGCTGCGGATGCCGTGGCCGCGGATCCTGCCACGTCCATCGCCGCGCTTGCGGCCGGGCAGGAGGCGCCCGGGCCCGACCCGGCAACGCAGGTACCGGCGACCCAGGCCGAACTCGACTACGCCTCGATCTACGGCGTATCGCCCTACGACCCGATCGCCGATCCGAACCTGCCGGCGCCGGCGCAAATGCCGGCCAGCTACGACCCCTGGGAGAGCTGGAACCGCAGGGTCCACAGCTTCAACAACGCCGTCGACCGCACCGTCGCCACGCCGCTGGCCCGCGCCTACATGCAGGTCGTGCCACGCCCGGTGCGCCTGGGCGTGGGCAACTTCTTCAACAACCTCGGCCAGCCTGTAAGTGCGCTCAACGCGCTGCTGCAGGGCCGGCCGCAGCAGGCCGGGCATTCGCTGGGGCGCTTCCTGCTCAACACCACGATCGGCATCGGCGGACTGTTCGACCCGGCCACCGCCGTCAACATCCCCAACCGCAGCGAGGACTTCGGGCAGACGCTGGGCGTGTGGGGCTGGACCAACTCGCGCTACCTCGTGCTGCCGCTGTTCGGTCCGCGCACCCTGCGCGACACCTTCGGCCTGGTCGGTGATGCACCGCTGTCGCCCACGCGCCAGATCGAGGACGACGGCATCCGCTACTTCCTGCAGGGCCTGCAGCTGGTGGACCTGCGCACCCAGCTGTTCGCGCTCGATGCCATGCGCCAGGGCGCCACCGATGACTACGCGCTGGTGCGCGATGCCTGGATGCAGCGCCGCAACTACCAGATCCAGTCCGACCGCCGCACCGTCGAGGGCGACGAGGGCGACGAACTCCCGGACTACCTGCTCGACGACGAAGCCAATCCGACCGTCCCGGTCGACGTCATGCCGATCGTGCCGCTCTCGCCAACGCCCTGAGCAGCCCGGCGGCGCTCAGGGCGCGTCGTCGCCCTGCGGCGCGTCCTGCGCCTCGTCGTCCTCGAGCTCATCGCCGAGCATGGCCTGCGACTGCTCCACCGACAGCGTCTCCACCCCACGCAGCCTGCGCTCGATGGTCCGCGTCTTGCGGCTGGCATCGCCCAGGCTCTTGCCGACGGTATTGATCTGCTTCTCGGCGCGCTCGAGGATCCCGGCGAACTTGCCGAACTCGCTCTTCACCGCGCCCAGCAGCTTCCACACCTCGCTCGAACGCTGCTCGATGGCCAGGGTGCGGAAGCCCATCTGCAGGCTGTTGAGCAGGGCGGTGAACGTGGTCGGGCCGGCCACCACCATGCGGTGTTCGCGCTGCAAGGCATCGGTCAGCCCGGGGCGGCGGATGACCTCGGCGTAGAGGCCCTCGGTGGGCAGGAACATCACCGCGAAATCGGTGGTGTGCGGCGGCACCACGTACTTGTCGCAGATCGACTTGGCCTGGATGCGGATCGCCCGCTCCAGCTGCGCGCCGGTGCTGCGCACCAGCTCCGGGTCGCCCTGGTCCTGCGCATCGAGCAGGCGCTCGTAGTCCTCGCGCGGGAACTTGCAGTCGATCGGCAGCCACAGTGGCGCCGCGTCCGCGCCACGCCCGGGCAGGCGCACCGCGAAGTCCACCGTCTCGGCGCTGTCGGGCCGCACCCGCACGCTGCGCGCGTACTGCTCGCCAGTGAGGGTCTGCTCCAGGATGTTCTCCAGCTGCACCTCGCCCCAGCCACCGCGCGTCTTGACGTTGCTCAGCACGCGCTTGAGATCGCCCACGCCGGTGGCCAGCTGCTGCATCTCACCCAGCCCGCGCTGCACCTGCTCCAGGCGCTCGGAGACGAGCTTGAACGAAGAATCCAGGCGCGTGGTGAGCGTGCTCTGCAGCTTCTCGTCGACCGTTTCGCGCATCTTCTCCAGCTTGCTCGAGTTGTCCTCTTGCAGCGCACGCAGCTGCTGCTCCAGCGTCGTGCGCATTTCGCCGATCCGCTGCTCGTTGCGCTGGGTCAACTCGGACAGGCGCACGCCAAGGCCCTCGGCGAACCGGTGCTGCTGCTCGGCGTGCTCGCCGCGCGCCTTGCGGGCATCGTCGGTCAGCGCCTCGCGCAGCACGTCCAAGCGCTGGTCGGTGCGCGTGGCCAGGTCGTCGAGGCGCCGGCCGAACGCGTCGATCCGCTGCTCCTGTGCGACCGACAGCCCGTCCAGCTGCTGACGCAGCTCGCTGCGGCCGTCGCGCTGCTCCTCGCGCAACGCCCGTTCCAAGGCCTGCTCAGGGCGACGCAGCACCAGTACCGCCAGCAGCGCCACCGTCAACAGCAGCAGCCCGGCGATCGCGATCAAAAGAGTCGTGGAGTCCATCTCCACAGTCTAGGCCGGCAGCGTCTCAGTGCGTGAGCCGGGAGCCGGTCGCGGGCACCCAAGCCGCATGGCGGGCGACGCCAGCAGCAAGCCTGCGTCGTGGAGCCGGCTCATGATGTCGCCCGTGCACGAGGGCCGCAGTTCGTTCGCAAACAATCGCCTGGCAGCGAGATGAAAGACGACCACTATCTCGACGTGGGCCGCTCGCACGATTCCAGCCGCCAAGGGTTGGAGCCACGCCCGTCTACATGCGCGAGTACCAATGTGGATCCGGTGGCGATAGCAATGCGAAAGGCCATCGGCTCCCCACTCCAGTGGATGTCATGGCTGGACCGATGCGGGATTGGGCGTCGGCCATCTGCGGACACCAAGCCGGCCGCAGGGGGTGCGCAACCCGCATGGCCTGGCAGCAGAACCAGGCCGCGCGGCTAGACACTGCCCTCTCGCTCAATCACCAGGATCCTGGCCTCTCCGATGGGATGGGCGACATGTTCGGTACCGACAGCGGCATGGAAGACGTCGCCGGTCTCAAGGATGGTGCTGTGCTCCAGGCCAGCCTCCCGGTAGCGCATCTCAACCCGGCCATCGAGGACGGCAAACACTTCCTCCCCGTCGTTGATGTGCCACTTGTAGGGCTGGTCCGTCCAGTGAAGGCGCGTCGTGACGCCGCCCATGTTGGCAATGTCTGTCGCGCCCCACGGGCGATCTGCCTTGAAGGTGCTGCCACGGAAGACTTTCATGCCGTGTCCGAGTCCTGGGTTAAGCCGACTGACGAGGCGGCTGGGACTTCCTACGCAGAAGTTGACACCCTGTGGTCAGGTGCACGGGGCTTCGAACGCCGATGGCGTCTGGTATCCGTGGGCCGAGTGTAAGCGCAGGGATCGACACAGCAAGACATGCGGGATGCTTGCGGCGCACGCCAATGCCCGGGCAGCGGCGTAGTGGACCCCGACCATGTCTGGACAGTCCGCCTTGACGGCTTCCCGGCACAGGAGCTGCGGGGAAAGCATTTGCCCGCCTAACGCTTGAGTTGAGCCGAACCGCGAAGCGGCACCGGCTTGAACGCATTGTTAGGCCCTTGCCTGTCGAGTACGAGGCGCCAGCTGCCCCTTCCGAAGCAATCGCTCCGCGCGCATGACGTACAAGATGAACACCTTGTGCCCATCGTAGCGATAGAAGACGCGGCAAGGCGGCTCCACAACCTGCCGATACCGCGACCGCCCAAGCTCCTGTGGGCGGCTACCGCTCTCTGGATGATCAGCAAGCTGCTCGACATGAGCAAAGATGCGTTTGACCAGTTCCGAGGCAGCGACTGGATCCTCCAACGCGATGAAGTCGGCAATGGCATCCAGGTCGCTCAGCGCGGGCTCTGACCAGACTATTTCAGCCATCTGGCAAGACGCTTCTTAGCTTGTGCGTGCGTCGCCACGCGACCCTCGGCAATCGCCTGCTCTCCGCGTGCGATTCCCTCGAGCACGGTCATGCGTCGCTGCATGAGTTGAAAGCTCTCAACGTCAACGAGGTACGCACTCGGCAGGCCGTGCTGCGTGATGAGGATAGGCTCCTTGTCCCGCTCGATATCGGAAAGGAGCTCAGTCGCCTGGCGCTTGAGGGTGGTAACGAGTTCTGTACGCATCAAGTGACACTACAGTATCACTCTGGGCGCGCGCAAGTGCTGGAGCAAAGGCCTAACGCTTGAATTAAGCCGCGCCACGAAGTGGTGTCTGCTTGAATGAATTGTTAGGCGGCGCCGCACAGATGTACGCCCACCGCCTTCCGACCTGCGATGTGATGTACCACGTCAGAGCCAACTGAACCGGAGGAACGAATGCCCACCAGTAGTCGACGAAGAAGCCGGAGACGCGAAGCAAGCCCGCGCCGGAAGCCATCTCCGCGGCCGCAAGTTGCGGCGCGATGAAGATGCCGTACGCCTCAACCGGCAACAGAACAGCAAAGGCGAGGAACGAGAAGACGCCATAGACCAAAGCTGCAACAGTGCCGACAAACAGGAACGGGCGAGGAAGTCGCGATCTTCTCCGGAAGGCTTTGCTTGCGGGGAGCCAGACGGGCGCAAACGAAATTATGAAGTAGAGCAAAGCGATGACAATGATCATTGCGCTCAACTTTGGCCCGAAGAGATCGATAGCTTCCATAGCCGCCTAACGCCTGAGTTAAGCCGACTTGCGCAGTGGGGGCTTTGGCGTGGCAAGCTTTTCCTGCCACGCCAAAGCCGTAACGAAGCAAGTTCGGCTTGAACGAATTGTTAGGCGGCACTTCCAGGGACAGGCGTTGCAAGCTGAGCTTCGATTGCAGC
>NZ_JBSVRO010000010.1:0-16619 GCF_054072655.1 Luteimonas sp. A482
GTTTCGCGATCCGCGAAGGCGGCCGCACCGTCGGCGCCGGCGTGGTGGCAAAGATCGTCAAGTGATGTGACGGCCCGTGCGCGCCTTGCGCGCACGGCTGCCGGAACATCATCCCGAGCGCAGCGAGGGATCCCCATCCCCCGCCGCGCAAGGAGTCCCCGCTTCCCCTCTCCTCGGAGATGGCCGGAACAGGCAAAGGCGGCGCAAGCCGCCATTGCCTTTTCCGGAAGCGGCATAATTCAAAGATACGCCAGTAGCTCAATTGGCAGAGCAGCGGTCTCCAAAACCGCAGGTTGGGGGTTCGAGTCCCTCCTGGCGTGCCATCCAGAGTAGCGAGTCGAGTGAACAGTAGAGTCGAGCAATCCGGCAACACGTCGGCTGGCGACATGGTCAAGTACGCACTGGCGCTGCTGCTGGTTGTGTCCGGCCTGTTCGCCTTCTACTGGTTCGAAGCGCAGTGGCCGGCTCCGGCCCGGATTGGCATGGTGGTGCTGGGCGTGGTGGCGGGCGTGGCGGTGTTCATGACCAGTCTCAAGGGCCGCCAGACGCGCGAATTCCTGTCCGAATCGCGCTTCGAACTGCGCAAGGTGGTCTGGCCGACGCGCCAGGAAGCCATGCGCATGACTTGGGTGGTGATGATCGTGGTGATCATCATCGCGTTGTTGCTGGCCGGGTTCGATACGGTCATCAAGTGGTTGGTGCAGCTGTTCCTCGGGCAATGACTGGAGACACGGGTTTGATGGAAGCGGAAGGCGTCAAGCGTTGGTATGTGGTGCATGCGTATTCCGGCTTTGAAAAGTCGGTGGCGCAGGCGCTGCGTGACCGCATCGCCCGTGCGGAGATGCAGGATCGCTTTGGCGACGTCCTAGTCCCGACCGAAGAAGTGATCGAAATGCGCTCGGGCCAGAAGCGCCGCTCCGAGCGCAAGTTCTTCCCCGGCTACGTGCTCGTGCAGATCGTGACCCGCGACGAGGGCGGCATCCCGCGCATGGACAGCGAGAGCTGGCACCTGGTCAAGGAAACGCCGAAGGTGATGGGCTTCATCGGCGGCACCGCCGATCGCCCGCTGCCGATCCGCGACGAGGAGGCCACGGCCATCCTCGACCGCGTCCAGGAAGGCGTCGAGAAGCCCCGGCCCAAGGTCCTGTTCGAGTCGGGCCAGATGGTCCGCGTGGTCGACGGTCCGTTCAACGACTTCAACGGCGTGGTCGAGGAAGTCAACTACGAGAAGAGCCGCGTGCGCGTGGCGGTGCTGATCTTTGGCCGATCCACCCCGGTCGAGCTCGAGTTCGCCCAGATCGAAAAGGCCTGAGGGCGCCCGGGCTGCAGAAGCCCGGGAAAGTCGCTATACTAGCCGGCTCCCCGCCCGGGAAGCCGGGCAGAATCGCAGGCCGCCGTATTGGCGGTCTTTCGCGTGGAAGGAGCACCGCGACGCCGGGACGCGCTGCTCCAGATGACATGTTCCCGGCCCGATGGGGAGCCTGAACGGCGCTTGCACCCGGAGAGAACAGAAAAATGGCAAAGAAAGTAGTCGGTTACATCAAGCTGCAGGTGAAGGCCGGTCAGGCCAACCCCTCGCCGCCGGTCGGCCCCGCGCTGGGCCAGCGCGGCCTGAACATCATGGAGTTCTGCAAGGCGTTCAATGCCGCGACCTCCAAGCTCGAGCCCGGCCTGCCGACGCCGGTGATCATCACCGCGTATTCGGACCGCACCTTCACCTTCGTGACCAAGAGCACGCCGGCCACGGTGCTGCTGAAGAAGGCGGCTGGCGTCACCTCCGGCTCCAAGCGCCCAAACACCGAGAAGGTGGGCAAGGTCACCCGTGCCCAGCTCGAAGACATCGCCAAGGCGAAGGAAGCGGACCTGACCGCAGCCGAGCTGGAAGCAGCGGTACGCACCATCGCGGGTTCTGCCCGTTCGATGGGCCTGACGGTGGAGGGCTGAGACCATGGCACTGAACAAGCGACAGAAGGCGATCCAGGCCGCCGTGCAGCCGGGCAAGGCGTATGCGATCGATGACGCCCTGAAGATCATCAAGGAACACAGCAAGGCCAAGTTCGTCGAGGCCGTGGACGTAGCCGTCCGCCTGGGCGTCGATGCCAAGAAGTCGGACCAGCAGGTGCGCGGCTCGACCGTGCTGCCGCAGGGCACCGGCAAGAGCGTGCGCGTCGCGGTGTTCGCCCCGGCCGGTGCCAAGGCCGAGGAGGCCCTGGCGGCCGGTGCCGATGCCGTCGGCATGGACGACCTGGCCGAGAAGATGCAGGGCGGCGACCTCAGCTATGACGTCGTGATCGCCACCCCGGACGCGATGCGCGTGGTCGGCAAGCTCGGCACGCTGCTCGGCCCGCGTGGCCTGATGCCCAACCCGAAGGTCGGCACTGTATCGCCGAACCCGGGCGAGGCGGTCAAGAACGCCAAGGGCGGCCAGGTCCGCTACCGCACCGACAAGGCCGGCATCATCCACTGCACCATCGGCAAGGCCGACTTCGGGTCCGAGCGTCTCAAGGAAAACCTGCAGGCGCTGCTGATCGACCTGGTCAAGGCCAAGCCTGCGACCTCGAAGGGCCAGTACCTGCAGAAGATCTCGGTCAGCTCGACGATGGGCCCCGGCGTCATCGTCGACCCGTCGACGCTGAGCCTGAAGTAATCGTGTTACCGCTTCGCCCGGCAACGGGCGGGGCGTTGAGGGCAGTCGCCGCAGGCCCAGGCCAGCGACGACAGCCGTCAAAGACCGCAGGTGCGGTCAGCGCGCAACGACGACGGGCATGGAGCTCGTGCTGGCATGGAATCGCCGTCGTGGCTAGCGGGATCGCTTAATCGAACCCTCCGGGGTCCGCCTGCGCAGATGGTGCCGCCTTCTGGAAGTTGTTCTGGTGCGTTCACGGACCAGCCGGACAGGCCACCAACCCGGGACCTTCGCGTCCCCGGCGTCCACGGACCGGATGCCGTCCAGGACCGCAAGCGGCAGGAGTCGCGAGCGGAGTCAATAAGTGAGGAGTGTATGGCTCTCAATCTGTCCCAGAAGCAACAAGTTGTCGCCGAGCTGGCAGACGTCGCCGCCAAGGCGCACTCCCTGGTCGCCGCCGAATACGCAGGCACGACGGTCGCGCAAATGACCGCCATGCGCAAGAAGGCCCGCGAGGAAGGCGTGTACTTGAAGGTTGTCAAGAACACGCTGGCCGCGCGCGCCGTCGAAGGTACCGAATACGAGTGCGTCAAGAGCGAACTCGTCGGTCCCCTGCTGTACGCGTTTTCGACGGAGGAGCCCGGCGCTGCCGGTCGCCTGATCAAGGAGTTCGCCAAGGGCAACGACAAGCTGCAGCCGAAGGTGGTCTCCGTGGGTGGCGAGCTGTATCCCGCCAGCCATGTGGACGTCCTGGCTGCGCTGCCGACCCTCGACCAGGCGCTGGCCATGCTGGCCCGCGTGCTGATCGAGCCCGCCGCGATGTTTGCCCGTGCCGTCAAGGCCGTGGCCGACAAGCAGGGTGGTGGCGAGGAAGCGCCGGCCGAGGCCGCCGCCGAAGAAGCCGCGGCCGAAGCCTGAGTTCGACGTCATCCGGTTCGCTTGAACCCAATCCCAGATAATTTCCAAAGGTAAACATCCATGTCCCTTACCAACGAACAGATCGTCGACGCGATCGCCGAGAAGTCCCTGATGGAAGTGGTGGAGCTGGTCAAGGCCATCGAAGAGAAGTTCGGCGTCTCCGCCGCCGCCCCGGTTGCCGCGGCCGCCGCCGCCGGCCCGGCCGCGGCTGTCGAAGAGCAGACCGAGTTCACCGTCACCCTGAAGTCGGCCGGCGACAAGAAGGTCGAGGTCATCAAGGCCGTTCGCGCCATCACCGGCCTGGGCCTGAAGGAAGCCAAGGACCTCACCGAGGCCGGCGGCGTCCTGAAGGAAGCCGTGTCGAAGGACGAAGCCGAGAAGTGCAAGAAGGACCTCGAGGCTGCCGGCGCGACCGTCGAAGTCAAGTGACGTCAGGCCCCACGCGCCGCAGGGCGCGTGGCTGGCCGAGCGGCATTCCCGCGAATGCGGGAAGCGGATTGCAACAGCCCGCAGGGCTGGTCATCCACGGTCTCCGCGAAAGCGGAAGCCAACCGAGGTAAAGATTGGCCCTCAACCGAGTGCAAATCAAAGCAGGAGCCGCCTCATTCCCGCCCACGCGGGAATGAGGGCGGAAGCCGAGGCTGGGGGCCGTACGCCCCCGGCCTTCGGTCGTTGTAATGCCGGGAGACGGCTGCGGGATTCGGAATTCGGGAAAGCAGGCGTTTGCGCGGCTTTTTCCAATCCCGAATCCCGGACCTGCTCCCTGCTCCACACAGTTGTCAGTGGTCAGTAGCGGGAGAAGGCGTGCTGGTGCCGGCAATACCAGCAACTGTCCAGTGACAACTTTTCGTTTTCAAGGGCCTGCGTCCGCGCAGGTCCCAGACCGAGGCATCAGCTCCCCATGACGACGTCCCAGCTCCAGTCGAACTACTCGTTCACCGAGAAGAAGCGCATCCGCAAGAATTTCGGGAAGCGCCGCTCGATCCTCGAGGTGCCGTTCCTGCTCGCCATCCAGGTCGACTCCTATCGCGAGTTCCTGCAGGCCGACAAGGACCCGAACAAGCGCGATGACAAGGGCCTGCACGCAGCCCTCAAGTCGGTGTTCCCGATCGTCAGCTACAACGGCTACGCCGCCCTCGAATACGTCGGCTACAAGCTTGGCGAGCCGGTGTTCGACGAGCGCGAGTGCCGCCAGCGCGGCATGAGCTACGGCGCGCCGCTGCGCGTAACCGTGCGCCTGGTGATCTACGACCGCGAGTCGTCGAACAAGGCCATCAAGTACGTGAAGGAGCAGGAGGTCTACATGGGCGAGATCCCGCTCATGACCGGCAACGGCACCTTCATCGTCAACGGCACCGAGCGCGTCATCGTCTCGCAGCTGCACCGTTCGCCGGGCGTGTTCTTCGACCACGACCGTGGCAAGACCCACAGCTCGGGCAAGCTGCTGTTCTCCGCGCGCGTGATCCCCTACCGCGGCTCGTGGCTGGACTTCGAGTTCGACCCGAAGGACGCGCTGTACACCCGCATCGACCGCCGCCGCAAGCTGCCGGTCAGCGTGCTGCTGCGCGCGCTGGGCTACAACAACGAAGAGATGCTCAACGAGTTCTTCGAGATCAACACCTTCCACGTCCTGCCCGAAGGCGAGGGCGTGGAGCTGGAACTGGTGCCCGAGCGCCTGCGCGGCGAGACCTTGAACTTCGACCTGGCCGATGGTGACAAGGTGATTGTCGAGGCCGGCAAGCGCGTCACCGCGCGCCACGTCAAGCAGCTCGAAGCTGCCGGCGTCGCCGCCCTGGCCGTGCCCGACGAGTACGTGGTGGGCCGCGTGCTCTCGCACGACGTGGTCGACGCCTCGACCGGCGAGCTGATCGCCTTGGCCAACGACGAGATCACCGACGAAATGCTGGTGGCCTTCCGCAAGGCCGGCATCGAGGTGGTCGGCACGATCTGGACCAACGACCTCGACCGTGGCGCCTACCTGTCGAACACGCTGCGCGTGGACGCCACCAAGACCCAGCTCGACGCGCTGGTCGAGATCTACCGCATGATGCGTCCCGGCGAGCCGCCGACCAAGGACGCTGCGCAGAACCTGTTCCACAACCTGTTCTTCGCCTTCGAGCGCTACGACCTGTCGGGCGTGGGCCGGATGAAGTTCAACCGCCGCCTGGGTCGCCGCGAGGTTACCGGCTCGGCGGTGCTGTACGACGCCAAGTACTTCGCCGAGCGCAAGGACGAGGAGTCGGGGCGCCTGCGCGAAGCCTGCGGTGACACGTCCGACATCCTCGACGTGATCAAGGTGCTGACCGAAATCCGCAACGGCCGCGGCGTGGTCGACGACATCGACCACCTCGGCAACCGCCGCGTGCGTTCGGTCGGCGAGATGGCCGAGAACGTGTTCCGCGTCGGCCTGGTGCGCGTCGAGCGCGCCGTGCGCGAGCGTCTGACCATGGCCGAAAACGACGGCCTGACCCCGCAGGAGCTGATCAACGCCAAGCCGGTCGCGGCGGCGGTGAAGGAGTTCTTCGGTTCGTCGCAGCTGTCGCAGTTCATGGACCAGAACAACCCGCTCTCGGAAGTCACCCACAAGCGCCGCGTGTCCGCGCTTGGCCCGGGCGGCCTGACCCGCGAGCGCGCCGGCTTCGAAGTGCGCGACGTGCATCCGACCCACTACGGCCGCGTCTGCACCATCGAGACGCCGGAAGGCCCGAACATCGGTCTGATCAACTCGCTGGCGGTGTTCGCCCGCACCAACAACTACGGCTTCCTCGAGACCCCCTACCGCAAGGTCGTGGAGGGTCGCGTCACCGACGACATCGAATACCTGTCGGCGATCGAGGAGAACGAGTTCGTCATCGCCCAGGCCGACTCGCCGCAGGATGCCAAGGGCAACCTTGACGCGCAGTTCGTGTCCTGCCGCTTCCAGGGCGAGAACCTGCTCAAGCCGCCGGCCGAGATCCACTACATGGACGTCTCGCCGATGCAGACCGTGTCGGTCGCCGCGGCGCTGGTGCCGTTCCTGGAGCACGACGACGCCAACCGCGCGCTGATGGGCGCCAACATGCAGCGCCAGGCCGTGCCGACGCTGCGTGCGCAGAAGCCGCTGGTGGGCACCGGCATCGAGCGCGCCGTGGCGCGCGACTCGGGCGTGACGGTGAACGCGCGCCGCGGTGGCGTGATCGAGCAGATCGACGCCGGCCGCATCGTGGTCAAGGCCAACGAGGACGAGATCTCCGGCGAGACCGATGCCGGCGTCGACATCTACAACCTGATCAAGTACACGCGCTCCAACCAGAACACCTGCATCAATCAGACCCCGCTGGTCAACGTGGGCGACGTGATCGCGCGCGGCGACGTGCTGGCCGACGGCCCCTCGACCGACATCGGCGAGCTGGCCCTGGGCCAGAACATGCTGGTCGCGTTCATGCCGTGGAACGGCTACAACTTCGAGGACTCGATCCTGCTGTCGGAGCGCGTGGTCCAGGAAGACCGCTACACCACGATCCACATCGAGGAACTGACCGCGGTTGCGCGTGACACCAAGCTCGGGCCGGAGGAGATCTCGGCCGACATCCCGAACGTCTCCGAACAGGCGCTCAACCGCCTCGACGAGTCGGGCGTGGTGTACATCGGCGCGGAAGTGCGCGCCGGCGACATCCTGGTCGGCAAGGTCACGCCCAAGGGCGAGAGCCAGCTGACCCCGGAGGAGAAGCTGCTGCGCGCGATCTTCGGCGAGAAGGCCTCGGACGTGAAGGACAGCTCGCTGCGCGTGCCCCCGGGCATGGACGGCACCGTCATCGACGTGCAGGTCTTCACCCGCGACGGCATCGAGAAGGACAAACGTGCGCGCCAGATCGAGGAGTCCGAGGTCAAGCGCGTCAAGAAGGACTTCGACGACCAGTTCCGCATCCTCGAGGCGGCGATCTATAACCGCCTGCGCTCGCAGCTGCTGGGTCGCACGGCCAACGGTGGTCCTGGCCTGAAGAAGGGCGACACGGTCACCTCGCTGGTGCTCGACGGGCTGAAGAAGTCCGACTGGTTCCAGCTGCGCATGAAGGATGACGAAGCGTCCGACGCGATCGAGCGCGCGCAGAAGCAGATCGAGGCGCACGAGAAGGAGTTCGAGAAGCGTTTCGCCGACAAGCGCGGCAAGATCATGCAGGGCGACGACCTGGCGCCGGGCGTGCTGAAGATGGTCAAGGTCTACCTGGCCGTGAAGCGCCGCATCCAGCCGGGCGACAAGATGGCCGGCCGGCACGGCAACAAGGGCGTGGTGTCCACGATCGTTCCGGTCGAGGACATGCCGCACATGGCCAACGGCGAGACCGTCGACATCGTGCTCAACCCGCTGGGCGTTCCGAGCCGCATGAACATCGGCCAGATCCTGGAAACGCACCTGGGCTGGGCGGCAAAGGGCCTGGGCCGCAAGATCGACGCGATGCTGCAGGCGCAGGCCAAGGTGGCCGACCTGCGCAAGTTCCTCGACGAGATCTACAACCACGACAAGGAAATCTTCGCGCAGCGCGTCGACCTCAAGCAGTTCAGCGACGACGAACTGATCAGGCTGTCCAAGAACCTGGTCGACGGCGTGCCGATGGCGACCCCGGTGTTCGACGGTGCGTCCGAGGCCGAGATCAAGCGGATGCTCGAACTGGCCGACCTGCCGACCAGCGGCCAGGCCCAGCTGTACGACGGCCGCACCGGCGAGGCATTCGAGCGCAAGGTGACCGTGGGCTACATGCACATGCTCAAGCTCAACCACCTGGTCGACGACAAGATGCATGCGCGCTCCACCGGTCCGTACTCGCTCGTCACCCAGCAGCCGCTGGGCGGCAAGGCGCAGTTCGGCGGCCAGCGCTTCGGCGAAATGGAAATGTGGGCGCTGGAAGCCTACGGCGCGGCCTACACCATGCAGGAAATGCTGACGGTGAAGTCCGACGACGTGCAGGGCCGCAACCAGATGTACAAGAACATCGTCGACGGCGAGTACGAGATGGTCGCCGGCATGCCGGAGTCCTTCAACGTCCTGGTCAAGGAAATCCGCTCGCTCGCGATCAACATGGAGCTGGAAGAGAACTGAGGACGCAGCCGGGGGCAGGGCGCGCATGACGCGCCCGCCACCGGCAAGCACCGCAGCCCCGTCCTCGATTCCAGATCCCGGAGAAACACATGAAAGACCTTCTGAACCTCTTCAACCAGCACCGTCCGACGCCGGACTTCGACGCGATCAAGATCGCGCTCGCTTCCCCGGACCTGATCCGTTCGTGGTCCTACGGCGAAGTGAAGAAGCCCGAGACCATCAACTACCGCACCTTCAAGCCCGAACGCGACGGCCTGTTCTGCGCCGCCATCTTCGGACCGGTGAAGGACTACGAGTGCCTGTGCGGCAAGTACAAGCGCATGAAGCACCGCGGCGTGGTCTGCGAGAAGTGCGGCACCGAAGTGACCCTGGCCAAGGTGCGCCGCGAGCGCATGGGCCACATCGACCTGGCCTCGCCGGTCGCGCACATCTGGTTCCTCAAGTCGCTGCCCTCGCGCATCGGCCTGATGCTGGACATGACCCTGCGCGACATCGAGCGCATCCTGTACTTCGAGGCGTTCGTCGTCACCGAGCCGGGCCTGACCCCGCTCGAGCGCGGCCAGTTGCTCAACGAAGAGCAGTACATGCAGATGCGCCAGGAGCACGGCGATGATTTCGACGCCGCCATGGGCGCCGAAGCCGTGTTCGACCTGCTGCGCACCATCGACCTGCAGGCCGAGACGGTCAAGCTGAAGGAAGACATCGCCGCCACCGGTTCGGAGACCAAGCTCAAGCGGCTGACCAAGCGCATCAAGCTGGTCGAGGCCTTCCTCGAGTCGGGTAACCGCCCCGAGTGGATGGTCATGACCGTGCTGCCGGTGCTGCCGCCGGACCTGCGTCCGCTGGTGCCGCTGGACGGTGGCCGCTTCGCGACCTCCGACCTCAACGACCTCTACCGCCGCGTCATCAACCGCAACAACCGCCTGCGCCGCCTGCTCGAACTCAACGCGCCCGACATCATCGTGCGCAACGAGAAGCGCATGCTGCAGGAGTCGGTTGACGCCCTGATGGACAACGGCCGCCGCGGCCGCGCCATCACCGGCACCAACAAGCGTCCGCTCAAGTCGCTGGCCGACATGATCAAGGGCAAGCAGGGCCGCTTCCGCCAGAACCTGCTCGGCAAGCGCGTCGACTACTCGGGCCGTTCGGTCATCGTGGTCGGCCCGACCCTGCGCCTGCACGAGTGCGGCCTGCCCAAGAAGATGGCGCTGGAGCTGTTCAAGCCCTTCATCTTCGCCAAGCTGCAGCGCCGTGGCCTGGCCACGACGATCAAGGCGGCCAAGAAGCTGGTCGAGCGCGAAGAGGCCGAGGTGTGGGACATCCTCGAAGAGGTGATCCGCGAGCATCCGGTGCTGCTCAACCGTGCGCCGACGCTGCACCGCCTCGGCATCCAGGCCTTCGAGCCGGTGCTGATCGAGGGCAAGGCGATCCAGCTGCACCCGCTGGTCTGCACCGCGTTCAACGCCGACTTCGACGGTGACCAGATGGCCGTGCACGTGCCGCTTTCGCTGGAAGCCCAGCTGGAAGCGCGCGCGTTGATGATGTCGACCAACAACATCCTCTCGCCCGCCAACGGCGAGCCGATCATCGTTCCCTCGCAGGACGTGGTGCTCGGCCTGTACTACATGACCCGTGCGCTGGAGAACACCCCGGGCGAGGGCATGGTGTTCGCCAACGTCGCCGAAGCGCGCCGCGCCTACGACAACAAGGCGGCCGGCCTGCACGCCAAGGTGAAGGTGCGCATCATCGAGACGGTGATCGACGAGGACGGCAATCGCGAGAAGAAGAGCTCGATCGTGGACACCACGGTCGGCCGCGCGCTGCTGGCCGAGATCCTGCCCGAGGGCCTGCCGTTCGCGCTGGCCAACACCGAGCTGAGCAAGAAGAACATCTCGCGCCTGATCAACAGCTGCTACCGCATGCTGGGCCTGAAGGACACGGTCGTGTTCGCCGACAAGCTGATGTACACCGGCTTCGCCTTCGCGACCCGCGCCGGCGTGTCGATCGGCATCGACGACATGATCATCCCCGACGAGAAGAAGGGCATCCTCGCCGAGGCCGAGACCGAGGTGCTGGAAATCCAGCAGCAGTACCAGTCGGGCCTGGTCACCGCGGGCGAGCGCTACAACAAGGTGGTCGACATCTGGTCGCGCACCAACGAGCGCGTGGCCAAGGCGATGATGGACACCATCGGCACCGAGAAGGTGCTCAACGCCAAGGGCGAGACCATCGACCAGAAGTCGATGAACTCGATCTACATCATGGCCGATTCCGGCGCGCGTGGTTCGCAGGCGCAGATCCGCCAGCTGGCCGGCATGCGTGGCCTGATGGCCAAGCCCGACGGCTCGATCATCGAGACCCCGATCACCTCGAACTTCCGCGAGGGCCTGAACGTCCAGCAGTACTTCATCTCGACCCACGGTGCCCGCAAGGGCCTGGCGGATACCGCGCTGAAGACCGCCAACTCCGGTTACCTGACCCGTCGCCTGGTCGACGTGGCCCAGGACGTGGTGATCACCGAAAGCGATTGCGGGACGATGAACGGCCTGACCATGGCACCGATCGTGGAAGGCGGCGACGTGGTCGAGCCGCTGCGCGACCGCGTGCTGGGCCGCGTCGTGGCCGAGGACGTGTTCCTGCCGGGCAACGACGAGGATCCGATCGTCACCCGCAACACCCTGCTCGACGAAGCCTGGGTGCAGAAGCTGGAAGACGCGAGCGTGCAGTCGTTCAAGGTGCGCTCGACGATCACCTGCGAAAGCAGCTTCGGCGTCTGCGCGCACTGCTACGGCCGCGACTTGGGCCGTGGCCACATCGTCAACCTCGGCGAAGCGGTCGGCGTCGTCGCCGCGCAGTCGATCGGCGAACCCGGCACCCAGCTGACCATGCGTACGTTCCACATCGGTGGCGCGGCCTCGCGTGCGGCGGCCATCGACAACGTGACGGTCAAGACCACCGGCTCGATCAAGTTCAACAACCTCAAGACGGTGCAGCACGCCAGCGGCAACCTGACGGTCGTCTCACGTTCGGGCGAGCTGTCGGTGCTCGACGGCCACGGCCGCGAGCGCGAGCGCTACAAGCTGCCCTACGGCTCCACGATCACGGTCAAGGACGGCGCCGAGATCAAGGCTGGCCAGACCGTGGCCAACTGGGATCCGCATAACCACCCGATCGTCTCGGAAGTGGCCGGTTCGATCCGCTTCGTGGACTTCGTCGACGGCGTCACTGTCGTCGAGAAGACTGACGAACTGACCGGCCTGGCCTCGCGCGAGATCTCCGATCCCAAGCGCCGTGGCTCGCAGGGCAAGGACCTGCGTCCGATCGTGCGGATCATCGACAAGGACGGCAACGACCTCAACATCCCGGGCACCGACCTGCCGGCGCAGTACATGCTGCCGCCGCGCTCGATCGTCAACCTGCAGGATGGTGCGCCGGTGGGCGTGGGCGACGTGGTCGCCAAGATCCCGCAGGAAGCGTCGAAGACCCGCGACATCACCGGCGGCCTGCCGCGCGTGGCCGACCTGTTCGAGGCCCGCAAGCCGAAGGACCCGGCGATCCTCGCCGAGAAGTCCGGCGTGGTGAGCTTCGGCAAGGACACCAAGGGCAAGCAGCGCCTGATCATCAAGGCGCCCGACGGTGACGATCACGAGGAGCTGATTCCCAAGTACCGCCAGATCATCGTGTTCGAAGGCGAGCACGTGGAGAAGGGCGAGACCGTGGTGGACGGCGAGCCGACGCCGCAGGACATCCTGCGTCTGCTCGGGGTCGAGCCGCTGGCCGTGTACCTGACCAGGGAAATCCAGGACGTGTATCGCCTGCAGGGCGTGAAGATCAACGACAAGCACATCGAGGTGATCGTTCGCCAGATGCTGCGCAAGGTCGAGATCACCGACCCGGGCGACAGCCGTTACCTGGCCGGTGAGCAGGCCGAGCGCCAGCGCGTGATCGAGGAGAACCTGAAGCTCGCCGCCAAGAACGAGCTGCCGGTCCGCGCCGACCCGGTGTTGCTGGGCATCACCAAGGCTTCGCTGGCGACCGAGTCGTTCCTGTCGGCGGCGTCCTTCCAGGAGACCACCCGCGTGCTGACCGAGGCTGCCGTCCGCGGCACCCGCGACGGCCTGCGTGGCCTCAAGGAGAACGTCATCGTCGGCCGCCTGATCCCGGCGGGCACCGGCCTGGCCTACCACACCCGTCGCCGCAACAAGGCCGCGGGGCTGACCGACGCCGAGCTCGACGCGCTTACGGGTGCGCCGGTGCAGGCGGCGGTCGCGACCGCCGTCGCGGCCGATCCGGCTGCGGTGATGATCGAGGACGCTCCGACGGTCGAAGCGGCCGGCCAGGAGTCCAGCGCGAGCTGAGTTGCGGTACGCGGCCCCCGACAAGGGGGCCCAGATCTCGAAATGAGGCGCAGGGAGCGCCTCGTTTTCGGCCCAGGATGGGCGGAAGCAGCATTTGGTCCGGCAGCGGGTGACCGCGGTGACGGGACCGGAAGCATGGCTTGCGTTGACGGTCTCCGTCAGCGCGGGCTATACTTTTTCGTCTCGGCAGGTCGGGTCTTCCCGCCTGCCGTCGTTTTCACGAGGGCATCCGCCCCGAAACCCAAGAAACCACTGACCGATGGCAACGATCAATCAGCTGGTGCGCAAGCCGCGCAGCCCTGAAATCTACAAGAGCAACTCTCCCGCGCTGGCCAACTGCCCGCAGCGTCGGGGCGTGTGCACCCGCGTCTACACCACGACCCCGAAGAAGCCGAACTCGGCGCTGCGCAAGGTCGCCAAGGTGCGCCTGACCAACGGGTACGAAGTCATTTCGTACATCGGCGGCGAAGGCCACAACCTGCAGGAGCACAGCGTGGTGCTGATCCGTGGCGGTCGCGTCAAGGACCTGCCGGGCGTGCGTTACCACACCGTGCGCGGCTCGCTCGATGCCGCCGGCGTCGCCAAGCGCAAGCAGGCGCGTTCCAAGTACGGCGCCAAGCGCCCGAAGGCCTGAGGAAACTGAATCATGTCGCGTAAAGGTAATACTCCCCAACGTTCCACCCTGCCCGATCCCAAGCACGGGAGCGAGACGATCGCCCGCTTCATCAACATGGTCATGAAGAGCGGCAAGAAGTCTGTCGCCGAGAAGATCGTGTATGGCGCGATGGACGTGATCAGCGAGAAGAACAGCAACGCCGTCGAAGTGGTCGAAAAGGCCCTCGGCAACGTGTCCCCGTCGGTCGAGGTGAAGTCGCGTCGCGTCGGTGGCGCCACCTACCAGGTGCCGGTCGAGGTGCGCCAGTCGCGCCGCATGGCGCTGGCGATGCGCTGGCTGATCGAGTCGGCGCGCAAGCGCGGCGAGAACTCCATGCCGCGCAAGCTTGCTGCCGAACTGATCGACGCCTCCGAGAGCCGCGGTGGCGCGATCAAGAAGCGCGAGGAAACGCACCGCATGGCGGATGCGAACAAGGCGTTCGCGCACTACCGCTGGTAAGACACACCACGTGGGGCCGGTCTTCGGCCCCCGCGGCGCCACCGGCGCCACTTCCGCGGCGCGATGCCGCGTGCGATGTGTCCGATGCCGCCGCCTGGCGGCATTCGGCCATTGAAGAAGCGAGTCCCTCGCGACGGTCCCCGCCCCGGTGCGCGGACTTCCCACCGCATTGAATCTGAGGCAATCCCGTGGCCCGCACGACCCCCATCGAACGCTATCGCAACTTCGGCATCATGGCGCACATCGACGCCGGCAAGACCACGACGTCCGAGCGCATCCTGTTCTACACCGGCAAGAGCCACAAGATCGGCGAGGTGCACGACGGCGCCGCGACGATGGACTGGATGGAGCAGGAGCAGGAACGCGGCATCACGATCCAGTCCGCGGCCACGACGGCGTTCTGGAAAGGCATGGACAAGTCCCTGCCCGAGCACCGCTTCAACATCATCGACACCCCCGGCCACGTCGACTTCACGATCGAAGTCGAGCGTTCGCTGCGCGTGCTCGACGGCGCGGTCTTCGTGCTGTGTGCGGTCGGTGGCGTGCAGCCGCAGTCGGAGACGGTGTGGCGCCAGGCCAACAAGTACCACGTGCCGCGCATCGCGTTCGTCAACAAGATGGACCGCACCGGTGCCAACTTCGTCAAGGTGCGCGACCAGCTGAAGGCGCGCCTGGGTGCTTCGCCGGTGCCGATGCAGGTGCCGATCGGCGCCGAGGACGGCTTCGAGGGCGTGGTCGACCTGATCAAGATGAAGGCGATCCACTGGGATACCGTCTCGCAGGGCCTGAACTTCGAATATCGCGAGATCCCGGCCAACCTGCTTGAAGAGGCGACCGAAGCGCGCGCGTTCATGGTGGAGTCCGCGGCTGAGGCCAGCGAAGAACTTATGGACAAGTACCTCGAAGGCGGCGAGCTGACCGAGGAAGAGATCGTCCGCGGCCTGCGCGAGCGCACGCTGAAGACCGAGATCGTGCCGATGTTCTGCGGCACCGCGTTCAAGAACAAGGGCGTCCAGGCCATGCTCGACGGCGTGGTGCAGCTGCTTCCGTCGCCGGTCGACGTGCCTGCGATCAACGGCGTCGATGTCGATGACGAGACCAAGGAGCTGAGCCGCGACCCCAACGACAAGGCGCCGTTCTCCGCGCTTGCGTTCAAGATCATGACCGACCCGTTCGTGGGTTCGCTGACCTTCTTCCGCGTCTACTCGGGCACGCTCAACGCCGGCGACCAGGTGCTGAACTCGACCAAGGGCAAGAAGGAGCGCATCGGCCGCGTGCTGCAGATGCACTCCAACAATCGCGAGGAGATCAAGCAAGTGCTGGCCGGCGACATCGCGGCGGCCGTGGGCCTGAAGGACGTCACCACCGGCGATACGCTGTGCGCGCAGGACGCGCCGATCATCCTCGAGCGCATGGTGTTCCCGGAGCCCGTGATCTCGATGGCGGTCGAGCCGAAGACCAAGTCCGACCAGGAAAAGATGGGCCTGGCGCTGGGCCGGCTGGCCCAGGAAGACCCGTCGTTCCGCGTCAAGACCGACGAAGAGTCTGGCCAGACCATCATCTCCGGCATGGGCGAGCTGCACCTGGACATCCTCGTCGACCGCATGAAGCGCGAGTTCAACGTCGAGGCCAACGTCGGCAAGCCGCAGGTCGCCTATCGCGAAACCATCCGCTCCAAGGACGTCAAGTCCGACTACAAGCACGCCAAGCAGTCCGGCGGCAAGGGTCAGTACGGCCACGTGGTGATCGAGATGTCGCCGCTGACCGCAGAGGACCGCGAGAAGCATGCGGCGGACATCAAGGACGATTTCCTGTTCCTCAACGACATCACCGGTGGCGTGATCCCGAAGGAGTTCATCCCGTCGGTCGAGAAGGGCATGCGCGAAACCATCACCAGCGGTCCGCTTGCGGGCTTCCCGGTGGTGGGCGTCAAGGCCAAGCTGGTGTTCGGCTCGTACCATGACGTCGACTCGTCGGAAATGGCGTTCAAGCTGGCCGCCTCGATGGCGTTCAAGCAGGGCTTCGCCAAGGCCAGGCCGGTGCTGCTCGAGCCGATCATGAAGGTCGAGATCGTCAGCCCCGAGGATTACCTTGGCGACGTCATGGGCGATGTGAGCCGTCGCCGCGGCGTCCTGCAGGGCCAGGACGAGACCCTCTCGGGCAAGATCATCAACGCGATGATCCCGCTGGGCGAGATGTTCGGCTATGCGACTTCGCTGCGTTCGATGTCGCAGGGCCGCGCCACCTTCACGATGGAATTCGACCATTACGAAGAGGCGCCGACGAACATCGCCGAGACCGTCATCAAGAAGGGTTGATCCCCGGCTTCGTGGCGCACCGCCCCCGGTGCGCCATGCACACACATCATTGATTTGAATACAGAGGTAAAGACCATGGCAAAGGGCAAGTTCGAGCGCACCAAGCCCCACGTGAACGTGGGCACGATTGGTCACGTGGACCACGGCAAGACGACGCTGACGGCGGCGCTGACGAAGATCGGTGCGGAGCGTTTCGGCGGCGAGTTCC
>NZ_JBSVRO010000011.1:0-4742 GCF_054072655.1 Luteimonas sp. A482
TCCTCGAGCGATGCAGCCTGCTGCTCGGTGCGGCGCGACAGGTCGTCGTTGCCGGCGGCGATTTCCGAGGCCGAGGCGTTGATCGCATCGCTGCCCTGGCGGATCTGGCCGACGATCTCGGTCAGGCGTTCAACGGTGCGGTTGGCATCGGCGGCGACATCGGCGAAGCGGCCTTCCAGCTTGATGTCGATGCGCTGCGACAAGTCGCCCTCGGCCACGGCCGAGAGCAGGCTGCCGAGCTCGCCGAGGCCGGTATCGGTCGCGGCCATCAGCTGGTTCAGTCCTTCGATCAGCTCGCGGTAGGCGAACTCGAAGCGCGCGCTGTCGCCGCGCAGGGAAAAGTCGCCGGCCACCGCGCCCTCGACCAGGCGCCTGACCTCGGCGTTGGTGTCGAGCATCGATTGCTTCACCGCGTCGATCGCTTCGGTGATCTTCGCCTTCTCGCCGGGCAGGCGCTCGATGTCGAGCGACAGATCGCCGCGGGCGTAGCGCGCAACCGTGTCGACCACCTGGGCGTTCATCGCGATGTGCGAGGTCACCAGGTCGTTGAGGCCGGTGGCCATCGTGCCGTAGGCGCCCGGGAACTCCGCGGCCTGCATCACGTGGCTCATGGTGCCGGCATCGTGCGCGGCCTTCATGTCGCGCTGCGCGTCGGAAAACCGGCTGAGCACCTTCTGCATGTCCTGCAGCGAGCCGAGCATGCGCGCGGTCTCGTCCGTACCGGTGGCCTGGAGGTCGGTGTCCAGGCGGCCCTGCGCCATCGCGTGGGTGGCGGCGACGGCGCGGCCGATCGGACGCGTGATCGACCGGGCCAGAGCCCAGGACGCGCCCAGCAGCAGCGCCAGCACCACCAGCAGCTTGACCACCGCCGTGCGCGCCGAAGCCCAGAGCGCGGCCTGCACGTCGTCGATGTAGATGCCCGAGCCGATGATCCAGCCCCAGGGCGCGAACTCCTGGACGAAGGAGATCTTCGGCACCGGCGCGTCGGCGCCGGGCTTGGGCCATGCGTAGTGGATGAAGCCGCTGCCGCCCGCCTTGACGCGCTTGACGCCTTCGACGAACAGGTGCACGCCGTTGGGATCGGCGAAGCCCGACAGGTCGGTGCCGTCCATCTCCGGCTTGAACGGATGCATCACCATCTGCGGCCGCATGTCGTTGATCCAGAAATAGTCGTCGGCGCCGAAGCGCAGCGATTTGATCGCCGCGATGGCCGCGGCCTGGGCCTCGTCCTCACCCATTTCGCCGCTCAGGGCGCGGGCGTGGAAGTGGCCGGCAAGGCTCACCGCGGTTTCCACCAGGCCGCGGGTGGCGGTTTCCTTCTCCGCCAGCAGGGTGCGCCGCTCGGCGACAAGCTCCAGCGCCATCAGGACCAGCACCGCGAGCACGCCGAGCAGGGTCAACAGGGTGAGCTTGCGGGAAATCCCGATGCGGGACAGGAAGTCGGACATGGTGGTGCCGCTCTGGGTCGGATGTTGGAAGACTTATCGGCCGCAGGGCGGAAAAGTGTTGCGGCGGGCTGGCTGGTCGCCAACAGCAGGGGGCGGCCGAAGCCGCCCCCCGGGATGTCCATGCTGGCGGGGAGCTCAGAACTCCTGCCAATCTCCCCCCGCCTCGGCGGCGGCGACCGCGGCAGTGCGGCGGCTGTGCGGCGCCGGCTTCGCGCGTGCAGGCGCCGGCTTGTGCGTGGGCAGCTTGACCACGCTCGACGGCGTCTGCGCGGCGACCGGCACCCTGTCTTTCGCGCTGCGCGCCGGGCGTTCGTCCCGCACCCGGAACACCGCCACGGTCTGCACCAGCTGCCCGGCCTGCTGCTCCATGCTGCGTGCCGCGGCCGTGGCTTCCTCGACGAGCGCGGCGTTCTGCTGCGTGCCCTCGTCCATCTGCGTGATCGCCTGGTTGACCTGCTCGATGCCCGCGCTCTGCTCCTGCGAGGCGGCCGAGATGTCGGCGATGATGTCGGTGACGCGCTTCACGCTGGTCACGATCTCGCCCATGGTGCGCCCGGCCTGGTCGACCAGTTCGTTACCGTGGCGGACCTTGTCGGCCGAATCGGTGATCAGGGTCTTGATCTCCTTGGCCGCGTCGGCCGAGCGCTGCGCCAGCGAGCGCACCTCGGTCGCGACCACGGCGAAGCCGCGCCCCTGTTCGCCCGCGCGCGCGGCTTCCACCGCGGCGTTGAGCGCCAGGATATTGGTCTGGAAGGCGATGCCGTCGATCACGCCGATGATGTCGGCGATGCGGTTGGACGATTCGGAGATCGCGGACATGGTCTCGACCACGCGCCCGACCACTTCGCCGCCCTGCGAGGCGACACCGACCGCGCCGATGGCCAGTTCGTTGGCCTGGCGGGCGTTGTCGGCGTTTTGGCGCACGGTGGAGGTGAGTTCCTCCATCGACGAGGCGGTCTCCTCGAGCGAGGCGGCCTGCTGCTCGGTGCGGCGCGACAGGTCGTCGTTGCCGGCGGCAATCTCGGAGGCAGCGGAGTTGATCGCATCGCTGCCGGTGCGGATCTGGCCGACGATGTCGGCCAGGCGGTCGACGGTGCGGTTGGCGTCGTCGGCGACCCGGCTGAACTGGCCAGCGAGCGAAACGGTGATGCGCTGACCCAGATCGCCGTCGGCGACCGCGGCGAGCAGCGAGCCGATCTCATCCAGGCCGTGGTCGGCGCTGGTCATCAGGGTGTTGAGGCCCTCGACCATGTCGCGGTAGACGAACTGGTAGCGCTGGGCGTCGCCACGCTGACTGAAGTCGCCGGCTACCGCCGCATCCACCAGGCGCTTGATCTCGGCGTTGACGGCCAGCGTACCGATCTTGACCGCGTCCACCGCAGCGGTGATCTCGGCCTTCTTGCCCGGGAGGCGGTCCATGTCGCTTGACAGGTCGCCGCTGGCATAGGCCCCGACGATCTCGATCACGCGGGCGTTCATCGCGATGTGGGATCCGGCCAGGTTGTTGGTCTGTTCGGCCATCTGGCCGTAGGCACCGGGGAAGGCCGCCGCGTCGATGCGATGCTCGATATCGCCGGCATCATGCTCGACCTGCATCGTTTGCTGCGCAGAGGCAAAGCGTTGCAGTTGCTCCTGCATCTTGTTCATGCTGATCAGCAAGCGCCCGGTTTCGTCGCGCGACTGTGTGTCGATAGTGTTGTCCAACTTGCCCGAGGCGATGGCATCGGCAACATTTATCGCCAGGCCCATCCGCTTGACCAACTGACGGCGGATCATCAGGCCCATGCCCACCGCAACCAGCACCGCGATCAGGCTGCCGATCAGCACCGACCATTTGCCGCGGACGCGTGCCGCGTTCAGCGCGGCGCTGCGCTTGGCCAGCAGCGCCGTTTCTTCGTTGGCGAAGTCACCGAGCAGCGAGCGGATTCCGCCCATGGCGGCGCGGTCGCGGCCCTGCTGGAACAAGGGCACTACGTCCTGCGTGCTGGTGGCGGCTTCGCGTGCCGCGATGGCTTCCTGTTCAGCCGCCAGCAGCCGTCGATAAGCCTTGTCGAGGTCTACCAGGCGTGCCTGTTGCTTGGCGTTGTCCGCGGTCAGTTGCTTGGCGTCGGCATAGCTCCTTTCGAATCCCGCCTGACCTTCGATGAACGGCTTCAGGTTCGCCTTGTCGCCCGACAGCAGGTAACCGCGCGTACCCGTCTCGATATTCAGCGCATTTGCCTGCATCGTTTCACCGGTCGCCAGCACCTTGAACGTGTGCTCGCTGATCTCCCTTGCGGTGTTCATTTCCGACTGGCTGTGCAGGCTGATGCCGCCGATGACGAGCATGATCAGCACCACAGCGCCAAAGCCGATGGCGAGCTGGGTGGAAATAGTCAGATTCTTGGATTTCATTGGTTTCTACCGGGTTGGGGCAACTGACGATCAAACTGAGAAATTGGGGGCTGCGGCGCAGAGCGTCGAGTCATCATCCTGGGCATTGGCGGCGAACGGCACGGCAAGCAGGAGCGCGAGGCAGAGCGGGGTAGTGCGGGCACGCATGTGGGAGTCCTGTGGAGTCGGAATCGAACCCCGCCGGATCGGCAGGGGTGTGTGCCCCCGATAACGGCTGCTGCAGCGCACAATCCAGCTGCGGAAATGGACAGAACGTCCCAGTTCCGCACATGACGGGCCTGGCGCGGCCAGGCTTTCAGTGTTCGTCCGTCGCTGTTTCGCGCGCCTGTCGCCGTGGTTCACAAACGCAACGGGGCGCCGAAGCGCCCCGTCGTTCCACAGGCTGTCGTGTGCGATCAGAACTCCTGCCACTCGCCGCTGCTTTCGGCGGTGGCCGCCTTTGCCGTGGCGCGTGCCGCGGGCTTCGCGCGCGCCGCAGCCTGCCTGTGGGCAGGCAGCTTGACCACGCTCGATGGTGCCTGCGCCGCGACCGCGACCCGGTCTTTGCCGCCGCGCGCCGGGCGTCCATCCTGCACCCGGAACACCGCGACGGTCTGTACCAGCTGTCCGGCCTGCTGTTCCATGCTGCGCGCCGCCGCCGTGGCTTCCTCGACCAGGGCCGCGTTCTGCTGCGTGCCCTCGTCCATCTGCGTGATCGCCTGGTTGACCTGCTCGATGCCCGCGCTCTGTTCCTGCGAGGCGGCCGAGATGTCCGCGATGATGTCGGTCACGCGCTTGATGCTGGTCACGATCTCGCCCATGGTGCGCCCGGCCTGGTCGACCAGCTCGTTGCCATGGCGGACCTTGTCGGCCGAATCGGTGATCAGCGTCTTGATCTCCTTGGCCGCGCCTGCCGAACGC
>NZ_JBSVRO010000012.1:0-3411 GCF_054072655.1 Luteimonas sp. A482
GCGCGAGATCCGGCGTGCGGCCCCTGCTGAATTACGGTGGTCTGACACCGAGGCGTTATCGGGCGCGCACGTCGGGCTCTCGGCGCCTACGGTAGGGGAAACTCAAGACATAAGGCGTTAGGCCTCAATGAAAGCTGCTCTGCTTCTGACACTAACTGCAGCAACTGGCTGTGTTCGCACGCCAGAGCCGGTATCTGTCGTGGAGCCAGCGCCAAAGATCCATGCTGGCTACTACACAGAGGGCTTTGAGACCCTGGAGTTTCGTCCGTTGGTTGCGACACGGGAGCGCTGGTGGGTAGAGGGCTCGGTTCCCTGCGCCTTCCTGACCTTCAACCAAGAGCCCAATGCGCCTTGGCATCGCATCTACGTGGAGCTTGAAGGTTCTGTCTCATCACCTGGTCAATTCGGCCATATGGGAGCATATCAGCGCAAGCTATCCGTGGATCGGATGGTCTCTTGCAGGCCTCTGCGTGAGGGTGAGAGAGTTGAGCCCTAACAATTCATTCAAGCCGACACCGCTTCGCGGCGCGGCTTAATTCTGGTGTTAGGCACCACATGTGGCCACTCGGGACTCTTGATGCTTTGATTCTGGCTCCGGTAGCCGTACTGGCTATTGCAGCAATGTTCCTGCCTGCCAATCGCCGTCTGCGCATCGCATCCGTTGTTTCCTTGGCAGCAGTAGCACTTGGGTACACATTCCTCTGGCCATCTCCCCGCGCCGCCTTGGCGTACTACGAGAGTATCGGCGGCGCTTGGTCCAAGGACTGGCTCGCCGGTGTAGAGTCCATGCTGGCGGTCACTCGGCATCTACCAACTGTTGTTCTGCTGGCCGCCTTGCTGCTCGCCATTATTGCGTTACGCTCCAAATAGTCGGGCATCTCGGGCGGTGCCTAACAATTCGTTCAAGCCGAACGCGCTTCGCTACACCAACAACATGGCAGGTAGAGCTTGCCATGTTGTCGGCTCCGCTACGCAAGTCGGCTTAACTCAGGCGTTAGGCGGCTATGCAGGAGAATCGCATGCGAGGGCCACAGTACTTGATCGCGCACGCCTGCTTTGACTGCCGCAAGAGCTTCAAAGTGGCGCCGCGTCCAGACTACGCTGCAACCTGCCCCGGCTGCGGGGGCACCATGCATGAGATGGGACGCTCCTTCAAAGCGCCGGCCGCAAAGGACTTGGAGCAATGGGCAAAGGTGCAGGCGCTATTCGTTGCCGGCTTTCGCTTCTTTAGCTACCGCAGCACCTCCGGGCCGCCCCTTCCTGCCAAACTTGCAGAAGTTGACGCCTTCGTCCGCGACAATCCGGCGCATCCACTACGGGTGGCGCCGCCTAACAATTCGTTCAAGCCGAACCCGCTTCGCGGGTCGGCTTAACTCAAGCGTTAGGCCGTGGAGGGCCGATTCTGATATGCGCTCGTATGTGATTTTTGCACTGATCTTTACTCTCGCCGGCGTGGTGCTGTCGTTCGCCGCAGACATTCCGGAACCCCAGTGGTTACGCATCACTCTTGCCCTCCTCTCACCCATCGCTGCTGCCGTGCTTGGGGTTCTGCTTGCGCAGCGTTCCGGACACTTAGCTCTCACCTGCCTGCTGGTAGTTGGCTTGGTGCTATCGGCAGTGATTTACGCGGCCACCTGGGGCGTGTTCCACTTCCTCGCACTTGGTGCCGGGGATTCGGTGCCGTTTTGGCGCTTGGCCCAAGTGGGAGGATGGACTTACATGCTGGGCTATTTGTCACATGCAATTGCTCCCGTGATTGGTCGCCTGCTGGTGCCACGGCCTAACAATGCGTTCAAGCCGAAGCCGCTTCGCGGCTCGGCTTAACTTAGGCGTTAGGCCGCAGGAGCGACCATGCTGGCGATCCTTCTAACAGCAGCTCTAGCAGCAGCGCCTCCCCTCACCGTGCGGGAGGCGAAAGCTCTGCCGCTAGCCGAGCTTGCCAGCCGGCTACTTGGCGCCGCCGGTTCAATCATGATTGATGTAGACCGCCCAAGGTTCGATAGCCTTGAGGCCGTGCGGTTCTATAGCCACGCAATTGCCTGGGGAAGCTACTTTGGCGTCTGCGCGGCTGACCGAATTACGGTTGAGTTCGATGAGCATGATCGCATCGAGGCGCTTCAATCAGAGCGGCGCTACGGTGTTGAAGGAGATATGTATCGAGCGCCTGGTAGCTGGACCTACGAGGAGTTCGGAAAGATTTGCTCGGCAGTAGAATCTACTCGCAACTACTTTCCTGCTCCTAGCCATGGTGCTGCACAAGACATCGCACGTTACGTGGACGCGATCTCAGGCTTGGGCCCATTCTCGGAGCAGAACTTTGATTACTCATGCACAGGCTTATGCTCGGATCAATCAAAAGACCTAGCCTGGCTTCGGCTCTCAGAGATCCAATCGGTCCGTGAGATCGATTGTGGCAATGTTTCGCTCGAGCTGCCGGATTGCTATGAGGTGACTGTTGGGTCCGGCGTGGGCCCGTTCCCAAAGATTTTTAGGGTGTACGGCTCCAGCTACATGAACAAGACTGTGATTCAACGCGTATCCGTCCACGTAAGCTCAACCTTAGCGGGTCTGCGGCCTAACAATGCGCTCAAGCCGACGCCACATCGGGGCGCAAACCACATGGCAGATACAGCTTGCCATGTGCTTCACGCCCCGCTGCGGCGCGGCTTAGCTTAGGCGTTAGGCGGCACAAGCACCCCCTTTCCCACTTCCGTCATCCGCCTTCGCTCCCACTCCCACTCCCGCTCCCGTCGTCGATTCAAGCAGCATTGGCCGGTATGACCGCACCCGAGCTAGAAAGCATCTATCACCGCTACCTCGCCTGCCTGAACGCGCAGGCATGGTTGGAGTTGGGAGCTTTTGTGCATGATTCAGTCATTCACAACAGCCGCCACTTGGGCCTCACTGGCTACCGCGACATGCTGAAGAGGGACTTCATGGAGATCCCTGATCTCCACTTCAAAGCCGAGCTACTGATTGTCCAGCCGCCGCGCTTGGCAAGCCGCTTGCACTTCCACTGCACGCCAAGAGCGAAATTTCTCCGCCTCGATGTGAATGGCAAGAAAGTCTCATTTGCCGAAAACGTGATGTACGAGTTCGCCGATGGAAAGATTGTTCGGGTTTGGTCCGTAGTTGACAAAGCTGCAATCGAAGCTCAGCTTGCAACGCCTGTCCCTGGAAGTGCCGCCTAACAATTCGTTCAAGCCGAACTTGCTTCGTTACGGCTTTGGCGTGGCAGGAAAAGCTTGCCACGCCAAAGCCTCCACTGCGCAAGTCGGCTTAACTCAGGCGTTAGGCGGCTATGCAGGAGAATCGCATGCGAGGGCCACAGTACTTGATCGCGCACGCCTGCTTTGACTGCCGCAAGAGCTTCAAAGTGGCGCCGCGTCCAGACTACGCTGCAACCTGCCC
>NZ_JBSVRO010000013.1:0-1666 GCF_054072655.1 Luteimonas sp. A482
GACACAGCAGGCGCCTGCTGGGGTGGGCGCTGGGCACCGAGCGAACCGCGGCGCTGACGGCAAGGGCACTGCGTGCGGCATTGCGTCGCCGCCAGCCGGAGCCGGATACGATCTTCCACAGTGACCGGGGCGTCGAGTTCCTGGCGGCGCAGTTCCGACAGGTGCTTGCGGGTGCCGGAGTCGTCCAGAGCGTGAACCGGCCGCGTCGGATGACCGACAACGCCCATATGGAATCGTGGAACAAGTCGCTGAAGTCCGACATGTACCACCGGCGGCGGTTCGCCACCGACCGGGAACTGCGCAGGGCCGTGGCCGGCTATATCGATTTTTACAATAATCAGCGCTTACACTCGTCCCTCGGATACCAGACGCCATCGGCGTTCGAAGCCCAGTGCACCTAACCATCGGTGTCCACTTTTGCGTAGGAAGTCCCAACCGCTTCGCGGTTCGGCTTAATTCAAGCGTTAGGCCTCACTGGGGGTGTCTATGAAGGCGACGTTTTACTTTCTGGCGCCACTGTTACTGGTGTCAGGTTGTGCTCCTTCCCAGGAGAACGAGCACAACGTGCTCAATCTCCGAGACCTTGTGCAAGATGAGGCCACTGCCATCACTATTGCCGTTGCGGTGTGGGAGCCCATCTACGGGAAAGAAGAGATCGCGTCACAAGCCCCCTATTCGGCTGAGCTCATAGACGGGCAATGGACGGTCTCGGGCTATCTTCCACCCAGCCACGCAGGTGGTACCGCTATTGCGGTGATCTCCAAGCGCGACGGCCAAATTCTTCGGGTCAGTCACGGCAGGTAGGCCTAACAATGCGTTCAAGCCGAAACCGCTTCGTTCCGCAAAGCACATGGCAGGTATAGCTTGCCATGTGCTTTGCTCCACTACGCGTTTCGGCTTAACTTAGGCGTTAGAGCCCACTCCCAACATGGCCACTATTCCGGAACCCGATCTCGACGATCCGAAGGAAGTCTATGCATTTGCCGGACTCGCGCTTTACCAGGCAAATCTTCTCGAATCGAGCCTGATCAATCTCACAACAGTGCTACAACTGGAGCAGGTTTCGGCGATAACGCGCAAGGTGTTCGATTCGGTCTACGAAGGCCTTGAGTCGAAGACGCTTGGGCAACTCCTTCGTGCTGCACGCGGACTGACAGAGCTACCCGCGAACATCGACTCCGTTTTGGCATCGGCCCTCGCGAAACGCAACTTTCTTGCTCATCACTTCTTCCGACACCACGCTGGCACAATCATCCACGACCTCGGTCGGACAGAGATGATCGAGGAGCTGCGCGGAATGATCGCGCTTTTTGAAGAGGCAGATGCGCTGGTAACACCTGTGTACCTCGCACTGTGGAGCAAGTTCGGCGTTGACGAGTCGGCCATGGCACGGGAGCTCTCAGCAATGGAAGCTGAGGTGCAGGCCAAGTACAGTGGGCTCTAACAATTCGTTCAAGCCGACACCGCTTCGCGGCGCGGCTTAACTCAAGCGTTAGGCGGCACAAGCACCCCCTTTCCCACTTCCGTCATCCGCCTTCGCTCCCGCTCCCGCTCCCGTCGTCGATTCAAGCAGCATTGGCCGGTATGACCGCACCCGAGCTAGAAAGCATCTATCACCGCTACCTCGCCTGCCTGAACGCGCAGGCATGGTTGGAGTTGGGAGCTT
>NZ_JBSVRO010000014.1:0-1349 GCF_054072655.1 Luteimonas sp. A482
CGCGAGATCCGGCGTGCGGCCCCTGCTGAATTACGGTGGTCTGACACCGAGGCGTTATCGGGCGCGCACGTCGGGCTCTCGGCGCCTACGGTAGGGGAAACTCAAGACATAAGGCGTTAGGTCGCTCGGTCAGGCATCCCATGATCTGTGTGTGGTCACGCAGCTGCACCTTGCGCGCGCACGCCTGCTGCTCCAGATCTTCGCGCAGCAACTTCACTCCAGAAAGTTTGGCGGCGCAAGCCGCTCGCTGGCGGCACTGTGCGCAGCAACGGCGTGCGCGGGCGCCTCTGGGGCGGGCTTGCCCGGGCTACGGTTTGGGTTAGAGTTCCGGCAACTGGGCCCGGCAGTTCGGTTGCCGGCGCCCTAACTATTCGTTCAAGCCGAAACCGCTTCGCGGTTCGGCTTAACTCAAGTGTTGTTAGGCATCAGATGGGGATTGTCGTGAACTGGAGAAGGATCGTCGCTCTCGCAGTCGCGCTGCTGGTCTCGCAGTTCGCCATCGGCTTCTTCGAGGGCGTTGCGGACAGCCCCGATCGGGCCCGGTCGCAATTCCTGCTCGGCACCCTCCTGTCGCTTCTCACGGCCGGGCCCATCTTCTGGTTCTTTGCCGCACGCCAGGAGCGCCGACCGTACATGCACGCCGGCCTCGGGCTTGTGTTGATGCTGGCGCTCTCAATTGGTCTTGCGGCTGCGGTCTTCACTTGGCTCGGCGGCAACTTCCACTTGGTTCTGGCGGCGGCCGAGTGGCTCATACTATCGGTTGCACTTATCGCCGGCACCTACATCGGCAGCCGTTCGCGTGGTCGCTCTGGCGGCTCCGCAGCTGATGCCTAACAATTCGTCCAAGCCGACGCCGCTTCGCGGCGCGGCTTAACTCAGGTGTTAGGCCGCTCGGTCAGGCATCCATGATCGGTGTGGGTCGCCGCGGCTGCACCTTGCTCGCGCAAGCCCGCTGCTCCGGATCTTCGCGCAGCAACTTCACTCCCGAAAGTTCGTCGGCGCAAGCCACTGGCTGCCGGCACTGTGCGTAGCAACGGCACGCCCGAATGCATCTGGGGCAGGCTTGCCCAGGCTACGGTTTGGGTTACAGTTCCGCCAACTGGGCCCGGCAGTTCGGTTGCCGGCGGCCTAACAATTCGTTCAAGCCGAACTTGCTTCGTTACGGCAAAGGTATGGCAGAAAAAGCTTGCCATACCTTTGCCTCCACTACGCAAGTCGGCTTAACTCAGGCGTTAGGCCCCATGGCAATCAGCGCGGCAATCGTGGTGTTGGTCCTTGGCGGCGCGCTGCCACAGTCCAGCGCGCCTGTCGTTCCCGACAACGCTCTATCTCTCGCAGGCGTCTCTCTG
>NZ_JBSVRO010000015.1:0-1322 GCF_054072655.1 Luteimonas sp. A482
CGCAGGGCGCGAGATCCGGCGTGCGGCCCCTGCTGAATTACGGTGGTCTGACACCGAGGCGTTATCGGGCGCGCACGTCGGGCTCTCGGCGCCTACGGTAGGGGAAACTCAAGACATAAGGTGTTAGGCGCTCATCAGATGGCTCAGAAGTTCAATCCCGGTGACATCTTTGGGGTTCCACTCCCGGGCGACTCAATGGGCATTGGTCAGGTTCTTAGCTTGGAGCCAGATGCGCTCAACTCAGTGGGATGCGTCTTCTTTGCAGCTACTGCCAGCCCAAGCGGCCTTAGCGGTGCCATGGAGCCGATCGCTGCTCTGTTGGTTACTCCTGACTTGCTAAAAAGTGGCGCATGGCCCGTTAAGAGTCAGGGGCCCGTGTTCTTGGAGCCGGAGGAGCGTCCTTATGAGATTCATCGGGCCTCGCATTGGGTCGGTGTCAGAGTCACGGGGTCTGGGATAGTCCAAGAATTCTTGGCTGCATACCAAGGCCTAGTGCCATGGGATGCATGGCATGATCCCCACTATCTTGATTCGCTATTGCTGCCGGGCCGGGAGCGGCCGAGTCATGTGGTCTTGTCGGCACGCCCCTAACAATTCATTCAAGCCGACGCCGCTTTGCGGCGCGGCTTAATTCTGGTGTTAGGCACCAATGGCAGCACCGTCGATGATTGAAGAAATTAACTCTTGCAAGAACCTATTCTTGGCGGAGATCTCCGAGCCAGAGACCAATTCTCTTCGCCTGCTCATCTCAGAGGGACGCGTTTCGGTGCATGAGGAGACTTGGGACATCGCGGGCGTGCCGTTGCCCGGTGTCAGATCCATCGACGTTACCGCCGAATCCAAGCACTTTGAGCTTATCTGGTCTTGCTACATTAGCTACGCCATTCGAGACGAGTCCTATTGTTCGTGGGACAAAGAGGAGGATTGGGTTGGTTCTTCCTTCAGGGTCTACTCACGATCAAAGTTCCTCGACTTTGTCGCCAACGGCACCTTTGCAACGTCGGAGTACCCGGGTCCGTTCAAGCACTACGAGATTGTTTGTCTTGACCACATCATTGACGTGGCATCAGAAGAGGCGCCTACAGTGCGTCGGATTGGTGCCTAACAATGCGTTCAAGCCGACACCGCATCGGGGCGCAAACCACATGGCAGGTACAGCTTGCCATGTGCTTCACACCCCGCTGCGGCGCGGCTTAACTTAGGCGTTAGGCAGAAAAGAGCACTGCCCCGTCGCCTCGGGGAGAAGCCTGACACGAGAAAGCGTACTTGCCTGATTGACCCCATCGGCCCAGCGCTCAGAATCAACCAAGCGCTCCGTCTGG
>NZ_JBSVRO010000016.1:0-1315 GCF_054072655.1 Luteimonas sp. A482
TGGTGGCTTGCATGCGCAAGCTGCTCGGGATCATCAATGCCAGGCGCCGCGACGAGCTTCGGGCCGAGGGCCTGGCACTGGCTTGAGCGGCACGCTTCAAGACAGTTGCTGAGTTAAGCCGGCCTGCGTAGCGGAGCCAACAACATGGCAAGCTGTTCTGCCATGTTGTTGGTGTAGCGAAACGCGTTCGGCTTGAACGAACTGTTTGGCCTCATAGCCCGACCCCAAAGCGCATGACGCGTACCCGATCCACCTTGTCGTCCTTGAAATCGACAATGATGTTTGCTTCGTATTCCATGAAGAAGTGACGGCCAATATTTCTCTCTCGTGCGGCATGCGCGCTCTCTATGTTCGGGCCAGACATGCAGCATCTAAGCGTGAGCCCGCGATCATGGAAGAACTTCTCCGCGTCGCCCTTGCTAATGCCTACTGGCAAATATTTCTCCGTTTCGCTCTGCCAATAAGCAATGCGAGATGCCGACCTTCCGAAGTCACAGGCAGTGAGCATTAAAAGCAAAATGAGTGAGAATATCTTGAGCATGAGGCCTAACGCCTAAGTTAAGCCGAGACGCGTAGTGGAGCAAAGCACATGGCAAGCTGTACCTGCCATGTACTTTGCGGAACGAAGCGGCTTCGGCTTGAACGCATTGTTAGGCCGCTACCATCGTAGGTGCCGAAAGCACTCCTGCTCACCGAGCTCGATCCGTCTAGGCTGTGCTTCATCACCTCTCCAGCGGTACCTCGCTGACCAGCCACACAGACTACCGTGTAGATGCTTAGTCACAAGTTCTGGGTCTCCAGCTACAGCAACCCCCACGATGAGCGAGGGCACTTCGGGGTCATCGCAACCCATGCATCGTCTGGAAGTCGCCATTGATGGAGAGTGCCAGGCCCAATCTGAAGCGCCCCCATAAGCATTCTCGTTCTCGCGAACGGGCCTCGCAGCAAACGCAATGCGCGTTCCATCTTGAAGGCGAATGCTAATGCGCTCTGCGTTGTTGCTTCGGTCGATGACCGCGCCCTCAACGGAACTGTAAGCGATAACTTCCACGCAGAAGCTGCTTGCACAGTACTGCGGCCTATTTTCCGGCGGTGGTGTGGCTAGCGTCTGAGCCGCACTCATGAAGAGCACTAGCGTGATGAGTGACAAGGCGCCGCTTCTAATCATCTGTCTTGCCTCGCCATTTGGTGTAGGGCCTAACGCCTTATGTCTTGAGTTTCCCCTACCGTAGGCGCCGAGAGCCCGACGTGCGCGCCCGATAACGCCTCGGTGTCAGACCACCGTAATTCAGCAGGGGCCGCACGCCGGATCTCG
>NZ_JBSVRO010000017.1:0-1296 GCF_054072655.1 Luteimonas sp. A482
AGGTGGCGCTGGTGGCTTGCATGCGCAAGCTGCTCGGGATCATCAATGCCAGGCGCCGCGACGAGCTTCGGGCCGAGGGCCTGGCACTGGCTTGAGCGGCACGCTTCAAGACAGTTGCTGAATTAAGCCGCGCCGCGAAGCGGCGTCGGCTTGAATGAAATGTTAGGCCGCGCCTGACGGAAATATGCGCTCAAACTCTTGAAAGACGACAGACATGTCAGGCTGAGGCTCATAGCCAGTCCCTTGGAGCTCGTGATGGTAATAGTCCCAATGAGCCTTGCGCCACCAATCAAGCGATCCATCTCCCTCACCTTCAATTCTTGCGTGAACCTCAGTGATCTCGTTGAGCGGGAGGATCTGCACTTTGGTTGTGCGAATAATACATACGGCCTTACCGCTCCAGTCCGTCACTATGTTCAGATCGCCCACATGGGGCAAAGCCTCACCGCTGCTCTCAAAAGACCACAACGAAGGTGATGTTGCGCGCTTTCTGCCGGTCAAGACTAGCTGAGCACACTCATGAGCATCCGCCTCGTTGTCGCAAAAATGCCAGGCTGGCGGAGCATCCGTGGGGAGTTGTGATGGTTGAGACTGACGAGCAAGGTAGTCGTCCCACATAAGCTTTACTGATCGGTGCATAAGAGTGTCTTAGCGGCCTAACGCCAGAATTAAGCCGAGCCGCGAAGCGGCTTCGGCTTGAATGAATAGTTAGGGCGCACAGTCATGGCATCTTGAACGCGATGCGCTCCAAAGCGGACAGCCGATCAAGCAACTGTTGCTCAGTATCGGCCGTAACCCAGATATGCGCCACATAACCCCATTTTCGATCAAGCGTCAGCAGGGTTTGACGCGAGAAGGCGGAATTGGAGTCACCAGGATCTTGGCGATACCAAGTCACGCGACGGCCTGCGACCTTGCCCTTGCCAATGCGCTCGGCACGCTCGGGGTGAAAGCTTGGGTGATTGCCGAGGTAGATGCCAAAAGCTTGATCCTCGGACCCGATGACAGAGGCGCGGCACACATCAAAGTCGGGCCCCTCGCTGTAGGTCCACTCGAGGCCGGAATCCGACGGGAGCGTGGGGCAGACCTCAATAGATCGCGCAAGAGCTTGTGGCGCTGCGAGGAAGAGAAGGCTAAGTAACCAGAAGTGCTTCATGTGCGGCCTAACACTTGAGTTAAGCCGAACCGCGAAGCGGTTGGGACTTCCTACGCAAAAGTGGACACCGATGGTTAGGTGCACTGGGCTTCGAACGCCGATGGCGTCTGGTATCCGAGGGACGAGTGTAAGCGCTGATT
>NZ_JBSVRO010000018.1:0-1213 GCF_054072655.1 Luteimonas sp. A482
TATGCCGACGGCCAGTACTCGACCGCTTCGGGCTTCAACGCCACCGCGACGGCCGACAGCGCGACCGCAGTGGGCGGCAGCCTGTACTACGAGGATCCGGACACGGGCGAAGTGCTGCTCGACCAGACCACGACCGCCTCCGACGTCGGCGCAAGCGCGTTCGGCGCGGGCGCACAGGCCAATGGCGCGTTCAGCACCGCCAGCGGTGCGGCCGCGACGGCGGACGGCCTGCAGGCGACCGCGACGGGCTACGGCAGCGGCGCCAGCGGCGACTTCACGACCGCGAACGGCAGCTTCAGCAATGCCGGCGGCTACGGTGCGAGTGCGCTGGGTTATGGCGCCGAGGCGGCGGGCGATTACGCCACCGCGGTGGGCGTGGTCGCCACGGCCAGCGGCGTCAGCAGCGTGGCCGTGGGCGAGTTCAGTGAAGCCACGGGCGACGAGAGCGTCGCGGTGGGCGGCTCCACGTTCTTCGGATTCATTCCTGCCCAGGCATCGGGTACGGGGGCGACGGCGGTTGGCGCCGGCGCCTGGGCCACCGGCGATTACGGGACTGCGCTCGGCTGGAACAGCTGGGCCAATGCCGAAGGCGCCACGGCGCTCGGCGAGAGCGCCACTGCCAGCGCCTTGAACAGCGTGGCGCTGGGCGCAGGGTCGCTGGCCGATCGCGAGGACAGCGTCTCGGTCGGGGATGTTGGCGCGGAGCGGCAGGTCACCAACGTCGCCGCCGGTACCGAGGCGACGGATGCGGTGAATCTGGAGCAGCTGGAAGGCGCGACCGAGCACACGCGCTACTTCGCAGCGAGCGGCGGCGTGGACAGCGACAACGCCGCCTACGTCGAAGGCGAGTACGCCACGGCGGCCGGTGAATCGGCCACGGCGATGGGCGAGGGCGCCTCGGCGCTGGGCAGCGGTGCGTTCGCGCTGGCCGACCATGCCACTGCGGTGGGCTTCAACGCGGTCGCCGACCAGGCCAGTGCGGTCGCGCTCGGCGCGAGCAGCGCGGCACTGGGTGAGTACGCGGTGGCGGTGGGCAGCGAAAGCCTCGCTTCGGGCAGCGAGTCCTCGGCCTTCGGTACGCTGTCGGAAGCCTCGGGCGACTACGGCACGGCCATCGGCGGCCGTGCAGATGCGTCGGGGTTCAACAGCACCTCGGTGGGCAGCTGGAGCGCGGCCTCCGGCTACAACGCGACCGCCGTCGGCGCCGATAGCG
>NZ_JBSVRO010000019.1:0-1162 GCF_054072655.1 Luteimonas sp. A482
TCAGCAACTGTCTTGAAGCGTGCCGCTCAAGCCAGTGCCAGGCCCTCGGCCCGAAGCTCGTCGCGGCGCCTGGCATTGATGATCCCGAGCAGCTTGCGCATGCAAGCCACCAGCGCCACCTTGCCAAGCTTGCCGCGCGCCCGAAGCTGCTGGTAGTGCGCCTTCATGGTCGGATCCCAGCGTACGGCCGAGAGCGTGGCCATGTAGAGCGCGACGCGAACCGGGGCGCGCCCTCCACGGATCCGTCGCTTGCCCTGGCCCTGTCCGCTGTCCCGGTTCATCGGGGCGACGCCGGTGAGCTTGGCGATCTGTCTGCGATCAAGGTGGCCGAGCTCCGGCAGCAGCGCGAGAGCGGTGGCCTGGAACACGGGTCCAAGACCCTTGCTCGAGCGTAGCGCGGGCGTGGCGTGCGCCTGGATCAAGGCCTTCATCGTCTTCTCGATCGCGGCAAGCTCCCTGACCAGGGCGGCAATGGTGCGCGCTGCAAGCTTGTGGACCGAAGCAGGCGCCATCGCCGCCTGCTGCTTCTGGGCCTGAAGCAGGACGACCACCTGGCAGCGGCGGCGCAGCCAATCACGCAGCTCGCGTTGCCAGGGCGGCGGTGCGAGGTAGGGGCGCAGGCGGTCGGCGAACAGCCGGGCCATGAGCGCCAGGATCCGGGCGTCGATGTCGTCGGTCTTGGCCAGCTCGCCGGTGGCGTTGGCGAAGGCGCGGGCCTGGCGAGGGTTGACCCGGGCAATCCACAGACCGGCATCGCAGCAGGCCTCGAGCAGTGGCTCCTCGTAGCCGCCGGTGGCTTCGACCACGATCTGCGTGGCCCCAAGCGCCTGCAGTCGCTTGACCAGCTTGGCGATGTCCGCCCGATTGTTGGCGAACCGGAGCACGCGCGGCTGCCCATCCACGGCCAAATCCAGGCTGGCCTTGCTCACATCGATCCCTGCTGCTGACATGTTCGTTCTCCGCTACAGTTGATTGGCCGAGAGCATCGCGCCCGAGGCCCACGCTTATCAGTTCGAGGGAAACCTCGATCAACTGTTCGGGCGCAGGGCGCGAGATCCGGCGTGCGGCCCCTGCTGAATTACGGTGGTCTGACACCGAGGCGTTATCGGGCGCGCACGTCGGGCTCTCGGCGCCTACGGTAGGGGAAACTCAAGACATAAGG
>NZ_JBSVRO010000020.1:0-936 GCF_054072655.1 Luteimonas sp. A482
CTGTGGAAGATCGTATCCGGCTCCGGCTGGCGGCGACGCAATGCCGCACGCAGTGCCCTTGCCGTCAGCGCCGCGGTTCGCTCGGTGCCCAGCGCCCACCCCAGCAGGCGCCTGCTGTGTCGATCCATGATGGTGGCGAGGTATCGCCAGACACCGGAGACCTTGAGGTAGGTGACATCGCCGACCCAGACCTGGTTCGGTCGATCGATGGCCATCTCGTGCACCTGGTTGTCGATGCTTGCAAAGAACCGGCTGGTGCCGGGGCTACGGCGGTAAAGCGTGGTCGAGCAACTTTGGATCTGGTTTTCCCGCATCAGCCGCTCGACGCGGCGACGACCGATGTGAAGCCCGTCCTGCAGCAAAGCCTCGTGCACCCGCGGACTGCCGTAGGTCTGGTGACTTGCATCATGTGCCTCCCGGATCCAAAGCAAGACCTGCGCGTCTGCGGTGCTGCGAGCACTCGCAGGCCGATCGCGCCAGGCGTAGTAGCCGCTGGCGCTGACGCCGTAGAGCCGGCAGAGCTGCCTCACCGGGACGTCTTTCTGCTGGGCAATGAAGGCGAAGACGTCCCGTTTCGTTCGGAAGTGAACGCGATCGCTTTTTTTAAAAGGTCATGCTCCAGGCGAAGCCGGTCGTACGCCTTCTTGACCCGGCGAAGCTCCTTGAGCTCGGCCAGTACCTCTTTGTCGACAGTCGCGCCTTTGGTCACGATCATTCCCTCCCGTGCCTGCTTGCGCCAACGAGACAACATGAAGGGATGGATGTAAAGCGACTGCGCAACGTCCTGCACGGCGACGCCGGGCATGTTACTCAGGCGGACTGCGGTCGCCTTGAAGGTCGTGCTGTAACGCGGGGTCGTACGTGGGCCTGGTTTCGGCATGGGAGCATCTCCTGATTCGTTAGGTCAGGGTGTCCACTAAAGCGAAGGAAGTGCCG
>NZ_JBSVRO010000021.1:0-875 GCF_054072655.1 Luteimonas sp. A482
CAGGTGGGCGTGCCGTACATCGTGGTCTACCTGAACAAGGCGGACATGGTGGACGACGCCGAGCTGCTGGAGCTGGTGGAGATGGAAGTGCGCGAGCTTCTGTCCAAGTACGAGTTCCCGGGCGACGACACCCCGATCATCCACGGTTCGGCGCTCAAGGCGCTGGAAGGCGACCAGAGCGAGATCGGCGTGCCGTCGATCATCAAGCTGGTCGAGGCGCTGGACAGCTGGATCCCGGAGCCCCAGCGCGACGTGGACAAGCCGTTCCTGATGCCGGTCGAGGACGTGTTCTCGATCTCGGGTCGCGGCACGGTGGTGACCGGTCGCATCGAGCGCGGCATCGTCAAGGTGGGCGAGGAGATCGAGATCGTCGGTATCCGTCCGACCCAGAAGACCACGGTCACGGGCGTGGAGATGTTCCGCAAGCTGCTCGACCAGGGCCAGGCGGGCGACAACGCCGGCCTGCTGCTGCGCGGCACCAAGCGCGATGACGTGGAGCGTGGCCAGGTGCTGTGCAAGCCGGGCTCGATCAAGCCGCACACGGACTTCGAGGCCGAGGTGTACGTGCTGAGCAAGGACGAGGGTGGCCGTCACACGCCGTTCTTCAAGGGCTACCGTCCGCAGTTCTACTTCCGCACCACCGACATCACTGGCGCCTGCGAGCTGCCTGAAGGCGTGGAGATGGTGATGCCGGGCGACAACGTGAAGATGGTGGTGTCGCTGATCAACCCGATCGCGATGGACGAAGGCCTGCGTTTCGCGATCCGCGAAGGCGGCCGCACCGTCGGCGCCGGCGTGGTGGCAAAGATCGTCAAGTGATGTGACGGCCCGTGCGCGCCTTGCGCGCACGGCTGCCGGAACATCATCCCGAGCGC
>NZ_JBSVRO010000022.1:0-676 GCF_054072655.1 Luteimonas sp. A482
TCTCCCTAACTAGTCGTTCAAGCCGACACCGCCCAGGCCGGCGCGCCCTCGTCCAGATCGTGGTAGAAATCGCTTCGGAAGGAGCCGCGAGCGGCGCGGCTTAACTCAGGTTGTTAGGCCCAAAGGCATACATCCATGCGACTGTGGCAAAAAATTTTAGCTGCTGCGGTGCTTGTGCCGACTCTTGTCATCGCGGGATACATTGGGTATCTCTGGGCTACCTACATCGATGAAACAATTACTTCCGGCGCAGCCCATGGGTTCACTATCGGCGCATCTAAGCAAGACGCCCTTGCATCGGTTAGTCATCTCAGTAGCCATCCAGACGCCGTTGTGTATGTTAGCCATGGCCCAAGGGCCGGAGACAACTTCTCTATCGTCCCTTCACCGGCTGAACTTGGGCGACTGCAAGAGCATGATCAATGGGTTGTTCTTCTTGATGGCAATGACAAGTTCTTCAATTCGGTTCGGCTTACCTTCCGAGATGGCGCACTAGCCGAGATCCATCGGCACAGAAAGCACTTTGAGCTCCCATAGTCATATGTATCGCTATGGGGGTGAATTAACACTCCAAGTGCAACACCCCTGAAGTTTGTTGTAGTCGTTGTTCCGGGGTCTGGAAGCCATAGCGTTTCCTCGGTCGTTGGTTGAGTTTAGCGACAACGGTGTTGCAGTC
>NZ_JBSVRO010000023.1:0-659 GCF_054072655.1 Luteimonas sp. A482
TGCTGGCTTCAGATCGCAGTAGAGTCTGCAACTATCAGCTCCATTCGCTCGGAATGTCAGCCGTAATGGGGCCTAACAATTCATTCAAGCCGACACCGCTTCGCGGCGCGGCTTAATTCAGGTGTTAGGCCTTGTTTCCCGCACTGCCGTTGTCAGGTTCCAAGCGGCTTGTAGCGTCTCGCTCAGTCACGGCATTTGTATCTCGCACGCGCGGTGAAGGCATCGGCAGTCAGCCCTGCAGCACCTCGGTTTCGGACAGGCGCGGCTCTTCGCAAGATTCGACCGCACGAGTCGGCTCCGGACAGGGCACAGTGAGAGTTCTTGGCCGCGCGAGCCGATGGTTTTGGCTTTTGCCTCAGCAAGTGCCAACCTCAGGCCGTTCGGCCAGACATATTGTACTGTTCGGCTCAGGGGTTGGGCTGTCGCAAGGTCGGGCGCAAGCTCGGCGTGCGGCGGCCTAACAAGTCGTTCAAGCCGAAGCCGCTTCGTTACGCAAAACACATGGCAGGTACAGCTTGCCATGTGCTTCGCTCCACTACGCGTCTCGGCTTAACTCTGGCGTTAGGCAGAAAAGAGCACTGCCCCGTCGCCTCGGGGAGAAGCCTGACACGAGAAAGCGTACTTGCCTGATTGACCCCATCGGCCCAGCGCTCAGAATC
>NZ_JBSVRO010000024.1:0-657 GCF_054072655.1 Luteimonas sp. A482
CGAGCAGCACTTCGCCCGTGTCCGGATCCTCGTAGTACAGGCTGCCGCCCACTGCGGTCGCGCTGTCGGCCGTCGCGGTGGCGTTGAAGCCCGAAGCGGTCGAGTACTGGCCGTCGGCATATGCGCCGCTGCCGTAGGCCGACGCGCCCTGGCCGTAGGCATTGGCCGCTTCGCCCGACGCGGTCGCATACGCACCTTCGGCGTACGCGCCGACATCGTCGCTCGGGTCGTCGTCGTTGCCGGTGGCCTGGAAGTAGCGGTTGCTGGCCGTGGCACCTTCCAGCTGCTCCAGGTTCACCGCGTCGGTGCCCTCGGTGCCCGCTGCGACGTTGGTGACCTGGCGCTCTGCGCCCGCGGCACCGACCGACACGCTGTTGTCCCGATCGGCTTCCGAACCCATGCCCAGCGCCACGCTGTTGTCTGCGGTGGCCAGGCTGCCTGCGCCCAGCGCGGTGCTGTCCTCACCTGCCGCCGTGGCGAAGTTGCCCAGCGCCGTGGCGTTGGTACCCGTCGCCCACGCGCCCGCACCCACTGCCGTCGAGTAGTCACCCGAGGCTTCGGTCGGGAACAATCCGAGGAACGAGCTGCCGCCCACCGCCACGCTCTCCGCGCCCGTGGCCATCGCCGCCTGGCCCAGGGCCACGCTGTCATCGCCCG
>NZ_JBSVRO010000025.1:0-554 GCF_054072655.1 Luteimonas sp. A482
GCTGGTCACGATCTCGCCCATGGTGCGCCCGGCCTGGTCGACCAGCTCGTTGCCATGGCGGACCTTGTCGGCCGAATCGGTGATCAGCGTCTTGATCTCCTTGGCCGCGCCTGCCGAACGCTGCGCCAGCGAGCGCACTTCCGCCGCGACCACGGCGAAGCCACGACCCTGCTCACCCGCGCGCGCGGCTTCGACCGCGGCGTTGAGCGCCAGGATGTTGGTCTGGAAGGCGATGCCGTCGATCACGCCGATGATGTCGGCGATGCGGTTGGATGACTCGGAGATCGCGGACATGGTCTGCACGACCTTGCCGACCACCTCGCCACCCTGCGAGGCGACATCGACCGCGCCGATGGCCAGCTGGTTGGCCTGGCGCGCGTTGTCTGCGTTCTGGCGCACGGTCGAGGTGAGCTCCTCCATCGACGAAGCGGTTTCCTCGAGCGATGCAGCCTGCTGCTCGGTGCGGCGCGACAGGTCGTCGTTGCCGGCGGCGATTTCCGAGGCCGAGGCGTTGATCGCATCGCTGCCCTGGCGGATCTGGCCGACGATCTCGG
>NZ_JBSVRO010000026.1:0-538 GCF_054072655.1 Luteimonas sp. A482
GGTGAATTAACACTCCAAGTGCAACACCCCTGAAGTTTGTTGTAGTCGTTGTTCCGGGGTCTGGAAGCCATAGCGTTTCCTCGGTCGTTGGTTGAGTTTAGCGACAACGGTGTTGCAGTCGGCTTGGCGGATCCTGGCCAAGCTTTTTCCTTTCGGGAAGTACTGCCGCAATAGGCCGTTGAAGTTCTCATTGCTGCCACGCTCCCAGGGGTGATGCGGGTAGGCGAAGTAGCAGCGGATGCCTGCGGCGTTTTCCAAGGCGCGATAGCCATGGAACTCTGTGCCGTTGTCCCAGGTGATCGTAGTGAAGGGCAGTCCGCTGGTTTGGATAGCGTGGAGTGCGGCACGATTGACCGCGCGTACCGTGCGGTGTGGCAGCTTCATCACCAGCGCCAACCCCGTGCTGCGTTCGACCAGGGTCAACAGGCAGTCACGCTCACCCGCAGCGCCCATCACAGTGTCGCCTTCCCAATGTCCGACTTCCTGTCGCTGTTCGACCGCTTCAGGGCGACTGTCGATCATGGGCTTGTTGGCCAGT
>NZ_JBSVRO010000027.1:0-535 GCF_054072655.1 Luteimonas sp. A482
GTACGCTTGCGCCGTCGTTTTCCGCCCTGCCGCAGGTGTTTGTACAGGCGTCCACCCTGGCGCTGGTCATGACGCACATGGCGGTAGATGGTCATGTGACTGATGCCCGTGCCCACCTGTTCGGGCAAGTGGCAGGCGATCTGCTCGGGACTCCACTGTTGTTCCACCAGCAATGATTCGACATGCGCATAGACGGCTCGATCATGTTGCTTCACGCGCCGGCTGCGGCTGCGCCGACCGTTGGCATGCTCCTGCGCCTTGCTCGGCACATACAGTGGACGAGGCTTGCCTTGAACCACCGTTGCGTTGCGGCCGATCTCGCGACTGATCGTGCTGGGGCTACGCTGCAAGACCTGGGCAATGCAGCGGAACGAGCACCCCTGTCGCTTCAGCACGGACAGGGTGTATCGTTCCGGCTCGGTGAGCTGGTGGTACATGCGGGATCGTCTCTTGCCGGAGAAATCCCTCCCAGTCTGCCAGCTCACCCCTTCTACTTCAGGCGTCGCAGGTGTTGCACTTACTTTGTTAACCTGCG
>NZ_JBSVRO010000028.1:0-527 GCF_054072655.1 Luteimonas sp. A482
GGCGTTAGGCCCCATGGCAATCAGCGCGGCAATCGTGGTGTTGGTCCTTGGCGGCGCGCTGCCACAGTCCAGCGCGCCTGTCGTTCCCGACAACGCTCTATCTCTCGCAGGCGTCTCTCTGGGAGATTCGGAGGCTTCGGCCACGGACCTGCTTGGCCAGCCAGTTGCTCGCCGCAAAACCGGCGACTTCCTGAGTGTAGAGCTCGAGTTTCAGGGGCTCACTGTGTGGCTGGGCGAGGACAATCGAGTCGCGGAGATCCTCAGCACCAGCGCCAACTACTGCACGCCTCAAGGCGTCTGCCCTGGTCAGCCCTTTGCGGTGGCACAAGCACGATACGGCAAGCCGATTGTCGCGGTACGGGAGGACGCGACGTACATGGAGTACCTTCCTCAATCCGACTTCCCATGCTGGCTTCAGATCGCAGTAGAGTCTGCAACTATCAGCTCCATTCGCTCGGAATGTCAGCCGTAATGGGGCCTAACAATTCATTCAAGCCGACACCGCTTCGCGGCGCGGCTTAATTCAG
>NZ_JBSVRO010000029.1:0-506 GCF_054072655.1 Luteimonas sp. A482
TTCTCCCTAACTAGTCGTTCAAGCCGACACCGCCCAGGCCGGCGCGCCCTCGTCCAGATCGTGGTAGAAATCGCTTCGGAAGGAGCCGCGAGCGGCGCGGCTTAACTCAGGTTGTTAGGCCGCTCGGTCAGGCATCCCATGATCTGTGTGTGGTCACGGCAGCTGCACCTTGCGCGCGCACGCCTGCTGCTCCAGATCTTCGCGCAGCAACTTCACTCCCGAAGGTGCTTCGGCGCAGGCCGCTCGCTGGCGGCACCGGGCGCAGCAGCGGCCCGCCCGAACGCATCTTGGGCAGGCTTGCCCGGGCTTCGGTTTGGGTTACAGTTCCGGCAACTGGGCCCGGCAGTTCGGTTGCCGGCGCCCTAACTATTCGTTCAAGCCGAAACGGCACTTCCTTCGCTTTAGTGGACACCCTGACCTAACGAATCAGGAGATGCTCCCATGCCGAAACCAGGCCCACGTACGACCCCGCGTTACAGCACGACCTTCAAGGCGACCGCAGTCCG